>NZ_FTNF01000015.1 GCF_900156065.1 Micromonospora avicenniae | reverse complement strand
CACGAAGCCAGTCAGAACAAGAGTCACGTCCGCTGCCGCCGACCATCAGCCCACCACCTGCGGGACCGACCCCGCCAGCCTCACAGTCAGTACAGTGGGTTGTCGATGTGTCACCCGCCCGGGGAGGGGCCATGGCCGTCATCGCGATCGACGAACTGGTCAAGACGTTCGGCGCCGTCCGCGCCCTCGACGGGCTCGATCTGCGGGTCGAGGCGGGGGAGGTGCACGGCTTCCTCGGCCCCAACGGCGCCGGCAAGTCCACCACCATCCGCATCCTGCTCGGGCTGCTGCGCGGCGACTCGGGCGAGGCGCGGGTGCTCGACGCAGACCCGTGGCGCGACGCCGTACGCCTGCACCGCCGGTTGGCCTATGTGCCCGGTGACGTGAGCCTCTGGCCGAACCTCACCGGCGGCGAGGCCATCGACCTGCTCGGCGAGCTGCGCGGCGGCCTCGACCGGCACCGGCGCGACGAGCTGCTGGACAGCTTCGACCTCGACCCCACCCGCACCTGCCGCACCTACTCCAAGGGCAACCGGCAGAAGGTGGCCATCGTCGCCGCGTTCGCCTCCGACGTGGAGCTGTACGTGCTCGACGAGCCGACCTCCGGCCTCGACCCGCTCATGGAGTCGGTGTTCCAGGACCAGGTCCGGCGCATCCGCGGCGAGGGCGGCACCGTGCTGCTCTCCAGCCACGTGCTCGCCGAGGTCGAGGCGCTCTGCGACCGGGTCAGCATCATCCGCGAGGGACGCACGGTCGAATCCGGCAGCCTCACCGAGCTGCGCCACCTCACCCGCACGGCGGTGACGGTGGAGACCGCCCGCCCGCTCACCGGCCTCGCGGAGCTGCCCGGCGTGCACGCCGTACGCGAGACCGGTGGGCGTACCCACCTGGAGGTCGAGCCCGCCCACCTCGACGAGCTGCTCGGTCACCTCGTCCGCTTCGGCGTACGCTCGCTGACCAGCGCCCCACCCACCCTCGAAGAGCTGTTCCTGCGCCACTACGGCGCCGGCGAGACCACCGACGACGGTCACCGCGACACCGAGCCCCGGGCGGCCCTGCGATGAGCGCGTTCACCGGCACCGGACGGCTCGCCCGGCTCGCGCTGCGCCGCGACCGGATCCGGCTCGGCATCTGGGTCCTCGGCACACCCCTGCTCGGGTACGCCCTCGCGGCCAGCGTGGCCGGCCTCTACCCGGACGAGGCGGCCCGGCGCGGCTACGCCACCACCTCGGCGTCCAGCCTGGTCGCCCGCGCCTTCAACGGTCCCATCGCCGGCACCGACCTCGGCGCCGTGGTGGTCGCCGAGACGTACGCGACGCTGGCGGTCCTCGTCGCGCTGCTGAGCACCTTCGCGGTGGTCCGGCACACCAGGCAGAACGAGGAGACCGGCCGCGCCGAGCTGCTCGGCGCGTCAGTGGTCGGCCGGTACGCGCTGCTCACCGCCGCCCTGCTGGTCGTCGTCGGGGCGAACCTGCTCGCCGCCGCCCTGCTCGCGGTCGCCCTCACCGGCGCCGGGCTGCCCCTCGCGGGGTCCGTCGCCGCGGCCGCCGCGATCGGTGGCGTCGGGGTGGCGTTCACCGGAGTCGCCGCCGTCACCGCCCAGCTCACAGTCACCGCCCGAGGCGCCAACGCGCTCGCCGCCGCGGCCGTCGGCCTCTCCTTCCTGCTGCGCGCCGCCGGCGACGTGTTCGGCGAGGTAGACGCCGCCGGCACGCGGGTGGACAGCGCCTGGCCGTCCTGGCTCACACCGCTGGGCTGGGGCAACCAGGTGCGCGCCTACACCGGCGACCGGTGGTGGACCCTCGCCCTGCCCATCGCGCTGCTGGCCACCGCCGTGGTGCTCGCGTACGCGCTGGCACAACGCCGCGACCTCGGGGCCGGCCTCGTCGCCGCCCGCCGCGGCCCGGCGCACGCCGCGACTTGGCTGCTCAGCCCCGCGGGACTGGCCTGGCGGCTGCAACGCGGCACGCTGCTCGGCTGGGCGATCGGGGTGGGCATCCTCGGCATCTCGATGGGCGTCGCCGCCGACGAGTTCAACGCCATGATCGCCGAGAACCCGGCCGCCGCCGAGGCCATCGCCGCGATGGGCGGCGGCGCCGACCTGGTCGACGCGTTCCTCGCCGCGATGCTCGGCCTGTACGCGCTCGCCATCGGGGCGTACGTCGTGCAGGCCCTGCTGCGGGTCCGCGCCGACGAGGCCGACGGGGTGCTGGAGGCGGTCCTCGCCACCGGGGTGAGCCGCAGCCGATGGCTGGGCACGCAGGTGGGTGTGGCAGTGCTCGGCGCGACCGCGCTGCTGCTGTTCGGCGGGATCACCACCGGCTTCGGCTACGGCCTGGTCGACGGCGACCCGGTGGGGAAGGCGCTCGCGCTGGGCGGCGCCGCCGCACTTCGCCTACCGGCCCTGCTCGTCGTCGCCGGTGTGGTGACCGCCCTGTTCGGACTGCTGCCCCGCTGGTCGGTGGTGCTCTCCTGGGCGGCGCTGATGGCGTTCCTGCTGCTCGGGCAGCTCGGTGCGGTGCTGGAGCTGCCGCAAGCCGCGCTCGACCTCTCGCCGTACACCCACGTACCGTCCGCGCCCGCGGTCGACCCGACGGCGCCGCCCCTGCTGGTCCTCGCCGCCGTGGCGGCGGCCCTGCTGGCGACCGGCGTAGCCGCCTTCCGCCACCGCGACGTCCCCCGCTGACGACCGCCGAGGCCCCCGGTACGCCTTCAACTGGTACGCGCTTGCCCGAGAGGAGATGGTTCGGCGCTTCGACGCCCGGCCTGTCAACGTGGCGGCAGTGTTCCTGGGGGAACTGCGAAACCCGCCCGAAGGCCACCTGGGAGACGGTGCTGGACGCGGACCCTCCGCGCTCATCGCTGTCGGCACGCCGCGCCCGAGGTTCCCCCGGTCGTTGACGATCAGGCCACCGTACCCGCCGACGTCGTGCGCCGCCGAGCCGCCGACGAGCACGGCGGGCGATAGCAGATCCGGCGATGTGACGGGGGCTGTGCACAGCGGGGGTGGACGTCCACAGGTGCGGCGCTCGTGGTTGCCGAACCGGGTGGCGGGCCAGCACGGTCAGCGGTGTGAATCCTCTGCTGGCGGAGCTGGTGGAGCGGGGCCGCGGGCTGGTCACTCGGGCGGCAGCGGTCCAGGTCGTACCAGAGTGGACCCTGGAACGGGCGTGCCGCTCAGGCGACTTGGTGCGGGTACTGCCCGAGGTGTTCGTGGCGGCGCACCTGCTGATCGAACCAGAGAGACGATCCCAGGCGACCCCGCTCATCGGTCGACTCGACCCGGCCCTCGGCAACCGCGCGGTTCTCGCCTGGGCCGACGGGCGCGCAGCGCTCAGCCACCTCAGCGCACTGGCCGTGTGGGGGCTGCACCGGCAGGCGGCCGGCGAGCTGCTGCACCTGAGCGTGCCGGCCGGCGTCGGGCTTCGCAGCCGGCCAGGGGTGGCCGTGCACCGGCGGATCGACCTGACGAACGTGATGGCTCGGCGAGGTCTGACGGTGACCCGGCTCGAACGGTCCCTGGTCGACTCGTGGCCGTTGCTTCCGGCCGGTGAGCGGCGGGCACCCGTGATCCGGGCCGTCAACGATCGGCTGTCCACGCCACAGCGGCTGATGTCCGCGCTGGAGACGACGCCGAAGCTGGCGGACCGGGCCGTACTCCGATCGCTGCTGACCCAGCTCGCCGAGGGCTGCCGCAGCCCGCTGGAGATCTGGGGGCACGAGCGGGTCTTCACCGGCCCGCAGATGCCGCTGTTCAAACGACAGGTGCCCGTCCGGCTCGGCCCGCGTAACGTCTACCTCGACCTGTATGCCGAACACGAGCGTGTCAACATCGAACTCGACGGCGCCACGACCCACGGCGACCCACGCCAACGCGAGATCGACCTGCGCCGGGACGCGCAGCTCGCCGTGCTCGGCATCCTGGTCGTCCGCTTCACCCACCGTCGACTGACCCACGAGCCCGAGTCGGTACGCCGGGAGACCCTCGCCATTCTCGCCAACCGCCGCGCATCGTCATCGTCGCGCATCCCCGACCCCCGCTGTCCCCGGTTGCCCGTCGCTCCTCCGGTGCCTCGCGATCGCTGACGGGACAGCCGCCCGAATCGCCGGGAGAAGCGCAGCTGAGCCGCCAACGATCGAGGATCGCCACGTCCGAGGGCAGCGAGGCGCTGCCGGAACGACTGGCGGTGGCCACCCTGGCGGCCCGGCTTGCCGACATCCCGGGTGCCGAGGCTGTACTCGCCGAGCCGGCCCGCATGTCCCACCTGATCAGCGACTGAGCGGGCCGTCACACGGCCTGGTCGACCAGGGCGGTGCCCAGCGGGGTCCGGCGGTAACGGACCTCGTGGCGGTGCCGCTCGCCGACCACCAGACCTGAGTCGCGCAGCACCGTCAGGTGCTCGGAGACCGTGCCGGCCGCGAGCGCGTGCCGGTGAGCCAGCACGGTGGTCGTCGCGGGCTCGGCCAACCCGGTGAGCAGCGTGGCGCGGGTGCGGCCGACGAGACGACCCAACGACGCCAGCTCCTGTGCGCTCGCCGACTGCCAGAGGGTGGCCAGTCCGCGCGCCGGATAGATCACGGTCGGCTGCCACGGATCGTCGAGGATCACCAGCACCTGATCGAATTTGAACGCGCTGGGCATGAGTAGGAGGCCGTTCCCTGTCAGGTCGCGGTGCTCGTCGTCGCCGCGTTCCCGGGTGAGTACGCCGTCGTGCCAGCGCAGCTGCGGGTGCAGTTCGGCGAAGAGCCGGTCCAGCCCGCCCTCGGCCATCCGGCGGCTCTGGTACGCCACGTCGGCGTCGAGTAGCGCACGAACCCTCGGCCAGACGGGCTCGATCACCTCCTGCCAGACGTCCTGGATCACGCCGGTGAGCATCCGCAGCGCGTCGGCGGGGTCGGCCAGCAGCCGTCGGCCGACGTCGGTACGGTCGCCGCCACGCGAGTCCCGCAGCGACCGGGCCACCTCTTCCCGTACCCGGTCGAGCGGGGTCGCCTCGATGCACGCCAGCTCGTCGGCGAAGCGCGGATGCGCGACGGTCGGCGGCGGGGACAGGAAGTCCGGGCTGTAACCGCGGCGCGGCTGCAGCAGCGTCACCGGCCGGAGGTCCAGCGCGGTCAGCTGGTGCCGCACCGAGTGAAGGAAGCCCCGGTGGTGCCCGGGTACGTCCTCGGGGCTGGTCAGCCGGATCGCCTGGATCGTCTCCAGCACGGGGGAGAGCGCGAACCGGCAGCGCATCAGGTCGGCGGGGCCGAACCGCAGCGTGATCGCGATGGTCGGTCACCTCCCAGCCCGAACTGATTCGGCCCTCGCCGAATCACTGGCGGTCAAACCTAGCCGACCGTCAAGATCGGGTCCATGACGATCACATCTGACTGGGAACGCCGCAGTGCCGAGCTGTGGGCGAGCATCGACGACCACGACCCCGAGGATTTCCTCCGACGCATCGACGAACTCGCCGCCGAACTGCCCGACGGGCACCCGGTCGCGGTGTTCGAGCGGGCCTCCGCTCTCGACTCGACCGGCCATTCCGACCGGGCGGTGCCCCTCTACCGTGAGGCGCTGCGCAACGGCCTCAGCGGTATCCGCCGCCGCCGCTCGGTGATCCAGTTGGCCAGCTCGCTGCGTAACGTCGGACGGGCCGAGGAGTCCGTCGAGCTGCTGACGGCGGAGCGGCGGCAGCCCTCCGACGAGCTCGACGACGCGGTCAGCGCCACGCTCGCGCTCGCCCTGACGAGCGTGGGCCGCGAGCGTGAAGCCGTTTCCGTCGCCGTCGCCGCCCTCGCACCCCACCTGCCTCGCTACCAGCGTTCGATGGCCAACTACGCGCGCCTGCTGATGGAGCCGGCGTAGGGCCCGTCAGGCCAGCAGGACGGTGACGCCGGCCGTGCGCAGGTCGGCCACGATCCGCTCGTCGGCGGCGTCGTCGGTGACCAGGGTGTGCACCGCGGACGCGTCGCAGATCTTGGCGAAGGAGTGCCGGCCCAGCTTCTCCGAGCCGGCCACGACCACCACCTGACGGGCCCGGCTGACCATCAGCGCGTCGATGCCCGCCTCGCTCTCGTCGTGGCACGACGTGCCGTCGGTGGAGAACCCGTCGACGCCGAGGAAGAGCACGTCCAGCCACAGCGACTGCATAACCATGCTGGTCAGTGGCCCGGTCAGCTCGTACGACTGGGGAAGGGCGACGCCGCCGAGGATGACGGTGCGTACGGACGGCCGGAGCACCATCTCGGTGGCGATGTTCAAGGCGTTGGTCACCACCGTCAGGGCCGGCCGGTTGGTGGCCTGCGCCAGCTCGGGCCGGGCCGCGAGGTGCCGGGCGGCGAGGTGCCGGGCGGTGGCCGAGGTCGTGGTGCCCCCGTTCAACCCGACGACGCTGCCCGGCTCGACGAGCCCGGCGGCGGTCGCCGCGATGCGTTCCTTGGTGCTGCGGTCCCCGCGGTACCGGTAGCGCACCGGCAGGTCGTAGGCGACCGAGCCGGCCACGATCCCACCGTGGGTACGGGTCACCAGTTGCTGCTCGGCGAGGGCGGTGAAGTCCCGACGGACGGTCGCCTCGGAGACCTGCAGGGCGGCGGCGCCCTCGGCGACGGAGAGCCGCCCGCCCCGCGCGGCCAGGATCTCCAGCAGCGCCTGCAACCGGCGGGACCGGTCGGCCATCCCGCCCGCGGCGGCCCCCGGCGTGGTCTCGGTCGAGGTCACGGCACGGCCCCCGTCGACGCCAGGCCGCTGTCGGCCCCGGCCGCTGCGTCGCCGGACACGACCCGGCAGAAGTGCGCCACGCACTCGGCCATCGCCTCCCGGGCCGGTGCCAGCCAGCGTCGCGGGTCGACCATCTCCGGGTGTACGTCGAGCGTGCGGCGCACGCTGCCGGTGAGGGCCACGTTCAACGCCGTACCGATGTTCACCTTGCCGATCCCGCCGGCGACGGCCCGGCGCAGCTCCTCGTCGGGAACCCCGGACGAGCCGTGCAGCACCAGCGGCACCGCGATCGTCGCCCGCAGCCGCTCGATCAGGTCATGGTCCAGCGCGGCACTGCGTACGGTCATGGCGTGCGTGGAGCCGACCGCGACCGCGAGCGCGTCCACACCGGTCTGCGCCACGTACGACGCGGCCTCGGCCGGCTCGGTACGGGCGCCGGGGGCGTGCGGGTCGATCGGAGGTTCACCGTCCTTCCCGCCGACCGTGCCCAGCTCGGCCTCGACCCAGAGCCCGTGCGCATGGGCGAACTCGGCCGCGGCCCGAGTGGCCGCGACGTTCTCCTGGTACGGCAGCCGGGAGGCGTCGATCATCACCGAGCCGAAGCCGTGCTCCGGTGCCTGGCGCCACAGGTCGGCGGAGACGACGTGGTCGAGGTGCAGCGCCACGTCGACGGTGGCGTTCGCCGCGACGGCCCGCGTCGCGGCGGCGACCGGTGCGAGCCGACGGTGGAACCGTACGGCGTTCTCGCTGACCTGGAGCACGACGGGCCGACCGGCGGCCTCCGCACCGGCGACGATCGCCTCGGCGTGCTCCAGGGTTATCACGTTGAACGCGCAGACCGGTCCCGCGGCGACGACCTGTCCGGTCGGGACGAGTGGCATCACATCTCCTTGACGATCACGGCCCGGCGCAGCTGCCGGTAGTCGGACAGGTCCACGCTTCCCGCCACCGGCGCCCGGACCGCGGCGGCCGACAGCGCGACCGCCTCGGTGAGCCGCTCCGGCCAGGGGCGCTGCCGGAGCAGACCGCGGGTCAGTGCGGCGACGCAGGCGTCTCCGGCGCCGGTCGGGTTGCCGGCCACCGGCTGCGGCACGTACGCGTGCCAGGCGCCCTCGCCGGTCACGGCGAGCAGCCCGTCCGGGCCGAACGAGGCGACCACGGTACGGGCGTCGAGCGCGCGTACCGCGTCTAGCGCGGCGGCCGGGCGCGGCGGTGCGTCCCCGACGAGGCCGGCGAGCTCCTCGGCGTTCGGTTTTGCGAGGTCCGGGCGGGCGGCCAGGCCGTGGCGCAACGCCTCCCCGCTGCTGTCCAGCACGGTCCGCGCGCCGGCGCACCGGGCCGCCTCGATGAGCGTCCGGTACGCGTCGACCGGCACCCCGCCGGGCAGGGAGCCGGAGAGCACCACCGCCGCGACGCCGCGTACGAGTTCGGTGAACCGGGTGCGGAAGGCGTCCCATTCGTCCGGGGTGACCGTCGGCCCGGGTTCCCACAGCCCGGTCGCCGAGTTCGGCTCGGCGACGACCACGGTGCGCCGGGACTCGGCCACGATCGGCACGAACCGCTCCGGCACCCCCTCGTCGGCCAGCAGCGACCGGATCCGCGTGCCGCACGCGCCGCCGGCCAGGCCGGTGGCCACGACGGGGACGCCGAGGGTGTGCAGCAGGCGGGCGACGTTGACGCCCTTGCCGCCTGCTCGTTCGTCCACCCTGGCCACCCGGTGGGTGGCGCCGGGCGTCAGGGTGGGCACGTGGTACGTCACGTCCAGCGCCGGGTTGAGCGTGACGGTGAGGATCCGTCCGGCCGGCGCCTCGCTGTCCGCGTCCTGGCGGCTCACGTCAGGATCACCGAGCGGGTCAGGTGCCGAGGCTCGTCCGGGTCGAGCCCCCGTCGGGTGGCCAGGCCGACTGCCAGTCGCTGCGCCAGGACGAGATCCGCCATCGGGTCGCGCGTGCCGTGCACGAAGGTCGCGCCGGTGGCGGCCACCTGCTCGGGAAGTCCCGCCGGCACGGCTCCGACGGCCCATACCGCGCGGCCGGGGCCGGCGACGGCGATCGGGCCGTGCCGGTAGTCCATCGCCGGGTACGCCTCGGCCCAGAAGCCGGCGGCTTCGCGGCACTTGAGCGCCGCCTCGTGCGCGAGGCCGACCGTCCAGTCCCGGCCGAGGAACGTGACCTGCTCCAGCGCCGCGGGATCCAGCGGCAGGACAGCGGTCAGGGCCTCCGTCGCGTCGCGTACCGCCTGGTCGAGGTCGTGGCCGAGGTGGGCTCGCAGCACCGCCAGCGTGGTCGTCGCGAACCGGGTCTGCACGACGGACTTCTCGTCGGCGTACGGCAGGCAGACCGGCTCGTCCACCAGGGACACCGCCGGCGACCGGGGATCGCCGAGCACGCCGGAGCTGGGCGTACGGCCCCGGACGGCGCGCAGCACGTCCAGCACCTCGGTGGTCGTACCGGAGCGGCTGATCACCAGCACCCGGTCGTAGCTTCGCCGCGTCGGGAACTCCGACGCCGGGTACGCGTCGGTCTCGCCGAGGCCGGCTCCTTCGCGGAGTCTGGCGTACGCCATGGCGATGAACCACGACGTGCCGCAGCCGACGACGGCGACCCGTTCGCCGTGGCGTGGCAGCCGCCCGGCGTGGCCGTCGGTCTGTGCGACTGCTCGCTGCCAGCATCGGGGCTGGCTGGCGATCTCCTGCTCGACGTGTGTCATGGCGCTCCGACCCGCTGCCCACGGCGCATCTCGCCCGGCGCGAAATCGCGCGATCTGGCGGCCATCCGAGCGTAAACGGTCAGGCTCATGCATGGCAATCCATGGATTCTGAGTCAGTCAGGTCCCGCGGAAGGTGGCAGACCACCCCTTGCCATCGATGTCTGTCTGATCGACACTGCTCACTGAACGACGCAAGCAGGCAAGTTCGATCAGGTCCCCTTCAGGTAGGGAGTGATCACGTGACCCCGCCAGCCCAGTTCAACCCGTCCCGCCGTGACCTGCTCCGGTCCGGTGCCGTGCTGGGCGCCGCAGCCGGTCTCACCGGCGCCGTGGGCGCCCCCGCCGACGCCGACCCGGGCGGACACGAACCTGCCCGCGGCCGCGGCGAAAAGAGCATGGTCGACGTACCGTTCGAAGGCTTCGAACAGGTCCGCGTCGGGCTCATCGGTCTCGGCAACCGCGGTGGCGACCAGGACCGCCGGTTCGGTGCGGTGGCCACCGTCACCGCCGTCTGCGACATCCGCCCCGACCGGGTCGAGCGGACGATCAGCCGGATCATGCAGCAGGGCTTCCAGGACAAGCCTCCCGCCGGCTACTCCGACGGCGAGGAGGACTTCCTCAACCTCGTCCGGCGCGACGACATCGACCTCATCTACATCGCCACTCCCTGGGAGTGGCACCACCCGATGGCCAAGGCGGCCATGGAGCACGGCAAGCACGTCGCCGTGGAGCTGCCGATCGCCCCTCACCTCGACGACATCTGGGACCTGGTCCGGACCTCGGAGCGGACCCGCAAGCACTGCATGCTGCTGGAGAACGTCAACTACTTCCGGCCCGAGATGGCGATGTTCAACATGGCCCGGCAGGGGATCTTCGGCGACCTCCAGCACGCCTCCGGCGGCTACGTGCACGACCTGCGTTGGCCGTACCTGTTCGGCGGCGCCTACCACCCCGAGCACTGGCGGCGTCGCTGGCAGACCCGGATGAACGCCCTGCACTACCCGATGCACGGTCTGGGTCCGGTCTCGGCCGCCCTGGGCATCAACCGCGGCGACCGGTTCGAGGAGCTGCTGGCCGTGGCGTCCGTGCCCAAGGCGCTCGCCCTGTTCCGCTCCGAGGATCCGCGGGTCGGGCCCGATCATTCGTCCTGGGACGACCGGCCCTACATCTCCGGTGACCGGCACACCTGTTTCGTCACCACCACCAGTGGCCGGTTCATCCGGGTCGAGCACGACGTGAACTCACCGCACCCGTACAGCCGTGAGACCACCCTCACCGGCACCCGAGGCTCGATCGAGCTGGACAACTCGCGGGTCTACCTCGAGTCGCTCGGTCACGACAACCACAGCTGGCGGACGGGCAACGAGTACAACGCCATCCTGCGGCAGCACGACCACTGGCTCTGGCCCACGCTGGAGGAGCTGGCCGACCAGTACGGCGGTCACGGTGGCGGGGACTTCGTCTCCATCTGGCGTCTCGTCCAGCTGATGCGGCTCGGCATGACCCCCGACATCGACGTGTACGACTCGGCGGCCTGGTGCTCGGTGATCCCGCTCAGTCACGAGTCGCTGAAGACCGGCCGGATGCGCCCGGTCAAGGTGCCCGACTTCACCCGCGGGCACTGGCAGCGGGCGCGGCCCACGTTCGACCGGCCGAAGCCCGAGGACCCGTGGCTGAAGAACGCCTGAGCCGGCCTCCCGGCGCCGCGCCGTCTCGCTGAGCGGCGCGGCGCCCCGCCGTACGCGATCACTTCGGGGTCGGGGAGTCGCCGTCGGCCGCGGCGTCGCGCGGTTTCGTCGTCGGCGGGGGCGCGGATTGCCGGGGCACGTCGTGGGGTCGGCGTGGCTCCGGCGGCGGGTCGGGTGCCGGCGGTTGCGGCCGGTCGAACCAGTTGTCGGTGCGGGGCCGCTCGGCGAGCAGATCCTCGATCCACTGCGCGGCGATCTTCTGTAGGCCGATCATCCGGCGGGCCGCGTCGATCAGGCGCTCCTGCGTCTCGGAACTACCGGCCACGGCGGCGGTGTCGGCGTACTCGCCCAGGATCTTCGCCCAACGGCGGGCGAGCAGCTGCGCGCTGCGGGCCCGCGCGAGGTGCAGTTCGTACTCGGAGATGAGGGTGACCCGGCGTTGCGAGTACGGCAACAGCGCCTGCTGGACCCGCTCGTCGAGCCGTACCCAGGCGTCCGGTCTGCCGGTCACTGTCCCCCCGGCGTGCCGCCAGGTCCAGTTCGCCTCGCCGATCGCCTGCTGGAGATCAACCTCAAGCTTGCCGGCCTGGTGTGACGCGGTGGTCCGGGCGAGTTCCGCGGCGAGGCGGGTGAGCCGCTGAACGGCGAGCGGCTGGAGGCGCTGCGCGTGCCAGCTGAGCAACTCCGGCCGGAGACCTTCGGCGGACCAGGTGAAGCTGGCCCGGATGACGAACGCGTAGATGTAGCCCTGCGCGGGCACGGTGATCTGCGCGTCGCGTCGCAGCACCTCGCGCGTGGGTGCGGCCGGGAGAGCGGCGGGCGCGGTGGTGGGCTCCGTGTCCTGCAGCATGGCCACGGTCTGCCGCCAGCGCCGCGCCAGCCACTTCCCGGCACGCAGGCCCGTCCGGCGGCTCCGGTCGTACGCGCGTTGGGTGGCCTGCCGCCACCGGTCCGCGCGCGGCGGCTTCGCAGGGTCCGGGGCGTCCGTCATGTCACCCCTTTCCAACGCGGTGGTCGGGAAGCTCGCGCCGAACGGAGCCGGGCCGTCGACCCGCTCGGTGAGGGTTCCGTCCTCAAGGTGAACAACGGTCGGTCGACCCCACGAAGTGACGGGCTCCCGGCGGACATCGACGGACGATGCCGTACGCCCGGTCCGGTCGACCCGGATCTCGGTACGCGACATCTGACGGGGCGCGGGTGATCGACTCGGGATCATTGATGTCGGGGTGTCCCACCGTCCAGGAGACCCCGACATCAGTGGAAGGCGAGTTGATCGTGGCTGCCCCTGATCCCGGGCCAGCTGGAGCGGAAGGGCAGGTCGGTGCGTCAGTGGTGGTGGGCGGGCTGGTCCAGGATCGCGCTGAACCGCTCCTCGGCCAGGTCGAGCTGGCCCAGGATGTGTGCCTTCACCTCGGCCGACAGGGGAGTGTCGGGGCGCATGACCAGCTCACGGTAGACCGGGACCAGCGGCCGGTACTTGCGGGCGGAGGACTCCACCTTCGGCCCCACCGTGTGGATCACACCCACCCCGTTGTCGGTGAAGTCCGACACCTTGATCACCCGTGCCCAGGGATCCCGGTCGAGGCTGGCGGCCACGTGCTCGCGGTACTGCTCGTCGCGATCGCGCGTCGGGTCGTACCGCGGATTGGTGACCGCGGCGACCAGGCGGGCGACCCGCGGCCCGAACCGGGCGGCGAGCGTGGCCAGCGCCGCGGGCGTGAGGTCGTCGCCGGTCGCGTCGTCGCCGGCCAGCTCGGCCGGGTGGTCCTCGACCGTGTCGTGCAGCAGCCCCGCCACGATCACGTCGACGTCGCGCACCTGGTAGTGGTGCATCATCCGGATCGCCACCCGCAGGAGGTGGTTCAGGTACGGCTCGCGGACCCGGCGGTCGTCGCGGTGCAGCTCGGCGGCGAGGTCCAGGGCGGCGGTCAACCGCTCCTGAGCGGTCTCGTCGAAGGACCGGATCTCCAACCGGAAGCGCTCCAGCAGCCCCGGCTCACCGTGGATCTCGGTGATCGCGTGCATCGGCATGCTGCCCAGGTACGGAGGGAAATCCATGCGTCACTTATAGCCGATCACCATCGGGTGGGCTGTCCCGCGGCGCGCTCGCTAGGCTCGCGTCGTGATCACAATCGCCTGCGTGCTGCTGGTCGACCGGGACGGGCGGCTGCTGATGCAACTACGTGACGGGAACGCCACGTTCCACCCGAACGCGTGGGGCCTGCCCGGCGGGCACGCGGAGGCGGGCGAGACGCCGGAGCAGACCGCCGAGCGGGAGCTGTGGGAGGAGACCGGGCTCCGCGCCGAGCAGGGGCTGCGCCACTTCGCCCGGCAGGAGGTGCCCGAGGCCGGCCGCATCAAGCACTACTTCTGCGGCGCCACCCGAGCCCGGCAGGAGGACGTCGTGCTCGGCGAAGGCGCCGCGATCGTCTTCGTGCCGGCCGCCGAGCTGCTCGACGGGCGGCCGTACACCCCGGGCACCACCGAGGTGCTGGCCCGGTTCCTCGCCTCGCCGGAACACGCCCGCCTGACCGCGGCCGCCGCCAGCTGACATGGGCTGGTTGCGGGTGGCCGCCGGGCGGCTGCGCCACGGCTGGCGACCGGTGGTGGAGGCGACCCTGGCCGCCACGGTCGCCTGGATCCTCGCCACCCGGCTGCTCGGGCACCCGGGGCCGTTCTTCGCACCCGCCGCCGCCCTGATCGTTCTCGGTCAGGCCAGAGGTCAGCGGTTGCGCCGGGCCGTCGAGGTGGTGCTCGGGGTGGCCGGCGGCGTGCTCGTCGCCGACCTGGTGATCCAGGCCCTCGGGCGCGGCAGTACCGGGACGGTCTTCACCGTCATCCTGCTCACCGTGGTCCTCGCCGCGGCGGTCGGCGCGACCGGGGTGAGCCTGGTGCAGGCCGCCGTCTCCGCCCTCTACCTGGTGGTCGTCGCGCCGCCGACCGAGGGGCTCGTGCCGTTCCGGTTCGTCGACGCGCTGATCGGGGGCGGGATCGCGCTGGCCGCCAGCCAACTGGTCGACGCCCGCCGCCCGCTGGCTCCGCTGGTCGCCGAGGTCCGCAGCACGTTCGACGAGATGGCCGGGCTGCTCACCGACATCGCCGACGCGCTGAACCGGCACGACGAGCCGGCCGCGCGAGCGGCGCTCGGCCACGCCCGCGAGATGGACGCCCGGGTGGACCGGCTGCGCGAAGAGGTGCTCGCCGCCGGGGAGGCGCTCTGGCTGCACCTGCGCCGGCGTCGGCACATCGGCCGGCTGCGCTCGGTGGACACCTCGATCCGGCAGGTCGACTACGCGGTACGCAACGTCCGGGTGCTCGCCCGCGCCGGAGTGACGCTCACCCGCCAGCCCACCGCGGTGCCCGCCGATCTGGGGGTGGCGCTGCGCTCGCTGGCGGAGGCGGTCCGCGCGGCCGGAGCGGCGCTCGCCGCCGACCTTGAGGGGCGTGACGAGGTCGCCGACCGGCACGCCGAGCGGGCCGACCGTGCGGCGCTCGTCGCCGTACGCACCGCCGGTGGTCTCTTCACCCCGGGCCGGTCCCTGCCCCTAGTCATGATCATCGGACAGATCCGCGCGACCGCGATCGACCTGCTCCGTGGCGTCAGCGCCGACGACGACCGCACCGTTCTCGGGCGGGTCGACGAGGCGGTCGGCCTCCCCCCGGTCTGACCACTCCGGTGATCAGAAGTTGATGCGCTCCAGCCCGGCGTGTCGAGGCAACAACTTCGTGATCAACGCGTGTCGCGGCGGGGGGTCAGCCAGTCGGCGGCGGCGGTGCGGATCTCCTGGGGGACCTCGTGGCCGCCGGGGAACTCCTGGTAGGTGACGTCGTAGCCGAGGTCGCGCAGGCGAGGAACGAGCCGGCGGCTGCACACGTCGATCGGAAGCACCCGGTCGTCGACGCCGTGCGAGACGAACACTCGCGGCCGGCCGTGCGTGACCAGCGGCGCCGAGAAACCGGGGGAGAAGGCCACCACGCCGGCGACCAGGTCGCCGTTGGTCAACCCCAGCGAGAGGGCGTACGACGCGCCGTCGGAGAAACCCCCGAGCACCACGTTCTGGACCGGATAACCGGCGAAGACGGACGCCAGCAGACCGTCGATGCGGCGTACGTCGGTCCCGAACCCCTCGGCGATGAGGTCCCAGCTGCTCGCCGCCGCCTGCGGGGCGAGCAGCAGCAGGTGGTGCGCGTCCGCGACGGGGAGCAGCAGGTCCAGCCCCTGGCGCGCCGATCCGCCGGCCCCGTGCATCATCACCACCAGCCGGTACGGCCGATCCTCGGACGGCGCCGGGGCGTACAGCAGGGCGAGCAGCTCGCCGTCGGCGTCGGTCATCGGGACCAGGCCGGTGGTGGCCGGACCGACCGGCAGGCCGGGGCGGGCAATGAGCCGGCCGTGCCGGTGGTTCTCCTCCGGCTGCCGGTGCGGCGGCGCGGGTTCGGACACGGGTCACCGTTCCTCGCTGTCGGCGGACGTGCGCGGCGGTTACCCGTCGAGTCGCCGGTTAACCGCCCCACGGCGGCGCCCCGCCAACTCGACCCCTCGCCGCTCCGGCAGCAACGATCACGGGGGGTGTGACGGGCGGTACGGTCGGAACCGTGAGTGCCGCCACCGCATCCCCCGCCGATCCGGCGACCACGTCGGCCGTGCCCCGGGTGGTGCGGTCCGCGCGCAACGGCGTGGCCATCGTTTTCACCCTCAACGGTCTCGCCGTGGCCACCTGGTTCTCCCGGGTGCCCGCCGCCCGCGAGGAACTGGGGCTCAGCGCCGGACGCCTCGGGCTGCTCCTGCTGGCCGTCTCGGCGGGCGCGCTGCTCGCCATGCCCACCGCCGGGCTGCTGACCCAGCGGCTCGGCACCGCCCGATCGGTACGGCTGGCCACCCTCGCGGTGGCACTGGGCCTCGCCTGGGCGGGGCTGGCCGCCGGTCTGACCGGTTCGGCGCTCGGTGTCGCGGTCGGCCTGTTCGCCTTCGGCTACGGCTCCGGCACCTGCGACGTCGCCATGAACGTCGAAGGCGCGGCGGTCGAGCGGCGGTTGGGCCGCACGATCCTGCCCCGCTTCCACGCCGCCTGGAGTCTCGGCTCGGTGGCCGGGGCGGGCCTGGGCGCCGGTGCCGCGCGGCTCGACGTTCCGGTCGGCGCGCACCTCGCCGTGATCGCCGTGCTGGTGCTGGCCGGCACGCTGTACGCCGCCGGGCTCTTCCTGCCGGCGGCGGAGACCGGAGTCGGCGCCGCGGCGCAGGCCGGCCCGGCGGCCCGGCGCCGTACCCTGCTCGCCGTGTGGCGGGAGCCGCGAACCCTCCTGATCGGCCTGCTGGTGCTGGTGATGGCGTTCACCGAGGGCAGCGCCAACGACTGGCTCGCGGTGGCCTTCGTGGACGGCCACGACCTGAGCGAGGCGGCCGGCGCCGCGGTCTTCGGCGTCTTCGTGGTGGGCATGACGCTCGGGCGCACCGTCGGCACGATCGCCCTCGACCGGTGGGGCCGCGTGCGGGTGCTGATCGTGACGATCCTGCTCGCGGCGGCAGGGGCCGTCCTCGCGGTTCTCGCCGGTTCCGGGCCGGTGGCCATCGTCGGGGTCGCGCTCTGGGGCGTCGGGGCGTCGCTGGGCTTCCCGGTGGGCATGAGCGCCGCCGCGGACGAGGAGGAGAAGGCAGCCGTACGGGTCAGCGTGGTCGCGGTGATCGGCTACACGGCGTTCCTCGGCGGGCCGCCGCTGCTCGGCATGCTCGGTGACCAGGTCGGCATTCTGCACGCGTTGCTCGTGGTGCCGCTGCTGCTCGTGCCGGCGCTGGCGCTGGTCCCGGTGATGCGCAAGCCCGGCCCGAGCGCCCCGGCCTGACCCGAACGCCCGGCCCGGCCCCAGCGGCGGCCGGCCGCGGGGCGCCGGCAGCATGACCTCAGGACATCAAGGCTAGTGGTAACCGCGCTCGCGCGGTATCGGGTGCGCGGCCGACTGCGTCGCGCACCCACCCTGGCTAGGGTCGCCGGATGCCTACCGACGAGATCACCGCCGCCGCCGCGGGCACCTGGACGCTGGGGGACCACACCGTCAACCGGATGGGCTTCGGCTCCATGCGGATCACCGCAGACCCGGACCCCGACCGGGCCGTCGCCGTCCTGCGCCGGGCCGTGGAGCTGGGCGTGAACCACATCGACACCGCCGCCTTCTACGTCTCGCCCGGCGGCACGCTGGGCGTCGGTACGGGGCCGGCCCGCTACGCCACCGAGCTGATCCGCGCGGCGCTCGCCCCGTACCCGGAAGACCTGCTGATCGCCACCAAGGTCGGCCCGGGGTACGACCCGGGCGACGGCTTCACCGAGGCGCTCACCGCGGCGCAGCTGCGTGCCCAGGTCGAGGAGAACCTGCGCCGCCTCGGCCGCGACCACCTCGACCTGGTGAACCTGCGGATGTACGACCGCCCCAGCCCGGTTCCGCTGGCCGAACGTTTCGGCGCCCTCGCCGACCTGCGCGCCGCCGGGCTGATCCGCCACCTCGGGCTCAGCAACGCCCGGCCCGAGCACCTCGACGAGGTACGCGACATCGCGCCCGTGGTCTGCGTGCAGAACTCGTACGGGGTGGACGCATACCGGGAGGACGACGGATTCGTCCGGCTCTGCGGGGAGCGGGCGATTGCGTACGTGCCGTTCTTCGCCCTGGCGGGTACGCGCCGGGAGGCCGGGGCACCTGCCGAGGAGAACCCGGCGGTGGCATCCGTGGCCCGCGCGCACGGCGTCACCACGCACCAGGTGCGGTTGGCCTGGACGCTGCACCAGGGCCCGCACGTGCTCGCCATCCCTGGCACCGGCAACCCGGAGCACCTGGTGGCGAACGTCGCCGCCGGTGGGCTGCGGCTCACGCCCGAGGACCTGGCCCAACTCGGCTGAGCCCGACGGTCCGGCTGAGCCTGGCGGCGGCTGAGGGTGACGGCGTTCGGCCGGGGATGGCCGCGAGGGTGGCGGCGTTCGGCCGGGGATGGCCGCGAGGGTGGCGGCGTTCGGCCGGGGATCCCCGCGAGGGTGGCGGCGTTCGCTCGGGGACGCCGCGAGGGTGGCGGCGTTCGGGCCGGGGATGTCCACGAGCGTGATACCTGAGAGGCATATTTATGCCTCTCAGGTATCACCGTCGTGAGGACAGTGGCGCCGGCGGCGCCGGGCTTGCCGGGGCAGCGGCGCTCGCGGTGCCGGATTCATGAGGGCAGAAGCGCCTGGCTCGTTGGGGGACGGCAGTGCCCGGCTCGTCGGGGAAGGCCGGTGCGGGTCAGTCGCGTACCCAGACCCGCAGCGGCCCGGCCGTGGTGAAGCCGGCCCGCAGCGCCGGGGCGAGGTCGTCGCCGGCCTCGTAGCCCACCAGCGCGGCGCCGGTGGTGGCGGCGCGGAGCCCCGACCAGATCGGCGACACGTCGCCGGCGACGGTGAAGACGTTGGACACGCCGGTCACCGGGCCGCTGCGGTTGAGTATCGCGCCACCGGTCACCGTGCCGTCGTCGGCGTGCCGGGCGAGCACGGTCACCCGGGGGTCGCGCAGCAGCGCCGGGCGGAACAGCTCACCCCCGCCGTGGGCCGCCGCCCAGGTGGCCAGCCCGTCCGGGGTACCGACCTGGGTCAGCGGCGGTCCCGGCTCACCCATCGGATCGGTCGGGCGGTCAGCCGCCGGGCGGTGGATCCACTCGGCGGTGAAGAGCACCCGGAAGCCGTACGGTCGCAGGTCGAGGTCGGCGAAGCTGTCCTTGACCGATGCGCCCGGCCCCGGGTCGATGCGGCCGAGCAGCGTCTCGGCGGCGACGCCGGGCCGCAGAGTGACCGCATCCGGATACCAGGGCGGAGAGCGACGCGGCACCGACCAGGCGTCGGCGTCCGTGCGGCCGGACAGGCCATGACTTTCGCAGACGATGTCGCACCACGCGGCGTTGTTCCGCGCCGCCGCCGCGCGCTCCCCGGACACCGCCCGACCCTAACCGCCGCCGCGCGCTGCCCGGACACCGGCCGACGCCAACCGCCGTCGGCGGCCAGCGTCCTCCCATCCCGCTCGCAGCGTATTGACAGGTAGCGGTGCTGAACTGGAGGGACGCCGAGGGAGAGGAGCCGGGCATGGGCTGGTTCAACCGGCGGCCCCGCGCCGCCGACGGGACCCCGACGAAGCTCGACCGGGAGGCGACCCGGGACGACCTCGCCGCGCTGGAGGCGTTCATCGCCAGCCGCCGTGGCGTCGAGTTCTACCTGGAGCCGGAGACCACCGCGACCGACACCACAGTGGTGGCGGTCGCGTACGACGGGGAGTGGATCCGCCGCCGTACCGGCTCGCCCCGCGCGGCGGCGGCCATCGCGCGGCGGCACGCCGTTCCGCTCTACGAGGCCGCCCGCACCGGCTACCCCGAGCGGATGCGTACCTGGAACCGGGCCCACCCCGAGCGCCGGCTCCGCTGACGGCGGATCCGGAGCCGGTCGACACCGTTCAGCCGGCGCCGGCCTCGGACCGGGCCTGCGCGAGGGTCATCGGTTCGCCGTGGCTGTCGACGTACCAGTCGTAGTCGTCGTCGAGCAGCCGGCGGAGCAGTGCGAGGTCGGGGCCGTCGTCCGGCTCGCGCAGGTGCGCCGGCGGCGGGTAGAAGCTGTCACCGAGGAGCATCACCCCCGAGTCCGGCACCAGCACCACTGTCGAGTCCGGCGCGTGCCGGCCACCGACATGGCGTAGGCGCACCCCGACCGGCAGTTCGTCGGAGTCGGTGAACGTACGGGTCGGGGGCAGCACCGCGAAGTCGTCCCACGAGTCCACCGCGAACGCGCGCGCCCGGAAACTCGGGGCGAGCCGTGGGTTGGCCCGGACCTGCTCGCGCAGGTAACGGTGGCTCCAGGGTCGGGCGGCCTCCGCGCGTAGCAGTTCCTGGCCGGTCACGTGGCCGACGATCTCCACGCCGGGCCAGGCGCAGGCGCCCCACACGTGGTCCCAGTGGTGATGCGTGTAGACGAGCCAGCGCGGTTCCGGCAGCCCCGCCGCGTGCAACGCGGCGCGGATCTCACGGGCGTGCGCCGGGCTCTGCCCCGCGTCGATCATCACACTGCCGCGTTCGTCGGCCACCACGGCGACGCCGGCTTGGACGGCCGCCGGGTCGGGATCGCCGGGGCAGACCCACACCCGGCCGGCGAGGTGGTGAAACCGCATGTCGATGATGGCGATCTCCCGGGATCGATGTGGACGCGTGACAGCCCGTGGTTGATCCTAGTCATCGGGCTGGTGGCTCGGTCGGGGCGGCGTTGACCGGCCGGGACGGGTGTGGCAGCATTCGCGGCCTGACGGCAGTGAAGGAAGCCGGTGCGATTCCGGCGCGGTCCCGCCACTGTCACCGGGGAGCGATCCCCCCTCGTGAGTCACGGCCGTGCGTGCGCGGTTGGAAGGCCGGGGGTGAGCGTCGATCCGGGAGCCAGGATACTTCGGCCGTCGGGATGTGACCCCAGGGCGTGGAAACCCGAGGAGGACCCGATGACGCACCGCGTCCACCGCGCCGACGGCGATCGCCGTGACCGGCCCGCAACCATCAGCGCACCCCCGCGACATCGCGCCCGCCGCGTCGCCGGCACGTCGGCCGTCCACATCGGACGGTCCGTCGGCGCTTCCGGCCGCGCCGGTTGACCCGTACGCCACGTCGACGGTGAACGGCCCACGGCCGGCTGGCCGTCTCCGCTGAACCCCGCGCCATCCACTCCCTCAGCCCGACCGCCGGTACGGCGACGCGGGCGTCACTCTCCGGAGCCATCCGTGCGTACCCTGTTGCTCTCCACCTCCGACACCGACCTGCTCGCCGCCCGCGCCAGCGGCGCCGACTACCGGCTGGCCAACCCGGCCCGCGTCGACGCCGAGTCCGTGCCCGCGCTGCTCGACGGTGTGGACGTCGCCGTCGTACGGCTCCTCGGCGGCCGGCCGGCGTGGCCGGACGGCCTGGCCGCGGTGCTCGCCTCCGGCGTGCCGACGGTCGTGCTGAGCGGCGAGCCGACGCCGGACGCGGAGCTCATGGCGGCCTCCACCCTGCCCGCCGGCGTCGCGACCCAGGCCCTGGCGTACCTGGTCGAGGGCGGCCCGGAGAACCTCGCCCAGCTGGCCCGGTTCCTCTCCGACACGGTGCTGCTCACCGGCGAGGGCTTCGCGCCGCCCGCGCCCACCCCGGCGTACGGCGTCCACGGCGACCGGGGCACCGACCCGGACCGGCCGACCGTCGGCATCGTCTTCTACCGGGCGCACGCGCTCGCCGGCAACACCGCGTTCGTGGACACGCTCGCCGACGCGGTGGAGGCGGCCGGCGCGAACGCGCTGCCCGTCTACTGCGGATCGCTGCGTGGCCTGACCGAGGGCGCCGGTCCGCTGGCGCTGCTCGCCCGCTGCGACACGCTGCTGGTCACCGTCCTCGCGGCCGGCGGCGCAGTGGCGGCGGACGCCTCCGCCGGCGGCGCCGAGGACGCCTGGGACGTCGGCGCGCTCGCCGCGCTCGACGTACCGGTGGTGCAGGCGTTGCTGCTCACCAGCACCCGCGAGCAGTGGGCCGGCTCCGACGCCGGGCTGACCCCGCTGGACGCCGCCATGCAGGTGGCCGTCCCGGAGTTCGACGGCCGGATCATCACCGTGCCGTTCTCGTTCAAGCAGATCGACGCCGACGGGCTCTCCGTCTACGCCGCGGACCCGGAGCGCGCCGCTCGGGTCGCCGGCATCGCGGTGCGGCAGGCCCGGCTGCGCCGGCTGCCGAACGCCGACAAGCGGCTCGCGATCGTGCTCAGCTCGTACCCGACGAAGCACTCCCGAGTCGGCAACGCCGTCGGCCTGGACACCCCCGCCTCGGCGGTGCGGCTGCTCGGCGCGCTGGCCGACGCCGGCTACGACCTGGGCGACGCGCCACCGCCGGACGACGGCGACGCCCTGATCCACGCCCTGATCGCCGCCGGCGGCCACGACGTCGAGTGGCTCACCCCTGAGCAGCTCGCCGCCGCCGAGGCGCGGGTGCCCGGCGAGGTCTACCGACGCTGGTTCGACGAGGTGCCGGCCGCGTTGCGCGAGCGGATGCGCACGCACTGGGGCGAGCCGCCCGGCGAGCTGTACACCGACGGGGACGACGTCGTACTGGCCGGGCTGCGCTTCGGCAACGTGGTGCTGCTCATCCAGCCACCGCGCGGCTTCGGCGAGAACCCGATCGCCATCTACCACGACCCGGACCTGCCGCCCAGCCACCACTACCTGGCCGCGTACCGATGGCTGGCCGCCCCGCCCACCGACGGTGGCTTCGGCGCCGACGCCGTGGTGCACCTCGGCAAGCACGGCACCCTCGAATGGCTGCCCGGCAAGGGCCTCGGGCTCGCCGCCGACTGCGCCCCGGACGCCGTCCTCGGCGACCTGCCGCTGGTCTACCCGTTCATCGTCAACGACCCCGGGGAAGGCACGCAGGCCAAACGCCGCGCGCACGCGGTGGTCGTGGACCACCTGGTGCCGCCGATGGCGCGGGCCGAGACGTACGGCGACCTGGCGAAGCTGGAGCAGCTGCTCGACGAGTACGCGACAGTGCAGGCCCTCGACCCGGCCAAGGTGCCGACGGTGCAGGCACAGATCTGGCAACTCGTCCGCGCCGCCGAACTGCACCACGACCTGCACACCGAACAGATGCCCACCGCCGAGGACTTCGACGACTTCGTGCTCCACCTCGACGGGTACCTCTGCGAGGTCAAGGACGTGCAGATCCGCGACGGTCTGCACGTGCTCGCCGCCGCGCCGGCCGGCGACGTCCGCGTGAACCTGGTCCTCGCCGTGCTGCGGGCGCCGCAGGTGTGGGGCGGCGCCCGCGCGCTGCCCGGGCTGCGACAGGCGCTGGCGGCCGGCTACGGGCTGGACGAGGCGGCGTTGCTCGCCGCGCCGGGCGAACGGCTGGACGTCCCCGCCGCGCTGACCGACACCGTGGCCGGGCCGGCCGTCACCGCCGCCGACGCGGTCGACCTCATCGAGGCCCTCGCGCGGCGGCTCGTCGCCGGCATGGAGACCCTCGGCTGGGACGCCGAGAAGGCCGACGCGGTGGTCGCGGAGGTCACCGGCCGGGACCTGCCGGACGCGACCGCCCTGCTGCGCTTCGCCGCCACCGAGCTGGTGCCCCGGCTCGACCGGACCACCGACGAGCTGGCGCACACCCTCGCCGCCCTGGACGGCCGGTTCGTGCCGCCCGGGCCCTCCGGCTCGCCGACGCGTGGCCTGGTCAACGTGCTGCCCACCGGGCGCAACTTCTACTCCGTGGACCCGAAGGCCATCCCCAGCCGCAACGCCTGGGACGTCGGGGTGGCCCTCGCGGACTCGCTGCTGGCGCGGCACCTCGCCGACACCGGCGAGTATCCGCGTTCGGTCGGGCTCACCGTCTGGGGCACCAGCGCCATGCGTACCCAGGGCGACGACATCGCCGAGGTCCTCGCGCTGATCGGCTGCCGCCCCACCTGGGACGACCGCTCCCGCCGGGTCACCGGTGTCGAGGTGGTGCCGCTGGCCGAACTGGGCCGCCCCCGGGTCGACGTCACCGTACGGATCTCCGGCTTCTTCCGGGACGCCTTCCCGCACGTGGTCGCCCTGCTCGACGACGCGGTCCGGCAGGTCGCCGCCCTCGACGAGCCGCACGAGGACAACTTCGTCCGCGCCCACGTCGCCGCCGACGTGGCCGAGCACGGCGACGAGCGCCGCGCCACCGCCCGCATCTTCGGCTCGAAACCCGGGGCGTACGGGGCGGGCCTGCTGCCGCTGATCGACGCCCGGAACTGGCGCAGCGACGCCGACCTGGCCGA
Organism: Micromonospora avicenniae; assembly: GCF_900156065.1. Taxonomy (GTDB): domain Bacteria; phylum Actinomycetota; class Actinomycetes; order Mycobacteriales; family Micromonosporaceae; genus Micromonospora; species Micromonospora avicenniae. The sequence continues at coordinate 116,641 of NZ_FTNF01000015.1, read as the reverse complement.
GGTGTACGCGGTCTGGGGCGGGTACGCGTACGGCCGGGGGCTGGACGGGCGGGAGGCGCGGGTCGACATGGAACGCTCCTTCGCCCGCATCGCGGTCGCGGTGAAGAACCAGGACACCCGTGAACACGACATCGTCGACTCCGACGACTACTTCCAGTACCACGGCGGGATGGTGGCGATGGTGCGTCACCTCACCGGTGCCGCGCCGGCCGCGTACGTGGGCGACTCGGCGATGCCGCACGACGTGCGTACCCGGACGTTGGGTGAGGAGACCCGCCGGGTGTTCCGCGCCCGGGTGGTGAACCCGAGGTGGATCGCCGCGATGCGCCGGCACGGCTACAAGGGCGCGTTCGAGCTGGCCGCCACCGTGGACTACCTGTTCGGCTACGACGCGACCGCAGGTGTGGTCGACGACTGGATGTACGAGCAGCTCGCCGCCGCGTACGTCTTCGACCCGACCACGCGGGAGTTCCTCACCGAGTCGAACCCGTGGGCGCTGCGCGGCATCACCGAGCGGTTGTTGGAGGCCGCCGACCGGGGGCTCTGGGCCGAACCCGACCCCGCGACCCTGGAACGGCTCCGGGAGACGTACCTGACCAGCGAGGGTGATCTGGAGGACCGGGCATGACCACGTTCCCGTTCAGCGCCGTGCTCGGCATGGACGACATGCGGCTCGCCCTGCTGCTCAACGCGGTCAGCCCGGCCATCGGCGGCGTGCTGGTACGCGGCGAGAAGGGCACCGCCAAGTCCACCGCGGTGCGGGCGCTGGCCGCCCTGCTGCCCCCGGTCGACCAGGTGGCCGGCTGCCGGTTCCACTGCGACCCGGCCGCTCCCGACCCGGGCTGCCCGGACGGTCCGCACCCGGCCGACGCCGTCGCCGAGCGGCGTCCGGCGCGGCTGGTGGAGCTGCCCGTCGGCGCCGCCGAGGACCGGGTGGTCGGTTCGCTGGACCTGGAGAAGGCGCTCGGTGCGGGCGTGCGTGCCTTCGAGCCGGGACTGCTCGCCGCCGCGCACCGCGGGGTGCTCTACGTCGACGAGGTCAACCTGCTCCACGACCACCTGGTCGACCTGCTGCTCGACGCCGCCGCCATGGGGCGCAGCCACGTCGAGCGGGAAGGTGTCTCGGTCAGCCACGCCGCCCGGTTCCTGCTGGTCGGCACGATGAACCCGGAGGAGGGGGAGCTGCGTCCGCAGCTGCTCGACCGGTTCGGGCTCACCGTCGAGGTTGCCGCGAGCCGCGAACCGGCGATCCGGGCCGAGGTCGTCCGCCGCCGGCTCGCCGCCGACGCCGACCCGGCCGGCTTCGCCGCCCGCTGGGCCGACACGGACGCGGAGATCGCCCACCGGGTGGCCGGAGCGCGGCAGCGGCTCGGTGGGGTACGCCTGCCGGACTCCGCGCTGCGGCAGATCGCCGAGGTCTGTGCCGCGTTCGACGTCGACGGCATGCGGGCCGACATCGTCACCGCGCGTACCGCTGTCGCGCACGCCGCCTGGCACGGCCGGGACCAGGTCGGTGTCGAGGACGTGCGGGCGGCCGCCCGGCTGGCGCTGCCGCACCGGCGGCGCCGCGACCCGTTCGACACGCCGGGGCTGGACGAGAAACTGCTCGACGAGGCTCTCGAACGCGCCGGCGACGACGATCCCGACGACGACCCGCCGGGCGGCCCGTCCGGCGGCACCCCGGACGGCGGACCGTCCGGTGGCGGGCCCGGTGGCGGCTCGGGCGACGGGCATCCGCCGGGCGACGCGACCGGACCGACGGGCGGCGACGGAACGGCCGGCCGGGACGGGCACGGCCCGACCGGCGGGGAGACGGAGGCCCGTGCGGACGGCGGGGTGGAGCCGTCCGCGCCGGACTCGGACGCGCGCGCCGGGTCCGGCCCCGCTGACGGCGCGGGACCCGTCGAGGCCACCGGCACCTCGGACGGCGACCCGCGCTCCAGCGGCCAGCCTGCAGCCGTACCGGTCCCGGGCCTGAAGGCCCGGCTGCTCACCGCGCCCGGCGTCGGCGACGGCGTGCCCGGCCGGCGTTCGCGCGCCCGCACCGGACGCGGCCGCACCACCGGCGCCCGGCTGCCGGCCGGCCGGCCCGGCGCGCTGCACCTGCCGGCGACCCTGCGCGCCGCCGCCCCGCACCAGGTCGACCGGGGCCGCCGCACCGGGCCGCTGCGGCTGCACCCGACCGACCTTCGCGAGGCGGTCCGCGAGGGACGCGAGGGCAACCTGGTGCTCTTCGTGGTCGACGCCAGCGGGTCGATGGGGGCCCGGCAGCGGATGTCCGCCGTCAAGGGGGCGGTGCTCGCGCTGCTCACCGACGCCTACCAGCGGCGCGACAAGGTCGCCGTGGTCGCGTTCCGCGGCACCGGCGCGCAGACCCTGCTGCCCGCCACGTCGTCGGTGCTCGCCGCCTCGGCACGCCTGGCAGACCTGCCCACCGGCGGGCGTACGCCGCTGGCCGAGGGTCTGCTCGCGGCCACTGAGCTGCTGCGGGTGGAGCGGCTGCGCGACCCGCGTCGCCGCCCCCTGGTGCTGGTGCTCACCGACGGGCGGGCCACCAGCGGTGAACGTCCCCTCGATCGGGCCGCCCGCGCGGCAGCCGTTCTCGCGGCCACCGGCGCTCCCTGCGTCGTCGTGGACTGCGAGTCCGGCCCCGTACGTCTCGGCCTCGCGCACCGTCTCGCCACCCAGCTGGGCGGCGACCACCACCCGCTGGACCGGGTGGCCACCGACCCGCTCGTCGGCCTCGCCACCGCCCGCCCGGCCGTGCCGGGCGCCCCGGGGCCCGCCGCCGGCTCGCCCCCCATCCGCACGAGGAGCGCCGCCTGATGCCGCAGGGAAAGCCCAGCAACGTGCCCGCCGACGGGCTCACCACCCGGCAGCGCCGCAACCGCCCGCTGCTCGTCGTCCACACCGGACAGATGAAGGGCAAGTCGACCGCCGCGTTCGGCATGGCCCTGCGCGCGTGGACCGCCGGAATGCCGATCGGGGTGTTCCAGTTCGTCAAGAGCGCCAAGTGGCGGGTGGGGGAGGAGAACGCCCTGCGCGCGCTCGGCGAGGTGCACGAGCGTACCGGCCAGGGCGCCCCGGTCACCTGGCACAAGATGGGCGAGGGCTGGTCGTGGATCCAGCGCGGCGACCAGGCCGACCACGCCGCCGACGCGCTGGAGGGCTGGCGGCAGATCCAGCGTGACCTCGCCGCGCAGCGGTACGGGTTCTACGTGCTCGACGAGTTCACCTACCCGATGAAGTGGGGCTGGGTGGACGTCGACGAGGTGGTCGGCACGCTCGCCGACCGCCCCGGCTTCCAGCACGTGGTGATCACCGGGCGGGACGCGGACCCGCGGCTCGTCGAGGCGGCCGACCTGGTCGCCGAGCTGACCAAGGTCAAGCACCCGATGGACGCCGGCCAGAAGGGCCAGAAGGGCATCGAGTGGTGAGGCCGGGCCCCGACGAGGCGACGACCGGCGGCCCGCCACCCGAGCCGACCGCGCCCTGGGCGCTGCCCCGGGTGGTGGTCGCCGCGCCCGCCAGCGGGCACGGCAAGACCACGGTGGCCACCGGACTGCTCGCCGCGCTGCGCCGTCGCGGGCTGACAGTGAGCCCGCACAAGGTCGGCCCGGACTACATCGACCCCGGGTACCACGCGCTCGCGGCCGGCCGGCCCGGCCGCAACCTCGACCCCTGGCTGGTCGGCGAGGAGCGGATCGCGCCGCTGCTGCGGCACGGGGCGAGCACCCCGACGCCGGCGGACATCGCAGTGGTGGAGGGAGTGATGGGGCTGCACGACGGCGCGGTCGGCCGACGCGGCTACGCCTCCACCGCGCACGTTGCCCGGCTGGTCGACGCGCCGGTGCTGCTGGTGCTGGACACCACCGCCCAGGGGCGCTCGGCCGCCGCCCTGACGCTGGGCATGGCCGCCTTCGACCCGGCCGTGCGCATCGGCGGGGTGATCCTCAACCGGGTCGGCTCGCCCCGGCACGAGCGGCTGCTGCAGGACGCGCTCGCCGAGGTGGACGTGCCGGTGCTCGGCGCGGTCGCCCGAGCCGCCGAGGTCGCCGCCCCGTCACGGCATCTCGGGCTGGTGCCGGTCGCCGAGCGCGCGCCGGAGTCCGTGGCCGTCGTCGACGCGCTGGCCGAACTCGTCGAGTCCACCGTGGACCTCGATGCGGTGCTGGAGCTGGCGCGCACCGCGCCACCGCTTACCGCACCCGCCTGGGACCCGGCCGCGGCCGTCGGCGGCCCGACTGGCGTTCGGCCGGTCGTCGCGGTGGCCGGCGGGCCTGCCTTCACGTTCTCGTACGCCGAGACCGCCGAGCTGCTCGCCGCGGCCGGCGCGCACGTCACCGTCGTCGACCCGCTGCACGACCCGGCACTGCCCGCCGGCACCCGCGCGGTGGTGATCGGCGGCGGTTTCCCCGAGGCGTACGCGGAGCAACTCGCCATGAACACGTCGCTCCGCGCGGAGCTGGCCGATTTCGGCGGCCCGATGGTCGCCGAGTGCGCCGGCCTGCTCTACCTCGGTCGGACCCTGGACGGGGTGCCGATGTGCGGGCGGCTCGACCTCACCGCGCGGATGACCGGCCGGCTCACCCTCGGCTACCGCTCGGCGACCGCCGCCACCGACTCCCCGATCGCCCGCGCCGGCGCGCCGGTGAACGGCCACGAGTTCCACCGCACGGTCACCGACCCGGGGTGCGGCGAGCGGCCGGCGTGGCGATGGGACGGCGCCGCGCACGGTTTCGTCGACGGCCGGGTGCACGCGTCCTACCTGCACACCCACTGGGCGGGTCACCCCGATACCGCCCGGCGGCTGGTCGAGGCGGCGGCCCGGTGAGCGGCCTGGTGAGCGCCCCGGACGGGCCCACGCTGACCGGGGTCGGTGTGGGACCGGGCGACCCCGAGCTGCTGACCGTCAAGGCCGTACGGGTGCTGCGCGAAGCCGACGTGGTGTTCGTACCCGTGCTGGACCGGCTGGCCGCCGACAGCGACGCGCCGCCGGGCCGGGCCGAGACCACGGCCCGCGCGTACGCCGATCCGGCCCGCCTTCGCCGGCTGCCGTTCGCCCTCGACGACCGGGGCGGGGTGACCGCCCGCCGGGAACGCGCCTGGGACGAGGCCGCCGCCGCGGTGGTGGCCGCGATGGACGCCGGCGCCCGGACGGTCGCCTTCGCCACCATCGGCGACCCGAACGTCTACTCCACCTTCGGGTACCTCGCTCAAGGCGTGCGGGAGCGGCGGCCCACCGTCGAGGTGCGCACGGTGCCCGGCGTCACCGCGATGCAGGACCTCGCGGCACGCGCCGGCGTACCGCTGTGCGAGGGCCGCGAACCGCTCACGCTGCTGCCCGCCACCGCGGGAGCGGCGGTGTTCGAGGACGCCCTGGCCGGCCCGGGCACCGTGGTCGCCTACAAGGGCTGGCGCCGGCACGGAAAACTCGTCGCCGCGTTGCGCCGGCACGACCGCCTGGCCGACGCGGTGCTCGGCCAGGCCCTCGGCCTGCCCGGTGAACGGATCGGCCCGGTCACCGGGCCCCACGAGGAACTGCCCTACCTGTCGACGCTGCTGGTCCCGGCCCGCCGGGACCGCCGGGGAGGAAAACTGTGAAGACCGGCACCGTCTGGTTCGTCGGCGCCGGCCCCGGCGCCGCCGACCTGCTGACGCTGCGCGCCGCCCGCGCGATCGGCGCGGCCGACATCGTGATCTGGGCGGCCAGCCTGGTGCACGCCGACGTGCTCGAACACGCCCGGCCCGACGCGGAGATCGTGGACTCGTCGCAGCTGCCGATCGAGGGTGTGCTGCCGCTCTTCCGGCGGGCGGCCGGCGAACGGCTGACCGTGGCCCGGATCCACTCCGGCGACCCGGCGCTCTGGGGCGCCATGCAGGAGCAACTCGACCTGTGCCGGGCGCTCGGCCTGGCCGTGCAGGTGGTGCCCGGCGTGTCGTCGTTCACCGCGGTCGCGGCGATCGTCGGGCGGGAACTCACCATTCCCGAGGTCGCCCAGTCGGTCATCCTGACCCGGTTGGAGGGTGGCAAGACTCCGATGCCGCCGCGCGAGCGGGTACGCGACTTCGCCCGGCATGGCACCACCATGGCGCTGTTCCTGTCCGCCGCCCGATCCGGGCAGGTGCAGTCCGAGCTGCTCGCCGGCGGCTACCAGCCCGACACCCCGGCCGTGGTCGCGTACCAGGCGACCTGGCCGGACGAACTGGTGGTGCGCTGCACCGTCGGCACCCTCGCCGCCACGGTGAAGGAGCACCGACTGTGGAAGCACACTCTCTTCCTGGTAGGTCCCGCGTTGGGCGCCGCCGGCACCCGTTCGCACCTCTACCATCCGGGGCACTTCCACACGTTCCGTCGCGCCGAGCCGGCCGCCCGCGCCGAGCTGCGCCGGGCCCGCGGCGCGGCGGGGGAGCCGGCGTGACGTACGCCGAGCCGCCGCTGCGCGAGCCGGACCTGCCGCGTACCGCGAAGGTCCGGCCCACCGCGCTGCGCACCGGCTGGACGACCGGGGCGTGCGCCACCGCAGCGGCCAAGGCGGCGGTGGCCACGCTGGTCAGCGGGGTACCGCAGCGGGAGGTGGAGATCGGGTTGCCCGCCGGTCGCCGGGTCAGCTTCCCGGTCGCCCGCTGCGAACTCACCGCCGGTCCGCCCGCCCGCGTCGAGGCCGTGGTGGTGAAGGACGCCGGCGACGACCCGGACGTGACCCACGGCGCGGAGCTGACCGCGACGGTGGACTGGCAGAGCGAACCGGGACTGCGGTTGGCCGGTGGGGCCGGCGTCGGCACCGTCACCAAGCCCGGGCTGGGCCTGCCGGTCGGCGGGCCGGCGATCAACGACACCCCACGCCGCATGATCACCGCGGCTGTCGGCGAGGTGGTCGACCTGACCACGGTGGGCGTACGGGTGGTGATCAGCGTCCCGCGCGGCGAGATCATGGCTCGCAAGACCACCAACCGGCGACTCGGCATCCTCGGTGGCATCTCGATCCTCGGCACGACGGGAATCGTCCGGCCGTTCTCCACCGCCTCCTGGCGGGCCAGCGTGGTTCAGGCGGTGCACGTGATGGCCGCTCAGGGGGAGCGGACCGTGGTGCTCTGCACCGGCGGGCGCACCGAGCGGGCCGCCCGGGCCCTGCTGCCCGACCTGCCAGAGGTCTGCTTCGTCGAGGTGGGTGACTTCACCGGCGCTGCCGTGACGGCCGCAGTCGCCGACGGCCTGACCCGGGTGGTCTTCGTCGGCATGGCCGGCAAGCTGGCCAAGCTCGCCGCCGGGGTGCTGATGACCCACTACACCCGTTCGAAGGTGGACCTGTCGCTGCTCGGCGCGGTCACCGCGGAGGCCGGCGGTACGCCCGACCTGGTCGCGGCGGTGATCGAGGCGAACACCGGGCGGCACGCGTACGAGCTGTGGGAGGCCGCCGGGCTGCTGCGCCCGGCCGGGGACCTGCTCTGTCATCGGGTTCGTCAGGTGCTGCGCCGCTTCGCCGGGGACGCCGTCGACGTCGACGTGGCCATGGTGGACTTCGCGGGTTCGGCGCTGGTCGCGTCGTCCGGGCGGTGGGACACGTGAGACCCGGGTGTGTTCCGGACGTGGAGACAGTGACGCTGCGTGAGCCCGGACGCTGGCAGGTGGCTCACGAGCTTGATACCTCTCAGGCATATATATACCTGAGAGGTATCAGGCTCGTCGGCGTGGTCGCGGCGGCGGCACGCCACGCCGCCGTCCCGCCCGGCGCCGCCGTCCCGCCCGGCGCCGCCGTCCCGCCCGGCGCCGCCGTCCCGCCCGGCGCCGCCGTTCCGCCTGGTGCGGCCGTTTCGCCCGGTGACGCGGCCTCGCCCGCTGACGCGGCCTCGCCCGCTGACGCGGCCTCGCCAGGTGCTGCCGTCCTACCCGGTGCGGTAGCCGTCGCGCGTTGCCGTCCCGCCCGGTGCGGTCGCCGCCCGGCGGCGGGTCGCGCACGGCGGTGGGTCGCGTGAGGGACGCGTCCCTGCGCGCTGAGCCCGTGGCACCGGCGACGTTGACAGTCGTCGGCATCGACGCGGCCGACGGCCCATCGCGCCCTGGGCTGGCCGAGGCGCTGGACGGCGCGGGCCTGGTGGTCGGCGCGGCCCGGCACCTCGCCACCGTGCCGGTGCCGGCCGGCTGCGCCACCGTCACCCTGGGTCCGCTCGCGCCCGCGCTGGAGCGGATCGCCCGCGCCGTCACCGACGGCGTCCCGGCCGTCGTGCTCGCCAGCGGCGACCCCGGTCTGTTCGGCATCGTCCGCCGGCTGCGCGCCGCCGGCCTGACGCCACGGGTGCTGCCGGCGGTCTCCAGCGTCGCCGCCGCGTTCGCCCGTGCCGGCCGGTCGTGGGACGACGCCGCCGTGGTCAGCGCGCACGGCCGGGACCTGCGTCCGGCGCTGAACGCCTGCCGCGCACTGCCGGCGGTGGCGGTGCTCACCGCGCCCGGCGCCGGGGCGGCCGAGATCGGCGCCGGCCTGGTCGGGTGGTCCCGCCGGCTGGTCGTGGCGGAGAACCTCGGCACCGACGCGGAACGGGTGGTCGAGACCACGCCGGCCGACGCCGCCGCGCGGGTCTGGTCCGATCCGCACGTGCTGCTCTGCCTCGCCGAACCGGCCGACGACAGCCCTACCGGCGCGGACGCCACGTCGGACGCCACGTCGGACGCCACGTCGGGCGCCGGGGCAAGCGCCGGGGCGGGCATGCGGCGGGACAACCAACCGGCCGCCGCCCCAGCGGGCGGCTGGGCGCTGCCCGAGTCCGCGTACGCGCACCGCGCATCGATGATCACCAAGCCCGAGGTGCGCGCCCTGGCGGTCGCCCGCCTGCGTCCCCGGCTGGGCCGCCTCGTCTGGGACATCGGCGCCGGCAGCGGCTCGGTCGGCATCGAGTGCGGCCTGCTCGGCGCCGCGGTCGTCGCCGTGGACCGGGACCCCGACGCCGCCGCGTTGATCCGGAGCAACGCCCAGGCGCACCGGGTCGACGTGCGGGTGGTCACCGGGGCCGCCCCGGCGGCGCTGGCCGGCCTGCCGGAGCCGGACGCGGTCTTCGTCGGCGGCGGCGGGCCGGGCGTGCTCGCCGCCGTGGCGGAGCGTCGCCCCGGGCGCGTCGTGGTGACCCTCGCCGCCGTCGACCGGGTCGGTCCGGCCGTCACCCTGCTCCGCGCCGCCGGGTACGCCGTCGACGGCGTCCAACTCGCCGCCGCCCGCCTGGCCGACCTGCCCGGCGGCTCCATCCGCCTCGCGGCCACCAACCCGGTGGTCGTCCTCACCGGGGAGCGCCAGTGACCGACCCGAGCACCGACACGTCGACGCCCGAGCGCATCGGGTTGGTCGCCGCCACCGCGGCAGGCCGCCGGCACGCCGACGTCCTGGCCCGCGCGTGGCCGCAGGCCCGCGTCGTGCCCGGAGCGAGCGTCGCGGACGCGCTGCGTACCGCCTGGACGGAGTGCGACGCGGTGGTGGCGTTCCTGGCCACCGGGGCGGTGGTGCGGATCCTCGGCCCGCTGCTCCGCGACAAGCGCACCGACCCGGCGGTGGTGGTGGTCGACGAAGCGGCGCGGCACGCAGTCGCGCTGCTCGGTGGGCACGCCGGCGGCGGCAACGCGCTGGCCGCGCGGGTCGCCGCGCTGCTCGACGCCGAGCCGGTCGTCACCACCGCCACCGACGCGGTGGGCCTGCCGGGACTGGACACGCTCGGCTGGCCGGTCGAGGGGGCGGTCGCCGCGGTCGCCCGCGCCATCCTGGACGGTGAGCCGGTCCGGCTGATCGCCGACGCCGCCTGGCCGTTGCCCGCCCTGCCGGAGAACGTTCGCGCCGACCTCCCCGACCCCGCCGACGCCCCCGACGACCTCGCCGACCATGACGCCGACGACCCCGCCGCCGACGACGGCGCCGGTCGCGGCGGCGAGGGTGCCGCGTACCGGCTGCTGGTGACCGATCGGGTGGTGCCGCTCGACGGGTGCACCGCCGTGCTGCGGCCGCCGTCGCTGGTGGCCGGGGTCGGCGCCAGCCGGGGCGTAGCGGCCGCCGAGGTGGCCGACCTGCTGCACCGGGTGCTCGCCGACGCCGGGCTCAGCCCGGCCAGCCTGCGCTGCCTGGCCAGCGCCGATGTGAAGGCCGACGAGGCGGGCATCGTGGCGACCGCGGAGGCGCTGCGCGTACCCCTGGTGACCCGGCCGGCGGCGCAGCTCGCGGCGGTCGACGTGCCGCACCCGAGCGAGGTGGTCCGCGCGGCGGTCGGCACACCGAGCGTCGCCGAGGCGGCCGCGCTGCTCGGGACCACCGGCCGGCCCGCCGACGCGGAGCTGCTGGTGCCGAAGACCGCCTCCGCCATGGCCACCGTCGCCGTGGCCCGGCACGCGCCACGCGGCCGGCTCGCCCTCGTCGGGCTCGGCCCGGGCGCACCAGACCTGCGCACCCCGCGCGCCGTCGCCGAGCTGCGCCGGGCCGCCGTCGTGGTGGGCCTCGACCAGTACCTCGACCAGGTGCGCGACGTGCTGCGCCCCGGCACCCGCGTGCTGGCCAGCGGCCTCGGCGCGGAGCAGGCCCGCGCCCGGGCCGCGGTGTCCGAGGCCGCCGCCGGCCGGGCGGTCGCGCTGGTCGGCTCCGGCGACGCCGGGGTGTACGCGATGGCCAGCCCCGCGCTCGAGTACGCCGACGAGCGGATCGACGTGGTCGGCGTACCCGGGGTGACCGCCGCGCTCGCCGCCGGCGCGCTGCTCGGCGCCCCACTCGGTCACGATCACGCATACCTGAGCCTCTCCGACCTGCACACCCCGTGGGAGGTCATCCAGCGCCGGCTCACCGCGGCCGCCGAGGGCGACTTCGTGGTGCTGCTCTACAACCCGCGCAGCCGGGCCCGGGACTGGCAGCTCGGCGCGGCACTGAAGATTCTCGGCCGGCACCGTCCACCGTCGACCCCGGTCGGCGTCGTCCGCAACGCCAGCCGGCCCGACGAGTCGGTGCACCTGGCCACCCTCGCCGACCTCGACGTGACAGTGGTCGACATGTACGGCGTCGTGGTGGTCGGCAACAGCGACACCCGCGTCGTCGCGGGCCGGATGGTCACTCCCCGGGGGTACCGGTGGCGATCGTGACCATCGGCCCCTGCCAGGGCTGCGGCGCCTGCCTGCTCACCTGCCCGGTGCACGCGATCCGGCCGGTCGCCGGCGGTCTCGAGGTACGCCCCGACCGCTGCACCGGCTGCCTGGAATGCCTGGAGATCTGCCCGGTGGACGCGATCCGCGTCACCGGGCCCGAGCCCTTCGAAGGAGTCCGATGAGTTCCACCCCCTGCAGGCTTGCCACCCCGAGCGGCGGCCGGGACGCGGGGCAGGACCGGTGAGTCGCGTCGTGCACCCGATCGAGCAACTGTCGTACCAGATCCTGCGGGAGCGGGTGGACCTCAGCCAGCTGCCGCCGCTGACCCGCGCGGTGACCGAGCGGGTGGTGCACGCCAGCGCGGACCTCGACTACGTCACAGATCTGGTCTGCGACGAGGCGGCGCTGGCCGCCGGGCTGGAGGCCCTGCGCGGCGGCGCGCCGCTGGTGACCGACGTGGCGATGGTCGCCGCCGGCATCACCGGGCGGGCCGCGGTCTGCCCGGTCGCCGAGCCGGCGGTCGCCGAGCTGGCCCGCTCGGCCGGGATCACCCGGTCGGCGGCGGCGATCCGGATCGCGTACGACCGGGTCGGCCCGGGCGCCGTGTGGGCGGTCGGTTGTGCCCCCACCGCACTGACCGAGCTCATCGGCCTGGACGCCGAACCGGCACTGGTCGTCGGCCTTCCGGTCGGTTTCGTCGGCGCCGCCGAGGCCAAGGCGGCGCTGCGGGTCAGCGGCCTGCCGGCCGTGTCCAACCGCAGCGAGAAGGGCGGCTCGGCGGTCGCCGCCGCCGCCGTCAACGCCCTGCTCTACACCTCGGAGCAGCCATGACGGCGTTGGTGATCGTCGGGCACGGCACCCGCAGCACGGCCGGGGTCGACCAGTTCACCGCGCTCGTCGAGCGGGTCCGGCGGCGGGCCGCCGGCATCGAGGTCGAGGGTGGTTTCATCGAGCTGTCCCGTCCGCCACTCACCGACGCGGTCGGCACTCTGGTCGGGCGGGGACACCGGAAGCTGGTCGCGCTGCCCCTGGTGCTCACCGCGGCCGGGCACGGCAAGGGCGACATCCCCGCCGCGATGGCCCGCGAGCAGGATCGCCACCCCGGTCTGGCCTACTCGTACGGCCGCCCGCTCGGCCCGCACCCGGTGCTGAACGACGTGCTGGAACAGCGCGTCGACGCGGCCCTCGCCGGCGCCGACCGGGCCGGTACCTGGGTCGCGCTCATCGGCCGGGGCTCCACCGATCCGGACGCCAACGCCGAGGTGGCGAAGGTGGCCCGGCTGCTCTGGGAGGGGCGCGGCTACGCCGGGGTCGAGCCGGGCTTCATCTCCCTCGCCGAGCCGTCGGTGCCGGCGGTGCTGGACCGGCTGCGCCGGCTCGGCGCCCGGCGGATCGTGGTGGCGCCGTACTTCCTGTTCGCCGGCGTGCTGCCCGACCGGATCGTGGCCGAGTCGGCCGCGTACGCGGCCGCGCATCCGGACCTGGACGTGCGGGTGGCCGATCTGATCGGCGACTGCGACGCGCTCGCCGACCTGGTGCTCGAGCGGTACGCCGAGGCGCTGCGCGGTGACATCCGGATGAACTGCGACACCTGCGCGTACCGGGTGCTGATGCCCGGCTTCGCCGACAAGGTGGGCCGGCCGCAGACCCCGCACGACCATCCCGACGACCCGGTCGGCGGCCACCACCATCACCACGGCCCGCACGACCACGCGCACCACGACCACGCGCACCACGACCGCGATCACCACGACCACGGCGGGGTCGCCCTGGTCGGCGGTGGTCCGGGGCCGGACGACCTGATCACCGTACGGGGACGGGCGCTGCTGGACGCGGCGGACGTGGTGGTCGTCGACCGCCTCGCCCCGCGCGGGCTGCTCGCCGGGCTGCGCCCCGGCGTGCTGGTCGTCGACGCGGCCAAAGTGCCCCGCGGACCGGCGATGGAGCAGGACGACATCAACGCCACAGTGGTCGAGCACGCCCGCGCCGGACGCCGGGTGGTCCGGCTCAAGGGTGGCGACCCGTACGTCTTCGGTCGCGGCCACGAGGAGGTCCAGGCCTGTCTGGCGGCCGGTGTGCCGGTCACGGTGGTGCCGGGTGTGAGCAGCGCCCTCGCCGGCCCGGCGCTGGCCGGGGTGCCGGTGACGCACCGGGGGGTCGCGCACGAGTTCACCGTGGTCTCCGGGCACCTGCCGCCCGGGCACCCGCAGTCGCTTGTCGACTGGCCCGCGCTGGCCCGCGCCCGGGGCACCCTGGTGCTGCTCATGGCGGTGGAGACGATCGGCAAGATCACCGCCACCCTGATCGAGCACGGTCGGGCCCCGGACACGCCGGTGCTGGCGGTGCAGGACGCCGGTCACGCCGACCAGCGGACCGTGCCCGGGCGCCTCGACGAGATCGCCGCCGTCACCGCCCGGGCCGGCCTCCGCCCGCCGGCCCTCTTCGTCGTCGGCCCGGTGGCCGCCCTGCGTGCACCCGCGCCCTGACTCGACGATCATGAGGTTGACGGCGGGTTCGGAGATCGGAGACGCCGCCAACCTCGTGATCGACCAGGGGGTCAGCCGGTGAGGGCTCGGGCGAGTGCGTAGCCGATGGTGGCTGCGGCGAGGCTGGCGGCGACGCTGCCCAGCATGTTGGCCAGGGCCCGCAGCCGCCCGCCGGAGCGGGCCAACTGCAGAGTCTCGTAACTGAGCGTGGACCAGGTGGTGAGCGCACCGCAGAAGCCGGTCCCGACCAGCGCGCTGACCGCCGGCGCGACCGGCAACCCGACCAGGAAGCCGAGCGCCAGCGAGCCCACCACGTTGACCGTCAGGGTGCCCCACGGGAAGGCCGAGCCGAACCGGGCCTGCACGGCCCGGTCGGTGAGGTAACGCAGCGGGGCGCCGAGGGCCGCGCCGAGCGCGACGAGGAGCACGTTCACCTGTCGCTCCGCCGGAGCAGCCGGCCGGCGAGCGTGTCGCCGGCCCAGACGGCGAGCAGCGCGCCCACCACGGTGCTCACCAGGTACCCGAGGGCGACGCCCGGTGCTCCCGCGACCAGCGCCTGGTGCACGTCGACCACGTACGTGGAGAAGGTGGTGAAACCGCCGAGCACGCCGACGCCGAGGAACGGCCGGGCCAGCGCCGACCCGCCGCCGACCGCCCGTAGCACCGCCATCAGCGCGCCGATGAGCAGGCAGCCGGTGAGGTTGATGCCGAAGGTCGCCCAGGCGAAGGTGCCCGGCCCGTGTGGAAAGGCCGCCTGAAGTCCGGCGCGGGCCAACGAGCCGAGTACCCCGCCGACGGCGACCGCGCCGACCACCGCCGCCGGGTGCCGGGCCAGCTCCCGCCGGTCGCGGGGTACCCGCAGGTCGACGTCGGGGTCGACCCGCCGACCCGCCCGCTCCGTCACCCGCCACCCTCCCGTCGCCGCCCGTGCAGGTCCGCCTGGCCCGCCGGTGCGTCGGCGTGGGCCGGCGGTGATACAGCCGTGGGTGTGCAGAGAGCCCGCCGTGCGAAAGAGCGAGGCCCCTTCCTGCGACGCTGCCCTGCGTTCTGCAAGATCAAGGAGTTTCAGGATACGCCCGGCGGGTGCGCGGGGTCAGCGGAGGGCGACGACGGCCGCGTCCGCGCCACCGCGCCAGAGAGTGCCCACCTCCTGGTAGCCGGCGTCGGTCAGCGCGGTCAGGTGCCACGAGACGGGCGGCGTCCACTCGGGGCTGTGACCGGCGGGGTAGATGGCGTGCCGCCGTTCGACAAGCGGTGCGAGTACCGGGTCCTCGCCCGCCCGCTCCCACCACTGGGACCAGGAGAGGGTCGCACCGGCGGCGTACCGGGCGGCGCGGCGGGCGTGCGCCCGGGAGGCGAGCCGCTTGGTGAACTCCGGCAGCGCGTCGTCGGGCATGTGGTCGGCGTTGACGAGGATCCCGTCCGGCCGCAGCACCTCGCGGATCTCGGTGTAGAGGCGGGCGAGCCGGTCGGCCGGCAGCCAGTGCAGGGCGGTCGCGGTGAGCACGGCGTCGTAGGCCCGGTGGGGGAGGGCGGCCACCCAGTCGACGTGACCCAGATCAGCGGTGACCACGGTGGCCCGCCCGGCCAGCGAGGCCTCGGCGATGGCCAGCAGCGCCGGGTCGAGGTCGAGCACGGTGACTTCGGCGTCGGGGAAGCGGGCCAGCGTCCGCAGCGAGATGGTGCCGGTGCCGCCGGCGAGGTCGAGCACCCGCGGGGGCACGCCGTCGGTGACCGCGTCGACCGCGTCGAGCATCGTGGAGAACCGCTGCTCGCGGTCCGGCAGGTACGCCTCCTGCTGCCGGTCCCAGCTCTCCTGCCAGGCGGCGGTGTCACTTAGGTAAGGGCTCATGCCCCACGAGGCTAGTTACGTAGCGAGGTGGCTGTCCAGACTCTGTTGCCAATACCTTGCAACAAGGGGCCGGTGGTCACCACCCGCCCGGAGGAACGTGGCCCGCTGACCCGTCGGGCGAGATCCGGCGCCTGTGACCGCTTGACCTCAACCCCACTTCACCGTCCAGGCTGGTCGTACCGACGAGCGTGGAGGAGAGCCGCATGCGGGTGATCGAGGTGGCCGCGTTCGGCGGCCCGGAGGTGTTGACGTTGACCGAGGCGCCGGAGCCGGCGCCCCGGCCCGGCGAGGTGCTGGTCGAGGTGTCCGTCGCCGACGTGCTCTGGGTGGAGACGGCCATCCGCCGCGGTGCGGGCGGCGACCACTTCCCGGTCGTACCGCCGTACCGGCCGGGCGTGGGAGTTGCCGGGATCGTGGGCGCGGTGGGCGAGGGCGTCGACCCCGCCTGGGTCGGCCGGCGGATCGTCACCCGCACCGACGAACGCGGCGGCTACCTGGAACGGGCCGCGGTGCCCGTCGACGGTGTGCTGCCGGTTCCGGACGAGGTCACCCTGCCCGACGCCGCCGCGCTGCTGCACGACGGCGTGACCGCGATGGGGTTGCTCGACCTGGTGCCGCTACGCGCCGACGACCGGGTGCTGATCACGGCCGCCGCCGGTGGGCTCGGCGCCCTGCTGGTGCAACAGGCACGTGCGGCCGGCGCCTACGTCGTCGCGGCGGCGCGGGGCGCGGCCAAGCGTGCGGCCGCGTACCGACTCGGAGCGGACCTCGCGGTGGACTACGCCGATCCGGGCTGGACCGGCCTCGTCCGGGCGGCGACCGGCGGCCTGGACGTGGTCCTCGACGGTGCCGGCGGCGGGTACGGGCGGGCCGCGTTCGGCCTGCTGTGTGACGGCGGCTGGTTCTCCGCGCACGGCACCCCGGCGGGCGGTTTCGCGGTGCCCGACGTCGACACGGCCCGCGGCCGGGGCATCAACGTCCTGAGCATCGCGGACGTGCAGTTCGGCCCCGAGCGGCGACGCCGGTACCTGCGGGCCGCGCTGGAGGCCGCCGCGGCGGGCCGGCTCCGGCCACTGATCGGCCAGACGTTCCCGCTGCATCGGGCAGCGGAGGCGCACCGGGCGATCGAGGACCGGTCGGTTGTCGGCAAGACCCTGCTGACCGTCTGACGGGACCGGCGCCGGCGCACGACGAGGTTCCCGATGGCCGGGCACCCGACGGCGGTGGACGGCCGGAGTCGGCTACGGTTTCCGCCATCGGCGGACGCGAGATCCATCCGGGCACCGGCGCGAACCCTTCAGCGGGCCGGTGCCGGCGCGGACGGTGCCGCGCACGCCGGTCGCGCCACCGTCGTCGCGCAGGAGGAACCGATGCAGGACCGCACCCCTCGCCCCCAGGACCTGGAGCCGATCGAACGCGCCGGTGTGGACGAACTGCGGGCGTTGCAGCTCGAACGGCTGCGCTGGTCACTCCGGCACGCGTACGACAACGTGCCGCACTACCGGCGGGCCTTCGAGGCCGCCGATGTGCACCCCGACGACTGCCGTGACCTGGCCGACCTGGCCCGGTTCCCGTTCACCGGCAAGGCCGAGCTGCGGGAGAACTACCCGTTCGGGATGTTCGCCGTGCCCCGCGAGCGGATCGCCCGGCTGCACGCCTCGTCCGGCACGACCGGCCGGCCGACCGTGGTCGGCTACACCCGCGACGACCTGAAGACCTGGGCCCGGCTCATGGCGCGGTCGATCCGCGCCTCCGGCGGCCGTCCGGGCGACCGGGTGCACGTCGCCTACGGCTACGGCCTCTTCACCGGCGGCCTGGGCGCGCACTACGGGGCCGAGGAGCTGGGCTGCACCGTCATCCCGGTCTCCGGCGGGATGACCGAGCGCCAGGTGATGCTGATCCGCGACTTCCAGCCGGAGATCATCATGGTCACGCCCAGCTACATGCTGGCCATCCTCGACGAGATGCGCCGACAGGGGATCGACCCCCGCGCCACCTCGTTGCAGGTCGGCATCTTCGGTGCGGAGCCGTGGACCGAGGACATGCGCCGGGAGATGGAGCAGCTGCTCGACCTGCACGCCGTGGACATCTACGGACTCTCCGAGGTGATGGGCCCCGGCGTGGCCAACGAGTGCGTCGAGACCAAGGACGGCCTGCACCTGTGGGAGGACCACTTCTACCCGGAGATCATCGACCCGGTGACCGGCGAGGTGCTGCCCGACGGCGAGCGGGGCGAGCTGGTGCTCACCTCGTTGACCAAGGAGGCGATGCCGGTCG
This sequence comes from Micromonospora avicenniae, assembly GCF_900156065.1. Lineage (GTDB taxonomy): Bacteria > Actinomycetota > Actinomycetes > Mycobacteriales > Micromonosporaceae > Micromonospora > Micromonospora avicenniae. The sequence continues at coordinate 98,922 of NZ_FTNF01000015.1, read as the reverse complement.
TGCGGTACCGCACCCGTGACCTGACCCGGCTGCTGCCGGGCACCGCCCGGCCGATGCGCCGGATCGAGAAGATCACCGGACGCACCGACGACATGATGATCGTGCGTGGGGTGAACATCTTCCCGACCCAGGTCGAGGAGCTGATCCTGCGTACGCCCGAGCTGTCCCCGCACTTCCAGTGCGTACTCGCCCGGCAGGGGCGGATGGACACGCTGACCGTGAAGGTGGAACGCCGGGCCGGGGTGGCCGGCGACGCCGCCGAGCGGGCCGGCGCCGCCCTGGCGGACCTGGTGAAGAACACCATCGGGGTGAGCGTGGCGGTCGAGGTGATCGCACCGGACGGGGTGGAGCGTTCCATGGGGAAGATGCGGCGCATCGTCGACCAGCGGCGGGCGAGCTGACGTGGGAAGCGAGCGCAACGCCGCGTACGACATGTTCGACGCCGATCCGGCCTCCCGCGGGCTCGGGATCGAGCTGGTCGAGGCGGCCGACGGCGCGGCGGTGGCCCGGATGCGGGTGACCGACGCGATGATCAACGGGCACGCCATCGCCCACGGCGGTTTCGTCTTCCTGCTGGCCGACACCGCCTTCGCGTTGGCCTGCAACAGCTGCGGCCCGGCCACCGTGGCGGCCGGTGGGGAGATCACCTTCGTCCGGCCGGCGCGCGTGGGCGACCTGCTGACCGCGTACGCCACCGAGCGCACCCGCTACGGGCGCAGCGGCATCTACGACGTCACCGTCACCCGGGACGACGGCGCGGTGATCGCCGAGTTCCGGGGGCGCAGCCGCACCCTCGTCGACCGGCCCGCGCCCGCCGACGGCGCGACACCCGGTCGCTGACCCCGCCGGTGCCGACGTAGGTCCTGCCCGGCACGGTGCCGTGCTCCGGCGCGGGCTGCCCGGGGTGGCCCTCGGGACACGGCAGGATGACCCGATGGGACATGTCGTGCTCTTCCACTCCGTCCACGGACTGCGCCCGGCGGTCCTGGCGGCGGCCGAACGCCTGCGCGCCGCCGGGCACCAGGTGGCCACGCCCGACCTCTACGGCGTACCGGCCTCCGACGACGTCGAGGAGGGCTTCGCCCTGCTGGCCGAGATCGGCCACGACGTGGTGCTCGGCCGAGCCGCCGAGGCCGTCGCGCACCTGCCGCCGGAGACGGTGCTGGCCGGCTTCTCGATGGGCGCCGGGGTGGCCGGGGCACTGCTCGCGGAGCGTCCGGCAACGGCCGGACTGCTGCTCCTGCACGGCACCGGCGGCTCGCCGGCGGCGGTCCGGCCAGGGCTGCCGGTGCAGCTGCACCTCGCCGACCCGGACCAGTACGAGCCGCCCGAGGAGGTCGACGAGTGGCGCCGGGCGATGGCCGCCGCCGGGGCGCGGCTCGAGGTGTTCCGCTACCCGGGCGTCGGACACCTCTTCACCGATCCGGACGTGCCCGACCACGACGCGGCCGCCGCCGGGGCCACCTGGGGCCGGGTCCTGGCCTTCCTCGCCGGCCACCGATCCTCGCAACCGGCACCCGATCCGGCCGACCTTCCGTCCGCGCCGGCCTGAGCCGCCCGCAGCGAGCGGTTCGTCGACCGGATACCGCCCCAGCGGCACCGGCTGCCGGCCGCTCAGGCGGCGGCGGTCCCGGCCGTGACGGGCGGGGAGCCGCCGGACGGGGCGGCCGCGTCGGAGTGGACGTGCGGCGCCGGGTCCGCCCGATCCGGCCAGCGGCCCGGCCGGAGCTCTCGCGACGTGGGCGTCGGCGGGCGCCAGGCGGGCAGGTCGGTGCTGCCCGGACGTCCGGCCGGGGACCGGCGATCGCCGGCGGGCCGCTCCGGATGATTCTCCGTGGCTGACCGGAGGTCCCGTCGTCGGGCCGTGCCGTCCGATCGCGGTGCCGACGCCGGGTTGACCGGGAAGGTCGCCGTCGACGGGTGGCCGTCCCGGCCGGGGCGTACAGACTGCGCCTCGGACCGGCCGGCGGCCCGACGCGGTGCCGACCCGGCGGGACTGGCGTCCCGGACGACATGAGCCGGCACCTCCGATCCCACCCGTTCGGCGGCGCGCGAGGCGAAGGCGGCCCGGAGCCGGCGAGGCAGCCGGCCGGCGGCCACCCGGCGCAGCGCCGGTGTGGCCAGCGCGTACCGGCCGCCAGTGAGGGCGATCAGGAGATCGGCGGCGCGCAGCGCGGCCAGCGCGGCCCGGGCCTGCCCCGGCGTCCAGCCGAGCAGCCGCTCCACGGCGTCGGCGGTGAACCCGTCGGGCAGGGTCGCCCCGGCCATCAGCGCCGCCCGCCGCGTTCCGTCCAGCCGGTCGACCTCGGCCCCCACCGCGCGAACCAGCGCCTCCGGCAACGGCGGTGCCGCCGGGTCCGCGCCGTCGGCGAGCGAGCGGACGTACGCGGCCGCGTGTCCGGGCGTGTCACCGACCAGCGGGAGCAGCCGGTCCACCCGGTTCACCGGCTGGCCGGAGCGGACCAGCAGCTGCCGGAGCAGCCGGCCGGTCTGCACCGGAGCGAGTGGGCGCAGCGGTACGCGGCAGCGCCGGCCCGCCGCCACGGGCAGCTCTTCGGCCCGATCAGTGCCGTGCAGCGTCACCACGGCCATAGGCAGCGCCCGGGCGGCGGCCGCGGTGAACAGGGCGTGCAGGAACCGGTCGACCGCCGGGGCGGCCCGGTCCAGGTCGTCGATCCCCACCACGAGCGGTCCCCGGGCGGCCAGGCGCAGCAGCACCTCGTGGAACCAGGCCGCGGCTGCGCCAGCGGTGGCATCCGGCGCGGCGAGCAGCCGTTCCAGCGCGGGCACCGCAGTCGCCAGCCGGTTGGGCGGGAGCAACCCGGTCAGGGCGCCGGTCAACCGCCCGCGGACCACCGACGGCGGGTCCGCCGTGCCCAGAGCGACCAGGTCGCGCAGCAGATTCGCCACCGGGGCCAGCGACTCGTGCGGATGCGGCGGGCAGGACGCCACGCACCAGCGCACCGGCGCCCCGTCGACCACGTCTACCGCCCGGGTCAGCTCGTGCAGCAGCCGGCTGCGGCCGCTGCCGGACGGGCCGGTCACCGACACCCACTGCGGGCTGCCCTCGCGTATCGCGCGGATGATGCGGTCCCGGGCGGTGCCCAGTTCCCGCCGCCGGCCCACGAGCGGTCCGTCGTGCCGCGCGGCGGGCTGCCCGATCGGCGCCAGCACCTGCCAGATACCCGAGGCGGGCGCCCGGCCGGGCACCGTGACCGGGGTGAGCTGCCGTTGCCGCACCAGTCCGGCGGTGGCCCGCTGGGTAACCGGGCAGCAGACGACCCCGCCCGGCGGCGCGTACTCCTGCAACCGCGCCGCGGTGGTGATGACCGCGCCGCTGGCCACGCCGTGCCCGCCGTCGCGGACGGCGGGAAGTTCCACCACGGCCTCGCCCGTGGCCACTCCGACCCGCACCCGCAGTACGACGTCGCCGGTCAGTGGCCGCCGGTCCAGCGCCCGCTGGATCTCCAGTCCCGCCCGGACGGCCCGGTACGCGTCGAACCCGTCCGACTCGCGGGCGCCGAACAACGCCATGACCGCGTCGCCGACGTACTTCTCCACCACCCCGTTCCAGCGGCGCAACACCCCCGACACGGTGTCGAAGTACGCCCGCTGCACCGCCCGTACGTCCTCCGGGTCCAGCCGGTCCACCAGCGCGGTCGAGCCGACGATGTCGACGAACAGCACGGTCAACGTCCGTCTCTCCTCCGGCACCGGCCAGCGCGGCGACGGGACCCGCGACGCGGCGGCGGCGATCATCGACATGGCCTTCCACCTGCCCTTCCCCGGTTGGCGGCGCGTGACCTCAGGAGACTCGCACCCCCCGGCCGGATGGGGATCGGTAGGACGACGTATGTCGACCGCCGCAACCTTCGGTCGCATTGTCGACGCGAGGAGTACCACATGGGGCAATCGGCCGTAGAACGGTGCGGGGGCCTGTGACTAGGCTGCGTGCCATGGCCAGCGATGTGGACACTGCACCGCTCATCGGCCGGGCCGACCTGCTGAAGTCGGTCCGGTCGGCCCTGCTCGACGACGTGGCTCAGGGGCACACCGCGGCCGTCTTCCTCACCGGCGAGAGTGGCGTCGGCAAGACGCGGCTGCTGCGCGAAGTCGGTGCGCAGCTGCGCGACGCCGGCGCCCTGGTGCTCACCGGTTCGTGCCTGGACATCGGCGACGCCTCACCGCTGCACCCGTTGCTGCAGGCGCTGCGCCGCTTCGACGCCGAACTGTCCACCTCGCACACCCGCACCTCCACGGCCGTCCGGGCACTGCTGCAGATGTTCGCCGAGGAGACCGCCGGACCCGACGGCGCGGGCGCGCTGTTGGAGCGGGTCTCCCGCGGCCTGCACCTGATCGCGGAGGGCCGGCCTCTGGTGCTGGTGCTGGACGACCTCCAGTGGGTCGACCGGAGCACCCGGCAGCTCCTGCTCTACCTGCTCGCCGGTCTCGGGGACCTCCAGCTGTCGGTGCTCGCGGCCATCCGTGCCGAGTCGTTGCAGGGCGCGCACCCGCTGCGCCGGGTCCTCACCGAGCTGCGCCGGCTGCGCTCGGTCCGGGTACTGGACCTCGCCCCGCTCGACCGGGGCGCCACCGAGCAGCTCGCCGCCGCGGTCGTCGGTCGCCCGCTCGGCGCCGAGTCGGCCGATCAGGTGTGGCAGCGCAGCGGTGGCAACCCGTTCGTCATCGAGGAGCTGGCCCGGGACCTGCGCGACGGCCGCGACGGTCTCTCCGACACCTTGCGGGAGATCTTCCTGGCCCGCGTCGACGCGCTGCCCCAGCACGCGCACGCCGTGGTGCACGCGGTCGCCGCCGGCGTGGAGCCGGTGCAGCACTGGCTGCTGGCACGGGTGGTACGGCTGCCCGAACAGGAACTGATCGAGGCCGTCCGGGCGACCGTCGCGCACCGGCTGCTCGTCAGCGCGGACGACGGCTACCGGCTGCGGCACCGGCTGGTGGCCGAGGTGCTGGAGGACGAGCTGCTGCCGGCGGAGCGTTCCGCGCTGCACCGCCGCTACGCCGAGGCGCTGACCTCGGCGGAGGCCGAGCTGCACCAGGCCCGGCTGGCGCACCACTGGCGGTTGGCCGGCGAGCCCGCCCGCGCGCTGCCGGCGGCGGTCGCCGCCGCCCGCGAGGCGGAACGCCTGCACGGCTACGCGGAGGCGCACCGGCACTGGTCGGCCGCACTGCAACTGGCCGACGCACCGGCCGTCGGCACGCGTACGGTGGACCGGGCCGACCTGCTGGGGCACGCCGCCGAGGCGGCCCACCACTGTGGCGAGCACGCCCGGGCGCTGGCCCTGCTGGAGGAGCTGGCCGGCGCGGGCGCCATGTCCAGCTGCGCGCTGCACATCCGCCGGGCCCGCTACCTCGCCGCGGCCGGGCGGTCCGCCCCGGCCGAGGCGGAGTACCGGCGGGCGTTGGAGGCCCACGACTGCACGCCCCGGGAACGGGCCACCGCCGCCGCCCACCTGGCCGAGCTGCTGCTGCACCTGGGCCGGTACGCCGACGCGGGCCGGCGGGCCCGGGAGGCGCTGGAGCTGACCGCGGCGGTGGACGGCGCCACGTCCGAGGTGGTGCTCGCGAGCGCCGCGTTGGGCTTCAGCGAGGCGTACCTGGAGGACCCGGACGCCGGCCTCGCGGTGGTGCGGCGGGCGTTGGAGATCGCCGAGCAGGCGGGCGGCCCGGACGACGTGGCCTGCGCGTACCTGCACCTGGCCGAGTTGCTCACCGGCCCGCTGAACATCCTCGAGGAGGGGGTGGTGGTGGCCCGCCGGGGTGCCGAAAGGGTGGCCGAGCTGGGCCTCGGTCGCACCTACGAGACCCGGCTGCTGGCCATCGCCACCAACGGGCTGTTCCGGGTGGGGCAGTGGGCGGAGGCGGAGAAGGTCGTCGCGGCGGCGCTACGGCACCGCCCGTCCGGCGCCGACGCCGTCGAGCTGCTGCTGGCCCGTTGCCGGCTCTCGGTCGGCTACGGCGACATCGAGGCGGCCGACCGGGACCTCGACGCCGTGGCCACGGTGCTCGCCGGCGGCGGCGCCCGGCACGTGATCCCGCTGCTGACCCTGCGGGCCGGGCTCGCCATGTGGCAGGGGCGGCACAATCTCGCCCGGCAGGCGGTGCAGCGCGGGTTGACCGAGAGCCGCTCCGACGACGTGGCGATCCTCGCCGCGCTGGTCTGGCACGGGCTGCGCGCCGAGGCCGAGGCGCACGCCAGCCGCACCGTCCCGGTCGACCGGACGGCGGTACGGCGGCTGCGCGACGTGGCCGACCGGGTCGCCCGTAAGAGTGAGAAGGCCGCCCGGCCGGTGCGTGACGTGGTCGACGGGTTCCTGGCGCTCTGCGACGCGGAGGTGAGCCGGCTCGACGGCAACGACCCGGAGCTGTGGGCCCGGTCGGTGGCCGAATGGGATCGGCGCAACCACCCCTACCCGGCGGCGTACTCGCGGCTGCGGCAGGCGGAGGCGCTGCTGGCCCGGCGCAGCCGGGTGGCGACCGCCGGCAAGCTGCTGCGCGAGGCGTACCGGACGGCCCAGGGCCTCGGCGCGGTGCCGATGACCTCGGAGATCAGGACGCTGGCGACCCGTGCCCGGGTGACGCTGGACGAGCGGGAGCCGGCCGCGGGGCGGGACGGGGCGACCGACGCGGCGGGCGGCGACGAGCTGGCGACGCTGACCGCCCGGGAGCGCGAGGTGCTCGCCTCGGTGGCCGAGGGACTGACGAACAAGGAGATCGGCCAGCGGCTGTTCATCAGCGAGCGGACCATCGGGGTGCACGTGTCGCACATCTTCGACAAGCTCCAGGTCCGCACCCGGGTCCAGGCCAGCGCGATCTACCTACGTAACGGGCGCGGCTGACCCGCCCGGCGCGGGCCGCGCCTTATACGTCGTTCTACTGATCCGGCGGACAGCGCCGGCTGGCAGGCTGTGCCCTGTCGCGATCGGCGCGCAGGTGTCGTGCACCACGGTGGAGGAGAGATGTCGGAACCGGTCTGGGGGCCCGTGCACCGGGACATCGTCGACCTGCTCGCCGACCACCCGGCCGACGTGCCGGCGGTGGTCGACCACCTCACGAAACTCCAGGATCTGCTGGTCCGGATGCCTCCGCTGCTGGACAGCTGCCCGCTGGCCGACTTCAACAAGCTCTACCTGACCATCACCACCACCGTGCTCGACGGGCTCTACGACGACCGGTTCGTGGACCCGGTCTTCCTGTCCCGGCTCGACGTGGAGTTCGCGGCCCGCTACTTCGACGCGATGCGGCTCTGGACCGACTCCAGCGCGGGCACGCCGAAGGCCTGGTCCTGCCTCTTCGAGCGCATGCACGGGCCGGACGCCCGTCCGCTGCCCTCGGCGGCCGCCGGGGTGAACGCCCACATCAACTTCGACCTGCCGTTCGCCCTGGTCACGACGTTCGACCACCTCGAGTCCGAGCCGATGGACGGCAGTGACCAGCACCGCGACTACCTCGAGATCAACAACATCTTCGCGGAGAAGATCCCCCAGCTGCGCCGGGGCTACCTGGAGCGGTGGCAGCTGCTCATCGACATGCTCAACGGCGACATCGACGACTGGTACCAGGGGGAGCTGGTCGATTACACCCGCGACGTCGCCTGGCGCAACGCGCAGAAGATCTGGCAGTGCCGGCACGACCCGGCCGCCCATGAGTGTGAGCGCAACCGGCTGGATTCGACGGCCGCGGCGCTCGGTCGGCTGCTGCTCTCACCCCTGGGGGCGTTCCTGCAGTAGCCGGGACGGGGGGTCCCCGCGTTCCGTCCGGGGGGCGGAACGCGGGGGCGTGTCATCGAAAGGCGCGGGGGGAAGCGCCGCCGGTTCGGGGGGACCGGCGGCGCCCTGCCACGGAGCAGAGCATGGCCGGCATGCGGGCCGACCGGCCCGCGGGCGAGTCGGCCCGCCGGCTGCGCACCCTGGCCGACGGGCACGGAGTGTCGGAGGCCGAGCGATCCGCCCTGGCGGCGATGCTGCCGCGGCGGACCGCGGCGATGGTCGAGTACGGGCACTGCTGGACTGAGCCTGCCCGCCCTCCCGCGTTCGGGGTGTCGGTCGCGCGGCACCGGGTACGCCCGCCTCATGAAACTGCCGATCCGGCGCCGGCCGACCGCCAGGCCCCGCCCCGCGCGCCCCGGGCCGCCGCGCCCAGGTGGCCCCACCCCGTGTCCCAACGGCGGTACGCGATGAGCCGACGCTTCCCGTTCCGTTTCGATCCGGCGTTCCGTCCGGTGCTGGCGCTGGTCGGCATCCGGCCCGGGACCGCCTGGGTGGAGGTGGACGACGACGGGCGGCTGCTCGTCCGCTTCGGGCCCTGGCGGTTGACCACGACCCGGGAGAACGTGACAGGGGTGGAGCGTGGCGGGCCGTACCGCTGGTGGCGGGTGATCGGCGCGCACCTGTCGCTGGCCGACGCGGGAGCCACCTTCGGCAGCAGCACCTCGGCGGGGCTCTGCGTCCGCTTCCGTACCCCCGTCCCGGCGCTGGCGCCCGGGCGGTGGCTGCGTCACCCGGCGGTGACGATCACGGTCGCGGACCCGGACGGCCTGGCCGGCCTGCTGGGCGGCGCGAGCCGCTGAGCCGCTTCCCCGGTTCCGCCGGGCATGGGCCGGCGTAGCCCCTACGGTCGGGTCAGGAGCCGGCGAGTTGCGGGACGGGGCACATGGCTGAGGAGCACGGGGGGAGACCGCGACGGGGGCACGGACGCCGGCAGCCGACCGGGCCCGGGCCGGAGCTGCGGGCCGCCCGCGATCCGAACCGCTCGGAGCCCAGTGGCCGCCGGGTGACCGTTCCGGAGCGGGTGCCCAGCCCGTCGCGCCAGGCACCGCCGCCCGGCCGCCTGCACCAGTGGCTGTTCCGGCACCGGGTGCAGCCGGTCGGTCCGGAGGCGGTGGAGGGGCAGTCCCGTACGCATCCCTGGTGGCAGGTGATGTGCCTGACCGGGGTGGACTACTTCTCCACGTTGTCCTACCTGCCGGCCATCGCGGCGGTCGCGGCGGGCGCGCTCTCGCCGCTCGCGACACTGCTGATCGTCGCGCTGACCCTGTTCGGGATGCTGCCGATGTACCGGCGGGTGGCCCGGGAGAGCCCGCACGGACAGGGCTCGGTGGCGATGCTCGAGCGGTTGCTGCCGTTCTGGCGTGGCAAGATCTTCGTCCTCGTCCTGCTCGGTTTCGTGGCGACCTCGTGGATCATCACGATCACGCTCTCCGCGGCCGACGCGACGGTGCACCTGCTGGAGAACCCGTACCTGCCGGACGTTTTCCACGGCACCGGGGTCGCCGTCACGGTCACCGTGGTGCTGCTGCTCGTCCTCGGCGGGGTGTTCCTGCTCGGGTTCCGCGAGGCGGTGGCGGTGGCCATCCCGCTGGTCGTCGTCTTCCTGGTGCTCAACGCGGTGATCGTGGCGGACTCGATGGCCCGGATCGTCGACGACCCGGGCGTCCTCGGGGACTGGGGCGACGCGCTGACCTCGGGCGTCGGCGGGCCGGGCGACATGGTGTTGACCACCGTGCTCGCCTTTCCCCTGCTGGTGCTGGGGCTGTCGGGCTTCGAGACCGGCGTGAGCATGATGCCGCTGGTGTCCGGCAGGGGGGCGGACCCCGAGGCCCGGCTGGCCGCCCGGATCCGCAACACGAGAAGACTGCTCACCGCCGCCGCGTCGATCATGTCGGTCTACCTGCTGCTGACCACCTTCGTCACCACGGTGCTCATCCCGCCGGAGGCGTTCCGGGCGGGCGGTCCGGCGAACGGCCGCGCCCTGGCCTTCCTCGCCCACGCCCACCTGGGCGAGGTCTTCGGCACGGTGTACGACATCAGCAGCGTGCTCATCCTCTGGTTCGCCGGCGCCTCGGCGATGGCCGGTTTGATCAACATCGTGCCGCGCTACCTGCCGTCGTACGGCATGGCGCCGGAGTGGGCGCGGGCGGTGCGCCCGGTCGTGGTGGTCTACACGCTGGTCAGCGTCGCGATCACGATCGCCTTCCGGGCCGAGGTCGACGCCCAGGCCGGCGCGTACGCCACCGGGATCCTGGCCATGATGGTCTCCGGCGCGACGGCGGTGACCATCGCCGTGCTCCGGCGGCGTCGGCGCGTCGCCGCCGCCGGCTTCACGGTGCTCACCCTGGTGCTGCTGTACGCCCTCGGCGACAACATCGTCGAGCATCCGGACGGGATCGCCATCTCCAGCCTGTTCATCCTCGCCATCATCGTGGTGTCACTGATCTCCCGGGTGACGCGGACGACCGAGCTGCGGGCGGAGCGCATCGAGTTCGACGACGCGGCCCGCAGGTTCATCGCCCAGTCGGTGGCGCACGACGGGCGGCTGCATCTGATCGCCAACAAGCGCAAGGCCGGTGCGCTGAAGGAATACACCCTGAAGGAGCGGGCCCAGCGGGCGATGAACCCGGTGCCCGGCGCGGCGGACGTGCTCTTCCTCGAGATCGACGTCATCGACCCCTCGGAGTTCAGCCACGTGCTGCGGGTGCACGGGGTGGAGGTCGGGGGGTTCCGGGTACTGCGGGCCAGCAGCCCGGCGGCTCCGAACGCGATCGCCGCGATCCTGCTGGCGCTGCGGGACGTGACCGGCGTCCGGCCGCACGCCCACTTCGAGTGGTCGGAGGGGAGCCCCATCGGGCACCTGTTGCGTTACCTGATCCTCGGACGCGGCGACACGCCACCGGTGGTCCGGGAGATCATTCGCCGCAGCGAGCCGGATCCCGCCCGGCGTCCCGGCATCCACGTCGGCGGCTGAGCGCCGACGTACGCCCGCCGTCCCGGCGCCGGGCCGTATGCCCCCTTCCCTGGTCGGGTGCGACCCAAAACGTGAATAGGAACGACTATTCACGTTCACGCCAACTGTCCGTATTGCGCACGTATCGTGGCTTTCGGTGGTTGACGGCACGTCGCTCACCCCGCGCCCGTTTCGGCGCGGCTAGGTCAGGCAGCCAGGAGGGCGGAAGAGATGTCGACGTACGGAGGGAGCCGGCGGGCGGTACCCAGCCGGCCCCGTTGGTTGATGACGGGAGGGCTGCTCGCGGGCAGCCTGGTCGTGGGCGCGGTGGGGGTCAGTGGCGTCGCGGCGGCGGCCGGTGACACAGACCGGCCCATCATCGACGCGGCGAGTGACCGCGTCGCTCGGCCGGACGGCCGGATCGCCGATGGCCCCGGGACGGGGCGTCATCCGGTCGTGCAGGTGCCCTGCGACGCGGAGAAGCTCGTGGCGGCGCTCGTGAAGGCCAACGCGGAGGGTGGCGGGTCGCTGCGGCTCGCGCCGAAGTGCAAGTACACGCTGACCCAGGCGTTCGCGCAGCCCGACGACTACGACGGCGGAATCCGAGACGCGCGGGAGGCGGCCGACGCGGCCGAGAACGCGGGCGGCGCGGCCGCGACCCCGGGTGCCGTGGCTGAGAGCCCGGCCGCTGTGGCGGAGAGTCCGGCCGTTGTGGCGGAGAGCCCGGGTCCTTTGGCTGCGAGCCCGGCCGCTGTGGCCGAGAGTCCGGCCGTTGTGGCGGAGAGCCCGGCTGCCGTGGCCGAGAGCCCGGGTGCTGCGGCTGAGACGCCGGGAGCTGTGGCCGAGACTCCCGGCGACGCGGAGGCGCCCCCGCGCAACCTGGCGGACGACAAGGCGGGCCTGCCGGTGATCTACCAGCCGATCATCATCGACGGGGCCGGAGCGATCATCGAGCGTGACAAGCAGGCCGAGGAGTTCCGCTTCTTCACGGTCCGTGACGGCGGCGAGCTGTTCCTGCGCGATGTCGAGCTGCGTAACGGGCGCTCCAAGCTCGAGGGCGGCGCCATCCACATCGTGCACGGTGCGACCGCCGTCGTCGAGCGCGTCACCTTCACCAGCAACACCTCGCTCTCCAAGGACGGCGGCGGCGGTGGCATCTTCAACGACGGCAACCTCGTGGCCTCCGACCTCCGGCTGGTCGGCAACAACGCGGCCGGCGCCGAGGGCAAGGGCGGGGGCCTGCTCAACGGTGGCGTGCTGACGCTGCGCGACTCGGAGTTCCGCCGCAACAGCGCCAACGCGTACGGCGGCGGCCTGGGCAACTACCGCGGCGCGGCGGACGTCGAGGGCACCACGTTCACTCAGAACAGCGCGGTGCAGGGTGGCGGCATCGCCAGCTTCTCGGCCCGTACCAAGGTCCTCGACACCGAGGTGCTCGGCAACACGGCCAAGATCGGCGGCGGCATCGCCAACTCCGACGCGGTGATCGTGCTGCGTGAGATGACGATCCGGGACAACATCTCCACCGTCAAGGGCGGCGGCATCTCGACGACCCAGGGCCTGCTTCCGCTGGACGACAGCGTGGTGGCCGGCAACACGAGCCACGGCCACGGTGGCGGCATCTTCGCCGAGAAGTCCAACCTGCTCGTGCGTGGCAGCGACGTCACCGACAACGAGGCGGCCGGTGTCACCTCGAAGGGCGGGGGAATCTACGGGACCGCCGGTCAGGTGTCCATCTACACCAGCACGGTCGTCGGCAACAACGCGACCGGGCAGCCGGGCGGTCTCTTCATCGAGCGGGCGCAGGTCCGCATCGACGACGAGAGCGTCATCACCGGCAATGAGCAGACGAACTGCGTGGGTAGCACCACGCCGGTGGCCAACTGCTTCCGCTGACGGCGATCGGCGTACGACAGGGCGCACCCGGACGCTCGCGACGGTCTCGATGACCGCCACGGGCGCACCGGGTGCGCCCGACCGCGCGTCAGGGGTGTCACCTGCGAGCCCGGCACCCCGACCGAACGGGACGCCGGCACGGCTCTGCTCCTCCGGTTGGCGCGGGCGCGTACCGGTACGGCAGGCGTCAGGTCCTACTTGGACGGCTCCGGCAGCTCGCAGTCGACCTTCGGGTTGGCGCCGATGTAGTTCAGCGGACCAGCCACGATCGTGACCAGGATGGTGCCCGCCTCCGCGCAGTTGGTGTCGTCGCCGCCGTAGTAGCCCCGCTGGCCGGCGGCGATCGCGCCGATGATCAGCCAGATCACGACCAGGACTCCGAGTATCGACGTGCCACGCATGGCGTGCCTCCTGAGGGGGTTGTGGTGTGTGTGAGGTGCAGCGGTTGTACCCAGCCGCGCAGATCCGCTAACGGCGCCGCCGATCGGCGGCACCTCCCGGGCCGTCCGGCTGGCCGTGGCGGGCCGGTGGTACGAGGTCGCATCGGCCGGCCGCACCGGTTCGGCCGTGGTCACTATCGGATCGAGGACCGACCTCCGCGCCACCCACCGCGACGCACGTAGAACTGGCCTCACGGCGCTCGCCGAGGAGGAGCCATGGACACCCGGACCCCGACCCGGTACATCGACCGCCCCGACGACGTGGCCTTCGCGGCCCGTGCACTCGCCGACGGCGCGGTCGTCGCGGTGGCCTTCGCGAACTTCTACGCGCTCGTCGCCCGGCCGGAGGCGGAGTGCGTACGCCGGCTCAACCGGGCCAAGGGACGGTCGGCGGATCAGGTCGGCAGCATCACGGTGGCCGCGTACCGGATACCGTCCATGTTCGACTGGTCCCGGATCTCACCCCGGTTGCCGGAGCGGCGGGTACGCGCGCTGATGGAGATCCTCTACGGCGCGGGCCCGTTCGGGTTCCGGGGCCCGGCCGCCGACCGGCTGCCGGACCACCTCACGCAGCATGACCGTGGAGTACGCACCACACAGGTGATCGCACCGGGGGTGCTCTGCCCGTCGAACGCCTTCATCGAGCGGGCGGCGTCCGAGGCAGGCGTGGACCACCTCGCGATCACCTCGGCGAACCGATCCCGCCACCTGACGGGCGTCGACGAGGAGCCCGCGCACTGGAAGGCCGATCGCCTCGCCGCCGACTTCGCCCACCTTCCCGACCTCGTCCTGCTCGCGCACCGTGACGAGGCGGCCGCCCGGGCCGTGTACGCCGTCTACCTGCCCACGTCGGTCACGCTGCTCTCGTTCCACCAGCCGGAGGGAGAGCGCGAGGAGCCCCCGGTGCTCATCGTGGACCGGCACGGTTCGCTGCACGTCGACGCGGTTCGCCGGGCGGCGGCGCCCCTCGGGCTCCAGGTGCGCCTCGCCGCCGACGTCGGGCAGCGGCTGCGCGTGCGGGCGTACGACGACGCGCTGGTGTGACGCGCCAAGGTGGGTGAGCCGGGCGGTTGGCTGGTGTCGGCCGTGGCGGTCACGGCCGTCGGCGTGGCGGCCGGCGGCACACCGTGCCGGGACTCCGGGCCCGTGCCGGCGCGACGATCCGCTCGGCGGCACGGGCCCGGAGGCCGGCGTCAGGCCTCGTTCGTGCCGGTGTGCGCGGGCAGTGCGGCCGCCGCCTCGTCCGGTGCGGAGGCGAGCACCCTCGCCTGCTGCGGCCAGGTGGCCAGGCCGGGCGCGGCCCGCAGACCGGCGCCCCGGATGAGGTCGCGCAGCGCGGTCTCGTCGAGGTCGGCCAGCTGCTGGTAGGTCCGGACACCGGCGGCCTGCAGCGCGGCGGCCATCTTCGGACCGATGCCCTGGATCCGGCGGAAGTCGTCCACCTCGACCGAGGTCGCGGCCACCGGGCGGACCGGCGGGGTGGCGACCGTGGACCGGCGGGTCGCCGCGGCCGGCGCCTCGGCACGCTCGTCGTCCTTGGCCTCTTCGGTGGCAGGCGTGGCCCCGGCGACCGCGGCGTCCGTCGTCGGCCCGTCCGCCGACGCGGCCTCGATCGGTGCGGCCGGCGGTCCGGCTGCGAGGTTCGGGGCGGCGGTCGCGGCGTCGGTGGCCTTCACGTCCGGCCCGGCCCCGGCCCGCGTGTCCACGGCCGGCTCGACGTCGGTGGAGGCCTCGGGACCCGGCTCGACGTGCGCCCGCGTGCCCTCCTCCGAGTCGGTGGCGGGCACGAGGGCACCGAACGGCTCGGCCGCGAGGGACGCGCTGAAGCCCGTGTCGGTGCGCGGCGTCCTGGCGGGGACCGGTTCGTCGGCGACGGCCGAACCCGTCGCCGGCTCGGAGTCCGGAGTGACCGCGGCCGGTTCGAGGGACTCGCCCGCTCCGGCGGCGTCGAGCCGTTCGGCCTCGGGCGCGGGACGCGGTGCGACGACGGGCGCCGGACCGTCGGTCAGCGCCATGTCAGCCGGGTCGACGTCGGAGGCCGGCGCGGCGTCGGTGGTCACCGCGAGCGCCGCGTCGTCCGGCGCCGTGGTGTCGTCCGGCCGCGCGAGCGGGTCGGTGACCGTCTCGTCGGCGACTTCGTTCGGCGCCGGGTCGATCGTCGCCACCGCCGGTCCGGGGTCGGTGACGGCGGCCGGCGCCGGGGCGGCGAGCACGGCCGCCGGGGCGACCGCCGCACCGTCCACGGTGGCCTGCTCGGACTTCTGTGCGTCGCGCCGGCCGCGCAGGATCCAGCCGCCTGCCACACCGATCAGCAGGGCCAGTATCACTGTCAGCGAGTGCCCGAAGGACCACGCCACGGCAGACCTCCCTCTCACCTCGTCGATAAGTAACGTGGGAAAACCCGCCGCAGCTTCGCATACGCGCGGCCGGGGCGCTCGGGAGGCTCGGGGTCGTACCGTAACGGCGCAGCCGTCCGGCACCAGGGGTGTGTGGGGTGTGACGTACGGTGCCGGTCCGGACGGCGACGACCCCGGCGCCGTGGCGCCGGGGTCGTTCAGGTGGTGGATTCAGTCCTCCTCACCACGGTAGGTGTAGAAGTCGTCTACGAAGTTGCGTCGTAGCCGGGGCACCCGGCTGGTGACGCCGAAGTAGCCCCGCGCGCCGAGCAGCGCGAGCCGGCCGACGACGGGCTTGTACATCCGGTCGTCCCCATTGGTGCCGCTGCGGTTGAGCGAGTCGGCGACCCGGGCGAACCCGTACGGGAGCATCTCCGTCTCGTAGTCCGCGACCGCCTGTAGCAGGGTCTTCTCGCCGGCCGCCGCGAGGCGCAGCTGCCGGCAGAGCAGGACGGCGTCGCGCAGCGCGGTGTTCGCGCCCACCCCGCGACCGGGGGTCATGGTGTGGATGGCGTCGCCGAGCAGCGTCACCGTGCTGCTCTTCCAGGGCGGCACCGGCTCGGAGGTGGTGACCCGGATCGGTAGCACGCTGGCCGGATCGCCGCGCATCAGCAGCTCACGCAGGTTCGGGTGCCAGTTCCCGGTGAGCTCGAGCGCGACCTGCACGAGTTCGTCGCCGCGACGCTGCATCACGTCGTGCGGGAACCGGCGGGCGGTGCTCCAGACGACGAGGTTGATGTTGTCGCGGGTCGGGTCGTGCGCCCTGCCGGACCACGGGGACAGCAGAGCCGCGTCGGCCTCGCTCACCCCGGGCTTCAGGCGGCCGTCGGCGTCCCACTTGAAATCCATCACGTGCAGCACACCCATCATCCCGCCGGTACCGAAGATCAGCGAGATGCCGCGTTGGAGCCGCTCCGGCAGGAGCGAGCGGGTGTGCTCGGTGAGCGGAATCCGGGTCGCGATGTTGATCGTTCCGGCGTCGCGGGTCACCGCGTGCGGCAGGTACTGCCGGCGGACCGCGGAGTGCGTGCCGTCCGCGGCGACGAGTAGGTCCCCGCTCGCGCTGCTTCCGTCGGCGAAGTGCGCGGTGACCGTACCGTCGTCCCGCTGCTCGTAGTGGGTGAAGGTCCTGTCGAAGTGGACGACGTCCTCCATTCCGGTGAGCAGGACCTGGCGCAGTGTCATCCGGGCCACCGACCGTTCGGTGTCGACCGGATGGGTGTCCGGGCGCAGTTCGAACGAGGCGGTCCGCCGCATCCGCTGGGTGATGACGTTGAACCAGCGCGGCGAGCGGGCGCAGGTGGCCAGGTAGACGTCGAACAGCTCCGGCGACAGGCACTCGCGCAGCGCCCGGCTGCCGGTCGGGCCGATGCCGACCCGGTAGCCGAGCAGCCCCTCACCCCGGGTGCGGTACCGCTCGTAGACAGCGACGCTGATCCCGGCGCGGCGCAGCCCGTGCGCCAGGCACAGGCCGCCGGTGCCCGCGCCGATGATGAGCACGTGCGGCGCTGAGGGGGACATGGCTGCCCTCAGCCGGCCGCACGCGGCGCGGGCGTGGGCGCGGTGGCGGCGTCCCACCGGTAGAAGCAGCCGGCGATCGCGTCCCGGGGGGAACGCCAGGTGGGTAGGTACGGGGAGGTGTGCGCCGAGAGCCGCTCGTTGACCTGCCGGTAGAGCGGATGGTTACGCGCCTCGCTCAACGCCTCCGGGGTGACGTCGGCGGTCTCCATCAGGTGCACGAAGACGTCGTGCAGGCAGTACAGCGACCGGTGCGTGACGCCGGTGAGGCCGGGTAGCTCGGTAGCGTCGGACTCGGTGAAGATCTGCGCCACGCGGCCCTCCGCACCGGGGGCTATCCTGCTCACGATCAGTAGACGGCTCATCGGACCCCTTCCGCAGGTGGCCCCCGTCGGAGGCCTCGGGACTGTCGTGCCGCCCACGGTGCCGCCCGGCCTGTCACCTGTCCGTCACGCGTTGCGCCGCGTCGGTGACGCCGGACGAGCCGGCCCGCCCGGCGCGCGGCCCGGGTGGCCGGGGGAGCGGCGTGGCGCGGCACCACCCTCGCGGGTAGCGCGGCGGATCGGCGCGAGTGTGTCGTCGAGCAGCGCGCACATCGCCGCCGAGGGCTCCAGCCGCAGCTCGCGCCGGAGCAGGTCCCGGTACACGTAGAAGGCGTGCACCGCCTCGAAGGCGTTGCCCTCGGCGAGGTGGATGCGCACCACGAGCCGGTGCGGTGTCTCGCGCAGCGGTTCGGCGGCCATCGCCTCCAACGCCGCGTCCAGGGCTTCGCCGTGCCGGCCCGCTGCCAGGTGCTGGCCGGCCACCTGCTCCAGCATGTGCAGGCGGAGCTGCCGGAGCCGCTCGCGCTCCAGCAGTACCCAGTCGTCGTACCAGCCGGGGAGCAGGTCGTGCCGGCCGGCCGCGAGCGCCCCGCTCGCGACGCGGGGATCGTCGCCGTCGCGTACCCGGCTGGCGGTGCCGACCAGTTCGTCGACGTCGAGCCGGACGGACGAGGCCAGCCGTACGGTGTCCGCGCTGACTGCGAGGGGACAGTACGGGTCCTGTCGCAGCCGCCACAGCGCGGTGCGCAGCGACGACAGCGCCCGTTCCTCGGCGGCGTCCGGCCAGAGCAGGCCGGCCAACTGGCAGCGGGTTGCGCCGGGGCGCAGCCCGATCAGTGCGATGACCCGTTGCAGACCGCGGGGCACCACCACCGGCGCGTCCCCGTGCAGCAGTCGGAAACCGCCGAGCAGGTGCAGCGAGACGCCGGCACCGGGACGAATCCCGGTCGACGGCACGGACGGATCAGCCTCCACGGCGGCACCCCCTGCGGAACGCTTGCTCCGGCTGTCTGCTGTCCCCCGGCGCGGCTGCCCGTGACACCGCTGTCTTCGCTCTGCCGAGGCGCGGCGTCGCGCCGGGTCGCCGGGCTGACCGTGACGAAGATTATCAATAGCCGTCACTCTGGGTCAACACGATGATGTCGGTGCAGATCGTTGCCTATCAACCGCGAGACCGGCTCTGAACTGCGGATATCTGCTGACGAGGAAGGTTCGGGAAGGGTGGCACATAGGTCCTGCACAGCTTGCGTCAACGCAGCGTCACCAGGCGGGGTTGCTGCGGAGCGTGCCGCGGTGACGCCCTCGTGACGAGTCCCGACGCATCGTGGCGGCAGTCGTCCGGCTCGACCGGCGCCGCCGTGCACGCCCGGCGGACGCCGTGATGGGAGGCCCGTCCATGGATCGATCGCTGATCGTCGCGAAGGTGGTCCCGACCGCGGAGGCGCAGGTCGCCCAGATATTCGCCGACTCAGACGCCACGGAGCTGCCGCACCTGGCCGGGGTACGGCACCGGTCGCTGTACCGGTTGCACGACCTGTACGTGCACCTGCTCGAGACCGAGCTGCCCGGCGACACCGCGGTGCAGGCCGCCCGGGGCCACCCGGAGTTCGACCGGGTCAGCGCCCGGCTACGGCCGTACATCACGCCGTACTCGCCGACCTGGCGTTCGCCCCGCGACGCGATGGCGCACTGCTTCTACCGCTTCGACGCGGCCGCACCGGTCGGGCGGCAGTCGTGACCGCCACCGTGCCGCGCGAGGAACAGCTCTGGTCGCGCTGCGCCGGCTGCGCCACCCTGCTCTACCGCAAGCGGCTGCGTCGCAACCTGGACGTCTGCCCGGAGTGCGGGGTGCACGCCCGGCTCGGCGCGCCGGACCGGCTGCGGCAGTTGGTGGACCCGAACTCGTTCCGGCCGCTGCCCGACAGCCCCGCCGACGTGGACCCGATCGACTTCGTCGACGTGGTGCCGTACGCGCATCGGCTCACCGCGGCCCGGGCCGGCACGGGGCTCACCGAGGCGGTGCTCTGCGGTACGGCCACCCTCGGTGGTCACCCGGCCGTACTCGCGGTGATGGACTTCCGTTTCCTCGGCGGCAGCCTCGGCTGCGCCGTCGGCGAGCTGATCACCCGAGCGGCCGAGTGCGCGCTCGACGAGCGGGTGCCACTGATCCTGGTGACCGCGTCCGGCGGGGCGCGGATGCAGGAGGGTGCCCTGTCGCTGATGCAGATGGCCACCGTCAGCCAGGCCATCGCCGCGCTCCGTGAGGCGGGCCTGCTCACGGTCAGCGTCCTCACCGATCCGACGTACGGCGGAGTGGCGGCCTCGTTCGCCACCAACACCGACGTCGTCATCGCCGAGAGCGGTGCGCGGATGGGCTTCGCCGGCCCCCGGGTGATCCGCCAGGTCACCGGCCGGGCGCTGCCCGACGGCTTCCAGACCGCCGACTTTCTGCTCCGGCACGGCCAGGTCGACATGGTGGTGCCCCGCCGGGCCCTGCGGGGGCGGCTGGTGGCACTGCTCGCCGCGGCCCGCGCCGGGCATCCGCGCCGGGCCGGTGCCCCGGCGCACCGCCCGCCCGTGCCCCGGCAGCAGCGGCCGTACGTCGCCGCCGACGCCGGCCCGGCCGAGGTGACCGATCCCTGGGTGACCGTACGCCTGGCCCGGCACGCGGGCCGGCCGACCACACTGGACTACCTGGAGTCCGCCTTCGACGGCTTCGTCGAGCTGCACGGCGACCGGCTCGGTGGCGACTGCCCGGCCGTGGTCGGCGGACTGGCCCGCCTCGACGGGCGACCGCTCATGGTGATCGGCCACCAGAAGGGACACAGCACCGCCGAGCTGGTCACCCGCAACTTCGGCATGGCCAGCCCGGCCGGTCACCGTAAGGCGCTGCGGTTGATGCGGCTGGCCGCACGGCTCGGCCTGCCCGTGGTCACCCTGGTGGACACCCCCGGCGCCGATCCGGGTATCGGCGCCGAGGAGCAGGGCCAGGCCGCGGCCATCGCGGAGAACATCCTCGCGCTCACCGTGCTCCCCACCCCGGTCGTCGCGGTGATCACCGGCGAGGGAGGCAGTGGCGGCGCGCTCGCCCTGGCGGTGGCCGATCGGGTGTTGATGCTCCAGCACGCGGTCTACTCGGTGATCAGTCCGGAGGGCTGCGCCGCGATCCTCTGGCCGGACCGCTCGGCCGCTCCGCAGGCCGCCCGCGCGCTACGACTGACCGCGCCGGACCTGCACCGGCTCGGCGTGGTGGACGAGATCGTGCCCGAGCCGGCCGCCGCCGCGCACGACGACCCGGAAGCCGCGGCCGAGGCGCTGCGCGAGGCGGTGCGGGCCAACCTGTTGCCGCTGCTCGACGTGCCGACCGCCACCCTCGTACGCAACCGTCGCCAGCGTTTCCGCCGCTTCGGCGCGGCGCGGGCCGGCAACCGGTCGGGTGTCCGGTGACCGCCGGAGCGACCCGGCCGGAGGCCGCGGCGAATCCCGAAACCGTCGTCGACGGCGCCGACCGGAGAGCCGGCACCGACGCCGTGCTGGCCGGGCTGCGCCGGCACGCCCGGCAACTGGTCGCCGAGCTGGCCGGGCCGGTACGGCGGGTGCGGCTGCGCAGCGGCGAGACAGTGCTGGAGGTGGAGTGGCACGGCGTCGGGGCGGCCGCCCCCGCCGAGGTCGTCGCGTCGCGGGAGCCGGCCCCGGTCGCACCGCCCGCGGCCGAGCCTGCCGAGCCGGCCGGCCGAACGGTGGTCCGTTCGCCGATCGTCGGCACCTTCTACCGGGCGCCGGAGCCAGGGGCGGCTCCGTTCGTGTCCGTCGGCGATCTGGTGCGGCCCGGCCAGGTCGTCGGGATCGTCGAGGCGATGAAGCTCATGAACGAGGTCACCGCGGACCGGGGTGGCCGGGTCACCGCCGTGCTGACCGACGACGGCCAACCGGTGGAGTACGACCAGCCGCTGGTCGCGCTGGAACCGGCCTGAGGTGGTGTGGGATGTTCGAGAAGGTGCTCATCGCCAACCGTGGTGAGATCGCCGTGCGGGTGCTACGCGCCTGCCGTGAGCTCGGGGTGCGTACGGCGGTGGTCTACTCCGCCGCGGACGCCGACTCCGCGGCCGTACGTCTGGCCGACGAGGCGGTCCGGATCGGGCCGGCGCCCAGCCGGCGCAGCTACCTGAACGCCGCCGCCATCGTCGAGGCGGCCCGGCAGGTGGGCGCCCAGGCGGTGCACCCCGGGTACGGGTTCCTCTCCGAGGACGCCGACTTCGCCGAGATCTGCGCGGAGAACGGCCTGACCTTCATCGGCCCCCGGCCGGAGGTGATGGCGGCGCTGGGTGACAAGTCGTCCGCCCGCGTCCTGATGAGCCGGGCCGGACTGCCGCTGCCGGCGGGCAGTGTCGAGCCGGTGCCCACCGTGGACGTCGCGGTCGAGGTGGCCGAGGGGATCGGCTACCCGGTGATCGTCAAGGCGGCGGCCGGGGGTGGGGGCCGGGGTATGACAGTCGTCTGGTCGCCGGCCGACCTGCCCCGGGCCTACGCGAAGACCCGCGCCACCGCGCAGAAGGTCTTCGGCGACGACCGGGTGTACGTCGAGCGGTACCTCACCGACGCCCGGCACGTCGAGGTGCAGGTGCTCTGCGACGCCCACGGCAACGGCGTGCACCTGGGCACCCGGGACTGCTCGGTGCAGCGGCGGCACCAGAAGCTCATCGAGGAGGCGCCCGCACCGGCGCTCTCGGTCGCCACCCTCGACACGATCGCGGAGACGGCGCTGCGTGGCGCGCTCGAGGCCGGCTTCACCGGCGCGGGCACCCTGGAGTTCCTGGTCGACGCCAAGGAACGGTTCCACTTCCTTGAGATCAACTGCCGGATCCAGGTGGAGCACCCGGTCACCGAGATGATCACCGGTGTCGACCTGGTGCACGAGCAGCTGCACATCGCCGCGGGAACGCCGCTGCGCCTGCGGCAGGAGGAGATCCGCCTGCACGGGGTGGCGGTCGAGTGCCGAGTCAACGCGGAGGACCCGGACCGCGACTTCGCCCCGACCCCCGGCCGGCTGGAGCGCTTCGTCCCGCCGGGCGGCCCGTTCACCCGCGTCGACACCCACGGGTACCCCGGCTACGTGATCGGCCCGCACTACGACTCACTGCTGGCCAAGGTGGCGGTCTGGGCGCCCGACCGGGAACTCGCCCTCAACCGGCTCGAACGTGCGCTCGACGAGTTCGACGTCGCCGGGACGGTCGTACGGAGCACCATCCCGTTCGCCCGGCGGGTGCTCGACGACGCGGAGTTCCGCAAGGGCCGCCACAACACCGGTCTGGTCGACCGGCTGCTCACCACCGACTCGCCGGCCACCACACCGCACCCGCCGGTCACCGCGGCGAGCGAGCCCCGCCCGTCGACCGCCACCGACAGCCCGACGTCCGACTGAGGAGAACTGATGACCGTCACCCAAGGCCACCCGCTCACCACCGCGATCACCGACATCCTGGTGGCACACTGCGGGCTGGATCCCGAGGCCGCCGCCCGTACGCCGGCCGCCTCCCTCGAGGAACTGGGACTGGACTCCCTCGCCCTGCTCGAACTCTCCGCGGTGGTCGCCGACCGGTACCGGGTGCAGATCCCCGAGCAGGCCGCGCAGCTCAGCATCCCGGCGGTGGCCGACCTCGTCGCCCGGAAGGCGGACAGCTCGGGCCCGCCGGAGCAGGCCGTGCCGGTTCAGCAGCGCGCACAGCGACCGGGGCACACCGAGAACAGCATCGTGATCGCGGCGCCGCTGCCGCTGGTCTGGGAGATCACCAACGACGTGGCGAACTGGACCGAGCTGTTCACCGAGTACGCCGTGGTGGAGATCCTGCACCGCGAGGGGAACACGGTGCGGTTCCGGCTCACCATGCACCCGGACGAGAACGGCGTGTCGTGGAGCTGGGTCAGCGAACGTACCGCCGACCTGGCGACACGGCAGGTGCACGCGCACCGGGTGGAGACCGGACCGTTCGAGTACATGCGGATCCACTGGCGCTACACCGAGGAGCCGGAGGGCACCCGGATGACCTGGGTGCAGGACTTCTCGATGAAGCCGACCGCGCCGGTGGACAACGCCGGGATGACCGACCGGATCAACACCAACAGCCTGGTGCAGCTGGCCGTCATCAAGGAACGGATCGAGCGCCGGGTGCAGACCGGGGAGTTCACGGCGACGGGAGACGGCGATGAGTGAGCGGACCGTGGGCCTGGTGGCGGCCCGGGACGTACCGGCCGACCGGCGGCGAGGCGGTGAGCTGCGGGTTCTGCTGGGCCCGCGCACCGTCGGCAGCACCTCCGGCTTCATGGGGGTGGCCCGGCTGGGTCCGGGTGAGCGCATCGCCGAGCACTACCACCCGTACAGCGAGGAGTTCCTCTACGTGGCCCGTGGTGCCATCACCGTGGACCTGGACGACCAGCCGGTGTCGCTGGCCGCCGGTGCGGCGCTCCACGTGCCGATCAACGTACGGCACCGGCTGCGCAACACCGGCGACGAGCCGGCCGAGGTGGTGTTCCACCTCGGGCCGCTGGCGCCCCGTCCGGAACTCGGCCACGTCGACACCGAGCTGGTCGAGCAGCGAGGCCCGTCGTGAGCGGGCGCCGCACGGTGGTGACCGGGATCGGCGTGGTCGCTCCGGGCGGCGTCACCCGGGACCGGTTCTGGAAGTCGATCACCGAGGGGCGGACGGCGACTCGGCGGATCACCTTCTTCGACCCGTCGCCGTTCCGGTCCCGGATCGCCGCCGAGTGCGACTTCGATCCGGTCGCCGCCGGGCTCACCGACGCCGAGCGCCGCCGGGCCGACCGGTACGTGCAGTTCGCGCTCGCCTGCGCCGACGAGGCGGTCGCCGACGCGGGCCTGGAGCTCACCGAGGCCGACCGGGACCGCACCGGGGTGGTGCTCGGCACGGCGGTCGGCGGCACCATGGCGCTGGAGCAGGAGTACGTGACGGTCTCCGACAGCGGCCGGCAGTGGCTCGTCGACGCCACCCTGGGCGGGCCGTACCTCTACCAGGCGCTGGTGCCCAGCAGCCTCGCCGCCGAGGTGGCGTGCCGGTACGGGCTGCACGGCCCGGCGCAGGTGGTCTCCACCGGCTGCACCTCCGGGATCGACGCCATCGGGTACGCCCATCAACTGATCGCCGACGGGGAGGCGGACCTGGTGCTCGCCGGCGCCGCCGACTCGCCGATCTCGCCGGTCACCGTCGCCTCGTTCGACGCGATCAAGGCGACCAGCCCGGACAACGACGATCCCGCGCACGCCTCCCGCCCGTTCGACGCCGACCGGCACGGTTTCGTGCTCGCCGAGGGCGCCGCGGTGCTGGTGCTGGAGGAGGCCGGGCACGCCCGGCGGCGCGGCGCGCACGTCTACTGCGAGGTCGCCGGGTACGCCAGCCACAGCAACGGCTACCACATGACCGGGCTGCGGCCCGACGGTGTGGAGATGGCGTTGTCCATCACGGCGGCGCTGAGGCAGGCCCGGCTCGCCCCGGAGCAGGTCTCCTACATCAGCGCGCACGGCTCCGGCACCCGGCAGAACGACAGGCACGAGACCGCGGCCTTCAAGCGGGCGCTCGGCGAGGCCGCATATCGGGTGCCGGTCAGTTCGATCAAATCGATGGTGGGGCACTCGCTGGGCGCGATCGGCTCGATCGAGATGGCGGCCTGCGCGTTGGCCATCGAGTTCGGGGTGGTGCCGCCGACGGCGAACTGGACCACCCGCGACCCGGAGTGCGACCTGGACTACGTACCGAACGAGGCCCGGGAACTGCCGGTCGACGTGGCGCTCTCCGTGGGCAGCGGGTTCGGCGGCTTCCAGTCCGCGATGATCTTCCGGCGGCTGTCGAAGGCGGGGGCCGCGTGACCGGGCGGGCGGTGGTCACCGGCATCGGCGTGGTCGCCCCGAGCGGCATCGGCGCGGCGGCGCACTGGCAGACGGTGCTGGGCGGCACCAGGCGGATCGGCCCGATCACTCTGTTCGACCCGGCCGGCTACCCGACCCGCCTCGCCGGTGAGGTGACCGGTTTCGAGGCGACCGGGTACGCGGACAGCCGCCAGCTCGTGCAGACCGACAGGTGGACGCATCTGGCGTTCGCCGCCACCCGGCTTGCGCTGGCCGACGCGGGGCTGCCGCAGAGCTCGCCCGACCCGTACGGCTACGCGGTCACCCTCGCCAGTTCCTCGGGCGGGAACCTGTTCGGTCAGCGGGAGCTGCAACGTCTCTGGGGCGGACCGTCGCGGACCGTCGGGGCGTACCAGTCGATCGCGTGGTTCTACGCGGCAAGCGTCGGCCAGCTCTCCATCCACCACCAGTTCAAGGGGCCGTGCGGGGTGCTGGTGAGCGAGGCGGCCGGTGGTCTCGACAGCCTGGCGCACGCGGTCCGCTCGATCCGCCGCGGCACCCCGGTGGTGATCGCCGGCGGCACCGAGTGCCCACTGAGCCCGTACGCGCTGGCCTGCCAGCTGGCGGGTGGGTTGCTCAGCGACGTCGCGGATCCGGAGCGGGCCTACCGGCCCTTCGACGCGGCGGCGAGCGGCTACCTCCCCGCCGAGGGCGGGGCGGTCTTCGTCGTGGAGGAACTGGGGCACGCGTTGTCCCGGGGCGCCCGGATCTACGGTGAGCTGACCGGTTGGGGCGCCACCCACGACGCGATCCACACCGGCCCCGACACGGCGGGGAACCCGGCCCAGTACGCCCGCGCGATGCGGCTCGCCCTCGACCGGGCCGGGATCGGCGCGGACGAGGTCGACGTGGTGCTGCCCGACGCGCTGGGTGTGCTCCGCTACGACCGCACGGAGGCGGCCGCGTTGCGGTCGGCCTTCGGCGACCGGCGGCCGCCGGTCAGCACCTCGAAGCCGCTGACCGGCCGGGCGCACCAGGGGAGCGCCGCGCTCGACGTCGCCACCGCGCTGCTCGCCTTCCGGCACGACACGCTGCCCGCCTCGGCCGGCCCCGACGAGGTGGCGGCCGGCTGCGAGCTCGACTTCCTGCGTGAACATCGGCGACCCCGCAGCCGGGTGGCGATGGTCTGCGCCCGGGGCTTCGACGGCTACAACAGCGCGCTGGTCCTTCGCGGGGCCGCGCCGGTGAGGGAGGACGAGGATGAGTGAACAGCGGGCAAGGGTGGTCTTCCTGGTCCGGGTGCCGGAAGACCGTACCGGGGCGTTCCTGGCCGCGTACGAGGCGATCCGTCACCAGGTGGCCGGCGGGGTGACCGGGCACCTGGTGGATCAGGTGTGCCGCTCGTCGGCCGACCCGGAGCAGTGGCTGATCACCAGCGAGTGGTCGAGCCTCGCCGACTTCGAGACCTGGGAGCGCAGCCCGGAGCACCGGGAGCTGGTCCGGCCGATGCGGGAGTGTTTCACCGACGCCCGCTCGCTACGCTTCCACGTCCACGCGCAGACGCCGGCGCCCGTCTGAGCGCCCGGTACCGGGTCCCCCGGGGCGGCCGACGCCCCGTCGGCGGCCCGTGGTGGCGGGGCCGGCGACCGGGCCACGACAGCGTGCCCGCGCGCCGGGTCACCGGCCGAGCGTCACGTCGGCCAGGTAGACGCAGGTACGGCCCTCGTGGGATGAGTAGTAGCTGACCCGCAGCAGCTCGTCGTGCCAGACCAGGCCGGGGTAACTGGTGTCGCCGCCGGACGGCAGCGTCACCAGCTCGGTCAGCTCGCCCCGCTCGGCGTCGACCGCGCAGATCGCGGTGCGGGCGCGGCCGTCGAGCAGGCGTACCCCGGCGATCAGCCGGCCGTCCGGCAACCGCAGCAGCGCCGGCCCACCCACCTGGACCCCCAGGTCGGTCCAGTGCCAGTCCCGGTACGGCGGGCGGGAACTGCCGAGCTGGGCGGTGGCCGTGTCGCGGTCCCGACGCAGCAGGCAGCGGGCGGTCCCGTCGGGCTCGAAGATCAGCCCGGACTCGTTGGGGTAACCGTCGGCGAAGAGCGTCCGCACCACCGGCTGCAGGTCGAGGCCGTCGTCGCTGCGGTAGAGGCGCGCGAAGCGCGGATCCCGCGTGGCGTAGCCGACGCCCCACATGACGTCGCCGTACCAGGCGCCTCGCCACAGCCACACGTCCCGCTCGCCCACCGGCGTCGGGTCACCCCACCGGTGGCCGTCGGGGGAGAGCCAGGTCAGGGTCTGGAAGGTCTTCGTGGCCCCGCCGGTCGCCGCGGCGGCGTACAGCTGGAGCCGGCCGTCGGGCCGGGCGACGAGGCGGGGGTCGCGCAGGTCGGCGCCGTCGCGGGTCAGGAGCGCCGCGGCGGCCCAGTGGCGGCCGTCGGGCGAGACGAGGACCCGGATCGTCCCGTCGCCGGAGACGTGCGAGCTGCCCTCCCGGAACACGCAGAACCACCGGTCCCGGTGCCGGGCCAGGTCGGTGAAGGCGTTGTGCGGCGCGGAGTCGCCGATCCGGCGTACCGCGGTGACCGTGGCTGCCATGGGCTGGCCGATCGATGGCGGGTTCATGCGCGGCGGCCTCCTGCCGGGGCGTCCGGTCCGGCCGACCACGTTAGAGCGCGAAACCGGCACCCGGACGGCCCGTCGGCGAACGGCCGGCGAACATCCGGGGGCGGCCGCGCTCGGGCGGTGCCGCGGTCGCTCCGGCGCCGGAATCCGCCTACGCCGACGGTGTCGACACACCGCGTTCACCGCATGGCAAAGCGCCGCCTCCGCCGTTCCGCCGTCCTGGATGGACGGTCATAATGGGGCGCATGGTTGCCTGGGAGTACGCTCTGCTGGTCCGCCGCTACCAGGGGCAGGGCCGCAATTTCCACGTGTCGTTCGTCTGGTACGGGCCGGACGGGTCCCGCAAGGACATCACCGCGTACGGCGACACGGCGATCGCGCACCTCAACCGGGTCGGCCGTGAGGGCTGGGAGCTGGTCTCCGCAGCCGAGGACGTCAACAACGTGCAGGGCAGCACCGAGGTGCACCGCTACCACCTCAAGCGCCCCCTGCGCTGACCCCCCCACCCCACCCCAACCCCCCCACCCCACCCCACCGGCTGGTCCGGTGATCAAGAGGTTCGCGTCAGGGAACGGCCGGAATCTGACGCGAACCTCTTGATCGACAGTCGAAGGAGGGGAGGGAAGGGGGAGGGAAGGGGAGGGGGGGTCGGTCGGGTCAGGTGAGGTCGACGGTGGGGTAGAGGGGGAATCCGGCCAGCAGGTCGCTGGCCTGCCGGCTGACCTTGTCGGCGACCGCCGGGTCGAGCACGTACTTCGCCTTCGACGGGGTGCCGTCCGGGTTCGAAGCGGTCTTCGTCTGGTTCAGCACGGTGTGGATCAGCTCCGCGATGACGTCCATCTCGGCGGTGCCGAGGCCGCGGGTGGTCAGCGCCGGGGTGCCGATGCGGATGCCCGAGGTGTACCAGGCGCCGTTCGGGTCCTGCGGGACCGAGTTGCGGTTCGTGACGATGCCGGCGTCCAGCAGTGCCTGCTCGGCCTGCCGGCCGGTCAGCCCGTACGACGTCACGTCGATGATCGCCAGGTGGTTGTCGGTGCCGCCGGTGACCAGGCTGGCGCCACGGCGCAGCAGCCCCTCGGCGAGCGCCTGGGCGTTGGCGACGATCCGGCCGGCGTAGTCGGCGAAGTCGGGGCGGCGGGCCTCGGCGAGCGCCACCGCCTTGGCCGCCATCACGTGCGGCAGCGGACCGCCGAGCACCATCGGGCAACCCCGGTCGACCTGCTCGGCCAGCTCCGGCTGGCAGAGCACCATGCCGCCACGGGGGCCGCGCAGCGACTTGTGCGTGGTGGTGGTGACGATGTGCGCGTGCGGCACCGGGTCGAAGTCGCCGGTGAAGACCTTGCCCGCGACCAGGCCGGCGAAGTGCGCCATGTCGACCATGAAGGTGGCCCCGACCGAGTCGGCGATCTCCCGCATGATCCGGAAGTTCACCCTCCGGGGGTATGCCGAGTAACCGGCGACCAGGATCAACGGCTTGAACTCACGGGCCGCCTCGGCGACCTTGTCGTAGTCGATGAGGCCGGTCTCCGGGTCGGTGCCGTAGCTGCGCTGGTCGAACATCTTGCCGGAGATGTTCGGACGGAACCCGTGGGTGAGGTGCCCGCCGGCGTCCAGCGACATGCCGAGCATCCGCTGGTTGCCCAGCTCCCGGCGCAGCGCGAACCAGTCCGCCTCGGTGAGGTCGTTCACCTGGCGGGCCTGCGCCTTCTTCAGCGCGGGCGCCTCGACCCGGTCGGCCAGCACCGCCCAGAAGGCGACCAGGTTCGCGTCGATGCCGGAGTGCGGCTGAACGTACGCGTGTGCCGCGCCGAACAGCTCCCGGGCGTGCTCGGCCGCGAGCGCCTCCACCGTGTCGACGTTCTGGCAGCCGGCGTAGAAGCGACGGCCGACCGTACCCTCGGCGTACTTGTCGCTGAACCAGTTCCCCATGGCCAGCAGCGTGGCGGGGGAGGCGTAGTTCTCGCTGGCGATCAACTTGAGCGACTCGCGCTGGTCGGCCAGCTCGGCGGCGATGGCCCCGGCCACCCGCGGCTCGACCGCGCGGATCACCTCGAGCGCGCTGCGGAAGGCGGTGGATTCTGCGTTGGGCGACGACATGCGACCTCCTACTGACGTGCGGAAGGCCCAGGCGCTCGGCATGCGTCCTCGTGACGGGGCCGCTCCCCGATGGTTCTCCATCCCCACGCGCCAGTAACGGCCCGGGCAGATCCTACCGAACCGACCGCCGCCGCCCCGGGCGACCTCGGCAGGGACCGGCCGCGACCGGCGGAGGAGTGACGGGCGGGTCGGGTACCGGGCGCGGCGGCCGCCACGAGCGCGGGGTCGGCCCGGCGCGGCCCGACTCCCGCCACCGCGATCCCGACCCACGGCCACGGTCCCGACCCACGGCCACGGTCCCGACCCACGGCCACGGTCCCACCCACGGCTCCGACCCACGGCCACGGTCTCACCCACGGTTACAGGCCCGGTCGCGCGCCGGGCCCGTCGTACCGCCGCGCTCAGGCCGTGGTCGCGTCCAGCGAACTCTTGACGGCCTTCGGGTCGGTCGGCTTGCGCGGCGCGGCCGCCCGCATCTCGACCATCCGTGCGCCGATCTCCTGAAGCTCCTTACGCCCCAGCGCGTCACGCACCTTGGGAAACCACTCCTGCTCCTCCTCTTCGACGTGGTGGAGCACGTTCTCGATCAGCACCGTGGTCTTGGCGTTGAAGTGCTCGTCCTCGGCGTCCATGGCGAACAGTTCGGCGCAGAGGACGTCCGCCACGTGGTGCTCCTCGTACGACTCGAGGATGTCGTCCTCCACGTCCGGCACGAGCCGGCGGATCTCCGGGTACATCACCTCGTTCTCCAGGTAGGTGTGCACGGTGAGCGCCTCGATGATCTGCCCGACGAGCTTCGATCGCTGGCTCGCCGGGCCCTCCTCGGCGTCCTGGAACGCCTTGAACAGACGGCGCATCTCCTTGTGGTCTTCCTTCAGCAGGACGATGGCATCGGTGGACACGGGCTGACCTCCTGAGCGTGTGGGGTGATCGTCCGGTACCCCGGTGGTGATCTGCGGAAACAGTCAAACGCCGTAGCGCGCCTGGTCGTCGCCGGTAGGCCGGATCTCCGTCGAGTGCAGGTGGCCGACCTCGTTGAAGGCGGTCTTCCGCAGGTGGCCCGAGTCGTCCGCGGACCAGGCGGTGATGGAGCAGTTCGCGATGACGTGCCGGCTGCCCAGCGCCATCACCTCCTCCTCGGTCAAGCCGTCGATTAGGTAGGAGAGCAGGAAGACCAGCACGTCGTGGCCGAAGAGCAACACCCGGCGACCGGCGTGGCCGTGACGCAGGTCGGCGAGGAAGCTCCGCATTCGCAACGCGACATCGGTCCACGCCTCACCACCGGGCGGCCGGAAGTAGAACTTGCCCTCCCGGTCGTGTCGCTCGTGCTCGTCGGGGTAGCGGGCGCGTATTCCCTGTCGGGTGAGCGCGTCGAGGATCCCGAGGTCCCGGTCGCGCAGCCGTTCGTCGCGGCTGAGCGGGATGCCGCTGCCCGCCAGGGTCAGCTCGGCGGTGCGCCGCGCGCGCAGGTACGGCGACGACACCGCCACGTCCGGGCGTCGGTGCGGCGGCAGCGCCATCAGCCAGCGTCCCGTGGCGCGGGCCTGCTCCTCACCGGCCGGCGAGAGTGGTACGTCCGCGTCCCGCTCGGTGCGGTCCACCACCTCGGCCCCGGCGGACTCCGCCCGGGCGGCGGCGACGTTCGCCGTGCTCTCCCCGTGCCGGACGATCCAGAGCGCCGCCAGATCCCTCATCGCACCAGCGGCTTCAGCCGAGCGCCGTGGTCGGTCGTGGCGCCACCGGCACGGCCCTGCCGCGTCGCTGAGGAGTTCGGCTCGAGGACCGCCAGACCGTCTGCGTCATTCATCCCACTCCATGGCTGTGTGCGTCCCTCGAACAACCGACCGAAAGTCCGCAGAGTTACGCGCAGCCACGAGCCGGACCGCTCCGGTGACGAATCGCCGCGGCGCCGCGCCGTGCGCCGGCTGCGGTGCGGCGCCACGCGGACCATCGACCGCTACTGTGTGAGGCGTGGCGACGACGGCCGAGGAGATCCAGGTCGGTGAGCGGGTGGTGCGTGTCTCGAGCCCGGACAAGCCGTACTTCCCCGAGCTCGGCCTGACCAAGCTGGACGTCGTCCGCTACTTCCTGGCCGTCGGCGACGGTGTCCTGCGCGCGCTGCGGGACCGCCCGACCATGCTGGAGCGCTGGCCGCGCGGCGTCTTCGAGGGCGCGAAGATCGGCACCCGGCAGGACAACCGCGGCGACGCGTTCTACCAGAAGCGACTGCCGGCCGGTGCGCCCGAGTGGGTGCGCACCGCGCACATCACCTTCCCCAGCGGGCGGACCGCCGACGAGGTCGCGCCCAGTGAGCTGGCCGTCGTGATCTGGGCGGCGAACCTCGGCACCCTGCGTTTCCATCCCTGGCCGGTCTCCGCGGCGGACGTGGAGCGTCCCGACCAGCTCCGCATCGATCTGGATCCGATGCCCGGCGTCGATTTCGCGCAGGTGGTGCCGGTGGCCCACGAGGTGCGGGCGTTCCTCGCCGAGCTGGGCCTCACCGGCCATCCCAAGACCACCGGCGGGCGGGGGCTGCACATCTACCTGTCGATCGAGCCGCGGTGGAGCTTCGGCGACTGCCGGCGGGCGGTGCTCGCCCTCGGGCGGGAGATGCAGCGCCGCCTGCCCGACCTGGTCACCACCACCTGGTGGCGGGAGCAGCGTGACCGCCCGGTCTTTGTCGACTACAACCAGATGTCCCGTGACCACACGATGGCCTCGGCGTACTCCATCCGGCCGACACCCCGGGCGTTGGTCTCCGCGCCGCTGGACTGGGCGGAGCTGGACGACGCCCGGCCGGAGGACTTCGACGTGCTCACCATGCCGGCCCGATTCGCCGAGCGCGGCGATCCGCACGCCGGCCTGGACGATCAGCGCTTCTCCCTGGAGCCGCTGCTGGAGCTGGCCGACCGCGAGGGGCTGGAGGCCCCGCCGGAGCGCTGAGCGATGTCGGCCTGACCGCACCCCGGGGTCCGGTCGCCCCGCCGGCGCGTCGGCGTCGGTCCTCGCTAGACCCAGGGGCTGGTCGCCCCGTCGAACTCCTCGAAGACCAGCCAGGTGCGGGTGGAGAGCACTCCGGGGATGCTCTGGATCCGGCCCAGCACCACGTCCCGCAACGCCGCGTTGTCCGGTGCCCGCACCAGCGCCAGCACGTCGTGGTCACCGCCGAGCAGCGCCGCGTGCTCGATGTAGCGCACCTGAGCCAGCTCCGCGGAGACCTCGCGCCAGGTGTTCTGCTCGATGGTGAGCGCCACGTACGCCGAGGTGCCCAGGCCCGCGGCCTCGGGCGCCACCTGGGCCCGGAACCCGGTGATCACGCCGTCGCGCAGCAGGCGCTCGACCCGGGCGTATGCGTTGGTGCGGGAGATGTGGATCCGTTCGGCAAGCGTACGCACCGAGGTGCGCCCGTCCCGGCCCAGTTCGTCCAGGATCCGCCGGTCCACCTCGTCGAGCGGGCGGGACGAACGTCCCGCCGCAGCGGTCGGGGCCGCTTCCGGTCCGGTCTCCTGGCTCACCGAGACTCCTCTCGCGTGCCGTTTGTCTCACGTTCATGGTGGATCTTGAGCAAAACATCCGCAAGGCAGGAGCATAGGGCCACCACACGTCCCAGGAGGTCCCGCCGTGACGACCACACCCCGGGCGGTCCGCAGGGCATCCCCGCGCGCCCGTCGCCGGCCGGCCAACCCGGCCGACCCGGCGCGTCCGCTGCTGCCGGACGCCGAGCCGGTGAGCCTGCTCGACCCGACCGGCACGCCGTTGCCCGCCCGCACCGACTACCCAGAGCCCGCCGTCGACCTTCTCCGGGAGCTTTACCGCCGGATGGTCGTCGGTCGCCGCTTCGACACCCAGGCCACCGCCCTGACCAAGCAGGGCCGGCTGGCGGTCTATCCGTCCTCCCGAGGCCAGGAGGCCTGCCAGGTGGGGGCGATGCTCGCCGTACGCGACACCGACTGGGTCTTCCCGACGTACCGGGAGTCCATGGCGCTCGTCTCGCGCGGGCTCGACCCGATCGAGGTGTTGACGCTGCTGCGCGGCGACTGGCACTGCGGGTACGACCCCGCCGCCCGCCGTACCGCGCCGCAGTGCACCCCCCTCGCCACCCAGTGCGTGCACGCCGCCGGTCTCGCCTACGGCGAGGCGCACCAGGGGCGCGACACCGTGGCTCTGGCCTTCATCGGCGACGGCGCGACCAGCGAGGGCGACTTCCACGAGGGGATCAACTTCGCCGCCGTCTTCAAGGCGCCGGTGGTCTACTTCGTACAGAACAACCGGTACGCGATCAGCGTTCCGCTCTCCCGGCAGACCGCCGCGCCGAGCCTCGCGTACAAGGGCGTCGGCTACGGGGTGCCCAGCGAGCAGGTCGACGGCAACGACCCGGTCGCCGTGCTGGCCGTGCTCACCCGCGCGGTGGAGCACGCCCGCGCCGGCAACGGCCCGTTCCTGGTCGAGGCGCACACCTACCGGATGGAGCCGCACACCAACGCCGACGACGCCACCCGCTACCGCGACGGCGCGGAGGTCGACGCGTGGCGGGACCGGGACCCGATCGTGCGGCTGGAGAAGTACCTGCGCGACCGGGGCGAGCTGGACGACGAGGCGGTCGCCGCCGTGGCCGCCGAGGCCGAGGCGTACGCGGCCGACGTGCGCGAGCGGATGAACGCGCAGCCCACCGTCGACCCGCTGAGCCTCTTCGACCACGTGTACGCGCAGCCCACGCCGCAGCTGATCGAGCAGCGTGAGCAGATCTGCGCCGAGTTGGCCGCGGCGGAGCAGGAGGGGGACGCCTGATGGCCACCACCATGGCGAAGGCGCTCAACGCCGCGCTCGCCGACGCGATGGCCGCCGACGAGCGGGTGCTCGTCTTCGGTGAGGACGTGGGGCAGCTCGGCGGCGTATTCCGGATCACCGACGGCCTCCAGGCCCGGTTCGGTGACAAGCGCTGCTTCGACACCCCGCTCGCGGAGGCCGGCATCGTCGGGTTCGCGGTCGGTCTGGCCATGTCCGGCCTGCGGCCGGTGGTCGAGATGCAGTTCGATGCGTTCGCGTACCCGGCGTTCGAGCAGATCGCCTCGCACGTGGCGAAGCTGCGAAACCGCACCCGGGGCGCGCTCAGCGTGCCCATCGTGATCCGGGTGCCGTACGCGGGCGGCATCGGTGGCGTCGAGCACCACTGCGACTCCAGCGAGGCGTACTACGCGCACACCCCGGGCCTCAAGGTGGTCACCCCGGCAACCGTCGACGACGCCTACTCGCTGCTGCGCGAGGCGATCGACGATCCGGACCCGGTCGTCTTCATGGAGCCGAAGAAGCTCTACTTCGCGAGCGCCGAGGCGGACCTGTCGACGCGTACCGAGCCGTTCGGCCGCGCCGTCGTGCGCCGTCCCGGCCGGGACGCCACGCTCATCGCATACGGGCCGTCGGTGCCGGTCGCGCTGGAGGCCGCCGAGGCCGCCCGCGAGGAGGGCTGGGACCTCGAGGTCGTCGACGTACGCACCATCGTCCCGTTCGACGACGAGACGGTGACCGCCTCGGTGCGTCGTACCGGCCGGTGCGTGGTGATCCAGGAGGCGCAGGGCTTCGCGGGGGTCGGCGCCGAGATCGCCGCCCGGGTGCAGGAGCGCTGCTTCCACGCCCTGCACGCCCCCGTGCTGCGGGTCTCCGGGCTGGACATCCCGTACCCGGCGCCCATGCTGGAGCACACCCACCTGCCCGGCGTGGACCGGGTGCTGGACGCGGTCGCCCGCCTGCAGTGGGACGACCAGCCGGATGCACGCTGGCTCCCCGCGACCGAGGCGGCGGCATGAGCGCGCGGAGCACGCTTCGCTCCGCGCCCGGGCGGGGGGTGCCGGCATGAGCGAACGGGTCTTCCTCCTGCCCGACCTCGGCGAGGGGCTGAGCGAGGCGGAGATCGTCGAGTGGCGGGTCGCGGTCGGCGACACGGTGACGGTGGACCAGACCGTCGTCGAGGTGGAGACCGCCAAGGCGGTCGTCGACGTGCCCTGCCCGTACGCCGGGCGGGTGGTCGCACTGCACGGGGCCGCGGGTGAGGTCCGGCCGGTCGGCCAGCCGCTGATCACGATCGCGGCGCTGGACGGCGACGCGGCGTCGGGACCCGGGGGCGCCCCCGAGCCCGCCGGGCACGCCACCTACCGCGAGGAGGAGCGGGCCGGGTCGGGCAATGTCCTGATCGGGTACGGCACCGGGCACGGCCCGGGACGTCGTCGTCGCCGTCCGCGGCTCGCCGCCGCCGAACCGGCCGCCGTCCCGGCCCCGCGTGCGTCGTCCGAGCCGGTGGCCGTGGTCGTCCCGACGCGGCACGGCGCGCCGGCCGCACCGCTGGTCATCTCGCCGATCGTCCGGCGGCTGGCCCGGGAACACGGGCTGGACCTGACCACTTTGACCGGCACCGGCGCAGGTGGGGTCGTCCGCCGCGCCGATGTGGAGGCCGCCCTCGCGGTGTCCGCGCCGAGCGCGGCGCCCCAGCAGCCGGCGACGTCCGACAGCGGGGATCTGGTCATTCCGTTGACCGGCATCCGAAAGGCGATCGCCGACAAGCTCTCCCGCAGCCGGCGGGAGATCCCCGAGGTGACGATCTGGGTCGACGCGGACGCCACCGCCCTGCTGGAGACCCGGGCGGCGATCAACGCCGCCCGCCCGGAGCAGCCGGTCAGCATCCTCGCCCTGCTGGCCCGCATCTGCCTGTCCGGGCTGCGTCGTTACCCGCAGCTGAACGCTCGGGTGGACACCGAGGGGCAGCGGATCGTCCAGTCGGCCGGCGTGCACCTGGGCATCGCAGCGCAGACCGACCGGGGCCTCGTCGTCCCGGTGGTACGCGACGCCCAGCGGCTGACCACCGCGGAGCTGGCCGTCGAACTCGCCGAGACCACGGCCGCCGCGCGGGCCGGTACCCTCGCGCCGGCGCGGCTCACCGGCGGCACCTTTACCCTGAACAACTACGGGGTGTTCGGTGTGGACGGCTCGACCCCGATCATCAACCACCCGGAGGCGGCGCTGCTCGGGGTCGGGCGGATCGTGGACAAGCCGTGGGTGGTCGACGGGCAGCTCGCGGTTCGTAAGGTCGTGCAGATCAGCCTCACCTTCGATCACCGGGTCTGCGACGGCGGGGTGGCCGGCGGCTTCCTGCGGCACGTCGCCGACTGCGTGGAACAGCCCGCGCTCCTCATCGCGGCCGTCTGACCTGACGAACGGAAGGGCCGGCACCGTGCGGTGCCGGCCCTTCCCTGCGTGGTGGCCGCGGCGGCTGCCGTGCCGCCGGCGGGTGCGGTGGTGGCCCGACGCGCCGGGCCACCACCGGTAGGTTCAGCCGGCGCTGCTGCCCGTCGGGTTCAGCACCACCTCGGCGCTGCCCGTCTGCGGCGGAACGTCCGGGTCGGTCGGCGCGTCGGTGTACTCCGCCACGAAGACCGCGCGCAGGTTGTCGGCCCCACCGTGACCGGGGTCGAGGAAGGTGGTGATGGTGCCGGTGCAACCGGTCGCCGTCGAGAGCGGGTGCCCGTGCTCGTCGTGGCCGAGGATGTACGTCACCTGCACCCGCGAACAGTCGACCGGCAGGTCGTCGGTCACCCGTACCTCGAACGCGACGGTCTGCCCGAACTGGAAGGGCTGCCCGGCGGTCGGGGTGACGAACTCGACGATCGGTGCCCGCGGCCCGACCAGTAGCGGCAGGGTGGCGGCGGCCGAGCGTCCGGTGCTGTCGGTGACCTTCACCGTCGGGTTGTACTGGCCGTTCGTCTGGTAGGTCCAGCTCGGGTTCGGGTCGGTGGAGTCGACCGAACCGTCGGCGTCGAAGTCCCAGGCGTAGCGCAGCCGGTCACCGTCCGGGTCGACGGTCCCGGCGCTGGAGAAGTGCACCGTCAGCGGCGCCTGCCCGACCGTCGGGTCGGCGCTGATCTGGGGGATCGGCGTGCGGTTGCCGCGGACGAAGTCGATCCGGGACAGCTGCGCGTCCGGGTTCTCGGCGAAGTAGCCGTCGCCGTACTCCAGCACGTAGAGCGCGCCGTCCGGGCCGAACTCCATGTCCATCGGGTTGTCGACCACCAGCGACGGCACCACCGGACGGATGTCGCTCACGTTGCC
The DNA here is from genome assembly GCF_900156065.1 of Micromonospora avicenniae. GTDB lineage: Bacteria > Actinomycetota > Actinomycetes > Mycobacteriales > Micromonosporaceae > Micromonospora > Micromonospora avicenniae. The sequence continues at coordinate 60,938 of NZ_FTNF01000015.1, read as the reverse complement.
CTGGTTGTCGAGGCGGAACTCCTTGATGTAGTCGCGGGTCCACTCGTAGAACAGCGGCACGCCGTCGTAGTAGGCGGGCCAGCGGGTCCGCGACGTGCTCCGCCCGTCGTAGTCGTACGCCGGGCCGCCCATCGGACCGATGCCGCCGGTGCCGAGCTGCGGGAACTCGCCGGAAGCGGCGGACGGGTACCACACCTGGGGCGCCTCGACCGGCGGCAGCCGGCGCTGCCCGGTGTTGTGCGGTGAGTCGTTGACCGGCCGCTCGCAGTTGAAGTACTTGCCGGGGGTGTTGGTCGCGAAGTCGTAGTCGCGGTACGGCAGGTCCGGGGTGGCGCAGTACGGCCAGCCGTAGTTGGCCGGCTTGTCGACCACCATCCAGCGGCCGTGCCCCGCCGGTCCGCGGTCCGGGTTCGACGCCCCGGCGTCGGGCGAGTAGTCGGCCAGGTAGACATCGTCGGTGCGGCGGTCGACGGCGAACCGGAACGGGTTGCGCAGCCCCATCGCGTAGATCTCCGGACGGGTCTTCGGGGTGCCCGGCTTGAACAGGTTGCCCTTCGGCACCGTGTAGCCGCCGCCCGGCTTCACCTTGATCCGCAGCAGCTTGCCCCGCAGGTCGTTCGTGTTCGCTGCGGTGCGCTGCGCGTCGAACGCGGGGTTCCGGTCGGCCCGCTCGTCGATCGGGGTGTAACCGTCGGAGAAGAACGGGTTGGTGTCGTCACCGGTGGAGAGGTACAGGTTGCCCTTGCTGTCGAACTCGATCTGGCCGCCGACGTGGCAGCAGATGCCCCGGTCGACGGGCACGTCGATGATCTTCTGCTCGGTGGCGAGGTTGAGCTTCATCCCCTCGAGCTTGAACCGGGACAGCCGCAGCGCGCCGCGGAACCGCTGCCAGTCCTGCTCGGTGCCGACGAACGGCGCGTCGCCCTCGTTGACGTCCGGCGTGCTCGGGTCGTCGGCCGGTGTGTCGCCGGGCGGGGAGTAGTAGAGATAGACCCACTTGTTGTGGGCGAAGTCCGGGTCGATGGCGATGCCCTGCAGGCCCTCCTCGTCGTGCTCGTAGACGGGTACGTCGGCGGCGAGGGTGTTCAGGCCGGTACGCGGGTCGTGGATGCGGACCTCGCCGGTGCGCGCGGTGTGCAGCACCCGCAGGTCGGGCAGAACGGCAAGACTCACCGGCTCGCCCGGGAAGTCGTTGAGCGTCACCTTCTGGAAGCTGGAGTCCGGCGGTGCGGCGGGCGCGGGCGCGGGCGCGGCGGCCGACGGCGCGGCCGGCGCGGCGAGGCCGGCGGTGACCAGCGCCAGGGCGGACAGGACGGCGGTTCTCTTCTTCACAGTGGTTCCCCCGGGTGTCGTGGTCAGTAACGAAGCGACGCGAGGTAGTCGAAGCCGACGCGGGCGGTCTCCAGCGCGTCGGCGGGCGTGCGCGGCGGCGTACCGGCGTCGTCGCGCTCCACGATGTACTCCTCGATGCCGGCCTCCCGTTCGTGCGCGAAGATCCGGCCGAAATCGATGAGGCCGTCGCCGAGGTCGGCGAAGCTGGCTTCGGTGTTCATGTCCTTGACGTGGACCTGGCGGATCCGGCCCCGGTTGGCGCGAATCAGGTCGATCGGATCCTGCGCGCCGCGCCACGCCCAGAAGAGGTCCAGTTCGAAGTGGACCAACCGCGGGTCGGTCTCGCCGGTGAGGATGCCGAACCCGGTCCCGCCGCCGGTCAGCGGGACGAACTCGAGTTGGTGGTTGTGGTAGCCGAACTCCAGGCCGGCGCGCTCGGCCATCCGGCCGGCCCGATTGAGGTCACGCGCGAGCGCCCGGTAGACCTGCGGGTCGCGGATCGGCTGCCCCGCCGCGTCCAGCCCGAACCACGGGTGCACGAGCTTCCGGCAGCCCACCGTGTTCGCGTCGTCGAGGGCGCGTGCCCAGGTGTCGGCGTCGAAGGGTTGCGGAATGGCCGTGTGACCCGAGGTCGCACGCAGCCCGGCCTCGTCGAGGGCGGCGCGGAACTCGGCCGCTGTCCGGCCGACGAAACCGGCGTGTTCGACCCGTCGGTAGCCGAAGCGGCGCAGTGCGGCGAGCGTGCCGGGTAGGTCGGCGGCCAACTGGTCGCGCAGGGTGTAGAGCTGGATACTGATCCGGTCGATCGGCACTCGCCGCCGGCCACCGCCGTGTCCCGAGCCGCCGGAGGCCGACGCTGCCGAGGCGCCGAACAGGCCGGCGGTGCCGACCGCGGCGGCGGAGACGGTCGCCGCGCGGAGCAGCCCGCGCCGGCTGACCGTATCGGACGCCTCCGGCGGCTCCGACGGCTGTTTGCTCTGCTGCATGGTGGTGTTCCCTCCCTGCCGGACGCTGCTCATCCGGCGGTCACGGGTCGACCAGCCGCCTCGTCCCGGGCGCGCCGGACCGGCCGGAGCGGCTCCGGCGGACGATGCGGTCGGGGTACGGGTGCGGGACGAGCCCACGCGGGGCGCGCCACTGTCGGCGGGGCGGGCAGCGGATCGACCTATGGGCAACTATCTATCTGGCACGTCACCGTACCCTTGCCGCCGGTCGAAGGCAAAGGTTCTGCCGGGAGCGCCGAACTTTCGCTGCGGCCGACAAAAGTCGCCTGAGGCTCACGTCCGGTGCGGGCGCGCCAGTGGGTGACGCCGGCCGGGGACCTCGGTCGGGTGGGGCGGTCGAATCGGGTCGGCACGGCGCGCGACGGTGCGGACGGGACGGTGTCGTCGCGTCGGGCGTCGGTCGCCCGTACCCGCCCGTCGCGCCCGATCATGGCCCCGGCCGACGATCAGTTACTTTCGGCGCAGCGCCGGAAAATGCGGCCGATAATTGTCACCCCCATATTTTGTGAATTGCGGGGGAAGTCGTACCGACGTAGAGAGAATGGGCGTACGGAAGCGGAAAACGGGGGGACGCATCATGAGGTTGAGGCGGCGTTTGACGCTGTTGGGGGTGGTCGTCGCGGCCACTCCACTGGTCCTGGTCGGGTGCACCGCGGATTCAAAGGACGGCGGAGGGCATGGGAAGAAGCATGCGGCGCCGCCGGAACTCACCGTGACGCCCGGAGAAGGCGCGAAGGGCGTGCCGATCAGCGCCGAGGTCGGTACCCGGGTCGCGGGCGGTCGCGTGTCCGCTGTCCGGATCACCGACGACAAGGGCAAGGAGATCAAGGCGGAACCCCGCGAGGACGGGTCCGCGTGGGTGCCGAGCACGCCGTTGCAGCCGAAGCGGACGTACACGGCCGAGGTGACCGCGACCGGCGACTCCGGTAGGACGACGACACGCAAGACGACCTTCACCACCATGCCGAAATCGACCAAACCGGCGGTGACCAGCACCCTCTATTTCGGCGACAAACGGACGTACGGCACCGCGATGCCGGTGACGGTCGCGTTCGACCCGCCCATTCCGAAAGAGGCCAGGGCGGATGTCCAGCGCCGGTTGTTCGTAAAGACGAATCCGTCGCAGCCGGGTGTCTGGTCGTGGGTGGAGGACGGTAGCCAAATCTATTACCGGGCACCCGATTTCTGGCGGCCGGGCACGACGATCAGCGTCCGGTCCGCGCTGGAGGGGCTGCCGATCGGCAAGGACCTGGTCGGCGACGATGACCGCAGGTCGACGTCGAAGATCGGTCAGCAGGTCTCACTGGAGATCGACAACGCCACGAAGCAGATGTCGGTCCTGCGTGACGGCAAGGTGATCCGCAAGATCCCGGTCAGCCTCGGCAAGCCGAGCACGCCGACGTCCAGCGGCAAGATGGTGATCATGGAGCAGCACCAGTTCACCACGTTCGACACGACGGGTTCGGCCGACCCGTACGTGGTGGACGTGGAGGATGCGCAGCGGCTCACCTGGGGTGGGGAGTTCATCCACGGCGCCCCGTGGTCAGAGGGGGAGCAGGGCAGCACCAACACCTCGCACGGCTGCACCAACGTCTCGGCGGCGGCCGCGGACTGGCTGATGAACGTCACCAAGGTCGGTGACCTGGTGACGGTCAAGGGCACCGAGGTGGAGTTGCAGTACGGCAACGGCTGGACCGCATGGAACGTCAGTTGGGACGAGTTCGTCAAGGGCAGCGCGCTGCCGGTGCCGAGCGGGCTGAAGCCCGCGCCGAGCCAGCCGGCACACCCGGGCGCGGTCGCCGGCGGTTCGCCGGCCCCGCACCCCTCGGTGACCGGCGGCTGACCGCAGTATCGTCCCGGGGCCGGGCCGCGCACCGTGCGGGCCGGCCCCGCCTGCGGGTCCGGCCGGTCCCGCCCGGCCCGGCTCGGGCTCGATGGTTCCCGAGATCCTTGTAGTCGGGGTGTCCTTCCGCGCGGATACCCCGACTTCATGTAAGGCGAGTTGATCTCGGCGGGGGTCGGGGTCCGTCGCGGGACGACGGGCGTTCCGCCCCGGTGGTGCCGCGCGTGCCGTGTCCGGACCCGCCGTGGCGTTGCCGGAGCGTCCGGTCGGCGCACTCACCGCACGGCGCCGGTCAGGTCAGCGGGACGCGGGCGATGCCCGGACCGATCAAGCTGCCGAGCCAGAGCACGTCGCCGTGCTGGCGTACACCCGTGATCATCCAGTAGTCACCGCGCGGACCGTGCAGGGTACGGCGGACGGCGCCCTCGCCGTCGACCAGCGCGACCAGGCCGTAGCGTCGTGGTTGGGGCTGCATGGCGTCGGGTAGCAGCGCGGCGAGCTGGCGCAGCCGCGGGTGCGGCAGCAGTCGCTCGGCCACCGCCACCCGGGGGCTGGGCAGCGCGATCCAGTACGTGCCGTCGCCCACGGCAGAGAGATTGTCCGGGTAAGCCGGCAGGTCGGCCAGGACGCGGACCGCGCCGCCGGGCAGCTCGACCCGGAGCAGCCGGTGTGTGGTCGTCTCCACCAGCATCAGCGCCGACTCGTCCGGAGTCAGCGCGATGCCGTTCGGGAAGTAGAGGCCCTCCACCACCACCTCGGCGCGACGACCTCCGGGCCGGTACGCGAGCACCCGGCCGTTCGGCCGGTGCTCCAGCAGGTCCCGCTTCCAGTGCGACACCGGGAATCGATCCGAGCTGTCGGTGAAGTAGATGGTGCCGTCCCGGGCCACCGTGGCGTTGTTGGCCAGGTGCACCGGTGGGGCGGTGCCGGTCAGCTCGTGCACCGACCCGTCCGGGGTGACTCGCAGCAGCCCCCGGTAGGCGTCGCAGACCACCAGCCCGCCGCCGGTCGGGTCGAGCTCGATACCGAGCGGCCGGCCACCGGTCTCGGCCAGCAGCCGCGGGCGGGTGCCCGGTGCCGCGTCCGCCGGCCACCACCACAGCCGCCCGTCCTCGTCGCCACTGAGCACCCGGCCGGCCGGGTCGACGACCACGTCCTCGGGGCCGGCCGCGCCGTCCGGCAGCGGCAACAGCTCGACCGAGTCGAGCCGCCGATCGGTGGGGGCCCACGAACCGGTCAGCGCGGGCGGGACGGTGGCCGGCTCACGGACCGGTCGGATCAGCCGGGGCGGCCGGGGGCGGGGGACGACCATCCATGCATTGTCACCCGCCGATGCCCTGTTGAGTCGTCGACGGGCCGGTCGGTGTTGCGGCGCGCCGGCGCAACCCGTACGTCCCGGCTCGCGAGGGATCGGGGTCCGGTCGGGGTACGACCCTGGGCGTACCCCGAATCACCTTCGGCGCCGAACCGGACTGTCGGTGGTCGAGACTAGATTGGACAGCATGGGAGAGCAGCTCAGCGACCGGTTCCACGTGCAGGTGAGCGTGGGCGACGAGAGCGTGGACGTGCGCGCGTTCGGCGAGATCGACGTCGCCACCGTGGGCGCGCTCCGCTCGGCGCTCTGGGCCGCGCCGGCGCGGCCGGTGCTGCGCGTGGATCTGGCGGGCGTCCGGTTGCTCTCCGCCGCCGGGGTGCGGGCGCTGGCCGCCGCGCACCTGCGCGTGCGCGCGCAGGGCGGCGAGCTCGTGCTGGTCGACCCGGATCCGGTGGTGGCCCGGGTGCTTCGGGTCACCGGGCTGCACCGGGTCGTCCCGGTCGTCCAGTCGTCCCGGCCGGCCGCGGGCCCGCCCGCACAGCCCGCCTCGCCACCGCGATCGCCGGCGCCACCCACCGCCGCCCCGGCCCCGGCCCCGGCGCCGGTCGCACCGGTCGAGTCGTCGGTGCCGGTGCCGGTGCCGGTGCCGGTGGCGCGGCCCGGGCGGCTGGCGCGGCGGCCGGTGCTGGTGGCCGCCTGAACTCGGCGTCCGCCCGCGAGCGGACACCGAGCCGCGAGCGGGGCCGCCGACGTTCGTCGACGGCCCCGGCGAGTGGTCAGCGGACGCCGAGCAGGTCCACCACGAAGATCAGGGTCTCGCCCGGGCGGATGACACCGGCCGCGCCCCGGTCGCCGTAACCCAGGTGCGGCGGGATGACCAGCCGGCGGCGGCCGCCGACGCGCATGCCGACCACGCCCTGGTCCCATCCGGCGATCACCTGTCCGCCGCCCAGCGGGAACTCGAAGGGCTCGCCCCGGTTCCAGGACGAGTCGAACTCGCGCCCGCTGCTGTGCCCGACGCCGACGTAGTGCACGGTGGCCAGCTGCCCCGGCTGGGCCTCCGGGCCATCGCCGACGGTGAGGTCCTCGACAACGAGGTCGGCGGGGGGCGCACCCTCGATCGGGGCGACGTCGGGCTTGCCCGAGCGGGCACCTGCTGGCTGGTTCATCGGGAAGTCTCCTGCCGTGTTGGGTCGTGTGGCCCGGTCAGCTCCGATCCTGCCGGATAGTGCGGGGCCGATGTGCGGCAGCCCGCCACCGTGTCCGCGACGGACCGGCCCGTACGCGGCCCGCACCGGCCGCCGCGGGCCGATCTCGTCCGAGCGGTCCCGCCGCACGCGTCGTTGAAATAGGCTCGGAGGCGCCCCCTGCCTCAGTCCGTCGTCGCCGCGCCGAGCGGCGGAGATCACCCCGGGGAAGCGGTCGATGCGGAGGGCACCGGGTGGGCGACGCGACGTTCCCGGCACCGCCCTGGGCCTGGGCGGCAGTCAGTGTCGTCATCGCGGTCATGCTCGCGGTGGATGTGCTCTCGCACCGGGACAACCACGTCATCGAGCTGCGCGAGGCGTTGATCTGGAGCGCCGTCTGGATCGGCGCGGGCCTCCTCTTCGGCCTCGTCATCTGGTTCTGGCGCGGCGGCGAGCCGGCGGTCGCGTACTACTCCGGCTACCTGTTGGAGAAGGCGCTGTCGGTGGACAACGTCTTCGTCTTCGCCCTGCTCTTCGGGTACTTCCGGGTCCCCGCCGGCTACCAGCACAAGGTGTTGTTCTGGGGTGTGCTCGGGGCGTTGGTGTTCCGGCTGGCCTTCATCCTCGCCGGCGCCGAGCTGCTGCGGCGGCTGGCCTGGGCCGGCGTGGTGCTCGGCGCTTTCCTGATCTGGACCGGCTGGCGGTTGGCCGTACGCGGCGAACCCGACGTGAACCCGGAACGCAACCGCGTGGTGCGGCTGTTCCGCCGACTGGTCCCGACCGACCCCGGCTACCACGGCGACCGATTCACGGTACGCATCGACGGTCGACGCCGGGCGACCCTGCTGCTGGTGGCGCTCGTCGCGATCGAGGCCACCGACGTGGTCTTCGCGATCGACTCGGTGGCCGCGATCCTGTCCATCACCACCAACACGTTCCTGGTCTGGACGGCCAACGCCTTCGCCGTGCTGGGGCTGCGCAGCCTCTACTTCTGCCTCGCCGGGCTGCTGCGTCACTTCGGCTACCTGCGGTACGGCCTGGCGGTCCTGCTGGCCTTCGCCGGGCTGAAGCTGATCCTCGCCGAGACGCCCGTGGGAAAGCTGCCGCTCTGGCTCACGTTCGCGGTGGTGGTGGTGACCCTGTCGGTGTCGATCGGGTGGAGCGCAGTGTCGGTCCGGCGGGGGCGAAGCCGGGCCCGCAGTCGATCGACGGGCCGCCGGGCCGAGGGCGGGGAGCCCTGACGCCGTGATCCGGTCCAACGGCGGCGCGCAACCGATCACCACCGGGCCGCCGGACTGCCGTGCCGGCGGCCGAGCGGATGATCGAACCGGCCAGGTCAGGCCGGGACGGTCACCGGCCGGGCCAGCTGCGCGGCGAGCACCGCGGGCGCCTCGGCCAGCGACGGTCCGTACCAGGTCAGATGCCGGCCGGAGAGTAGGGCGCAGGGCGTACCGGGGAAAGCCTCGGGGCCGTCGTCGGCGGTGAAGCGGTACGGCTCGTCGGGGAGCACCACGAGTTCCGCGCCGATGTCGCGCAGCTCGGCGAACTCCGGGCGGGGGTAACGCTCCGGGTGCCCCTCGTAGAGGTTCAGCGTCCCCAACCGCCGCAGCACGTCCCCGGCGAACGTGTCGGATCCGAGGACCACCCAGGGGCGACGCCAGACCGGCACCACCGCCCGGCGGGCCGGCGACAACCGCGGCGGGTCGGCCCAGGCGCGGCGGGCGGCGCCGAGCCAGGCCGGCTCCTGCGTCGCGCCGAGGTCGGCGAGCAGCTCGGTCAGCTCGGCGAGCGCCTCCGGCACGGTACGCGGGTAGGTGACCCGCACCGGCACCCCCGCGGCGACCAGGGCGTCGGCGTCCTCCCGGCGGTTCTCCTCGACGTTGAGCAGCACGAGGTCCGGGCGCAGCGCGAGCACCCGAGCCAGGTCGGGGTACTTGCTGCCGCCCACCCGCGGCACGTCCAGCTCCGCCGGGTGGGTGCACCAGTCGGTGGCGCCGACCAGCACGCCGGGCAGGGTGACCGCCACGGCCTCGGTCAGCGACGGTACGAGCGACACGACCCGCACGCTCCACCTCCAGGTCTCGGCGCTCCGGCGACCGAGCGGGCGCCGGTGGGTCGATCATGCCTGGCCGGCGTCGACCAGCGCGGTCACGTCGAGGTGGGCGGGGTGGCAGTCGGCGGTGTCGACGTAGCGGCGGATGGCGCCGCTCACGTGCTCCCGCAGGCCGGCGGTGCGCGTGCCGGCCACGATCTCCACGCGGAGCCACAGGTCGGGCCGGTGCGGATCGCCGGTGAGTACCACCCGTGCGCGACGTATCCGCGGATCGCCGGTCAGGTCGCGTTCCAGCGCCCGGGTGAGCGCCGCGGCGGCCAGCCGGGTCCGCCCGCGCCGGCCCGGGTGGACGAGTGTCCGCCGATCCTCGCCGATTCCGCGCAGCTCGCGGAGCAGCAGCCACAGCCCGCTCACCGCGGCGAGCAGCCCGGCGACCGCCGCGGCCAGTGCGCCCCAGGGCGCGGCGAGCCGCCAGGATCGCCGTAGCCCCGTGCCGAGCAGCACGGCGCCCGGGTCCCCGCCGGGGAGCCGACCGAGGTTCAGCGCCAGCACGACGCCGCCGAGCGCGACCAGCAGCAGCGCCACGACGGTCCAGAGCACCCGGTGCGCGGCGTTGGTCACGCCGCCCGCCGCCGGGGAAGCAACCGCACCTCGATCCGGCCGGATCGGGAGACGGCCAGCCGGTGCAGTTCCTGACGCACGGCGAACTCGACCTCGCCGCGGGTCGCCGGGTCACCGACGACCGCCACCCGCGGTCGCCACTGGGCGCCGTACCGGCGTATCCGGACCCGGGCCCGCCGTACACCCGGAACCGAACCGGCGGCCACGGTCAGCCGGCGCTCCAGGCAGCGGCGGTGCAGGTGCCAGCCGGCCCCGGCGTCCACCCGCAGGGGTGTCCATCGCCGCAGTTCGGCGGCGAGGAGACAGAGCCCGAGCAGGAGGACGGCGATCGCCGCCGCGCGCACGGCCGGCTCGTCCCACCGGGCCCCACCGAGCGTCGCGGCCCAGCCGGTGAGGTCGACGAAGAGCGCCGGCCGGCCGGCCGCGGACAGCAGCGCCTCCACGGCCAGCAGCACGCCGCCGACGAGCAGGACGACAGCGAGCAGCAGCGTGGCCAGCCGGTTGGCGGTACGCATCTCAACCTCCGGCGGTCCGGCCGGTCACGTCGGCACCGGCACGTCCACGCCCGGTACGACGACGTCCTGCACCGTGACGGTGACTTCCCGTACGGCCAGCCCGGTTGACGACTCCACCTGTTCGATCACCGCGTCGCGGATCGCATCGGCCACGGTCAGCACGCTCTGGCCGTACCAGGTGACGACGTCCACGTCGACGCTCACCGCCCGGTCGTCGAGGCGGACCGCCACCCCGTACGGCCGGGCCGGCACGGCGACCAGCGTGTGCACGCCGGGAGCCTGGCGGGCGGCGTGGGCGCTGATCCGCGCGACGGCGTCCGGGGTGATCCGGGTGGGGTTCCGGTCGATCGGGTAGCTCACCGCTGCCTCCCTGTCGGTCACCGCCGCCGTACGGCCCGTCGGCGTGGATCTGGATACACGCTCGCCGCGAGTCGGAACATGGCCGATCTGTGATCCACCTCACATCTGCTGGGTTTGGCTGGTCGTGGCCCCGGCCCGGGCCGCACCGGCGACGCGGCCCCCATGATCCACCCCTAGACTCGGCCGGTCGACGAATCGGCGGATGGATCAGGCGGATGACGATCATCGGTGACGAGGGCAGGCTCCTGCGGGCGCTGCCCCTGGCGGGCGGGCGCGCCCCGCTGCTCCACCGCGCCGGTCACCAGGTGTACCCCGCGCACCGGCTCGGCGAACTCGTACCGGGACGGCCGCCGGGCATCACCGGCAACCAGTGGAGTACGGCCAGCCGCGAGGGATACGACCTCGTCATCTGTTCCGGCGACACCGGTCAGATCGTCGCCGCGGTCGAGATCGGTCCCGCCGTGCCCGGAGGCTCGCCGGCGCAGCGGGCCGAGCGGATGAAGGCCACCGTCGCCGCGGCAGCCGGGCTGCCGGTGCTGCGGGTCGAGTCGTCCACACTGCGACCCGCCGACCACGGTCGTCGCCTGGTGGAGTACGTCCTCGACGCGCGCGGTTACGCCGCGGCGACCCCGCCCGACCCGGAGGGGCCCGCGCCGACCGGGTTCCGCGAGATCCTCGGCAGGCTCCCCGACGGGCGTACGGGACACGTGAACGATCTGGGCGCGCTGGCCCGCGCGGCGGCGGTGGAGGCGTACGTCTCCCGCGGACTGGTCGACCCCATCGTGCGCGGCCTGCACGTGCAGTGGTCCGGTGGACCGGCAGAGGGGTGGAGCTGGGTGGAGGTCCGCCCCGGACGCTGCCTGGTGGAACGGGTGACGGTCCGGGAGCACGGCTTCTCCTGCGGCATCGACTCGGCGCAACTGGCCGAGGACCTCGCCGCGGTCGCCATCGGCGAGCGGCTGCGTGACCTGGACGACGCGGAGCCGGAGTTCGTCGGCAGGGACGCGCTGCGGGCCGACATCCTCGCGCTGCAGGCCCGCCGGGACGAACTGGTCGGCGGTTTCGCGTTCGACCATCTCTGCGCCGACTGAGTTCGTCGGCTTCTTCCCGACCGCAGGTACGACCTGACCAGCGGCTATCAGTCCCCACCCGGGGCGGCCGGTGACTGCCTGGACAATTTTTTCCGGCGGCTCGTCGAACCCCTGACCGTGGACGTTCCGTACCTCAGCGGGAATGGGCAGGATCTCGCCCCGTCCGCGGCACCGGAGGCGGGAGACGGTACGGAAATGGCATCGTCGGCCATCGACGTGTGACGGTACGCCAGGAGTGCCGTCTCGGCGTGCGCGCAATTCCGCCGGCCGGCGAGGGACGGATCCACCGGATCGCGGAGGCGAGCAATTCGATGCGCAGGTCCAGACGGGCGCGCCGGTCGTCCGGTAACGCACGGAGCAGGCGACTGCCGGCCGTGATCGGCACTCTCGCGGTCTTCGGCGGGATCGTCGCCGGTCTGGACGTGCTCGCGAACAACTGCGACGACAGCCGGCTGCGGTGGCGCGGAGCCGGACGAGGTGACCATGCAGGTGCCCGGCCTGCCGGAGTCCGGCATCGCGCAGTGCGCGGCCTGGGCCGGTGACGGTTCGCACCGGCTGCCGATGATGTAGCGGGGCCACCAGACCCCCGCCTTCGACGCGGTCCGCATCCAGCTCGGCTGAGCCGGCTCCGGTGCGGCCGGGCCGCCCGGTGCGATCCCGGCCGGCCCTCGCGCGTGGGCCCGCCCGGCATCGCGAACACGTCCGGCCGGCCCGTGCGGGCCGGCCGGATGGATGCCCTGCTGGCGACGCTCCCCGCCGCGACGGAACGTCGCGCGCCGCCGCGAGCAGGATCAGCGGTTCTTGTACGCCTCGGCGACCTCGACCGGGATCCGGCCCCGTTCGGAGATCCGGTAACCGTTCTTGGCGGCCCATTCGCGGATGGCGCGGTTCTGCTCCCGATCCATTCCCGCACCGCCGATCCGGACCGCCCGCCGTCCGCTGCGGGCGCTCTCCACATTGCCGCGCCCGATGCGGCGACCGGCGGTGATGTAAGGGTCGAGCGCCTTGCGCAGCACGCCGGCGTTCTCGTCCGAGACGTCGATGGTGTAGCCGACGCCGTCGAGGCTGAACTCGACAGTCCGGTCGGCCTTTCCACCATCGAGGTCGTCGGTCAGCACCGTGATTACTTTTCTGGCCATCGCCGATTACTCCCTGTCTGGGGCGGGGTGTGTCCCAAAGTTTGACGTACGATCCCAGTAAACCGCAAGAATACGGTCGATTCATTTCGGTGGGTCGTGTTTTCGCGCCATCAATAGTGTGCCCGACGGGGTAATCGGTCCCGCCACCAGATCGGTGGGCCGTGGAATCGGCCCGACTGTTCATTCGCCGAGCAGACCCACCTGGCCGGCGAGAGCGGCGGCCTCGGCCCGGCTGGAGACCCGTAGTTTCCGCAACAGAGCGGCGATCATCCGCTTCACGGTCCGTTCCGACACATGCAGGTCTCCGGCGATCTCGACGCTGCTGCGGCCGGTGGCGACGGCCCGCAGCAGACGACGCTCGTCGACGTCCAGGTCGATCGCGGCGGACCGGACCGGTCGGAGCAGCGCACGCAGCAGCTCTGCCGGGAGCACGGCCCAACCGTCGAGGACCGCCAGCAGCGGCGGCAGCAGCTCCTCGGGTTGGCTGCTCTTCGGCAGGTACCCCTCGGCGCCGGCCCGTAGCGCCTCCAGCGCCGGATCCGGGTCGTCGCCGCCCGACATGGCCACGACGCGTACCCGGGGCGTGGTCCGCCGGATGGCCGCCACGGCGCGTACGCCGCCCGGTGGCGGCATGTGCAGGTCGACCAGGGCCAGGTCCGGATGGCAGCGGCTCACCAGCGAGGCGGCCGCCGAGGCGTCACCGGTCGAGCCCACGACCTCCACCCGCTTGTCGGTCGTGGCGGGCAGCAGAAGTTCGAGCCCGCGTACGAAGAGCCGGTGGTCGTCGACGACCACGAGCCGAATGGTGGGCACGTCGGGCATGTCTGGTCCCTTCCCGAGCGGGTACCGATCATGCGGGTACGCACCGGTACGGAGGGAGCGGGTCGGATGCGCGGACGGCACGGGTTGGCGGCGGTGCTGCGAGGTTTCCGGCGGATCGAGCCGATCGGTGAAGACGTGGACCGGCCGACAGCTAGCGACCCGGAACTGCTGCTGCGCGTGCTCTGTCACGAGTTCCGTACCCCCGTCAGCTCGCTGACGTCGCTGACCGGGGCGCTCGCCGACGAGCGCCGGGAGTTGACCGCCGCCGACCGCCGGGCGATCATCCGACTCGCGCGGGACCAGGCCGCGCACCTGCAGGCGCTGCTCCGAGACGCGACGGCCGGCACCGGCGCGCTGACCCCGGCGGTGGCGCCGGAGACGCTCGTGCCGCTCGGCGAGCTCCTGCGGGAGTCCGCCCTTCTCGTGCCCGTGCACCGGCGGCGGGTCCGGGCCACCCGGCGGGCGGCACGGTGCCCGGTGCCGGCACGACGCGTCCGGCAGGTGTTGGTCAACCTGGTTGAGAACGCGCTGCGGCACGGGCCTCGCGACGGTCGGGTGGGGATCTACGCGACGCTGCGCCGCACCGGGCTCAGCCTGCTGGTGACGAGCGAGGGGCGGGTGGCGGCGAGTCTGCTGGAGGCGCTGCGCCGGCCGCAGCCGGGCTCCGGGATGTCCGGGCTCGGCCTGTGGATCGTCCGCCGGCTCGTCGCGGCCGATGGCGGCTCGGTGCACGTGCACCGGCTCCGCCCACGCGGTGTGGCGATAGAGGTGCTGCTGCCGCAGGTCGCGCGCGCCGGCGGTTGACCCGGCTGGGCCGCCGGTTGGCCCGGCCGGGTCAGCAATGCGGGAAACGTACCGGTGCCACGTCGTCGCGGTACCGAGGAGGACCCTTGTTCACGCACCTGAAGGACCTGCAGTTCGAGGCGAAGCCGGACGGTCCGGACGCCGCGTTCGCCCGCCGGCTGCAGGAGATCCTGGGCGGCAAGTGGGGCGAGATGACCGTCGCCAACCAGTACCTCTACCAGGGCTGGAACTGCCGCCTGCCCGGCAAGTACAAGGACCTCTTCCTCGACGTCGGCACCGAGGAGATGGGTCACGTCGAGATGATCGCCACAATGATCACCCGGCTGCTCGAGAACGCGCCCCTGTCCCTGCAGGAAGCGGCCGAGCAGAACCCGATGGTGGGGGCGATCTACGGCGGCTCCAACCCGGCGCACCTCATCCACGGTGGCGGCGGGGCGTTGCCGGTGGACAGCGTCGGGGTGCCCTGGAACGGCTCGTACATCACGGCCAGCGGCAACCTGCTGGCCGACTTCTACCTCAACGTCACCGCGGAGGCCCAGGGCCGGCTGCAGGTGGCCCGGTTGTTCAACATGACCGACGATCCGGGGGTCAAGCAGATGCTCCGCTTTCTGCTGGCCCGGGACACCATGCACCAGAACATGTGGATGGCCGCGATCGAGCAGCTCATGGAGGACGGCCTGGAGGAGATGCCGGTGCCGGACGCCTTCCCCGACTCGTCCGAGTTGACCGAGCAGTTCGGCTACACCTACCTGGACTTCTCGCCCGGCACCGACGCCTCGCAGGGGCGCTGGGCGTCCGGGCCCGCACCGGACGGCAAGGGCCAGTTCCGGTACGACGACAGCCCGCGGGCGCACGCGCCGGAGCCGGTGCTGCCGCCCGGTGACCCGCGTCTGTACGGCACCAACCCGGGCATGGTCGGCGAGGTCGCCACCAAGGTCAAGAGCAAGTTCACCTGATGTCGCCGCGCCGGCCGCGCACTGGCGGGCGGCCCAGCGGCGCCCGTCCTGAAGGAGGTGTGGCGTGACCGAGCTGGTGCTTCGTCCGCTCGCGGACGCGTTCATGCAGGTGGGCGTCTACGTCGCCGTCATGGTGGCACTCTTCGGCTGGCTGCGCTGGCGCTACGGCGACCGGGCCACCGACGGGCTCACCAAGCATCCCCGGCTCGGGCCGCTGGTCGGGGCGCTGCTCGGTGTCAGCCCCGGCTGCGGTGGGGCGATCATCCTGATGCCGCTGTACGCCCGTGGGAAGGTCTCCTTCGGCACCGTCATCGCCGCGCTTACCGCGACCATGGGGGACTCCTCCTGGGTCGTGATCGCCTGGAACCCGCTCTTCGCGCTCAAGATCCACCTGCTGCTCTTCGCGGTGGGGCTGGCCACCGGGTACGTCGTGGACGCGCTCGGCATCGATCCGGCGCGTCGCGGTCGGAGTGTCGCGGCGGAGGCGGCCCGCGTCGCCGCGCCCGCCGCGCCGGCCGGGCTGGTGGCCGCCGGCGGGCCGGATCCCGGCGCGTCCCGCCGGCTGCTCGGCGGGCTGCTGCCCCGGGTGCCGGCCGCCAAGGCGTTCTGGGGACTGACCACGCCCGCCTTCGCGGTGTCGGTGCCGGTGGTCTTCCAGATGGTGGATCCGGGCACCCTGACCCGTGCGTTCGGCGGTATCGACCCGTACCTGGCACTCGGGGTGCTCGGCACGTGCACGGCGGTGGTGATCTTCGCGGCCGGCCGGGGGCGGTTCGCCGACGACACCCTCGAGACGGCGCATCCGCGGTCGTTCCGAGCGACGCTGCGACACAGCGCGCGCGAGGCGTCCTTCATCACCGTCTGGGTGGCCGTGGCGTACGTCGGCTGGCAGGTCTTCACCACGACCACCGGTTTCGACGGGTCCCAGCTCGCGCTGACCGGCTTGCTGGGCGTGCTGGTCGGCGCCGGGATCGGGTTGATTCCCGGCTGTGCGGTGCAGATCGTCTTCACCGGTCTCTACGTCAGCGGCGGGCTGCCGCTGCCGACCCTGGTGGCCAACGCGCTCAGTCAGGACGGTGACGCGCTGATCCCGCTCGCCGCGCTGCGTCGGCACTCCGCCCTGCTGGCCACCGTGATCACCACCATCCCGGCCGCAGCCGTCGGCGCCGCGCTGCTGGTCCTGCTCTGAGGACCCGGAGAGAGGTGTCGAAGATGTCGTCGGATCCGTTGGTCCCGATCGCCCGCACGCGCGTGAAGCTGGCTGTCTCCGGCGCGCTGACCATCGGTGCCGTGACCGCCGGGCTGCCCGCCTGGACGGTGGCCGCACTGGCTCTGACCAGCATCGCGATCCCGGTCGCGGTGGTGCTCGCCGGTGGCGGCCGGCTGCTGCGGGAACTGCTGCTGCCGGTGCCCGGCGACGACAGCGGCAGTGGCCTGGCTCACACCCCGGAAGAAAGCGAACGCCTCGTGACTTGAGTCAGACACGCTCAACTCAATGCGATGGCAGGTGTTCGATGGCAACTCTTCCGGTACTTCCTCTGACCGATGCCGTGCTGCTGCCCGGCATGGTCATCCCGGTGACCCTCGACCCGACCACTCAGGCCGCGGTCGACGCGGCCCGCGCCAGCGGCGACCAGACGCTGCTGGCCGTACCCCGTATCGACGGCGAGTACGGTCCCGTCGGCGTCGTGGCCACCATCGAGAAGGTCGGCCGGCTGCCCAGCGGGGAGCCCGCCGCCGTGATCCGTGGTGTGTCGCGCGCCCGCATCGGCTCCGGCGTACCCGGACCGGGGGCCGCGCTCTGGGTCGAGGCCACCGAGCTCTCCGAACCCACCCCCGCCGGCCGGGCCCGCGAACTCGCCCGCGAGTACCGCGCGCTGGTGTCGTCGCTGCTCCAGCAGCGTGGGGCCTGGCAGGTCATCGACGCGATCGAGCGGATGACCGATCTCTCCGAGCTCGCCGACTCCGCCGGCTACGCGCCGTGGCTGAGCCTGGAGCAGAAGAACGAACTGCTCGCCGCCCCGGACGTCACCGCCCGGCTGGAGCTGCTCGTCGGCTGGGTGAAGGAGCACCTGGCCGAGCAGGAGGTCACCGAGCAGATCAACAACGACGTGCGGGAGGGGCTCGAGAAGTCGCAGCGGGAGTTCCTGCTGCGCCAGCAGCTCGCCGCGATCCGCAAGGAACTCGGTGAGGACGAGCCGGACGGCTCGGCCGACTACCGGACCCGTGTCGAGGCCGCCGACCTGCCCGAGAAGGTGCGCGAGGCGGCACTGCGCGAGGTCGGCAAGCTCGAGCGAGCCAGCGACGCCTCCCCGGAGGCGGGGTGGATCCGTACCTGGCTGGACACGGTCCTCGAGATGCCGTGGAACACGCGTACCACCGACAACACGGACCTGGCCGCGGCGCGTGCGGTGCTCGACGCCGACCACTCCGGCCTGCCGGACGTCAAGGACCGCATCCTGGAGTACCTGGCGGTGCGTAACCGGCGTGCCGAGCGCAACCTCGGCGTGGTCGGCGGACGCGGCTCCGGCGCGGTGCTCGCCCTGGCCGGACCTCCCGGTGTCGGCAAGACCAGCCTCGGCGAGTCGGTCGCCCGGGCGCTCGGCCGCAACTTCGTCCGGGTGTCCCTCGGTGGCGTCCGGGACGAGGCGGAGATCCGCGGCCACCGGCGCACCTACGTCGGCGCGCTGCCCGGCCGTATCGTCCGTGCCCTGCGCGAGGCGGGCTCGATGAACCCGGTCGTGCTCCTCGACGAGGTGGACAAGCTGGCCGCCGGATACGCCGGTGACCCGGCCGCCGCGCTGCTGGAGGTGCTGGACCCGGCGCAGAACCACACCTTCCGGGACCACTACCTGGAGGTCGACCTCGACCTGTCCGACGTGCTCTTCCTGGCCACCGCGAACGTGGTGGAGACCATCCCCGGCCCGCTGCTGGACCGGATGGAGCTGGTCACCCTGGACGGCTACACGGAGGACGAGAAGGTGGCCATCGCCCGGGACCACCTGCTGCCCCGGCAGCGGGAGCGGGCCGGGTTGACCGCCGACGAGGTGACAGTCGCCGACGAGGCGCTCGCCCAGATCGCGGGGGAGTACACCCGGGAGGCCGGTGTCCGGCAGCTCGAGCGTGCGCTCGCCAAGATCCTGCGCAAGGTGGCGGTGGCCCTGGCCACCGACCCGACGCCGGTCCACGTGGACACCGGCAACCTGGCCCGCTACCTGGGCCGGCCGAAGTTCACCCCGGAGTCGGCGGAGCGCACCGCGGTGCCCGGCGTGGCCACCGGCCTCGCCGTCACCGGCGCCGGTGGGGATGTGCTCTTCATCGAGGCGACAAGCATGGAGGGCGAGCCGGGGCTGACCCTGACCGGCCAGCTCGGCGACGTGATGAAGGAGTCGGCCCACATCGCGCTGTCCTACCTGCGGTCCAACGGTCGGCGCCTCGGCATCGACCCGAACGCGCTGGCCGGGCGCCGGATCCACGTGCACTTCCCGGCGGGCGCGGTGCCCAAGGACGGGCCCAGCGCCGGCATCACGATGGTCACCGCGCTGGCCTCGCTGGTGACCGGCCGGCCGGTCCGGCCCGAGTTCGGGATGACCGGTGAGGTGACCCTCTCCGGGCGGGTGCTGCCCATCGGCGGGGTCAAGCAGAAGCTGCTCGCCGCGCACCGGGCGGGCCTGACCGAAGTGATCATCCCGAAGCGCAACGAGCCGGACCTGGACGACCTGCCCACCGAGGTCCGTGAGGCGCTGACCATCCACACCCTCTCCGATGTCGCCGACGTGCTCGCCCTGGCGCTGCGCCCGGCTGAGATCGACACGGAGTCGCTGGACGGTCCGGCGCTCGCCACGGCCTGACGCGTCACCGAAGGGCCCCCTGCCGTATCCCCGAACGGGACGGCAGGGGGCCCTTCTGGCATCTGACGACCGGGACGGTGGTCAGGGACGCTCACGGCGGTCGCCGTCGCGGTCCCGCCGCTCACGGCGGTCGCCCCCGTACGGCCGCTCACGGCGGTCACCGCCGTACGGCCGTTCGCGGCGATCCCCCGCGTACGCCCGCTCCCGGCGGTCCCGGTCGTCGCCGTCACGGTCTCGGCGTACGGTCGCCTTGCGCCCCTTGATCGTGCTGGCGCGCAGCCCCGCGATCACCTCGTCGGCGACGGCGTGCGGCACCTCCACCAGCGAGAACCGGTCCGCGATCTCGATCGAGCCGATGTCCCGGCCGCTGATCCCGGTCTCGCCGGTGATCGCGCCGACCAGGTCCTGGGGCCGTACCCCGGCACGCCGGCCGAGCCCGACGAAGACCTGCGTGGTGCCGCCCGCACGGGGCCGGCCGCCGGCGCCGCGCCGCTCGCCCCGCGCCCCCTCGCGTGGGCCGCGCAGCGACACCTGCGGAATCTCCTCCTCGTCGTCCGCGCCCGGCGACGTCGCCTCGTGCGCCAGCCGCACCGCGGCGAGGGCGACCTCCATCAGGTCGAACTCGTCGGTGAGCGACTCCACGATCACCCGGAACGGCTCCAGGTCGTCATCGAGCAGGCTCTCCCGCAGCGCCGCCTGGGTCAGCTCCAGACGCCGGGTACGCAGATCCGCCACCGTCGGGATGGTGTCGATGGAGATCCGTTGGCCGGTTACCCGCTCGATGGTCTTGAGCATCCGGTGCTCCCGGGGCTCGGCCAGGGTGATCGCCACCCCCTCCCGGCCGGCCCGGCCCACCCGCCCGATCCGGTGCACGTACGACTCGGGAGCCGACGGCACGTCGTAGTTGACCACGTGGGTGAGCTGCTCGACGTCCAGGCCGCGCGCGGCGACGTCGGTGGCGACCAGCAGATCGGCCGTGCCGGAGCGCAGCCGCCCCATCACCCGGTCGCGCTGCTCCTGGCTCATCCCGCCGTGCAGCGCCTCGGCCCGGTAGCCCCGGCCGTTCATCGTCTCGGTGAGCCGGTCCACCTCCTCCCGGCTGCGACAGAACACGATCGCGGCGGTCGGTGACTCCACGTCCAGCACCCGGCCCAGCGCCGCCGGCTTGTGCGCCCGGGCGACCAGGTACGCGCTCTGCCGCACCCGCGGCGCCTCTCCGGCGACCGGCTGCTCCCGCTGGATCAGGATCCGGACCGGGTCGGTGAGGTGCTGCCGGGCCATCCCGTCGATGCGCGACGGCATCGTGGCCGAGAAGAGCACCGTCTGCCGCTGCTCCGGCGCGTGCTCCAGGATCGCCTCGATGTCCTCGGCGAAGCCCATGTCGAGCATCTCGTCGGCCTCGTCCAGCACCACGGTGGCTATCCCGCCCAGCCGCAGCGTCTCCCGGGCGATGTGGTCCAGCGCGCGACCCGGGGTGGCCACCACCACGTCGACGCCCGCGTCCAGGGCACGCAACTGCCGGCCGATCGGCTGCCCGCCGTAGATCGGCAGCACGCGGGTGCCGAGTTCCCGGCCGTAGCGGTGGAAGGCCTCGGAGACCTGCACCGCCAGTTCCCGGGTCGGTACCAGCACCAGCGCCACCGGGTCGCCGCTGTCCCGGTGCGCCGGCATCCGCTGCAACAGGGGCAGCGCGAAGGCCGCGGTCTTGCCGGTGCCGGTGGCCGCCTGGCCGAGCAGGTCCCGGCCGGCCAGCAGCGGGGGAATCGCCTCCCGCTGGATCGGGGTGGGCTCCTCGTAGCCGAGGGCGGTGAGCGCGCCCAGCAACTCGGGGCGGAGCCCCAGGTCCGCGAAGCCGTTCGCCTCGGTGTCGCCCGGGTCGGTGGGGTGGATCTGTGCCGAACTCATGTGCCAAGCCTTTCATCACCGCCTCGCGCCCGCCTCGCCGACCGGCACCTATCCGCCGCAGATGGTTCCGGACCGCCCAGATGATCAAGTAGTGCGGGTCCGGAGCGGGTGCCGCCGTCCTCTTGATCGGGCGGCGGCCGGGGGTGGCGACATCGGGGTCAGGCGGTCAGCAGCGCCAGGATGATCGTGACGCCGACGACCGTGTCGAGCACCCCGCACCATTCGGCGTAGCCACGGGGCACGACCTCGTGGCGGCGGTGGTGCACGACGTCCCAGACCGCGTGGCCGAGCCAGCCCAGGGCGACCAGCCACGCGGCGCTCCGTCCGCCGGCCACCGCCGCGAGCAGCGCCAGCGCCGACCAGACGGCCAGGCCGGCGACTTGCCGGGCCAGCACGCCCGGCCCGCGCAGCCGGCGACGGTACCCGCCGATGATCAGATACCCGGCGGGCAGCACGAGCAGCGTCCAGGGGCCGGGCACCGCCGGTGAGACCCAGAGGTCGATCGTCATCAGCAGGGCTAGCGCGGTCGGCCAGCGGCGGACCAGCGTGGCCACCAGCCGCGCCCGCCGAGGTGCGGACGCGGGCCGGTGGTGCCGGTGCCGCAGCGCCACGAGCACCATGGCCGGCAGCATCAGCAGGTGGCCGCCGAGCAGCATCGCGTCGCCGCCGAGCAGGCCCGCCCAGTAGGGGGCCAGCAGCACCAGGAACGGGACGTACATGGCGGCCGCCATCTCGGCGCAGGCCGCCACGGAGTGTCGCCGGTGCCGCATCCACACGGTCATGCCGATGGTCATGTTCGTGGCCATCACCAGCGCGGCGACGTCCGGACGGTCGAGCGCGGCGGTGAGCCCCGGCGGATCGGCGACGAGCGACCACACCGGGTCGAGCAGCAGCATCCCGGCGATCATCGCGAGGAGCATCTCGCCGAGGTGCCGCAGCAGGTGGGCGACGCCGCCCGTCCGGCGCGGGCCGGTCGCGGTGGTCGGCTGGTGGAGCAGGGTGTCCGTCATGCCGTCGACCCTGCCCGCGAAGGCGACCGGGCGGGCAGGCCCGGATGTCACGGGTTCTCCGTGCGATGTGCACGGTCCATTCGTGACATCTCGCAGGGGCGGATGGTGCGGCGACGGCCCTACGATCGGGTCCGTGACACAGGAGGAGGCGGGATCCCGGGCGGACCGGCGGCTGCGTCGTGCACGCACCGCCACCCTCGTCTCGCTGGCGACCGGGGTCTGGGTGAGCCTGCTGCTGCCGCTGGTCGGTGTGGCCCGGGAGCCCGACGTCGTACGCGCCGCGCTCGGCGCGTTGGGTGTGGTCGGCTTCGCCGCCGGCCAGGCCGCAGTGCTCTACGCGGCGGTGACCCCCTGGCTGTCGCAGCGGTGGCGCCGTCGGTCCCAGTCAGGACTGGCTGCGGTGGCGCTGCTGACCGTCCCGCTGGTCGGTCCGGTCGCCGCGGGCGCGTGGCCGACCTGGGCGTGGCTGGGCGCCTCGCTGCTCGGCATGGCACCTCTGCTCGTACGACCGCCGGTCGTGGCCGCCGTGGCCGCGGCGACCCTCGGCGTGTCGGCCGGGGTGGGGCTCTGGAGCGGCGGACAGGTCTCCCGGTTCCTCTTGGTGACCGGCGGAGTCGGCGCGGGCACGGCTGCGGTCAACTGGCTCCAGGTCTGGTTCTGGGATCTGCTCGTCGAGGCGCGGGAGGGGCAGCTGGCGCAGGGCCGGCTGGCCGCCGCCGAGGAGCGGCTCCGTCTCGCCCGTGACGTGCACGACGTGCTGGGGCACAACCTCACGGTGATCGCGTTGAAGGCGGAGCTGGCCGCCCGCCTCGCCGAGGTGGATGCCGAGCGGGCCGGCCGGGAGGCCACCGAGGTGCAGCGGCTGGCGACTTCGGCGCTGGCCGAGGTCCGCGCGACCGTGTACGGCTACCGGGCCGTCGACCTGGCCGACCAGCTCGCCGCGGTGGCGGGCGTGCTGCGCTCCTGCGGCGTACGGTGCACGACCGTGCCCCCACCCGCCGACCTGCCAGCGGGGGCGGCGAGCGACCTGGCGGCGGTGCTGCGGGAGGCAGGCACGAACGTGCTGCGGCACAGCCGGGCCGGCTGGTGCCGGATCGACATCGTCCGTGACGGCGACGTCGCCCGCTTGACGGTCGCCAACGACGGTGCCGCGAGTCGCGGGCCGGACCAGCACAGCAACGGCCTGCGCGGACTCACCGACCGGCTCGCCGAGGCCGGCGGGCGGCTGCGCGTCCGGCGGGAGGAGAACGTGTTCACCCTCGAAGCCACCCTTCCGGTCGGATCATGATCCGCGTCCTGCTCGCCGACGACGAGGATCTGATCCGGGCGGCGCTGGCCGCGCTGCTCGCGCTCGAGCCCGACGTCGAGGTGGTGGCGGAGGCGGCCGACGGGCCGTCGGCGGTGACGACGGCGCTGGCGCACCGGCCGGACGTGGCGGTGGTCGACCTGGAGATGCCGGGGCTGACCGGCATCCAGGTCGCCGCCGAGCTGTCCCGGACGCTGCCCGGGTGCGCGGTGGTCCTGCTCACCGGGCACGGCCGCCCCGCGCACCTACGTCAGGCGCTGACCGTCGGCGCTCGCGGCTTCCTGGCCAAGGGCGCACCCGGCGGGGCGCTCGCCGACGTGATCCGCCGGGTACACGCCGGCGGACGGTACGTCGACCCGGTACTGGCCGCGGACGCGCTGACCCTGCCCGACTGTCCACTGACTCCTCGGGAGCTGGAGACGCTACGGCTGGCCGAGCTGGGCGCCCCGGTCGCGGTGGTCGCCCGGCGGGCGCACCTGTCCGCCGGCACCGTGCGGAACTACCTCGCGGCGGCGGTGCAGAAGCTCGGCGCGGCCGACCGGGCGGAGGCGATCCGGACGGCGCGGGAGAACGGCTGGCTCTGAGCGGGTTTCCCGACCGCCTTCGTGGACGACTAGCGTGGGTGGGTGCGTACGGTCGAACTGCTCTGCTCGGCTGAGTTGGACGCCACGGTGCGGGCCGCGTGGCAGCGGCTGGCCGAGACCGGCCTGCCCAGCCTGGCCCGCAACATCCACCCCACGAACCGTCCCCACCTGACCCTCGCGGCGGTGGACGAGTTCCCGCCCGGTGCCGAGGAACGCCTCACCGATCTGTTCGACGCGGCGCTGCCCGTCCGCGCGCGGGTCGACCGGGTGGCGGTGCTCGACGGCAGCGCCCCGCTGGTGTGGCTGATCCGGCCCACGCCGGAGCTGCTCGCCCTGCACGGGGCGGTCTGGGACGTGCTCGCCGCCGCGCCCGGACCACACCCCTGGCACCTGCCCGGGCGGTGGGTTCCACACCTGAGCCTGGCGCTGCGCTTCCGCGACGCCGACCGCCGCCGGGCCCGGGCGGTGATCGGCGGTGACCGCCCGATCGGGGAGCTCGTCGCGGCACGCAGCTACGACGGGGCCACCCGTACGGCCGGGCCACTCGGTGCCGGACGCTGACCGGGGCCGTCACCAGCGGCCCCGGTCAGCACACCGTCAGCGGTAGAAGCGCAGGTAGTCGAATTCGGCGGTGACCGCCGGCGTGGCGCCGCCGTGTGCCACCAGCCCGATCCGGGGGGTGGTGTCGGCCGGGAAGGTCCACACCCCACCCCACGTCCAGTGTTGCCCGTCCCGGCTGGAGGCGGCCCGGAACTCGTGCTCGCCGGTCGTCGGGTCGACGTGGTGTGCCAGCCGCAGCCAGGTGGTGGTGGCCGGGGTGCCGACGATGGTGCCGCCGTACACCGGCTGGCCGGCGAAGGGCAGCTCGTAGCCGTACTCCACCTGCCGGGTGTTCCAGATCGCCACCTGGGCCAGCCGGGCGAACCGGTCGTCGTCGACGTACGCCACCAGGCCGGCCTGCTGGTAGTTGCGGACGCTCTCCTCGCCGAGGTCGAGGGTCACCTTCGTCTCGGCCACGTAGTCACCGGCGGGCGCGTCGCGCAGGAGCACCCCGGCCGTGTTGGCGGTGCCGCTGAAGTCGGCGGACTGCACCGGCCAGCGCAGCGCTCCACCGGCCACCGTCGCCGCGGGGTCCGGGCGCACCCAGCTCCAGGCCGGGCCGAGGCCGTCGGTGAAGTCGTCGGAGTACGACGGCAGGATCCGCCCGGCCCCCGGCGTCGTGGCAGCCCGCGCCGGTCGGTACAGCCGGACGGCGCTCACGTTGTCGAACTCGGCGGCACCTCCGATCGCCCCGAGCCCGATCCGTCCGGAAACCGGGCGGTCCAGCCTCAGCTCGACCACGGCGAGCTGGTCGCCGAGGCGGGCCGGGCTCAGCTCGGCGACGAGTTGGCGGCCGCGTACCTCGACGGACAGGTTGTGCCGATCGGCCGGGGTGAACCCGGCGGGCAGCGCGGCGCCGGCCGTACGGCTGCCGTCCCGAGCCACCAGCCGACCAGCGGTCGCGTCGACGCGTACCTCGACCCGGTCGGCGAGGGTGATCCCGGCGGAGGCCGCGCCGGTCAGCCGCAGGTCGGCCTCCGCCCGCAGGTCGCCGCCCACGGTGGTACGGCTCGTCATCGCGCCGCTGCCGGTGAGCCGGCCGTCGTCGACCTGCCAGTCGCCGGCGACGCGCCGCCAGCGCGCCAGCCCGGTGGTGTCGAAACGCTCGTCGAGCGGACCGGTCGTCACCGGGGCGGGGCGCTCGCCGTCGGACGGGCCGGCGCCGGCGTTCACGGTCGGCCAGCCGTCGATCCAGTCGAGCCGGTCGATGAGCATCGGCCGCTCGTTGACGCCGAACGGCTCGTCCAGGTACGGGTCGGCCCGGTCGATGGCGTGGTAGACGATCCAGTCCTGCCCCGACAGGTCGGTGAGGAATCCGTTGTGTCCGGTGCCGATCCAGCGGTTGCCGTTCTGCGTGAGCACCGGGGTGCCACCCGTGCGGGACGCGGTCAGCGCGATGCCGTCGCGGTCCAGGAACGGTCCGCGCGGGCTGCGGGCGCGCCCGACCTGCACCGAGTAACCGGTGGCCGGGCCGGCGCAGCAGTTCGCGGTGGAGGCGAAGAGGTAGTACCAGCCGTCGTGGCGCAGTACGTAGCTGCCCTCGAACTTGTTGTCGACGGCGACCAGGGTGGGGGAACCTGTCGCGTGCAGCCCGTCGGGGGTGAGTTCGGTGACCGAGACGCCACCGTAGTAGCTGCCGTAGTAGAGGTAGTTCCTGCCGTCGACGTCGGTGAACTGGCTCGGGTCGATCGTCCACAGCCAGCCACCGCCGCCGCCCGGCCGTGGTGCGACCACCGGTTGGTCGGCGAACGTCCACGGGCCGGTCGGGGTGGGCGCGGTGGCCGCGCCGATGGCGTAGTCGCTGCCCTCGGGGGAGACGGTGGTGTCGGTGACCGTCACGTACATGACGTACCGGTCGCCGATGCGGCGTACGTCCGGGGCCCAGAAGGCCGCGCCGGGCGCCGCGTAGGGCGGGCGCTGGTCGGGCCCGAAGGCGTCGCCGGCGTACGTCCAGTCGACCAGGTCGGCGGAGCGGGCGGTGGGTACCCGGTGCGGCTGCTTCTCGGCCTCGCGCAGCGGGTCGGTGGTGCCGTAGGCGTACCAGTAGCCGTCGTCACCGCGGACGACGACCGGGTCGGCGAAGGTGTCGCCCACGTCGACGGAGATCGGGTTGCGGTAGTGGGGGGTTGTGCGGGCTTCGGCGGCGGCCGGCGCGGCGGCCGAGACCGTCAGCACCAGACCGAGTACGGCGGCGAGTGCGCCACCGCGACGTGGTTGTCCCATCAGACCTGCCTTGCGTGCAGTGGTTGTCGGTGCGAGCCGCGTCCCTTCCTACCGCGCGGCGTACAACGTTGTAAAGACCGGTCGGCGAAGACCGAACCGTCCCCGTGCCAGCATGGGCGGATGCACCCGACCACCGCCTGGGCCCCGGGCCTCGCACGGTTCGCCGCGCTGCTGGCCGACACCACCCGGGCCCGGATCTGCCTGGCGTTGCTCGACGGTCGGGCCTGGACGGCGGGGGAGCTGGCTCGGGCCGCCGGCGTCGCCCCGTCCACCGCGAGCGACCACCTCAGCCGCCTCGTCGAGGGCGGGCTGCTGGCGCAGGAACGGCAGGGGCGGCACCGCTACCTGCGGCTCGCCGACGCGAGCGTGGCCCAGCTCGTCGAGGACCTGGCCGGAAGGGTCACCGCGCCGCCGGTTCCGGACCGGTCGCTGCGGGCGGCCCGGGCCGGTGCCGCGCTCGCGTACGCCCGGACCTGTTACGACCATCTCGCCGGACGCCTCGGCGTGGTGGTGCACGACGCGCTGCTGCACCGGGGACTGCTGGACCGGTCGGCCGGACTGACCCTCACCACGGCTGGGGAGCGCTGGTGCGCCGAGCTGGGGCTGCCCCTCGCGCCGCTGCGCGCCGCACGCCGGCCGTTGCTGCGCGACTGTCTGGACTGGACCGAGCGGCGCCCGCACCTGTCCGGAGCCCTCGGCGCGGCCCTCTGCGCCCACCTGCTCGACCTGGGTTGGCTCACCCGGGGCGCCGGCCGGGCCGTCCGCCTCACCCCGTCCGGAGGCCCGGCGCTCGCCGCCGTCCTCGGCCTGGACGCGGCCGACCTCACCCCGCCGGTGGAGGCCGTCACCGGCGGGGGACGCGCCTGACCTGGCGCTCATCCCTGGTCGACGCCGGAGTCCGGCGCCCGGGCGCACGCCGGCCGTCCGGCGGTTGATCGACCCGGTCCCCTTTGATCTCGGGGTGCCGCGTCGACACTTCGGCGCCGGCCGCAAGGTCCCGGCCCTAGCGTTCGTCGGGTGACACTCACCCGCCCCCGCATCGCTCCGATCCCCGGCACTCCACCCTGCGGTCCACCCACCGTGGACCCGCGGACCGGTTGCACGCTGACCCGGTACGCGGACGTGCGTGCCGCCCTCGCCGCCCCGGCCTGCCACGTACCGGCCGCCCGCCCCGGCGCGCCCTACACGCTCGACTGGTTCCGTGGCCTGGTGAGCCGCTTCAGCGCCCCGCAGGACCATCCCGCCCGGCGGGCCGCCGGCCTCGCGGCGCTGGCCCCGCTCGACCCGGACGAGCTGCGCGCCGAGGCGGCCCGGCGAACCGCCGACGCCCTGGACCGGGCCGGCGGCCGGCTGGACGTGGCGTCCGCCCTCGCCCGGCGCGTACCGGTGGGGGTGCTCGCCGGGCGACTCGGGCTGGCCGATGCGGCGACCGCCGTCGACGCGGTGGCCACGATCGCCGCCGCCTACCAGGCCGGCGCGGACGCGGCCGCGGCCTGGCGGGCCGACGGGGCGGTGACGGTACTGGTGGCGCTCGCCCCGCCCGCCCCGCCCGAGGCGCTCGCCAACCGGCTCGGCCTGCTGGTCCAGGCCTGCGACGCCACGGCCGGGCTGATCGGGGCCGGTGCCCGCCACCTCCTGCCCCCGGCCGCCGATCTGCCTCCCGCCGCCGGCGAGGTGACCGGGTTCGGTCGTCCGGCCGGCGACACCGAAGAACTGCTCCACGAGGTGCTCCGGCTGGACCCGCCGGTACGCGGCACCCGCCGCACCACCACCGGGGCCGTTCACATCGGCGGTGTCGACGTGCCGGCGGGCACCCCGCTGCTGCTGCGCTTCGATTCGGCGAACCGGGATCCGGAGGTCTTCCCCGAGCCCGACTCCTTCACCCCCGGCCGCCCCACACCCGCACTGACGTTCGGCGCCGGCCCCCGCGGCTGCCCCGGGCAGCGGCACGCGCTGGCGCTCGCCACCGGAGTGCTGGACGTGCTGCGTGAGCGGTGCCGGCTCGCGCCCGGCGTGCCGGCGTACGAACCCCACCCGCTGCTGCGGGTGCCGACCCGACTCGAGGTGATCCCGCTATGACGACACCGTCCGACGGCACCGACCGGTACGCCGACCGCTGCGCCGCCTTCCGTTCGCTGCATCGGCCCGGCCGCCCGCTGTTGCTGCCCAACGCCTGGGACCATGCCTCGGCGGCGATGTTCGCGACCCGGTCGTACCCGGCCGTCGGCACCACCAGCCTCGGCGTCGCCGCCGCGGCCGGCCTGCCGGACGGCGCCGCGGCGACCCGGGCCGAGACGCTGTTGCTGGCCCGGCGGCTGCGCCGGCTCCCGGTGCTGCTCACCGTCGACGTGGAGGCGGGCTTCAGCGACGACCCGGCGGACGTCGCCGCCCTCGCCGTCGAGCTGGCCGGGCTCGGCGTGGTCGGCCTCAACCTGGAGGACGGCCGCCCGGACGGTTCGCTCGCCCCACCGGCGGTGACCGCGGACAAGGTGGCCGCGGTCAAGTCCGCCGTGCCGGAGCTGTTCGTCAACGCCCGCACCGACGCGTGGTGGCTGGGCGTGCCCGATCCGCTGGGCGACGCGGTGCGGCGGGTGCGGGCGTACCGGGCGGCGGGGGCCGACGGGATCTTCGCGCCGGGCGCCCCGGACGAGCACACGATCCGTGTCCTCGTCGCCGAGGCCGGCGCCCCGCTGAACGTGCTGTACCGCCCGGGTCTCCTGGAGGTCGACGAGCTGGCGAGGCTCGGGGTGGCCCGGGTGAGCACCGGATCACTGCCGTTCCGGGCCGCGCTCGGTGCCGCGTTGGCCTGCGTGGACGCCCTCACGGCGGGGCGGGTGGGCGTCGCCGCCGATCGCGCCTCGGTCGCCCCGGTCGGGTCGCCCGAACCGCCGTCGTACGCCGGCGTGCAGGCACTGACGGAGGGGTGGATGCCGGCATCCTGATGCTCGTTCGGCTGCCGTGCCGTGGCACTCCCCGCGGCGGTTGACCGGTTCGTGCCTCGCCCGGCCCGCCCTGCCTGCTCCTGGCGGGGCGTGCCGTGCTTTCCCGAACCGTCGCCCTTCGCGGGTGATAGGAGGAATGTTCGGCCTTCTCCCGATCCGACTGGTTACCGTGTCTGTGCAGGGCGAGCGACCCAGGTGTCGTGACCGCAGAGAGGACCGACCATGCGAGTGCCCAGCCGCAGCCCCGGGGGGCGGTCCGGTCCGACCGCCGCCTCCACCGCCCCCGCCCGCCGCCTCCCCAGCCGGCCCGGACCGGTGCCGGTCACCGAACCGGATCTCGCCGCCTACCGGGAGGCCGTCGCCGACCTGTTGGTGGAGGTCGGCGCGCTCGCCGACGCGCCGAGCGTCGCCGCCCGACAGGTGCTCATCGACGACCGGCTGCGCGAACCGGCCCTCGCCGCGGTCCTCGACGCGACCCCGCAGGGATTCCTCGGTGCCCGCGAGACGCTGCTGCTGGAGATGGCCCGCTACCAACCCAACACGCGCAGCTCCGCACAGGACCTGACCGCGCTGGTGCGGATCTACCTGCTCTCCCGCATCGACATCATGTGGTGGCGGGACACCCCCACCTTCCTCACCGACGACCAGGTTCAGGGCAGCACCGACCTGGTCGACCTGGAGTGGCTGCGCCGCCGTGACCTGCTCGGCTTCCGCTACCGGGAACAGCCGGCCAACGTGGTGGGCCGCGGATGGCAGGCGGTACGGCGGCGGTTGCGCCCCGACGCCAGCCCGCGCACCGCCGGTCTGCTCGCCCGGCGCGCCCGCCGAGAGGTCGTGGCGCTGCTCAACGACCTCGCCCGGGAGTTCGCGGCGGCCACCCCACCCGGCACCCCGCCACTCTGGGTCACCTCACTCACCCGCAGCGTCGAGCACCAGCACCGGCTGCGCCGCCTCGGGTACGCCGCCATGCTGCCCAGCGGGCACTGCGTCGGCTACGCCATGGACGTGGAGATGACCTGGTTCGCCCGATACGGCGTACGAGACACCCTGGCCGCCCTGCTGCTCGAGCGCCAGCAGGCCGGCGAGATCAACGTGATCGACGAGGGGCAGGCCTGGCACGTGTGCCTCGCGCCGGCGGCCGGGCGGCGGCTGCGCCGGGCGTACGAAGTCGAGATGGGCCTCTGAGCCGATGTGCGGCATCGCCCTGAGCATCGGCCCGGACGCCGACCCGACGTTCTTCCGCCGGATGCTCGCCGTGCTCGCCCCGCGCGGCGAGGTGACCGAGGCCCGCTACGAGTCCGGGCTGCTCGCCGGCACCCGCCGGCTGCGCGTGGTGGACCGCGGTCGGGCGGTGCAGCCGTGGACGTCCGCGGACGAACGCTGGCTGCTCTGCTACAACGGCGAGGTCTTCAACCACTGGGAGTTGCGAACGGAGCTGAGCCGGCTCGGCCACGACTTCCGGGGCGACAGCGACACCGAGGTGGTGCTGGCCGCCTTCGAGTACTGGGGTCCCGAGGCCGTCCACCGGCTGCGCGGCGAGTACGCCTTCGCCGTGGTGGAACGGGCCACCGGACGCGCGTTCCTGGCCCGCGATCCGCTCGGTGTGAAGCCGCTGTACTGGGCCCGCGAGCCCGGCTGCCTGCACGTGGCCTCCGAGGTCAAGGCGTTGGTCGGGTACGGCATGCCGGTCAGCGAGGTGCCGCCCGGGCATCACGGCTGGGCGGACGCCGACGGCCATGTCCGCCTGCGTCCGTACGTGGACCTGCCCGCCCTCGGCGCGGGACTTCCCGTGATCGACGACCCGGACGAGGCCGCCCTGCTCGTCCGTGCCGCGTTGCGGGACAGCATCCGGGTCCGGGTGGACACCGACCTCACCGTGGGGGTGGTGCTCTCCGGCGGGCTGGACAGCTCGCTGGTGCTGCACGAGGTTCGGGAGCTGCACCAGGACTGCGTGGCGATCACGATCGGTGCGCCGGGCAGCCCCGACGTGGCGTACGCGCGGCGGCTCGCGGCCGACCTCGGTGTGCCGCACGAGGTGGTGGAGCTGCGCCCGCGCGACATCCGGCTGGCCGACATCCGGGAGGCGATCCGGATCTCCGAGCTGACCGAGTACGGCGACATCATCAACGCGGTGGTCTCCGTACCGCTGTTCCGGCGGCTGCGGCAGCTCGGCGTGAAGGTGGCGCTCACCGGCGACGGCTCGGACGAGCTGTTCGGCGGGTATCCGATGTACCACGAGGTGGGGGCGGAGGCGTCCCGCCGGCTCTTCCTCCATCGCATTCGCAACCTCGGGCGTACCGAGCTGCAACGGGTCGACCGGACCAGCATGGGCCACGGGGTGGAGGCGCGGGTGCCGTTCTTCGACCCGAGCGTCGTCGAGCTGGCCATGCGACTGCCGCTGGAGTTCAAGCTGCGCGACGGGCGCGAGAAGTGGATCGTCCGGCGGGCCTTCGCCGGCGTGCTGCCCGAGTACGTGCTCCGGCGGCCGAAGAACCCGATGTCGTACTCGTCGGGGCTGCACGAGCGGGCGCGGCTCTACAAGCCCTTCTTCGCCCGGCTGTACCGTTCGTTCGGCTACCAGCTGCTGGAGCCGGTACGACGGGACTTCGACAGCGTGTTGAGCCGCTGCGGCAACGACCTGGACCAGGCGATCGCGGACGGTCTGGCGCGGCCGGACTACACGGTCCTGGAGCACGCCCGGGACCTGGTGGGCGCGGCGAGGTGGAACGCGGCGCCGATGGTGCGCCGGCTGGTGGGCCCGCGGCGGACCCGAGGTGACGACGAGGCCCCGCTCACCGGCTGACGGGATCTCGCGGCGGACACCGCGGCCGCGGCACCGGCAGCGCCAGGTCCGATCGCCGCCAGCGTTCCCGCCGGAAGCGGACCAGGCTGGGCGCATGACCACCCTGATCGGCTTCGTCGTCCGCCCCATCTCCGCCGACCTGCTCGACACCGTGCGCCGTAACCGTCGTGACGCCGCCGACCGGCCGGTCGAAGCCGCCACGGCCGCCGGCGGGGAACCGCTGCGCTGCTGCCTGCGCGACGCCACGCCGGGCGAGGAGTTGCTGCTCTTCGGGTACGCGCCGCCGGTCGCCGCCGGCGCCTACCGGGAGATCGGTCCGGTCTTCGTCCACACCCTGCCCTGCTCCGGGCCGGAGTCGATCGACTCCTACCCCGCGGCCTGGCGAGGGCGGGAGCAGGTCCTGCGGGCGTACGACCGGCAGGGCCGCATCCACGGCGGCCGGCGGCACACCGGCGGTGACCCGGAGTCGGTGATCGCCGAGCTGCTCGCCGACCCGGCCGTGCGCCAGCTGCACAGCCGCAACGTCGTGTACGGCTGCTACATGTTCGCCGTCGAGCGCGCCGAGGAGTGACCGGCGGCGGGCGGCGAACATCGCGACGAGCTTGATACCTGAGAGGCATCAATATGCCTCTCAGGTATCAAGCTCGTGCTGATAATCGGCCCGGTGGCCCGCGCGACGTCCCGGGCCTACGTGACCCCGCCACCATGTCCCGCGGGTGTGGGCGCCACCGGCGGTCGGTGCCGGTGGGGAAGGGCGGTGCGCTCGCCAAGGGCACCCTGCCGATCAGCCGGACCCGATTTGACTGGTGGGCGGGGGTGTCCGGCCGGTCCGGCCAATGGACAGACGGGCGCCCGACGCATAGCGTCCTGTGGATATGCGGAGGACTGTACCGGCCGCCACCCTGGCCCTGCTGCTCGTGCTCACCGCCTGCTCGGCGCCGTCGGAGACCCCGACATCCGCGCCCAGCCCCACCGGCACGCCCACCGCGTCGCGGCAGGACGCGGCTCAGGTGGAGCAGACCCTGGCCAGCCTGCGCCGGGTCGACGACTTGCCGTTGTACGAGATGACCTACGTCGGGTCCTACGACGCCACGGTGGGCACGGACGCCGCGCCGGCGAGCCCGTTCGGCTGCTCGCTCTTCGTGGCGGCCGGCGACCGGAGCCGGCCGCTGTTCGCCCGCAACTTCGACTGGGACCCCAACCCGGCGATGGTGCTGCGCACCGATCCATCACAGGGGTACGCGTCGATCTCGCTCGTGGACCTGGCCTACCTGGGGGTCGGCCCCGACCTGACCGGTGACCGACGGCTGTTGAACGCGCCGCTGCTGCCCTTCGACGGGATGAACGAGCGCGGCCTGGCGGTGGGGCTGGCGGCCGACGACGCCGCGCGGGCCGAACCCGTGCCGGGCAAGCCGACCGTCGGCTCGGTGCGCATCCTGCGCCTGGTACTCGACCGGGCGGCCACCGTCGACGAGGCGGTCGCGGTCTTCACCGCACACAATCTCGACTTCTCCGGTGGGCCGGCGCTGCACTACCTGCTGGCCGACGCCACCGGCGCGTCCGCGGTGATCGAGTTCGTGGACGGCCAGATGCGGGTCGAGCGGGGCCAGGGCAGTTGGCAGGCGTTGACCAACGTGCCGGTGGTCGGGGTCGCGGAGCAGAAGCGCCGTGCGGACCGCCGGTACGACCTGATCGCCCAGGCGATGACCGACGCCGACGGTGTGGTGGACGCAGCGGCGGCGTTCCGGGTGCTGGCCGGCGTCCGGCAGGCACACACCCGCTGGTCGGTGACGTACGGCTTGCGCAGTGGCGAGGTGCGGCTGGTCACCGCCGGCGGCGCCGAGCGGCGCTACGAGCTGCCGATGCGCTGACGCGCCAGGGGTTCCCCGCTCTTCCGCCCGGACCGGTGTGCGCACCCGTGCGCCCCGGACGCGGCCGGGCCCGGCCCCCTCTCCGGGGACCGGGCCCTTTTCGCGTGTGCGTCGGCGGGTGCCGCCGTGCGGCGCCTACCGCCCGCCCTGGAAGCTGGGCTGGCTCTGCACGTTGAGCTCCTTGTACCGGACCCGCTCGGCCGGCTGGGTGCGCGCGTCGCTGAGCTTCAGGACGTCGAAGCCCTTGAACAGGTCGTTGGAGTAGATGTAGCCGTTGTAGTAGTACGCGGACCAGCTACCGCCGCCAATCATCTCCTCGTTCGAGATCGGCCCCCGCTCCCAGAAGGCGATCTCCGTCGGCTGGGCGGAGTTGGTGAACTCCCAGACCGAGATGCCGCCCTGGTACCACGCCTGGACCATGATGTCCTTGCCCGGCACCGGGATCAGCGAGCCGTTGTGCGCCACGCAGTTCTCGGTGTCGGCGTTGGTGCGCGGGATCTTGAAGTAGCTGCGGAAGACCATCTGGCGGCTGTCACCGCGACCGGTGATGTCGTAGATGGCGTCCGCGCCCCGGTTCGGGCCGACCTCCTCGTTGCAGGTCGCCGCGCCGCCGCCACCCAGCTCGTCGGTGAAGACGACCTTGGTGCCCGAGTTGTTGAACGTGGCCGAGTGCCAGAAGGCGAAGTTGGTGGTGTCGCGCACCCGGTTGATCACCCGCGGGGCCTCCCGGTCGCGGATGTCCATCAGGATGCCGTCACCCATGCACGCCCCGGCGGCCAGGTCCTTCGACGGGTAGGCGGTGATGTCGTGGCAGCCGGTGGTCGCGGAGCCGCTCTCGCTGCCCTCGAAACCACCGTCCGGGAAGAGGTTCGGCGTGGCGGCCACGGCCGCCTCGGTGGGCTTCTTCACCGGCACCTTGATGATGGAGATCGAGTCGTGCGGCGGCTGGCAGTCCGGGAAGGTGGCCCGAGGGCTGTACGACGAGACGTACAGGTAGACCGTCTTCTTGTCCTTGCCCGGCACCAGCGTGTGGGTGTGCGAGCCGCAGGCCGTCTCCACCGACTTGATGTAGCGCGGGTTGGCCTTGTCCTTGATGTCGAAGATCTTGATGCCCTCCCACGACTCCTTCACGTCGGCGCCCTGCGCGGTGCTGTTGCAGGAGTCGTCGCTGCGGGACGAGTCGGTGGAGAGGAAGAGCAGGTCACCGTAGACGGAGACGTCGTTCTGGGACCCCGGGCAGAGCACCCGCGACACGACCTGTGGTGAGCTCGGCCGGGAGATGTCGTAGATGACGAACCCGTTGTAGTTGCCGGCGAAGGCGTACTTGTCCTGGAAGGCGAGGTCGCTGTTGGTGCCGTCGAGCGGGGCCACCTTGGGCAGGTTGGTGACGAGTCGCAGGTTGGGGCTGCTGGCGATCTCGTCGACGCCGGGGATGGTGTTGGTGCCCGCGGCCGGCGCCGCCTCGACCGCCTGCGGCGCGACCTGCGCGCTGCTCGGCGGGGCGACGAGGACACTGGCGGTGAGGAGGCCGGCCGCGGCGATGCTCACGACCTGCAGTCGTCGTAAGC
The DNA here is from genome assembly GCF_900156065.1 of Micromonospora avicenniae. Taxonomy (GTDB): domain Bacteria; phylum Actinomycetota; class Actinomycetes; order Mycobacteriales; family Micromonosporaceae; genus Micromonospora; species Micromonospora avicenniae. The sequence continues at coordinate 25,233 of NZ_FTNF01000015.1, read as the reverse complement.
GTGGCCTGGGGGTTCTGATCATCGGCGAGACCCTTCGCACGGGAGTGGTGACTGTGGACACCTTACAGTCGTGTGACGGACGTCGATGTGATGTACGTCACATCGATGTTCGTTGCCGAGTGGATAGCATCGCGGTGACCTCGATCTCAGGGAGTGGCTCATGACCGTTCGGCGTGCCCGGGTCCTGGCGGCCGTCACATTGGCGCTCGCCCTGCCGCTGGTAGCCGTGGTCTTCGTCGTCGCCCGCGATGGCTCGGGGTCCGCGTCCACGCGACCGGCCGCCGCTCCCGCCAGCGCGACGCCGGGCAGTCCCGGACCGAGCGAGGTGACAGTCATCGTGCCCGGCCGGCCAGGAGAGCCGGCCGCCACCCGGCGCGCCGGAGAGGTCCGCGGCGCGGGCTCGACGCCGCACAACGAGATGGACGTCTGGTTCGTCCGGATGATGATTCCGCACCACATGCAGGCGCTGGAGATGTCCCGGCTCGCGCCCGACCGGGCTGCCGACCCGACGGTGCGGGCCATCGCCGACCGGATCCGGGCCACCCAGGACCCGGAGATCGGGTTGATGCGCGCCTGGCTGCAGAATCGCGGCCTCTCTGCCGACGTCGCCGGTCACGACCATGGCAGCATGCGCGGCATGCAGACGCCGGAGGCGATGCGGCAGTTGGCCGCCGCCCGAGGCGCCGAGTTCGACAGGCTCTTCGTGAAGATGATGACCGAGCACCACGAGGGGGCCATCGAGATGGCCACCAACCTGCTCACCGTGGGAGCCGACCAGCAGTTGAACGAGTTCGCCAACTCCGTGGCCACCGAACAGACCGTGGAGATCGACCGGATGCGCGAGCTCCTCGCCGGCTGACCGGCAGCGCCGCGGCACCCGGCAGGGCCCGTGGATGACCAGCGAACGGGGCCGCAGGCGGCAACGATGGTGGCGGTTGACGAGCGTCCCAGCGCGTACGCTGGGTGACCGTGATCCGCAGAGTCCTCCGCCGCCCGCTGCGCAGCGTCGCCTTCGACGTCTTCGTCGTCGGGCTGGTGCTGTTGTTCGGTCTCGTGGCCATGGCGTCGCAGCCCGGCTGGAAGGCCAGCCTGGTCGGCGTGGGGATGGCGGTCGCGCTGCTGTTCCGCCGTGCGCACCCCGTGACCGTGGCCGGGGTCGTCGGGGCGCTCGGGCTGGTCCAGTTGATCGGCGCGTGGGGGCCGCTTCCGTACGACATCGCGGTACTCGTAGCGCTCTACAGCGTGGTGAAGTACGCCGACCGGCTCCGCGACGGGGTGCTCGCCGGGATCGGCGCCCTGGCCGGTGCGGTGCCCGCCGCACTCCAGATCGAGAACGGCGGGCGGTGGTGGGTAAGCGCAATCGTTCTCGGGCTGGTCACCGGGGCGGTCTGGCTGGTCGGGCTGAACGTGCGTACCCGTCGGCTCTACGTGCTCAGCCTCGAGGAGCGAGCCGCGACGCTCGAACGGGAACGGGAGGCCGAGGCCCGTGCGGCGGTCGCCGGCGAGCGGACCCGGATCGCCCGGGAACTGCACGACGTGGTGGCGCACGGCATGGCCGTCATGATCGTTCAGGCCGACGGTGCCCGTTTCATGATCGACCGTGACCCGGAGGCCGCCCGTCAGGCGGTCAAGGTGGTCGCCGACACCGGCCGGCAGGCGCTGGAGGAGATGCGGCGGCTGGTCGGCGTGCTGCGGGAACCGAGCGCCCCGGAGGCGACGACCGGGCCCGGACCGGACGACGCGGCGGTGGGTGGCGACCCGGAGCGTCGGCGCCTCGTTCTCGCCGAACTGCCCGCCCTGCTCGACCGGTTCCGCGACGCGGGCCTGCGCGTCCGGCAGACCGTCACCGGCGAGCCGGCGACGCTGCCGCCCGGGCTGGAGCTCACCGTCTACCGGGTCGCGCAGGAGGCGTTGACCAACGCGCTCAAGCACGCCGGCGTCGGGGCCGAGGTGGAGCTGACCCTCGAGTACGGCCCGGACGACGTGGTCGTCCGGGTGGTCGACGACGGGCAGGGCCGGCCGGCGGCCAACCCGACGCCCTCCGGCGGGCACGGCCTGATCGGCATGCGGGAGCGGGTCGGGGTGTACGACGGCAGCCTCGCCGCCGGCGCCCGGCTGGCCGGGGGGTGGCAGCTTGAGGTGCGACTGCCGCTACCGTCGAGCGCTGCGACGACGGAGGTGATCGCGGCGTGACGACCCGGGTGGTGATCGTCGACGACCAGGCGCTGGTGCGCGCCGGCTTCCGGATGGTGCTCGACTCGCAGCCCGACCTCGAGGTGGTCGGTGAGGCCATCGACGGCGCGGACGCGCTGCGGGTGCTCGCCCGGGTCGAGGCCGACGTCGTGGTGATGGACATCCGGATGCCCACCATGGACGGCGTCGAGGCGACCCGGCGGCTCTGTGCGGGACGACCCCCGGGCCCGCCCCGAGTTCTCGTGCTGACCACCTTCGACACCGAGGCGGACGCCTTCGCCGCGCTCCGGGCCGGGGCGAGTGGCTTCCTGCTCAAGAACGTGCCGCCGGAGGAACTGCTCGCGGCGATCCGGGTGGTCGCCCAGGGCGACTCGGTGGTCGCGCCGTCGATCACCCGGCGACTGCTCGACCGGTTCGCCGACCAGCTCGGCCCCGGCCCCACCGGGGATCCGCGGCTGGCCCAACTCACCGAGCGGGAACGGGAGATCCTGCTGCTGGTGGCGCAGGGGCTGTCCAATGCGGAGATCGCCGCCCAGGCGCACGTCGCGGAGGCGACAGTGAAGACCCACGTCGGACGGATCCTCGCCAAGCTCCAGCTCCGGGACCGGGTGCAGGCCGTGGTGTACGCGTACGAGAGCGGGCTGGTCGTACCCGGCGTCTGACTCCGTACGACCTGAGACGTACGGGTGCTCCTGGTCAGGGGCGACCCGGGGCGTACCGAGGTCGAGCGCGCAGGTGGAGCCGGTCCGGCCGCCCGGTCCATAGCGTCGGAGAGGTCAGAACGTCCCTCTCCATCGGGAGCAACACGTTGCGCGTCTCATCTCCCGCGACCGCCGCCGGTGTCCAGCAGCCCGGCTCGGCCGGTGCCGCCGTCAGCGCCCGCGGCCTGAGCAAGCGGTACGGCGACGGGCCGGCCGCGGTCGTCGCCCTCGACGCCGTCGACCTGGACTTCGCCGCCGGCCGGTTCACCGCCATCATGGGTCCGTCGGGTTCGGGAAAGTCCACGCTGCTGCACTGCCTGGCGGGGCTCGACCGGCCCAGCGCCGGATCGGTACGCATCGGTGACGTCGACCTCGACAGCCTCGACGACCGGCGACTCACCCTGCTGCGCCGCGACCGCGTCGGGTTCGTCTTCCAGAAGTTCAACCTGCTGCCCGCGCTGACCGCCGAGCAGAACATCGTCCTGCCGCTGGCCATCGCCGGACGGCGTCCCGACCCGGCCTGGCTACGCCAGGTGGTGGCCGCCGTGGGGCTCACCGACCGACTGCGGCACCGGCCCGCGGAACTCTCCGGCGGCCAGCAGCAGCGGGTCGCGATCGCCCGTGCCCTGATCACCCGGCCGTGGGTGATCTTCGCGGACGAGCCGACCGGCAACCTCGACTCCCGCGCCGGCGCGGACGTGCTCCGCCTGCTCCGGGAGGCCGTCGACACCCTCGGCCAGAGCGTGATCATGGTGACGCACGACCCGGTGGCCGCCGCGCGCGCCGACCGGGTGGTCCTGCTCGCCGACGGCCGCCTGGTCCACGACCTCGCGGCCCCCACCGCCGAGCAGGTGCTCGACGCGCTCGCCGGTCTGGACCCGGCCGGCGCCGTCCGGGCCCGCTCGGTGGGGCGGTGACCGGGATGTTGGGTCTGACCCTGCGTTCACTGCGCGCCGAGGCGCTGCGGAGGCTGCTCTCCATGCTGGCCGTCGTGCTCGGCGTCGCGTTCATCGCCGGCACGCTGATCCTCAACGACGCCCTGACCGACGGCGCGTACGAGCGGGCCGGCACCTTCGACCGGCACACCGACGCCGGTGTGTACGCGGAGAAGGAGACCCTCTCGCCCGCCACTGTCGACCGGGTCCGCGCGGTCGACGGGGTGGCCGCCGCCGACGGCGAGTTGATCGGCACCGGCGGGATCGTCGGCTCCGACGGCCGACCGGTGCTCGGATACACCGTCCTCGCCGCCGTGCCGACCGACCCGGCGCTGCGCTCCTACGACGTGGTCGCCGGTCGGCTGCCGGACCGGCCGGGAGAAGTGGTGCTCGACGCACCGACGGTGACACGGGAGGAGTTCACCATCGGCGCGCCGGTACGCATCGGCGGCGTCGCTGCCGCCCGCCCGTACACCCTGGTCGGCACGGTCGACGTGGCGCACACCACCCGCGACGTCGGCGGGCCGTTCATCGGGATGGTCGGCTCGGACGCGCTCGCCGTGACCGGGATGCAGGGGTACGGGAGGATCATGGTGGCCACCCGTCCCGGCACCGACGCGGCGGCGTTGACCGGCCGTCTGGCCGCCGCCGCCGGCCCGGGCGCGACGGTGAAGACCCGCCAGCAGATCCTCGACGACGCGGTCGAGGACGCGGTCCGCGACGCCCGCCAGTTCACGATGGCGCTGCTCACCTTCGCCGCCGTCGCCGTCGTGGTGGCCGGCTTCGTCATCGCGAACACCTTCGCGATCGTGCTCGCCCAGCGCACCCGCCAGACGGCGCTGCTGCGGGTGGTCGGCGCCACCCGCAGGCAGGTCTTCCTGGCGGCCGTGCTGGAGTCGGCGGTGGTCGGCCTGGTCGCCTCCGCGCTCGGTGTGCTGCTCGGCGCGGGTCTGGCCGCCGGGCTGGCTGCGCTGCTGTCCCGGACGACCGCCCAGATCGGCGCGGGAATCACCCTCGCAACGGGAACCGTGCTGGTCAGCGTGCTGCTCGGCGTGCTGCTGACCGTCGGCGCGTCGCTGCTGCCGGCCTGGCACGGCACCCGCGTCGCACCGGTCGCCGCGCTCGCCGACGCCGACGTGCATCAGACCCGGCGGGCCGGCCGGCTCCGGCTCGCCGCCGGCGCGCTGGTGCTGGCCGCGGGGATCGCCGCACTGTTCGGCGCGGTCGTCGCCGGCCAGGTGGTGCTGGTGGCGCTGGGTGGCATGCTCGCCTTCCTCGGCATCGTCCTGTTCGGTCCGGTGCTCGTTCCGGCACTGGCGAGGGTCGTCGGCTGGCCCTTGCGCCGGTTGATCGGGGCGACCGCCGGGCTGGCCGTGGCCAACGCGGTACGCAACCCGCGCCGGATCGCGGGGACCACCACCGCCCTGGTGATCGGGATCGGCCTGGTGTCGGCGTTCGTCGTCGGCGCCCACAGCACCAAGGCGGGCATCGAGCGCACCGTGGACGCCCAGATAGGGGTGGACTACGTGGTCACCGGCATCGGGGCGGACCTGCCCCGGGGGATCGCCGCGGAGCTTGCGGCCCGGCCGGAACTCGGCGTCGTGCACGAGGAACGGGCCGCCGTCACCGACGACTTCGAGGTGCGCGCCGCGCACCCCGCGCTGGTCGGTCGCACGCTGACCGTGACGGCCGGCGACCTGAACCGGTTCGGCCCGGGCACCGTGCTGGTGCACCGCGAGCTGGCCGCGGCGCGTGGCTGGGCCGTAGGTGACTCGGTCACCGTCAAGAGCCGGACGTTGCGGGTCGTGGCCGTGGTGGACGGCGGCACCGGGCCCGCGCCGAGCGCCGGGGTGCCGGCGGGTCATCGCCTCTACCTGACCGACGCCGACTTCTCCGCGCTCTTCCCCGCGGAGCGGGGCTACCTGGCCGAGATCGATCCGGCCGACGGCGTGACCGCCGGGAGGGCGCGGGCCGCGATCGAGTCGGTGCTCACCCGCTATCCGACGGTCAACCTCCTGGATCAGGCCGCGTACAAGAAGATGCTGACCGGCACCGTCGACATGGCACTCGCGCTCGTCACCGCGCTGCTCGGCCTGGCCGTGGTGATCGCCCTGGTCGGCGTGGCGAACACGCTGAGCCTATCGGTCCTGGAGCGCACCCGGGAGAACGCCGTGCTCCGCGCGGTCGGGCTGACCCGGGGGCGGATGCGGGTCATGCTCGCCGTCGAGGCGGTGCTCATGGCGGTGGTCGGCGCGCTGCTCGGGCTCGGGCTGGGCACCGGGGTGAGCGCCGCCGCGATGGCCCTGCTGACCCGCCTGGGTGGGGACTTCCACGTGGTCCTGCCATTCGGCCAGCTCGCCCTGATCCTCGGGGTCGCGGCGGTGGCGGCGCTGCTCGCCTCGGTGTTGCCGGCGCGCCGTGCGCTGGCTCGACCGGTGGTGGAGGCGCTCGCCGACCTGTGACAGCGCCGGCCGGTCCCGTCGACGCTGACGGGACCGGCCGGCGGTGCCGGTCTAGAGGCGCTCGACCACGTCGCCGGAGCAGCGGTTGCGGGTGTCGAAGACGTAACCGGCGTGCCGGGTCACCAGGTCGTAGTCGAACACGTCGTGGTCGGTCACCACGACCACCGCGTCCGCCTCCCGGACCTCCCGTTCGGTGAGGTTCACCACGACCACCCCGCCGGGGATGTGGTGCGGTTCGGCGTACGGCTCGACGGCGCGTACGTCCGCGCCCAGCGCCTGCAACCGCTGGGCCACGTCGACCGCGGGGGAGTCGCGCATGTCGCCGGTGTTCCGCTTGTACGCGAGCCCCAACAGCAGCAGCCGGGAACCGCTGATCGCGCGGCCCCGCCGGTTCAATCCGGCCATCACCCGCTGCGTCACGTGCTCGGGCATCTCGTGGTTGACGTCGTTGGCCAGCTCGATGAAGCGGAACTGCCGGCCCAACCGCCTCTTGACCTGCCAGGACAGGTAACACGGGTCGATCGGGAGGCAGTGCCCGCCCACGCCGGGACCGGGCCGGAACGGCATGAAACCGAAGGGCTTGGTCTCCGCCGCCTCGATCGCCTGCCAGACGTCGATGTCCAGATGGTGCGAGAGCATGGTCAGCTCGTTGATCAGAGCGATGTTGACCTGGCGGAAGGTGTTCTCTATCAGCTTGGTCAGCTCCGCCACACGGGTCGAGTCGACGGGCACCGTGCGCTCGACGATCCGCTGATAGAAGCCGTCGACCCGGGCGAGCGACTCGGCGTCCACACCGGAGACCACCTTCGCGGTGTTCTCCAGCCGCCAGGTGGGGTTGCCGGGGTCGATCCGCTCCGGGCTGTAGCCCAGGTGGAAGTCGCCGGGGCTGCTCAGCCCGCTCGCCGACTCGAGCAGCGGCCGCAGCAGCTCCTCAGTGGTGCCGGGGTAGGTGGTGGACTCCAGCACGACAGTGCAGCCCGGCCGGACGTACGGGCCGATGCCGATCCCGGCCTGCTCGACGAAGCTCAGGTCCGGCGTGCCGTCGCGCAGCGGGGTGGGCACGGTGATCACGCAGATGTCGAAGCCTTCGGCATCGGTGTACTCGGTGCTCGGCAGGTACCGGCCGGTGCTCAACGCCCGCCCGAGCCGGTCGGTGGTGATGTCCTCCACGAACGACTCTCCCGAGGCGAGCCGCTTGATCCGGTCGCCGTCGACGTCGAGCCCGACCACGTGCAGGCCGGCCTCGACAGCCCGCATGGCAAGTGGCAGTCCGACGTAACCCTGGCCGATCACTACCAACTTCTCAGCGCTCACCCAAGCTCCTGGGGCAGACGGGAAAAGACCTGCTTGGAGCGTAGAGCGCTGTCTGCTGTCGTACGTCCGGTTTGGGAATATCGGGGCGGGTGAGGCCTGTCGGGCATCCGGCTGCCCGCCGCCGTCACCCGCGCGCCGGTTTCCTTCGGCCGGTCAGTCGTTCCCGCCCTGACCGCCGTCCCCGCCGATCGGAGTGCTCGGCGTGGTGCTCGGTTCGGTTGTCGACGGCGACTGCGAGGGGCTGCTCGAGGGCGAATCGGTCGGCGTCGGGTCGCTGGCGGTCGGGGTCGGCGACTCCGGGCTGGCGGACTGGCTCGGCTGCACGCTCGGACTCGGGCTGCTCGACGCCGGCGCGCTCGTGCGGGGAGTCGCGGGCCGGTTCGGCCGCTCCGAGTCGCTGGGCGTCACCTCGTTACCGACCGGAAGTTCGACGTCCGCACTGGCCGTGACCGGCGGCGTGGTCGGGGTGAGCTCGACCGCCGGGGCGTCCCCGGCGTACTTGGCCGCGCCGAGCGCCGCGGCCAGTCCGACCACCGCGACCAGCACGGCTGCTCCAGCACCCAAGAGGGCTGGCCGCCCGCGCCGGCCACGTCCGGCGGCGGCGACCACGGCCGGGTCGAGCTCGGCCTGCGTGTCCGGACCGGCGCCGCGCAGCGGAGCCACCGTGACCAGGGCGGTCGGTCCGGCGTCGCCGGTCACCGCGGTACGCGCCGCCTCGGCCATCGCCGCGCCGCTGCTGAACCGGTCGGCCGGGTCCTTGGCCAGGGCGCGTGAGACGAGGGCCCGGACTGCCTCGGGGATGTCGTGCGGCAGTTCGGGAGGCTCGTCGTCCAGGTGCCGTACGGCCACCTGAAGCGGGTTGTCCCCGGTGAACGGCGGCGTGCCGGTGAGGCAGCAGTAGGTGACGGCACCGAGCGCGTAGATGTCGGTGGCACCGCTGACCGGTCGCCCGGCGGCCTGCTCGGGTGCCATGTAGAGCGCCGTGCCGGGCACCGCGTTCGTGCTCGTGATGCTCGTGACATTCGTCGACCGGGCCACCCCGAAGTCGACTAGGACGACGGATCCGTCCTCCTGCACGAGCAGGTTGCTCGGCTTGACGTCGCGGTGCACGATGCCGCCGCGGTGCGCGGCGTTCAGCGCCTGCGCCGCCTGCGCGACGATCGACATCGTCTCGGCGACGCCGAGTTTCCCGGCGGCCTCGATCCGCTTGGACAGCGGCTCGCCGTCGACGAACTCCATGACCAGGTAGTCGGCCCGGCCGCCGTCGGGCAGGTCGTCCTCGCCGCAGTCGAAGACCTGCACGATGCCCGGATGCCGCAGGGCGGCCATGATGCGCGCCTCGGCCCGGAACCGGGCGATGAAGTCGGGGTCGGACACCAGCGCCGGCAGCAGCACCTTGACCGCGACCTGCCGGCCGAGGACCTGGTCCGTGCCCCGCCAGACGTCGCCCATGCCGCCGGTGGCGACGCGTTCGTCCAGGCGGTACCGACCGCTGAGTACGACCTCCGATGACAGCACGGGGTTACCGTACCCAGACCCGTTGATGGGCACGCACGGCGCAGTCCCGCGCTCGGCGCTGGTTCCGCGGCGCCGAACCCGCCCTTCACCGCCGCTTCGTGACGCATAGACGATGATCCGATTACGCTGCGCGCGCATCCCGCCCCGGGTCCTCCTGCCGGCGGCGACCGTGCCGGCCCGGCGTACGAGGGCCGGAAATTGTTACGTCGACACGCGGGAGAAGGCGGTTGATAATTGTCACTCTTCTGTGACGTGCCCGCTGCTTGTGGGTGCGGGGGTCCGATCCTAACGTTGGCCCGAACTCGGGCCGTTTGGTGACGCCGTTGTGACGTTGCGTCGACGTCCCTCGTCGTGGTGCCCGGGCATACCGACCGGGCAGCCGCGGCCGCGGGCATGAAGGGTCAGCGGAGGGCTGGGAGAAGTGCGGGAACAGGCCCGGTCCGCGAACCGGAGAGTGCGGGAGTCCGCTCGTTCCGGAGGCCGATGCCGTCCGGCGACGTCCGGTCGGCGACGGCATGACCGCTGAACTGAGCGACGCGGTCGCGAAGGCGCGCTCCGGCGACGAGGACGCCTTCCGCTTCCTCTACCGCAGCCTCCAGCCGGGACTGTTGCGATACCTGACCGCGCTGGTCGGTGCCGACGCCGAGGACGTCGCGTCGGAGACCTGGTTGCAGATCTCCCGGGATCTGCCCAGCTTCACCGGCGGCGAGTTCCGTGCCTGGGCAGTGACCATCGCCCGTAACCGGGCCATGGACCACCTGCGCCGGCAACGTCGCCGCCCGTCCCTGCCGGTGCCCCTGCAGGCGCTCACCGACTTGGCCGGGGACGCCGACACCGCCGAGCGGGCCGGGGAGAGCATCGGCACCGAGGCCGCGCTCGCGCTGATCGCCACCCTGCCGCCCCGGGAGGCGGAGGCGGTCCTGCTGCGCGCGGTGATCGGCCTCGACGCGGAGACCGCCGGTCGGGTGCTCGGTCGTCGGGCCGGCGCGGTGCGTACCGCCGCCCACCGTGGGCTGCGGAGACTCGCCGAGCTGCTGGAGCAACGACGTCGCGAAGCAGGCCAGATCCCGGCCGTGTCGGACGGTGCGCTGCCGCCCCGTCCGCGCGGCGAGTTGCGCCGGCGTAAGCCGCGTGCCGAACCGGCGGATGGTTGACGTGGGAGAGTTCAGGATGAGTGACGGTCGCCGGCCGGATCGGCTCGCCGACGGCGCCGAGGCCGACCGGCTCCTCGACGCGGCCGGAGCGGGCACGCCGACGGAGGCGGGCGGGCCGCCGGATCCGCTCGTGGATCTGCTCGCCGCCGCGGCGGCTCCGGCACGTCCGCACGAACTGGCGGGGGAGCAGGCCGCGATGGCGGCCTTCCGGGCGGCCCGCGCGGCACCGGCGTCGCCTGCCCGCCGGCGGCCCGGATTCACGGCCGGCGCACTGGCCTGGGGCGCCGGCGTGCTCGTCACCGCGACGGCGGGGGTGGCCTTCGCGGCGGTCACCCTGGAGAAGCCGCCCGCACCGCCCCCACCGCCCACCTCGGTCAACCCAGCGCCCGACAGCGCGGATCCCGGCGAGAGCGCGTCCGCCGGCGGTACGTCCCCGGACGGGCCCACGACCGCCGAGCCGAGCACGAGCCCCAGCCGTCCGGCCGGTGCCACCGAACAGCGCAGCGAACTGGTCGGGTTGTGCCGGGTATACCTGGCGAAGAACCCGGCCGAGCGGGAGAAGACGCTCACCGCCGCCGGGTTCCCGCCGCTGGTCCAGGCGGCCGGCGGGGCAGGCCAGGTCGAGGCGTACTGCCGGGGCGTGGTGCCGGACCCGTCGGCCGACGCCACCAGGACCGGGAACGACAACGGCCAGGGCGACGGGCACGGCAAGGGCGACGGGAACGGGAAGGCCGACGGCCAGGGCGACGGGCACCGGGAGGCCGACGGCCAGAGCGACGGGAACGGGAAGGCCGACGGCCAGGGCGACGGGAACGGGAAGGCCGACGGCCAGGGCGACGGGGACGGGAAGGCTGACGGCCAGGGCGACGCGAGCGGTCAGGGCCCGGCCGGCAGTCGGGAGACCGGCGACGGCGAGGAGAACGGCAACGGCAAGGGGCGGCACAGCCCGCCGGCCGAACGGGTCGGTTAGATCCGGCCGACGCGCGGCGCACACCCCGCCCGCAGCTGACATGCCCGAGTCGGCCGACGCCGCCCGCGGTCATCTCCCGCAGGAACCGGCCATCGACTCCCGTGCCGGCGGTGGCCCCGCCGCACTGCCCGCGCGGCTGTTTGCGCCGGCCGCCAGCCAGCGGTCTGCTAGACAAAGGTGAACGGGCCCGCACGTCGGCCCGCAGTGTCGCAGGGTGCCGTTACGGTGACACCCGGTCCGGATGCCGGTGCGGGAGGGGGCCGCAGATGGTGACGTCACCCGAGCTCGATCGTGGTGTGATCCTGCACGAGTACGAGGCTGCGGCCCGCCACCTCGCGCGCATCTGCTTCAAGACCGGTCCGCCGACACGCACCGGCGTGGAACTGGAATGGACCGTGCACGACGCCGCCGACCCCGCCCGCCGGGTGGACCGGGCGCGGCTGCGGGCGGCGCTGGGGCGACACAGCCCCCTACTCCTCGACCAGGCGAGCCCGGCGCATCCGCTGAGAGAGGGCAGCGTGGTGAGCCTCGAACCGGGCGGCCAACTGGAACTATCCACCCCGCCGCACACCTCGATCGGCGCGCTCGTCCGCGCCACCGAGACCGACATCGCCCAGGTGAGCGGCCTGCTACGACGCGCCGGGCTGACCCTCGGCGGCAGCGGCATCGATCCGTATCGGAAGCCGCACCCCCTGCTCGAGACTCCCCGCTACCGGGCCATGCGCCGTGCCTTCGACCGACGCGGCCGAGCCGGCCGCACGATGATGTACTGCACCGCCGGCTTGCAGATCTGCCTGGACGCCGGTGAGTCCGAGCAGGTGCCGCTGCGCTGGGCCGTGGCGCACGCCGTCGGGCCGCCACTGCTCGCGCTGTTCGCCACGGCCGACCGTCACGCCGGACGCCCCACCGGCTGGGCCTCGTCCCGCATGGGCGCCTGGCTGGCGATCGACCCGTCCCGCGCCGGCCCGGTCTGGTCGCCGGCACGACCGGACGACGACCCGGTGGCCGCCTGGACCCGCTACGTGCTCGCCGCGCCGTTGCTCTGCCTGCGCACCGCCGGGTCGGACTGGACGCCCCCGCGCGACGTCACCTTCGCCGACTGGCTCGCGGGGGCGCTCCCGCGACCGCCGACCACCGACGATCTCGACTACCACGTGAGCACGCTCTTCCCGCCCGTACGGCCGCGCGGCTACCTCGAGCTGCGTTACCTGGACGCTCAGCCGGGCCGGGACTGGGCGATCCCGCTGGTGGTGCTGGCCGCTCTCTTCGCCGATTCGGAGACGCTGCACGCCGCGCACCTGGTCAGCGTCCCCGTCGCGCAACGGTGGCAGGACGCGGCCCGCGCCGGGCTCGCCGACCGGGCGCTCGCCACCGTCGCGGCACGCCTGCTCGACCTGGCCCTGGCGGCGCTGCCCCGACTCGACCTGCCACCCGACCTGAACGAGGAGATCCACCGAGGCGTACGACGGCGACGGGCCGCCGCGGAGAGGGGAGACCGGTGACCGACACGAGCATCGACCGGCTCGGTACCGAGCAGCTGCGCGATCGGATCGCGGCCGAGCTGGAGCGCACGAGGGCGCGTACCGCGCTGCTGACCGACGTGGTCGACGACGCCGACCTGATGCGGCAGCACTCACCGCTGATGTCCCCGCTGGTCTGGGACCTCGCGCACGTAGGCAACCAGGAGGAACTCTGGCTCGTGCGCGACGTGGGTGGCCGTCCGCCGGTACGGCAGGACATCGACGATCTCTACGACGCGTTCAAGCAGCCGCGCAGGGACCGGCCGTCCCTGCCGTTGCTGCCCCCGGGTGAGGCCCGGGCCTACGTCACGACCGTCCGGGACAAGGTGTACGACCTGCTCGACCGGATCCGGTTCACGGACGACCGGCTGGTGGCTGACGGCTTCGCGTTCGGGATGATCGTGCAGCACGAGCAGCAGCACGACGAGACGATGCTCGCCACCCACCAGCTGCGCTCCGGGCCGGCAGTGCTGCACGCCCCGCCGCCGCCCGAGCCGCGGGCCCCGGTCGGCGGGGAGGTGCTGATCCCCGCTGGTGCGTTCACCATGGGTACCGACACGGACCCGTGGGCGCTGGACAACGAGCGCCCCGCACACCGCGTCGACCTGCCCGCGTACGCCATCGACGCGACCCCGGTGACGAATGGCCAGTACCGGCGGTTCATCGCCGACGGCGGCTATGACGACCCGCGCTGGTGGAGCGCTGCCGGCTGGGCGCACCGGGTGCAGGCCGACCTGTCCGCGCCGATGCACTGGCGCCGCGACGGCGACGGCTGGCTCTGCCAGCGGTTCGGCCGGTGGGCGCCGGTTCGCGACGACGAGCCGGTGGTGCACGTCTGCTGGTACGAGGCGCAGGCGTACGCGTCCTGGGCCGGCCGGCGCCTGCCCACCGAGGCGGAGTGGGAGAAGGCCGCCCGCTGGGATCCGGTCACCGGTCGCTCCCGCCGATATCCGTGGGGCGACGACGATCCCACCGCCGTGCACGCCAACCTCGGCCAGCGCCACCTGTCGCCGGCTCCGGTGGGCGCGTACCCGGACGGGGCGTCACCGCTCGGCGTGCACCAGCTGATCGGGGATGTCTGGGAGTGGACCTCCAGCGCCTTCCGAGGGCACCCGGGGTTCACCGCGTTTCCCTACCGGGAGTACTCGGAGGTGTTCTTCGGCGACGACTACCGGGTGCTGCGGGGCGGGTCGTTCGGCACCGACCGGGCCGCGTGCCGGGGCACGTTCCGCAACTGGGACTTCCCGATCCGCCGGCAGATCTTCAGCGGGTTCCGCTGCGCCCGGGATGCCCGGCCGGAGGAGTCGCGGCCGTGACGGTGGCCGCCTGATGTGTCGACACCTCGTCTATCTGGGGCCGCCGGTCACCCTCGCGCGGTTGCTGTTCGACCCGCCCTTCTCCCTGGTACGGCAGTCGTGGGCACCGCGCGACATGCGCGGCGGGGGCACCATCAACGCCGACGGTTTCGGGATCGGCTGGTACCCGGGCGACGGCGAACCGGTGCGGTACCGGCGTGCCCAGCCGATCTGGAGCGACCCGACGATCGCCCAGCTGGCCGAGGTGACCACGGCGGGCGCGGTGCTGGCCGCCGTCCGCTCCGCCACCGTGGGTATGGCGGTGCTCGACAACGCCGCCGCACCGTTCGCCGAGGGGCGCTGGTTGTTCAGCCACAACGGTGTGATCCGGGGCTGGCCCGACACGGTGGTGCCGCTCGCCGCCGAGCTGCCCGTACGCGACCTGCTCACCCTGGACGCGAGCACCGACTCGGCGCTGCTCTGGGCGTTGGTGCGGCACCGGCTGCGAGCCGGCGCGGACGCGGCCGACGCCGTGGCCGCGACGGTCGGGGCGGTCGCCGAGGCGGCGCCCGGGTCCCGACTCAACGTGCTGCTCACCGACGGGCGCGTCGCGGTCGCCAGCGTGCTCGGGCACGCGCTGTCGGTGCGCGCGAGCCCGGAGGCGGTGCTGCTCGCCTCCGAGCCGCACGACGACGAGTCCGGCTGGCGCGAGGTGCCCGACGGCCGGCTGGTGACCGCCAGCGCCGGGCGGGTGCGGCTGCGCCCGCTCAGGTGAGCACGACCCCCGGTTCCGGTGCAAAGTCCATCGATCCATGTGAAGGGAGTGCCGTCAGATGAGCGCCGAACCACTGGAGATCCATCTCGAAGAGCAGGACCTGGCCCGGGGGCTGCGCGAGGATGTCCGCGTCGGGCTCACCGCGGAGCCGAAGTGGCTGCCGCCGAAGTGGTTCTACGACGCGCGGGGCAGTGAGCTCTTCGAGGAGATCACTCGGCTGCCGGAGTACTACCCGACCCGGGCCGAACGCGTGGTGCTGGCCGCACGGGCGCCGGCCATCGCGGAGCTGACCGCTGCGAAGACCCTCATCGAGCTGGGGTCCGGCTCGTCCGAGAAGACCCGCCTCCTGCTGGACGCCCTCACCGATCGGGGTGGGCTGGGCACCTTCGTCCCGCTGGACGTCTCGGCCAGCGCGCTGCGCGGCTCCACCGCGCGGATCGCCAGCGACTACCCCGGCCTGCGGGTACGCGGCATCGTCGGGGACTTCACCCGGCACCTGGACCGACTGCCGGCGGGCGGGCGGCGGCTGGTGCTGTTCCTGGGTGGCACGATCGGCAACCTGCTGCCCGCCGAGCGGGCGGCGTTCCTCGCCGGGATGCGGGCCGCCCTGGAGTCCGGCGACTGGCTCCTCATCGGCACCGACCTGGTCAAGGACCCGTCGATCATCGTTCCCGCGTACGACGACGCCGCCGGGGTGACCGCCGAGTTCAACCGCAACGTGCTGCGGGTGATCAACCGTGAGCTCGGGGCGGACTTCGACCCTTCGGCCTTCACCCACGTGGTGCGGTGGGACGCGACGCACGAGTGGATCGAGATGCGGTTGCGCGCGGACCGGCCGATGCGGGTTCGGATCCCCGACCTGGATCTCGAGGTGGCGTTCGCCGAGGGCGAGGAGCTGCGTACCGAGGTCTCGGCGAAGTTCCGCCGGGAGGGGCTCGCGGCGGAGCTCTCGGCCGCGGGATTCGCGGGCCGGACGTTCTGGACC
This sequence comes from Micromonospora avicenniae, assembly GCF_900156065.1. GTDB lineage: Bacteria > Actinomycetota > Actinomycetes > Mycobacteriales > Micromonosporaceae > Micromonospora > Micromonospora avicenniae. The sequence goes on along the minus strand of NZ_FTNF01000015.1, from coordinate 9,411 downwards.
GACCCGGACGAGCTCTTCGGCGTCACGCTGGCCCGGGCGGTCTGACCCGCGCTCGCGGGCCGGCTGACCCGGACGACCTCTTCGGTGTCACGCCGGCCCGGGCCGGCCGACCCGCCCGGCCGGTCGCCGGTCGGGCTGTCGGTTGACCCGGCTAGAGGTCGGGCGCCCTTCGCCGCGCGCCCGGGCAGGATCCGGTCACCCGTGCCGCAGGTCCGCCGGCCGATCGGTTAAGCTCGGTCCCGCGAAGGGGAGTAGCCCCCAATGTCGTGGTCGACATACTGGTGCGTCGCGCATCCGGCCACACGGCCCCGCTTCCGGCGGGGCGGGCGAGACCTTCGACTCAGGCTGTTGCAGCCGGGTCGAGGGCGCCCCTGTACCTCCTCCCGGCATGATCGGGAAGGGTGTCATGGAAGGATTCCTCGCCGCGCTGGTGCTCAGCTTCGGCGTCATCTTCGTGGCCGAGTTGGGCGACAAGAGCCAGCTGATGGCGCTGGCCTTCGCCACGCGGTTCAAACCGGTACCGGTGCTGATCGGCATCACGGTCGCCACCACGGTGGTGCACCTCGCGTCGGTGGCCATCGGCGCCGGCCTCGGCTCGGTGCTACCGACGGACTGGATCTCGCTGATCGCCGGCGTCGCGTTCCTCGGCTTCGCTGCCTGGACCCTGCGCGGGGACACCCTCACCGAAGCGGAGCGGCGCAAGGCGGAGAAGGCCACCAGGTCGGCGATCATCACGGTCGGAGTGGCGTTCTTCCTCGCCGAGCTGGGCGACAAGACGATGCTCGCCACCATCACCCTCGCGACCCAGCATGGTTGGGTCGGTACCTGGATCGGCTCGACGGTGGGCATGGTCGCCGCGGACGCGCTGGCGATCCTGGTCGGCCGGCTGCTCGGTCGGCGCCTGCCCGAGAAGGTCATCCAGTACGGCGCGGCCGCGCTCTTCGCGATCTCCGGCCTGTGGCTCATCCTCGAGGCCGTCGTCAAGCTGACCTGACCGTCGACTACCCCTGTCGCCGCCGGGTAACGGCCCGGGATGGAGGTGGAGGGGTTCCTGCGCCACGCAGACCAGGTGCTGGTCGCCGTGGTGGAGGTGGCCGGCGCTCTGGTCATTTTCGTCGGGGCAGTTCTCGCGGCGGTGCGGTTCGTGGTCGAGGGACTGCGGCACCGCACCGCCGCCGTGTTCACCCCGATCCGGCTCAGCCTCGGTCGTTTCCTCACGCTCGGGCTGGAGTTCCAGCTCGCGGCGGACATTCTGCGTACGGCGGTGTCGCCGACGTTCGACCAGATCGGGCAGTTGGCCGCGATCGCCACCATTCGTACCGCGCTCAACTACTTCCTCGGCCGGGAGATCCGCACCGAGCAGCGGCAGGTGGGCGACGAGGAGCGGAACCGATGACGTCGCTGCTGGTCGCCGTGGTCACCGGGCTCGCGCTGCTCTCCGGGGCCGCCGTGCTGGTCGGTAGCGGCCGGCCGTTGCCGGCCGTGCGGGTGCTGCTCGACCTGCTGACCGCCGCCGGGGTGCTACGGCTCGCCAGCGGCCGCAGCTGGGACGCTCTGGCCGTCGCCGTCTTCATCATCCTGCTGCGCCAGCTGGTCTGGGCCTCACTGAGCAATGCCAGCCCGTGGCCACGTCGACAATCGTCAGCCCCGCTGCGGGACAGACGATCACCACCTACCGTTGGCGGTAGAGGCGAAGCGGGAGAATCCGGGAGGGTGACCAGATGAGCAGGCACGACGAGCCCAACGAGTACGGCTTCGCCGGCGACCCCACCGCCCCTGAGCCGCCGCCGCGCGGGCGGGCCGACGAGCAGGACCGCGTCGAGCAGGTGGCGGTGCCGGGCGACGACCTCACCGAGCCGGCCGCCGAGGCGCTCTACGAGGAGACCGACGACGAACACGGGGTCGAGGAGCGGCGCTGACCCGTACGACCCGGGCCGATCGGGACGCGCCGTCCTCGCCGGGCCCTGCTCCGGAGTTCAGCGAAGTCGGGGTGTCCGATCGCCTGAACGCCCCGACTCCGTGGAAGGCGAGTTGATCTCGACCGGTGGCCGGGCCGAGGGGCCGTTTCCACGGCCTCCCGCGATCGCCGTCGTCGCCGACCGCCGGCGGCCCGGTGACCCGGTCCGGGCGGCGGGAGAACGTCCCGCCTGAACACCGGTCGACCCGCGGTGAACCACAATTCTGACGACCCGTCGCCGCCGCGCCGAGATCCGGCGCCGTGAGGCCGTTCCGGCGTCTCGTCCTTTCCGCACCCGCTTCGCCGCCGACATGCTGCACGTGTCGGCGGCGTCGGCGTACGCAGGAGTTCCTCACCGGGTGAGCGCGTCGGGCGACTCGTCCACTTTTCCCACCGGCCCGCCCGATGCCGAACGGGTCTTTCCCGGGTTGGTAATTCGGGCACACGCGTTTGCCAAAAACCCGCAACTCCGGACATAAGCCGCATGGGCCGGTTTAATGGTTTCACGAGTTGAAGACGACCTTGGGGGTTTTCGTGAAGTTCTTTGGCGTTACCGGTCCGGTACGGAGGCGCACCTGATGGACCTGCTCCGCCAACTGCGCCACGTGCGTCGGCACTGGTGGGTCGCGCTGGTCACGGTGATGGTGGCCCTGGGCGTCAGTGCGTTCCTCACAGTCCGGGCCCAGCCCCGGTACGAAGCCTCGGTCACCTTCTTCGTCACCACCCCGAACCAGGGGGTCGCGGACGCCTACCAGGGTGGCCTCTTCCTTCAGCAGCGCGTCAAGTCGTACGCCGACCTGCTGACCAGCGACCGGCTCGCGCAGAGCGTGGTTGCCGAGAACCCCGTCGGCCTCACCGCCGAGGAGGTGCAGCGGCGGGTCACCACCTCCACCGAGGCGGGCACGGTCCTGCTGCGGGCGTCGGTGACGGACACCGACCAGACCCGCGCGCTGCGGGTGACCGAGACGCTCTCGGCGAAGTTCGTCGAACTCGTGCAGAAGGTCGAGACCCCGCCGGAGGGCAAGGCCCCCATCAAGATCGAGGTGGTGAGCGGTCCCCGGGTCAGCTCCAGCCCGGTGTCGCCCCAGCCGGTGCGCAACATGACGCTCGGCGGGATCATCGGCCTGGTGCTCGGCATCGGCCTGGCCATCCTGCGCGGCGTGGCGGACGTGCGACTGCGCGACGCGGCCGGCCTCCAGCGGGCGACCGGCAGCCCACTGCTCGGCGAGATCCCGTACGAGGGCGGCGCCAAGTCCGCGCCGCTGATCGTCGGCGAGGCGGCGAACTCGTCCCGCGCCGAGGCGATCCGCAAGCTGCGTACGAACCTGCGCTTCGTCGACGTGCACGAGCCGGCCCGGGTCATCGCGGTCACGAGCGCGTTGCAGGGGGAGGGGAAGACCACCCTTTCCTGCAACCTGGCCATCGCGCTGGCCGAGGCGGGCTGGCGTGTCCTGCTCGTCGACGCCGACCTGCGCCGGCCGAAGGTGGACGAGTACCTGGGCATCGACGCCGGCGTCGGGCTCACCGACGTGCTGGTCGGAGACGTCCAGGTCGGCGACGTGGTCCAGCGCTGGGGCGACAAGTCGCTGCTGGTGCTGCCCAGCGGCTCCGCGCCACCGAACCCGAGCGAACTGCTCGGCTCGAAGGCGATGGCGGACCTGCTGCTCGCCCTGCGGGAATCCGCGGACATCGTCATCATCGACACCGCGCCGCTGCTCGCCGTGACCGACGGCGTCGTGGTGGCGGTCCAGGCCGACGGTGCGCTGGTGGTCAGCCAGCAGGGCCGCACGTCGCGGACCCAGGTGGCCGCCGCGGCGCGGTCGCTGCACGCGGTCTCGGTGCGGTTGCTCGGTTGCGTACTCAACATGGCCAAGATGCCCAAGGCCGAGGCGTACCAGTACGAGGCCTACCGGGTGGTCGCCGCGACGGAGACTCCCGAGGTGCCCGCGGACCGGGTCGCCACCGCCCGGCACGGCGAGAGCGGCGCGGCGAACGGTGTCAGCGACCGCACACAGGAACTCACCCGGCTGCCACGATGAGCGCGGCGAGGGGACGTAGCGACCGTTCGATCTCCTCGGCGCAGCGGCGGAAGTCTGCGGCGGTGCCGCCGATCGGGTCCCGGAGGTCGTCGGTGCCGGGGGCGGCGGGTTGCAGCCGCCCCCGGGCCAGGGCGGCGGCCTCGACGGCGGCGCGCAGGGGGTCGCCGGCCTGGTCCTCGGGCGGCTCCGCTGCGGCGGCCAGCCGGCCGAACTGGCGCAGCGTGAACGTCCGGTGCAGCACCGATGGCGCCAGCGCCGTGCAGACTGAGCGCTGGCGCCGGGTAGCCGTGAGCACGAGCGTTGCGCCCGCCAGGTGCTCGGCACGGAGCCGATGGCTACGGAAGTCCGTCGGGTCGGCACCGGTCTCCGCAGCGATGTCCGCGGCGTACGGGTGCATCGGCAGGCCCTCCACCGCGTCGGTGCCGACGCTCTGCACCGTCACCGGCCGCCCGGCCAGCGCCTTGCGGGCCAGGTACTCGGCCATGGGAGACCGGCACAGGTTGGCGTGGCAGACGAACAGCACCCGGTCGGTCATCAGAACCCCTCTCGTCGGTACCGTCGCGGGCGGCACCGCCACGACGGGGGCGCGCCGGCGGTCGCGGCCGGACGCTGAGGGGTTGCCCGAATCGTACGCGCGTCCCTCGGCCACCGGCCGTGCTGCCGCGCCGACGGCGGCGAACCGGACGGCGGTGACGATGCGATGAAGGTCGGGATCCTGTCGTACCACTTTCCGCCGGAGCCGGCCTTCATCCCCGGCAGCCTGGCGGAGGAGTTGGCGGCGCGGGGGCACGAGGTTCGCGTCCTGACCGGCTTCCCCGACTATCCGGGTGGGCAGGCGTACCCGGGCTGGCGGCAGCGGTGGCGGCACGAGACCCACAACGACCGGCTGTCGGTACGCCGCGTCCCTCGATACGTCGCCGACGGCGAGGCCTCCACCCGCGCCCGGCTGGCGAGCTATCTCTCCTTCGCCGGCAGCGCCGCGCTGGTGGCCCGACGTTTCCTCGCCGGCATCGACGTGCTCTACGTGTTCCAACTCCCCGCCACCAGCTTCGCGGCCGCCAGCGTGCCCCGGCTGATCGGGCGGGTGCCCACCGTGCTGCACGTGCAGGACGTGCTGCCCGAGGACGCCCCGCCCGGCGACGGAAGGTGGACGGCCCGGGTCGTCTCGGCGATGACTCGGGCCTTCCGTGCCGCGGACCGGATCGCCGTGGCCGCGCCGTCGATGCGGGATCTCGTGATCGCGGCGGGCGCCGACCCGGAGCGGGTCTCGGTGCTGCTCAACTGGACCGACGAGCGGATCTTCCACCCGGCACAGCCGAGCGCGGAGGCCAGGCGACTGGTGCGCCGCGACGGGCGGTGCGTCGTGATGCACGCCGGGACCATCGGCGCCCGGCAGGGCCTGGAGACGGCGGTACGAGCGGCGGCGGCGCTGGACAGCACCACCGACCTGGTTCTGGTCGGCTCCGGCGCAGACGAGCGGCGGGTGCGGGGGCTCGCCGCCGAGCTGCGCGCCGAGAACGTCCGGTTCGTCGAGCGGCGTTCGCCGCTGGACATGTCGGATCTCTACGCCGCCGCGGACTACCAGCTGGTGATGCTGCGCGATCTGCCCGAGCTGCGGGGCAGCGTGCCCGGCAAGCTGCAGGCCGCGCTCTCCTGCGCCGCGCCCGTGCTCGTCTCCGCGGGTGGTGACACCGCGGACCTGGTGGAGCGGGCGCGAGCCGGGCTCTCCTGCCCGCCCGAGGACTGGGCCAGCCTCGCCGACCGCTTCTGGCTGGCCGCGACCATTCCGCCGGCCGCCCGCTCCGACATGGGCCGGCGGGGGCGAGAGGCGTACCTGCGAGAGATGTCGTTGCCGGCCGGCGTGGACCGGATGGAGGGGCTGCTGCGCGAGGTGGCCCGAACCCGCGTACCGGCCTGAATCACCCGAACGAACCTCGCATAGCGGCGAAGATCCCCAATAACGTCACGTTCCTCGCACGATAGCTGTTAAGAACAGCGAAGTATTGGACCTTCTGTCCGATTCCAGCGAGGAGTGTGGCGTGACGGAGAGCGAACGGCCGCGGCGACGGCGCAGCCGGTCCCGGCGGCGCAGGCGGGCTCGCCTGCGCCGGGCACTGCTCGCCGGGCTGGTCGTCGGCTCGCTGCTGCTGCTGACCGGCGGCTGGGTCGGCTTCCGAGGTTGGCAGGCGCGCGCCCACCTGCTCAACGCCGCCGGGCTGGCCCGGGAACTCAGCGCTCAGGTCGTGGCTGGTGACATCGACCGTGCCCGGCGCACGCTGGCCGCTCTCCAGGAGCAGTCCGGAGCCGCCCGGTCCGCCACCGACGATCCGGGATGGGCCCTCGGCCGGCATACGCCGCTCGCCGGGGACGACCTCGGGGCGGTCCGGCAGATCGCGGTGACCGTCGACGACCTGGCCCGGCGCGCCTTCCCGGCCCTGCTCCGCGTCGACCTCGCCAAGCTGGTGCCGGCTGAGGGGCGGCTCGACGTCGGTCAGCTGCGTACCGTCTCCGCCGGCCTCGCCGAGGTCAACCGGACCATCCAGCAGAACCGCCGGGAGCTGGCCGCAGTCTCGGATGACGGCCTGGTCAGTCAGGTCCGCCAGGCCCTCACCGACCTGCGCGGGGAGATCGATCGCCTGGCCGCGATGACCGCGGCGGCCGACCAGGGTTCTCGCCTGCTGCCTACGCTGCTCGGGGCCGACGGCCCGCGACGTTACCTGCTGGTGTCGCAGAACCTCGCCGAGTTGCGCGCCACCGGGGGGATGTTCGGCGCGTACGCCCTGATCGAGGCGAAGGACGGCCGGGTCCAGATGGGACGGCAGGGCAGCAGCGCGTCGCTGGGCTTGTTCAACCCGCCGCTGCGCGTGCCGAAGGAGGTCCGCGCGCTCTGGGCCGACCTGCCGGGCATGTATCCCGCCGACGTGAACCTCACGCCGCACTTCCCGACCGCCGCCGCGCTCTACGTCGACATGTTCCGCCGTAAAACCGACACGAAGGTCGACGGTGTGCTGGCCGTGGACCCGGTGGTGCTGTCGTACCTGCTGAAGGCGACCGGGCCGGTGATGGTGCCGGGTGGGGTGCCGCTGGCGTCCGACACGGTGGTGCGGACGCTGCTCAACGAGACGTACCAGCGCCTCGAACCCGAGAAGCAGGATTCCTTCTTCTCCGCTGCGGCGGCTGCGGTCTTTGACGCCTTCTTTACGAAGAATGTAGACCCGAGTGTGTTGTTGTCCGTATTCGACCGTGCTGTCACCGAACGCCGGATATTGTTCTGGAGTGCCCGACCGGAGGAGCAACGGCAGTTCGGCGACAGCCGGCTGGCCGGGGCCCTTCCGGAACAGGACACCGTGCCGACGGTCGGCGTGTTCCTCAACGACGGCAGCGGCGCGAAGCTCGGCTACTACCTGCGGCCGGCGGCAACCCTGACGGTCGGCGAATGCCGGCCCGACGGGCGCCGCGAGCTCCGGCTACGGGTGACGCTCCAGTCGACGGCACCGAAGACCGGTCTCAGCGAGTCGGTTCTCGGCCTCGGCATGGCGGGTGACCCGTACACCGTTCGCACGCTGGTCTCAGTTTTCACACCGACGGGTGGGGCGGTGCTCGACGCCCGGCTCGACGGAACCGAGACGCCGGTCGGCGTCGGCACCGAACGCCGCCGCCAGGTCGCGACGGCGAGCGTGGACGTCCGGCCCGGCGCCAGCCGGACCTTGGAGCTCACCGTCCTGACCGGGAAGAAGACCAGCAGCGGCGAGGCCGAGCTGTGGTTAACGCCCACGGCCACCCCATGGACCACCCAAGTAGATACCGCACCAAGCTGTGACCAGTAGGAGGGAACCAACCATGCGGCTATCCCGCATCATCATGGCGCTCACGGTCGGTCTGGCCGTGGTGGCCGTGCCGACGGCAGCGGGGGCGGCACAGCCGCAGCCGCCGGCGCCAGGCGTCACCACCGACCCACCGCAGCCACCACCTGCGTACACACCCCAGCCCGCGCTGACCGTCAACGATCCGGAGATCTTCCTCGGCCAGACGGTTGTGCTCACCGGCCGCGGTTTCAGCGGTGCCCGCCAGGGTGAATCGCGCGAGTGGGTGGACTTCACCGTCACCGTGACTCCGATCGCGGCACCCGCCGCGAACCAGGCACCGGCCCGACGCGGCGACGGCAGCACAGTCGCCATGGCGCCGGTGGCCTTCGCGCCGAACACCCCGGCTGACATCTTCGCGAACAGCAGGGGCGAGTTCACCCGGAAGTTCAAGCCGTCGGTGACGGGTCTGCTGACGATCACCGCCACCGGCCGTGTGACCGGCCGCAGCGCTACCACGGAGCTGCGGGTGCTGGACCAGCGCCAGCCGCCGCCGCTCCCCGTCACGGGCGACAGCCTGGGCACCCCGATGAAGGTCGGTGGTGGCCTGGTCGGTGCGGGTGCGGTGCTGCTGCTCCTGACCTTCGCGTGGCGCCGCCGTCAGCACTTCATGGGGTCGCACTGAGGAGTGACGGTCCGGGCAACGCCCGGACATGACTGAGGCTGGCGCCCGTCGGATTCCCTCCGGCGGGCGCCAGCGCCTGCATGGGGAACGGCGGTGGCCCCGGGCGGTTGATCGGACTCGGCTCAGGGCCGGGGCGGTGGTCCCTGGGGTGACTGATCGACTCGGGCCCGAGCCGTGTCGGTGGTCCGGGATGGTGGTCCGGGATGGTGGTCCGGGAGGATGGTGGTCCGGGACGGTTGATCGGCTCGGGGTCCGTGTATGTCGGGGTGTCCGGGTCGCGTGGATGCCGCGACTTCATGGATGTCGAGTTGACCGTGGGCCGGGTGTGGGGGTGGTGGCTGGGCGTGGTGTCCGGTTCGTAGGCGGCCACCGGGTGCGGGTGAGTGGTTGGCCGCTTGCTTCCTGGTCGGTCCGGTTTCGCTGCCGGCCTCTTTGCCTGGTTGATCGGCTCGGATGGTGCAGAGGGTGGTGTCGGGCGCGGAGGGCTGATCGACTCGGGGGCTGGGTCGGCCGCCTGGGTGGTTGATCGACTCGGGTTGGGGTCGGGTGGGTTGCCTGGGTGGTTCATCGAGCCGGGTTGAGGCCGCGTAAGTGGCCTCTGGTGGGTTGATCGCCCCGGGTTTGGGGCTTGGTGGTAGCCCCGATCGGCTTGATCGACTCGGGTTCCTTGATGTCGGGGTGTCCGGGTCGCGTGGATGCCCCGACTTCATGGAGGTCGAGTCGATCATCAGGCGCGCCTGGGGTGAATGGCGCGTGGTGTCCGGTTCGTGCCCGGGGCGGGATGGCCGGATTCGCCCCGTTGGGTGGCCTGGGCGGTTCTGGGGTGTGACCGGTGGCATCCTCGGGCCGGAATCGTGGCCGGGTCGCCGGCGTTGAACACCCCCTGACGGCCGAGGTAGCAGCCCGCCCGGTGGTGCATCCGCCGGG
>NZ_FTNF01000011.1 GCF_900156065.1 Micromonospora avicenniae | reverse complement strand
TGCTCGTCGTCCACGGCGATGTGCGACTGGGCGCCCTGGGTGCCGTGGGGGATCAGCTTCGCGGTGTCCACGGCCGGCTTCTTGTCCGACTGCACGACCGCGACGGGCTTGGCGTCCACCGCCGGGGTGGCGGCGTGGGCGGCGATCGGACCGCCGGCGATGCCACCGGCGAACGCGAGACCAGCGATACCGAGAATGCTCTTCCGCATGATCGTGTTCATGATCAAAGCTCCTTCAGGGGGTGATGACCCACCAAGGGGGGTGTGGGTCAGCGCCACGAACCGGCGCTTCGAAAAGCAAAAAGGGGGAAAGTCTGAGGGCACTCCGTGAAACACCGGGGGGTGTCCACGGGGCCGGGTGTCCCGGGGTAAGGGCGGGGGGCTTCACCGCGCCGGGACCGTGTTCAACGACCGGCCGCCTGCCGTCATTCCCGGGGGGCTTGCCCGGGCGGGCTCCGCTGTGACACGGGGCCGGGGGGGTCGTGCGGCGCGAACCGTGTTCAACGACCGGCGGGCCACCGTCATTCCCGAGGGCCTTGCCATACCCAGCGGATGCACCACCGGGCAGGCTGCTACCTCGGCCGTCAGGGGGTGTCCAACGCCGGCGACCCGGCCACGATTCCGGCCCGAGGATGCCACCGGTCACACCCCAGAACCGCCCAGGCCACCCAACGGGGCGGATCGGGCCATCCCGCCCCGGGCACGAACCGGACACCACACGCCATTCACCCCAGGCGCGCCTGATGATCGACTCGACCTCCATGAAGTCGGGGCATCCACGCGACCCGGACACCCCGACATCAAGGAACCCGAGTCAATCAAGCCGCAGACTAAACCGGCCGGTCCCAGACGAAACCGGCCGGCCCCAGAAGGGACCGGCCGGTTCACGAGTTCCACACCTCACCAGAGCTGCTGGACGATGTCCGCCGCCTGGTCCTCCCACTGCGCGTAGGCGAACGGGAAGGCCGAGACCTGGACGGTCTGGGCGGCCTGCGACAGCGGCATGTTCTGCCACCCGTCCACGTTCTTCAGCGCCGTGAAGAAGGCGGTGGCTGCGTAGTCGGGGTCGGTGATCTGCTCAGGGGTGCCCCAACCGGACGACGGGCGCTGCTGGAACAGGCCCTCCGAGTCGTGGTCGTTGGACGCGCCGAGGTTACCGAGGTTGTAGAGCTTCGACTCCTGCAGCGACGTCGCGACACCGATCACCGCGCCACGATCACCCACGCCCGTCTTCTTGGCGGCCTTGATGATCGCCTTGGCGTTGTCCCGCTGCGCGTCGTCCAGCGGGATGCGCGACTGAGCGCCCTGAACGCCGAACGGGACCAGCTGCTCCCGGCTCGGCTGGCCGCCACCCCGCTTGCCGTCGCGGGCACCGGTGGTCATACCGGAATCGTCCGTGGCGCCCTGCTTGTCGTGCCCACCGTTGCTGGTGGCGAAGTCGATGGCGGCGATGGCCGCGTCGTGCGGTCCGATGGTGACGGGAGCCGCCACCGCGGTCGGCCCGAACGCGAGGCCGCCGATGGCGGCCACGCCCACCACGCTCAGTGCGGTCTTCTGGTAAGAGTCCTTCGCGATGGCCGGGAGCCATCGAGTGAAGTCGAACTTCACGATGGTTGCCCTTTCGATCATGCGAAGCGCTCCGGGATGAGCACTCCTCGGGGGATGTCCGCACCGGAAATGGGTTTGGGCTCGGGCGGTACGGGGGACACAACCAGGTTGGCGTGTCGGTCATTCCGGATATGACCCCGCTGCGGGCGGCTGCGGCGCTGGTCACACCGCGGAACAGGGACACCTGGCCTGGCACCGCGCGACACCAGACATCAGCGAACCCGCGCAACACCAGACATCAGCTCACCTTCGTGACGACCGCTCCTCGGATGCGTGTTCTGGGCCCGCACCGCCCCACACCGTGCGGTGGCGGAGGAAGCAAGGACCCGGCGTACGGCGCGGCGCAAAGAGCCCACCCCGGCGGGATAGGGTCGAGAAGCGCCGACCGGGAGGCGACGACGTGATCCGCGCTCCGCTGCCCGGTCGTCGACGGCACCGGACCCAAGCGCGCCGGGCAACCGCGCGTGCCGACCCCCGCAGCGGACCGTGCGCCGCTCGGCGTGCCCCGCCCGACGAGAGGCCACCCGATGAGCACTGCGGAGTACAGGCTGCGGCCGGTCGGCCGGGTCGAGTCACCGCTGACCGATCCCGCGACCGCTCCGAAACAGGGGGACGAGGGCGCGCCGGAATCCTGGTTGGTGTTCGCACCGGAGGTCGCCCCGGCGCTACACGACCTGCGGCCCGGCACCGAGGCGCTGGTGATGACCTGGCTCGACCGGGCCCGGCGGGATGTGCTGACGGTGCATCCGCGCGGTGACACGTCGCGACCGGAGACGGGGGTCTTCTCCACCCGGTCGCCGCACCGGCCCAATCCGATCGGCCTGCACCGGGTACGCCTGCTGGCGATCGACGGTCTGCGGGTGCGCGTCGCCGACCTGGAGGCGCTCGACGGTACGCCGGTGCTGGACGTCAAGCCGGTGCTCGGCGACCCCACCGAACGGTGAGCCACCACATCGGCCGGCGCGGCGGATGATGTGGCCCGGACGGGCGAAGCCCACGGACCGGTACGTGGCCGAGCCGGAACGGCCGACCACGTACCGGCGGAACGGTCAGTGGCCCCGGGCGATCCACTCGTCCAGGTGCGGCGCCTCAGCGCCGATCGTGGTGTCGTCGCCGTGGCCGGTGTGCACCACCGTGTCCGGGGGCAGGGTGAGCAGCCGGTCCCGGATCGACTCGATGATGAGGCCGAAGTCGCTGTAGGACCGGCCGGTGGCGCCCGGGCCGCCGGCGAAGAGGGTGTCGCCGGTGAACACGGCGCCCAGCGCGGGCGCGTGGAAACTGCACGCGCCGGGGCTGTGCCCGGGAGTGTGCAGCACCGTCAGCACGATGCCGGCCACCTCGAGGTTCTCCCCGTCGCGCAGCGCGCCGCCGGGCGCGACGTCCGGGTGGGTCAGGTCCCAGAGGATCCGGTCGTCGGGGTGCAGCAGCACCGGAGCGCCGGTGGCCCGGGCCAGCGCCGGAGCTACCCGGACATGGTCGTCGTGGGCGTGGGTGGCGAGGATCGCCCGGACCCGGCGCTCCCCCACCACGTGCAGGATCGCGTCCACGTCGTGCGGTGCGTCCAGCACGACACACTCGGTGTCGTCCCCGATCACCCACACGTTGTTGTCCACGTCGAACGTCTGCCCGTCCAGCGAGAACGTGCCGGTGGTGACCGCGTGGTCGATCCGAGCGGTCACGGAAGTACCACCACCGAGCGCAGCACGTCGCCGTGGTGCATCCGCTCGAACGCCTGCTCCACCTGGTCCAGCGCGATCTCCTCGGTGACGAACGCGTCGAGGTCGAGGCGGCCCTGCAGGTAGAGCTCGGTCAGCATGGGGAAGTCGCGGCTGGGCAGGCAGTCGCCGTACCAGCTGGACTTGAGTGCACCGCCGCGGCCGAACACGTCGAGCAGCGGCACTTCGACGGTCATCTCCGGGGTCGGTACGCCGACCAGCACCACCGTGCCGGCGAGATCACGAGCGTAGAACGCCTGCTTCCACGTCTCCGGTCGGCCCACCGCGTCGATCACCACGTCGGCGCCGAACCCGCCGGTGGCCGCGCGGATCGCCTCGACCGGGTCCGCAGCCGTGGCGTCGACCGTGTGCGTGGCACCGAACTTGCGCGCCCAGTCGAGCTTGCGGGCGTCGGTGTCGATCGCGATGATCGTCGTCGCGCCGGCCAGCGCCGCCCCGGCGACCGCGGCGTCACCGACACCACCGCAACCGATCACCGCCACCGAGTCGCCCCGGCTGACCCCGCCGGTGTTCATGGCCGCGCCCAGGCCCGCCATGACCCCGCAGCCGAGCAGCCCCACCGCGGCCGGTCGAGCGGCCGGGTCGACCTTGGTGCACTGCCCGGCGTGCACCAGCGTCTTCTCGGCGAAGGCGCCGATGCCCAGGGCAGGGGTCAGTTCGGTGCCGTCGGTGAGGGTCATCTTCCGGGCGGCGTTGTGGGTGGCGAAGCAGTACCAGGGGCGGCCGCGCCGACAGGCTCGGCAGACGCCGCAGACCGCGCGCCAGTTCAGGATCACGAAGTCACCCGGGTCGACCTCGGTGACCCCCTCGCCGATCTCCTCGACGATCCCGGCCGCCTCGTGCCCGAGCAGGAACGGGTAGTCGTCGTTGATGCCGCCCTCGCGGTAGTGCAGGTCGGTGTGGCAGACCCCGCACGACTGGATCCGGACGATCGCCTCACCGGGCCCCGGGTCCGGCACCACGATCGTGGTGATCTCGACCGGCGCGCCCTTGCTGCGGGAGATGACTCCCCGGACCTCCTGGCTCACGCTTTTCCCTCCTGGTCGAGCGGTGGTGGCGGATCGGCCGCCGGGGCCGGTGCGGCTGCCGGGCACCGCGGACCCCGACGACGACCGGGTGCCCGCGGGCTTCGATGATCGACCCGAGGTGAACCTATCGGAAACCGTCCATCCGGCCTAGGGCCGGGCGGCTGAGCGCCACCCGGGTCCGACGCACACGCCGACGACAAGGCCGCGTCGTGGCGGGTTAACCGGCCCGATCGAGGGGTAGGCGGGGGCACGATCCGGCCTCACCGCGGGAGTGGTCATGAGAATTGCACATGTGCCGCTGCGCGCTTCCATCGGCGCGTACATGCTCAACTCCGGGCTGACCAAGCGAAACCTGGAGGGCGAGGCGGCCCAGGCGACCCACAGCATGGCAGTCGGGGCGATCCCGCAACTACGGCAGGTTCCCCCCGACCGGTTCGCCAAGGTGCTGTCGTACAGCGAGTTGGCGCTGGGCGCCGCCCTGCTCGTCCCGCTGGTGCCGTCGGCGCTGGTCGGGCTCGGGCTCACCGCCTTCGGCGCCGGGCTCGTGCAGCTCTACCTGAAGACGCCGGGGCTGCGCCAACCGGGCAGCGTACGCCCCACCGAGGCGGGTTCCGGGCTCGCCAAGGACGTCTGGCTGGTCGGCGCCGGGCTGACCCTGGTGCTGGACGGCCTCATTCCGCGGCGGCTGCGCCGCTGACCTGCGCGGCGGCTGCGCCGCTGACCTGCCCCGCGCGGCGTCAGCGCCGCCCCGTCGTGACCGCCACCGCGGGCTCGACACGCCTGGACGACTCGGCAGCGAGCCGGCGGCGGGTCGCGTTGCGGTGCCGGAACACCTGCACCGCGCCGAGCGACCAGAGCACGTACTGCAGCGCGAAGGCCCAACGGAACGCGTCGAGGTCGGGGGTCTGCCGCCCCGCCGGGGTCGCCGAGTCGAGCACGACGCCGACGGCGAGCACCAGCACGATGGAGGCTACGAAACCGCCCACGTTGACGATGCCGGTGGCGCTGCCGATGCGGCTGGCCGGGTTGAAGGTGCGCGCGTAGTCGAAGCCGATGATCGAGGCGGGTCCGTTGACGGCGAGCACCAGCACCAGTGCCACCAGCAGCCAGTGCGGCGCGGGCCCGGGCCAGGCGAGCACCACGGCCCAGACCGCCGCGGTGGCCGCCACGACCGTGAAGACGAGCACCGAGCGACGGTACGGGTGCCGGGCGCAGAGGTGAGCCAGCACCGGTCCGACCAGCAGGCCGGCCACCGTCATCAGGGTGAGCAGGGACGCCGCCGTGGTGGGCGTGAGGCCCTGCCCCTGAACCAGGAACGGGTAGCCCCAGAGCAGCGCGAAGACCGAGCCGGAGAACTGGGTGACGAAGTGCGTCCAGAGGCCCAGCCGGGTGCCGGGCTGGGCCCAGGCGGCGGCCAGCTCCCGGCGGACGGCACCGGGCCGGGGCGGCGGGCCGGCGAGGGTCTCCCGGTACGGGGTGTCGCGTACCGCGACGAGGACCAGGAGCACGACTGTCGTGCCGAGTGCCGCGGCGACGAGGAACGCCGGTGTCCAGCCGAAGTGGTGCAGCAGCGCCACCAGGGGCACCGCGCCGAGGACGGCGCCGAGCTGCCCGAGCGTGCCGGTGAGCTGCACGATGAGCGGGTTGGCCCGACCTGGGAACCAGAAGGTCACGATGCGTAGCACGCTGATGAACGTCATCGCGTCGCCGAGCCCGACGAGGATCCGGGCCACCACGGCGAGACGCACGTCGGTGGCGAGGGCGAAGCAGAGCTGCCCGGCGACCATCAACGCGCCGCCGGTGATGAGCAGCCGGCGCGAGCCGAAGCGGTCGAGCAGCACCCCGACCGGAACCTGCATCGCCGCGTACACGGCGAGCTGGGCCACGGAGAAGGTGGCCAACGCGGAGGCGTTGATGTCGAAGCGGTGGGTGGCGTCGACCCCGGTGACGCCGAGCGAGCTGCGGTGGAAGACCGCGGCCACGTACGCGGCGAGTGCCACGCCCCAGACCAGTACGGCTCGGCGGCGTGCGGGAGCGGCGGCGCTCACCGCGGTGTCCGCGGTAGCCGTCATACGTCCATCCTCGGCCGGACGTCGGATCGGCTCGGGGCCGGTCACCGGCAACGTGGCGTGGACCACCGGCCCACGCTCCCGACCGGGCCGTCGCGCCGGCGTGGCGTGACCAGCCCGGACACGCGGATGGGGCAGTCCCGCTGCGGGACTGCCCCATCTCGATCAGTGCCTTCGGTCGGCCGTACTCGGACGGCTCGGACGGCTCGTGGGTCGGCTCAGAAGCCGAGCACGCCCTGTCCCCCGACCACGGGCAGCCGCAGTTCGCTGTGGTCCGGCGCGACGCGCAGCTCCGTGCCGCCGTTCGGCAGCAAGGTGTACTCCTGGTCGCTGGAGAAGACGACCACGCCGATCCGGTGGCCGGCCGGGAAGATGTAGTCCTTCGGCTCGAGGGTCCACCGGAAGTCGTACAACTTGCCCTGCTTGAGCTGCTCCGTGCGGGCCGCGCTCTTGCGGTTCTGCGGGTCCATCCAGCCCCGGGTCACCACGGTCGGCGCGGCGGTCGAGCCGGCCGGGCCGTAGTCGACCAGGTAGGTGGTCAGGTTCGCGTCCGGCTTGTTGTCGATCGCCATCCGCAGCCGCATCTCCGGCCGCCCGGAGATGCGGACATCCTGCTCGAGCGCCGGGGAGAGGTAGGCGAGTCGGTTCGGGCTCGCCGCGTCCGGGCCGGCCACCAGGGCGTCCGGTCCGATGGTGCGGCCCTCGTCGACGAAGCTCTGCTCGACCTTGCCCTTCGGCCGCTTGCCGGTGGTGAGCGTGCCGGGCTGGGTGGCGTTGGTGGCGGCCAGCTTCACCGCGACCTCGCGTGCCCCCGGGTCCGGCCAGTTGGCGTACGTGGTGTAGGCCCGGTCCTCCCGCTGCAGCACGGCGGTCGGCTCGTCCATGATCCCGTTCGGCACGTTCCACAGCCAGTAGTCGAACCAGCGGTTCTCGGTCTGCTTGTACGTCCAGGTGCGGCCGTCCGGCAGGGTCACCGACGCGTTGTTGCCGGGGCCGCCGTGCCCGCCCTGGTGCAGCCAGATCTTGCGCGGGACGTCGCGCTTGGCGAGCTGGTCCCACCAGCCGGCGAAGTGCTCGGTCTTCACGTTCCAGTCGTTGAGGCCGTGTACGACGAAGACGCTCGCGTGCACGTTCCGCGCGTCGAGGTAGTCGCGGTCCGCCCAGAACTTCGTGTAGTCGCCGGTGACCCGGTCCTGCTCCTCGGTGAGCTTCGCGATCTCGTCGGCGCAGGGGCCCTCGGCGCGGGTCTGCCCGGCGGTGAACTGGGCGAGGATGTCGGTGTCCTCACCCTGGTAGGTGCCGGGTGCGACGACCAGGCCGTTGGCCCGGTAGTAGTCGTACCAGCTGCTGATCGCGGAGACCGGCACGATGGTCTTGAGACCCTCGACGCCGGTCGTGGCGACCTGGTTGGGCAGGGTGCCGTTGTAGGAGACACCGGTCATACCGACCGCGCCGGTGGTCCAGCCGGCGGTGACCGGGGCGCCGCCGGCGTCGTAGCCCTTCGCCCGCCCGTTCAGCCAGTCGATGACCGCCTTCGTGCCGAGCGTCTCGGCCTGGTCGCCGCTGGTGGGGCAGCCGTCGGAGTCGGCGGTGCCGACGCTCTGGCCGAGCACCACGGCGTAGCCGCGCGGCACGTAGTAGTCGTCGAGCGAGCCGGGCAGGTTCGCCTTCGCCTCCGCGCGCTGCACGCCCATGTCGAGCGCCCTCAGCCCGGAGTGGCCGGTCTGGCCGTTCTGCGGCAGGTCGTCGACCAGCACGCTCGGGTAGGGCACGTCGCCCCAGGTGTCCTTGCGGTAGGGGCTGTGCTCGAAGATGACCGGCACCTTGAGGCCCTGCGTGGCGGTCTCCCGCGGGCGGGAGATGTCGATGGCCACCCGGTCGGGGCGGCCGTCGTGGTCGGTGTCGACCGGGGTCTGCACGTACACCCGTTCCTCGATCGCGTCGGCGAGCGAGAACACCGGCTGGGTCATGCCGTCACTGACCACGATGCCCGGCTGCGGCGCGGCGGCGGGCGACGCCGCGGCGCTCGCGGGGGCGGCGCTCAGCAGCAGCGCGCCGGACACGCCGACGCCGAGCAGTGCTAAATGGGGAGATCGACGCACTCGCGTCTCCTTCGATCGGACTGATGGCCGGGTACGGCCAAGGGGTGGATTCCGAAGATCCATTCACCCCCATGCTAGGGATGGTCGGCGTTCCCGTCGATGACCATCAACCGCACGAAATCAGTCCGACTCGGACCGTTCGGCACGGCGAAGCAGCCCGTCGGGGTCCACCTCGAACCGTTCGCCGATCCGGCCGAGCAGGTCGGCGAGCCAGGCGGCCTCGTCCGGCGCGGCCCGTTCCAGCCGCATCCGGCGCACCCGCATCGGGGCCGCGCGCAGGTCCCGCAGCTCACCGGTCGCGGCGTCGAGGGTGGGCAGCCAGAGCAGCCGCAGGTGTGGCCGGTACGCCTCGTGACCACCGATTCCCTCGTAGTCGTCCACGAGGTCGCCGCAGCCGTAGAGGATCAGCCGTCCCCGGTGGACCTGCACCGGGCGAGGATGGTGCGACGAGTGGCCGTGCACCACGTCGACTCCCGCGTCGAGCAGGCGATGGGCGAACGTGACCTGCTCCCGCGTCACGTCGTACCCCCAGTTGGAGCCCCAGTGCACGGAGACCAGCACCCGGTCGGCCGGTCCGGCCTGCGCCGCGATCCGCTCGGCCAACGCGTCCGCGGCGGCCCCCGAAACCTCGGGAAGGTACGCCACGCCAGGCCGGTCCGCCGTGGCCGCCCAGTGCGGTGACACCCCGCTCGACCCGGCGGCCACGCCGAAGACCAGCAGCCGGCGGCCACCGGCGAGATCCACCGGGGCCGGCCGCCAGGCCGAGTCGGCGTCCCGGCCGGCGCCGGCCGTCGCGACGCCGACGCCGTCCATTGCGTCGAGCGTGTCGCTGAGCCCATCCGGGCCGAAGTCGAGGACGTGGTTGTTCGCCAGCGCGCAGACGTCGAGCCGGGCCGCGGCGAGGCAGGACGCGTTGCCCGGGTGCATCCGGTAGTGCACAGCCTTGCCCGGCTCATGCACGCCCCGCCCGGTCACCGCCGTCTCCAGGTTCACGATCCGCGCGTGCGGGCGCAGCTGGTCGAGCAGCTCCAGCGCCGCGCCCCACGGCCAGCTCACCGGTACGGGGCGCGGCAGTGGACCGTTCGTCCGCTCGGCCAGCCGCACGTACTCACGCGCGTCGTGGACCAGTTCCTCCCGCAGGTCGGGCGGGCCCGGGTGCGGCAGTATCGCGTCCACGCCACGGCCGGTCATCACGTCGCCGCCGAGAAACAGGCGGATGGTGTCGTCAGCCATTCGCCCACCATTCCACCCGGCGCGCGCCGGCACGGTCGGACGCGAACTCGACCCACCCGGGCGGGCCTGCTCGCTATCGTTTGGGCGACGGCCGGCCCGAGGAGCGTGTGTGACCCAGACCCGCTCGGCACGCCCGTGGTACCGGCGGATGACCGGACGGCGACGCGACGAACCGCACCGCACCGCGACCCCGCTGGAGCTCTTCTTCGACCTCTGCTTCGTGGTGGCCGTGGCGCAGGCCGCCGACAGCCTGCACCACGCGTTGTCGGAGGGGCACCTCGACCTCGCGGTCGGGCGCTACCTCATGGTCTTCTTCGCCATCTGGTGGGCCTGGATGAACTTCACCTGGTTCGCCTCCGCGTACGACACCGACGACGACGTCTACCGGATCACGACGTTCGTGGAGATCGCCGGCGCGCTGATCCTGGCCTCGGGGGTACCGCGCGCGTTCACCGAGGGCGACTTCGCCACGATCACGTTCGGGTACGTGGTGATGCGCCTGGCCACGATCGTGCAGTGGGTACGAGCCGCGGCCGGCGATCCGGACCACCGGCGCGCCGCACTCCGGTACGCCGGCGGGGTGTTCGTGGTGCAGGTCGGCTGGCTGCTTCGGCTCACCCTGCCGGACAGCTGGTTGGCGGCCTCCTTCCTGGTGCTGGCGCTCGCCGAGGTACTCGTGCCGGCGGTGGCGGAGCGGCCCGGGATGACCCCCTGGCATCCGCGGCACATCGTCGAACGGTACGGCCTGTTCACGCTGATCGTGCTCGGCGAGGTGGTGCTGGTGACGTCGCTGGCGATCCAAACCGGGTTGGACGCGGGCGACCGTCACCTCTGGTCCCTCGCCGCCGCCGGCACGGTGATCGTGTTCGCGCTCTGGTGGCTCTACTTCGACCGGCCGGCGGCGGTCTCGAACCGGCTGCGGCACGCACTGTTCTGGGGATACGGCCACTACCTGATCTTCGCCTCGATCGGCGCGGTGGGCGCCGGCCTGGCGGTGGAGGTGGACCACGAACGCGACGACAGCCATGTCTCCGGTCTGACCGCCGGTTACGCGGTGGCCGTGCCGGTGGCGGTGTACGTGGTCACCCTCTGGGCGCTGCACGTGCGTCGCCGACAGCACCGGTGGCTGACCGCGGCGTGCCTTGGCACGGCGGCGTTGGTGCTGCTCGTCCCGCTCGGGCCGGCGCCGGTACACCTCGTGGCGGTCCTGCTGTTCTGCCTGGTGGCGGTCACCGTGCTGGCGCGGAGGCTGAGCACCTCGCCGGACGCCACCGACCCGGGCCCCACCGCGAGCGACGGCGGCGGTCCGGTCGAGGCGGAGTGAGCGGCCGATCCACTGAACGCGACGACCCGTACACATCCGGTATGGGACACGGCGCGCTCAAGTGGGCAGAATTGCGTCATGTCTTGCCGTCGATGGCTGCTCGCCGACCAGCTCGGGCCCCACTTCCTCGACGACTCCGACCAACCGGTGTTGCTCATCGAGGCGCGGGAACTGTTCCGGCGACGACCGATGCACCGGCAGAAGGCGCACCTAATCCTCTCCAGCCTGCGGCACCGCGCCGCTGAACTCGGCGACCGCGCGCTGCTGCTGCGGGCCGGCACGTTCCGGGAGGCGTTCGACCGGCTCGCCGAGCCGGTCGAGGTCTGTCATCCACACTCGCGGGCGGCGATGCGCTTCGCGCGTTCCGTACCCGGCCTGGCGGTGCTGCCGGCCCGCGGGTTCATCACGAGCCCGGCGGACTTCGCGGCCTGGGCCGAGCAACAGCACGGCCCGCTGCGGATGGACGACTTCTACCGGCACGCCCTCGACCGCCACGGGCTGCTCCGCGCCCCGGCCGGGAGCGCGCCGGCCCACCGTCCGCCCCGCTCGGCCGACGCCACCCAGCCCGTACCGCCGCCACCGCCGGTCGTCGAGGATGACATCGACGCGCAGGTGCGCCACGACCTGGACCGGTGGGCGGCCGACGGGGTGCGGTTCGTGGGCCGCGACGGCCCCCGCCGCTTCCCCGCCACGCACACCGAGGCGCGCACCAGGCTCGCGCACTTCCTCCGCCACCGGCTGCCGGAATACGACAGGTACGCCGAGGTGATGAGCGCGCACGACCCGCTGCTGACGCACAGTGGGCTCTCCTCGTCGTTCAACCTCGGCCTGCTGGACCCGCGGCCGGCGGTACAGGCGGCGGAACGGGCCTGGCGCGACGGGTTGGCGCCACGGGCCGCCGCGGAACTCTTCATCCGCGGGCTGCTCGGCTGGCGCGAGTTCCTCTGGCAGCTCTACTGGTACGCCGAGCCCAGGTTTCCGGGCGCCGGCGCGCTGTCCGGCGCCGAGCCCCTTCCGCAGTGGTTCGCCGAGCTGGACGCGGACGCGGTCGAGGCGCGCTGCCTCGCCGACGTGCTGGCCACGGTACGCGACGCCGGGTTCACCCATCATGGTCCCCGGCTGCTGGTGCTCGGCAACTACGCGCTGCAACGCGGGTGGCGGCCGGCCGAACTGGTCGACTGGTTCCAGCGTTCGTTCGTCGACGGCACGGACTGGGTGATGAACGCGACGGTGCTCGGCATGAGCCACTACGCGGATCCGTCCCCGGTGGAGACCCGCCCGTACGCGGTTGACGGCACGTACATCGATGAAATCAGTGACTACTGTGCCGGCTGCCGGTACGCGCCGGAGCAGGCGCTCGGCGACCTGGCCTGCCCGTACACCGGCGGGTTCGAGATGTTCCTGCACCACAACCGGGGTCGGCTGGTCGACGACCCGCGGCTCGCCGCGGAGTTGATCCGCCGCGACGAGCCGGAGCACCGTGACGCGGTGCTGGCCCAGGAGGAGAAGCGGGGCAGCACCGCGCCCTGAGAGGGTGCTCGAGATGGGCGTGCCCCACTGCAACCCTCTGACCGTTCAGCGGCCCGGGGTCGGCGCGGCGGCGGACCCGGCGGCGGACCCGGCGGCGGTCACCGTCCGCCGGCGGGCACGGGCACTCCCCAGAAGCTGAGCAGGAGCCGGTGGAACTCGTCGGCCCGCTCGACCTGCGGCAGGTGCCCGCAGTCACGGAAGAGGTGGGTACGGGCCTTCGGCAGGGCGGCGCGGGCGGCCTCGAGATGGGTCGCCGGCAGGATGAGGTCACGCTCACCCCAGACCACCAGCGTCGGCACGTCCAGGTCGGCCATCCTGGCGAGCAGTTGCTCCCGCCACTGAGCGCGGACGCCCTGGAACTTGCCGAGGTTGCGGGCGATCTCGATCATCACCCGCCCGGTGTACGGCAGGCGGGCGATCGCCAGGGCGTGCGCGATCCGTTCCGCGGTCGCGAAGGCCGGGTCGTGGAAGAGCGCCAGCTCCGTCCGTCGGACGGCCGCCCGGCTCGGGAGCAGCAACAGCCGGCCGAGCGGGCGCACCGTGAGCAACCGCAGCGCGAGGGTCACCTCCCGGCCGAAGCCGGCGCTGCCGGCCAGCGCGAGGCTCGCGACCCGGTGCCGTTCGGTGACGGCGAGCTGCATGGCGATCGCGCCGCCGAGGGAGTTGCCGACGAGGTGCGCCGGCCGGTGCACGCCCACCGCGTCGAGGTACCGGCCGACGAACCGGGCCAGCGACGGCAGGTTGCACGGGTCCACCATCGGTAGTGATCCGCCGTGGCCGGGAAGGTCGACGCTGTGCACCCGGAACCGCTCGGCGAGCAACTCGTGCTGCTCGGCGAAGTCGCGCATGCTGCGGCCGATGCCGTGCAGCAGCACCACCGGCTCGCCGGCACCGTCGATGCGGTGCCGTACCCGCCGACCGGCGACGGTGACGTGCCGCGGCCGCTCTGCCGAGGTCATGTCGCCTCCCTCACGTTCTCGCCCGCAGACTGCTCAGCGCGGCGCTGGGCGGGCACACCAGACGCCGGTGACGTGGGGGACGGTGACGCGCTCGGCCGAGCCGACGCGCCGCCGTGGTTGACGCCGAGGGCGAGGATCCGGCCGTACGAGGCGGGCGTGACCCGGGCCAGCAGGTCCGGCAGCTTCGCGGACCAGCCGATCAGCACCCGGCCGCGACGGCGGGCCACGGCACGCAGGATCACCTCGGCGGCGGTGGCTGGCGGGATGGTGAGCAGCTTCTCGAACCGGCGCCGGCCCTGTTCGTACTCCTGGATGGCCACGCCGCTGCCGACGCGGGCGTTGGCGGCGATGCGGGTGTTGATCCCGCCGGGGTGGACGCAGGTGACGCCGATGCCGTCGTCGGCGAGCTCGTGGCGCAGCGCCTCGGTGAACCCGCGGACGGCGAACTTGCTCGCCGAGTACGCCGCCTGCCCGGCGGGAGCGATCAGGCCGAAGAGGCTGGAGACGTTCACCAGGTGCGCGCCGGGTTCGGCCTTGAGCGCGGGCAGCAGCTGGTGGGTCAGCTGCACCACGGCCCGGAAGTTGATGTCGACGACCCAGCTGAACTCCTCCAGGGTCACCTGGTCGAACCGGCCGCCGAGGGCGACCCCGGCGTTGTTGATCAGCAGCCGGATCCGGGGGTGCCGTTCCCGGATCTCGGCGGCGGTCCGGGCGGTGGCCGCGCCGTCGGCCAGGTCGACCACGTGGGTGTCGATCGGCAGGTCGGGGTGGGCGGCGCCCAGGGCGGCGACCACGCCGTCGAGGCGTGCGGCGTCCCGGTCCAGCAGGACGAGATGGCTGCCGCGCCGGGCCAGCCCGTGGGCCAGCGCCGCACCGATACCGCTCGCCGCGCCGGTGAGCACGGCCGTGCCCGCTGTGAAGTCGAAGCTACGCACGCGTCGCGCTCCTCTCCGGACTGCCCGCGCGGGAGAACCGCACGCCTTCGTCGGCGAGCCGGCCGTGCCGCAGCAGCAGCACGTCGCGGGGATAGTTCTGGTGCAGCCGCCAGGGCGCGGATCGGCCCTGCTTGGGCAACGCGTCCAGGCTACGCAGCACGTACCCGGAGCGCAGGTCGATCAGCGGCACCCGGTCGTCGTCCGGCGGCGGTTGCGGCGTGACGATCTGCTGGCCGGTGCGGTCCAGGTGCCTCAGCAGCCGGCAGACGTAGGTGGCCACCAGATCGGCCTTCAGGGTCCAGGAGGCGTTGGTGTAGCCGATGGTCATGGCGAGGTTCGGCACCGCGGAGAGCATCATGCCCTTGTAGGCGACGGTTCGCGCGAGGTCGACCTGCACGCCGTCCACCCGCACCGTCATGCCGCCGAGGGCGAGCAGGTTCAGCCCGGTGGCCGTGACCACGATGTCGGCGGGCAGCTCCTCCCCGGAGGCCAGCCGGATCCCGTGTTCGGTGAACGTGTCGATGGTGCCGGTGACCACCGAGGCGCGGCCGGCTCGGACGGCGGCGAAGAAGTCGCCGTCGGGCACGATGCACAGCCGCTGGTCCCACGGGTCGTAGCGGGGTGAGAAGTGCCGCTCGACGTCGTACCCGGCCGGCAGGTGACTCCGCGCGGACCGCCGCAACACCCGCTTCATCAGGCCGGGGGCCCGTCGGCTGAGCTGGAAGTTGGCGGTGGCGAGCAGGACGTTCTTCCAGCGGACCACCGGGTGGACGGCCTTCGCCGGCAGCCACCGCCGCAGCGCGTCGGCGAGCGCGTCACGCGAGGGCAGCGCGAGGATGTACGTCGGTGAGCGCTGGAGCATCGTCACGTGCTCGGCCCGGTCGGCCATCGCCGGTATGAGGGTGACTGCGGTGGCGCCGCTACCGATCACGACGACCCGTCGGCCGGCGTGGTCGAGGTCGGCCGGCCACTGTTGCGGATGGACGAGTCGCCCGGTGTACCGCTCGACGCCAGGCAGCCGCGGCGTGTAGCCGGCGTCGTAGCGGTAGTAGCCGGCGCAGACGTGCAGGAACCCGCAGGTCAACTCGACGGTCTCGCCGGTGTCGTCGCGGTGGGCCCGTACGGTCCAGCGCGCCGTGACGCTGTCCCACTCGGCGCTGACCACCCGGTGCCGGAAACGGATGTGCCGCTCGACGTCGTACTCGCGGGCGGTGTCGCGGACGTACTCGCGGATGGAGTCGCCGTCGGCTATCGACTTCGGGTTCGTCCAGGGTTTGAAGGAGTAGCCGAGCGTGAACATGTCCGAGTCGGACCGGACGCCCGGGTACCGGAACAGGTCCCAGGTGCCGCCGATGGCGTCACGGGACTCCAGCAACGCGTACGTCTTGTCCGGACAGTTGCGTCGCAGGTGGCAGGCGGCACCGACGCCGGACAGCCCGGCGCCGACGATGAGCACGTCGACGTGATCGCGGGCCAAGGCAGCTCCCCGGGTGGCGGTGGACCGGTCCCTATCCACCATCGTCGACGCCGGTCAACACTCTGTCAACAATCTCGACACCCTGTCGAAACGCGATAGCATCGACGACCATGACGACCGCCCGCGCCGCCGCCGGGAACACCGCCACGCGCGGTCGGCGCGCCGGCCGCCGCTCCGGCGACCAGCGTGAGCTGGCGATACTCGCCACCGCGGAACGGCTGATGACCGAGCGGCCGTTCGCCGAGATCTCCATCGACGACCTGGCCCGCGGAGCGGGTATCTCCCGTCCCGCCTTCTACTTCTACTTCCCGTCCAAGGACGCGGTGCTGCTGACCCTGCTGGACCGGGTCACCGCCGAGGCCGACGCGGCGGCCGGCGACACGCTCGACCGGATGGCCGACGACCCGCGGTCCCGCTGGCGCGACCTGATCGGCCGGTTCCACGACACGTTCCGCGCGCACAAGGCCGTGGTGCTGGCGTGCGCCCAGGCGCGCGGCGCCAACGCCGAGGTACGCGAACTGTGGGCGGCGGTGCTGGAACGCTGGGTGCGGTGCACGCAGACGGCCATCGAGGCCGAGCGGCGGCGCGGCGCGGCCCCGGACGGGTTGCCCGCCCGGGACCTGGCGATCGCGTTGAACTCGATGAACGAGCGGGTCATGCATGCCACCCTCGCCGGCGACGGACCTGCCGTGGCCGAGCCCGACGTGGTGGACGTACTGCTCGACGTGTGGCTGTCCACGATCTACCGCGACACCACTCCCCCAGCGGATTGAGCTACCTCGACCCGGCCGACGCTCGGGTGAAATCCATGATCCAGTTGGTCTCCCAGGTGCGCTCGCCGTCGGTGGAGAACGCCTGCTCCCAGCGGCACGAGGTGGCGGTGATCCCGGACCAGATGAACCGGCAGCGGACCGGACGCCCCTCGTCGAGGTCGTCGGCGTAGAAGGTGCCCACCCCGGCTACGAAGCGGCCGACCACCGGCGGCAGTTCCAGCACTCCGCGTCCGCTGTTCATCCAGTAGATCGCCCAGGTGCCGGCCGCCGGGTCGAAGATCCGCACGGTGGCCCCGGAGAAGCCCTTCGTCGGAAAGGTGATCTCGTCGAAGCTGCCGGCGCCGCCGAAGAACGTCCCGGCGACGCTGAACCCAGGGAACTCGTCCCAGTCGCCGCTGCCGACGTGTCGCTTGGTCAGCCGCCGGTTCGCCACGTCCCAGCTACCGATGAAGAAGTCGAAGTCGCCCATCAGACGCCCACCGGCCCCTCGGCGCGCGTGTCCGCCAGGTACGCCTTGACGTCCGGCGACTCCGGCGCGAGCACGTGCCGGATCCACGCGGCCCGCTCGTGTTCCAGCACGCCCAGCTCCCAGACGCAGCCCACCCCGGGCCGGTTCAGCGCCACGAAGTGGCTCGGGTCCTCGTCCGGGCAGCCCAGCACCGGCTGCCCGGCCACGGCGATACGTACCTCGATCACGTTGTCCCACGTCCAGCAGTACGCCAGCAGGTAGGCTCCGGTGTCCGCGCCCCGGTGCAGCACGACCCAGCCGGCGGGTGGGGTGCCGTCGGGGTCCGGGACGAGGCTCGGCAGCACCTCGTACGCGGCCTTCTCCACCTCCGGTTCGATGGGTCGCTCGGGCTGGTCGATGTGGTAGCGCTTGAACTGCCGGCCGGCGACCGTGATCGGTCCCGGCACCCGCAGGTCCTTGTCGCGAAATGCCATGCCGGGACGGTACGGACGCTTCACTGACATCTACTGTCAGTGGAATGCGGGCCAGTCGACTCCTCTCCGTCCTGCTGCTCCTGCAGGCGCACGGCCGGATGACCGCCACGCAGCTCGCCGAGCGGCTGGAGGTCTCCACCCGGACCATCTACCGGGACGTGGAGTCGCTGCACGCCGCCGGCATCCCGCTCTACGGCGAGGCCGGGCACGCCGGCGGCTACCAGCTGATCGACGGCTGGCGGACCCGGTTGACCGGGCTGACCGCCGAGGAAGCGGACCGGCTCTTCCTGACCGGGCTGCCCGGACCGGCCGACGAGCTGGGCGACGGCGCGGTGGTGGCCGCGCTCCAACTCAAGCTGCACGCCGCGTTGCCGCCCCCGCTGCGTGAGCGCGCCACCCTGCTCCAGCAGCGCTTCCACCTCGACACTCCCAACTGGTACGCCGACGGTGACCCGTCACCGCACCTGGCGTCCACTGCGGACGCGGTCTGGCGGCAGCGGCGCGTCGAGGTTCGCTACCGCAGCTGGACCGGCGAGGTGACCCGGGTACTCGAACCGTACGGGCTGGTGCTCAAGGGCGGCCGCTGGTATGTGGTCGCCGCTCGGCCGGGGCGGGTCGAACCGGCCACGTACCGGGTCAACCAGATCCTCGCGCTCACCCCGCTCGACGAGGGGTTCGACCGGCCCGCCGACTTCGACCTGCCGGCCTGGTGGCGCGCGCACGTACGGGAGTTCCGGGCGCGCCTGCACCAGGACGAGGCGACCGTGCGGCTCTCCCCCGGCGGCCGGGACCGACTGCGGGAGATCGCCAACGACGTCGTGGTCGCGGCGGTGGACGCCAGCGCGGGGCCACCGGACGCGAACGGCTGGACGACCGCCGTACTGCCGATCGAGTCACTCACCCACGCGCACGGTGAGCTGCTGCGCCTCGGCGCCGACGTCGAGGTGCTCGCGCCGGCGCAGCTACGCGACCGGTTGGCCGCGACGGCCGCGGAGCTGGCCCGGCTGTACCACGAGCGCTGACCGCCGATCCACCGTGGAGCGTGGCGCGGGGCATCGATCGCCGGCACGATGTGCCACCCTGGTACGGGGACGAGGACGTCACCGGAGGTGAGAGTCACGCTACGGCTGCGCGCGCTGACCCCTGTGCCCGGCACCGGGCCGGTCTCCCTCGACGTACCGGCCGGCCGCACGGTCGCGCTGGTCGCGCCGTCCCGGGTCGGCACCGCGGTCGCCCGGGTCCTCGTCGGGCTGGCCCCGCCGGTGGACGGGCGGATCCTGGTCGGCGAGCGGGACGTCACGGATCTGCCGCCGCCGCGCCGGCAGATCGGCTACGTGCCGGCCGGCGGGGCGCTGCTGCCGCAGCTGACCGTCCGCCGGAACATCGAGTACGGCCAACGCAAGCGGGAGCGGGTGCGGGAGATGGCCGAGGACTGGACGGCCACCGTCGTCGAGCGGCTGGAGTTGGCGCCCACGCTCGCCCTGCTGCCGCACGTGCTCACCGACGCCCAGCGGTTCCGCGTGGCCCTGGCCCGCGCCGCCGCCTGCCTGCCCGAGGTGCTGGTGGTCGACCTGCCGGGCGGGATGGCCGACGGCGGTCGGCTCGACGACCTGACGCCCCGGCTCTCCCCGGCGGACGCACCGGGGGTGGCCGTACTCGTCTGCACGGCCGACCCGGCCACGTTGGCGCAGATCCCGGCCCGGGTGGAGCTCTCCATCGAGGCGGTGCGGCGGTGACGGCGCCGGGGCGGGTGAGCCGTCGTACGCTGCTGGCGGCCGCCGCGGCCGGCACCGCGACGATCGCGACCGGTTGCTCCGACGGCGGGCGGGCCGTGCAGGTGGCGGTGGTCTGGAGCGGTGGGGAGCTCGTTCCGTTCCGCGCCGTGGTGGCCGGCTACGGCGCTCCGGTGCACGTGGTCAGCGCCGGCAACGACATCGACGCGTTCCTGCGGGCGCGGCAGCTCGCCGGGACCAGCCCCGACGTGGCGATCCTGCCCCGCCCGGGCCTGGTCCTCGAGTACGCCCGGCGGGGCTGGCTCAGCCCGCTGAACCCGGCCCCCGGCCACGGTGTTCCCGGCAGCCTCGCCGGGCTGCTCCGCGGCGACGACGGGCAACGCTACGGCGTCTGGGTGAAAGCGGCACACAAGTCGCTGTTCTGGCACCTGCCGTCGATGCTCCCGCAGCCGCCGGCCACCTGGGACGAACTGGTGCTGCTCACCCGCCGCCTCGCCGCGCGGGCCCGCCGCGACGACGGTCCGGCCCCACTGGCGATCGGCGCCGCCGACGGCTGGGTGCTCACCGACTGGTTCGAGAACGTGCTGGCCGACGTGGCACCGGACGGGTACGACGCACTCGCGGAGCCGGCCGCCGACTGGCAGGGCCGGCCGGTGCGCGAGGCCCTCGACCGGCTCGCCGAGATCTGGAGCATCGACGGCGCCTTCCCCGGCGGCGGTCGCCGGGCCCTGCTCACGCAGTACGAGGAGTCGGTCATCCAGGTGGTGCACACCCGCCGGGCGGTGACCGTCTTCGAGGGCGACTTCGCCGACGGGGTGGCCCGTAGCTTCCGGCGGGGGCCGGAGGAGCCGGCGACGTTCCGGTTTCCCGGCGTCCGGCCCGGCGACGGCCCGCTCATCGTGGGCGGCGACGCGGCCGTCGCCTTCGCCGGCTCCCGCGCCGGCGTCGACCTGGTCCGCTGGCTCACCGACGCCGCCGCGTTCCGGCCCTGGCTGCGCGCGGGCGGCTACCTGTCGCCGGACGTAACCGTCGAGCCCGACGGCTACGCCGACCCGCTCCGCCAGCGACTGGCCAGGGAGATGCGTACCGCCGGCACCGTGCGCTTCGACCTCTCCGACCGCCTGCCCGGCCCGTTCACCGGCTCCGACGGGGTCGGCATCTGGCCGATCATGCAGGACTTCTTCGCCGACGTGACCGACGGCGTACCGGCCGCCGAGGCGATCCGCCGCACCACGAAGCAGCTCGCCGCCGCGGCCCGCGACGCCGGTGGTGGCCGATGAGCAGACTGCCCGTGCTCGGCGAGCCGGTCGTGCTCGACGACGTGGGGCCGCCCCGGCGGGGTCGGGCGTACCCGGCGGTCGGCGCGTCCGCCGCCCTGGTGCTGCCCGCCGCGCTGCTCCTCGGTGCCCTGGTGCTCTGGCCGG
Organism: Micromonospora avicenniae; assembly: GCF_900156065.1. Lineage (GTDB taxonomy): Bacteria > Actinomycetota > Actinomycetes > Mycobacteriales > Micromonosporaceae > Micromonospora > Micromonospora avicenniae. The sequence goes on along the minus strand of NZ_FTNF01000011.1, from coordinate 201,584 downwards.
TGCTGCGGACCGTGCACGCCAGCGTGACCACCGGCGGCCACTGGGTCGGCGTCACGCACTTCCGGGCCGCGCTGGCCGCCCCCGGCACCGGCGCGGTGGTCGGCCGTACGGTGCTGTGGGCGCTGCTCGTGCCCGCCGTGGTCACCGGCCTCGGCTACCTGCTCGCCGTCGCCTCCCGCCGCTCGCAGGAGGGCAAGCTCGTCCGGCTGATCCTCGTGGTGCCGACCGCGCTGCCGCTGGTCGTCACCGGCGTGACGTTCCGCCTGATGTACGACCCGGACCCGTCCCGGGGACTGGCCACCCTCGTCGCCGCCCGGTTGACCGGGCGCACCGGCGAGGACGTGCCGCAGATGCTCGGTCCGGGCCTGGTCACCGTGGCGTTGATGTCGGCGTTCGTCTGGGCGTGGGTGGGGTTGGCGGTGCTGGTGTTCCGGGCCGCCCTGGACCGGCTGCCGTCGAGCCTCGCCGACGCGGTGCGCGCGTACGGCGGCACCCGCCGGCACGTGCTCTGGGACGCGCAGTGGCGCCCACTGCTGCTGCGTACGGTGGCGGTGGTGTTCGCCCTGGTGGCGCTCGGCACCAGCCGCACCTTCGACCTGATCCTGGTGATGGCGCCCGGGTCGGTGCGCGACGAGGCGGCGGTGCTGGCCCTGCGGGTCTGGCAGACCTCCGGCGGCACCACCACCGGCGAGGGCGCGGCGCTCGGCGTGATCTGGCTGGTGGCGGTCGCCGCCGGCATGCTGGTGGCGGCGCTGTTCGTCCGGCAGGCGTGGCCGCCGCCGCGGGCCGCCGAGCCGGATCCGGTGGCGGCCCCACCACCGCGACCGTTCCGGCTGCTCGCCGCGGTCGCCGCCATGGCCTGGTTGGTTCCGCTGGCGGTCCTGGTGGCGACGTCGCTGCACGGGCCGGTGGACGCCGCGGCGCGGGGGTGGTGGTCGACGCGGCCCAGCCTAGCCTCCTACCACGAGGTGCTCACCGGTTCCGAGCTGTGGCGATCGCTGGGGTTCACGCTGCTGCTGGCCGCCGGCGTCACCGCCACGGTGCTGGTCGTCGCGCTGCTCGCCGCGTACCCGCTGGCCGGGTTGACCGGACCGGCCGCCCAGGCGACCGGGCTGCTGCTGATGATCGCTGTCGTCGTGCCGGTGCAGGTGATCGCCGGGCCGGTCAACGAGGTGCTCGGGGTGGCGCTCTCCTCCGGCACCGCTCGTGGCCTGGTCCTGGTGCACGTGGCGCTGGGTGTGCCGTTCGCGGTGCTGGTGCTGCGCAACGCGTTCGCCGACCTGCCGACCGATCGGCTGCGGGCCGCCCGGCTCGGTGGTCGGCACTGGTGGGGCACACTGCGCCGGCTGGCCCGGCACTGCCGTCCGGCGATCGTCGCGGTGTCGGTGCTCGAGTTCGTGCAGGTGTGGAACGACCTGGTGGTCGGGCTGTTGTTCAGCGGGCCGGACTCGGCGCCGCTCGGGTTGTTCCTGGCCGGGCAGACCCGCGGCTTCGTGGCCAACAGCGGGGCGCTGGCGGCCGGCTCGGTGATCGCCTCGATGTTGCCGGCGCTGCTGGTCGTGCTGGCCCGGCGGCATCTCGTCGCGGGTCTCGTCTCCGGCGGTGTCCGGTGACCGCCCCGAGCGGCCGCGAGGGCGGCGGACGGCCACCCCGCTGGCCGTTCCTCGTGGCGGTCACCACGGTGATCGGCGGCGTGCTCGTCAACCTGGCCAGCAACCTGCTCTCCGAGCTGGCCGCCGGCATCCTCGGGCCGGCGAGCTTCGCGCTGGTGATCAGTGGCGCGCTCGGCTGGGTGGTGTTCGACGTACGCCGCCGACGGGCCGGTCGGCCCGACGGTTCCGGGTTCGCGGACGGCGTGGCCACGCCGAGCGGCGCGCCGACCCTTCCGCCGGACCGGATGAGCGGCTGGCCGTCGCCGGGGCGTATGCCCGGCTGGGACGCGGCGGTGAACGACGTCGCGGACCTGCTCGGGCGCGAGCAGGCGGTCGCCGTACGGGGGCGGCGGGCGGTCGGCACGTCGGCGTGCGCGATCCAGGCCGCCAACCGGTGCCGCGACGACTTCCCCGACGGGCAGTACTACCTCGACCTGCGCCCGGGTGGTCGGCCCCGGTCGGCTCGGCAGGTGCTGACCGCACTGGCCCGCATCCTGGGCACGCCCCCGCCCGTCTCCGCTCGCCCGCAGGCGCTCGCCGAAGCGGCTGACGCGCTGCGCCGGCACCTCGACGGCCGGCGGATCCTGGTGGTGCTCGACAATGTGGACCGCCCCGAGCAGGTGCGTCCACTGTTGCCGCCGACCACCCGCACCTGCCGGCTGCTGCTCGCCGGCGGCCCCGCGCTGATCGGCCTGCGGGGCGTCGCGGAGCGCTGGATCGACGAGCCCGACATCGACGACGCGGTCGAGATCTTCGCGGCGGCGGGGAAGGCCGCGCCCGCCGCCCGCACCCGCCGGGCCGACCCGCGCGTCGACCCGCTCGTGCGGGACATCGTGGAGATCTGCGGGCGACAGCCACGGGCGGTACGCGCGCTTGGCTACCGCACGGCGCAGCACAGCTGGCGGCACGCGGACGTGCTGGATGCGCTGCAACGGGCGGTGCGGACGCCGCCGCACCAGCGGACCGGTCTCGCCCCGGCGGCCCGGCTGCTCACCGAGGCCGACACCGCGTACCGGGCGTTGTCCGCCGAGGCGCGCCGGCTGTACCGGCTGATGTCGCTCAGTCCCGCCCCGGTGGATCGGGCGACCATCGCGGCGCTGGCCGCCCGGCGTCCCGAGCAGGTGTCCGCGCTCCTGGACGAGCTGACCGCCACGGCGTTCGTGCGAGGCCGGGACGGCGACCGCTACGAGATCCGCCCGCCACTGGCCGGGTACGCCCGGCTGCACCTGCGTGCTGTCGACCCGGTCCGCCGGCGTGTCGCCGCGCAGGCCCGGCTCACCCGGTACCTGGCGAAGCACGCCGAGCGGCACGCCGCCGGCCTCGCCGCGCTCGGGTCGCCGCCGGACCGGGAGTGGACGCTGCCACTGGACGACGACCCGTACGGCTGGTTCGACCTGCACCAGGAGTTGCTGCTGGCGGTGGTGCGGGTGCCGGCCGGCGCGGCCGAGACGCTGCCCCGCCGGGTACGCCGCTGGTGGTTCCGGCTGGCCGTGGCGCTCTGCGGCTGGCTGGCACACGCCGAGCGGCTGGACGAGTGGGAGCAGGTGTGCCGCACCGTGCTCGCCACCCCCACCGCCGAGGACCGCCCCGAGGTCGCCGGTTGGGCGCACAACGAGCTGGGCGCGCTCTACCGGCGCCGGCACGAGCCGCACCGGGCGGCCACCGTACTGAACCTGGCGGTCATCGAACGCGGCCGGCGGGCCACCGCCCAGGCCCGGATGAACCTCGGCCTCGCCCTGCTCGACCTCGGACAGGTCGACGACGCCGTGGATCACCTGGCCTGGTCCCGGCGGCACCGCTCCGGCGCGGACCGCGCCGGGCTCGCGCTGACCGACCTGGCGCTGGGTGCGGCCCGGCTGGCCCGCGGTGAGCTGGACAGCGCCCACCGCCACCTGGTCCGGGCGGCGAACACGTTCAGCGCGCTCGGCGACGCTCGCGGCTACGCGGCCGCGCTGACCAACCTGGTGCTGGTGCACACCGGCCTCGGCGAGCACCTGGACGCGGCGCAGGCGTGGCGGGCGGCCCTGCGGGAGTACGACTCGGTCAACGACCCGAACGGCCGGGCCGCCGTGCTGCTCAACGCCGGCGCCGCCCTGCTCGCGGCCAGTCCGGGTCAGGCCCGTCAGGCGTACGACTGGCTGGCCGAGAGCCGCCGGCTGCGTGAGGGCGGCCGGCCGACCGCCGGGCTGGGCCGTACCCTGCTCTACCTGGGTGACGCGGCGGCGGCCCTGGACGACCCCGACGAGGCCCGCCGGCACTGGGTCGACGCGGCGGCGATCTGCGAGGCGGTCGGCGACGGCCCCGGCCAGTCGGCGGCGGACGCCCGCCTGAACACCGCCGTCCACGAGGTCTGACCCCTCTCGACCCGTCCGGGCGCCGATCCGGCTAGGTTTGCCAGGCCGGCGTGGCGGGGCCGGGCGGCACCGGCGGCGTAAGGGAGATGAGACGGGCGGCGCACAGCAGCGGCACTTCGGCGGCCTGGCCGCCGACCGCCAGGGGACGGACGACGACCGCCCGCCGGTGGTCCTGCTGCACGGCCTGACGTACGACCGGAGTCAGTGGGCACCGACCCTGCGCGCACTGGACAGCCTCGAACCGGGCCGGCGGGTGCTCGCACTCGACCTGCCCGGCCACGGCGGGTCACCGGCGGGCGACTCGTACGCCACGGGTGACGTCGCGGACGTCCTGCACGAGGCGGTGACGGACGCCGGGTTCGACCGTCCGGTGGTGGTCGGTCACTCGCTCGGTGGCGCGTTGGCGACGGTGTACGCGTCCCGCCACCCGACCCGGGCCGTGGTGAACGTGGATCAGCCGCTGCTGCTGGGCCCGTTCGGTGAACTGCTGCGCCGCAACGAGCCGGTGCTGCGCAGCAGCGACTACCTGCAGCTCTGGAACTCGCTGCTGGCCGGAATGGGGATCGACCAGCTGCCGGCGGCCGCGCAGGAGGTGGTCCGTACGGCCACCACCCCGCGGCAGGACCTGCTCCTCGGGTACTGGAACGAGATCCTGGTGACCGCCGACGAGGCGTTCACCGAGCAGCGGGTGCGGGAGCTGGAGCGGATCCGGTTGCTGGGCATCCCGTACCACTACGCGGCGGGCAGTGAGCCCCCGCCGCCGTACCGGCGGTGGTTGGAGTCGATGCTGCCCGACGTGACGATCGACGTCCTGCCGGGCGGCGGTCACTTCCCGCACCTGGCCAAGCCGGCCGAGCTCGCCCGGATCATCACCGGGGTCGGCACCGGCGGTCCGGCCGGCCGCTGATCGCGAACGGTCTGCGCGACCGGGCCGATGACGACTGTCGCACCCGGGTGACGGGCTCACCCGGGTGCGACAGTTCCGCGTCAGCAGGTGGCGGTCAGGCCGGCCCAGTCGGCGCGGTCGTTGTAGCCACCGTCGCCGGCGTCACCGACCACCAGGTCGAGCACCCGGACGCCGGTCAGGTCGACGTCGACCTGGTGCACGGCTTCCCGCGTCACCACACCGCTGTCGTACAGCACCCGGCCGTCACCGACGACCTGGAAGGTGGACGTGCCACCGTCCGGGCCTACGTTGTTCACCGCGTCGTCGATGCCGACGACGGCGGCCAGCCGGCTGCACTGGTCGCCGACGTAGTAGCGGACCGTGGACGGCGAAGCGACCCCGATGCCGGTCGGGTAGACCTGGCCGAGCATCTTGATCGGCGATCCGCCACCGACGCTCTGGTCGACTGTCGGGTTCATCCAGCCGCTGGTGGCGCTGATCCACGTGTGGTGCGACAGCACCGCCTCGCCGTCCGGCGGCACCGGCGCGACCACCAGGGTCGAAGCGGTGCGCTGCTGCTGGCGGCCGTGGCCGAGCACGTCGTACGAGGTGGTGGCGGTCAGCGTGGCGCCACCGGGCGCCGCCGAGGCCGGCAGGGTCACGGCGAAGGTGAGCGTGGCACCGGCCGCGGGCTCCAGCAGCTTCGGCGCGCGGTCGAGCGGCCGGACCTGCCAACCGTCCGGCGTGCTCAGCGCGACCTGCGGGGTGAAGACCGGCTGAGCGCCGTCGTTGCGTACGGCGATCTCGACCTTCGCCTCGTCGCCGCCGGCGAGGACCGGGGCGGTGCCCTCGGGCAGCGGGTCGCCGCCGACCTGCGTCACCTGCGGAAGCCCGGCGGTCACGTGCGGGACGCCCGGCAGGCCGCGCGCCGCCGCGACGCGGAACAGCGCCGCGCCGTGCGCGGGGACGGCCGCGCTGATGGTGCCGGCGCTCTCGGTGACCTGGTCGGTCCAGGCGTTCCGGAGCGTGAACCGGTCTCCGCTCAGGCCGGCGGCGGAGGCGCTCGCGGTGAGGGTCTTCGGGGTCTCACCGCGGTTGAGCAGCAGCACGGCCCGGTCGCCGTTGGCGAGGCGCTTCACCCACGTCTCGGTGGTGCCGGCGGGGCCGACGCGGACGGCCTGGACGACGGCCGGGTCCTGGTTGATGGCCAGCGCGTCGGCGTCGGTGAGGATGTCGACGCTGGTCTGGCTGAGCTTCCGGATGTCACTTCCGACGATCAGCGGCGCGGCGGCCATCGACCAGAGCGACACCTGGGTGCGGAACTCCTCGTCGCTCATCCCGAGCTCGGGGGCGAGGTAGTCCGGGTCGTTGAAGTGGCCCGGCCCGGCGGCCTCGGGATGCCGCGCGTTCGCGTCGTAGTTGCGCAGCACGTCCTTGAACTTGATGTCCCCGACGAAGCCCACGTCGGTGTACGTACGCCAGGACTGCGCGATCTCCGGCGCGTACGTCCACGAGTAGGTGGACTGCTGCTCCTCCGGGTAGTTGCCCCAGTCGGGCGAGGTGACCGGGTTGCAGAGGTTGAAGATGATCTGCCGGCCGCTGGCGTTGTCGCGCAGCGCCCGCGCGAACTCGGTGTAGGCGGTCTTCGGGTCCAGGTCGGCGGCGATGCCGCAGAGGAAGTCCACCTTGACCGCGTCGAACTCCCAGGCGGCGAACTGGTCGGCGTCACGCTGGTAGTTGCCGCCGCCGCTGCCGAGCCCGCACTTGCCCGGGATGTACGGCCCGGCGTCGGTGTAGATGCCCGCCTTCAGGCCCTTGGCGTGGATGTAGTCGACCAGGGGCTTCAGACCGTTCGGGAAGCGGGTCCGGTCGGCCTGGAGGTCACCGGCGGCGGTACGCGGCTCCGGGTCCTGCCACCCACCGTCGAGCCAGACGATGTCGTAGCCGGCCTCGGCCAGGCCGCGGGAGACGAGAGCGTCGGCGACCTCGCGTACGGACTGCTCGGAGAAGTTGCCACCGAGGCCGAAGTAGGTGTTCCAGCCCGCGTACGGCGTCGGGCTCAACACCTCGGACGCCGGCTCGGGGGCGACGCCGGCCGCCGGGGCGGCGTGGGCGGGTGCGGGTACGACCAGCAGGCCGGTCGCGAGGGCCAGCACTGCCGCTAGGCCTTGTCGTTTCACATTGGATTCCTTTGCTGCCGGGGGTGCCGGAACACGGACGCCGGACGTCACGACGAGCCGACGAGCCCGCACAGCCCTTCCCTCCGCCTCTCGGCTGACCGCGTCGGGGCGCGCCCGCACGTCGGCCGGACTCGGGGTACGCCCCCGCGATGGGCCGCCGGCCCGTGACGCCCGTGTTTCCACGGATCCTGCATCCGGTTACGAGCGCGTGTCAATATTAATTCGTAAATTACGAGTTGTGGGTGGGGCATCCGACCGTCCTATCCGCACATCGGCCCAGCTCCCGGCACCGGTGCCCCTCCCCCGCGCAAACCCCCGGTCCGACATCCGGGACCGGCCGGCGCCGCAGCTTCACGAGGTACGCGCTCGACGCAATGCGGCGGCGATCGTGGCCACGCCCTGCTCGATGTCGGTCGCCGTGTTGGCGGCGTACCCGAGCACCAGCCCCGGCGGATGCGCCCGCTGGCAGTGCCAGGACAGGGGCTGCACCTTCACGCCGCGTTCCAGCGTCGCTGCCGCCAGTTCGGTGTCCGCCACGGTGTCGTCCAGCGTGACCATCAGGTGCAGACCGGCCGCCGCACCGTGCACCGTCGCGCCGGGCAGGTGCCGCGCGAGCGCGGTGACCATCGCGTCCCGGCGGCGTACGTGCCGGCGGCGCAGCAGCCGCAGCTGCCGCTCCAGGGCGCCGGTGGTCATCAGCTCGGCGAGCACCAGTTGCGGCAACATCGAGGTGCCGAGGTCGGCGTTGCGCTTGGCGGCGACCACCGCGTCCCGATAACGCGGCGGGGCGAGCAACCAGCCGACCCGCAGCGCGGGGGCGAGCAGCTTGGAGACGCTTCCCGCGTAGCAGACGTGCTCCGGCAGCATGGCCCGCAGCGCCGGCACGGGTGGACGGTCGTAACGGTGTTCGGCGTCGTAGTCGTCCTCGACGATCAACCCGCCGTCGCTGGCCCAGTCGACGAGCTGGCGCCGGCGGCGCCCGTCGAGCACCACGCCGGTCGGGAACTGGTGCGCCGGGGTGAGCATCACCGCGCGGGCGCCGGTGGCGACCAGTTCGTCGACCCGCAGCCCGGCCGCGTCCACGGTGACCGGCAGGGTGGCCACGCCCCAGTTGTTCAGATGCTGCCGCACGCCGAGCGAACCCGGCTCCTCCACCGCGATCCGGTCGATCCCGTCGCCGAGCAGCGCCTGGGCCAACAGACCGAGCGCCTGCGAGACACCCGCGGTGACGATCACGTCGCCCGGGTGTGCGGCGATGCCCCGGTTACGGGCCAGCCAGGCGGCGACGGCGGCACGCAGCGCCGGGGCGCCGCACGGGTCGCCGTAGCCGAAGTCGGCCGCGGCGAGCCGCCGCAGCACGGTCCGCTCGGCGCGCAGCCAGTCCGCACGCGGGAAGGCGGCCAGGTCGGGTACGCCCGGGGTCAGATCGATCCGCGCCGGCGCGGTACGTACGGCGTCGAAGATGTCGCTGCCCGGCACGGACGGGAAGAGCGCGGCCGCCGACGGTGAGGTGGCCGGGACGGCCGGCGATACGGGCGGCCGCGGCAGCGCGGCGACGACCACGGTGCCGGCCCGGCCACGCCCGGCGATCCGGCCCTCCTCCGCCAGCCGCTGGTACGCCTCGGTGACCACTCCCCGGGAGACGCCGAGGTCCGCGGCGAGCAACCGGGTCGCCGGCAATCGAGCGCCCACGGCGATGCGCCCGTCGGCGATCGCGCCACGCAGCCGTTCGGCGAGCCACGCGGCTCGACCACCGGGCGGTGCCTCGGCGATGTCCAGGTGCAGGAAGTCGGATCCGGCGGTGCGGAGGGCCGGACTCGCCACCTCCGTTATGGACCTTCCGGGCGAGCGCACTTTGACCCTGCTCATCGGACCATCCTGTCAGCAGAGTGGGTGGGGCGGCAGGTGTCGCCGTCACCGCATCGAAAGGACCGTCGTGAGCATCGCGTTCCTGGTCACCACGCTCGTCGTGGTCGTCACCCCGGGCACCGGAGTGATCTACACGTTGTCGGCCGGACTCTCCCGGGGTGCCCGGGCGGGCCTGGTCGCCGCGGTCGGCTGCACACTGGGCACGGTGCCGCACCTGCTCGCGGCGGTGACGGGACTGGCCACCCTGCTGTCGGCGAGCGCCACGGCGTTCCACGCGGTGAAGTACGCGGGCGTGGCGTACCTGCTCTACGTCGCCTGGTCGACGTCGCGGGATCGCAGCGCGTTCACCCCGGACGCGGACCCGACGCCCCGCTCGGCGGTAGGGGTGATCGTCACCGCGGTGCTGGTGAACCTGCTCAACCCCAAGCCGACGCTGTTCTTCGTCGCGTTCCTGCCGCAGTTCGTCGATCCGGCCGGAGCCGGCGCCACCCGGGGGATGCTCGTGGCCGGTGGAGTCTTCATGCTGCTCACTCTGGTGGTCTTCAGCGGCTACGGGGTGGCCGCCGCCGCGGTGCGGGACCGGGTGCTCGCCCGTCCCCGGGTCACCACCTGGCTGCGCCGTACCGTCGCCGGCACGTTCGTCGCGCTCGGCGTCTCGCTCCTCCTCACCGATCGATAGGAGACTTCCCGTGCGTTTCCAGCACTCCCCGGCGCTCCGCGCGGCCTTCCCCGACCTCGTGGCCGGCGTCCTGGTCGCCACCGGCGTCACCACGGAACTCGCTGTGGCCCCCCGCGTCGACCGGTTCACCGGCCAGGCACGGGCCCGCCTGGCGACGGGCCCGGAGGCGGGCTTCCCGGAGATCCGGGCGTGGCGGCGGGCGTTCGCGGCGACGGGCCTGAGACCGACGCAGTACCGGTGCGCCGCCGAGGCGCTGCTGCGGCGGCTGCGGCTCGACGGCGAGTTCCCGCGACTGCATCCGCTGGTCGACCTCTGCAACGCGATCTCAGTCGCGTACGCCCTCCCGGTGGCCGTGCTGGACACCGACCGGATCAGCGGAGACCTGACGGTGCGGCACGCCGACGGCGACGAGGAGTACGTGACGTTCGGCGGCGGCGTCGAGCGGCCGGACCCAGGCGAGGTGACGTACGCCGACGAGGCGGGACGTGCCCACGCGCGCCGCTGGACCAACCGGCAGAGCGGCTGGTCGGCGGTACGTGCGGAGACGTCGCACGTGCTGATCGTGGCTGAGGGACTGCACGCGACGGCCGCCGAGGACGTGGCCCGGCTGGTCGACACGCTGGGGGCAGAGCTGACCGCGGTCGGGGCGGTGCCGACCGCCCGCGCGGTGCTGACCGGCTCCGCGCCAGCGTTCGAGGTCCCCGAGGAGCCGTCAGCGGGCCCGACGAGCCGGCCGGATTCGGATGCCGGCCGACCCGGCCCGGGTCAGGCGGTCTCGCCCGGCGCGAGGTGACGGTAGCCGGGGACAGTCTCGCCGAACCAGCCGGTGACGCTGCCCAGACCGCGCTCGTTGAGCTGCGCGTCGTGGATGGTGTGCGCACGCCGCGCGCCGACAGCCTGGGCGAACTCGATCGCCTCGCCCAGCCGCATCCACGACGCCTGCCCTGGGATCAGCAGGGTCCGCACGGGCTCGTCCGGCACGTGCAACGAGTCGCCCGGGTGGTAGAGGTCGTCGCCGACCAGGTAGCCGAGGTTGACGCAGTCCGGCTGCCCGTCGTGGATCAGCGCGTGCCGGCCACCGACCGCGGTCACCGGGAACCCGGCGGCGGTGAACCGCTGCCCGGCCCGAACCGGGATCACGGGCAGCGGGACCAGCTCGGGCAGGCGAGCGCCCTCCGGGGCGTACACCGGCACACCGAGGCCGGCCAGGCGGAGCACGTCGACGTGGTCGGTGTGCTCGTGCGTCACGAGGACGGCGTGCGCGCCGGCCAGAGCGCGCGGTTCGCTCCAGGTACCGGGATCGATGACCAGCACCCCGCCGTCGTGCTCCAGCCGCACGCAGGAGTGGGTGTACTTGGTGATCAGCATCCGGTGACGGTAGCTGGTCGACGGGACACCGCGACATGTCGCGCGGGTGGACCTGTCGCGCGGTCGACCGGCCGACGGTCGGCGGGTGACGGATGATCGGGGCATGGGGCAGCGAGGGCACCGGTGCGTGCCGCACACCGCCGACGTCCGGATCGAGGCGTGGGCGCCGACCCGCGAGGAGTGCGTGTCCGAGGCGGTCACCGCGCTGGTCGAGACCTTCACCGACAGCGCCGGGGCACAGGCCGGTCCCACCCGGGAGCACGCCACGCCGCCCGGCACCGACGAGGACCTCCTGGTGAACGTCCTCGACGAGGTGATCTTCCGGATGGACACGGCGGACGAGTTGCCGCTGACCACCGAGGTGACCGACGACGGTCGCGGCGGCCTGCGGGTGCGCTGGCGGGTGACGGGCACCGAGGCGGTCGAGCTCATCGGCGCGGTCCCGAAGGCGGTCTCCCTGCACGAGCTGCGGTTCGGCCGCGACGGGGCGGGCTGGTCCTGCGCGGTGACCCTCGACGTGTGACCGTCGGGGCGCTCAGCCCTTGACCACACCGATCGGCACCAGCCGGGCGACCTTCCGGCACAGCCCCGCACCCTCGGCGGACTCGATCACGGCCGTGATGTCCTTGTACGCCGCCGGCATCTCCTCGGCCAGTCCGCGACGGGAGGCACCGCGTACGGCGATGTCCTGCGCCTCCAACTGCCGGCGCGGGTCCGATCCCCGCTCGGCCTTGACCGCCTGTTTGCGGCTCTGCACGCGGCCCGCCCCGTGGCAGGTGGAGGCGAACGCCGGCGAGCCGGGAACGCCGGTCAGCACGTACGAGCCGGTGCCCATCGAACCGGGGATCAGCACCGGCTGACCGACGTCACGCAGATCGGCGGGGAGATCCTCGTGGCCGGGCGGCAGCGCCCGGGTCGCGCCCTTGCGGTGTACGCAGAGGCTGCGCCGCACCCCGCCGACCTCATGATTCTCGATCTTCGCCAGGTTGTGCGAGATGTCGTAGACGAGGTCCAGGTTCCGGCCGGTCTGCTGGGCGAAGACCTTTCGGGCGGCATCCGTCAGCAACTGCCGGTTGGCGCGGGCGTAGTTGGCCGCGGCCGCCATCGCCCCCAGGTAGGCGTGCCCCTCGTGCGACGAGACCGGCGCGCACGCCAACTGCCGGTCCGGCACCTGGATGCCGTACCGGGACATCACCTTCTCCATGCCCCGGACGTAGTCGGTGCAGATCTGGTGGCCCAGCCCCCGCGATCCGCAGTGGATCATCACGCAGAGCTGCCCGCGGTGCAGGCCGAAGGCGGTGGCCACCCGGTCGTCGTACACCTCCTCGACCGCCTGCACCTCGAGGAAGTGGTTGCCGGAGCCGAGGCTGCCGACCTGCCGGGCGCCCCGCTCGACCGCCCGCTCGCTGACCTCGTGCGGGTTCGCGTCGTCGACGGCGCCGTACTCCTCGCAGCGCGTCAGATCGCGTTCGACGCCGAAGCCGCGCTCGACCGCGTACCGGGACCCGCCGCGCAGCACACCGTCGAGCTCCGACCGGTCCGTGAGGTGCCAGACCGCCCCCTTTCCCATGCCCCGCGGCGTCGACGCGGACAGCCCGTCCATGAGTGCCTCCAGACGCGGTCCGAGTTCCGTGCGGTCGAGGTCGGCGGCGAGCAGCCGTACGCCGCAGGAGATGTCGAAACCGACGCCGCCGGGCGACACCACGCCGCCGTGCTCGACGTCGGTGGCGGCCACACCGCCGATCGGGAACCCGTAGCCCCAGTGCACGTCCGGCATGGCGTACGAGGCGTCGACGATGCCGGGCAGGGTCGCCACGTTCGCCACCTGTTCGAGTGACTTGTCCGCTCCGGAGTCGGGCAGCAGCGATCGGGTCGCGAAGACCACGCCCGGCACCCGCATCGGGTCGTGCTGGTCGATCCGGAACCGGTACGGCGACTCCTCCACCAACTGCATCCTCCGCGGCTACCCACGGTCGCCTGCGCTACACGTGGCACCCGCTCACGCGAGCCGACGCCGGCAAGCGGGTGGCCCGAGTCTGGTTGCGCGCGCAGCGGCTGGGTAGTGAGGCGCAATGCCCGCACGTTTCGAGGACTACCCCCGCACAGCGTCACCGGCGCGGACTCCGGCATCGGCAAGGCCTGCGCGGTGGCTCTCGCCCAGGCCGGGTTCGACATCGGCATCACCTGGTACGGCGACCCCGACGGCGCCCGGCGGACCGCCGCCGAGGTACGCGGCACCGGGCGGGCCTGCGAGGTCGCGGAGATGGACCTGACGCGTCTGCCGGACTCGGCCGGCGTCGTCGACGAGCTGGCCGACCGGCTCGGCGGCCTCGGGGTGCTGGTCAACAACGCCGGCACCGGGGCGAGCGCACCGTTCGTCGACACCGGCTGGGAACGGTGGCGGGAAGTGCTCTCGGTCGACCTGGACGGGCCGTTCCTCTGCGGCCAGCGGGCCGCCCGACGGATGCTCGCGGCGGGCGCCGGGGGCCGGATCATCAACATCACCAGCGTGCACGAGCACGCGCCCCGGGTCGGCTCGGCAGCGTACTGCGCGGCGAAGGGCGGGTTGGGACTACTCACCAAGGTGATGGCGCAGGAGTTGGCCGCCGACGGGATCACCGTCAACGCGGTCGCGCCGGGCGAGATCTCCACCCCGATGACCGGGCAGGAGGACGTCGACCCCGCCACCCAGGAGCGGCCGGGCGTGCCGGTGGGCCGCCCGGGCGACGCCCGGGAGGTCGCCGCGGTGGTCGCGCTGCTCGCCTCCCCCGCGGCCGCGTACGTCACCGGCGCCTCCTGGCCGGTGGACGGCGGGATGCTGATGATGGGCCCGCAGGCCGCCGCGCTCACCTCGAACGACTGGCGACGGGTGGAACCCGCCTGAGCTCAGGCGACGCGCTCGCAGCTGGGCCGGGGCGCGGTCGGGGCGACGTTGGGGCGGGCAGCGTGCCGGGCGCGCTAGACCTACGCCGTCGACGCCCGGGCGACATAGGCGAACTGCGCGGCGAAGGCCAGCAGCGCCACTGCGGAGCCGACACCGATGGCAGGCCCGGTGGGCAGGCCCGCGAGCGCGGTCAGCAGCGTCACCCCGAGCCCGAACAGCAGCGCGTTCACCGCCCCCACCATCAACGCCGTGGTGAGCAGCAACTGGGCGCGACCCGGCCGGCTACCGACGGCGGACCAGGTGGCCTGCGCGGTGCCGGCACCCGACACCGCGTCGATGAAGAACTCCTGCCCGGCGGCGAACCGCTCGTGGTAGTAGGCCCGGATGCGCTGCATCCGTTCCAGATCCACCTCGTTCTCCACCATGTTCTGCACGAGCCGCAGGAACGTGAGCACACCGGTGACCACCAAGGTGGGCAGCACCGCCCCGAGGTAGGGACGGACCAGCGCGCCGGTGCCGGAGACGAAACCGAGTCCGATCAGCGCGGCGGAGAGCAGCGACAGGAAGATCGTGGCCCGGCCAACCGACTCGGTGACCGTCGCGCTGCGGGAGGTCTGCAGCACGAAGTGTTCGGTGGTGAGGGCGGTGAGCAGGGCCTGTTCGCGTTCACTGTCGTTCATGGCACCCAACCGTCCGTGATCGATACGGGCACCGTCACGATATGAGTTCCGGGACGGTGCTCATCGGCGAATGCGGTGGTTCCGATGGGGACAGCGACCGCTCGGACCCGTATCCTGCCGTCATCCGAATGATCGCCGGGCGCCACGGCGGCGGCCGGCCCGGAAGGGAGGCCGGATGCGGCGGACGGGCGGCTGGCGGTCAGGTCGTACGCCCCGGCAGCGGCGCGCTTTCGTGGTCGGCGGCGGGCTGCTGGCAACTGCCGTGGTCATGCTGCTGGCCGCTTGGCGTAGCGGCGGTTTCCTCAGCGACCTGCTGCTCAATCTCGGGGCCAGCGTGGTGCTCGCGGCGATCTCGTACGTCATCTTCGATCCGCTGTTCGAGGAGTCCCGCAAGGCCCGAGTGCAGGAACACCTGAGCTTCGACCAGGAAGCGTTCGTTGCGCGGCTGGGCAGGTGCCGGCGGGTGCGTGTCCTCGACACCTGGACGATCCTGCTGGACGACCAGCACCGGCGGGCGACCCTGGACGCGATCGAGGCGGCACTGCGCAACGGCGCGGAGGTGCAGCTGCTCCTGCTCGACCCGGACTGCACGGCGGCCCAGCAGCGCTCCGAGGAGCTGGAGCGGCAGGGCGTCGACGTTCCCGGCCACATCCGGGCGAATCTGCGACACCTGATGGCCCTCCGGAAGAAGATCGGTGAGAACGAGCGGTTCGAGGTGCGCGTCTACGACGCGTCACCGTCGATCCAGCTCTACCAATGGGACGGGCGTTCCCTCATCTCGTTCTTCCCCGTCGGCAAGCTGTCATTCAACGTTCCCCAACTCGAGGTCGACATGGGCAGCCCGTTGGGCGGTTTCGTGCACGCCCGGTTCGAGGAGTTGTGGGACCACGACCAGGCCACCGTGCCGCTGGAGCGGTACGACCGGCTGGCGGTGACGCTGGGCACCGAGAACTCCGACTACCTCCGGGCGGAGATGGCGTATGTGGAGGTCGACGGCGAGCACTACATCGATTGCGAGCGGTCACGACCGAACCTGTCACTCACCGCGCGGGCGCCGCTGCCTCGTACACCCGGGTCGACGCCACGGGTGTTCACGCTGATCGAGCCGACTGACGAGGAACGCGACCCGGTGGCCCGGCGCTTCGACGAGAAGTACGGCCCGGCGCGCGGTGAGCGCGCCATCCTGCGCCTCACACCCAGGTAGCCGCCCGGCCTTCCGCTCCCCCGCCCGCTGTACCCCCACAGATGTCGCCGCCAGCAGCAGCGCCCCGGGACGAGGGTGGCCGGACGGCACGCGCGGTGGCCCCCAGCGGCAACCGAGCCGCGGCCGGCGGGACAATGGCGACGCGCCCGCGCGGCCAGCGCCGGTGACGGACCCGTCGAGACGGTAGGAGAGCGGTCAACGTGTCGGAGAACTCCCGGCCGGCGGGGCCGGAGCGGGACGCCCTGCGTGCCGATTGCACGCGCTGCTTCGGCCTCTGCTGCGTCGTCCCGGCCTTCGCCGCGTCCGCCGACTTCGCGATTGACAAGCCGGCCGGGCAGCCCTGCCCCAATCTGCGCCCGGACCACCGCTGCGGTATCCACGCCGACCTGCGGGGCCGCGGCTTTCCCGGCTGCACGGTCTTCGACTGCTTCGGCGCCGGGCAACAGGTCGCCCAGGTGACCTTCGGCGGGCGGGACTGGCGGGCCGAGCCGGAGACCGCGCAGGTCATGTTCGACACGTTCACGGCGATGCGGCCGTTGCACGAGCTGCTCTGGTACCTGACCGAGGCGCTGGCGCTGCGCCCGCCGGCGGGGCTGCGCGAGGAACTCGACCAGGCCCGTGTGCAGACCGTCCGGCTCGCCGAGGGCAGCCCGCAGGAGCTGCTGGCCCTGGACGTCGGAGCGCACCGCGACCGCGTCAACGTGTTGTTGTCCCGCGCCGGCGACGCTGCCCGGTCCCGGGGTGGGCGTCCCGGCGCCGACCGGCGGGGTGCCCAACTGTTCGGGGGCGACCTGCGCGGTGTCGACCTGCGGCGCGCCAACCTGCGGGGCGCGCTGCTGATCGGCGCCGACCTGCGCGGGGTGGACCTGCAGTTGGCCGATCTGACGGGGGCGGACCTGCGGGGCACGGACCTGCGCGGGGCCGATCTCTCCGGCAGCATCTTCCTGCACCAGTCGCAGCTGAACGCCGCCCGCGGTGATGTTCGTACCCGGTTGCCGGCAGGGTTGACCCGACCGGCGCACTGGACGGCCGTGCCGCTCACTCCGGTGCCGCGTACGCCCCGACCCGCGCGAGCCGCGCGGCGCGGCCGCCGCTGAGATCAGCCGGACGACGGTTGCCTCGCCCGGCGGGCGGACGTTTCGCCCGTTTTCTGCCGGGTAGCCACGGCTGATCGGAGATGGCTTCGATGGGAGGCGACCGTGGGCTTCAGAACGCGGCAGGGTGAGCAGCCGGTCGATCCGGAGCACGCCGAGGACGAGGCCGGTCAGGCCCGACTGGTCCAGGTCGAGGCGGACACCGAGGTCCCGGCCCCGGACGACACCGACGTACGACCCGACCTGGTCACCGAGGACGACGGATCGGGCGTGGCCGGTGGTGCCTCCGGCAGCAGCGGCGGCGGATCGAGCATGCCCGGGCACCCGGACGCGACTCGCTGACCGGCCGCAGTTCGACGCGTCAGCCCACTCCTGAACTCGGTGAGGAGCGCCGGCTCACCGGGCCGGTACTGCCGCGCGAGCCTCGGTCATGCCCCGGTTGGCCAGCGCGTCGGCGCGCTCGTTCTCCGGGTGACCGTTGTGCCCCTTCACCCACAGCCAGGTGATCTGGTGCCGGGCGCAGGCCGCCTCCAGCCGCTGCCACAGGTCGGCGTTCTTGACCGGCTGCTTCGCCGCGGTCTTCCATCCGTTGCGCTTCCACGAGGCGAGCCAGCTGGTGATCCCGTTACGCACGTACGTGCTGTCGGTGTGCAGTTCGACCGCGACCGGCCGGGTCAGGCTCTCCAACGCCTGGATGGCGGCCATCAACTCCATCCGGTTGTTGGTGGTGGGGGTCGCCTCGCCGCCACAGAGTTCCCGCTCGTGCTCGCCGTAGCGCAGCACCGCGCCCCAGCCACCCGGTCCCGGGTTACCGCTGCACGCGCCGTCGGTCCAGATCTGCACCACTCCGCCGGTTTCCACCATGCCGGCAACCTACCGTCTGCCCCTGCTCGCGCCCGGCATAGGGGCGTCAGAGGTCGACGGGTGTCTCGGCGCCGGAGGCGGGGTCGACGAGGCTCACCAGCCGGAAGCGTTGGGTCACCACGAGGGTGTCGTCGTCGACGGTGAAGTTCGGGTCGCCGAGTTCGGCGCGTACCTGCGGGCTGTGCCAGAACTCCTCATGGCCGGCTCGCCACTGCGCCACCGACTCGTCCCCCTCACCTTCGTCGAGTGCGTGTCGCAGTTCCACGTCCGCGAGCCGGACCACCCGGACGTCGGTCAGCTCGATCACCGCGACCGGCCGCTCCGCCGAGTCGACCACCGCTGACCGTTGACCGGCGCGGGGCAGCGGCTCGCCCTCGCGCTCGTAGCCGAGGAGAAGGGCGGTGGTCGAGGTCTTGACCCCGGCGAGGATCGCCGCCACCAACCGGTCCCGCAGCGGACCGGGGAAGGCGAACTGGGCGCGTGGAAGATCATCGAGGGGCATGCGGCCGAGAATAGCGACGGCGGAGCCGGCCCGCGTCCCCGCCGCGGTGCTCAGACCTCGGGTCGGATCATGCTCTCGCGTACCGGGGGCGGTACGGCCGGAACGGGTCGGGGCGGTCGGAGCCGGTCGCGTAGCCGGTGGGCGACGTCCCCCACGGTGGCGGTGACCATCGGCCGGAGCCGGGTGGAGCTCATCACGGCCAGTTCCTCGGCCGGGGCGGTGGTGCCGTCGAGGAACCGCAGCACCCGCTCGGGCGCATTGCGCTCGAAGAGCCGGGCGAAGAACTCCGGACCGCCGACCGTCCCCCGGTCCAGGGCGCGCAGCGCGACCGCGTCCATCCAGCGGTGCCGGCGGGGGTACGCGGGCGGCGGCACCGGCGGCCGGCCCTCGGCGAGGGCGCGGGCCACCTGGTCCGCCTGGCGGCGCATCGCGGAGAAGGTGAACCCGGTGGAGGGTCGGGTGGCGCCCCCGGCGGTGCCGAGGCGCACGACCCGGGGCGACGGGTGCGCGTCGAACGGAGCGTCGGTCATCGGGATCACCCCGTTCTCCACCTCCCGCACCGTCAACCGGGCCGAGTCGAGGCCGAGCAGGTCCCGGTATCCGGCCAGCGCGGCGTCGTACCCGGCGCCGGTGAGCAGGGTGGGCGAGAACTCGGTGTACTCGACGAGGGCGTACCGGTCGCTGACCGGCAGCAGGTAGCCGAAGGAGACGCCCCGGGCGGGCTGCGGCGTGCGGAAATCCATGAGCACCGCCCGGCCGGGATCGAAGAGCGGACGCTCCGCCGCCAACCACCAGCCCCGGAAGTGCTGGAGCCAGGTCGTGCGGCCGGGGCGCGCGGGCGGGCGCGGGCGGGAGTCGAGGACCCAACCGGCGCGTACGGTCGGCGCGTCGCCGGCGGTGCGGACCAGCACCCGCTCGCCGTCGTCGTGCACGCTGTCCACCGCGGCGAGCATCCGGGTCACGCCGAGGCGGCGCTCCGCGGCGGCGGCCCGCTCGTAGACGGCGGCGGAGCGGAGCATCGCGTACCGCAGCGGGGCGAGGTCGAGCACCCGGCGCGCCGCGGGCGTGACCACCTCGACCCGCTGCCAGCTCGCGCTCAGCAGCGGGTCCAGGTCGCCGCCCGGCCGGTCCCAGAACGCCCACGTCCGGTCCTGGCCGCGCCGGTGCACCGGGTCGATGACGGTCACCCGCAGGCCCCGCACGCCGTGCCGGTCCAGCGCGGCGAGCACTAGCGAGGCCGCGCCACCGCCGCCGAGCAGGGCGAGGTCCACGTCGACCGGTGCGGAGTGCATCCGACCACGCTGCCACATCGGGTCGGCGGCGGGCGCGGCGACCGGCGGCGCGAGGCAGCATCGCCCGGACGTCACCGTGGCCTGCGGCGGGACCTCGCCTTCGGCCCAGGCGGAACGACCGGGTCCCAGCCGGGCGCGCCCGACGTTTCCGCAGCTCCCTCCGTTCTCGGGTGGACATGTGACGGCAACGAAGATTTCTCATTTTCACCGGATCGGGGGGCCAACCGCCCTAGTGTTGGGCACACCGGTGCTAGTCGCGGAGTTGGCCACCCGAACGGCGTCCCGCCACGTGCTCAGCGGACGAAGAGTGAGGGAAGACGCGTATGAAACCGAAGAGAGTCATCCTGTCGGCGGCCGTCGGCGTGGGTCTCGGCGTACTGCTCGTGCCGGGCGCCGCGCTCGCGGAGACTGTCGTCTCGCCGGCCACCACACCGGTGGGTGGCACCGTTGTCCTCACCGCGACGACCTGCGATCCGAACTCGGGTGACGCGCTCTTCCGCGTCACCGGCCCCAACCGCGACGAGAACGTCCGCTCGACCACCGTCGCGCCGGGCGGCGGTCTCAGCGCCGAGCTGTTCACCGCCGGGTTCACCCTCGGCACCTACACGGTGACCGCCACCTGCGGCGACGGCACCGTGCAGAGCAGCACGCAGTTCACCGTCACCCCGATCGGCGGCGCGCCGGCCGGCTCCGGCGGACGCGGCGACGGCACCGGGGCGCTCGCCGCCGGTGGCACGCTGCTCGGCGCGGCCGCGACCGGCGCCGTTCTGCTGCTGCGCCGCCGGCGCTCCGCATCCACTCTGGCCTGAACTGGCGAACCATCCCTGTTGCGGGGCCCGTGTCGGCGACGAGCCGGTGCGGGTCCCCAGGTTTTCCGGGTACGGAGGTGATCCCGTGCGGCGTCGAGGCACGCCCGGAAAGACTGTCGCATCCACCACGCCGACCGGACCGCGTGAGCGTCGCGGCCGGCCCGGCCTGTCCACCGTGTCCACTGCGGCAGTCGTGTCCCTGCTCGGCGTCACCGGCGTCGGACTGGTCACCGCCGGGCTGACCGCCCCGCCGCCCCGGCCGCCGGCGCCGAGCGTCGCCGTGCCGGGGGCCGCGCCGGCCGTGCCCGCGGCCAGCCGTCCCGCGCGCGCCCTGCCACCGCTGCCGCACGCCGCGCCCACGCTGATACGGATCCCCGCGATCGGTGTACGCGCCGAGATCGTCCCGATCGGTGCGGACGCCGCCGGCGTGCTGGAGGTGCCGCCCCTGGACCGGCCCGGCCTGGCCGGCTGGTACCGCCACGGAGTCAGCCCCGGCGAGACCGGCAACGCGGTGCTCGTCGGCCACGTCGACTCCCCCACCGGGCCCGCCGTGTTCTTCCACCTCGGTCGGTTACGCCCCGGCGACACCGTCCGGGTCAGCCGAGCCGACACGCGCGTGGCCACGTTCACCGTCGACCGGGTCGACACGTACCCGAAGGACGCCTTCCCCAGCGACCTGGTCTACGGCCCGGCCGACTCCGCCGGGCTACGCCTGCTCACCTGCGGCGGCCGGTTCGACGAGCGGGCCGGCGAGTACGTCGACAACATCATCGTGTTCGCGAGCCGGACCGGCTGACGCCGAGCCACCGGGATGGCGCTACAGGTACTGGGCCGTTCTCGACGCCATGGCGCTCGCCGCGCTGGCCCTGGATCGCCTGTTCCGTCGCTCCGGCTGGCTGTGAGCGGCGGGCCTCACCGCCGCCGCAGGAAGGCGCGGATCCGCTCGCGCGCGTTGTCGGTGAGCTCCGCGCCGTGGGTGAAGGCCGCCACGTCGTACTCCAGTTCGGCGAGGACGTGCGCGGTCTCCTGCGTCATCCGGAAGTCGGTGCAGAGGACCTTGATCGGCCAGCGGATGCCGACCACGTTGAACAGCGCGTCGCCGGTGATCAGCACCCGGGTGGGCTCGTGCAGCAGCGAGACGTGACCCGGGGAGTGACCCGGGGTGTGTACGACGCGCAGGCCGCCGCCGACCGGCAGCACGTCACCGTCGGCGAGGGGCTCGGCCACGTCCACGGCCGGGAACCTGCCCCCGCCGAGCCGGGAGAAGAGGCGGCCCCCGGTGACCGAGGGATCCCGCGGCGGCGCATGGCCCGCCTGCGCGTACTCGACGTCGGCGGCGTGCAGCACGACCGGAGCACCGGTGCGGCGGGCCACCTCGGCCGCGCCGCCGGCGTGGTCCGGGTGCGCGTGGGTGAGCACGATCCGGGTGACGTCGGCCGGTGACTTGCCGATCGCCGCCAGGCCTCGCACGATCCGGGCCGGCGCCCGCTTCACCCCGCAGTCGACGAGCGTCACGCTGCCGTCGTCGTCGACCAGCGCGTACGAGTTGACCAGCGCACGACCGGCCGTGGGAATGCGCCACAGGCCGGGGGCCAGCGGAACCGCGGGAGGTTGGGCCATGCGCGCGAGCCTAGGAGACGCCGTCAACGCGGCCCGCGAGGACGGCGGCGTGCCGCCGTGCGTCACCGCCGCTACCCTCGCCGGTGTGATGTGGCACCGGTACGTCGCGATCGGCGACAGCACGACCGAAGGTCTGGACGACCCGGACGGCTCGGGCGGCTATCGGGGCTGGGCCGACCGGTTCGCCCTCGCGGTGGCCCGTTCGCAGGGCGGGTTGGAGTACGCCAACCTGGCGATCCGGGGGCGGACCACGGCGCGGATCCGGGCCGAGCAGCTGCCGGTGGCGCTCGAACTCGCCCCGGACCTGGCGACCGTGGTGGCCGGGATGAACGACGTTCTCCGCCCGTCGTTCGACGTCGACCGGGTCGCCGACGACGTCGGCGCCATGCAGCAGGCGCTGGTCGAGCAGGGCGCCACGGTGCTCACCTTCACCCTGCCCGACCCGGCGCCGGTGATGCCGGCCGCCCGGCCGCTGCGCGGCCGGGTGAGTGCCCTGAACGAGGCGCTGAGGAAGGTCACGGCATCGACCGGGGCCACCATGCTGGACCTCGGCGCCCATCCGGTCGCCTCCGACCCACGGCTGTGGAGCGACGACCGGTTGCACGCCAACAGCGCCGGCCACGAACGGATCGCGGCGGCGCTGGCGCACACCGCCGGGTTGCCGGGCAGCGACGACTCGTGGTCGCGTCCGCTGGCCACCGCCCGGCGGCGCCCGCGGCAGGAGGTGATCCGCGCCGAGCTGGCCTGGACGCGCCGGCACCTGCTGCCCTGGTTGGCCCGGCACCTGCGCGGCAGTTCGTCGGGCGAGGGCCGGGTGGCCAAGCGCCCGGTGCCGCTGCCGGTCGACCTGGACTGAGCTCCGGCCGCCCGGCACCCCCCGCTGAGCCGAGACCGGTGCGCGCGGTTACCGGCACCGACCGGTGCCGGTACCGGGTAGGGCAGGATGGTCGGATGGCGAAGCGTGGGACCCGCCGGCACGCGGCGGAGGATCGAGAGCTGTCCTGCCCCTGCGGGTCCGGCCGGTCGTACCCGCGGTGCTGCGGCCCGCTGCACCGGGGCGAGGCCGACGCCCCGACCGCCGAGGCGCTGATGCGCTCCCGGTTCAGCGCCTTTGCCGTCGGCGACACCGGCTACCTCCTGCGCAGCTGGCACGAGCGCACCCGGCCGTCCCGGCTCGACCTCGACCCCGGCCGGCGGTGGCTACGGCTGGAGATCGTCGACACCGAGCGGGGTGGCCTGCTCGACAGCACCGGCACGGTCGAGTTCCGCGCGTACCACCGCACCGGCGGGCACACCGGGATGCAGTCCGAGCGCAGCCGCTTCGTACGCGCGGACGGCCGCTGGGTCTACCTCGACGCCGAGCAGGAATGACCAGCCGATCGCCCGACGCACGGCCCGTGCCCCGGTAGGCTGAGCGCGGCGCTCCCGCGTCTCGCGGTCATCGCGGTTGTCGGCGCCACCGGCTCGGCGGAGCGGACGGAGACGACCGTGACCATCACGACTTTCATCAACCTGCCGGTGCGCGACCTGGCCAGCGCCGCCGAGTTCTTCCGTTCGATCGGCTTCGCCGGTGCCCAGCCCTCCCCCGACCGCACCAGCCTCATGCTGAACCTCAACGACACGACCCAGCTGATCCTGCACATCGACTCCGCCTTCGCCGAGTACACCCAGGTGGCGATCACCGACACCGAGGCGAGCCGGGAGGTGATCGTCGGGCTCGCCGCCGGGAGCCGGGAGCGGGTCGACGAGCTGGTCGACCGGGCCGTCGCGGCGGGCGGCAACGCCGTCGGCCCGGGTCAGGACGTCGGCGGGCTCTACATGCGCGGCTTCCGCGACCTCGACGGCCATCAGTGGTCGTTCGTGCACCAGGCGGGCTGACCGCGCGGCCCGGTCCGGGCCGGCGCCCCGCCCTGGCGTCCGGTCCCGGTTCGACGTCCGCCCGGCTCACGGCACAGTCCGTCCGGTCAGGCCGGCTGGTTCGGCGGCTGCCCGGCCGACCGGCTCCCGGGGCGGCCCGCCGTGACCGACAGCACCGCCAGCGCCAGGTAGGGCGACGCGGCCGCCGCGAACGCGACCGCGTTGCCGGCCGCCATGGCGACGAGACCGTACCCGGCGTAGACGGCGATGACCGTGACGTCGGTGGCCATACCGGCGAGCGAGGTGACGGTGGCCCGGCTCGGGCCGGAGATCCGGGCCTGCAGTCGGGCGTCGGCCAGCACGGTGGCGAGTTGGCATGCGCCGAAGGCGCCCGCGACCAGGACGAACCCGGCCGGATGGTTGATCAGCGCGCCACCGGCCAGGGCCAGCGCGGCGACGCCCAGCAGGGCGGCGTACCCGCGGTTGGTGAGCCGTTCCCCGGCCGGCGCGAGCAGCCCGCCGACGGTCATCCCGACCCAGATCAGCAGGAGCAGGAACGGCACCGCCGAGACGTCCACGCCGGTGTCCCGGGCCAGCAGCGGGGTGTACTCGTCCAGCGCGCCCCACACCGCGGCCACCGCGGCCACCAGTAGCAGCGCGCTCCGCACCGGGGGGACCGCGCGTGTCTCGGCCAGCCCGGCGCGCAGGCTCGCCACCCACCCGAGGTCCTCGTGCGGATCGGCCGGGATCCGGTCGTCCCTCCCGGTCCGGACCGGCTGCGCGTCGTCCGGGTCGGCACGGCCGCGGTGCTCGGGGAATCGGGTGGCGGCGGCCGCGGCGAGCAGGCACGCGAGGACGCTGGCCGCGCCGACCGCCGGGTATCCGCCGGCGAGCAGCACCGGGCCGGCCAGCAGGCTCGAGGCGAGCGCGCCGAGCACCCCGGCGGTCTTGGCGCGGCCGGTGATCCGGGCGTACCGGCCGGCCGCGCCACACCGGTCCAGCTCGGTGAAGACCAGCGCCTCCAGCGCGCCGGAGCTGAGCGCCCCGCCGGCACCCCAGAGCAGGAAACCGAGCGCGAGCGCCGGGTACGAGGGCAGCAGCACCCAGAGGGCGTAGCCGCCGGCGGTGACCAGCGGGGCGAGGCAGAGCAGCAGCCGGCGGGAGACGGCATCGGCCCAGGCGCCCGAGGGCACCTCCAGCAGGATGGCGCTGGTCGACCAGATGACGAAGAGCGAGGAGATCTGCCCGACCGACAGCCCGCTGTCGGCGAAGAGCAGCGCGTACAGCGGGTAGAGCAGGACGAGGTCGGTGAGGAACGCGTACCCGTAGAGGGTCGCCGTCAGACGGCGGACCGCGTGGTCGGGCACGCGCGTGGCGGTGACGGTCATGAGGCCTTCCCGTGGGAGCGGAGCGGACGCCTGAGGTACGGCGTCCGCGGCGGCCCACGGCTGCGGCCGTCAGCAATGCATCAATGTCGCCAGGTCATGTCCGCGATGCTAGTCGGCCCGGCCGCGGGGAGACCAGCGTTCGTGGCGCGCGGGCCGGCGGCGTGGGGGCGGGCGGCGCGCGGAAGACGAACTCGCGCCACCGTCGGGTTCGCGCATGCGGGTGGGGCGGGACAAGGTCCCACCCCACCCGATCGAGTGTTCAGCGGTGGTCCGGCCGTGGTTCCAGCGGCGGAATGACCACGGTGGCCTCGCTGTCGTCCGCGGTCCGCTGGGCGGGAAGTGGCACGCCGGACGGGGTCGCCTGCGTGGCGTCCGGGTCGTCCGGCCGGGCCACCACCTGCGTGGCGTCCGAATCCGCCGGCCGGGTGACCACCTGCGTCTCCTCCGGATCGGCGGGGCGGGTGGCCTGGGTGGCGTCCGGGTCGGCGACCGGGCTCGCCGGAGCGGCTGCGGCGTCGGAGCGGCGCCGCTCCTGTGCCGCGGCGTCGCGTCGGTCGGCCCGGTAGGCGCGCGCGTGCGTCGCGATCGAGTGGGATTCCTGCTCCGCGCGGGTCAGCCACGTCTCCCAGCGGCTCTGCATCGGCCGGACCAGGCCGCCACCGACGCCCACGACCAGGATCCCGCCGACGGTGGCCAGCACGGTGATGAGCACCGGGGTGGTGACCGTGGTGGCCACACCGATCTGGTTGAGCGCCGCGACGACGCCCAGGCCGAGGACGAAGACGTACGCGATCGTGCCCAGTGCCCGGCCGTACGAGAGACCACCGAGGGCACCGCCGACGACGTCCTTGACGGCGCTGGCGATCGCGGCGGCGACCACCACGATGACGATGGCCACGAAGGCACGCGGCAGCCAGGCGATCACCCCGGCGATCAGGTCCGATACGGGGTTCGGCCCCCAGATGCCGAAGGCCAGCTGGAGGGTTACCAGCAGCAGGCCGTACTGGACGAGTTTCGCGACGATGCCGCTCGCGTCGTAGCGGGCGCGGTTCAGCGCGCGGCGGAGACCACCGCGCTCCACGGCACGGTCGAAGCCGACCCGCTCCAGGATCCGGTTCACTATCTTCAGGGCGGCCTTGGCGACGAACCAGCCGACCACCAGGATCGCCACGAAGGCGACCGCCTTGGGCACGAACAGCATCACCGAGCGGAGCGCGTCGCCCACCGCGTCGCCGACGTTGTCTCTCATCCGAGGTCCTCCACGCGGGTAGGTCGAGACGTTGGGCCCCGACCTACCCGGCGGGTGCCGGGCGCCAAACACGAAGCTTCGATCCGACGACGAGTGATCCCGCGGGCAGGCACCCGAAGTGGACCGGCGGGGACTCAGGCTCCGCGTCCCGAGACCGCGCCTGGTCCACCGCTGCCACGGTCAGGACCGCCGGCCGTGGCCGTCCTCCTCGGCCGCGCCGGCCACGTTCTCGGTGAGCGGCCCGAGGTCCGCTCGCTCGGGCGGGGGGCCGAGCGGTGGCGCGGCGGAGGCCGGCCCGCCCGGCGATCCGGTGAACTTGTCGAAGAAGCGCAGCAACTCGACGGGAAACGGCATCACGAGGGTGCTGTTCTTCTCGGCCGCGACGTCCACCACCGTCTGCAACAGCCGCAGCTGGTACGCGCCGGGCGTGGCCGCCATCGCCCGGGACGCGTCGGCGAGCCGGCGCGACGCCTGGAACTCGCCGTCCGCGGCGATCACCCGGGCGCGCCGCTCCCGCTCCGCCTCCGCCTGCCGGGACATCGAGCGCTTCATGCCTTCCGGCAACGAGACGTCCTTGACCTCGACCCGTTCGATGAGCAGCCCCCACGGCTTCTCCGTCGGCGCGTCGATGACCGACTTCAGCTCGGCGTTGATCCGGTCCCGGTCGCCGAGCAGCGTGTCCAGGTCGGCCTTGCCGATCACCGAACGCATCGCCGTCTGCGCGACCTGGAGCACGGCCGCGGGATAGTCACGTATGTTGACCAGCGCCTTGACCGGGTCGACCACTCGGTAGTAGACGACGGCGTCGACGGTGAGCGTGACGTTATCCCTGGTGATCGCGCCCTGCGGCGGTACGCCGATCACGGTGGTCTGCATGCTGACCCGCACCATCCGGTCGGCGATCGGGATGATCAGGTGCAGGCCGGGCTGCCGGACCCGCTCCAGCACCCGGCCGAAGCGGAAGACGATGCCCCGCTGGTACTGCTGGACCATCCGGAGGCTGAGCGCCAGCACGAGCACCACCAGCACCACGACGACCACGGCGACGATCACACCGGCTTCCATGGCACCGCCTCCGAATTCCGACCGACGCCGACGTTGCGCAACCGCGCGTACCCGTTGTCGCAGCCGTCAGTCCTGCCATTCGTCACGAGGCGGCAGGAACCGCGACTGGTGCCACCCGGGGCGCCGACCGCCCGTTCGTGGGGTCGGGTCCGACCGGAGCAAGCCGCACACTCGGGATTGGATCTCGTTCCGGTGCCCGCCGCTCGCCCTACGATGGCGTCCCGCCGGCCGTCTGGAGGGCGTCATGCTGGAGCGTTTCGTCGACCTGTCCACTCCGCTGCTGGCGGACGCGTGCGTACGCCTGGGGGTGCCGCCGCGGGCCGCGCCGCCCGGCGTCCGCCCGGTGCTCGCCGGCCGGCGGCTGGCCGGACGGGTGCTGCCGGCACGGCACTACGGAAGTGTGGACGTCTTCCTGGAGGCGTACGGCCACGCTTCGACCGGCGACGTGCTGGTGGTCGACAACGGCGGACGGACGGACGAGGCGTGCGTCGGTGACCTGACGGTGCTGGAGGCCATCGCGACGGGGGTGGCCGGGCTGGTGGTGTGGGGGCTGCACCGGGACACGGCGGAGCTGGTCGAGATCGGGCTGCCGGTGTTCAGCTACGGCGGCTTCCCGTCGGGTCCGGTCCGGGTGGACGAGCGGGAGCAGGCGGCGCTGACCAGTGCGCGCGTCGGTGAGCACGAGGTGGGCCGGGGCGACGTGGTGTTCGGCGACGACGACGGTGTGCTCTTCGTGGCGGCCGACCACGTCGACGAGGTGCTGGCCACTGCGGCGCGGATCCGCCGGGTCGAGCGGGAGCAGGCGGCACGGATCCGTGCCGGTGAGACGCTGCGCCGGCAGACCGACTTCGACGACTACCTGGCGCGCCGGGCGGCGGATCCGACGTACACGTTCCGACGTCACCTGCGGCGCGTCGGTGGGGCGATCGAGGAGTGAGGGTCCCGCCTGGCCGGCCGACCCGGCCCGACCCCTAGCGCAGCGCCGGTCACGGCAATATCCTCCACATCACGCGCGGCCAATGGAGCTACTTTTCACAACCCCCGGTCCGGCCGCAGAGGAGCTGTCATGCACGTCAACCATTCCGAACTGGACCGTCGTACGCTGCTGCGGGCCGGCCTCGGCGCCGCCACGGTCGCGGTCGTCGGGAGCGAGCTGGCCTTCCCCGCCGCGGCCCAGGCGACCCCGGGAACGGGCACGGACCTCGACTGGATCATCAGCTGTGACGAGTGGGGGGCGCGCCCGCCGGCCGACCCGCTGTCGGTCAGCGCCACCCCGACCAACAAGATCATCGTGCACCACATGGCCTTCCCGAACGTCACCGACTACTCCGAGGCGCAGGCCATCAAGCTGGCGAAGGACTGCCAGGACCTGCACATGGACGGCAACGGGTGGTCCGACACCGGGCAGCACTTCACGGTGAGCCGGGGCGGCTACGTACTGGAAGGCCGGACGGGAAGCCTGGAGCGCCTCCAGGCCGGCGACCGGCAGATGATCTCGGCACACTGCCCGGGTGAGAACGGACGGGCCATCGGGATCGAGAACGAGGGCACGTACGTCACCGAGACGCCGCCGCAGGCGCTGCTCGACTCGCTGGTCAAGCTCTGCGTCACGATCTGCCGGCAGTACGGTCTGCAGGCACATGACATCTTCGGCCACTGGGACTTCCGCAACACCCAGTGCCCGGGTGCGGCGTTCTACCGTCAGTTCCCCATGCTGCGACGCCGGGTGTTCGCCGAACTCGGCACCGACCTCGCCGACGTGCCGGCTCGCCGCTGGCCGGACCTGTGGCGCTTCGTCAGCTCGCCGGCCGTGCAGGTGGCGCAGTACCTGCTCGCGTACCGCGGCTACACCGTTCCGGTCAACAGCGTCTTCGACGCCGCCACCGTGGCCGCGGTGCAGGACTGGCAGTACCGCAACGGCATCCCGGTGGACGTCGACGCCACACTCACCCCGCAGACCTGGGAGACCCTGGTCCCCGAGCTGGGCGAGGACGCCTCCGGTCTGCCGGTCAGCGCCGTGCAGTTCATCTTGAACATCAAGGGGTACGCCGAGGTGACCGTCACCGGCGAGTACGACTACCCGACCCGCAAGGCGGTGCAGGACCTGCAGGGCGTGCACGGACTGCCGCGCAACGGCAAGGTGGACGTGAGCACGTGGTGCGCCATCGTCGGCGGCGTGGTCCGGCAGTCGTTCAGGCACCACTGAGTCCGGTCGACGTCCGGCGGGGAACGGTCGACCCGGCCGTTCCCCGCCGGCCGCGAAACGCGGGCGCGCCTCGTTGTCCCGGCCCCGGTGAGCTGCGACGATGACGCGGGTCACGACCAAGGAGGGTGCTGTGGCGTCTCGGCTCAACCCGTACCTCAACTTCCCCGGCAACGCCCGCGAGGCCATCGAGTTCTACCGACAGGTGTTCGGCGGTTCGCTGCGCATGAGCACCTTCGGCGAGTTCGGCAACGCCGCGCCGGGCACCGAGGACCAGATCATGCACGCCATGCTCGACACCGACCGTGGCTTCACGCTGATGGTGTCGGACATGCCGCCCGGCATGGAACACCAGCCGGGAAACAACATCAGCATCAGCCTCAGCGGAGACGACGCCGACGAACTGCGCGGCTACTGGGAGCGCCTCAGCGAGGGCGGCGCGGTGGCGATGCCGCTGGAGAAGCAGATGTGGGGCGACGAGTTCGGCATGTGCGTCGACCGCTTCGGCATCCAGTGGATGGTGGACATCATGCCGAAGCAGGGGTGACTCCCGCCTCGATCACCGCGTAGCGACGGCGTGGCCGAGGCGGGCCGCGTCGCGCTGACACCGCAGAGAGCGCCGGCACGAGCTGCACGGGTGATGGGCTAGCACCCGCGATGGGGGCTCCCGTCGCCGGCCGACGGAGGTCACCCCGGGGGCGGGGCGAAATTCGGCGGCGGTCGACCGTCCCGGTCCCTATCGTCGATCGATGCTGATCACACGCGAGACCGCCGCCGACATCGAAGCCATCCGCGCGGTGCACGCCGCCGCCTTCGCCAAGCCGGACGGTCCGGAGACCATACCTGTGGAGGCGACCCTGGTCGACGCGCTGCGCGCCGACGACGCCTGGCTGCCCGCCCTGTCGCTGGTGGCGACCGACCCGGACGGCCGGGTGGTGGGACACGTGGTGTGCACCCGCGGATGGGTGGCCGGGCGGCCGGTGGCGCTGGGGCTCGGGCCGCTCGGCGTACTGCCGCAGTGGCAACGCCGTGGGGTGGGGTCGGCGCTGATGCACGCGGTGCTCGGTGCGGCGGACGCGCGGGACGAACAGCTGGTGGTGCTGCTCGGCCACCCCGGCTACTACCCGCGCTTCGGCTTCCGGCCCGCGGTCGAGCACGGCGTGACCCCGCCGGTCCCCGCCTGGGGGCCGCGCTACTTCATGGCGCGTCCGCTCAGTGGTTGGGACCCGTCGATCCGGGGCGAGTTCGCGTACGCCGAACCGTTCCGCAAACTTTGATCTACCGCTGGGTGACCGGAGTGTTGCATTCTGGTTGCCATGGGAGAGGTATTGCCGATGCCCAGCCTCGGTGACCTGTTCGCCGACACGCGGGGCGAGGACCGGATGATGCGGGTCAGTTACCACCCCGAGCGGGAGGCGGTGGTGCTCTCCGTGTGGGGCGGCGGAGTCTGCCGGGCGTCGTTCCGGATGCCCATCGGAGACGTTCCCCGCCTGCTGGCGTTGCTGGGCGGGGTCGTCACCGGCGGCACACCGCCGGCCGGCACCCTGCCCGACCGGACGGACCCCCGTACGCCCGTGGTGGAGCGTGCTGCTGTCGCCGAGCAGGGCGGCGGGAGGTCGGGCGCGACGCAGCGCAGCGCACTGCCGATCGTGCCGGCGCCCCGGGTCGCCTGACCAACTCGTTGCCCTCCGGCGGTGGGCGTGGTGCGGACACAGCTCCCCCACCGAGGTCGCGCCGGTGGGGCGGTCGAGCCGGGCGGCCTGCGGGTCGCCGCCCGGACGGGAGTGGGCTCTCCCCTATCCGCTGCCGGTGCGGCGGTCACCGCCGGGCCAACCGGTCGCACGCCTACGTGACGGCGGCCGACGACTGAACCGGCGCGGTGCCGTCCGGAAGGGATCAAGGCGACCTCGCCGCATCGTGGGCGCCCTCCGCCGGGCGACCGAACCCGATCAGTACTCGCGAAAAAGTGCCGGGCGAGGGGGCGCGACCGGCACAGAAACCGGTTACAGTGCTCGGACCGGACTACCCGACACACCAGGAGGTGCCCCGGTGACGAGCACCAGCGACCACCAGCCGGCCGACGCCCGATCCGACTGGGAGGCGCGGATCGCCCTGCGCAGCGACGAGACAGGCACGACCTACGGCACGCCCGTCCTCTCGCCGCCGGACGGCCTGGCCGCCCACGCCGGTGTCGGCCACGTCCGTCTCTCGTGGTCGCCGGTGCCCGGCGCGGTCGGATACCTGGTGCACCGAGCCGCGGTACGCGACGGCGTCGTCGTGGGCGAGCTGACCCCGGTCGACCACCTCGGCGGCGACGTCCTGTCCGTCCCGGACACCTGGTACGTCGACACCACCGGCGAGCCAGGACAGCCGTACACGTACGCCGTGGCCGCCGTCCCCGAGGTCACCGTGACCGGGCCGCTGAGCGCGCCATTGACCTGCGCGTCGCTGCCGGCCACCGGCGTCACGCCGACCGTCGAGCTGGCCGTCGACGCGGCCGCCACCGGCATGCCGCTCGCCCGGCCGTGGCAGCCGATGATCGGCAGCGAGCGCCTCTCTCAACTGCTCTGCGCCGACACCTCCGGCGGGCGGGAGATCGGCGTCGAACTGCTCGCGGCGCTGCGCCGGATCCGCGAGGAGGTCGGCGTCGAGACGGTCCGGGCGCACTCGATCCTCCACGACGACCTCGGCGTCTACCGCGAGGTGGACGGCGAACCGGTGCTCGACTTCACCGGCATCGACCGGGTCTACGACCTGCTGCTCTCCACCGGCCTGCGACCGGTCGTCGAGATCGGCTTCATGCCTCGCGACCTGGCCAGCGACCCGGAGCGCACGGTCTTCCAGTACCGCGGCGTCATCTCCCCGCCCAAGGACTGGGACCGCTGGGCCGAGCTGGTCCGCGCCCTGGTCGCGCACCTGCTCGACCGGTACGGCGAGGAGGTGCTGGGTTGGGACTTCGAGGTGTGGAACGAGGCCAACCTCGAGGTGTTCTGGTCCGGCACCCGCGACGAGTGGATGCGGCTGTACGACGTGACCGCCCGGGCGGTGAAGGATGTCGACCCGCGCATCCCGGTCGGCGGGCCGTCCTCGGCCGCCGCCGGATGGGTGGACGCGCTGCTCGATCACGCCCGCCGCTCGGGTGCGCCCGTCGACTTCGTCTCCACCCACACGTACGGCAGCCCGCCACTGGATCTGCGACCGACCCTGGCGCGGCTCGGCTTCCCGGACGCCCGGATCCTCTGGACCGAGTGGGGCGTCACGCCGACGCACTTCCACCCGGTCAACGACGGCACGTCCGCGGCGACGTTCCTGCTGTCCGGCATGCGCTCGGCCGCCGGTCGGGTCGATGCTCTGTCGTACTGGGTGGCCAGCGACCACTTCGAGGAGCTGGGCCGCCCGCCCCGGCTGCTGCACGGCGGCTTCGGCCTGCTCACCGTCGGCGGGATCGCCAAGCCCCGGTACCACGCGCTGCGGATGCTGAGTCAGCTCGGCGAGACCGAGCTGCCGGTGCGGGCCGCCGGCGACGGCGCGACGGGCCTGGTGCAGACCTGGGCCAGCCGGCGGTCGGACGGCAGCCTCGCGATCCTCGTCTGGGCGCACACCCTGGACCAGTCCAAGCGCGACGGTGATTCCTCGCTGGCCCGACGGGTCCGCCTCGCCGTGGACGGCGCGGCCGGCCGCACGGTGACCGTGACCCGCCTCGACCGGGAGCACGGCGACGTCACCACCCTCGCCGGGCGGCTCGGCATCACCGAGTGGCCCGCCGGCGAGCAGTGGGACGCGTTGCGCGCCGTGGACGCGCTGGCGGCGGAGAAGATCGAAACCGCGACCGAGGGCAGGGCCGCCGTGGTGGAGCTGCACCTGCCGCAGCCGGGCGCGGTACTGATCGAGGTCGCCGGGAGCTGAGCGTGTCCAGCGTTCCACGGCCGCCTCGGCCGGCAACCGGACCGGACCGGGCCACCGGCGACACGTCCGGCCCGGACACCGTCCACCCGCACGATCCCGGCACGGACCCGGTTCGGCGCGACGCGCCGCGCCCACCTGCCGACGGAACCACGGACCGCGATCGGATCCGGGTGCGCGCCGGCCGCGGGCAGGTCGACGTCGACTGGGACACCGTGCCCGGCGCGGCCGGATACCTGGTGCACCGCCGCGACGGCGACGGGCCGTACCGGGTGGTCGACCACCGGGGCGGTGACCTGCTCGCGGTGCCCGGCCCGCCGTACGCCGACACGACTGTCGAACCGGGACGGACCGTGCGGTACGCGGTGCGCCCGGTGTACGACCCGGACCGCCCCGACCTCGGCCGGCTCGGGCCGGGGTCGGCGCCGGTCGCGGCGTACGCCGACGGCGACGCCGTGGTCGAGGTCGACGTGGACGCCGCCCGCCCGGCCGGGCCGGTGCACCGGCCGTGGCGGGACACGATCGGATCCGAGCATCTGAGTCTGCTGCTCAGCACCGACCGGGTGGGCGGCGAGCCGATGGGCGCCGGGCTCGCCGCGGCGCTGTCGCGGGTGCACCGCGAGTTGGGCGTGCGGCGGGTACGCGCGCACGGCATCCTCGGCGACGACCTCGGCGTCTACCGCGAGGCCGACGGACGCCCGGTGCACGACTTCGCCGGCATCGACGCGGTGCTGGACGCCCTCGCCCCTACCGGGCTGCGGCCGGTGCTGGAGCTGTCGTTCGTGCCTCGGGCGCTGGCCCGCGACCCGTCCCGCGAGGTCACCGCGGCCGGCGTGTCCAGCCCGCCGAAGGACTGGGACAGATGGGCGGCGCTGGTCGGCGACCTGATCCGGCACCTGCGGGCGAGGGTCGGCGACGCCGAGCTGCGCCGGTGGGCGGTCGAGGTGTGGAACGAACCGGACCTGGACTGCTTCTGGACCGGCACCCGCGAGGAGTACCTGCGGATGTACGACGTGACCGCCAGGGCGGTTCGTGAGGCGTGCCCGGGGCTTGCGGTCGGTGGGCCGGCGACCGCGGCGACGAAGTGGATCGAGCCGTTCCTCGACCACGTCGACGCCTCCGGCGCGCCGGTGGATTTCCTCTCCACCCACGTCTACGGCAGCTCGCCGCTGGACCTGCGGCCGGCGCTCGAACGGCACGGACGCGCCGGCACGCCGCTGCTCTGGACCGAGTGGGGCTCCTCCCCCACCCACTTCGCACCGGTCAACGACTCGGCGCTGTCGGCCGCGTTCGTGGCCACCGGGATGCGGGAGGCGGCCGGCCGGGTGGACGCGTTGGCCTGCTGGGTGGCGAGCGACCACTTCGAGGAACTGGGCCGCCCGCCCGCGCTGGTGCACGGCGGGTTCGGCCTGCTGTCGGTCGGAAACCTGGCCAAGCCCCGGTTCTGGGCGCTGTGGATGCTGGAGCAGCTCGGCGAGGTGGAACTTCCGGCGCGGCTCACCGGCGACGGCGCGGGCACCCTCGTGCGGGTGTGGCCGTCGATGGACCCGGAGACCGGCCGGGTGGCCGCCGTGGTGTGGAACGGCACCCTCGACCAGAGCGTGCTCGACCGCCCGGAACAACGCCGCCGACTCGACCGGACCGTCCGGATGGCACTGGCCGGATTGGACCGCGGCGCGTACGAGCTGCGCCACCGGAGGCTGGACGACCGGACGTCCAACCTGGCCGCCACCGCCCGCCGGCTCGGCGTCGACGGCTGGCCCACCGAGGAGCAGTGGATCGCGCTGCGCAGCACCGACACGCTCACCGAGGCGGAACCGCCGGTGACCGTCACGCCGGACGACGGCCGGCTGACGCTGTCGCTGACCCTGCCCATGCCGTCGCTCTCCCTGCTGGAGTTGACCCCCCGATGACCGGACCGTGGTGGCGCGAGGCCGTCACCTACGAGGTGTACGTGCGCTCGTTCGCGGACTCCGACGGCGATGGGCTCGGTGACCTGCCGGGTTTACGGTCGCGCCTGCCGTACCTGGCCGGGCTCGGCGTGGACGCGGTCTGGGTGACGCCGTTCTACCCCAGCCCCGACCACGACGCCGGGTACGACGTCACCGAGCACCGCGCCGTCGACCCTCGACTCGGCACGCTCGCCGACGTCGACGGTCTGATCGGCGACGCGCACCGGCTCGGCCTGCGGGTGCTGGTCGACCTGGTGCTCAACCACGTCTCCAGCGAGCATCAGTGGTTCGTCTCCGCCCGCGCGGCCGGGCCCGGCTCGGCGGAACGCGCCCGGTTCCACGTGCGGCCCGGACTTGGGCCGGGCCGCGCCGAGCCGCCGACGAACTGGCCGTCGATCTTCGGCGGATCGGCCTGGGCGCCGTTCGGGGACGGCGACTGGTACCTGCACCTGTTCGACACCGAGCAACCGGACCTGCGGCACGAGCATCCGGACGTGGCCGCCGACGCGCTCGCCACGATCCGATTCTGGCTGGACCGCGGGGTGGACGGGGTGCGGTTCGATGCGGCCGGATCACTGTCGAAGGACCCCGGGTATCCCGACCTGCCCGAAGGCTGGCGGCCCGGCGACCCGGCCCCGTACAGCGACCGGAACGAGGTGCACGAGATCTACCGCCGGTGGGCGCGGGAGCTGGCGTCGTACCCGGGCGACCGCCTCGGCGTGGCGGAGACCTGGGGCGGGCCGGAGGTGCTCGCGCCGTACCTGCGCCCCGACGAGCTGGGGCAGGCGTTCGCCATGGACCCGCTCTACTGGCCGCTGCGGGCACAGCTGTGGCGCGACGGCGTCGACGCGCTGCTCGCCGCCACCGGCCGGCACGGCCGGCTGCCGGCCTGGGTGCACGGCAGTCACGACGTGCGGCGGGCCGCCGACCGGTGGGGTCCGCACGGCGCCCGGGCGGTGCTGCTGATGATGTTGGCGCTGCCCGGCGCGGTGTACCTGTACGCCGGTGACGAACTCGGCCTGCCGGAGGTGACGCTCGCCGACGAGGCGATCCGGGATCCGGTGTTCCGCCGCTCCGGCGGCGCCGAACGGGGGCGCGACGGCGCCCGGGTGCCGCTGCCGTGGACCGGTGAGTCGGTGCCATACGGCTTCGGGCCGACCGGGTCGACGCCGTGGCTGCCGCAGCCGACGGACTGGGGTGAGGTGTCGGTGGCCCGCCAGCGGGACGACCCCGGCTCGGCGCTGGCGCTGACCCGGGCCGCGCTGGCCCTGCGCGGCGAGTGGTGGCGGGATCGGCCGGCGGAGCTGACCTGGCGGGACGCGCCTGCGGAGTGCCTGGCCTTCCGCCGCGGACACCGCGGCCCGACCTGCCTGGTGAACCTCGGCGACGTGCCGGTCGACTGGCGCCCGTACGGCAGACGGCTGCTGCTGGCCAGCATGCCGAAAGTGGAGGAGAAGCTGCCCGCCCGGTCGGCCGCCTGGCTGGCCTGACGGCGGGCTCCACGCCGATCGCCTCCGGGGTGGAGCCCTTCCCGGCCGCGCGACGTCCGGCCTCAGGTCGACGGCAGCGTCTGCTGGCCGGCGGCCTTGCCGAACGGGTTGGGGATCGAGTCGAGCAGCAGCCGCGTGTAGTCGTCGCGGGCCGACCCGATCACCTCGCGCGTCGCTCCGCGCTCGACCAGCGTCCCCTGGTTGAGCACCAGCACCTCGTCGGCGAGGAGCCGGGCGCTGAGCAGGTCGTGGGTGATGTAGAGCATCGCCAGCCGGCGCTCACGGACCAGGTCGCCGAGCAGCTCGAGGATCTCGGCGCGGATCGACACGTCCAGCATGGAGATCGGCTCGTCGGCGATCAGCACCCGTGGTTCGGGCGCGAGGGCCCGGGCGGTCACCACGCGTTGCCGCTGCCCGCCGGAGAGCTGGTGCGGCAACTTGTCGAGGAACTGCCCCGCCGGCGAGAGACCGACGCTCTCCAGCAGTTGGGCGGTCCGCTCCCGAGCCGCCGCCCCGCGCAGTCCGGCGAAGTTGGCCAGCGGCCGGGAGAGCGCGTACGCGATGGTGCGGGTGGGGTTCAACGCGCTGAACGGATCCTGGAAGACCATCTGCACGTGCCGCCGGTAGTCGCGCAGGGCCCGGCCGCGCAGCCGGTCCACCCGGACGTCGGCCCCACCCTCTCCGGTGAACCGGACCTCGCCGCTACTCGGACGCTCGACGCCGGTGACGAGCCGCGCGAGGGTCGACTTGCCGCTGCCGCTCTGCCCTACCAACGCGGTGACCCGGCCGGGGCGCAGCGCGAACGAGGCGTCGCGGACCGCCTCCACGGTGTTCGTCCTCATTCCGCGCCGGCTGGTGTAACGCTTGCTCACCCGCTCGACGGTGAGCACCGGCGCGGCGTCGGCCGCGTCGGCGGGTCGGTCGAGCGATCCGGTGGCTGGGAAGTGGCTACCGAGGACAGTGGCGGCCTCGGCGCTGCCGAGGGTGACCACGGGCAGCCGATTTTCCTGGGCCACCAGGCAGCGCACCAGGCCGCCCCGGTCGGGGAGCAGATCCGGATGGATGGTGCGGCAGGGATCCTCGGCGTGCGGGCATCGGGTGGTGAAGAGGCAGCCCGCGTGTGTGCGGGACAGGTCCGGCGGCCGGCCCGGGATGTAGCTGACCCGCACGTCGGGCAGCCGGGGGTCGGCGTACGAGCCGAGCAGGCCACGGGTGTACGGGTGCCGGGGCTCGCGGAGCATCTCCGCCGCGGGGCGATCCTCGACGATCTCACCGCCGTACATCACCATCACCCGGTCGGCCATCTCGAGGACGGTTCCCAGGTCGTGGCTGATGAACAGCACGGCGAACCCGAGTTCGCGGCGCAGTTCGGCGAGGCGGGTGAGGATGCCGCGCTGCACCACGACGTCGAGACCGGTGGTGGGCTCGTCGAGCAGGACCAGCTTGGGGCGCAGGGCGAGGGCGAGCGCGAGGGCCACCCGCTGCTTCATGCCGCCGGAGAGCTCGTGCGGGTACGCCCGCAGCACCCGCCGGTCGAGGGCGACCAGTTCGAGCAGCTCGGTGGCGCGTTCGGTGACGTCGCCGGGCACCTTGTGCGCGGCGAAGGTGTCGGCGAACTGGGCCTGCACCCGGATGACCGGGTTTAGCGAGTTCATGCTGCTCTGGAAGACGGTGGACAGGTCCACCCAGCGCAGCTTCCGCAGCTGCTCGTCGTCGGCTTCGGTCAGGTCGACCCCGTCGAAGGCGACCCGGCCGCCGGTGATGTGTGCCGGTG
The DNA here is from genome assembly GCF_900156065.1 of Micromonospora avicenniae. Lineage (GTDB taxonomy): Bacteria > Actinomycetota > Actinomycetes > Mycobacteriales > Micromonosporaceae > Micromonospora > Micromonospora avicenniae. The sequence continues at coordinate 162,766 of NZ_FTNF01000011.1, read as the reverse complement.
GGCTGAGCAGGCGCAGCACGGCGTTGCCGAGCGTCGACTTGCCGCACCCGGACTCGCCGAGCAGGCCGACGAACTCTCCTTCGGAGAGGTGGAACGAGACGTCGTGCACCGCTCGGTTGGCCGGCTGGTCGCGCGGGGTGTAGGTGACGGAGAGGTGATCCACCTCGAGCAGAGCCATGTCAGTCCTCCCGGAGGTGGGGGTTGCTCAGCGCGTCGATACCGAAGTTGATCAGCGTGAAGGAGGTGATCAGCAGGGATAGCGCGAGGCCGGGAGCGATCAGCCAGGCCCACTGACCGGTGAGCATCGCGCCGCCGAGGCTGGCCTGGTTGAGCATGGTGCCCCAGCTGACGGTCAGTGGATCGCCGAGCCCGAGGAAGGCCAGGCCGGCCTCGCCGCCGATGGCGCCGAGCGCCGCGCCCATGAAGCCGACCACGATGAGCGAGGTCATGTTCGGCACGATCTCCCGGGCGATGATCCGGGCGGTGCCGTCGCCGGCGAACCGGGCGGCGGTCACGTAGTCGCGGGTACGCAGCGTGATGATCTGCGAGCGCTTGATGCGTGCGCCGTACGCCCAGCCGGTCACGCTGATCACGATGATGATCAGCCAGAGCCCGCGTACCGGGGCGTACGCGGCGAGCGTCACCATCAACGGCAGCGCGGGCACGACCAGGCCGAGGTTGATGAGGAAGGAGAGCACCTCGTCGACCCAGCCGCCCACGAAGCCTGCGGTCAGGCCGATGACCAGCGCGATGAGGGTGGAGAGCACGCCGGCCGCGAGGCCGACGATCAGCGAGGTGCGGGCCCCGACGACCAGTTGGGAGAGGACGTCCTCGCCCTGGGCGGTGGTGCCGAGCCAGTGGCTGCCGGTGGGGCCGAGTGAGGTGGGGAAGGCGTCGTCGCGGGGGTCGTACGGGGCGATGAGCGGCGCGAAGACCGCGACCAGGATGAACCCGGCGAGCATCAGCAGGCCGATGCGGCACTTGCGGTTGCGCCAGAGGATGACGAACCAGCCGGGCAGGCGGGTGGTTCGGGCGACCGCGGTGGCGGCGGCCTGGACGCCTTCGGTGTCCGCGCCGGGCGCCGGCACGGCGGGGGCGGGGGTGCTCATGCGGCCTCACCCCGTTCGTCGTGGCCGATTCTCATGCCGATTCCACCTTTCGCACCCGGGGGTCGAGGAACCCGTAGAGCAGGTCGGCCAGGAAGTTCGCCACCAGCACGCCGACCGTGGTGAACAGGAAGATCGCCTGCATCAGCGGGTAGTCGCGGCTGGACACCGACTCGAGCAGCAGCCGGCCCATGCCCGGGTAGTTGAAGACGGTCTCCACCAGCACGGTGCCGCCGAGGATGCCGCCGAGTGCGATGGCGAAACCGGTGACGTTGGGCAGGATCGCGATCCGCGCCCCGTACGTGATGGCGACGCGGCGCCGGGACAGGCCGCGCGCCACGGCCAGCCGGGTGTGGTCCTCGCCGAGGCTCTGCACCATGTTGTTGCGCATCCCGATGATCCAGCCGATCGGGCCGGTGATCAGCAGCGCGACCGCCGGCAGCACGCTGTGCTGGAAGGCGTCGGAGATGAACAGCCAGCTCCAGCCCGGTGAGCTGCCGCCGCCGTAGCCGCCGCGTTCCGGGAACCAGTGCAGGGTGATGGCGAAGACGTAGACGAGCAGCAGGGCGAGCCAGAAGAACGGCAGCGTGCCGAGGAAGGTCGAGCCGAGGGTGATGACCGAGTCGACCCTGCTGTTGCGGCGGTACGCGGCCCAGGTGCCCAGCAGCGTGCCGACGATGAACGAGATGATCTGGGTGACCCCGACGAGGATGACCGTCCACGGCAGAGCCTGCCCGATCATGTGGGTCACGCTGTACGGGAAGTAGGTGTACGAGATGCCGAAGTCGCCGTGCAGCACCGCGCCGAGGTACTGCACGTACTGGTCGAAGAGGTTCCCGTCGGGCGTGCCCAGCATGACCCGGATCGCCTGCACCTGGGCCGGGTCGACGCTCTCGCTCTGCCCGGCGAGCCGGGACACGATGGCCTCGGCCGGGTCCCCGGGTTGCAGCCGGGGGATCAGGAAGTTCAGCGTGACGGCCGCCCACAGGGTGCCGAGGAAGAAGACGAAGCGTCTGAGGAAGTAGACCACGAGTACCGATCCCTTCTCCGCCGACGGGCCGGCCGGCGCGCGGGGCGCCGGCCGGCTGTCGGCTACTTGGCGTCGGCCCCGGCGGGCTTGAGGTTCGTGATGATCAGCAGGTTGTCGCTGGGCGCGGCGTACGGGTCGTCCTCGCTGGGCCAGCCGACCGCCTTGGTCGTGCGGTACTGGAACCACTTGGCGCCGTACCAGAGCGGGATCACCGGCACCTGCTCCATCATGACCTTGGTCAGGTCGGCGACGGCGGCCTTCTGCGCCGCTTCGTCGGTGGCGGTGCGCAGCGTGTCGATCAGCTGGTCGGTGTGCGGGTCGTTCCAGCGGACGAAGTTGCTCACGGCCTTCTTGCCGACCGGCGCGGACTGGTCGCTGGCCAGCGGCTCCTGGAAGTTGCGGAACATGTTGCAGCTACCGCCGTGCACGCCGAGCAGCATGTCGTAGTTACCGATCGCCCGGTCGTTCTCGTACGCCTCGGGGGTGGGGGTCTCGGCCCGGACGGTGAAGCCGAGCGCGGTCAGGTTCGACACGATGATCCGCTGCGCCTGCACCCAGTCGGTCCAGGAGCCGGGTACCCGGAAGCTGAACGCGATCGGCTTGCCGTCCTTGCCGACCCGCTTGCCGGCCGCGTTCTTCGGGTAGCCGGCGGCGGTCAGGTCCGCGTCGGCCTTGGCCTGGTCGTAGCCGATGACGCCCTGGTCGGCGATGTCCTTCGGCAGCCAGTCGGCCTGACCCGGGACCACGAGACCGGTCTGGCTGGCCGGCTTGACGTAGCCGAGCTGCGCCTTGTCGACGATCTCCTGCCGGTTGAACGCGGGCAGCAGGGCCTTGCGGAAGGCGGTGTCGTCGAACGGCGCCTTGGTGAGGTTCATGTAGACGCTGATCGAGCCGCCGGAGGGGTACCAGTACTTGTTGTGCTCCGGGTCCCGGTCGACGTACGCCTTCTTGATGTCCGGCACGAACATCGCGTTGGTGTCGTACTCGCCGCGGCTGAGTTTGAGCTGGTCGATCTGGCCGCCGCCGTCGGCCTTGTGGAACCGCAGCTCGTCGACCATGACCTTGTCGGCCTGCCAGTAGTCGGGGTTGCGGCCGAGGGTGAGCTGCTGCGGGTTGAACGCCTTCACGGTGAACGGGCCGGTGCCGACGGGCTTCTCGGCGTTGGCGAAGGTCACCGGGTCGCCGACCGTGGACCAGACGTGCTTCGGCACGATCTTGATCTCGCTGAAGAGGGTGAACGCGGCGGCGCCGGGCTGGGTGAACCGCATGGTGACGGTGTGCGCATCGGTCGCCTCGACGGCGTTCAGGTAGCGCCAGATGCCTTTGGTGTCGAGGGCCTTGTGCTGCTTGAGCAGTTCGAAGGTGAAGGTCACGTCGTCGGCGGTGAACGGCTTGCCGTCGTTCCACTTCACCCCGTCGCGCAGCTTCCACACCAGCGTCTGCGGGTCGGTCCAGTTCCACTCGGTGGCGAGCCACGGCTTGGCCTGGCAGCCGTAGTTGTCGTACGCGACCAGCTGCTCGAAGAGGTACTCGGTGGCGCCGAGCCGGCTCGCGTCGAGGTACGGGTTGTAGTTGGCCTGCGGGTTGCTGCCGCCGCCGAAGTCGCCGTAGTCGAGGTACGCGATACGGCCCTCGGTGCCGGGGCCGGACTGCTGTTCGGTGCCGGTGCAGCCGGCGGCGGCCAGGACGACGGCTGCCGCGAGGACGGCGACACTGGCGAGTCTCGATCGTTTCACTTGCCGGTACCTCCAGTGGGGGATCCCGCCGGGCAGCCGCAGCTGCGGCGCACGACGAACTCGGTGGGGAGGACGATGCCGTCGGGCGCCACGCCAGGGGCGTCGACGGCGTTGAGGATCAGCCGGGCGGCCTCGGCGGCCAGTTCCCGGACCGGCTGCCGCACGGTGGTGAGCGGCGGCGAGACGAGCGCGGCCATGGGCGCGTCGTCGAAGCCGGTGATGACGAGGTCTTCCGGTACCCGCAGACCCCGGCCGAGCGCCCCGACGAGGACGCCGAGCGCGAGCTCGTCGTTGGCGCAGACCACCGCCTGTGGGGCCGGACCGTCGCCGCCCAGCAACCGCTCGGCGGCGAGCACGCCGTCGTGCTGTTGCATGGCGAGGCGCAGCGGCTCGGTCGGCGGCGCGAGGTCCAGCTCGTGGTACGCGTTCTGGAAGCCGGCCCACCGCTCGCTGACGTCCGGTGAGCCGTCCGGGTTGCCGACGAAGACGAGGTCCCGCAGGCCGTGGTCGACCAGCAGGTGCCGGGTCAAGGTGGTCATGGCGGGGGCGTTGTCCACGCTGACCGCGGGCACCGTCTCCAGGCCGCGGCCGGCGAGCACGACCACCGGGACCGTCTCGGCGAGCCGCAGCAGTGTCGGCTCGGAGATGGTGCCGCCGACGACCGCGACGCCGTCGACCCGTCGGGCCATCTCCAGCACCTGGTCGTCGGAGTCCTCGCGCAGGTGGGTGCAGAGGATGTGCACGCTGGCCCGGGCCGGCACGGCCTCCGACTCGAAGCCCTGGATCAGCTCGGTGAAGTAGGGGCCGGACAGACCGGGGAAGACCAGGCCGAGTGCTCCGTGCCGGCGGGCGGCGAGGGCGCGGCCGAGGTGGTCGGGCCGGTAGCCGTACTTCTCGATGGCTTCGAGGACCCGTCGTCGCATCTCCTCGGACACCTGGCCGGTGCCGTTGGAGACCCGGGACACCGTGGCGACCGAGACTCCGGCCAGCCGGGCGATCTCCCGAACCGTGACCCGACTATTGCCCATGACTCCCTCGATCCGTAACGTGCGGTTAACAGAAACCGGTTTCAGGCACCATAAGCAGGCGCCCGCCGGAGCACAAGAGGGCCGCCTGAAGATCCGCCGAGAGGAAGAGTCAGACCGCATGTCGCGAGTTCTTCTCCACGACCGCAGGATCGTCGTCGACGGTCGTCCGCGCCTGCTCCTCGCCGGGGAGGTGCACTACTTCCGACTGCCCCGGGCGGCGTGGACGGACCGGCTCGACCGGCTCCGCGAGTGCGGTGGCGACACCGTCGCCACCTACGTGCCGTGGCTCTGGCACGAGCTGCCCGACGGCAGCGTGGACCTCACCGGGCGTACCCACGAACAGCGGGACCTCGCCGGTTTCCTGGACCTGGCCCACGAACGCGGCCTGTACGCGGTGGTCCGGCCCGGACCGTTCATCATGGCGGAGGTCAAGAACGAGGGCCTGCCCTACCGGGTGTACGACGAACACCCGCACCTGCTTCCGACCACCTGGGACGGTCGAGCCATCACCACCCGCACCGTCGACTACCTCGCCCCGGAGTTCCTGGCCGCTGCCGAGGGCTGGTACGCAGAGGTGATGCCACTCATCGCCGAACGGCTCGCGGACCACGGCGGTCCGGTGATCGGCGTCCAGCTCGACAACGAGATCGGCATGCTCTCCTGGGTGACCAATTCCCCCGACCTCACCGACGTCGTCTGCGAGGACCTGCGGCGCTGGGCCGTCGACCGGTACGGCAAGGAGACGGCGGCGGAACGCGTCGGCGCCGACCCGGGCGACCCGGACGCGTGGGCGGCGGCGCTGCGCAGCCCGGCCGAGAGCCGGTCGTTGACGCTCCACGACGACCTGGGCCGCTACATGCGCGACAGGTACCGGCGGTACGTGGTCGCGCTGCGCGAGTCCGCCGAACGGCACGGGGTGACCGGAGTGCCCTTCCTGATCAACGTGCACGGCACCGGGGGCGGGCGCGGCCGGACCTTCCCGATCGGCATCAGCCAGCTCTTCGAGGCGTACCGGGGACAGCCGCAGCTCACCTCCGGCTCGGACTACTACCTCGGCGACCTCACCGTCACCAACGTCGCCGACCTGTACGTGAGCAACGCGTTCCTGGCCGCCGTCCACGACGCCCACCAGCCGCCGACGTCGCTGGAGTTCGAGGCCGGCAACGGCGACTACGGACAGGACCTGTCCACGCTCTACCCGCCGGAGGCGATAGAGCTGAAGGCCCGGCTCTGCGTGGCGCAGGGCAACCGCCTGCTCAACCTCTACCTCTTCGCCGGCGGGTACAACCCGCCCCTGGCCGAGCCGGTCGGCGACGGCAACGACCGCATCGCGTTCACCGGGGAACGGCACGGTTTCGCGGCGCCGGTCGACCCCGAGGGGCGACTCAACCCGACCTATGCGGCCGCCCGCCGTGCCCTGCACGCCGTACGCGGGGTCGCCGACCTGCTCGCCGACTCCGACGAGGAGAACGACGGGCTGGCGCTGGGCTTCGTGCCCGACCACTACCTGACCGAGTACCACCACCCGGCCTCGGCGTCGCGTGCCGAGCAGGTCGCCGACCTGGAACGGTTCCGGGGCATGGGTCCACGCGACGTGCTCGCCCGGGCGCTGCTGCTCGCCGGCTACTCGTTCCCGGCTGTCGACCTCCAGTCGCCGCTGCCCGCGGACACTCCGCCGGTGATCGCGCTGGCCAGCGCCGCCACGCTCGGCCGGGAGGTGCAGCAACGACTGGTCGAGCACCTGCACGGCGGCGGTCGCCTGCTACTGCACGGCGTACTGCCGGAGCAGGACCACGACGGCAACCCGTGCACGCTGCTCGCCGACGCGCTCGGGCTGACCGTCACCGGCCGCGTCGACGACGGGCCGCAGTCCTTCCCGTCGGTGGTCGGGCACGGCTGGGCGGCGGGCCGCGCCGAGGCACGGGTCGGATACGCCCAGCGGCTGGCCGGCGACGCCGCGGAACCGGTGCTCACCGAGGTCGCCTCCGGCGAAGCGTGCGCGGTGGAGGTCACCGTCGGTGCCGGCCGCGCCCTGGTGGTCGCCGCCGACGTCCCCTGCGACCTGGACTTCTGGCGTACGGCGGTGGAGCGGCTCGGTGCCCGCCGCCGGCTCGCCCCCGACGCCGACGGGCCCGGGCTGGTGCTCACCTCCACCGTGGACCGGGCCGGGCAGCGGCTGCTGCACCTGGTGAACGTGGCGCCGTCGGCAGTCACCGTCTCACTCGGCTGGCACGGCGCCCCGCTGCTGGGCGGGCGTCGGCTACGGGTGCCCGCCCGCACCGGGATGATCCTGCCGTACGGGGTCCGGGTCGGCGCCGCGACGCTGCTGGAGACGACGTGCGAACTGGTCGGCCGGGACGGGGACACCCTGCTGCTGCGCCCCACCCAGGGTGACGACGAGGTGCTGCTGGCCACCGACCGCCCGGTGACCGCGAGCCGAGGCAGCGTGCACACCGCCGACGGTCGGGTCACCGTACGGCTGCCGGGCGGACCCGACGACGAACCGGTCCGGATCACCCTCGCCTGACCAGCCCCCACCCCACCCCGCGCCCCCGCCACCAGTGCGTCGATCGTGAGGTTGTCGCTGCGACATGCCGGTCAGGCGACAACTTCATGAGCACCAGGGCGGGGCGGGGGCCGGGTGGGGTCAGCCTGCCCGGATCTCGTCGAGGACGCGCTGTTGGAAGGCGCGCGCCTGGGGGCCGCTCGGCGGCGCGCCGCCGAGCCGCGCCGCGATGGAACGTTCGATGACCGGTGTGGCCTCGTCGCCCTCGGCGACCAGCCGCAGTCCGGCGTCGGTCTTGGCCAGCCACCGGCCGTAACGGAAGCGGACCAGGGACCGGCAGGCGCCGAGCACCGCGTCCTCGGCGCCGGCCGCCGGCTCGTCGCCGGGCGGGGTCGGCAGAGCCAGCCACCAGGTGAGCGCGTCGACCAGCAGGCGACGCAGGTCGGCCGGGCTCACGTCGGCGAACACCTCGGCCGCCGGCGAGCCGAGCAGCGGGTAGCCGTGCTGGTGCAGGATGCTGCGGTCCAGCGCGTACCAGAAGTGCCCGTCCGCGACGGGACGGTCCGTCGGGGCGTACGTGGCCCGGAACGGCATCCGCGCCCCGGTGTTCAACTCCACCTCGAACCCGGGCTCAGGGGTGCCGGACGCGGCGACCGCGCGGCGGTACGTGACCAGTTCCAGCCCACGTGCCGGGCAGGGCAGCGCCTCGTGCCGCAGCCCGGCCACCAGGGCGCGCTTGGCCGCCTCGGGCACCGGGTCGGCGCAGAGCAGTGCCACGTCGATGTCGCTGCGGCCGGACTGGTACGCGTCGAGCCCGACCGAGCCGGCGGCGTACGCGCCGACCAGGTTCTCGCCCAGCACCGTGCGGGCCACCGCCACCAGGTCGTCGAGGTAGCGTCGAACGTCTGTGTCCATGCCGGCTATCTGACCTGATCGACAATGATCGACAGGAGCCGGGCGACCCGTGCGGCGTCGCCCCTGCCCGGAGGGTTACTTCACCTTGCGGGTGGACCGGACCACGATGTCGTCGTACTCGTGGTGCCTGGTCAGCCACTTGGCGAGGAACGGGCAGATCGGCACGACGGTGCGCCCCCGGGCGCGCGCGTCGTCCATCACCGCCCGGGCGAGCGTCGAGCCGACACCCTGGCCCTCGAAGGCGGGGTCGACCTCGGTGTGGGTGTAGGCGATGATCGTGCCGGTCAGCTGGTAGGTGACGAGGCCGGCGAGCGCCCCGGTCTCGTCCCGCGCCTCGAAACGGTCACGCTCGGGCACGTCGGTCACGGTGAACTGCATTCCGCCAGTGTCCCAGGCCGCGGTCGGCCGGCGACGGCCGACCGCCGCCGACGCGACCGGCGCCACTGCCGCGCCGGGCCGGTCTCCCGGCGCGGTTCGCGGCCATCCCGCGCGAGATGCGCGGTGAACAGGGGAAAGGCCCAGCGCCGGCACTCTGGTGGCCGAACATGCGGTACTACAACGGCAGGGCTGATGACCTGGTCGCGGAACTGGGACGGCAGCACGGGATGGACCTTCGGCGCCAACGTCCGGAACCCTTCAGGGGCGCTGATCCGGCGGCGCCTCGATCGCCACGTCCACCGGGCCGACCCGCAGGACGCCGTCGGTGAGCGGTGTGCACCGCACGCCGCCCCGGCGGCGCAGCGCCTTCCACGCGCCCGGGCCGATCGCCACATCCATCCACGCGCAGGGATTCGCCGGCCGGTTGACCCGCAGCCGGACCGGGCCGGCGCCGGAATCCAGCACCAGCACCGCACCGACGAGATCGTCCACGGCGATGCCGGCGGTGAGCACGTTGCGACGGACCTGCCGCAGATCGGCGCCGGGGGGCAGCGACTCCGCCGCGATCAGCGTCACGCTCGCCTCCCGGTGCGCGGGACGGCCGAAGTACCGGTCCCCCGCGATGCCGAGGCCGGCCCGGATGTGGACCTCTTCGACCAGTTCGCCCTCCGGCGCGGGAGCCGGGCCGTCGGCGGGCCGGCCGACGTACCGGTGCACGGGCGAGGCCAGCAGTTGCACGATCCGCGGTACCGGCGGGCCCGCCGGCGCGGACATCTCCGTCACGATGCGAACACCTTTCGAAAGGGTCTCCGGGAGCACAGCCGCGAGCTGACCCGGGCCCGGGGCCGGTCGGCCCTCAGGATGCCAGGTCGGTCAGCGCCGCCGCGACCTTGTCCGCCCTGGGCGTGGTGCCGTCGGAGGTCAGGACGACGGCCGGCGCGGCGGCGTAGTCGATCCGTGGCGCGGTGGCGATGCGGCTGACCGGCCCAGCCGCCGCACTAACCACCCTTCACGTGTGGTGCGCGTCGGGCCAGCATGACGACCGCCAGGATCACCACGACGAGCGCGAGCGCCTGCCCCAGGGCCGCCTGGACACCACCCCGGATCGACTCGTCCAGCCAGATCAACCCGACGAGGATGGCCACCAGCGGGTCGGTGACGGTGATCGCGGCCAGGGCCGGCGCGCCCAGCGGCCCGGCCTGGTAGGCGTTCTGGCTGAGCAGCACCCCGAACGGGCCGAGCACGGCGACGGCGTACGCCTGCCACTGGGTGAACACCTGCCAGGGGCTCTCCTGCAGGTGGAACGCCAGGCTGCTGACGAGGCCGGCGGTCACGCCGTAGCAGATGCCCGCGGCAATGGCCAGGGGCATCGGTCTCCAGCGCCGCTCGAGCCGCACCGCGGCCAGCAGACAGAGCCCGATCGCCACCGCCACGGCCACACCGAGCAGCATCGCCGACCAGAACGACTCCAGCCCGCGTCCCTGCCCACGGCCGGGCTCGGCGATCACGAGGAAGGCCGCGAGACCGAACAGGCACAGGGTGGACTCGAGCAGGATCGTCCGGTCGGGCCGGTCGTGTTCGAACGCCGCGAAGAGCAGCACGTACCAGACGAGCCCGGTCACCAGCAGCGGCTGCACCAGGATCAGCGGGATCAGGCTGAGGGCGGCCACCTGGAGGGCGAAGGCCACGATGGCCAGCACCACCGACCAGCGCCAGCTGGGCAGGCGGATCAGGTGGACCAGGAGGCTGGGTCGCCCGGCCGGCTCCTCCGGAACCTGCCGTCCCGCGCGGAACTGCAGCACGCCCGAGGCACCGAAGGCCGCCGCGGCGGCCAGGGCGATGGGCACGCCCGCCAGCATCTCCCCCGTGTCGTTCACCGCACGCCAACCGGGCCGGTCAAGTGTGCCTCCCCTACGGCGGTCGTCAACGTCCCGTCGTCACCGCCCGAGGCCGGGCCCACCCCCGAGAGCCGTGCCCCGGCTCGGGGCCGAGCCCAGCGGTGACCCGGCGCGGGTTCCCGGCGCCGTCGGAGATAAACGGTGTACCTCCCGCCCCGCCGAGCGGTTACCCCCGCAGTGCCAGCATTCGCACTAAGAGTAGGCAAATGGGGATTAAGCTGGTGATCGTTCCAATGGGGTGTTGCCGCGCCTCTCCGCCGCGTACCGCTGGGAGCATCCGACATGTCAGCGACCGGGCGTCTCGCTCCGCTCCGGCCCGCAGTCGTCCGGCCCGGTGTGCCGGTGCGGCTGAGCGTGGCGGGCCAACGCGACCGCGCCGGTGACCGCGAGCACGAACCCCAGGATCGCCACCGGGGTGAAGCCGGGCCGGACCCGGTCACCGAGCAGGAGCCAGCCGGTCACCGCCGGCGCCACCGTCTGCCCGACGATCGACGAGGCCGAGGCGACCGTCACGGAGCCACGCTGAAGCGCTGTCGCATACAGCAGCACACCGGTCAGGCCGGCGAGCACCACGGCGTACGAGGCGGGGTTGGTGACCACGTCGTCGACGCTCGCGACCCGCGCGAGCAGGCGCGCGCCGAGCGCCGCCGACCCGAACGAGAGCCCGGCCAACAGGCCGGGCACCGCGGGACCACACATTCTCGGGCTGCCCAGATAGGCCACGACCGCCAGTACGACCACCAGGGCGAGCAGCCACCACCCGGCGCTGCCGGGAACCGTACCCGGCGGCCCGGCCATCGCGGAGAGCACCAGCAGTACCAGCCCGGCGATCACCCCGGTGATCGCCAGCCAGTCCCGGACGGTCAGGCGCAGACGCAGCACGAACATGGCGATGATCGCCACCATGCCGAGGTTGGCGGCGCCCACCGCCTGCACCGCGAACACCGGCAGGATCCGCAGCGCGGTGAAGGTCAGCAGGGAGGAAGCCCCGTCGAGCACCAGGCCCACCGCGTACGGGCCGTTGCGGACCAGCCGGAGCAGCAGTCGCGGGTCGACGTGCGGGGTGGCGGCCAGCCGGCGGGCGCCGATCGACTGGACGATCGCGGCGGTGGCACTGCACAACGCTGCGATGATCGCCAGCAGGAAGCCCAGAGCCATGTCACGATCCCGGTGTCGACGGCGCCGGACGCGGCCGGCGAAGGTATCTGCGCATACCCGTCTTCGGGCAGGTATCGCATGGCGACTCCGGCGGGTGATCCGTGACCGCCCCGGTCGCGCCGGAGCCGGCCGAGCCGGTCGCCCGGCGCGTACTGATCGTCTCGGCCGACATCGGCGGCGGGCACGACGCCACGGGACGGGCGCTGGAGGAGCGGATCCGGGCGATCTGGCCGGGCAGCCGGGTCGGCTGGGTGGACACCCTCGACGTCATGGGACCCGGGGTGGGTCGCGGCTTCCGGCGCACCTACGTGACGAATGTAGGAGTCACCCCCTGGTTGTACGAATTCTTCTGGGCCTCGCTGTGGCGGCACCACTGGTTCGCCGCCACCGCCAAGTGGTTCACCGGCTCGTGGGCCGGACGCCGGCTGGCCCCGGTCGTCGAGGCCTTCGACCCGGACCTGATCGTCTCCACGTACCCCCTGGGCAGCGCCGGCCTGGCCTGGCTGCGCCGCCGACGCGGGCTCGGCGTTCCGGTGGGCGCGTGGATCTCCGACTTCGCACCCCACCCCTTCTGGGTCTACCCCAACCTCGACCTGAACGTCGTTGTGCATCCGGCCGCGATGCCGGTCGCCGCGGCCGCCGCGACGGGCGCCACGTTGGGGGTCTGCGCGCCACCCGTGCTCGACTCGTTCCGCCCCGGCGACCGGGTGGAGGCCGCACGGCGCTGCGATCTCGACCCGGAACGAGCCGCGGTCCTGGTCGCCTGCGGGTCGTACGGCTTCGGCGCGGTGGAGGAGGCGATCCAGGCGCTGGTCGGCGTCGGCGACCCGATCCAGGTGGTGGCGGTCTGTGGGCGCAACGAACGGTTGGCCGCGCGGCTCGAGGCGCTGGACGTCCCCCCGGGTCGACTGGTGGTGCGCCGCTGGGTCGACGACATGCCGACGTTGTTGCAGGCCGCCCGGCTGCTGGTCACCAACGCCGGCGGCGCCACCGCGCTCGAGGCGCTGGCCACCGGGACGCCGATCGTGATGTACCGGCCGATCGCGGCACACGGCGCCGCCAACGCCGCGCTGATGGCGGCCGCCGGGCTCGCGGAGACCGCCCACACCCCGCAGACCCTCGTCGCCGGGGTCCGCACCCGGTTGCGCCTGCCGCCACGTCCGGTCGAGGTTCCACCCGACGGGCAGCTGCCGGACCTGGGCCTGTCGGCGCTCGCCGGATCACGCGGTCCGGCGGATGGGCCCGGGGGCCGGCTCGTCCCCAGCGCCGCCGAGGAGTACCTGGCCGTCGCGCCCCCGGCCGCCGGCGGCGTCGCTGCCCGCGCCGGGCTGGACGACGGCGGTGCCCGGGGTCGGGACCGCGGGGCGGCACGCGGACGTCGGGCGAGTTGGCCGTTGCGCGCGCAGGACGCGTTCTTCCTGTACGTCCAGACGCCCACCGAACCACAGCAGATCGGGACCGTGCTGGAGCTGGGTCCACGCTCCGAGGGCGTACCCGTCACGCGGGCGCAGCTGACCGCGATGATGGCCCAACGGCTGCCGGGGATCACCACGCTGCGCCGCCGTCCGGTGGACCGTGGCCCGTGGCGCCGCCCCGGCTGGGTGATCGAACGTTTCGTGGATCCGGCCGCGCACCTCGACGAGGTCCACGTGCCACCCGGCGACGACGGCACCGCGGCCATCGACCGATTCTGGTCCGAGCCGTTGCCCCACGACCGGCCGCTCTGGCGCCTGCTGCTGATCAGCGGCCTGCCGGGCGATCGCACGCGGCTCGCCGTCAAACTGCACCACTGCCTCGGCGACGGCGTCTCGGTGATCGCCGTGGTGCGGCGGCTGCTCGACACGGTCGAGACTCCGGCCGCCCGTACCCGTCGGAAGGCACCGCCGTCCCCGCCGCGGGCCGTGACGCCCGAAGAGAGGTCGGCCGGGCTCGCCCATGCCCGGGAGACGGCTCACCGGCTGAGGCGCGTCGCCCGCGGTCTGGTTCGACTCGCCACGCTCGGGTCGACGCCCCGAACTCCGCTCAACCAACGGATCGACACGTCGCGCCGACAACTGGTCAGCGTGAGCCTGCCCGCCGCTGACGTGTTGCGGGCCGCCCGTGCCTGCCGTGCCCATCCGAGCGAGCTCATGCTCGCGCTCGCCGCCGGCGCGCTGAGGTCGGCGCACCCGGATCCGGTGCCGCCGCTGCTGCGGGTGATATTCGCCGTCTCCCGCGACGCACGGCGCCGCGCGCCCACCCAGGGCAACTGGACCGGCGCGGTCAGCCTGGACCTTCCGCTGCGGCCGATGCCGCCGCAGGACCGGGTCGCCGAGGTACGCCGGACGTTGCGCGGCGCGCTGGGCAGCGGCGAGGTGGAGGCGGCGGGGTTGGTGATGCGGGCGTTGGGGGCCCTGCCGGCACCGGCGCACGCGGCGCTGGCGCGACGCTTCTACACCAGCCGCCGCCTCAACGTCGTCGTCTCCTACATGCCCACCTCCTTTCCGATGCGCGTGCTCGCCGACGCTCCGGTGCTGGCCGCGGCTCCCGTCGTCGCCCTCGCCGAGGACGTGCACATCGGCATCGCCGTACTACGCAGCGGCGCCAGCTTCGAGGTCGGAGTGATCCTCAACGCCGCCCTCGCCGACGTCGGGAACGCCATCGTCGCGGCCCTGCGGACCGGTCTCGCCGAGCTGCTCGTCGACACCGACACCGGCGTCCCGGGGGCGGCCGGGCACGACATCCGCGCAACCGGACGGACCGGCGACGCCGCGGCGAACGACGGGGTGCCGGTCGGGGCGGACCAGGGGCGACGGGAGACGCCCCTGGTCGGCGAGACGCCCGGAACGGCGACGAACGGCAGGACCGAGCGGGCGGTCCCGCCCGGAGTGCCGCGATGCGTCTGACCGGCGCGGTGGTGCTGGTCACCGGCGCGTCGTCGGGGATCGGGGCGGCGGTGGTACGCCGGCTCGCCGACGCCGGGAGTCAGGTGGTGGCGGCCGGCCGTGACCCGGATCGACTGGACCGGCTCGCGGCGGAGACCGGCGCCACCACCCTCGTCACCGACCTGAGTCGCCCCCACGCCGGCCGGGAGCTGGCCGAGCGGGCCCTGGCCCGGTACACGCGGGTGGACGTTCTGATCAACAACGCCGGCGTCGGCTGGGCCGGGCCGTTCAACGGGATGGCCGACTCGCTCGCCGACGAACTGCTCGCGGTGAACCTGCGGGCGCCGATGGAGCTGACCCGGGCGCTGCTGCCCGGGATGTGTCACCGTGGCGGTCACCTGGTCTTCGTCGGCTCGATCGCCGGCCGGCTCGGGGTGAACGGGGAGGCGGTCTACGCTGCCACCAAGGCCGGGCTGGACGCGTTCGCGCAGAGCCTGCGCATGGAGCTGGCCGGCCGCCAGGTGGCGGTGAGCACAGTGGTCCCCGGGGTCGTGGACACCCCGTTCTTCGCGCGCCGGGGCCAGCCCTACCGGCGGCGCCGTCCGCGCCCGCTGCCGCCGGACCGGGTCGCGGCCGCCCTCACCGACGCGATCGCCAACGACCGGGCCGAGGTCTACGTGCCGCGTTGGCTGCGCCTGCCGGTCGCCGTACGGGGACTGTTGCCGGCGGTGTACCGCCGGCTCGCGACCCGGTTCGGCTGAGCCGCGGGCGGCCTGTCCCGCCCGCGCCCGGCGACGACCCGGCGGGTTCCCGCCGCGCCCCCGGGCGCGGGCCGGATCAGGTCGTCGAGCGCACCGCCCGGATCGACTGGCGCAGCGAGGACATGGTGGCCAGCACGGCCGTCGGCTCGTACCCGCAGTGCGCCATGCAGTTGGCGCAGCGCGAGTCGCGGCCCCTGCCGTAACTGTCCCAGTCGGTCGACTCCAGCAGCTCCTTGTAGCTGGAGGCGTACCCGTCGGACAGCAGGTAGCACGGCCGCTGCCAGCCCAGCAGCGAGTACGACGGGATGGCCCACGCGGTGCACGGGAAGTCCACCTTCCCCTCCAGGAAGTCCAGGAAGAGGGGCGAGTGGTTGAGCCGCCAGCGGGCTCGGCGGCCACCGGAGAACGCCTTGCGGAACAGCTCCCGGGTCTCCGTTACGCCCAGGAAGTGCTCCTGGTCGGGCGCCTTCTCGTACGCGTACGCCGGGGCGAGCATCATCTCGTCGACCTTCAGGTCGTCGTTGAGGTAGTCGAGCACCTCGATGACGGTCTGCGGTGTGTCGGTGTTGAAGACGGTGGTGTTCGTGGTGACCCGGAAACCACGCCGCTTGGCGTCGCGGACCGCCTCCACCGCGACGTCGAAGACGCCGTCCTTGCAGACCGCCGCGTCGTGCCGTTCGCGCAGGCCGTCGATGTGCACGGTGAACGCGAAGTACGGCGACGGCTCGAACTTGTCGATCTTCTTGGGCAGCAGCATCGCGTTGGTGCAGAGGAAGACGAACTTCTTCCGGCGCACCAGTTCGGCGACCAGCTTGTCGATCTCCGGGTGCATGAGCGGCTCCCCGCCGGCGATGGAGATCATGGGAGCGCCACACTCCTCCACCGCGGCGAGCGCCTGTTCCACAGGCATCCGGCGCTTGAGCAGGCTCGCCGGCTGTTGGATCTTGCCGCAGCCCGCGCACTTCAGGTTGCAGGCGAACAGCGGCTCCAGTTCCAACAGCAACGGGAAATGCTTGCGCCCGCGTATCTTCTGTCCGGCCAGGTACCGCGCGATACGCAGACTCTGACGCAACGGCATACTCATGGCTGGCGTACCTCCTTCGGCAGGGTGAAAACCACGTCCTCCACGGCTGCGGTGTGTTCGCTCACCTCCTTGGCGCCGAGCGCGGTGAGCGCGGCGACGACCTCGTCGACCAGCCCGGGCGGGGCGGACGCGCCGGCCGTGATGCCGACCGTCCGTGCGCCGGAGAGCCAACGCAGGTCGATGTCGCTCACGCCGTCGATCAGGTGGGCCCGGGCGCCGGCCCGTTCGGCGACCTCCACCAGCCGGCGGGAGTTCGAGGAGTTCGTCGAGCCGATGACCAGGACCAGGTCGGCTCGCGCGGCGACGGCGGTGATGGCCCGTTGCCGGTTCGTGGTGGCGTAGCAGATGTCGTCCGAACCCGGGCCGACCAGCGCCGGGAAGCGCAGCCGCAGCGTGTCGAGGATGTCCGCCGCCTCGTCCACCGCGAGGGTGGTCTGGACCAGGTAGGAGACCCGTTCCGGGTCGTCGACCTGCACCGTCTCGGCGGCGGCCGGGTCGGGCACCAGGCGGATCCGGTCGGGCGCCTCCCCCAGGGTGCCGTCGGTCTCCTCGTGTCCGGGGTGCCCGATCAGCAGTACGGTGTCGCCCCGGCCGGCGAACCGGCGCGCCTCGGCGTGCACCTTGGTCACCAGTGGGCACGTCGCGTCGATGACCGGCAGCCGCCGGTCGGCGGCCTCCTCCCGCACGGCGGGAGCCACGCCGTGCGCGGAGAAGACGGTGAGCGCACCGTCGGGGACCTCGTCGAGCTCGTCGACGAAGACGGCGCCCTGGGCCCGCAGGTCCGCCACCACCCGCGCGTTGTGCACGATCTGCTTCCGGACGTAGACGGGTGGGCCGTGCCGTCGCAACGCCTCCTCCACCACGGCGATCGCCCGCTCCACGCCGGCGCAGAACGACCGGGGCGAAGCGAGCAGCAGCTGCTGCACGCTGCCGGCCGCCGCGGCCCACTCGGTGAGCGCGTCGGCCACCACCGGCAGCACCCGGAGCGCCGCCCGGACCCGGCGAAGCGTCGCCGGGCGGTAGAGCGAGCCGGCCGCGGTGTCGGCGACCACCCGCACGCAGGCCGTCGGACGGCCGGCGCAGCCGGCGAGCAGCCACGCCGACTCCAGGTCGGCGACGAGCGCGCCGGACCCGGCCAGCCGGTCCCGGGCCGCGCCGTCGACCATCCGGTCGGTGCTGACCGCCGGCCCGACGTGCACCCGCAGTCCGCGGCGACGCAGCGCGGCCGCGAGCAGGTCGGCGTCCGGCATCCGGACCTCGCCGGGTGGGGCGTCGGGGGCCAGCGGGTCGGCCCGTACCACGTCGGCCACCACGACGTCGCCGGTGGCCAGGCCCGCCGCGAGTCCGCCGCCGATGCCGGCCACCGCGACCGGGGCGGTCCCGGCGGGACGGTGGGCGGCGACGGATCGGGCGCGGCGCGGCCCGATGCCGGTACGGCAGAGCGTGAGCCGACCGAACGGATCGGGTTCGCCAAGCCCGCGCCGCAGCGCCGACAGCTCCGGGCGCATGGGCGCGTAGAGCGTCCATGCCGGAGCGTCCGGGACGCTGGGGCGGATCACCGTGTCACCGTTGCCTCGAGCTCGCCGGCGCGGGCGTTCAGGATCCGGCCGAGCGCGCTGATCGGGAAGACCAGCCGGTAGAGCCCGTAGTTGATGTAGAAGTCGCCGGGGAAGCCAGTGCCGGTGAACTGCGGCTCGTCCCAGCCACCGTCCGGGCGTTGGGTCTCGACCAGCCAGCGCACCGCCCGCAGAGCCGGCTCGCCCGTGCCGTGACCGGCCGCGTGCAGCGCCAGCAGCGCCCAGGCGGTCTGCGACGCGGTGGACTCACCCCGGCCGATCCAGGACGGGTCCCGGTAGGAGCGCAGATCCTCCCCCCAGCCGCCGTCGGCGTTCTGGTGCGTCAGCAGCCAGTCGACGGCCCGGCTGATCGCCGGGTGGCGACGGGGGACGCCCGCGGCCACCAGGGCGGGCACCACCGCGCCGGTTCCGTACACGTGGTTGGCGCCCCAGCGGCCGAACCACGACCCGTCCGGCTCCTGGGCGCGCAACAACCAGTGCACGCCGCGGCGTACCGGCATGGTGCCGGCGTAGTTCTCGGCGACGAGCGCCTCGACGACGTGCGCGGTGACGTCCGCGCTGGGCGGATCGATGACCTCACCGAAGTCGCAGAACGGCAGGTCGGCGACGATGGCCCGGGTGTTGTCGGCGTCGAACGCGGCCCAGCCGCCGTCGCGGCACTGCATGCCGAGCATCCATCGGGTGCCGCGCAGCACCGCCGCCTCGGCCGGGACGCTGGTGCGCCGCAACGCCATGATCACTTCGGCGGTGTCGTCGGTGTCGGCGTACCCGTCGTTGTCGAACTCGAAGGCCCAGCCGCCGGGCGGCGTGTGCGGTCGGCGCACCGCCCAGTCACCGCGTACCCGGACCTCCTCGTCCAGCAGCCACCGGCCGGCCCGTTCCAGCGCGGGGTGCCCGGCCGGCAGACCGGCGTCGCTGAGCGCCGTCACGGCGAGCGCGGTGTCCCACACCGGCGACTGGCACGCCTCCAGCCAGCGCACCGTCCCGTCCGGGGTCTGGGCACGGACCGTGAAGCGTTCCAGACCGTCCAACCCGGCGCGCAGGACCGGGTGGTCCAGCGGATAGCCGAGCAGGTGCAACGCCATCACCGAGTAGACCCAGGGCGGCTGGATGCCACCCCACGAGCCGTCGGCCTCCTGGCGGGCCACGACCCACTCGGCGGCGCGGCGCAGGGCGTGCCGGCGCACCGGCCCGCGGGCGATCCGCTCGTAGGAGCCGGCGAGACGGTCGAGGCGGTGCAGCAGCCCGGGGCGGGAGGCGAGCCGGGGCGGCCGCGGCGGTGGGGCCGCGGTACGCAGCTCGTCGACGCCGAAGCCGAGCGAACGCACCGGACGGAGCGCTCGGACGATGGACAGCGGAACGATCGTCTGCCGTGCCCAGCAGGCGAAGTCGTAGACGTTGAACGGTACCCACGACGGCAGCAGCACCAGCTCCGGTGGGACGGCCGGCAGTCGCGACCATGGCCAGTGACCGAACAGGGCCAGCCAGAAGCGGGTGAAGACGCGGCTGGCCGCCAGGCCGCCGTGTGCCCGGACGAACGCGGCGGCGGCCGACATGTGTTCCGCTTCGACCGTGTCGCCCGCCAGGCGCAGAGCCACGTACGCCTCGATGGTCGTGGACAGGTCGCCCGGACCGCCGTGGAAGGTCGCCCAGGAGCCGTCGGGGCGCTGCTGGGAGCGGATCCAGCGGGCGGTCTCCTCGGTCTGTTCGGCGGTACGGATGCCGAGGAACTGCCGCAGCATCAGGTCCTCGGCGTCCATCGTGACGTTGGTGGCGAGTTCGCCCTTCCACCAGCCCGCCTCGTCCTGCAGACCGAGCAGGTGTTCCCGGGCGCGGCGCAGCGCCTCCCGCGCACCGTCGAGCGGGTCGGGGCCGGCGCGGCGCTTCGCGTCGTGGGTGGTGGTCTTCGCAGACAGCAACTCGGTCATCAGTGGTCCCGTCCGGTGATGAAGTCGGCCACGTCGGTGAATTCGGCTCGTACGTCCTCCGGCAGTTTCAGGGCGTCCAGTTCGGTCCGGGCCGCCTCGATCTCCTGCCACGCCCGCTGCTGCGTCCACTCGCGGGCGCCGGTCGCCTCGATCAGCTCGGTCGCCCGGGCGACGTCCTCGTCGGTGAGCGTCGTCGGCGAGCCGTACAGGTCGGCGAGGGCCAGCCCGGCGGGGCCACCGCTGGCCAACGCGCGCACTACCGGGACGCTGCGCTTGCGGGCGCGCAGGTCCGAACCGACCGGCTTGCCGGTGCGCCGCGGGTCGCCCCAGATGCCGAGCACGTCGTCCACGAGCTGGAAGGCGAGGCCGAGGTGGAACCCGAACCGGGACAGCCCGTCGACCAGTCCGGGTGGGCCGCCGCAGAGCAGCGCCCCGAGCGCGCACGACCCGGCCAGCAGCGACGCCGTCTTGTCGCCGACCATCGTCAGGCACTCGTCGAGACCGACGTCGTCGCGCCGTTCGAAGCTGAGGTCGGCCATCTGTCCGGCGATCAGGGCGCGTACGTCCTCGGCGAGCCGCCGTGCCGCCGGTTCACCTCCGGCGACCTCGATGAGCGCCTCGTACGCCAGCCCGATCAGCGCGTCCCCGGCGAGGATGGCCGGGCCGACGCCGAACACGGTCCACGCGGTGGGGCGGTGCCGGCGTTCGGTGTCGCCGTCCATCACGTCGTCGTGCAGCAGCGAGAAGTTGTGCGCGAGCTCGACCGCCGCGGCCGCCGGCACGCCCGCCTCCGGGGCGGCCCCGGTGGCCCGCGCGGACAGCAGCGCCAGCGCCGGACGCAAACCCTTGCCCTGGCTGGCCGCCGGCGACCCGTCGGCGTCCCAGTAGCCGAGCTGGTAGCCGGCCACCAGCCGGCTGCCCGGGTCCAGGCGGTCGAGCAGAGCTCGGATGGCCGGCTCCACGTACGTCTGGATCTGGTCGGTACTGCGGCTGCGTACAACGGTCATCGTGCGGCCTCCGTGTGGTGTCGAGGCCGGGACACGAGCTGTCGGGCGAGGATGTCGGCGGCCGCCTCGCCGCTGCGCACCGCGCCTTCCATCGTGTCCGGCCATCCGGTGTCGGTCCATGCCCCCGCGAGCACCAGTCCGGGCAGGCGCGTGCCCGCCGCGGGCCGGTACCGGCGGGTGCCGGGGTTCTGCCGGAAGGTGGCTCGCGGTTCCCGGGTGACGAACGCGTCGAGTACCGGGGTGCGCCGCGCGGCGGGGAGGAGCTCGGCGAGCGCATCGCGCTGGGTTGCCACCAGCTCGGCGGCGGGGCGGTCGATCTCGGCGTCGGCGGCCGAGAGCGAGACCACCAGGTGCTGTTCCGTGCCGGCGTCCGGGGCCGACCGGTCGAAGATCCACTGTGCCGGTGACTCCACGGCCGCGGCCATGGTCAGCCGGGTGACGCGGTGGGCGTAGCGCAGGTGCACGTTGACGATCGGCGCGGCACCGAGGCGGGCCCACTCGGCGGCGGCCGGCGCGGCGGCCGGCGGGACCAGCGCGGATGCGACCTGGTGCGGCACCGCGAGCACGACGCCCTCGGCGGCCAGTTCACCGCCGTCCACGCCGACGCGGAACCCGGTCGGCTCCGGGTGGATCCACCGCACCCGGGACCGCAGGCGTACCCGCGCGCCGAGTCGTTCGAGGACCCGCCGGGCCGCGACGGAGTGCAACTCGGTGAGCGGCACCAGGGGACGGCCGATGTCGCCGGCGTCGGCGGTCTCCAGCAGGCCGGTGCGGAAGACCCGGGCGGCCAGCGCCAGGGATGCATGCGTGCTGGGCACGTTCAGGGCGGCCACGGTGATCAGGTCCCAGAGCCGGCGCACCAGGCGCGGCTTCTGGCCGTGGGCGGCGAGCCAGTCGCCGAAGCTCTGCTCGTCGGTGACCGGCGAGTCGGGGTCGACGCGGCGCAGCGCGGCACAGGCCCGCACGGCGGCGAGCCGTTCGGCGGGGTTGAGCAGGCGATAGCCCGCCAGCGCGGGCAGCAGGTGGGCCGGGGCGGGCAGCGGGCGCCGGGTCAGCAGGTGTGGCGCGTGCCCCGGTAGCAGCACCGGCACCTCGAACCGGCGTTGCAGCTGGGTTCCGGCGGTGGTGCCGAGGCGTTCCAGCAGCCCCCGGTAGGCGTGGTAGCAACGCAGGAAGACGTGCTGCCCGGTGTCGACGGTCAGACCGCCGCGACGGAACGAGTAGGTGGCGCCGCCGAGTTCGGCGCGGCTCTCGAGCAGCGTCACCGGCAGGCCGAGGTCGGCGAGGCGGATCGCCGCGGTGATCCCGGCCAGCCCGCCACCGACGACACACACCCCGCCGCTCTCCGGCGGCGTCGTGAGCGGCCCGGTCATGCGGTGCGCCCGACGAGAGCACGTGCTGCCACCCAGGCCTTCTCCCGGCCGCGCAGCGACACCCGGGTACGCGCGACCGCCAGCGGGTCGGCGGCGATCCGGGCGAGCAGGCGACGGTAGATGCCGGCCATGGCCGCGGTGCAGGCGGCGCTGCGCCGGTCGAGCAGCGGCAGCAGCCGCAGGCCGTCGTCGTACCACTGGGCGGCCCGGGCCGCCTCGAAACGCACCAGCTCCGTCAGCCGCTCGGGCGGGTCGGTGAACCCGGTGCCGCCAAGCTCCAGGGTGCAGCCGAACCGTCGCAGGTCCTCGGCGGGCAGGTAGATCCGTCCGTCGGCGCGGTCCTCGACCAGGTCACGCAAGATGTTGGTCAACTGCAGGGCCACGCCGAGCGCGTCTGCCAGCCGGGCGGCCGGTCCGGGGTCGGCGACACCGAACACGCCGAGGGAGAGCCGGCCGATCGAGCCGGCCACGCAACGGCAGTACCAGACCAGGCCGTCGAAGGTGTCGTACCGGCGGCCGACGACGTCGGCCACGCACCCGTCGATCAGCTCGTCGAAGGCGGCGAGCGGGATCGGCATGCGGGTGGCGGCGTGCCCGAGCGCGGTGAGCACCGGGTCGCCACCCCGGTCCGTGGGCAGCCGGCGCAGCGCGGCGCGGGTCTCCGCCAGCTGGAAGAGCTTCTCGTCGCGCGGCAGGTCGCCGTCGCCGATGTCGTCGATGCGCCGGGCGATGGCGTAGATGGCGGACAGGGCGCGCCGCTTCGCTGTGGGCAGCAGCCGGATGCCGTACGCGAAGTTGGCTGCCTGGCTGCGGGTGATGTCCTCGCAGTGACGGTAGGCGGCCTCGACGGCGGGAGTCGTCGCGGTCATCCGGCGCTCCGTACGGTGGCGGCCAGCCAGCGCCGCAGCGCCCGCCGGCGATCGGGACGCACGGCGCCACGCAGTGGATCGTGGTCGGCCGCCGCGAGCGCGTCGAGGGTGGCCCGTCCCCCGGCCACGTAGCCGCCGACGGCGAGGCGCGCCCAGCCGTGCAGCGCGGACACCAGCGGAGCGCCGGCGTCGAGCCAGGCGCGGGCCCGCTCCGCCTCGAAGGCGATCAGCTCGCGCAGTGGCCGGCTCGCGGCCGGCCGGGCCAGGTCGTCCTCGGTGACGCCGAACCTGTCCATGTCCTCCCCCGGCAGGTAGATGCGGCCGCGCCGGTGGTCCTCGGCGACGTCCTGAAGGTGCTCGACGATCTGCAGGGCGGTGCAGATCCGGTCGGAAAGTTCCCGCCGGGCTGGACCGACCTGCCCGAACACGTGTAGCACCAGCTCGCCGACGGGGTTGGCGGAGAGAGTGCAGTACTGCACGAGCTGCGCGAACGTCGCGTAGCGGGTGACCCGCTGGTCGACCCGGTTCGCCTCGACGAGCCGGATCAGCGCCTCGATGGGCAGTCGGCACCCGGTGATGGTGGGTGCGAGGGCGCGTACCACCGGGTGGCTGACCGCGCGGCCGGTGGCCAGGGCGCGCAGCTCGGCCTCGATCCGGTCCAGTTCGGCCGTCCGGTCCACGCCGGGCGCCTGCGGTTCGTCGCCGAGGTCGTCGACGTGGCGGGCGTACCCGTACACGGCGAGCAGGTGGCGGCGGTACCGGTCCGGCAGCACCCGCAGCGCGACCGGGAAGTTCTCCTCCGTCCGGGCCTGGGCGAGCCGGTGCACTGCGGGCACGACGATCTGCTGGCTCATCCCTGGTCTCCTTCCTCTGGGGCGGGGGTCGGGCGGTGGCGCGTCATCCGTGCAGCGCGGTGAGTGATGCCTGCGCCCGGTCCCGCACCCGCCTGTCGAGACCGGCGGGAATGGTCGAGACCTGGTGCAGGACCGCGGCGCAGATACCGGGCGGGTCCAGGCCGTGCTCGGCGAGCAGACCGGCCCGCTCACCGTGCGGGATGAACGACGTCGGCAGGCCGAGCGACCGCACCGGGGCGTCGACGGCCGCGTCGGCGAGGGCCAGCGCGAGGGCGCTGCCGATGCCACCGTCGCGTACGCCGTCCTCGACGGTGACGACCAGCGCGTATTCGTCGGCGAGGGCGGTCAGCGCCGGATTCACCGGGCGGACCCAGCGCGGGTCCACCACCGTGCACTCGACGCCCGCCTCGGCGAGCAGGTCTGCGGCGCGCAGCGCGGGCGCGGCCATGGCCCCGACGGCGACCAGCAGGACCGGCGCGGCGGTCGCGGTGCGCAGCACGTCGACCCCGCCGCTGCGGTAGAGCGTGGGGATCTCGTCGCCGACGCCGGCCTTGGGGAAGCGCAGCACGGTCGGTCCGTCCTCGTGGGCAACCGCCTCGCGCAACTCCTCGCGGAGCGTCGCCTCGTCCCGGGGTGCGGCCACCCGCAGTCCCGGTACGGCGCCGAGCAGTGCGAGGTCCCACATGCCGTGGTGGCTGGGCCCGTCCGGGCCGGTGATGCCGGCCCGGTCCAGCACCAGGGTGACCGGCAGGCGGTGCAGGGCCACGTCGAGCAGGACCTGGTCGACGGCCCGGTTGAGGAACGTGGCGTAGACCGCCACGACGGGGTGCTTGCCCCCGAAGGCGAGTCCGGCGGCCGAGGTGACGGCGTGCTGCTCGGCGATGCCGACGTCGACGGTCCGGTCGGGGTAGCGCTCGCCGAAGGCGGCCAGTCCGGTGGGGCCGAGCATCGCCGCGGAGACCGCCACGAGGTCGGGGCGGCCCTCGCCGATGGCCACGAGCTCGTCGGAGAGGGCGTCGGTCCAGGTGCGGTTCGGGCTACTGGCCGGCCGGCCGGTGAGCGGGTCGACCACGCCCACGGCGTGCAACCGGTCGGCGACGTCGGTCTCGCTGGGCTGGTGCCCGTACCCCTTCTGGGTGACGCAGTGGACCACCACGGATCGGTCGGCGGCCCGGGCCTTCTGCAGCGCCGCCTCGACCTGGTGCACGTCGTGGCCGTCGATCGGGCCGAGGTAGGCCAGGCCCAGCGCCTCGAACAGCCCCGGCCCGGCGTCGCCGCCATGGCGCCCGGCGAGGTGGTCGGCGAGGCCCCCCACGGTCGGGGCGTAGGAGCGGCCGTTGTCGTTGAGCACGACCACCACGCGGCCCGGTGACGTGGCGAGGTTGTTCAGCGCCTCCCAGGCGAGGCCGCCGGTGAGGGCGCCGTCACCGATGACCGCCACCACCGCACGGTCGGTCCGGTCGAGCGCGTAGGCACGGGCGAGTCCTTCGGCGTACGAGAGGGCGGTCGAGGCGTGCGAGTTCTCCACCAGGTCGTGCGGCGACTCGGCACGCCGGGGATAGCCGGAGAGGCCGCCGCGACCGCGCAGCGCCGCGAAGCGGTCCCGCCTGCCGGTGAGCAGCTTGTGGACGTACGCCTGGTGTCCGGTGTCGAAGATGATCCGGTCGTGCGGTGAGCGGAAGACCCGGTGCAGGGCGAGGGTCAGCTCGACCACGCCGAGGTTGGGTCCGAGGTGCCCGCCCCGCCGGCAGACCGCGTCCACGAGGAACGCCCGGATCTCGGTGGCGAGCAGCCCGAGCTGGTCGCCGGTGAGCCGGTCGAGGTCTGCGGGCTCGTTGACATCGTCAAGCAGGGACATCATCTCTCCGTCCGGGCACGCGACTCCGCGGCGACACCGTCTGGCGCACCGGCCGACGGGGTGGCCGTCGGCGTGGGTCGTGCTGCGACGCTCGTCCACCGCGTCTGACGGTTGCGGTGGCCCGCGCCGCGGGTGCTGCGGGTAGGGCCAGGGACAACGGGCCGCTTGGAACCTGCGCAAAATCACCTTAACCCTACGGATCTGACCTACCGCCTGAAATCGGTTCGAATACCTCGACCAAGCGGGGCGACGCAGGGGGGTTGGGGCGGCCGGCTCAGCCTTCGAGGGCGCGCGTGACCACCGTGAGGTCCTCGTCGCCGAGACCCCGGTCCACCAACTGTTGCCACTCGACACCGAGGCGCTCGGCCACGGTGAACCGGCTCGCGTCGGGCACGCCGTCCAGCGCGAGCCGTACATCCTTGAGCGCGAGCCGGAGCGGGTACTGCGGCGAGTAGTCGTCCCGGCCGATCCGCTCCAGCTTCTCGGCGGCCCACGGGGCGACGATGGGGCTGCCGCGAAACGCGTCGAGCACCGCGGACCGGTCCAGCCCGAGCGCCCGGCCGAGGGCGAGCGACTCGGCGATGCCCTCGTTGAGGAACGCGAGCAGCAGGTTGTTGACCAGCTTCATCCGCGAACCGGCGCCGACCGGGCCGGCCCAGACGGTACGCTGCCCCACCGCCTCGAAGACCGGGGCGATCCGTTCCCGCGCCTCCTCGGGGCCGGAGGCGAGCACGGCCAGCTTCCCCTGCTCGGCCGGGCCCAGGCTGCCCGCCACCGGCGCGTCCAGCAGGACCACCCCGGGACGTTGCTCCGACACCAGTCTGGCGATCCGTTCGGTGCCCGCGACTCCGATGGTGCTCATCTGCGCCCAGATCGCGCCGTCCGGCATCGCCGCGAGCATGCCCTGGTCGGTGGCGATGGAGTACACGGCGTCCGCGTCCGTGACCATGGTGATCACGACGTCCGCCGCACGCACCGCGTCGGGCACAGCATCGGCGACCTGGGCGCCCTGCTCACCGAGTCGGCGGGCCGGCTCGGGACTACGGTTCCAGACCATGGTGGGCAGGCCGGCCTGGAGAATCCTGGCGGCCATCCGCCGACCCATGCCGCCCAGCCCGACTACCGCCACTCGCTGCGCCTGTGCCATACCGCACCCCTCCCCCGGCAGCGTACGGTCACCGGCCTGCGGTGATGGCGGGAATGAGCAGGGTACGTCCTCCTCGTCGAGCAGACCTGCGGACCCCGGATCGGCGACCCGTCGAGTGCCCGGCGGCCGGGATTTCGCCGACCTGATCGGCGTCGACCGTCACCGTGGTGAGCGCCCCCCGCCGCTCGCCGGGCCTTCGGCGACCCCGGCCCCGCTCAACAGCGCGGGCAGCTCGCCGAGGTCGCTGAGGACCGGGCCGTCCCAGCTCGGATCGGTGTCCCGGTGCTCGACGGTCCGCAGCACCCACATGCCCACCGCGGCCGCGCCGGCCAACTCGCCGTCCGCGCCGTCACCGACGAAGACGCACGTCTCGGGCGGTACACCCAACCGGGCGGCCGCGGCGTGGTAGCTCTCGGGATCAGGTTTGGCGAACCCGACGGCGCAGGAGAAGACCGTGACGTCGAAGCGCGGAGCCAACCTGCTCTCCACCCAGGCCGCCGCGGTCTCGGCGGCGGCGTTGCTGAGCAGCGCCAGCGGGTGTCCGTCGGCGCGTAGCTTGTCGAGCACGGTGAGGGTGGCCATCGAGGCCCGGCCCAGCGACCGGATCGCGAACGCTCGACGCAGCGCCGCCGCTCGCGTCACCTGCGCGTCGGTCGGACGGTGGCCGAGGCGCCCGGCGAGGGTCTCGATCGTCTGCTCGACGTCCCAGCCGATCAGCCGCTCCCGCCAACTGCTGTGGTAGGCCGCCACCAGATCCTGCTGTGGTATCCCGAGCTCGACGGCCATCTCGCCGATCACCCGGTCACGCTCGCCGTCGGCGCCGTCGAGCAGGGTGTGGAAGAGGTCGAAGATCACCGGACGCTGCACCCGGCAATGGTACGGGCGCTCGGCAGCGCGCTCGACGGGCCGGCGCGGGCACGAGTGACGGGCCACAGCCGTGCTCAACCGCCGATGCGGGCGCATTGCAGGGCGGCGACGGTCCACTGCGGATAAGGTCGGGGCCTGATGCGGACGAAACAGGAGCTGGGCGAGGCCATCCGGCGCGACCGTCGGGCGGCGATGGTCGTCAACGCCCACTCCCGCCGAGGTCGCCACCAGTACGAACGGGCCTGCGGCCTGCTCACAGCGGCCGGCTTCGACCTGGTCGCGAAGCACCCGGTGGAACAGGTCGACCGACTCGAGTCCACCCTCGCCGAGGCCGCTGACCTTCGGCCGGACCTGCTCATCGCCGGCGGCGGCGACGGCACTCTCAGCGCGGCCGCGCGTCTGCTCGCCCACCGCGACATCGCCCTCGGGATGCTGCCGATGGGCACCACCAACAACTTCGCCCGCACGGTCGGCATCCCGCTCCGTCTCGACCAGGCCGTCGACGTGCTCGTCGACGGGACGGTGGTCGACGTCGACCTCGGTCTCGCCGGTGGCACCCCGTTCACCAACCACGTCGGCATCGGGCTCTCCGCCGACATCATGCTCACCACTCCGCCGCGCCTGAAGCGCCTCACCGGACGGGTGGCGTATCCGCTGACGGCGCTGGCTCTGCTCACCCGGCACCGGCCGCTGCGGGCCACCGTCCGGGCCGGTGGCGGCGAGCGCACGTACGTCACCCGCCAGTTGTACGTGGCCAACGGCGGATTCCACGCCGGACGGCCGATCACCGCGGACGCCGACGCGGACGACCGGCTGCTGGTCGCGTACCCGGTCGGTGGACCGAGCCGCCGCGGGCTGCTGCGGGACGCCGTCCGCAATGCCACGACCGGCCACCGGCGCACCTTGCACGAGGAGCCGTTCCTCGCCGTCGGGGAGCTGTGGGTGGACACCGACCGGCCCGCGGTGGTGGAGGTCGACGGTGAGTTGCACGGTCGTACACCGATCCGGATCGGGCTGGCCGCGAACGCGCTACGGGTGATGGCTCCGGCCGGGACGGTCGACCGCTAATCCACATCGCTTCGTCGAGTGGTTATTGCCAATGCATTAACCAGGCATGACGATTGATGGTCAGGGGGGCCCTTCCATAAGGAGGTTCTTCATGACCGAAGTGACTGAGGCCCCGGACGTCCGCTCCTATCCGCTGGGAAAGAGCCGTCCTCCGCTCGCCGTCGCCGACCTACCCGAACCCGAGGAAGTGTTCGGCGTACGCAAGCTCGGCCTTCCCCAGTTGTTCAAGTACGCACTGGGCCCGAGCTTGATCGCGCTCGGCATCTCGATCGGCAGCGGCGAATGGCTGCTCGGCCCGCAAGCGGTAGGGCAGTTCGGTTTCGTCGGGGTGGGATGGGTGATCCTCATCTCGGCCGTACTCCAGACGTTCTACAACATCGAGTCGTCGCGGTACGTGATGGCCACGGGCGAGGCGCCGGTCGTCGGCTGGGGCCGGGTGCCACCCGGCTACCTGCTCTGGGTGCCCGTGGGGGTGTTCCTGGTCATCTTCGCGTTCATCGCCGGCGGTTGGGCCGCGTCCGCCGGCCAGGGGCTGTACGCGCTGGTGCACGGCGAGGTGCCGCCGACCGGGGCCGAGGAGCCTCGACTGTGGGCGATCGCCCTCCTCGTGCTGGTGTTCCTGATGACCGCGGCGGCCCGGCGCATCAGCCGGACGCTGGAGCTGGCCAACTGGGTGATGGTGGGGACCATCCTGGTGGCGCTGCTCTTCATCGCGCTGCTCGTCGTGCCCGGCAGCCTGTGGTGGGAGGGCATCCGCGGGTTCGTCACCCCCGCGGCGCCGCCGGCCGGCATCACCGCCACGCAGCTCGGCGGGCTCGCCGGTTTCACCGCCCTGGCCTCAGGTCTGAACTGGTACGTCATGGGTCACTACCGCGACAAGGGCTACGGCATGGGCTACCGCACCGGCTACATCTCCGGGTTGCGGGGCGACCGGCGCGAACTGCTCGCCAGCGGGGTCACCTTCCCGGACGACCCGGCCAACGCGGCCCGCTGGAAGCGGTGGTACCGGCTGCTGCTCACCGACATGTGGGGCATCTTCTTCGTCGGCGCCATGCTGGGCATGCTGCTGCCCACCATCCTGATGGCCCAGGCGGTGCAACTCTCCGGCGAGGCGCCCACCACGGCGACCGTGCCCACGTTCGTCGCCAGCGCGCTCGAACCGGAGTACGGCCGCGGGATGTTCTACTTCATGCTGGTGATCGGCGTACTGATCCTGTTCAGCACGCAGCTCGGCATCTTCGAGGGCATGGTGCGGGTGACCACGGACGCCGCGCACGCCACCAGCCCTCGGTTGCGGCGCCTGATCGAGGGAGATCCGCGCCGGTTCTACTACCCGTTCATGCTCCTGCTACTGGCGATCATCGCGGTCGTCCTGCACCTGGCACTGCCGGTCAGCCTGGTGCAGTGGTCGGCGAACATGTCCAATCTCGGGGCCCTGATCTTCCCGTTCATGCTGATCTATCTGAACCGCCGGCTGCCGCGCGCCGCGCGTCCCCGCATCTGGCATTACGTATTGCTGCTCATTAATGTGATCTTCTTCGGGTTCTTCTTCATCAACTTCATCGCCGATTTCCTGGGCGATCCGCTTGTCACGTTCTGAACCACGCGGTCCCAGTGTCGACAGGGGCCCCTTGCCGATCGGTGGAAGCGATGGCACGGGGCCCCTCCCGGCAGACCCTTTCCAAAACCTCGGGCGGCGCGGCCGGGCGCGCCGCATAGACCGCCGGGACGCGGCCGGGCGCGCCGCGTAGACCGCCGGGACGCGGCCGGGCGCGCCGCGTAGACCGCCGGCGACGCGTCCGCGCGCGCCGCCCGGGTCCAGGTTGACGGGGCTGGTTCAGCGCAACAGGTCGCCGACAGGTCGGGCACGGATGGAGGCGTCGAGGATCTGGACGGTGTGGGCGACGGCGAGGCTACCGCCGAGGCGCCGCACGCCGGCGGCGATCTGCATGAGACAGCCGGGGTTCGCGGTGACGAGCAGGTCTGCGCCGGTGGCGAGCACGTCGCGGGCCTTGCGATCGCCCAGCCGCTCGGCGGGCTCCGGGTTGAGCACGTTCCACACCCCGGCCGATCCGCAGCAGATCTCGGGGTCGGCGATCTCGCGCAGCTCGAGACCCGGCACGGCGCGCAGCAGCTCGCGCGGCTGGGTCCGCACACCCTGAGCGTGTGCCAGGTGGCAGGCGTCGTGGTAGGCGACCGTCAACGGCAGCGGGTGGCGCGGCGCCACCGGTCCCAGCTCCGCGAGCAGCTCCGACAGGTCACGCACCGTGCCGGCGAACGCCGCGGCCCGCTTCGCGTACGCCGGGTCGTCGGCCAACAGCTCGCCGTACTCCTTGAGGGCGGAACCGCAGCCGGCCGCGTTGACCACGAAGTAGTCGATTCCGGCGGAGTCGAAGGCGTCGACCAGCGCACGGGCGAAACGCTGCGCCTCGGCCCGCCGGCCGTTGTGGACGCTGAGCGCACCGCAGCATCCCTGGCGTTCGGGGAGGATCAGCACGTCGCACCCCTCGGCGGCGAGGACCCGGGCGGTGGCCGCGTTCACCTCCGGGAAGAAGGATTGCTGCACGCAACCGGTCAACATGCCGACCGTCGCCCGCCGCCGCCCCTGCGCGGGCACCCGCGACGGGACCTCGCCGGCCGGCCCGATCCGGGGCGCCAGCGAGTCCAGGGCGGCGAGCGGCGGAGCCAGCCGCGGCAGCAGCCTACTGCGGCGGACGAGCCGCCGCAGGCCGCTGGCCTGGTACGCCCGCAGCGGGCCGCGCAGCAGGCGCAGCCGGCGCGGGTACGGGAAGAGCGCGAAGACGGCGGCGCGCAGCGCCCGCTCCCGGCGGGGCCGGCGATGCCGCCGCTCCACCTGCTGGCGGGTGTCCTCGATGAGCCGGTCGTACCGCACTCCGGACGGGCAGGCGGTGACGCAGGCCATGCAGCCCAGGCAGCGGTCGACGTGGGCGACCATCGACGGGGTGAGCGGCTCGCCGTCGAGTCCCTGCTTCATCAGGTGGATCCGTCCGCGCGGCGAGTCCATCTCCTCGCCCCACAGCACGTAGGTGGGACAGCTGGGCAGGCAGAAGCCGCAGTGCACGCAGTCCTCGACCAGGTCCCGCCGGGGTGGATGGTCGTCGTCGAAGGCCGGCTCGCCCGGCGCGGGGGCGACCGGCCCCAACACGTCGTGCGGTCGTCCACGCTGGGCGGGAACGTCGCTCATCTCAGATCCCTCCCACGAACCGGCCGGGCGCGAAGCGAGCTTCCGGATCGAACTGCGCCTTGACCCGGCGCATCAGGTCGAGCCCTTCGACCGGCCCCCACAGGTCGATGCGCTCCCGGACGGCAGGGGGCGCGGTCAGCACCACGAGGTGCCCGCCGGCCGTCCCCGCCTCGGCGCGCAACTCCGTGACGATCCTCGCCGCCAGCTCGGGTGCCGTGGCGGCCGGCAGGCCGCCGTAGAGCACGCCGGTGCCGGCCGAACCCCGGACGGCCAGCGGCACCCGGTGCCGGCGTGCCGCCTTGCCGACGGCAGCGAGCAGTCGTGGGACGCCGGAGAGGACAGTGGTGAGCTTGAGCCCGACGTCTCCGGGCCGCCACGGGTAGGACGACCACCAGTGGGGCGGTTCGTCGGCGGCGGTGGCCCCGCCGAGCAGCGCCACACCGGCGGCGGCGCGTTCCCGGACCCCCCGGGCGGTGCCCTCCAGCAGCACGGCGATCTCCGTACCGCCGTCGGGTGCCGCGTCGACCTCCAGGGCGCTCGGGACCAGCTGCGACGCGAGGACGGCGGCGGCGAGGCGGCCGGTCCCGGCGGCATCGGCGGTCCGGCGGGTCAGGAAGGTCCGCGCGGCCGGGAGCGGGTGCAGCCGGAACGCGCACTCGGTGACCAGGCCGAGCGTGCCGTACGCGCCGGTGAATAGCTTGCCGAGGTCGTAGCCCGCGACGTTCTTCACCACCTTGCCACCGGCGCGGGCCACCACCCCGTCCGGCCGTACCACGGTGATCCCGATCAGCAGGTCGCGGACCGTGCCGTACCGCATCCGGCGGGGTCCGCTGGCGTTCGTGGCCACCACACCGCCGATGGTGGCCGCCGCCCCGGGCGGCAGCGGCGTGTCGAGCGCGAGTTGCTGACCGGCGGGGGCCAGCTTCGCCTGGAGATCCACCATCGCCGTGCCGGCCCGGACCACGACGATCAGGTCACCGGCGGCGTGCTCCACGACGCCGGTGAGCCGGCCGGTGTGCAGCAGCAGGTCCAGGCGCTGCGGCGGGCCGGCCCAGTCCTGCCTGGTCCCGGCGCCGGTGACGACCACGGCCAGGTGCCGGGCGGCGGCCACGCGCAGCAGCGCGGTGGCCTCCTCGGTGGAGCCGGGGGCCGCGACGTACCGGGGCTGGACGCCGGCCACCGCGTCACCGGCCCCGCCGGGGCGCGCCCGGTCACCGCCGGCCGCCGCTCGGAGGTCGGCGAGGACGTCGTCGGGCATCAGAACACCTCCGCGAGACCGGCTTCCTGCAGCGGGTGGACACCTCTGCGCCGGCCGGGCACCTCGCCGCAGAGCCGAGGGGTCGGAAAGACCTTGCCCGGGTTGGCGAGGCCGCGCGGGTCGAAGGCGCACCGGAGCAGTTGCATCGTGTCGAGGTCGTCGTCGCTGTACATACGCGGCATGTGGCCGACCTTGTCCATGCCGACGCCGTGCTCGCCGGTGATGGAGCCGCCGTGCGCGATGCAGATGTCGAGGATCGCGCCGGAGACCTCCTCGGCCTGCTCGGCCTGGCCCGGCACGGCGTCGTCGAAGAGGACCAGCGGGTGCAGGTTGCCGTCGCCGGCGTGGAAGACGTTCGCGACCCGGACGCGGCGCTGCGCGGAGATCTCCGCGATGCGGCGCAGCACCTCGGGCAGCGCCGTACGCGGGATGACCCCGTCCTGGACGATGTAGTCCGGGCTGATCCGGCCGACCGCCGCGAAGGCGGACTTGCGTCCCTTCCAGATCAGCGCCCGCTCGGCGTCGTCGGCGGCGACCCGGATCTCACCGGCACCGTGCTCGCGACAGAGCCGCTCCACGTCGGTGAACTGCGCGTCGACCTCGGCGGCCGGGCCGTCGAGCTCGACGATCAGCACGGCGCCCGCGCCGGCCGGGTAGCCGCACCGCACCGCCGCCTCGGCGGCCTCGACGGCGAGCGCGTCCATCATCTCGATGGCCGCCGGCACCACGCCGGCCGCGATGATCGCGGAGGTCGCCGCGCCGGCCTGGTCGGTGCCGGCGAAGCCGGCCAGCAACGTACGCACCGACTCCGGCGAGCGGGTGAGCCGCACGGTGACCTCGGTGGTGATGCCCAGCGTCCCCTCCGAGCCGACGAAGGCGCCCAGCAGGTCGTACCCGGGCGCGTCGGGGGCGGCGCCGCCGAGCCGGACCAGGTCGCCGTCGGGGGTGACCACCTCCAGGCCGGTGACGTGGTTGGTGGTGAACCCGTACTTCAGGCAGTGCGCGCCGCCGGAGTTCTCCGCCACGTTGCCACCGATAGAGCAGACCTGCTGGCTCGACGGGTCGGGTGCGTAGTGGTAGCCGTACGGCGCGGCGGCCCGGCTGACGTGGAGGTTGATGACGCCGGGCTCGACGACGGCCCGCTCGTCCTGCGGCAGGACCGCCCGGATCGCGCGCATCTGGGAGGTGACGACGAGCACTCCCTCGGCGTGCGGCAGCGCCCCGCCGGACAGGCCGGTGCCCGAGCCGCGGGCCACGAACGGCACGCCGGCGTCGACGCAGGCGCGGACCGTCGCCGCGCACTCGGCCGCGGTGCGGGGCAGCGCCACGAGGGCGGGGATCACCCGGTACTGGGCGAGCCCGTCGCACTCGTAGGTGCGCAGCTCCTGCCGGTCGCTGATCACCTGGGCGTCGCCGAGCACGGCTCGCAGTGCCGCGCCGAGGGTGCTGATGTCCGTCGTGGTCATCGCCGACCTTCCGTCGCGGCCGCAGGTGTCAGGGCATCCGTTCGTACGCGGGCAGGGTGAGGAAGTCCACGAAGTCGTCGGCCACGGCGACCTCCATGAACAGCTCCCGGGCCGCCGTCCAGTCGGCCTGGGCACCGGGCAGTCTCGCCAGTTCCTCGTCGGCCAGTCGTTCGATCAGCTCCCGGTCGACCTTCTCGCCGGTGTCGTCGAGGGTGACGCCGTTGTGCAGCCACTGCCAGACCTGGGAACGGGAGATCTCGGCGGTGGCCGCGTCCTCCATGAGGTTGAAGATGGCCACCGCGCCGGTGCCGCGCAGCCAGCTCGCGAGGTACTGGACGCCGACGCTTATCGCGTTGCGCAGCCCCGCCTCGGTCTGCCGTCCGGGCGTGGCGGCGACGTCGAGGAGCTGATCGGCGGTGACCCGGACGTCCTCGCGGGTGCGGTCGAGCTGGTGCGGCCGGTCGCCGAGGACGCCGTCGAAGACCTCCCGGCAGATCGGCACGAGGTCGGGGTGGGCCACCCAGGAGCCGTCGAACCCGTCGCCCGCCTCGCGGGTCTTGTCATCGCGCACCTTCGCCAGTGCCGTCTCGTTGACCTGCGGGTCGCGGCGGCTCGGGATGAACGCGGCCATCCCGCCGATGGCGTGCGCGCCGCGCCGGTGGCAGGTCCGCACCAGCAGTTCGGTGTACGCGCGCATGAACGGCGCAGTCATGGTCACCGCGTTGCGGTCGGGCAGCAGGAAGTCCCGGCCCCGGGTGCGGAACGTCTTGATGACGCTGAACATGAAGTCCCAGCGGCCGGCGTTGAGCCCGGCGGAGTGCTCGCGCAGCTCGTAGAGGATCTCGTCCATCTCGAACGCCGCCGGGTAGGTCTCGATGAGCACGGTGGCGCGGATGGTGCCGCGTGGGATGCCGAGCCGTTCCTGAGCCAGCAGGAACACGTCGTTCCAGAGCCGCGCTTCCAGGTGGCTCTCCATCTTGGGCAGGTAGAAGTAGGGCCCGCTACCACTGTCGAGTTGACGCCTCGCGCAGTGGAAGAAGTAGAGGCCGAAGTCGACGAGGCTGGCCGAGGTGCGTTCGCCGTCGACCAGGATGTGCTTCTCGGTGAGGTGCCAGCCGCGCGGCCGGACCACGATGGTGGCCAGCTCGCCGTCGCGCAGGGTGTAGCGCCGGCCGTCCGCGGCGGTGTGGGTGAGTGTGTTCCCGATCGCGTCGCGCAGGTTGAGCTGGCCGCCGATCACGTTCTCCCACATCGGTGTGTTCGCGTCCTCCAGGTCGGCGAGCCACACCCGCGCCCCGGAGTTCAGGGCGTTGATGGTCATCTTCGCGTCGGTCGGTCCGGTGATCTCCACCCGCCGGTCGACGAGGCCGGGCGCGGGCGGGGCGACCTGCCAGTCGCCCTCGCGGACGTGCTTCGTCTCGGGCAGGAAGTCCAGCATTGCGCCGGCGGCGAGCGCGGCGACACGATCGGCACGCGCGGCGAGCAGCTCGCGGCGGCGGGTGTCGAAGGCGCGGTGCAACTCGGCCAGGAAGGCGAGCGCCGGTGGAGTGAGGATCTCGTCGTGGCGGTCGTGCCGGGGGCCGACGACCTCGACGCCTTCGGTCAGCTGCATGACACGCTCCTCGCCGTGGCGGGTGGCCGGGGATCGATCCACGGGAATTGCTGCGGTCGACTCTAGTTGCACCGGGGACGAACCGCGAGGGGCCGGCGCCGGAGGGATGCCATCGTCATCGATCATTGCCGGGGCGATTTCGGGCTGGCGGCCGCCGTCCGCGTTCCAGGTGACACCGGAGCGGCCCCGGGTGGAGCAAGCTGATTTCGCGGACACCGGTCCGCAGAACGGGCGGAGACATGGTGCAGCAATCCTCGGGCCCGCTGGCCGGCCTTCTCGTCGCGGACTTCTCCCGGATCCTCGCCGGCCCGTACGCGACGATGCTCCTGGCCGATCTCGGTGCGCAGGTCGTCAAGGTGGAGGGCCCGGACGGTGACGACACGCGTACCTGGATGCCCCCGACCCGCGACGACGTCTCGACGTACTACCTCGGTGTCAACCGCAACAAGCGCTCCGTCGTGCTCGACCTGAAGGACCCGGACGACCTCGCGGCCGCCCAGGAACTGGTCCGCCGCGCCGACGTGGTGATCGAGAACTTCCGCCCCGGGGGCCTCGCCCGGTTCCGCCTGGACTACGACACCGTCGCCGCCACCAACGAGAGGGTCGTCTACGCGAGCATCACCGGATTCGGCACCGGCGCCGGCGCGAACCACCCCGGCTACGACCTGATGGTCCAGGCGATCTCCGGTCTCATGAGCCTGACCGGCGAACCGGACGGCCCGCCCTACCGCGCCGGCGTCGCCGTCTTCGACGTGATGGCCGGGTTGCACGCGAGCGTCGGCATCCTCGCCGCCCTGCACCACCGCCGGCAGTCCGGCCGCGGCCAGCACGTCGAGGTGAACCTCCTCAGCTCCGCGCTGTCCGGGCTGGTCAACTACACCAGCGGCTACGTCGCCGGCGGCACCGTCCCGTACCGGATGGGCAACGCGCACCCCAGCCTCTGCCCGTACGAGCCGCTGCCCACCGCCGACGGCGAGCTGGTCGTCATCGCCGGCAACGACGGTCAGTTCCGCCGGCTCTGCCAGGTGCTCGACCTGCCGGACCTGCCCGACGACCCGCGCTTCGAGCGCAACCAGGACCGCACCGCCAACCGGGAACAGTTGCGGTCGCTGCTCGTCCAACGGCTCGTCCGGCGCACGAGGAACGAGTGGTTCCGGGAGCTGCTGGCCGCTGGCGTGCCGTGCGCACCCATCAACACCGTCGACGGCGGCGTTTCGCTCGCCGAGGAACTGGGGCTCGACCCGGTGGTCACCGTCGGTGGCGTGCCCGGCATCCGCCACCCCATCACCTTGTCGGAGACCCCGGCACAGTACGAGCTGCCACCACCCGGGCTCGACGAGCACGGCGAACAGATCCGTGCATGGCTGAGGAGCCGAGCATCCGGCATGTAGCAATCCTTCTTGAC
Source organism: Micromonospora avicenniae (assembly GCF_900156065.1). Lineage (GTDB taxonomy): Bacteria > Actinomycetota > Actinomycetes > Mycobacteriales > Micromonosporaceae > Micromonospora > Micromonospora avicenniae. The sequence continues at coordinate 124,808 of NZ_FTNF01000011.1, read as the reverse complement.
GATTCATCGATGTGTAGCTAAGTTTCGGCCATCCGGACTGAGAGGTCGTCGTCGATGAAGACCCGTCTCGCCATCGCTTCCGTCCTGGTCGCCGCCGTGGGCGCCACCGCCGCACCGGTCCCCGGCCGCGCCGCTGACCCACCGGAGCGATCCGGGGAGCACGGCTGGGTCACCTCGACGCTGCGGCACATGAGCCTTGAGCAGAAGGTCGGCCAGCTCTTCGCCACCTACGTCTACGGCGCTGACGCCACCGAGCCCAGCGCCGCCGACCGGGCCGCCAACCTCGCCGCGTTCGGCGTCGAGACCCCGGCCGAGGTGGTCGAGGAGTTCGCCCTCGGCGCGGTCTGCTACTTCTCCTGGTCACACAACCTGGACAGTCCCCGTCAGATCGCCACCCTCTCCAATGATCTGCAACGGGCGGCGCTCGGCCACGGCGGCAAGGGCGCGGTGCCGCTGCTCATCTCCACCGACCAGGAACAGGGCGTGGTGCTGCGGATGCCCGCACCCGCCGCGCAGTTCCCCGGTTCGATGGCCCTGGGCGCGGCCCGGTCGCCGCAGGCCGCACGGATCGCGGCGGAGGTCACCGGACGCGAACTCCGCGCGGTCGGCATCCGCCAGCCGTACGCCCCGATCGCCGACGTCAACGTCAACCCGGCGAACCCGGTGATCGGCGTCCGGTCCTTCGGGGCCGACCCCACGCTGGTGGCCGAGCTGACCGGGGCGCAGGTCACCGGATTCCAGGCCGGCGCCGGGGTGACCTCGGTGGCGAAGCACTTCCCCGGCCACGGCGACACCGCCACCGACAGCCACACCGGCCTGCCCGTGATCAACCACAGCCGGGCGGAGTGGGACCAGATCGACGCGCCGCCGTTCCGGCAGGCGATCCGGGCGGGCGTGGACTCGATCATGACCGCGCACATCGTGGTCCCCGCACTCGACCCCTCCGGTGACCCGGCCACCCTGTCGCCGCGCATCCTCAACGGCGTACTCCGGGGCGAGCTCGGCTTCCGCGGCGTCATCATCACCGACGCGCTCAACATGGCCGCCGTACGGCAGCGGTACGGCGACGAGCGGGTTCCGGTCCTGGCGCTCAAGGCCGGCGCCGACCAACTGCTCATGCCGCCGGACCTGCGGCTGGCCCGGGACGCGGTGCTGCGCGCCGTGTCGAGCGGCGAGCTGACCGAACGACGCATCGACGAGTCGGTCCGCCGCATCCTCACCCTCAAGCACCGGCAGGGCCTCGCCCGCTCGCCGCTGGTCGACGCGGAGAAGGCGGTACGCATCGTCGGGGCGCCGGAACACCTCGCCGCGGTCACCCGGGTCACCGACCCGACCCTCACGGCGGTCCGCAACGACGCCGGGCTCCTGCCCCTGCCCCGGACGGACCGGTCGGTGCTGGTCACCGGGTGGAACACCGCCGCCTTCACCCCGATCGAGACGGTCGCCGCCGGGTTCACGGCGCGCGGGGCCCGAGCCACCGCCCGACCCGCCACCTTGCCGTCGGACGCGGTGATCGCCGCGACGGCCGCCGAGGCGGCCGGCCACGACCTCACCGTCGTGCTGGTGAACAAGGCGTGGGACACCACGATCACCGACCCGCGTGCCAGTCAGCAGCGACTCGTCGCCGCGCTGCTGGGCACCGGCAAGCCGGTCGTCGTGGTGGCGGTCCGCGACCCGTACGACGTGGCGTACCTGCCGGGGGTCGACGCCTACCTGGTCACGTACTCGTACACCCGAGCGGCGATGGACACCCTGGTCCGTGCGCTGCACGACGAACTGTCCCCGCGGGGACGGCTGCCCGTGACGATTCCGACGCCCGACGGGTCAGCCGTGCTGCACCCGTACGGCCACGGCCTGACCTGGTAGGAGGAGCCATGCCGCACCGCAACTCCGGAGCCGGTCGGCGGCGGGCGGTCACCCTCGGCCTGGCGGTGGCCGTCCTGGCGGCCGCGCTGCCGTCCCAAGCCGCCGCCGCTCCTGTGGACACCGGTGACGGGACGGCACACGCGGAGTCCGCCTCCGCACTCGGGTCCGGTGGCACCTCCGCGCTCGCCCGACCGCCGGCCGGGGCCGAACCGCCCACCGTGACGCCCGCCGACGTCCGGTTCCGGCACGACACGCTTCGACGCGGCACCGCGCACGAGGTCGGCCTGTCGCCGGAACCGGTGGGGCGCATCCCCGCCGACCTGGCGGCGTACCTGGAACCGACGCCGGACCATCCCGGGTACCCCGCGTACGCCGGCGCCGTCGCGCTGGCGGCCAAGGACGGCGTCATCGTGCAGCACACGGCGGTGGGCACGGCGGTGCGGTACAGCGCGGTGGGCGCGCCGCCGGACCTGGCCGGGGTGGAGCTTCCCGCCGACCAGCAGATCCCGATGCGCCCGGACACGATCTTCGACCTGGCGTCGGTGTCGAAGCTGTTCACCACGATCGTGGTCATGCAGCAGGTCGAACGGGGGCGGGTGTCACTTGACGCACCGGTCGCCCACTACGTCCCCGAGTTCTCGGCCGGCGGCAAGGCCGAGGTGACCGTCCGGATGCTCCTCACCCACACCTCCGGGCTGCCCGCGTTCGCACCACTGTGGAGCAGCTACCCGACACCGACCGAACGGCTCGCCGCGGCTCTTGCCACACCGCTGGACGCCGGCGCGACACCCGGCAGCCGGTACGTCTACTCCGACCTCGGGCTGATCGCGCTGGGCGTGCTGGTGGAACGGGTCGCCGGCCGTCCCCTCGCCGACCTGGTCCGCGACGGTGTCACCGCACCCCTGGGCATGAACGAGACCGGCTACAACCCGGCACCGCAGCTGCGCTCCCGGATCGCCGCCACCGAGTACCAGCCGTACGCCGGACGAGGCATGGTCTGGGGTGAGGTGCACGACGAGAACGCCTGGTCGCTCGGTGGGGTGGCCGGTCACGCGGGAGTCTTCTCGACCGCGGCGGACCTGGCGGTGCTGTGCCAGTCGCTGCTCAACGGGGGCGAGTACCGGAACCGGCGGATCCTGCGTCCGGAGACGGTACGCGCCATGCTGGTCAACTACAACGCCCCGCTCGAGACGACGTACCCGGAGAGCGACCGCGGGCTCGGCTTCGAGCTCGACAAGCACTGGTACATGATGGGCCTGTCCTCCCCCGTCACGTTCGGGCACACCGGCTTCACCGGCACGTCCCTGGTGGTGGACCCGCTGTCCCACTCGTTCGTGATCCTGCTCAGCAACCGGGTACACCCCGACCGAGGCTGGGGCAGCAACAACGTGGCCCGCCGCGCCGTGGCGCGCGACCTCGCGGAGGCGATGCCGGTGCGGCCCAACTCACGCGAGGCGTGGCGGGCGGATCCGCGCGACTCGGCGACCGTCACGCTCACCGCGCCGCTGCGTCGGCCGGCGCACGGCGGCACGGCCAGCTTCCTGTTCTGGTACGACACCGAGCCGCGGTTCGACAGCGTGCGCGTCGAGACCTCGGTCGACGGCGGCGTCACCTGGGCGCCTACGACGCTGGTGCTGAGCCGAAGCGGACAGCGCTGGAGCAGCGACGGCACGGTCACCGGCTACGGTGGCCGGGTGTGGTGGCAGGTCATGGCCGAGCTACCCGAACACGCCACCCACCTGCGGTGGAGCAGCAGCACGGACGTCTCGAGCCAGGGCCGAGGGGTTTACGTCGACCGGATCGTCGCGGCGGACGGGAACGGGCTGCTGTTCCACGGTGAGGGCACCGACGCGGCACGGCTGCTCGCCGACGGGTGGTCGCCGGCGCGCAGCTGAGCCCGTCTTGGCGTGCTCCGCACGGCACCGTGGCCGGTACGTCACCGGCCGGTCGCCCACCATCTCCGCCCACCCGGCCCACCGGGGGCGGTCGGGCGACCGGCTCGGCGGGCCGGTGTGCGGGCCGAGGGCAAATTAGCTGCAAGCCGGCGGCCACCCCGCACGACCGTTCGGCAACGCAATGCCTGGCCAATCCTCCCTCGTATCCACGGCCGACAGAAATGTATACAACGAGGCCACGGAGCAACGATACCGGCGCCACGACGCGCCCCGGCCGTCAACCGATTATTGAGTCAGATGCTGATTCATCGCTCAGTAGTCCGGGGCAGAATCTGAATGCACCCGATCCCGGAAATTCGCCGCTGCACGGCGGGTTGGCGGCGGCAGTGAACCAACGTACTCGCTGGTAGCTGTAACCGACGCCCCCAGACCGGGCACAACCAAGCCATAAAGGACAAAGGTTTCCTGTCAAAACTCGGCCACCTTGTCATGAACATGACAATGCCGAGATCGCGAGCCATGGGACTCAATTTATGAATGCCTACGTGCAAATATTCTTAACCGAACCGAGATAAAGCCCCGCTAGGGTCACTCCGCAGATTGATCTGCGTCATCAAGAAACCATCCCGGTATCAGTGGGGAAACCGGAAGAGGTGGGGAATGCGGGGGATCCCGGTCGCATCCATGGTCATCGGTATCGCTTCCGCGCCGGCCGCGCGCCGGCAGCTCGCGCAACTGCTCGGCGGCACGGAGGCGTTCCTGATCGTCTCGAGCGTCGACCAGGCGAGGGAATTTCTCGGCGGAGCCGAGACGCCGACCACCGAGGCGGACGTCCGCCCGGTAGAGGCCGTGCCGGTCGACGGCGCGCCCGGTGCCGCCGCGGCGGCACCGGCACCGGCACCGGCACTGACGGTCGACTCGGACCGGCGGGTGGCGCGCTGGCTGGACCGCGAGATCGAGTTGACGCGTCTGGAACACGACCTTCTGCTTTGTCTCATGGGCGCGCCCGGCCGGGTCTGGACCTACGAGCGGCTGCACCTCAAGGTCTGGGGCAACAAACACCTCGGGCGCGGCTCCGACATGCACTCGGTGGTGCGCCGGATACGACGGAAGCTCGCCACGCTGGACGCCTCGGCGACCATCGACTCCGTCCGCGGAGTCGGCTTCCGGCTCGCCTCCGCCTGACCGGACAGGCGTCCCGACCGCCGGACAGCCACCGCAGCCCGACGTTGAGCCCTCAGGCACAGCATCCCGCAGGTTGTGCCCTCGCCCGGAGGGCGATCCACAGCACGCCGTGCGGCGGGTCCAGAAAAGGGGTCCGGCCCGCCTGGGAGGACCAGGCGGGCCGGACGTCGTGCATCAGCGGTGACGCGTCAGCACTTGGTGGGAGACAACGCGAAGTCCTCCACCGTGGGCGTGGTGGTGTTGATCTTCGTCGAACGAGTCTGGGGCTTCCAGCCGTCCTTGGCGACGATCATGGTCAGCGGGTTGTTCCGCTTGTCGAGCCAGTAGGCGTACTTACCCTCCGCATTGGTGGCGAGGGTGAGCGAGCTCGCCCACGAGTCGATCTGGACGGTCACGCCGTTCAACGGAACGGCACCGTCCCTGCAGCTGTTCCCGGTGACCGTACCCATCAGCTTGCCCCAGGTGTTCGGAGCCTGCGCGGTCATCGCCACGGTCACCGGAGCCACCGTGTACGGGGTGTTCTCCTTGATGGTGACCTGACCGGTGTAGGTGCCCGGCTGGTCGACGTTCGCCGTCATCCCGACGGTGACCGTCACCGCCTCACCCGGCGCCAGCGTGACCTCGGACTTGTCGATCGTCAGCCAGCTGACGTCGGCGCCGCCGACGGCGCACTCCTCGAAGCCGGGCAGCACCTCGCTCTCCTGGGTAGCGGTGAAGCCACCCGAGGAGCCGCCGACCTTGTAGAAGCCACACGCCGCACCACCGCGGTACCGCGGGGCGTTGGCGTTCGGCAGGTTCTCCCAGGACCCGGTGCTCGGGTCGAAGGCGAAGCCGGCGTTGGTGACCGCACCAGCCTGCACACCACCGACGACCAGCAGCTTGCCGTTGGCGACAGCGAACGACGAGGCCCACTGGTCGACCGGCGCGTCGGCGATCGGGCTCCAGGCGTTGGCACCCGGGTCGAAGACGTAGCTGGCCTTGTGCGCGGAGCCACCGTCGTTACCGCCGGTGCAGTAGATCATGCCGTCGATCCCGCCGCAGGAGGCGAACGCCACCGACTTCGGGTACTCGGGCAGGGTCTCCCAGCTGTCGCCGGCCGGGTCGTACCGGACCACCGTGCTCGACATCGGCGTGCAGGCCGAGCTCGTGCAGCCGCCGATGGCGTAGAGCTTGCCGTCGGCGATCGCCTGCCCGGCCGCCGCGCGCGGCGCCGGGTTGTCGGCGAGCTGGCTCCAGGTGTTGGCGTCCGGGTCGTACGCCCAGGTGGTACCGGACGGGCCGGCAGCCGCCCAGCCACCGGTCGCGATGATCTTCCCGTCGAGGACACCCACCGTCAGGGCGTTGCGTGCCTCAGGAAGATCGGCGATCGGCGACCAGGTCTGGGCGATCGGGTCGTACACGAAGTTCTTCGTGCTGGACGCGAAGCCGTCACCACCACCGATCGAGTACACCTTGCCGTCGAGGTTCACCACCCGGTTGTCCATGACGACTCCCGGGTAGGCGGGCAGGTTCGTCCACGGGTCGGCCTGGGGGCCGGCCGCGGTGGCCGCCGTCGACGACTTGCCGGAGGCCGTGGCGGCGAACGAGGTCGCCACCTTCAGCCGCTGCTCGGGCGCACCCTCGGCGCCGAGGATCTGCTGCCGGCTCACCCGGGACCCGTCGGCCCGCTGGAGCTCGAAGCCGGCGTCGCGCTCACCGAACGCGACGTCGACCGGCGCGCCGCCGGTGTTGGTCACGGTGAACGTCTTGCTGACCTTGCCGCTGGGCATCTTGGCGGTGCCGCTCAGCGTGCCCGGGGTGACGGACAGCTGGCCGGCGTTGAGCTGGAAGTTCGTGCCGGTCGCCCAGTCGGCCTGGACGTCGACGTTCTTGCTCTGGCTGACGTAGTTGCCGGCCTTCGCGGTGAACTTGTGCGTGCCGGTCAGCGAGGAGAACATCCAGTAGAAGCCGTCCTCGAGACCGGTGTCGTCCGGAGTCGCCATCGTGGTGGCCTTCTCCGCCGGCTTGTCGACGCTGGTGACCGTGGCACCGTTGACGTACCCGCCGGTGTTCTTGTCACGGACGTGGCCGAAGACCAGAGCGCCGTTGGTCGGCTCGCAGGTGACCTCGCTGCCGATGAGCACGTTGTCGACCTGCCACCACCACTCGTACGCGGCGTCGTAGTAGTGGAACCGCACGCGGACCTGCGACTGACCCGCGGCCTGCGGGATCGCCACCTCGGTCACCCGCGGGCCGGCGACCTCGTTCGTCTGCTTGAGAACGTTCGTCCAGGTCTGACCGCCGTCGAGGCTGAGGTCGACGTCGGCCTTCTCCGGGCCGAGCCAGTTGAAGTCCTGGTTGAACCGGATGACCGGCGCCGCGACGTCACTCAGGTCGACGACCGGGCTGACCAGCGAGGTGTCCTGCTGCCCGCTGCCGCCGTAGCGGTCGCTGTCGACGATGGCGAAGCCGCCGTTGCCACCGGTCTGGTTGCCCCGGTTGCCGTCGTCGGTGAACTTCCAGACCTGGCCGTTGCCCAGGTGGTCCACGACCTCCCAGCCGCTCGGCGTGCCCGTGCCGGTGAAGGTCTCGTACTCACCGTCGGAGCCGTACTCGTAGCCGGGCGCCGTCGCGCACGCGTCCGCCTTCGCGGGCACGGCGACGTTGGCGGTGACGTTGCGCGAGGCGACGACGACCTCCTTCGTCACCGTCTCGTAGCCCGGGTAGACCGACTCGACCTTCAGGCTGTAGGTCGCCCCGGCCGGAACCTTCAGGCTGTAGCGGCCGTTGGCGGGCGCGGTGTAGTCGGACAGGCCCGACGGGCCGACGACCGTGACCTTGGCGTAGAGCGGCCAACCGTGCCCGGAGCCGTCGGTGACGGTACCGCTGATGTTGACGCTCGGCATGGCGTCGAGCGCGACGTTGAGCGTCGTGGTCGCGTTCGGCGTGATCGTCGCGGTCACCGTCTTCTGCCCGTAGCCGAAGGCCGAGACGACGGCCTGGTAGTCACCGACCGGCAGCAGGGAGGAGAACTTTCCGTCCGCGGCGGTGGTGAGCTGCCGGTCGGCCGGACCGGTCAGGACGACGGAGGCACCCGGGATCGGAGTGCCGGTGCCCGCGTCGGTGACGGTACCGGTCACGGTGCCGGTGTCGCCGATCGGCGCGGAGTTGAGCAGCGCGAGCGCGTCGAGCCGGCCCTCACCCCACACGTTGTTGTCGTCGGTGGTGCCACCGCACTGCGCGTCGTTGGTGTCGACGGCGGTGTTGTCGAGCAGGTCCCGGGTCGCGTCGATGTCGCCGACCATCCCGGGCGCCGCCGACCAGAGCAGCGCGATCGCGCCCGCGAGGTGCGGAGCCGCCATCGAGGTGCCGCTGATGCTCGCGTACCCGTTGCCGGGCACGCTGGACCGGACGTTCACGCCGGGCGCCGAGATGTTCGGCTTGATCCCGCCGTTCTGCCCGGCACCACGCGACGAGAAGCCGGCGATGTTGTTGTTGATGTCGTACGCGCCGGCCGAGTAGTTGCTCTCCAGGCTGCCCGGCGAGCCGCTGGTCTGGCAGCCGGGGCCGCTGTTGCCGTTGGAGAAGACGCCGAAGATGCCCGACGCCGTCCAGGCCAGGGTCACGTCCTCCATGAACGGGTCGTTCGACGGCAGGACGGTGCCCCACGAGTTGTTGACGATGTTCGGCCGCTTGGTGACGTCACCGTTCTGACCGTTCAGGTCGGTCGGCTCGAGCATCCACTGGCCGGAGTTGATCAGCGCGGCGTCGCTGGGGCAGCAGCCGTTCGCCGCGATCCACTTGACGCCGGGGGCGACGCCGATCTGGTTCGCCCCGCCGTCGGAGCCGGCCATCGTGCCCATGGTGTGGCTGCCGTGGCCGTCGCCGTCACAGGGGGCGGTCGCGCAGGTGCCGGCGGCGTTGAACCAGTTGTAGTTGTGGTCGAACGTGCCGTCGCCGTTGTTGCCCCGGTAGGAGTTGACCAGCGCCGGGTGGTCGAACTGGACGCCGGTGTCGATGTTGGCGATCGTGATGCCCTCACCGGTGACGCCGTACTGGGACCAGACGTCGTCGGCGTTGATGTTGGCGATGCCCCACTCGAGGGCGTTCACGGCCTTCTCGGCGTCCCCCTTGGTGGTCTTGGGGATCTGGTAGGCGACCGGGGCGTAGAGGGCCTCGACCTCGGCGTGCGCGGCCATCTTCTGCGCCAGCCCCAACGAGCCGCCGCTGACCCGGATCGCGTTGGTCGCCCAGAAGGACTGGTACTTCGCGCCCGTGCCGTTGAGTTCGGCCTTGACCTTGGCCTGGCTCTCCTCGGCGGTCTTCTTGAGGGCGGCGACCACTTCGGCGCCCCGCTTGTTCCAGTCCTTGTTCTGGCTGGCCTGGCTCAGGTCCGCCCGGTTCTTGAAGCGGATCCAGAAGTCGCTCTCGACCTTGCCCTCGAGCTGCTTCGTGAGTTCCGGACGGATCTTGTCCGCCGGAGAGGGCGCGCCTGCGCCGAAGCCGCCTGATGCGGCCTGGGCGCCCGATCCCGTGGCGGCGAGCGCGGTGGCGACGAGAACCGTCGCCGCGCCGGCGCTCACCAGGGATCTGGCGACGCGCGTCCAATGTGGACGTCTGAACATTCGGTGTTGCCTCCTTCAGGACGACCCAGGGGGTTGAATGGGCCATGGTGAAGGTGCAGGACGATCGTCCCCGTCTGGATACCGGTTCGGACGATCCCCTCCAAGCCCCCCCATGCACCGCGCGGGTCACGCCGGTTGCCCGGTTGGACACTATGATCGAGATGAATGGACGATCAAGCACATGCGGTGAGCAAGTTGTCACTAAGAGCTTGTTGGCGGCGGTTTGACGCCTGCCAACAATTGTCACGACCAAGATCAATGCGGGCAGACACTGCCCGTCAGTCCCGGGATGGGTACGGTGGGCGAGGTCGACGAGATTGCTGTGCCGGACGGTCCTGATCCGGCCGAGGAGCTGTATCCGCTGGTCATCGCGGTGGCGCCGTCGCCTGCCGAGCGACTGCGGCTCGCGGAGCGCCTCGACGGCGCCGCACCACTGCTGCTGGTGGCCGATGTCGACGAACTGCGTCGGTTGATCGCGGTCCCGCGCCAGCTGCCTGGCGTGGCGCCGGCGCCACCCACCCCGCCCGATCCGGTCGACGACGCACTGCTGATCGACTCAGCCCGGTCCACCGTGCGCTACGGCGAGCAGGAGATCGCGCTCACCCGGCTTGAACACGATCTGCTGACCTGCCTCACGGCGGAGCCGGTGCGGGTGTGGAGCTACGCCGAGCTGCACCGGGCGGTCTGGCGCGACGAGGGCCTGGAGCGCCGGGCGGACATCCAGTCACTGGTCAAGCGGCTGCGCCGCAAGCTCGGCGAGCTCGGCACCGGCGTCACCATCGACGCGGTACGCGGCGTCGGCCTCCGGTTGACCGACCACCGGCAACCACGGGTCGGCGGCGGCTGACGTTGCCTTTTTCAGGCAGCCGTTACCCAGCCGGCGCGCGTCACCGCTCGAAGGCCAGCGGGGACGCGCCCGCCTTCGCCGCGAGCAGAGGTGAGTGCCTCCGGAGGTGACGGACCTGCCATTCGAGCGTCGGCAGCGAGTCGACCCGCCTGACTCCGCCGTAGTGGCACGCGAGCAGATCCTTCATCCCGATGAACAGCCACGCCCAGAACGCCGGCCGCACCAACGCCCATTCGCCGTCCGACAGAGGGCGCACCTCGTCGTAGCCCCGCAGGACGTCGTCGTGGTAGCCACGCCAGGACAACGCGAAGTCGGCCACCTGGTACGTGTGGTGGGTTCCCTCGAAGTCGACGACGCCGGTCAGCCGGCCGTTGTCGAACAGCAGGTTCCAGGGAGCGAAGTCGCCGTGGACGACGCTGCGCGGAGCGTTCCCGACGGGATTGTCGGTGAACCATCGCAGCGCCGCGTCACGGTACGCCCGCAGCGCTCGCCCCTCGTCCGGGCGGGCAGCCTCGTGCACGCGCAGCCAGTGGTCCAGCACCGGGTCGCGCACCAGCTCCGCCGGGCCGGTGAACCCGCGCCGCTGGTCGACGATGCCGGTGGCCGCTGCGGACGCGTGGAGCTCGGCGAGCAGCCTCCCCCGAGCGCGCTCCTCGGCGGGCCTGCCCGCGTCGGTCGGGTTCGGCGATCGGCCGGGGAGGCGATGGAAGAGCACCCACGCGCCGCCGGCCACGGTCACCGGTTCCTCGGCGAGCTCCGGGGTCGGCCACCCCTGGGCGCGCAACGCCGCCGCCACCCGCAGCGTGTAACGCCAGTCGGGAAAGCGCTGCGGATGGAGGTGTTTGACCACGAACGGCTCACCACCGCGGGTGACCGCCCACGTCCCCGTCCCGCGGTGCCCGAGCGCCGGCCCGGGCGTCAGTCGCCACCGCGCGCACACCTCGCGGTCGAGGCCCTGCTCCGCCGGTGTTCCGTTCACAGCGCCCCTGCTCCGCCCCGGCTCGGTCACCATCGCACTCCCGTCCCTGATCCGGCGCGTCCGCGGACGGATGCCCGCGGACGTACCGCTCACCCGCATGCCGTTCGTTGCCTGGTACTCAGCATGCCGACATTGATAACGATGAGTTTACATGTAATGATTAAGACAATTAACAGTTTGTTCCGCCGTCCCGACCGAGCCCCTGCCATCGACCAGGCCTGACAGCCCCGCACCACCATCCGATTGCCGGCGCGCCGGTCAACGGCGGATTTGTCCCGGATGTACCGCATCGCGGTGGGAAGGATCCTGACATGGCGCGACGATCACCCGAACCTCCACCCCGCCGGCGCCGCACCCGGTTGGCCGCCGCGCTCGCCGCGGTCACCCTCGCCGTACCCGCGAGCGCGATGGTCGGCGCCCCCACCGCGTACGCGGCCACCGTCGGCCCCATCACGGGGTACGGCGGCAAGTGCGTCGACGTGTCCGGCGCCAGCTCCGCCAACGGCACCCAGGTGCAGCTCTGGACCTGCAACGGCAGCGCCGCCCAGCAATGGACAGTCGCGGACGACGGCACCACCCGAGCGCTCGGCAAGTGCCTCGACGTCGCCGGCGCCAGCAACACCAACGGTGCCAAGGTGCAGATCTACGACTGCAACGGCACCGCTGCACAGCAGTGGGCGGCCAACGGTACGCAGCTGGTCAACCCGAACTCGGGCAAGTGCCTGGATGCGACCGGCCCCAGTTCCGCCGACGGCACACCGTTGCAGATCTGGACCTGCACCGGTGCCGCGAACCAGAGTTGGACGCTGCCCGGCGGCGGCACGACACCACCGCCGTCCGGTGATTTCACCCACCCCGGTGTGCTGGTCAGCCGCGGGCAACTCGATTTCATCCGCGGCCGCGTGCAGGCCGGCGCGCAGCCCTGGACGTCGGCGTTCGACCAGATGATGAGCAGCCGGTACGCCTCACTGTCACGCAACCCGCTGCCGCGCCCGGTGGTCGAGTGCGGCTCCTACTCCAACCCGAACAACGGCTGCACCGACGAGCGGGAGGACGCGATCGCCGCGTACACCGACGCGCTCGCGTGGTACATCACCGGCGACAGCCGGTACGCACAGAAGGCCATCCAGATCATGGACGCCTGGTCGGCGACGATCACCTCGCACACCGGCAGCAACGCCCCCCTGCAAACCGGATGGGCGGGCTCGGTCTGGCCCCGCGCCGCGGAGATCATCAGGTACACGTACAGCAGCTGGCCCAACGTCAACCGGTTCTCGACCATGCTGCGCAACGTCTACCTGCCGGTGGTACGCGTCGGCTCCAACAGCAACGGGAACTGGGAGCTGACCATGATGGAGGCCGCCGTCGGCATCTCCGTCTTCATGGAGGACCGGGCGGCCTACAACGCGGCGGTGGCCCGGTTCCTCAACCGCACCCGCGCCTTCGTCTACCTGCCCAGCGACGGCCCTCTGCCGTACACGGTCCCCGGCAGCGGCCTGGACACCCCCGGCGAGATCATCGGCTACTGGCACGACCAGTCCACCTTCGTGGCCGGGCTCGCCCAGGAGACCTGCCGCGACTTCACCCACACCGGGTACGGCATCTCGGCGATCTCACACGTCGCGGAGACCTCGCGGATCCAGGGCCAGGACCTCTACCCGCAGGTCGGGGAGCGGCTACGGCACGCTCTCGGCTTCCACTCCCGGTACCAGCTCGGCGAAGCGCCGCCGTCCTGGCTCTGCGACGGAAGCCTGGTCCGCGGTCTCGGTCCGATCACCGAGGTCGGCTACAACGCCATGGCCAACCGCCTGGGTAACGCGATGACCAACACGCGGACCCTCACGTTGCAGCAACGTCCCGCCGGTACCAACAACCTCTTCGTCGCCTGGGAGACGCTGACCCACGGCGACAACCCCAACTGACCCGTACGTGGCGGGCCGTCGCCGGACGCCCGGCGACGGCCCGCCATGCGCCGCCCGCACCTACGTTTCCCCTGCCCGGTTCACCGGCATCTGGCCGACGATCAGCCGGTGACCCGCCCGGTGCGGCGCGGCGGCCTGACGGTAGCGGCCCGGCCGCAGGTCAGCGGGGCGCGACCGGGTCTCAATCCTGCGGCCCGTGCAGGCGGGCCAGGCCCTCGGTGATGGCGGCGCGCAGGAGGTCGCCGTACTCGCCGGGTGGCAGCGCGGGCACGTGCTCCCGGGCCCGGTCGAACGCGACCCGCGCCCGGTCGGGATCGCCGAGCCGCTCGTACGCGAGCCCCACCCCGACGTGCAGCGACGGATAGAAGGCAGCCACCCGGTCGTCCCCGACCTTGTCGGCGCGCGCGAGCGCCTCGCGGTTCCAGTACAGAATCTCCTCGGGGTCGCTCTGCTGGCGCGCCAGGTAGTGCGCCGCCACGCAGGCCTCGTAGTCGTCGCGGCTCGCGTCCCACGCCAGCCGGAAGAGCGTACGGGCCGCCGCCGGTCGGCCCTCGGCCTCGGCGCGCATGCCGTCCTGGCACATCCGGAGCACCGGACTGTCGAGATCCATCGCCCACTCCCTCATCTCGGTCAGCGACGGAGATCATGCGGACTCGACCGGCTCGAGGGTCAAGCCCGGCGAGGACCGTTCGTCATCGACACGACGGAGCACCGTCGCCGACGGCATCCCGCAGACCGCGCGCGAGGTTGTCCCGGGCCGCGCTGAGCGCCCTGATCCGCTCGTCGAGCAGGGCGAGCCTCCGCCGGGCGAGCGCGACCATGGCCGGGGCCGGCGCGGCGGCACGCAGGTCGCCGTCGAGGCAACGGCGGAAGTGGGCGACATCGTCCAGGGTCAGCCCGGTGGAGAGCAGGTGACGGATGTTCCGCACCCGCACCACCGCCGCCGGATCGTATTCGCGGTAGCCATTGGACGCGCGCCGGGACTCCAGCAGCTCCAGGCCCTCGTAGAACCGCAGGGTCCTGGTCGACACACCGGTGACCCGGGCCAGCTCGCCGATCCGCACGGCGTGAGGCTACCCGGGCGGTCAGGCGACGACCGCGCCACCGTCGACGGGGATGACCACGCCGGTGGTGTAGGCGGCCTCGGGCCGGGCCAGCTGGGTGATCCAGAAGGCGACCTCGTCCGGCTGGCCGATCCGCCCGAGCGGTACGTGCGCGATGAGGGCGGTCCGCAGCGCCGCCGCCTGCCCGGGGTCCAGACCCTGGTGTTGGGCGATCGGCGTGGCGATGGGCCCGGGAGCGACCGCCGCGACGCGGACTCCGTGCGGCGCGAACTGGACGGCCCACGTCCGGGTCAGCGTCTCCAACGCGGCCTTCAACGCCACGTACAGCCCGCCGTCCGGCATCGGCCATCCGCGCTGGCCGATGGCGGTGCTCACGTTGACCACCACACCTGCGTGCGTGGCCAGCTGCGGCAGGGCCGCCTGGGCGAGGTACATCGGGGCGAGCAGGTTCGTGGCGACCATCTGCCCGGCGGCCTGCCGGCCACTCGTGTCGTCCCGCGGCGTCCGTCGGACGACAGCGGCGTTGTTCACCAGTACGTCGACACGGCCGAAGTGGTCCAGGGCCGCACCGACGATCATCTCGGCGGCGCCCGGGGCGGCGACATCGGCGACGAGTGGGCGGACACCCGGCAGCCCCTGGGCCGTCTCGGCCAGCCGCGACGCCGTGCGACCGACGACGAGCACCCCGGCACCCTGGGCGGCGAACGCCCGGGCCGTCGCCCGCCCGATGCCGGTACCGCCACCGGTCACGATCACTGCCTTGCCGTCGAACTGCGCACTCGTCATGGCAGCGACCGTAGACATTGACGCGTACGTCAAGGTCAAGTTCATTGCGGGCTTCGCGGACGGCCCGGTAGGCGCCCGCACCGGAGCCGGGCGCGGCGTGGTTCCTCGCCGCTGGACGGGGACGGCGAGGAAGGCCGGCTCCGGCGGCAGGACCGGCCGCCGACGTGTGTGATCCTGGGCGGCGTGGAACTCAGGCACCTGGAGTACTTCGTCGCGGTCGCCACGGAGCGCAGCTTCACCCGGGCCGCCAACCGCCTGCACGTCGTGCAGTCGGCGGTCTCCGCCGCGATCTCCGCGCTGGAGCGGGAACTCGGCTCGACCCTGTTCGAACGCAGCGCGCAGCGGGTGGACCTGACCGAAGCGGGCGAGGCACTGCTACCGCAGGCGCGGGCCACCCTCGACGCGGCGCAGGCCGCCCGGGAAGCGGTGCACGAGGTCGGCCGGGAACTGCGCGGGACGGTGGTGGTCGGCTGCCTGACCGGCGTCGGCGGGATCGACTTCGCGGGCCTGCTCGGCGAGTTCCACACCCGGAATCCCCGGGTCGCGCTGCACCTGCGGGCCGCGACCTGGAACGGCTCGGCCGGCCTGGCCCGCTCGCTGGTCGACGGTGAGATCGACGTGGCGTTCCTCGGGGTGGGCCGCCGGCCCTTCCCGAACCTCGAGACGCGGATGCTGGTGCCGGTGCCCCAGGTGCTCGTGGTGCCGGCCGGACACCGTCTCGCCGAGCGGGACAGCGTCGTGCTCGCGGACGTGGCCGAGGAGACGTTCATCGACTATCCGCTCGGCTACGCCAACCGGACCACCAACGACCAGGCGTTCAGCGCCGCCGGGTTGGACCGGCACATCGCCATGGAGGTGGCCGACGTCACCGTCGCCGCCGACTTCGTCCGGCACGGGCTCGGGGTGGCGATCCTGCCGGTGCGCAACGTGCCGCCGGGGCCCGAGGTGACGGCGTTGCCGGTCACCGACCAGTCGCTGGAGTGGGCGCTGCACGCGGCGACGGCCACCGGGCGGCGGGTGAGCGCCGCAGCCAACGCTCTGCTCGGGATGGTGGACGGCCACCTCGAGCGTTGAACATGTCGGTCCCGCCGAAGGACGGCCGGTGTGGCGGATCGCGCCGGACCGGGCCGAGCCTCGTGCCGGTGTGACCCACTCCGCACGGGGAGGATCTTGATAGCTCGGATGTGGCATCGTGGCGAGGATGGATCCGCAGGTGGATGCCGGTAAGCGCCGCCGGCTGCCCGAACCCGTCCGCGTGGCGCTGCGGGTGCTGCGCGGTTACCGGCCGACCGGCGCACGGACACGCGCGCTGGTACGCAGCATGGCGACCTCGTTCGTGGTGCTCAGCACCACGCTCTGGCTGCTGCCCGGGGTCACCGCGAGCGGCCTGGTCGCGATGCTGTGGCTGGTGGCGCTGGTCACGGTCGTCGGGGCGGTGCTGCGTCCGTTGCTGCTCGCCCTGGCCACCGCGCTCGGTGGGCTCGGCGCGCTCGCCATCGGCGTGGGCGTGCAGGCGGTCGTCATGTACGTGGCGCTGCGCCTCGACCCCGAGGCACACGTCGCCGGTTTCGCCGTGGCGTTCGTCGCCGCGTGGGTCGCGGTGGCGCTCGCCGCGATAGTCAACTGGCTCGCCGACGCCGGCACCGACGACACGTTCGTCAGCGAGACGCTCCGGCTGATGACCCGGGTGCGGCGGACGGCGGGCCGCCGGCGACCCGCCCGACCCTGGCGGCGGTCCCGTTCCGCCGCCCCGCCTGCGGACGGGAAGCTCGCGGACGGGCTGCTCATCATCCAGCTCGACGGCGTGGCCGCGCCGCTGGTGCAGTGGGCCGTACGGGCGGGCAACCTACCGACGCTCGGCCGCTGGTTGCGCTCGCGCAGCCACCGGATGACGCGCTGGCACACCGGGCTGCCGGCCACCACCCCAGCGGCCCAGGCGGGCCTGTTGCACGGGGACGTGCGTCACGTGCCGGCCTACCGCTGGTACGAGAAGGCGACGGCTGGCGGCTCCCCCGGCCGCCTCGTGGTGACCAGCCGACCCCGGGACGCCGCCGACATCGAGCGGCGCCTCAGCACCGGCAGCGGACTGCTGCGCGACGGCGGCGTGAGCATCAGCACCGCCTTCTCCGGCGACGCCTCGACCAGCCTGCTCACCGTCAGCCGTGCCGGCCTGCCCGGCCGCTCCACCCCGGGCTACGCGGCGTTCATGACCAGCCCGTACGGTTTCGCCCGGGCCGTCGTACTCAGCGCCGGGCAGGTGCTGCGCGAGCTGCACGAGGCGCGACGCCAGCGGGTACGCGGCGTGCAGCCCCGAGGTGAGCGACGCGGCTCATACCTGGCGCTTCGCCCGCTGGCCAGCCTGCTCAACGACCTGAACGTCTCACTCATCGCCGAGCAGATGGCCCGTGGCGCCCCGGTGATCTTCTGCGACTTCGTCGACTACGACGAGGTGGCCCACCACGCCGGCCCGGCCCGGCCGGAGGCGATGGCGGCGCTCGAATCCCTCGACCACACGCTCGGCATCCTGGAGCGGCTGGCCGGCGAGGCCGCCCGGCGCTACCACATCGTGGTGCTCAGCGATCACGGCCAGAGTCAGGGCGCCACCTTCCGCCAGCGGTACGGCGAGTCCCTCGCCCAGGTGGTGGCCCGGCTCGCAACTCCGCCGGCAGCCGCGCCCACCACCGACGGTCGACCGGCACCCGGCGGCACGAGCGTCGAGGCGGCCGGACGGGTCGAGGAGTGGGGGCGGGTCAACACGCTGCTCACCGAGGTGGCGGGGCGGGGCGGTGTCACCGCCGCGGCCACCCGAGCCGCCATGCGGTCCGGACCGGCTGGGGAGGTGAGCCTCGGACCGGCCGACCGGGAGGAGGCGGCGACGCGTACGGACCCGCAGACCGTCGTGGTGGCCTCCGGCAACCTCGCCATGATCTACCTCGCCCACCACCCGGGCAAGCTGACGCGGGAACGCATCGACGTCGTCGCCCCGGGGCTGATCGACGGTCTGGCCACGCACCCCGGCATCGGGGTGGTCGTCGTCGACTCCGCCGCCGGGCCGCTGGCGGTCGGGCCGCGCGGCTGGCACCGGCTGCGCGACGGGCACGTCGAGGGCGACGACCCGCTGCTGCCGTACGGCCCGCGGGCCCGGCGGGACCTGCTGCGGCACCAGACGATGGAGCACGTCGGTGACCTGGTGGTGATCAGCGCGGTCGACCCGAGCCTGGAGGAGGTGGCGGCCTTCGAGGAACTGGTGGGCTGCCACGGCGGGCTTGGCGGCTGGCAGACCGAGGCCCTGCTCGTCCACCCCGCCGGCTGGGCTCAAAACGGCGAATTGGTCGGCCCGGACGCCGTACACCGGCAGTTGCTCGCCTGGTTGGGGCAGCTGGGCCTGCGCCGCTCCGCCGACGGCGCGCCGCCCGAGCAGATGGGGCTCGCGGCGGAGACCGACCTGGCGGCCGCGCCCGGGCGGTCGGGCGTACCGCTGCCGGTCATGGCCGCGCCGGCGGAGGCTCCGGCGCCGTCCGGCGCCGGCTCAGCCAGCTGAGGCCCTGGGTGACCAGGACGACGAGCAGGATCGCCGCGACCACGCTCTGCCACGGCTCGGGGAAGATGGCCCGGCCGACGACACCGATCGCCGCGTAGAGCACCGACCAGCTCAGGCTCGCCGGGGCGTTGGCGACCGCGAAGCGCCGCCAGGTCAGCCCGGCCACCGCTCCCGCGAGCAGCACCGGCACCCGCCCGCCGGGAATCAGCCGGGACACCAGCAGCAGCGACACGCGGCCCTCGCGCACCCGGGCGGCCATCCGGTCGAACCGCTGCGGCTCCCGCAGCCACCGCAGGCGCCGGGCGATGCGTTCACCGCCCCAGAGCAGCACCAGGTAGGTGGCCAGATCACCGATGTACGCGCCGAGCGCGCCGGCGGCCACCACGAGGACCACGGTCAGCGGGTGCTGGTGGGCGGCGAGCGCGGCCGCGCCGCTGACCGCCGCGCCGGTCGGCACCACCGGGACGACCGAGCCGAACAGCACCACCAGGATCAGCCAGCCCAGTGCGCCGAGCGTCGCCGTCATGAGCGGGTGATCGTGCAGGATTCGCCCGGGTTCAGCACGCGGACCCGGGTGCCGGGCGCGACGACACCGGCGTGGTGGGCGAAGTCCTCGCCCGGCGGCAGGAACCGATCGGGCCGGATCCGGTCACAGCCCAACGGCCAGAACGTGCCGTAGTGGATGGGCACCGCCCAGGCCGCCGCCGCCCGCCGTACCGCCTCGGCGGCGCGGGCCGGGTCGAGGTGGCCTGGGCCCAGCGTCGGCCCCCACCCGGCGACGGGAACGAGCGCCAGGTCGAGCGGTCCCAGTTTGCCCATCTCGTCGAAGAGACCGGTGTCGCCGGCGTACCAGGTGCGGGTCGCACCCTCCAGCAGGTAGCCCACGGCGGGTGCGCGGTGCCGGGACCAGGGGCCACGGCTCGCGTCGTGGGCGGCCGGCACAGCGGTGACCCTGACCTGGCCGATCGTGGTCGTCTCACCGACTGCCAGCTCCACACACCGGTCGGCGGCGGCGCCGAGCGCCCGCCGGACCAGCCGCGCCGCCCCGGCCGGCACCACCAGGGCGGGGTCGCCGGGCAGCCGGCGCAGCGACGCGAAGTCCAGGTGATCGGCGTGCAGGTGTGACACCAGCACGGCGTCCGGCGCCCCCGACAGCTGCGGCGTGGGCCCGCGGCGACGTCGTAGATGCGCAAGCCGGTCCCGTAGCAGCGGATCGGTAAGCAGCCGGGTGCCGGAATCCTCGATCCACACGGTGCTGTGCCCGTGCCAGGTCACGCGCACCGCGGCACCACCCGTACCCGTCTCGGTCACGCCTGCCACCGTATCCGACCTGCTTCTCCGGCCCGGCGGGGGCGTTGCCGCCGGCTCGCCCGAGCGCCGCCGCGGACCACACGACGAGGCCGGGCGGACAGGGCACCTCGTCAGGCGGCGCGGTTCAGCGTTCGCCTGCCGTTGCGCTGCCGCGGGTCGTCGCAGACGCGGTAGCCGGCGTCGGCGAGCATCCGGCGCGCGGCGTCGAGCCCGGTCAGCACCGCCCCGTACGCGGCCACCTCCCGCTGGAAATGCTCGACCTTGGCGTACCAGAACTTGAGTTCCGGGTTCATCGACTTCGCGCTGATGTAGTTGACGATGTCCGTGTCCGGGGTGATGCCGCGGCGTGCGTAGCAGCGGTCGAAGCGGGCCTTCGTCCGCTCGTACTTCTCGCTCATCGCGGTCAGGCCGGCTTCGGCCTCCAGCAGCCGGGCCTGCAGGTACTGCACGTACGGGCCGGGCACCGATGTGGTGGAGCGGCGCCGGGGCGCGGGCAGGGTGGACATGGCGATCACCCGACCCGACGGACGGAGCGTCCGCGCGCTGTGCGGACGGCGGTCGGTGTCCGGGACCGACGAACGGGTCCACTGTGCATCAACATGACTGGTCACCTGACTCGACCCACGAGCGCGCGGTACGCGGCGGGCGGAGCCTCCCGGCCGGACGGAGCAGAGGTGACCTCCGCGGACATGCGCAGGTCCGCCCCTCGACCAACCGGTCGAGGGGCGGCGCTGTGTGCGGGTTCACCACTGTGGCGGAGGTGTCCCGGCCGCTAGCGGGCCCGGGGAACGCCGGCGGGCGCGCCGGCCGCCGCGTACGAGCAGCACTCCCCCGAGGATCATTCCCAACGCGACGAGACCCAGGACGACGGCCACCACCAGCACGGCCACGTCGATCGGCTGACCGACGCGCCGGGGCGTCCCGTCATCACCGGGACCGAAGTGCCCACCCGCGCCCTCGGCGTTCACCGGCAGGACGTACGGCTGCGCCTTGACCTTTCCGGCCGCGCGCAGCGCCTTGGCCGCGTTGACGACGCCGTAGCCGGTCTTCGGGTCGTGCCGGTCCGGGTGCGAGGCGGTGCTCTGGAGAATGTCGGCGACCTGTCGCGGGGCGAGCTTCGGGTACTTGGCGACGATCAGCGCGGCGACGCCCGCGGTGAGCGCGCCCGCCGGCGAGGAGCCCTGCTCGGACACCCGCCCTTTCGATTTGACGTCGGCGCCCCAGATGTCGACACCCGGAGCGGCCACGTCCACGTACGAGTGCACCGTCGAGAAGTAGGCCCGCCCGCCCGACGGGGTGCTGGCGGCCACGCCGATCACGCCGGGATAGCCGACCGGGTAGGCGACCAGGTTCTGCGCGTCGCCGTCGTTGCCGGCCGATGCGACGACCACGACCCCCTTCGAGAGGGCGTACTGGATGGCCTGCGCCTCTCCCTCGTCGTACGGGGTGAACGGGTCCTCCGTGCCCAGCGAGATTGAGATGACCCGTGCGCCGTGGTCGGCCGCGTAACGGATGGCGTTCCGCACCGCGTGCGCGGTCTGCGGGTTCGGCCTCGCCATGCTCTCCTCCCAGGTCTGGTAGTCGGGGTCCTCACGGTCCCGAATCGCCCGGAGTCCGAGCACCTTCGCCTTCGGCGCGACATCGAGGACGTGGGAGGCCATCGACGTGCCGTGCGATCCGTACCAGGACTCCTTCTGATCGTTCTCCCCCAGGAAGTCGGGCCCCTCGGAGGCGCGGCCGTCCAGGACCGGGTGGTCCCTCCGGATGCCGCTGTCGATCACCGCGACGGTGACCCCGTCGCCCTTGCTGATGTTGTGCGCCGCCGGCACCGAGAGAGCATCGAGTTCCCAGCCCTTGCCGGCGGCCTGGGCCCGCGCGGCCGACGCGACGAGTGCCCCGGCGACACAGAGCGCGACGGCGGCGCGTGACACCGCCCGGAACGCCCCCGCCCTCATCGGCCGTTCGCCAGGTTGTCGAAGCTGCGGGCGAACGCACCGACGACTTCGTCGGCGACGCCCTGGAACAGCTTCTGCTCGGCACGCCCGCTGATGGCCCAGTCTCCGGGTAGCTTTCCGTACTGGCGGGCGTGCAGGGGGCCCACGGTGACGGCCGCCACGTACGGCGGTGAGTTGGTGTCGAGCCCGACAGATCTCGCCCGGCCGACGTACGCGAGTTTGCGATTCCAGCCCGCGGCCGTGGTGCCGGGCACCGCCAGCGGGACCACCATCGGTGCGGTCTCCGAGCTGAACTCTTCCTCGATCTCGGTCGCCTGCTGGTACGAACCGACCACACAGAGCGCGACGGTGGCGGCCATGTCGCCGTCGATGTGCACGTACGTCGCCCGCAGCACACTCACGCACCCCTGCGCGATCACCGCCTCGGTGAGGTTGTCGGCCAGCACCCCCTGGCAGTCCTTCTGCTCGGCCATGCCCTGCCGGGACCACCCCGGCGGCTGCTCCCCGACCTGGTAGGGATCGTTGAGGAAGTCCGGGAAGACCTCGTCGGTGCGCAGGTTGTGCCAGGCGACCGCGGCGAACGCGTCGTTGCCGGTCTGGATCCGGTGGTTCTTGACCACCACGAACGTCGCCACCCCGGCGAGCAGCAGCGGCACCACACCGAAGGCGGCGGCCAGCATTCCGAAGACCACGCGCTTGCGACCGCGTGGTCGGCCCGCGCCCGGCGGCGCCTGCTGCGGGGTGTACGCACCCGCGAACGGCGGCGGTGCGGACGGTGGCTGGGTGTGCGCACCGGCGAAGGGCGGCGGTGCAACCGGCTGCGCCGCGTAGTGCGTCGGCGGTCCGCCCGGTTGGCCGGGTGGAACCGGCTGCGCGAACGGCGCCGCCGGCTGTCCGGGCGGAACAGGCTGCGCGGCGTAGGGCGCCGCTGGTCCGGCCGGCTGCCCTGGCGGAACCGGATACGCCGCGTAGGGCGCCGGCGCTCCGGCAGGTTGCGCGGCGGGCGCGGGCCCTGGCGGCCCGTACGCGGTTCCACCGTGCGGGTGGTACGGCGTGGGTGGCTGTGACACGAAGAAGGCCTTCCCGCCCCGCCGCGGGGGCTGGGCACTACCGGATTCATCTGTGGAACCCGGCGACCCTGGCACCCGACGCTTGCCACCGCCTTGCCAACGGCCCGCCAACGCGGTCCGATGCCGCTGTCGCGTACCTCTAGGATCTTGCGAATGAAGTTCCGGCTGCTGGGTCCGGTGGAGCTGTACACCGACGACGGGCAGTTGATCTCGCTCCAGCGTCGCCAGGAACGGCTGATGCTCGCGATGCTCCTGCTCGACCCCGACCGGGTGGTCAGCGCCGAGCGGCTCATCGGTGTCCTCTGGGGACAGCGACCGCCGGCAACCGCCAGGGCGACGCTGCAGGCACTGATCTCGCGTGTCCGCAAGGCGGTGCGGGTCGCAGCCGGCCCGAATGCCGACGGCCAGGTCCGCCTGCTGGCGCTCGGTGAGGGTTACCGGCTGTCGGTGCCGTCGGAATCGGTGGACCTGCACCGCTTCCAGCGGATGGTCGAGGGGGCGCGGATCCTCACCGACCCGCGGCGGCGCTCCGCGCGTCTCAGCGCCGCGCTCGACCTCTGGCGTGGGCCAGCGCTCGCCGACGCCGCCACCGGTACCGTGCGGGAACGGCTCTGCGGCGGTCTCGAGGAGTCGCGCCTGACGGCGCTGCTGGACCGGATCGACGCCGACCTCGCCGCCGGTCGGCACCGTGAACTCGTGTCGGAGCTCGCCGAACTCGTCGTCGACCATCCCCTGCAGGAACGGCTGCACGGTCAGTTGATGCTGGCGTTCTACCGCAGCGGTCGCCGCGCGGACGCGCTCGCCGCGTACCGGGATGCCCGCCGCTTGCTCGTCACCGAACTCGGCCTGGAGCCCGGACCGTCGCTGCGCGACCTCCATGCGGCAGTGATCACGGACAGCCCGGGGCTCGACCCCGCCGTCGGGTCCGGGTCCGGTGCGGCGGTGGTCACGGCGGCCGCCGGAGCGGAGCCGAGCACGGCGTCCGGGACGCCCGGCCGGGCCGGCAGCCCTCGGGAAGTGCAGCCGCCGCTGGCCGTCGTCCCGGCGCAGCTACCCGCCGGGGTGGCGGCGTTCGTCGGTCGTACGGCGTACCTGTCCCGGTTGGACGCGCTCGTGCCCGACGGTACGGACGAGCGTCACGATCCGACGATCGTCACGATCACCGGCACGGCGGGAGTCGGAAAGACCTCGTTGGCGCTGCGCTGGGCCCACCACGCCCGCCGTTGGTTCCCCGACGGGCAGCTGTACACGGACCTGCGCGGGTTCGACCCGGAAGCGACGTCGGCGAGCCCGTCGGAGGTGTTGCACGCCTTCCTGCACGCGTTGCAGGTGCCGGCGCAGCGAATCCCGGCGATGCCGGCCGCGCAGAGCAGCCTCTTCCGCAGCCTGCTCGCCGACCGGCGGATGCTGATAGTGCTGGACAACGCACAGAACGCCGATCAGGTCCGGCCGCTCCTGCCCGGCTCCGCGGGGTCCATGGTGGTGATCACCAGTCGGAACCGGCTCAGTGGCCTCACGGTGATCGAGGGCGCCCATCCGATGCACGTGGACCTGCTCACCACCGGGGAGGCGCGCAGGCTGCTGGCGAACCGGCTCGGTGCGGAGCGGGCCGCCGCCGAGCCCGACGCGGTCGACGAGATCATCTCCCACTGCAGCCGGCTGCCGCTCGCCCTGGCCATCGTGGCCGCACGTGCCGCCGCGAATCCCCATTTCCCGCTCACCGTCATCGCGAACGAGCTGCGAGCCGCCCGTGGCGGGCTGGACGCGTTCGACGGTGACGAGACGTTCACCGGCGTCCGGGCGGTCTTCTCCTGGTCGTACCGGGCGCTCGATCCGCGGGCCGCCCGACTGTTCCGGCTGCTCAGCCTCCATCCGGGACCGGACATCGCCGCCCCGGCCGCCGCGAGCCTCGCGGGCGTTCCGGTCCGCGAGGTTCGACCGCTGCTGGCCACGCTGACCGGGGCGCACCTGCTCTTCGAGCAGAGTCCCGGCCGGTACGGGTCCCATGATCTCCTGCGGGCGTACGCCAGCGAACTGGCTCACGTGCACGAGGCGGCGTCCGAACGCGGACAGGCACAACGCCGCCTGTTCGACCACTACCTGCACACCGCTGACCTCGCCAACCGGCTGCTCTACCCGGGCCAGCAGTTGATGTCGCTGGCCGCGCCCGGTCCCGGAGTAGCGGTGGCCGAGCTCGCCGCGCCACGGCAGGCGGTCGCCTGGTTCGCCAGCGAGCAACGGGTGCTGCTCGGCGTGATCAACCAGGCGGCCGAGAACGGCTTCGACCGGCACACCTGGCAGCTGGCCGGCATCCTCACCACGTTCTTCCACCGGTGCGGGCTCTGGCACACCATGGCGGCCACCCAGCAGACGGTGGTCACGGCGGCGAGCCGGATCACCGACTCGGCGGGCCGGGCTCACCTGCACCGCAGCCTCGCTGTCGCGATCGCCGCCCTGGGCCGCGACGACGACGCGCAGGCACATCTGGAGTTCGCACTCGACCAGTTCCGCGAGCTGGGCGATGCGAACTCCGAGGCCGACACGCACATGGGGCTGGTCTGGGTACACGGGCGGCTGGGGCAGCCCGAGCTGGGCCTGTACCACGCCGAGCAGGCGCTGGCGCTCTGGCGGAAGACCGGTCAGCTCTCCGGCCAGGCGAACGCCCTCAACAACATCGGCTGGTGGCACGCCCATCTCGGCCACTACGAGCAGGCGCTGGCCTACTGCGGGGAGGCGCTGACCCTGCACCGCGAGATCGGGGACGACCGGCACGGCGAGGCAGTGACGCTGGACAGTCTCGGATTCATCCACCATCACCTCGGCCAGCACGACCGGGCCGTCGCGTTGTACGAGCAGGCGCTCGAACGCTACCGCGAGGTGAGCAGCCGCTACTACGAGAGCAGGACGCTCACCCGACTCGGCGAGCTGCACCTGGCAGCCGGCGATCCGCCGCTCGCCGGCCGGACCTGGCGGCAGGCCCTGGCCATCCTCGACGAACTCACCCACCCGGACGCCGACCAGCTCCGCGACCGGCTCGCCGCACTACCCGGGTGACCTCCGCGCGGGCGGGCCGCACGGCACTCGGGTGGGTGGGATGCGGCGCCCGCTGTCGACACGTCGGATGACATCGGTCAGCACCGCGCCGGTCCGCGCGCCGGGTCGCCGCAGCATGAAGGCATGGGCCATCTCCGGGTACTCGTACAGGCGGCCGAGCGCGGTAGGCGGCAGGGGCCGAGAGCACTACTTCCGCCATTCGCCAGGTACCCGGCGAATGGCGGATTACCGTACGTAAGCGTGACCATCGTTCGGGTTACCTCCGTGGCGCTCGGCGCCATTCTGGCCCTGCCCGCCGTCGCGATCACGCCACCGGCGCGGACGGCCGCGGCGCCGTACCTGCCCTGTCCGGCGGTGAAGCCGCCGACGCCGGCACCGGCCGTCCCGTCTCCGCCGCCGGTCGACCCCGCGCAGCGCGCGGTCGGCGGCGAGGCCCTCGCGACCGCCGGGCTCGCGATCCCGTCCGGCGTGCCGAAGGCGCCGGCGGTGACCGCCACCGCGTGGCTCGTGGCGGACCTCAAGACCGGCGAGGTCCTGGGCGGGTGCGGGCCGCACGAGCGCCGGACGCCGGCCAGCGTGCAGAAGCTGCTGCTCGCCGCCACGCTGATGCCCCGGCTCGACCCGACGCAGGAGGTGGAGGTGGCGCGGTCGGACCTGCTCGACCTCGACCCGGAGAGCTCGCTGATGGGAGTACGGGCGGGCGGCCGGTACGCCGTCGAGGACCTGTGGCTGGGGTTGTTGCTCTGCTCGGGCAACGACGCGGCCAACGTGCTCGCCCGCCTCGGCGGCGGCAGCGCCGGGAGGCAGGGCGGCGTCGACGCGATGAACGAGGAGGCCCGCCGGCTGCGGGCGTACCAGACGCACGCGGCGACCCCCTCCGGTCTCGACGGCCCCGATCAGTACACGAGCGCGTACGACCTGGCGTTGATCGCGCGGGCGGCGTTCGCCCGCGAGGACTTCCGGCGGTACATGGCGACCGAGGTGGCGCGGATACCGGCACGCTCGGGAAGCCCGGCCCTCGAGATCACGCACGACAACACGTTGCTCGGCCACTACCCGGGCACGCTCGGGGGCAAGACGGGCTTCACCGACCTGGCGCGGCAGACGTACGTCGGGGTGGCCGAACGCGACGGCCGGCGGCTCGCGGTCACCCTCCTGGGCGCGGAGACCGCTCCGCTGGGCAGTCTGGGTGAGGCGGCGGCGCTGCTCAACTGGGGTTTCGCGCTTCCGCGTGGCGCGTCCGTCGGCCACCTGGTGGCACCGGAGGAGAAGAAGTACGACCAACCCGTCGTGCCGGTCAAGGGAGAGCGCGAGGAGGAGACGGCCGGGCCCACCTCGTTGCTGCTGCCCGTCGGCCTCGGTCTCGGCGGCGTGTTCGTCCTGACCGTCGCCCTGGTGGTGATCCCGTGGCGGCGCAGGGCCGGCCGATCGAAGTCCGACCGGCGGTAAGGGCCGCGCCGAAACGGCCCGCCGGGGTGGCCGGCGGGGCCGGGTGTGCCGGCTGCGACCCGGGCATGTCAGGATCCGCGCATGCGTGCGGTGATCTTCGACGACTTCGGTGCCCGGCCCGAGGTCCGCGATGTTCCCGATCCGGTACCGCCGCCGGGGGGCGTGGTGGTCCGGGTGGAGGCGACCGGGCTGTGTCGCAGCGACTGGCACGGCTGGCAGGGGCACGATCCCGACATCCGCCCGCCGCACGTGCCCGGCCACGAGTTCGCCGGCGTCGTCGAGGCGGTCGGTGCCGGCGTACGTGCGTGGCGGCGCGGCGACCGGGTGACCGCGCCGTTCGTGTGCGCGTGCGGGCACTGCCCGGCATGCCTCGGCGGTGACCAGCAGGTGTGCGAGCGGCAGACCCAGCCGGGCTTCACTCACTGGGGATCGTTCGCCGAGTACGTCGCGGTGCACGACGCGGACGTCAACCTGGTCCGGCTCCCCGACGATTTGGGTCACCCGGCCGCGGCGGCCCTCGGCTGCCGCTTCGCCACGGCGTTCCGGGCGGTGGTGGCGCAGGGGCGCGTCGCCGCCGGCGAGTGGGTGGCCGTGCAGGGCTGTGGCGGCGTCGGCCTCTCCGCCGTGATGATCGCCGCGGCGTGCGGCGCGCAGGTCGTGGCGGTGGACGTCTCCCCCGCCGCCCTGGAGCTGGCCCGACGCTTCGGAGCCGCGGTCTGCGTGGACGGCAGCGCCCTCACCGCCCCCGGCGCGGTGGCCGCCGCCGTTCGGGAGGCCACCGGCGGCGGCGCCCACCTCTCGCTGGACGCACTGGGCAGTCACGCCACCTGCGTCGCGTCGATCGAGAGCCTTCGGCGGCGCGGGCGGCACGTGCAGGTCGGGCTCCTGCCCACCGCTCAGGGGCGTCCGGCGCTGCCGATGGATCTGGTGATCGCGTACGAGCTGGAGCTGCGCGGCAGCCACGGCATGGCGGCGCACGCCTACCCGGAGCTGCTGCGGCTGGTCAGCGCCGGCGTGCTGCGCCCCGCCGACCTGGTCACCCGCACGATCGGCCTCGACGAGGCGCCCGAGGCGCTGAGCACCATGGACCGGCCCGGCTTCGGCGGAATGTGTCTCATCCGGCCCTGGTGATCGCGCCGGTCCGCCACCTGAGCCGGGCGAGCGCGGGGGCGGGTGCCGACGTCCGGGGCCGGGTTCACACCGACATCGGCGGTGGTCCGACGTAGCCGCTGCTCCACCGGAACCGGTTGCTCGGCTGGGCGTACTCCTCGATGATGTGCGCGATCCAGCCGGCCGTGCGGGCGATCGCGAAGATCACCTCGGCGGCGCCGGGGCCCATGCCGCTCGTGTGCGCCAGCACGGCGAGGGCGAAGTCGACGTTCGGCCGGCTGCCCCGCCGGACCGCGGTGCTGATCAGGGCGTCCACGGCGCGGCGCAACTCGCCGGGGGCGGGCAGCGGAGTCACCAGGTCGAGGAGAGCGGCCGCGCGCGGGTCGCCGTCCGGGTAGAGCGGATGCCCGAATCCGGGCAGGCCGCCGGTGCGCAGCGAGTCGGCGATCGCGGCCGCGACCCCGTCCCGCAGCGCCGACTCGATCATCCGGTGGACCGTCCCGCCCACGGCGCCGTGCAGCGGCCCGTCCAGCGCGCCCAGGCCGGCCAGCACTGCGGCGTACGGATTCGCGCGGGTCGAAGCCGCCACCCGTACCGCGATGGTCGAGGCGGCCAGGTCGTGATCGGCGAGCAGGACGAGTGCGGCGTTGAGCGCCCGAAGGCCCTCCGCGGTCGCCGGCTCCCGGGTCAGCCGGGGCCACAGGCGGGCCGCCAGGCTGTCGTCCGCGGCCGCATGCCCCGCGAGGGGCAGCGCGTCGACCATGGTGGCCAGCAGGCCGGGCGCGAGCGCCGCCACGGTGGCCGGCGCCAGGTCGAAGCGCAGCGGATCCATCGCGGCCGCGAGCGCGACGACCACCAGAAGCCGGTCGAAGGTCCGGGCGTGCTCCGGCAGGTGGGCGCTGGCTCGTCTGGCACCGTCGATCGACTCCGGAGCGGCCACGAAGCTCTCCCCGCGCCGCTCCCCGGTCCAGAGCCACCGGGCGATCTCTTCGAACGGGGTCACCGGGGCGAGCTTCGCGGCGTCGACGCCCCGGTAGTGGAGCCGCCCGTAGGCGATCAGTGTCGTGGCGGTGCGCATCGTCGCGGCGGTGTCCCGATCCGGCCGCGTCGCCTGGGTGCGGGCGGCCAGCCGCTCGACGTCGGCCAGCCGGAAACGGCTGATCCGCTCGCCGGGAACCTTGACGCGGGCAAGCAACCCTCGGCTGACGTACGCGTAGATCGTCTCTGGCTTGATACGCAGGCGATGGGCCACCTCGGCGGTCGTCAGCAGCTGGTCGTCCGGCATGTGGCCATGCTCTCATATTGACTGGATCAATGTTGACCGGGTCGTCGATGAACGTGAGGCTGCCCGCATGGCTGACACCACCATCACCGTTCCCCGGGGCCTCGCCGGCGTCGTCGTCACCGACACCACGATCGGCCGCGTCCGTGGCCGTGAGGGCTTCTACCACTACCGGCAGTACTCGGCGATCGACCTCGCCGAGCGCCGCACGCTGGAGGACGTCTGGGCGCTGCTGATCGACGGGTCCCTACCGGCGGAGCCGAAGGCTCTGCATCGGGAGATCGCGCCGCTGCGGCACGTACCGCCGGCGGTCGCCGCCGCGCTGCCCGGCATCGCCGCCGCCTGCTCCTCACCGGATCCCATGGGTGGGCTGCGTGCCGCGCTCGCGGTCGCCGGGCTCGCCGCCGGCGCCCGCCCGCTCTACGACACGTCGCCGGCCGAGCGCCGGGCGCAGGCCATGACGCTCTGCGCGCTCACGCCCAGCCTGCTCGCGGCGCTGTACCGTCTGCGGGCCGGTCTGGAGCCGATCGCGCCGCGCGACGACCTGCCGCACGCCGCCAACTACCTGTACATGATCAGCGGCGAGGAGCCGTCCGAACCGCAGGCGCGCGCCATCGAGCGTTACCTCATCGCGACCGTGGACCACGGCTTCAACGCGTCGACGTTCACCGCGCGGGTCATCGCCTCCACCGGCGCCGACCTGTACGCGTGTATCGGCGGCGCGCTCGGCGCGCTCTCCGGCCCCCTGCACGGCGGCGCCCCGAGCCGGGCCCTCGACACCCTCGACGCCATCGGTTCCGTCGACCGGGCCGACGCCTGGTTGCGCGCGCGCATCCTCGGCGGTGAGCGGATCATGGGATTCGGGCACCCGATCTACCGGACGGAGGACCCCCGGTCCCGGATGCTCAAGGGGATCGCGCGGGAGCTCGGCGGAGACCTGGTGGACTTCGCGGTGGCGGTCGAGGAGCGGGTGCTGTCGCTGCTGGCGGAGCTCAAGCCCGGCCGGGAGCTGCACACCAATGTGGAGTACTACGCGGGCGTCGTCATGCACCTGTGCGGCCTGCCCCGGGAGATGTTCACGCCCACCTTCGCGACCAGCCGGGTAATCGGCTGGTGCGCGAACGTGCTGGAGCAGGCGGAGGACTCGAAGATCATCCGGCCGGACTCGCGGTACGTGGGTCCCCGCGCGCCGCAGCCACTGCCCTGATCAGCACCGCTCGACGACCGACCGGCGGAGTTCCGGTTAGCGACCGCGCGGCCCGGCTCGCTCCAGTAGTTTCGGATTGGGCCGGCCGCGGGCTCCGCCGCCGTCGCCTTCGCGGCGGCCCGACCACCGGCCGGGCATCGTGAGATCCGGCTGGCGTAGGAGCGGACACGGGGGCGTCGACATGGGGCACAAACACGCTGGAGCGACCGCAGCGACGCAGGGTTTCCGGCACGGCGGCCACGTCTACATGCAGACGAACGAGACACGCAACGCCATCGTCCACTACCTGCGCTCCGCGGACGGCATCATCACCGAGGTGGAACGCGTCCCCACCGGCGGTGCCGGCTCCGGGACCTTCAAGCCGATCAGTGGCCAGGAGAGCGCGCCGAACGCGTTCGAGGGTGCCGGTAGCGTTCTTCTCACGCCGGATCGACGATTCCTCTTCACCACGAACGGTGGCGACAACACCGTGACCAGCTTCAGTGTCGGCAGCGACGGCCGCCTCACGGTGGTGGATCGCACGTCGACCGGAAACCCGGTCACCGGCCGGAGCGGCACGGCCAAGTCCCTGGCGTACGTACCGTCGATCGGCACGCTCGTCGTACTGCACTCGTTCGGGCCGGACCACGTGCGTCTGATGTCGGTCGACGGTGCCGGGAAGCTCAGCCTGCGGCTGGACCGGTACACGGTGAACACGCCGGACAAGCCGAATCGGGTCGCCACCATGGCGACGCTCTCGCCGGATCAGCGGTTTCTCTTCGTCGGCACCACGTTCGACCAGCCGCCCACCGCGAACCCGGACGGGTCGGCGATTCTCTGGGTTCCCGGGCCCGACGGCAAGCCGAAGTCGATCGCGTCGAACGAGCCCGATCCTGACGGTCTCATCGTCTTCCCGGTGCTGCCGGACGCCACCCTCGGCCAGCCCTCGCTGTACGACGCGAACGGCGGCTCCCCGTTCTTCATCGCCTTTCTGCACAACCAGCCGGACACCTTCGTCATCGGGTACGCGGTGGGCGACGGCATCGCGAAGGGCACCATCGACGACAACGGCCGGGTGAGCATCGGCCGGCCCGTGCAGATCGACACGAGCGCCGGCAAGCCCTCCGAGCTGTGCTGGTTGTCCATCTCCCCCGATGACCGGTGGGCGTTCGCCACGAACTTCGGATACAGCGGCATCAGCAGTTTCCGCATCGACGGGCCGGAGCCGGTGGTGGCCCGTGATCCCGCGTGCCCGAGGGTCCCGGGTGACGGCACCTTCAGGGCACTCAACGGCACGGTCAGCAGCGGCCCGAGCTGCAGCTGGCTGACCCCGGACGGGGCGTACCTCTACCAGATCTATGGGAACGCCTCCAAGCTGATGGGATACACCGTCCAGCCGGACGGGTCACTCGAAGAGTTGACGAGCATGCCGATCCCCCACAACAGCCCGCAGGGTCTGGCCGGCGTCTGACCCCCAACACGCGCCCGCCCGCTGGAAAGGCAGCCTATTTAACCAGGTATGCCCGATAAATTCGCTTCCGTCGCCTTATCGTGGGCTGCGGGCGCCGGAAGCGCCCGGTTCCAGCGCGGTACGGGTCGACGTCAGGGGACGAGGACATGCATCTCACGCCGAGGGAGCTGGAGAAACTACTCATCCTCTCGCTGGCTCAGATCGCTGCGGCGCGCAAGGACCGCGGACTCAAGCTCAACTATCCCGAGGCGGTGGCCGTGGTCACCGCCGCCGCCCTCGAGGGGGCGCGGGAGGGGAAGTCGGTCGAGGAGGTGATGCATGCCGCCAGTCATGTCCTCACCCGGGCCGACGTGATGGACGGAGTGGCCGACATGGTGCCGATGGTCCAGGTCGAGGCGGTGTTCACCGACGGCAGCCGCCTGGTCACTGTGCACGCGCCGATCCAGTAGCCGCGCACCGGGTGGGCAACGAGGAATGGGAGGCAGCGGATGGCAAAGGATTACAGCCGGCACCCCGGACCCACCGCGAAACACCGGTGGCCCATCGGCGGGTACGTCCTGTCGGACGAACCTCTGGAGCTGAACGCGGGCCGGCCGACGATCCAGATCGAGGTGCGCAACACCGGAGACCGTCCGATCCAGGTCGGCTCGCACTTCCACTTCTTCGAGACGAATCGAAGCCTGGAGTTTGACCGGGCGGCGACCTTCGGTTGGCGGCTGGACATCCCGGCGGCCACCTCCGTCCGTTTCGAGCCGGGCGACCGCAAGACGGTCCAGCTCGTACCCTTCGCCGGCCGACAGCGGGTGTACGGATTCAACGGCCTGGTCAACGGATGGACCGGCACCGGCCCCACACCGGGCTACCAGCCGGACCGGCCAAAGGCACTCGAGCGGGCCCGGAGCCGAGGCTTCCGATCCACCTCCGACGGATACACCGCGACCTAGACACAGCCGGACCAGGGGGCCGCGGACCGCGGCCGGGAGCAGAGTAGATGAGTCAGATATCCCGGCAGGAGTACGCCGGACTGTACGGCCCGACCACCGGCGACAAGATCCGGCTGGGCGACACGGAGCTCTACATCGAGATCGAGCGCGACCTGCGAACGCTGGGCGACGAAGCTTTGTACGGCGGCGGGAAGACCCTGCGCGACGGCATGGGCTCCAGCGCCGAGTTCACCAGCGCGAACGGCGTCGTCGACCTGGTCATCACCAACGTGACCGTCCTGGACGCGCTGCTGGGCGTGGTGAAGGCCGACGTGGGAATCAAGGACGGGCGGATCGCCGGCGTCGGCAAGGCCGGCAACCCGGACACGATGGCGGGGGTCACCCCGGAACTCGTTGTCGGTCCGGGCACCGACGCGATCTCCGGCGAGCATCTCATCCTGACCGCCGGTGGCATCGACACGCATGTGCACCTCGTGGCGCCACAGCAGGCGTACGCGGCGTTGAGCAATGGCATCACCACCATCTGGGGTGGTGGGACCGGCCCGAGTGACAGCTCCAACGGAGTGAACAGCACCCCGGGGCCGTGGAACCTGCACGCCATGATGCGCGCCTTCGAGGGCATTCCGATCAACATCGGCCTGATCGCCAGGGGCAACAGCTCCGGCCTCGGGCCGCTGGAGGAGCAGGTACTCGCCGGAGCCGCCGGGTTCAAGCTCCACGAGGACTGGGGCGCGACGCCACAGGCGATCCGGTCGGTGCTGACCGCGGCGGAGCGGTTCGACATACAGGTGGCGGTGCACACCGACACGCTCAACGAGAGTGGCTACATCGAGGACAGTATCGCCGCGTTCGAGGGCCGGACCATCCACACGTACCACACCGAGGGCTCGGGCGGCGGTCACGCACCGGACATCATCAAGGTGGCCGGCGAGATCAACTGCCTGCCGAGCTCCACCACACCCACCAACCCGTACGGCGTCAACAGCCAGGCCGAGCTGTTCGACATGATCATGGTGGCCCACAACTTCAGCCCGAAGGTCCCCTCCGACGTGGCGTTCGTGGAGAGCCGGGTCCGCGCGGAGACCATCGCGGCCGAGGACGTCCTGCACGACCTCGGCATCATCTCGATGATGTCCAGCGACTCGCAGGCGATGGGCCGGATCGGCGAGAACTGGCTGCGGATCATGCAGCTGGCCAGCGTGATGAAGGTGGCCCGGGGCAGGCTGCCCGAGGACTCGCCGGACAACGACAACTTCCGGGTGCTGCGCTACGTCGCGAAGATAACCATCAATCCGGCCATCACCCAGGGCATCTCGCACCTGCTCGGCTCGGTCGAGCCCGGCAAGATCGCCGACCTGGTGTTGTGGGAGCCGGCCTTCTTCGGCGCCAAGCCCAAGATGGTGATCAAGAACGGGATGATCCTCTGGTCGATCATGGGTGACCCGAACGCGTCCGTGCCCACTCCGCAACCCGTGCTCTACCGGCCGATGTTCGGCGCGTACGGCACCGCCCTGAGCGAGACCTGCGTGACCTTCATGTCACAGGCCGGCTACGAGGCCGGCGTCGCGGAGAAACTGGGTCTGCGCCGGCAGGTCCTGCCGGTACGCCGGACCCGGGGTCTGACCAAACGCCATATGGTGCGCAACGACGTCCTGCCGCACATCGAGGTGGATCCAGAGACCTTCGCGGTGAAGGTCGACGGCGTGCACGCCACCGTGCCGCCGGCCAGCACCCTTCCGCTGGCCCAGCTGTACTTCTTCAGCTAGTGAGCGCCACCCGGTCGGCCGCCCTCGCGGGCGGCGAGGCCGGGTGGGCACCGCCATCCCGCCAACCAGTCAATCCGCAGTGAAGGACGACGAGATGCTTGTCGAATCGGTACTCGGCAACGCGAACGAGCCGACCTGGCAGAACCGGCTCGGCGCGGTTCAGGTGGACCGCCTGATGCTCGACCAGTGGGAGGCGCAGAAGAACCGGTTGCGCAAGCACACTCGGGACGGCGTCGAGGTGGCGCTCTCGCTGGGCCGGGGAAACCGGCTGCGGGACGGCGATGTCCTGTACTGGGACGAATGCGCGGCATCGGCCATCGTGGCGCACGTCGAGCTGGGTGAGGTGATGGTCGTGGATCTCAGCCGGCTGGCGAAGGAGCCGGTCGAGCTGGGCCTGCGTTCGGCGGTCGAGTTGGGACACGCCATCGGCAATCAGCACTGGCCCGCGGTGGTGAAGGGAACCCGGATGTACGTCCCGCTCACCGTGGACCGGAAGGTGATGGACTCGGTGATGCGAACGCACGACCTGAGCGGCATCTCCCACAGCTTCGTGCCCGGCACCGAGGTCATCGCGTACCTCGCCCCACACGAGTCCCGCCGGCTGTTCGGCGGTGCCGACTCCACGCCACACTCGCACCTGCCCGAGGCCGTCGACTGATGACTCCGCCCGGGCCGACGATCCCGGCCGTCCTGCGGATCCTTCAGTTCGGGGACTCGATGTTCCCGGTCGGCGCCTTCGCATTCTCCGGCGGACTGGAGATGGCGGTGCAGACGGGTGTGGTTCGCAACCGAGCCGAGCTGGCGGAATTCGTCCGGACCGTCACCCACGTGGCGGCCACCGGGGACGGGGTGGCGTTGCTGCACGGTCACCGCGGGGCACTCGCCGGGGACCTGGACCTGGTACGCCGGGCGGACGAGGCCGTCCACCTCCGCAAGCTGTCCGAGGAATCTCGGACGATGACCCTGCGGACGGGGCGCAAGCTGGCCGAGGCGGCGGCGCGGATCGTCGGGGACTCGATGCTCGACAAACGGTTCCGGGACGCCGAGGCGGACGGCGTCGCGGTGACCTACCCGGTCGCGCTCGGGGCGCTCTTCGCGGGCCTCGGACTCAGCGAGCAGGACGCCTTCGCCGTTCACCAGTACGGCGTCGCAGCCACGGTGCTCAGCGCCGCCCTGCGGCTGATGCGGATCGGTCACCTGGACACCCAGGCGATCCTCTACGAGGTCAACACGACGGCCGCCGAGGAGTACCAGCGGGTGGCGGTCGTGGGTCTCGACGACATGTCCGCCTTCGCGCCGGTGGTCGACGTGCTGGCGGCAGCCCACGTCCAGGCGCATGTCCGCATGTTCATGAATTGACAACATCGTTTCGGGAGTGGCTATGAAGACGGTCAGTCGCATCGGCGTCGGAGGCCCGGTGGGCAGCGGCAAGACGGCGATCATCGAGGCGGTGGTTCCCCGTCTGGTGGAAAGCGGACTACGGGTCCTCGTGGTCACCAACGACGTGGTCACCACCGAGGACGCCAAGCATGTACGGCGGGCGCTCACCGGGGTGCTGGTGGCGGAACGGATCATCGGAGTGGAGACCGGCGCCTGCCCGCACACGGCGGTCCGGGAGGACCCGAGCATGAATCTCGCCGCGGTGGAGGACATGGAGGCCCGGTTTCCCGACAGCGACCTGGTGCTCATCGAGAGCGGCGGGGACAACCTGACCCTCACGTTCAGCCCCGCCCTGGTCGACTACTTCATCTACGTGATCGACGTCGCCGCCGGTGACAAGATCCCGCGGAAGAACGGCCCGGGCATCTCACAATCGGACATCCTGGTCATCAACAAGATCGACCTGGCCCCGTACGTCGACGCCGACCTCGAGGTGATGTCGGCCGACGCCACCCGGATGCGCGGCGACAAGCCATTCGTCTTCACCAACTGCAAGACCGGCGAGGGCATCGACGAACTGATATCGCTCATCCGGTACCACGCGCTGTTCGACCTGTCGGAGCCTGCCGGCCTCGGCCTGCCGGCCGCCGGCGGCCGGCAGGAGGCGCGGCGGGTAACGGCGTGACCACGCTGGACGACGCACCGGAACTGGCGCCGTACCGCGACGAGCCGGCCCAGTTACCCAGCGGAGCACCGGGCAAGGTCGGCCTGCTGCGGCTCGCGTTCGAACGGCGCGACGGGCGAACCCTCTTGGCCGACCTGTTCCGTCAGGCGCCCCTACTGGCTCAGCGTGCGCTCTACTGGGACCCAGCCATGCCCGAGATGGCCTGCCTGTTCATCATCTCCACTTCCGGTGGGACGCTCCAGGGTGACCGGTACCGGATCGACGTCTCGCTCGGCGAGGGCGCGCAGGCCCACCTGACCACGCAGGCGGCGAACAAGATCCAGGAGATGGACGCGAACTACGCCACCCAGGTCCAGCGGATCACCCTCGCCGACGACAGTTACCTGGAGTACCTCCCGGAGCCCACCATCCCCTACCGGCACAGCCGCTTCGTCTCCCACACCCACGTCACGCTGCCGGAATCCGCGACCGTCCTGTACGCGGAGATCCTGCTGCCCGGCCGGAAGCACCACCGCGACGGCGAGATGTTCCAGTACGACCTCTTCTCCTGCACTGTCCGGGCCGCCCGACCGGATGGGCCGGACCTATTCGTGGAGAAATACGTCATCGAGCCGGCGCGGTTCGGCGTTGAACGACGGGGTGTGCTCGACTCCTTTCACGTCTTCGGCAATGGTTTGTTGCTGACCTCGCCGGAGCGGGCCCGCCAGGCCGCGGATCAACTGCCACCCATCTGGGACGATGATCTTCCGCTCGTCGCCGGAGTCAGTCGGCTGCCGAACGACGCGGGGCTGAGCTACAAGGTTCTCGGGCGGGAGACAGAACCGGTCCGAGCCCAGATCCAGCAGTTCTGTGCGATCGCCCGGGCTGTGGCGGTCGGCCGCCTCGCGCCGTCGGCCTTCGCCTGGCGTTGACGCCGCGGGCTACTCCGGCATCCGCGAGGCCAAGGCGATGACGAGCAGGAGCGGCGCGATCAGCAGCGCCGGCGCCCACACGGTCAGGTGGAGCGCGACCAGGGCGCCGACGGCCGCACCGGCCATGAGGGCCAGCAGGACCTGGGCCTTCGGCCGAAGGGTGTGCCAAGGGCTGCGGGCGGCGACTCCGCCGATCAGGCTCGTGAGGGTGCCGGTCAGGTAGGTGGAGGAGAGACCCGGGACACCGAAGCGCTGGATGGCGCTGCTCTGCACGCCGAGCGCGGTTGCCGACAGCATCAGCAGGACGAGATCGACGCGTTCCGAGTGGTCGGGAAGGTTGACCTCCCAGACGACGAGGAAGACGACGAACAGCAGGAGTTCCAGGATGAGCGCCCGGTTGACCTGGCGCGGCCACACCGGATCGTCCGGTTGCGCGGAGCCGGCGAGTCGGGCGCCCGCGAGGAGACCGGCGATGAAGCTCAGGATGGCGCAGCCGGAGGTCACGGCGAGTTCGGCGTCGCCCCGGCCCGCCGAGAGGCCCAGCAGGACCATGTTGCCCGTCATGACGCTGGAGAAGGCGCCGCCGAGGGAGAGGAAACCGACGGCGTCGGCGCTACCGGTCAGGAAGGTGAGCACGACGACGAGGGCGTGTCGTCGTCGCAGGAGATCGGCCGGCACCTTCGTGGCGGCGAGGGAGTCCTTGACGTCTCGCTCTGTTCTCGGCACTGTCGGCTGCCCTCCACAGATTGTTCTTCGTATACGCTTCGCGTGGACGTTCACGGAGAGGCGGTCGGGTTGGCTGGAGACCTGCGGGGCAAACTCGGTGCTCAACACCTGCCGCTACGCGACCAGGTCCTCGTCGCCCTGCGGACCGCGATCATCAACGGCGACTACCTCCCCGGCGAGCGACTCACCGAGGACCGGCTGGCCGAGGACTTCGGCGTTTCCCGTAACCCGGTCCGGGAGGCGTTACGGGTCGCGGAGGCGGAGGGTTTCGTCGTGATCCTGCCGCGACGCGGGGCGGTGGTCGCCTCCCCGAGCAGCGGCACCGTCGCGGACATGTTCGCCGTCCGCGAGCGCCTGGAGGCGTTGGCCGCCCGGCTGGCGGCCGAGCGGGCGACCCCGGCGGACGTGGCCGCCCTGCGGGAGCTGCTGAACGAGGGCCGCGAGGCGACGCAACGGCAGGACCTGCGCCGCGTCGCCGAGCTGAACAGCGCCCTGCACCTGCGGATCCTGCAGATCAGCGGGAACCCCTGGCTGTCGTCGATCGCCAAGGCGCTGTACCTCCATGTTCAGTGGGTCTTCCGGCTGGGTGCCGCGCAGCGGGCCCCGCACTCGTGGGCCGAACACATCCAGCTGGTCGACGCGATCGAGTCCGGTGACGGCGAACGGGCCGAGCTGGCGGCTCTGGCCCACCTCGGTGCCGCCTACGCGGCGGCGCACGAGAACGCCGAGGGCGGCTACCAGCGCTGACCCGTCACCGCCCGCAGGCGTAGCCCTGCATGCCGCGCGGGTTCGCCCCGGCCGCCAGCAGGCCGGTGCGGGGATCGCGGGTCACCGCACACAGCCGTCCCAGGCTCCACGGGTCGGAGAGCCGCACCTCGTGCCCGTACGCCCGCAACGTCGCCAGCGTGTCCTCGTCGAGGCGGTCCTCCACCACCAGCACGCCGGGCTCCATGCCGCGCGGGTAGAACGACGCGGGCAGGCTCATCGTGTGCCAGGCGGGCGCGTCGATGGCCTCCTGCAGCGACCGACCGCCGACCAGGTGGCGCAGCAGGAACAGCAGCTGCCACTGGTCCTGCTGGTCGCCGCCGGGGGTGCCGCACGCCATTACCGGCTCGCCGTCACGGAGCACGAGGGTCGGGCTGAGCGTGGTGCGTGGGCGGCGTCCGGGAGCGAGCGACGAGGAGAGCCCTTCCTCGAGCCAGAACATCTGCAGCCGGCTGCCGAGGGGGAAGCCGAGGTCCGGGATGGTGGGCGAGCTCTGCAGCCAGCCACCGCTCGGGGTCGCGGAGATCATGTTGCCCCAGCGGTCGACCACGTCGACGTGGCAGGTGTCGCCGCGGGTGACGCCGTCCGACTTGACCGTCGGCTCGCCCGTCGTGGCGTCGGTCGTGTCGACGAGGGGCCCCGCGCCCCGCCGGACGTGGCTCGACAGCCGTGGATCGGCCCCGTCGGGGCGCCCCGGCCGCAGCTCCGTCGACGCCCGATCCCCGATCAGGGCGGCCCGTTCCCGGGCGTACTCCCGCGACAGGAGCGCCTTCGCGGGCACGTCGGCGCCGTCGCCGTACCACGCTTCGCGATCGGCGAAGGCGAGCTTGAGCGCCTCGGCCTGGGCGTGGATGCCGGCTGCGGTCGACGGGTCGTACGCCGAGTCGTCGTCGAGCGCGTCGAGGATCGACAGGGTCTGCAACAGCACCGGTCCCTGGCCCCAGAACCCGGTCTTCGCCACCGTGTGGCCGTGCCAGTCGAGGGTGACCGGCTCCTCCCAGGTGGCGGAGTAGGCGGCCATGTCCGCACCGGTCACGAGGCCGGCGTGGGGGCTTCCGCTGGAGTCCTGGAACGGTTTCCGGCTGAACCTGTCGACGGCCTCGGCGACGAAGCCTTCCCGCCAGGCGCGGCGGGCGGCCTCGATCTGCGCCTCCCGGTCCGCGCCGGCCGACTGCGCGGCCTCGACCAGTTTGCGCAGCGTCTGCGCGTACGCCGGGTTGGTGAACCGCTCCCCCGCGGCCGGCGGCCTGCCCTCGCGCAGCCAGAGCTGCGCCGAGGTGGGCCAGTGCTCCTCGAACAGTTTCCGCACCGCCGCCACGGTGTCCCCGACCCTGGCGACCAGCGGGTGACCGGAGGCGGCGTAGCCGATCGCCGGATCCAGCACCTCCGCCAGCGGGAGCGTGCCGTGGTCGCGCAGCAGCAGGAGCCAGGCGTCCACGGCGCCGGGCACGGCCGCGGCGAGGGGGCCGGCGCCGGGGATGAGGTCCATCCCGAGCGACCGGAAGTGCGCGATGGTCGCGCCGGCCGGGGCCGGTCCCTGCCCGCACAGCACCTTCGGTGTCGGATCCTGAGCCGTCGCCACGATGGCGGGCACCTCGCCGCCCGGCCCGTTGAGGTGAGGTTCCACGACGTGCAGGACGAACCCGGCGGTGACCGCGGCGTCGAAGGCGTTCCCACCGCGTTCGAGGATCCCCATCGCCGCCTGGCTCGCGAGCCAGTGTGTCGACGACACCATCCCGAAGGTGCCCTGCAGCGTCGGCCTGGTGGTGAACGTCATGACAACACCTCATTCGTCTCTGCGGCCCGGACGTCGGGCCGCGTGCCGTCCGGCTGGACCAGGTGGCAGGCCGCCACGCCGTCCCCGAACTCGATCTGCGCCGGCACCTCCGTGGCGCACCTGTCGAACGCCAGCGGACACCGGGTACGGAAGCGACAGCCCGACGGCGGGTCCAGCGCGGAGGGCAGGTCGTCGCCGAGCAGCACCTGCTGGCGCTGCCGCTGGCGCTCCGGATCCGCCACCGGTGCGGCGGACAGGAGCGCCTGGGTGTAAGGGTGCGCCGGTCGCGCGAAGATCTGCTCCCGCGAGCCCTTCTCGACGAGCTGGCCGAGGTACATGACGGCGATGTCGTCGGCGAGGTACTCGACGGCGGAGAGGTCGTGGGTGATGAACAGACAGGCGAACCCGATGTCGCGCTGGAGGTCGGCGAGAAGATTGAGCACGGACGCCTGGACGGACACGTCGAGCGCGCTGGTGGGTTCGTCCGCGATGAGCAGCATCGGTTCGGAGATCAGGGCCCGGGCGATGCTGACCCGCTGGCGCTGTCCGCCGGAGAGCTCGTGCGGATAACGACGGGCGACCTCGGCGCGCAGGCCCACCCGGCCGAGTTCCGCGGCGACGCGCGCCTCCCGGTCACGCCGGGAGAGCCGCCGTCGGGACAGACGCAACGGCTCGGCCACGATGTCGCCGACCAGCATGCGCGGATTCAGCGAGCCGGCGGGGTCCTGGAACACGATCGACACGTCGCTGCGATGCCGGCGTAGCTGCCGGCGGGACAGGTGCGTGACGTCCGCCCCGGCGATCCGTACGACGCCCGAGGTGGGTTCCACGAGCCGCACCACGCAGCGGCCCACTGTCGACTTGCCGGACCCGCTCTCCCCCACCAGTGCGGTGACCCGGCCGCGGGGAATGGTGAGGGAGACGCCGTCGACGGCCCGGACCGGCCCGAAGTGCATCACGAGGTCCTCGAGTTCGAGGGCGTTCTCCTGCGGCGTCATGCGGTCGCCTCCTCGACGTGCGTCCGTGGGGCCGGGCAGGGGTGCCAGCAGGCCGCG
The DNA here is from genome assembly GCF_900156065.1 of Micromonospora avicenniae. Lineage (GTDB taxonomy): Bacteria > Actinomycetota > Actinomycetes > Mycobacteriales > Micromonosporaceae > Micromonospora > Micromonospora avicenniae. The sequence continues at coordinate 82,222 of NZ_FTNF01000011.1, read as the reverse complement.
ACGTGATCGTTGATCGCGGGTCGCACCGCCTCCAGCGGCGGCGCCGCCTCCCGGCAGCGCGCGTCGGCCGCCGGGCAGCGGTCGGCGAACGTGCAGGCGTCCGGCTGGGTGGACAGGACCGGCACGAGACCGGGGATCTCCTGCAGACGCTGGGTGCCGGCGTGCACGCCCGGTGTCGGCGAGGCCGACAGGAGCCCGGCTGTGTACTGGTGGTACGGGAACGCGAACAGGTCGGTGACGGGTGCCCGTTCCACCACCCGCCCGGCGTACATGACGACGACACGGTCGGCGACGTCCGCGATCACGCCGAGGTCGTGGGTGATGATGAGGATGCTCGTGCCGAGCCTGTCACGCAGATCCCGCAGCACCTGGAGGATTCCGGCCTGCACCGTGACGTCCAGGGCGGTGGTCGGTTCGTCGGCCACCAGCACCTTCGGGCCGCACGCCACCGCCATCGCGATCATCACCCGTTGGCGCATCCCACCGGAGAGCTGGTGCGGGTAGTTGTCGACCCGCGTCGCGGCGGACGGGATGCCGACGAGGGACAGTAGTTCGACGGCGCGCGCCCGGGCCGCGCGACCCGACATCCGTTCGTGGACCTGGAGCACCTCCCCGATCTGGCGTCCCACGGTGAGCACCGGGTTCAGCGACGTCATCGGCTCCTGGAAGATGTACGCGATCTCCTTGCCGCGTACCCGGCGCAGCACCGACTCCCGCGTGCCGACCAGTTCGGTCCCCTGCAGTCGTACGGACCCGGTGACGCGGGCGCTGCCGGGAAGCAGCCCGGCGATGCTCATCGCCGTGACGCTCTTGCCGCAACCCGACTCGCCCACCATTCCGACGATCTCCCCGGGGGCGAGATCGAGGCTCACCCGATCGACCGCCGAGACGGTCCCGCCCTCGGTGCGGAAGGCGACCGACAGGTCACGCACCTCCAGGACGGGTGCTTCGACGGCGCTCGACGGGGTGCCGGTGCGTTCGGCCGTGGTCATCGCCGGTCTCCCTTCGGGTCGAGGGCGTCCCGCAGGGCGTCGCCGAAGACGTTGAACGCCAGCGCCAAGCCCATGATCACAACGCCGGGAAGGACTGCTGCCCACGGTGCGCGGGCGGCGAACTGCTGGGCGGTGGCGAGCATGGTGCCGAGGCTGGGTGCCGGCGGCTGGATGCCGAGGCCCAGGAACGAGAGCACCGCCTCGCCCAGGATCGCGACCGGGATGGCGACCGTGGCCTGCACGAGGATGACCGACGTGGCGTTGGGCAGGATGTGCCGGGCGAGCACCCACAGGTCGCTCGCACCGTCCACCACGGCGGCGGCGACGAAGTCGAGCGACTTGAGCCGCAGGGTGTCCGAACGCACCACCCGGATCACGCCCGGGATCTGCGCGATCCCCACGGCCACGGCGGCGTTGGTGAGGCTGGCGCCGCGGATGGCGGCCAGTCCCACCGCCATGATCAGAAACGGAAACGCGAGGAGCAGATCGGTGAACCGTGAGATGACCGCGTCCCAGGCCCGGAAGTACCCGGCGGCGAGCCCGAGTGGCACGCCGATCACCAGGGACGTGGCCACCGCGAGGATCGCCACCTGGAGAGAGGCCCGCGCCCCGAGCATGATGCGGGACAGGACGTCCCGGCCGAGGTCGTCGGTGCCCAGCACGTGCCCGGGGGTGCCCGGGGCAGCGAACGTGTGACCGAAGTCGGTCTGCTCGACGGCGTACGGCGCGAGCCACGGTGACAGCACGGCGATGATCGCCGCGAGCGCCAGCACGACGAAGCTCACGACGGCGAGCGGGTTCCGGCGCAGCCGGCGCAGGACCCGGGTTCGTCGGCTGAGGCCGGCCGGGGCGGCGTCCACGGTCGGAACGGTGAGGACTGTCATGCCGGGTCCCCCGTCACTCGGATGCGCGGGTCGATGACGGAGTAGAGCAGGTCGACCAGGAAATTGATCACGATGTAGGCGGTCGCGGTGAGCAGGACGACGGCCTGGATCACCGGGTAGTCCCGCTGGAAGACCGCGTCGATGGTCATCTTGCCGAAGCCGGGCAGCCCGAAGATCTGCTCGGTGACCACCGCACCCGATATGAGCCCGCCGAGTTGGAGGCCCACGATCGTCACCACCACGATGAGGCTGTTGCGCAGGGCGTGGTGGGTGATGACCGCTCGTGGCCGGAGTCCCTTCGCCTTCGCCGTCCGCACGTAGTCGGAGGAGAGCGAGTCCAGCATGGCCGACCGGGTCTGCCGCATGATGATCGCGGCGAGACCGGTGCCGAGGATGACGGCCGGCAGGATGAGGTGGTGCAGGTTGTCCACGGGGTTGTCCAGCAGCGGCACGAATCCGGAGGCGGGGAAGAGCCCCGTCGCCACGGAGAGGTAGAGGATCGCGAGCAGCGCGAGCCAGAAGTGCGGCACCGACAGCCCGACCAGCGCCAGGCCGTTGGCCAGCCACTCGGCGGGGTGCCCGCGGCGTACTGCCGCGAGCACCCCGGCGCCGACACCGAGCGCCGCGGCGAGGAGGATGGCGAGGATGGCGAGTTCGACGGTCACGGGCAGGGCGGTGGTGAGCATCGAGGACACCGGTATCCCGGTCCGGATCGACTCCCCGAAGTCACCCTGGGCCGCGCGCCCCACGTAGCGGACGAACTGGAGCGGCAGCGGCTGGTCCAGCCCGTAGTGGTGCCGGATCGCCTCCAGCGCCTCGGGCGAGCGGTCCTCCCCGGCCAGCGCGAGCGCCGGGTCGCCGGGGAGGGCGCGTACGCCGAGGAACACCACGATCGTCGACAGGAGCAGGGTCAGCGCGGACTGCCAGGCACGCGTGATCAGATACCGGGCCACAGTTGACCTACTTGGTGAATCCGGCGAAGGCCGCGCGGATCACGCCGTCGGGGAAGACCTGCAGACCCTGGATCTTGTTGGAGAACGCGGTCAGGTTCCGCTGCCGGTACAGGTAGATCAGCGCGTCGTCCTGCTGGAGGAGCGTCACCGCCTGCCCGTAGAGCTTCTTGCGCTCCTCGATGTCGCTGGTCTGGCGGGCCTGCGTCAGCAGGTCGTCGAGCTGCGGGTTGCTGTAACCGGCGACGTTCTGGCTGGCCCGGGTGCCGACGAAGTTGGTGATGTTGGCGTCCGGGTCGATGCGTCCGCTCCAGCCCAGCTGCAGCAGCTCGAAGTTGCCGCGGTCCTGCTCGTCGAGGAGGGAGGAGTACTCGACCGGGTTGATCTTCAGGTCGAAGCCACCCTCCTTGACCATGGCCTGCAGGGCCTGCACGAGGCGCAGCGTGTCGGGGGTGTTCGACGCGAGGATCGTCACCGGGTAGGGGGTCTTGACGCCGGCCTCGGTGAGCAACTGCTTCGCCTTGGCGGGGTCGTGCGTCGGACAGTTCTGCGCCTCGGGCGACGAGAACGGGCTCGCGGGTGAGATGGGCGAGCAGGCCTCGGCGTGGATGCCGTTGAAGACCGCCTGGACCAGCGCCTTCCGGTCGATCGCGTGCTCGAAGGCCTGCCGGATCTTCGCGTTCTGCGCGATGGGCCGGTCGATGGTCTTCGGCGCGGCGCCGACACCGTCGACGTTGCCGATGTTGAACGTGAGGCCCTGGTAGCCGAGGGACTGGGATTGCAGAACGGTGAGCGCGGAGTCCTGCTGCAGCGCGCCGACGTCCTGCGTGGAGACGCTGTCGGCGACCTGCGCGTCGCCGGAACGCAGGTTGGCGGCGCGGATGCTCGCGTCGCTGAGGATGCGCCAGGTGATGCCGTCGAGGTGCACCTTCGAGGCGTCGTAGAAGTTCGGGTCCCGCACGACCTCGATGGAGTTCTGCGGTACCCGCTTGGCGAACTTGAACGGGCCGACGCAGACCGGAGCGGAGGCGAAGTCGTCGCCGAGAGTCTTCAGCGCCTTCGGACTCATGATCATGCCGGCGCGGTCGGCGAGCGCGCCGACCAGGGGTGCGAACGGTTGCTGCAGCCGGATGACCACCGTGCGGGCGTCCGGCGTGTCGACGCCCGCGACCGGGCCGAGCTCGCTCTTGCGCGCCGAACGGGCGTTGCTCAGGTGCCGCTCGATGGTGGCCTTCACGGCGGCGGAGTCGAACTGCGTTCCGTCGGCGAAGCGCACGTTCTCGCGCAGCGGGATGGTCACGCTCTTGCCGTCGCTGCTGGTGGTGGGGAGCGCGGTCGCCAGCTGCGGTACGACCTGTGCCTTCTCGTCGACGTCGTAGAGCTTCTGGCACATGGCCTGGAAGACGTAGCGCGAGTAGAGGCTGCGCGACAGGGTCGGGTCGAGCGCGTCGGGTTCGGCGGAGAGCGCGATGACCAGGTTGCCGCCGTCGCGCACCGTGGCGGGGTCCGCCGGGGTGCCGAACGAGTCCTGGCCCGCCGACTGGTTTCCACCCGAGCCGGTGCCGCCCCCGCCTTCCGACACCGGCGAGCACGCCGCGACCGTGCAGGCCACGGCGACCGCGGCCAGCGCGGCCCGGAGTGGACGGAGTCTCGGCAGGCTCGGTTCACGGAAGGGGAGGTTCGTCATTTGAGAGCTCCTCAGGTGGGCGATTCGGGGAGCGTATGTTGTATACGAAGACTGCGCAAGACCTCCTTCGATGGCCACGCGGGCACTGAGCGTGCATGGCCAATCCCGGACAAAGCGGGTGACCAGAAGGGCGCTAGTCGCTCACCTTCTCCGCGGCCCGGCGTACGTCGTCGAGCAGGATCTCCATGTCCCGCCGGGTCGTGCGGTAGTTGAGCACACAGCCGCGCAGGGCGAAGCGACCGTTGACGGACGCGTTGGACAGATAGGAGCTGCCGGCCCGCTGCAGCGCCACCATGATGCGCTCGTTGAGGCGGTCGAGTCGCTGCTCGTCCGACTCGGACCGTGGTTCGTCACGCAGGGCCGGGGGCAGATAGCGGAAGCAGACGATGGAGAGCCCGACCGGGGCGACGAGCTCGAAGTCGTCGCTCGCGTCGACGAGTTCCCCCAGATGGCGGGCGCAGTCGAGGTTCGCCTCGATCGCCTCGCCCATCGCCCGGGAGCCGGCGTGGGCCAGCAGCATCCACACCTTCAGCGCCCGGAAACGCCGAGACAGGTCGGGGCCGTAGTCCCAGAACGCGAACGCCTCGGCGGACTCGGTCTCGGTGACCCGGGTGTAGTCGGCGTCGAGCCGGAAGGCGGCCCGCGCGGCCTCGGGGTCGCGGTAGATGAGACAGCCGCAGTCGGCGGGCAGGTAGAGCCACTTGTGCGGATCGAGCGCGATCGAGTCGGCCTCCGCCACTCCCTCGAAGAGTGACCTGGCCGACGGAGCCAGCCGGGCGAAGCCGCCGTAGCAGCCGTCGACGTGCATCCACAGCCCGTAGCGGCGGGCGACCCCCGCGATCTCGCGAAGCGGATCGACCGCGCCGGTGACCACGGTGCCCGCGTTCGCCACCACGCAGAACGGTTCAGCACCCGCCGCCCGGTCCTGCTCGATGGCCTGTACGAGCGCGTCGACGTCCATCCGGAAGCGGGCGTCGACCGGGATCTCGCGCACGTTGGCACGCCCGATACCGAGCAGCGCCGCCGCCTTGTGCACCGAGTGGTGGGTCTCGGTGGAGACGTACACGCGCAGTGGCGCGGGATGCGCGCTCGCGCCGTGCATGGCGACCGCGTCGCCGCAGTGACGGTGCCGCGCGGCGGCCAGCGCCGTGAAGTTGGCCATCGACCCGCCGCTGGTGAACAACCCGCCCGCGCTCGGATCGCAGCCGAGCGCCTCCTTGATCCAACCGATCGTGAGGTGTTCCAGCTCGGTGGGTGCGGGCGCCGACCGCCACGCGGGCAAATTCGCGTTCAAAGCCGACGCGAGGAAATCGGCGACCGCGGCGACCGCGGTGCCCGGCGCCGAGACGTACCCGAAGAAGCGCGGATGGCCGTTGTGCCGGCTCCCCGGCACTATCACCTCGCGGAAGACGTCGAGCAGGTCGGCGAAGTCGCGTCCGTCGACGGGCAGCGGTTCGGTCAGCCGCTGCTTCAGTTCGGCGGCGGAGGTACGCGGCGTGATGGGCAGGTCGCGGATCGACTCGGCATAGGCGGCAGCCCACTCCACGGCCGCCGTGCCCATGTCGCGGATCCGCGCACCCGAGGGATCCAGGGCGGAATCGACCCGGGACTCAGCAGGAGTGGTAGTCATGTCGCGCACAGTAGTACTCCGGCGGGGCAGTCGGGGGGCACCTGTTCCGCCCCGAGAACGTGGACCGCGCCCCGACGTGATCCCCGCACGACCGGCACTCCTCAATGGCCGGTCAGGTCGCAGGATAGGTGTCGAGCAGCCCGCACATACCGTGCCGGCCCCGCTCGTGCGGCTCGGCGAACTGGTGGACCACCGCGTCGGCCAGGTGTGCCACCTCCCCGCGGGCGAGCGCGTCAAGCTGGCGGCCGGTCTCGGTGGCCGCCCGCAGCGCGCCGCTCAGCCATCGCGCTCGCCAGGTGTCGACGAACGGCCGGACGAGGCGGACGGCAGCGGAGTGGAAGTCGCGCAGCGGAGCGAGGTCGCCGTTGTTCGCGGCCGCCCGTAGTCGCTCGAATCCGCGTACGGCGAGGTCACGGCGGGCGTGTGCGGCAGCCAGGTCGGTGCCGGGGGCTCCCCCGTCGGGCAGCGCGGTCGCCGCCGCGTAGGTCGCCGGGTCGGTGAGGTGCTCCGGTGGCAGGGTCAGCACGGCGTCACCCGCTTCCGGCAGGCCGCTGTTCTGCATCAGGACCACGATCTGCAGGTCGCCGTGGTTGACGAGCCGATGGATCGTGCCGGGGCCGAACCAGACGATGGCCCCGGGCCGCAGCGGGGTCTCGCGGTACCCGGCGAGGGTGAGGGTCTGCACGAGCCCGGCGCCAGCCACCACCACGTACGCCTCGGCGCAGCACAGGTGCAGGTGCGGTGTGCCGCCGACCTCCCCGTCGGGCGCGACGGTGTCGTAGACGCACAGCCGGGACACGCCGACCCCGCCGGGCAGGGGCATGGACGGCCCGGTGCGGTGAGCTGTCATCGGCTCGCCTTTCAGGTACGCCGGTGGGCCGTCTCCCACCTCCACCCGCGGTCAGCTGAGAGGCGGGACGCGGCGCCGCGCGGTTCAGATCGGCACGTTCAGTGGTTGGCGCCCGCGCCGAGCAGCCCGCGGATCTGTGTGGCGAGCCGGTCGAACCGCTCGTCCGACATGATCTGCGCGTAGTCCCGCTCGGGCGGGATGTCGACCGGGAAGGTGCGCACGATCCGGCCCGGCCGCGGGCTCATCACCTCGACTCGGGTGCCGAGGAAGACCGCCTCGGCGATGGAGTGGGTGACCAGCAGGACGGTGGTGCCGGTGTCGCGCCAGATACGGTTCAGCTCGGTGTTGAGCTGCTCGCGGGTCAGCGCGTCGAGCGCGCCGAACGGCTCGTCCATGAGCAGCACCGGCGGTTGGTGCAGCAGCGCACGGCACAGGGCCACCCGTTGCTGCATGCCACCGGAGAGCTCGTGCGGCAGCGCCTTCTCGAAGCCGGTCAGACCGGTGAGCGCGATGAGTTCGTCCGCCCGCCGGGCGGCCACCGACCGGTCCAGGCCGCGCATCTCGGCCTGGAGCAGGATGTTCTTGCGTACGCTGCGCCAGTCGAGCAGGGCCGGTCGTTGGAACACGAACCCGATGTCCTGCTGGGGCCGGCGTACGGGGCGGCCGAGCAGGCTCACCGTGCCGCTGGTGGGTGGCACCAGACCGGCGACGACCTTGAGCAGGGTGGACTTCCCGCAACCGGACGGGCCGACGATGGTGACGAACTCGCCAGGTTCGACCCGCAGGCTGACGTCGGTCACGGCGGTGGTCTGGGACCGTTTGGACTCGAACCGGACCGTCAGGCCGGTGATGTCGACGGCGGCGTCGGTCAGCGTCGACGTGGCGGTGGACATGCCGGCCTCATCCCTCGTTGCCATAGGAGCCGTCCCAGTACGTCGACGGGCCGCCCGCGTTTTCGAGCCCGGCGTACCGGCTCATGAGGCCGATGGTCTCGGTCCACTTCGCCTCCGCGTTGGCACCTGGCGCGCCACCGGCGTCGATATCGAGCAGCGGCACGGCCAACGTGAGCTGCTCGACCAGCACCGGCTTGTCCGGCTCGTTCTCGGCCAGTTCGGCCATGGCGTCGGTGGCGCCGGGGATGTCCCTGGCGGATTCGGCCCAGGACCGCTGGGTGGCGCGGGTGAACGCCCGTACCAGGTCCGGGTCCTCGCTCAGGGTGTCCTCGTGGACGACGAGCCCGGTTCCGAGCATGTTCATGCCCCAGTCGGCGTACAGCAGGTAGTCGACCTTCTTGCCCGTACGCGCCTCGATGGTGGGTGCCTGGTCGTGGAAGAAGCCCTGGATCGCGTCCACCCGGCCCTCGGCGAGCGCGGCGATCTTGCCGGCCGCGTCGAGGTTGACGACCTCGACGTCCGACTCGGCCAGGCCGTTGGCCTTCAGCCAGGCGGGGAAGGTCGCGTAGATGGCGTCGCCCGGTGTGCCGCCGACGGTCTTGCCCTTGAGGTCGGCGGGCGACTTGATGCCCTTGTCGGCGAGGAACTCGATCGATGCGGGTCCCTTCTGCAGGAACACGCCGACGCTCTTGACCTTCATCCCGCTGGCGATGCCCTTGAGCAGTGGCGGAGTGTCCGCCCAGCCGAAGTCGGTCTGCTGCTGCGCGACGGCCTGGATGGTCTTGCCGGACCCACCGCCGGCGCTGATCGTGAGGTCGATGCCCTCGGCGTCGTAGAAGCCCTTCTTGAGTCCGTAGTAGAAGGGGGCGTGCTCGCCGTACGGCACCCAGTTGAGGGTGAGGGTCACCTTCTTCCTGCCGTCGGCCGTCGTCTGCCGCTCGCCGCCGTTGCCGCACGCGGCGAGTGATCCCAGCAGCAGGAGCGCGACGGCCGTGATTGCGAGACGTCTCATGGGTGATGCCTCCTGGAGCATCCGGCGGGGTACGGGCGGGCGTGTTCGCGGTTCAGGACGTGGTCAGCGGTACGCCGCCGCGCCGGCTGGCGTGCCACGGGATGAGCAGCGCCTCGGCGACCTCGACGACGGCGAAGAGCACGATGCCGATCAGCGACATCAGGAACAGGTCGGCGAAGAGCAGGGCGGCGTCCAGGTTGCCGTTGGCCACCAGCAGCACGTAGCCGAGGCCCTCCTTGGCGCCGACGAACTCGCCGACGACCGCGCCGACGACGGCCAGCGTGACGGCGACCTTGAGCCCGGACATCAGGTGCGGCAGCGAGTTGGGAAACCGGATCCTGCGGAAGGTCCGCCACGGCCCGGCGCCCATGGTGGCGGAGAGGTCGAGCAGTTCCGGGTCGGTCGATCGCAGCCCGGCCACACCGGAGATGACGACCGGGAAGAACGCGATGAGCACGGCCAGCACGATCTTCGGGGTGAGGCCCACGCCGAACCAGGCGACGAGCAGCGGCGCGATCGCGATCTTCGGGATGACCTGCGCGAAGAGGACGATCGGGTAGACCGCCTTCTCCAGGGTGCGGGAGTAGACGATCAGGACGGCGGTACCGAGGCCCAGCAGCGCGGCGAGTATGAAACCGATGACGGTCTCGTAGAGCGTCACGTACGTGTTGCGCATGAGGAACGACCAGTCCTCGGTCATGGTCGCCCAGACCTGGCCGGGAGTGGGCAGCAGGTAGTTGGGCATGTACTCGCGTTCAGCGACGAACCACCAGCCGGCGAAGAGCGCGGCGAGCAGCAGCGCCGGTCGCCAGAGCGCTTCGAGCAGGCGCACCAGGCGCGCGGCCGGCGGGGTGCCGCCACGCGCGCCCGGGTTGCCGGCGGACGCGGCGACGGGCGGGAGCTCCGCCACCGGGGGTATGGTCCCGGGCTGGTCGTCCGTGGCCGGGCCGGCGCTCTGGTCAGCCGCTCGCTGTGGCACGGGCACTCCTCCTCGATGTCGCGACGCCGGCGCCCAGCGGCTGTGCGCACGGCCCGCCTGACGTCGCGGAAAGGGCTTTCCCGAGGTGATCCATCCGACCGTAACGACCCTCGCCAGCCCCGTCAACGGTTCCCGGCGTCCGATGCCCCTATGACGCCTGTGAATGCCTGAGGCGACAATCACCCGGCCAGCCCGCCGGCTCGCCAGCGGACGCACAGACATTGACCGATCAAAATGAGTCTCGTAGGGTTGGACAGCGGCTGGAAAGCGCTTTCCGACTCCCGTCCCGCTTAGGAGCGCGTGCATGAGACGCCAACGCCGGCTAGTTCTCGCCCTGCTCACGGCCATCACCCTCCTGGTGACGAGCGCCGTGACGACCACCGCGAGCGCGGCAACCACCGCCACCGCCTCGTTCCGCGTACTGGTCTTCTCGAAGTCCACGGAGGTTCACCACGACTCGATCCCCGCCGGCATCGACGCCATCCGGAAGCTCGGCGCGCGCCATCGCTTCGCGGTCGAGGCGACCGACGACGCGGGCGCGTTCACCGACGCCAACCTCGCCCGGTTCGACGCCCTCGTGTTCAACAACACCAGCTCCACCCCGGAGTCCGGCGACCTGCTCGACGCCGACCAGCGGGCCGCGTTGCAGCGGTTCGTCCGTGGTGGCGGTGGCTGGGTCGGCCTGCACGCCGCATCGGCGAGCGAACGCGACTGGGACTGGTACGGGGGCTTGGTGGGAGCCATCTTCGACAACCACCCGGACTTCTCCACCACCGGCGGGACCTTCCCGGGCCGGATCAAGGTCCTCGACCACGCCCACCCCTCCACGAGGGACCTGCCGGAGCTCTGGGAACGCAGCGAGGAATGGTACAACTGGCGGACCAACCCGACGGGTAAGGTCCATACGCTCGCGCAGGTCAAGGTGCGCGACGGGATTCCCGGCCTCGACGAGGGCGTGGACCACCCGTACTCGTGGTGCCAGAACTACGACGGCGGCCGCTCCTGGTACACCGCCGGCGGGCACAGCCGCTCGTCCTTCGGCGAGCAGGCCTTCCTCAAGCATCTGCTCGGCGGCATCCGGTGGGCGGCCGGCGCCGTCGCCGGTGACTGCGGCGCAACCAGAACCAACAACTTCGAGCGGATCCCACTGGTCGCCCAGGACCTCTCCGACCCGTTCGAACTCGCCGTCGCGCCGGACCGCCGGGTCTTCTACATCGAGCGCACCGGCGCGCTGAAGGTCGTCGACCAGGAGAGCCTCGCCGTCACCACGCTCATCGACTTCGCCTACACCCCGGAGCAGACCAGCCAGTCCGACGGCCTGCTCGGTCTCACGCTGGACCGGAACTTCGCCAGGACGAACTGGCTCTACCTGCTCTGGTCGGACAAGGTGGAGAAGCAACTCAACCTGTCCCGGTTCACCGTCGACGGCGACAGTGTCAGCCTCGACTCGGAGAAGCGCCTGCTCACCATCCCGACCTGGCGCGGCGAGGCCCGCGCCAACTCGCACATGGGCGGGTCGCTGACGATGGACGAGCAGGGCAATCTGTACGCCGCCATCGGCGACAACACCGACCCGTTCGAGTCCAGCGGATTCGCCCCGGTCGACGAGCGGGACGGCCGGCGCGCGTTCGACGCGCAGGCCACCGCCGGCAACACCAACGACCTGCGGGGCAAGATCCTGCGGATCAAGCCCCAGCCCAACGGCGGGTACGTCATCCCGAAGGGCAACCTGTTCAAGCCGGGAACCCCGCGGACCCGGCCCGAGGTGTACGCCATGGGCATGCGGAACCCGTTCCGCATCACCGCCGACCCGAACAGCGGCGCGCTCCTGGTCGCCGACTACGGCCCGGACGCCAGGTCGGCCAACCCGGACCGTGGGCCCGAGGGAACCGTCGAGTACAACCGGATCACGCGGGCCGGCAACTACGGCTGGCCGTACTGCGTCGGTGACAACACGCCCTTCAACGACTACGACTTCGCCACCAGCACCTCCGGGCCGGTGTTCGACTGCGCGGCGCTGGTCAACGACTCCCCCAACAACACCGGCCTCACCCGGCTCCCGGCGGCCAAGCCGGCGCTGATCTGGTACGCGTACTCGGCCTCGGCGGAGTTCCCGGAGCTCGGCACGGGCGGCGGCGGGCCCATGAGCGGCCCGGTGTACGACTACGACCCGGCCAACCCGCGGGCGACGAAGTTCCCGCAGTACTTCGAGGACAAGTGGTTCGTCTACGAGCTGACCCGCAGGTGGTTCAAGACGGTGTCGATCCACGAGACCTCGCAGCGGTTCCGCGACGCCCGCTTCGGCCCGACCCGGCCGGGTGATCTGCAGTCCATCAACGGCGTTCTCGGGAACATGTCGTGGATCCAGCCCTTCGACGCGGAGTTCGGGCCGGACGGCTCGCTGTACGTCATCGACTTCGGTGAGGGCAGCGGCAGCGGTCGGGGCGGCAGCAACGAGGGCGCGGGCATCTACCGCATCGACTACGTCGCCAACAGCCGGCCACCGACGGCCCGGCTCGCCGTCGACAAGGAGAGCGGACCCGCGCCGTTGACCGTCGCCTTCTCCAGCGAGGGCTCCGGCGGGCCGGACGGCACGGCGATCGAATACGCCTGGGACTTCGACGGGAACGGCAGCACCGACTCCACCGCAGCGAACGCCAGCCACACCTACAGCACGCCGGGACGCTTCACCGCCCGGCTGACCGTCACCGCCACGAACGGGCAGACCGCCGTGGCCGTGCAGGAGATCACCGTCGGCAACACCCGCCCGACGGTGACGCTCAGCGTGCCGGACGGGGCGTTCTTCGAGTTCGGTGACCGGATCCCGTACACGGTGACGGTCAACGACCCGGAGGACGGCACCGTCGACTGCTCGAAGGTGGTCGTGCAGACCCAGCTAGGCCACGACTCGCACACCCATCCGATGGACAACTACATCGGGTGCAGCGGGGTGGCCCTGACCGAGACCAATGGCGGTGACGGGCACGGGCCGGGGCAGAACCTGTACACGGTGCTTACCGCGCAGTACACCGACGGCGGGGCGGCCGGCGCGCCGGAGCTGGTCGGCTCGACGAAGGCCGAGCTGCAAACCAGGAGCAAGGAGGCCGAGCACTTCGACGGCCAGAACGGGATCCAGGTGCTCGACCGGGCCACGGCCAGCGCCGGCAAGCGCATCGGCGACATCGACACCGGGGACTGGATCAGTTTCGGCCCGGTCAACCTGCGCGGCATCGACTCGGTCACCCTCGGCGTCGTCTCCGGCAGCAGCGGCGGTGACGTCGAGTTCCGGGCTGACTCCCCCACCGGTGAGCTCCTCGGCCAGGCCACCATCGGCGGCACCGGCGGCTGGGACAATGTCGTGTCACCCACCGTCGAGCTGACCGATCCGGGTCGGACGACCACCCTGCACCTGGTCTTCCGCAACCCGGACCAGACCGGTGGCACCCCCGATCTGATGGCGCTGGACTGGCTGCGCTTCAACGGGGCCGGCGTACGCGAGCAGACCGACGCCACGATCTCGGCCACCGCCACTCCCACCACGGGAACGGCTCCGCTGCAGGTGACGTTCGACGGCACCGCGTCGCCGGCCACCGGGCGCACCATCGTCGACCACATGTGGGACTTCGGCGACAACACGACCGTCGTGCACGCCGCGTCGGCCGGTCACACGTACGCCAGGCCCGGCACCTACACCGCACGGCTGACCGTCACCGACAGCCTCGGGGCGACCATGGCCTCGACCGTCGTCGTGACGGCGAACTGATGTTCCGGTGGTGGCGGTGCGGACCCTTCGCCCCGCCACCGCCGGCGCGTACCTCGACTGTCACGCCGCGCCGGCCGCACCGGTACGCCGTGCGCCGCGGCCCGTGTCCGCCGGCGCCCGACCGTCCGCCCTGTCGACTTCCGCGTCCACACCCGGGGAGAAGAACATGGATCGAACCACTGCCCGCCCGTTTCGAACACGACTCGCGCGAACCCTGCTCGCCGCGGCGATCGCCGCGGCGGCCCTGCCGTTCGCGCCGCCCGCGGCGGCGGCCGCCGCCGGCGCGAGCAGGCCTGACGCCCAGGAGCAGACCGACGCCTGCCCATGGGGCTACACCTCCTCGGCCACGGTCTTCTTCGGCCAGGACCAGGCCGACTCGGGCGTACCGAACCGCGACCTCGGTGACGGCTGCACGATCATGGACGCCATCTGGGCCGAGGCGCCCTTCGCCAACCACGGCAGCTTCCTGTTGACGGTCACCCGCCTCACCGGGTCGATCAAGAGGGACGGCGTCATCACGTCGCCCGAACGGGTGCGCATCCTGCTGGCCGCCGCCCGTTCCGACGTCGGCAAGCGACAGCCGGTCACCCGGACGCGCGCCGTACCCGACGGGCGGATCGGCCTCGTTCTCTACACGGTGCGAGCCACCATGCCGGCCGCGCCGGAGGCCACCCTGGCTGCGCTCGCCGGCTGCGGCTACCGCAACGCCGAGCCGTCCGGCGGGGTGAACAACTTCTACGGCCGGACGGCCGCTCAGCTCGCGCCGCTGGTGGCCCGGGCCGGCCTCACCGTGCCGTCGATCGGTGTCGGCCTCGGCGACCTCGAGAACAATCTCGACGGCGTCATCGCCGACGCCCAGGCGTTCGGCGCGCGGTACGTCCGGATCTCCGGTTCGGGTTCGTGGGACCTCGACGACTACTCGCGCCTCGCGGCGACGCTCAACACCGTCGGCGCCCGGCTCAACCAGGCGGGCATCACCGTGGCGTATCACAACCACGGGTTCGAGTTCACCGAACAGGACGGCGTACGCGGCTACGACGTGCTGGCACGGGAGACCGATCCGAACCTGGTGGCGATGGAGTTGGACCTGTACTGGGCGTCCAGCGCCGGGGTGGATCCGGTGGGGCTGATCCAGCAGTACCCGGGCCGGTTCTCGCTGTTCCACGTCAAGGACATGGCCGCCGACGGGTCGTTCGCCGACGTCGGCGAGGGGACCATCGACTTCAGCCGCATCTTCGCGTACGGCGGATTGGCGGGAGTCGAGTACTACCTGACCGAGAACGACAACCCACGGCCGGAGGGCGTCTCGTCGGCCTGCGACAGTTACGCCAACCTGCGCGCCCTCCGCTACTGACAGCCGTGGCGGCCCGTGGCGTCGCCACGGGCCGCCACGGTGTCGGCCGTCAGGGGCCGGTGACCTCGTTGTGCGGGCGTGGGCCACTCGGCGTGGTCGGCAGCTTGGTGATGGGCGGCAGCACCAGGGCGACGAGCGCGATGATCGCGATGACCGTGAACGGCAGCGTGTAGTTGCCGCTCGCCTCGAAGAGCGCGGACGTGATCAGCGGACCGACCACCCCGCCGATGCTCCAGGCGACGATCATCGCTCCGTACACCGCGCCCGCGTTCGGGGTGCCGAAGTAGTCCGCCGCGGTCGCGGGCATCGTGCCGAAGCCGCCGCCGTACGAGAGGTAGACCACCGCCGCGAGGACCGCGAACACGGCGAACGCGGCCGCATGCGGCAGGATGAAGAAGCAGATCGCCTGCAACACCAGCATCCCGATGAACGCCGTCATCCGCCCGACGCGGTCCGACAACCACGCCCAGGCCACCCGGCCCGCGCCGTTGAACAGACCGAGGATGCCGACCAGGGTCGCGGCGGTCGCGGCGCTCACCCCGGCGATCGTCTGCGCCGCGTCGGACGCCTGCGAGATCAGTGCGATACCGCAGGTGACGTTGAGGGTGAGGATCGCGGTCAGCAGGTACCACTGCCGCGTACGGAGCGCCTCGCCCAGGGTGTAGACCCGGGTGCCGGCGACAGCCCGGCCGCCGGTCTTCGGCGTGAAACCGGGGACGTGGTAGCCCGGGGGCGGGTTACGGAAGGTGGACGCACCGAGCAGGACCGCGATCAGGTACGCGATGCCCAGCGGCAGGAACACGCTCGTCTTGTCGGCCGTGCCGCTCAGCAATGCCTTCGCCACCGGCGCGACGATCACGGCACCGAAGCCGAACCCGGCCACGGCGATGCCGGTGATCAGGCCACGCCGGTCCGGGAACCACTTCGAGAGCATCGCGATCGGCGTGATGTAGACGGCGCCGAGGCCGATTCCGCCCACCACACCGTAGGTGACGATGAGCAGCCAGAGCTGGTCGCTGGAGGACGTGAGCGAGGCCAGGATGTTCCCGACCCCGTAGAGGATGCCGCCGCCCAAGGCGACCGGTCGCGGTCCGCGCCGGTCCTGGATGCGTCCGCCGATCAGGCTGCCGATGAAGATCGTGCCGATCGCGACGGTGAACGGAAGCACCACCTGCGTCTTGCTCCAGCCGAACTGCTCCTGCAGTGGCTGGTTGAACACGCTCCACGCGTACACCGCGCCGAGCGCGAGCTGGACGAGCACCGCGGCGACGACGAGGCCCCAGCGGCCTCCCGTCGGTCGGACGCCCTGCGCACTTGAGTGGGCCATGACCGATCTCCCCCGTGTGTCGGCTCATGGGCTGACGGCTGGACGTGCCGTCGCTCATGTCTCCGGCTCGCGGCGCCTCTCGATCGGCCCCTGACGAGCACGTTGTCCGGTCGCCCCGGCGCCAGCTCCGACCTGGGTCCGATCCGCCGGCCTCGGGCACCGGCGGGGCGGGCCGCAGTTCACCACTGCGGTGACGTCGGGGCAGGCGGTCGGCCGACGCGTCGCCGGTAAGCGGCGGCGCGGTGCAGTCGGCCGGCCTGCCGTCGGTCCGGGTGCGCGAACCAGGTACGGCATGACGTATGAACGTGAGCAAGTCTGACAATAGATGATTTGTCGGCTGGGCGCAGAACGATGACCGCAGTGGCAGTCGACCGGCCGCGTACGGCATCGCGCTCCCCCGCATCGCGGGCACAGCCGGACATCGGAAACATCGGGGTATCAGCGCCGCGTTTCGGGGAAGAACCTGCCGGTGCCGGACCCGACCGCCCTACCTTGGCCGCTGCCGTTCAGCGCCGCGGTGTTCCTCCTCGCCGGGGCGATCACGGTCGCGGGCAGCATCCGCCTGGCCGGTCTCGGTGACGCTCTCGCCGACCGGACCGGGTGGGGCGAGGCGCTCTTCGGCGTGGTGTTCTTCGGCATCGTCACGGGCCTGTCCGGCATCATCATGACGATCGTCGCCGCGGCCAGCGGAGAGGCCAGTCTCGGCTACAGCAACGCCGTGGGCGGTATCGCCGCCCAGACCACCGCCGTCGCCGTGGCCGACGCGTTCCACCGCCGCGCCAACCTCGAACACGCGGCCGCGTCCCTCTCGAACCTGCTCTCCGGCTGCCTGCTCATCGCGTTGCTCTCCCTCGCCCTGCTGGCCAGCTACGTGCCGGAGGCCAGCGTCGCGGGCGTCGACCCGATGTCCGCCGTCATCGTCGCCGCGTACGTCGGTGGGCTCGTCCTCATCCGACGCGCCGGCGCCGCACCCATGTGGCAGGCGATCGCCACCGCCGAGACCCGACCCGACGTGCCGCACAACGAGAATCCCCTGAACCGCCACTCACCCCGCTGGCTGTGGACCCGCTTCGCAGTCATCGGACTGCTGGTCGCCGCGGGCGGTTGGCTGGTCGCTCTCGCCGCCGAGAGCATCGTGAACGTGACGGGACTCAGCTCCGGGTTCGTCGGCGGCGTGCTGATGGGGGTGGTGAACGCGTTGCCGGAGACCGTCACCGCCGTCGCCGCGGTACGTCGAGGCGCGGTGACCCTGGCGATCGCGGCCGTGCTCGGCGGGAACATCCTCGACGTGCTGACCCTCGTCGCCGGTGACCTCTCCTACCGGGAGGGATCGATCTATCACAGCGCGGGCCCCGAGGAGCTGCTCGCCACCACCATCAGCCTGTTCATGACCGCGACGCTGCTCGGCGGCCTGCTCATCCGGCAGACCTGCGGATGGGGCCGGCTGGGCTTCGAAGGCATCCTGCTGCTGGCCACCTACGCTGGGATGACCATCCTGCTGGCCCTCTGACGGTCGGCTCCGCGGCACGGTGGAGCCCACGCTGCCGCCGCGGCGACGGTGCGGTGCACGGTCACCAGGTCACCGGTAGTTCCGCCGGGCCGAGGATCGCGTGCCCGGCCTTCCACGGCACCTCGCCGGGCGGCACCGCGAGCCGGAGCCGGGGAAGCTCGGTCAGCAGCAGCGCGAGGGCGGTGCGCACCTCCAGCGCGCCCAGGTGCGCCCCGATGCAGTAGTGCGGGCCGTAGCCGAAGGACAGGTGCGGGTTCGGATCGCGGTCGAAGTCCATCCGTTCCGGGTCGGGGAAGACTCGCGGATCGCGGTTAGCGGCGTCGTGTGAGGGAATGACGAGATCACCTTCGGCCAACTGAGCGCCGCTGGGCAGCCGCACGTCGGCCATCACCCGGCGCGGCATGTCGTCGCCGTTGGCGGTGGAGTGGAGCCGCTCCAGTTCGGTCACGGCGGAGTCCACCTGTCCCGGGTGGTCGAGCAGGTGTTCCCAGCCGGTCCGGCCGTCCCGGTAGGGACGGCTCTGCAACACGTACACGAAGGTGGCGATCGAACTGGCGGTGGTTTCCCAGCCGCCCACCACCAGCGAGATCGGCAGCTTGATCTGCACGTCCATCGGCTGGTCCGCCGCGTTGGTGGCGATCCTGCTCAGCAGGTCATCGGCGGGGCAGCCTCGGCGTCGTTCGAGCTGCTCCCACAGGTAGCCGCCCATCTCGGCGGCCGACCGGGCGGCGTCGTCGCGGCTGAGGTCGCCTGCTCCGAGGAACATGTCGCCCCACCGCCGGAACTGGAGCCGTTCCTCGTGCGGCAGGCCGAGCTGGTCGCAGATCACGTCCAGAGCCAGTGGGACGGCGAAGTCCCGGACCAGGTCGGCCGGCTGCTCACGGGCGGTCATCGCGGCCAGGTGCGCCTCGGCCGAGGCCCGCACCAGGGCAGCGCGTCGGGCCACCTCGGATCTGGTGAAGGCATCCTTGACGGTGCCGCGTACCCGCGCGTGCTCCGCGCCGTCCATGCCGAGCACCGTCCCCGTCACGTCGATCTGGTCGGTGGGCACGGCGGCGGCCCGCGAGAACACGTCCTGCCTGCGCAGCACCTCCCGCACGTCGGCGTACCGGCAGATCAGCAGGGCCGGGACCAGCTCACCGGCGACCTGGCGGACCACCGGCACGACGCCCGAGCCGGTGGCGGCGAACCGGACGTAGTCGGGGTGCTTGTCCGGGCCAGGCGGCCGGGTGACACCGTCGGCGTCGGTGTAGAAGGGGTGCAGCGACTGGACGTCGAGTTCCCGGCCGGAGACGCTCATGGCCGCACGATGTCATTCCAAGACACGCATGGCAATCAAGCAATCACATGACGTCATATCCGCCAGGCAGGCCGCATCGACAGACCGAACACCCGATCGACGCACACCAATACTGACGGGTTGTCAGGGAACGTGCGCCACCATCGTGGCTGCCCCGGCCGACGGCCGTCGGCCGGGGCGTCCACTAGCTCTCCGCGTACACCAGGTCCATCGTGTCGGTGTGCCCCGACCAGTGCAGCTCGAGCCGCCAGCAGCCCGCCTGCGGCAGATCGAGGCTCGATGGGCCCGGACCGCCGGTGACCTCCCGGGTCACCCGGGTGTCGGTGCCGGCCAGGATGGCGGTGATCTCCAGGTCGGGCGACACCGTCGGATCGGGCGAGTTGACGGCAGGACGGGAGACCCAGAGAACCTTGTTACTCGATCCGTCCGTCCTGTTCAACCTCAGGGGATGACCGAACAGCGCCGCGACGATGTCACCGTTGTCGCCCATGACGTGCGGCATCCGGGCGTCTCCGCTGAACCCGGTGCGCGCCCACTCGGGCAGGGACCCGGTCTCGATCCGCGAGTCGCAGCCGGTCCCGGCGCCACCGGCCGGGGTCGCAACCGGCACGGACGCGGGCTCGGTCGGCCCGGTCGTCGTGGTGCAGCCGGCCAGCAGAATCACCGACGCCGGAAGCAGGAACCTTCGCCACACACCCATCTCGCCCTCCCGTTGAACGCCCGGCCCGCCGATGGCAGGCGGTTGCCCGCCACTGTCCGGACACCGGTCGAGCGCCTCAGGTTCCGTACCCGGACCGGCGTTGCCGTCGGGCGGCCCACTCCGCTACCACACGGAGGCGGCGATCCCGACGGCCTCCGCCTTGGGAAGATCACTCTCGAGCCGGTAGGTCACACCCGCCTCCTCCCAGATCAGGGTCGAGGCGGCAAGCCGCGCGGTCTCCACCCGGGTCACCCCGAATCGGTCCACATAGGTCAGTTCGTGCGGGCCGGCGACCCAGATGGCGAACGCCCCGTTCACCTGTACCCACTCGGTCCCCGGGCCGCTGATCCGCTTCAGGTAGACGGGGTCGACTCGACCGTCGAACGCGTCGAGACGCAGGGTGCCCCCGCGATAGAGCAGCGACGCCACCCGGTACGCGCCAGTGCTGTCCGGGTCGGCCACCAGCACCTGCTCGGGCGCTCCCAGTGCGGCCGGTCCACGCAGCGGGAACCGCACCTTCCCCTGCGCCTCGTCGAGGGGCAGGGACCGTTGGGACGGCAGCGGCGAAGGGGCACCCGCGGGCGGCTCCGGCGCGGGCGCGGTCTCGATGGTGACGCCGGCGAACCGCAGCAACCCCGTCACGGCCCCGGCGAGGGCGGCCCGTCCCGGCGGCAGCAACCCGACGAGCAGCGCGACCAGCAGCGCGGCGAGGTAGTAGCGCCATCGGCGTGGCTGCGGCGCGGGTACGGCGAGCCGGGCGCGTACGCGGGCGGTCACGTCGGGCGTTTCCGGCGTGTGCAGCCACGGGGACAGGTCGCGCAACTGTCTCTCGAGGTCATCCATGACGGACCTCCTGGAGGTCGAGCATGGCGCGTAGCTTGGCGAGCGCCCGGGACGTCCGCGACTTGACGGTGCCGCGTGGCCAGCCGAGCATCGTCACCGTCTCGTCCTCGTTGAGGTCGAGGAAGTACCGGCAGACGATCACCTCGCGGTCCTTCGCGGGCAGCCGGCGGAGCGCCTCCACCAGCATCGTCCGACGCTCGGCGGCGAGTACGGCGCCGACGGCGCTGTCCCCCTCGATCGCCGGGTCCGGGTCGGCGGCCGCCGCCCGCAGGACGAGGCCGTCGCGCCGGGTGCGGGACCGGTGCAGGTTGCGGGTCTCATTCGCCACGATGGCCAGCAGCCATGACCGGAAGGACGACTCTCCCCGGTAGCGGGCGAGCTTGCGGTATCCCTTCACGAACGCCTCCTGGACGACGTCCTCCGCGTCCGAACCGGCGCCGAGCAGGACCGCCGTCCGGTACGCGGACGCGGTGTGCCGGGCGACCAGGAGTTCGTACGCCTCCAGGTCACCGTGCTGCGCGCGCTTGACGGACTCGTCGTCGTCCAGTGGAACCTCCGGCTCGGTCACACTCATGACACCGCGCGCGGCGTACCGGTTCCACTCGACGGACTTTCCGGCGGGAATCCGGCCGTGCCGTCAACTCCCGCACCGGTTACTCGGTGCGGTGGTCAGGGACTCTGCGGCGTGAGCAGGTAGTCGTCGGCGTCGGGGTGCCACGACAGGGCAACGGCGCCGGCCGTGGCGGCCGCCTTGCAGAACTGCAGGAAGCTGCGGTAGCCGAGCTTCTTCTCGCTGAAGTCGGGCCGGGCCCGACGGAGCTGATCCTTCAGGCCGGAGAGGGCCACCGCTCCGCCCTCGCCCGCCAGGTCGGCGACTACCGATCTGAGCAGCCCGAAGGCCGTCTCCCGGTCGCCGTGCTCGGGCAGGGACACCTCGGGGTCACCCTTCGCGGGCCCCTCGGCCAGTTCGATGACGTTGTGCGCGGCGAGGTGACGCAGAAGCTCGCCGAAGGTCCGGAAGCCGTAGTCGGACTCGCTGAACGTGGGGTCCTTCCGCAGCAGGGTCCGCTTCAGCCGCGAGGCGGTCACCTCGCCGCCGGAGCTGCCTTGCAGGCCGGCGACCGTCTGCGCCACGAGCGCGGCGAGTGCCTCGACGTCACGTACGGACTCCTCGACCGCGGGTTGGGGCTCGGCCGCCTGCACCGCCTGCCGGGGCTCCTGGGTGGCGGCACCGGCCGGGGTACGGCGGGCCCGCGGGGGCGGGATCTCGACGCCCTCGAGGCGGTCGTAGAAGAGGAACTCGTCGCAGGCGGGAGGCAGCAGCGCCGAGGTGGACTTCTCCACGCCGACGCCGACGACGCGCTTGTTGAGCTCGCGGAGCTTGTGGACCAGCGGCGTGAAGTCGCTGTCGCCGGTGCAGATGACGAAGGTCGAGATGTAGTCCCGCTCGAAGGCCAGCTCCACGGCGTCGACCGCCATCTTGATGTCTGCGGCGTTCTTGCGGGAGGCCCCCATCCGCTGGGGTATCTCGATGAGTTCGACGTGGTTGCGGGTGAGCATGCGCCGGTCTTCGTCGAAGTACGACCAGTCCGCGTACGCCCGGCGAACCACCACGCGTCCCCGCTCGGCGAGGGCGTCGGCGACGGGTCGGAAGTCGAACGCCGTTCCGCCGTGGTGGTCACGGAACCCCAGGGCGAGGTTCTCGTAGTCGAGGAACAGGGCAATCCGGTCTTCTTGATCCACGCAGGCAGCCTAGCGCGCCGGCTTTGAACGTTGATCGTGTGATCCGTCGGTTCCGAGCACCTATCGGTCAGGCGGTTTCCCGGCACGCGTCCCGCTACGACCGCCTGTCCCCTGGTGGGGCTGGCGGGTGCTTTCGCGCGTCCCACGCATCGGAGAGGACGACGGCGGCGAGGACAGCGGCGGGGACGACAGCGGCCAGCAGTGGTGGGGCGAACATCAGCGGTGCCGCCAGCCCGAGCAGGGTGAGCAGGGCGATCAGTCGGTCTGGCGAAACCCGACGGAAGACCGTGTGTTCCAGGAGTGCCCGTCCCACGATGAACAGCGCGGGTCCGCCGACAAGGACGGCGACCCACGCCGGGTCGCTGTGGCCGAGCGGTTGGGTGATGACGAGTTCGTCGCCGACCGCGGTGACGACCACGCCGGCCACCATCGTCAGGTGGGCGAGTGCCATGGGGCGGGCCAGCCGTATCGGATCGGCGGCGACGTCGATGGCTTCGGAAAGTAGTTCTCCGGCGCGGAAGACGTAGATCCTCCAAAGGAGCACGGTGGTGAGGATCGAGGCCGCGAAGGCGCCGATCCGGTCGGCGGTGAAGTCCGTCCGGGTGAAGGTGAGTCCCGTGACGAGGATCAGTTCGCCGAGGGCGAGGATGAAGAGTTGGCGGTGCCGCTCCGCCATGTGCTCGGCGGCGACGGGCCACTCGGGTGCGGTTATCCGCCCGAGCCGTGGGGCGGGAAACCGGAGGGTGAACGCGGCGTAATTGATCGCCGCGGCGAGGGTCCAGAGCACGGCGCGTGCGGCCTCGCCGGTGACACCGCCCGCGATCCAGAGCAGGCCGGTGCCGGTGGACCAGATGAGTAGTCGCCAGCCGATGCGCCTTTCCGGTTGGGGCAGGGCGACGCCGAAGAAGAGCGCCATCGCGATCTGGAGTACGACGTAAACGCTCGCGAATACGATGCTGCGCTCGTCGAAGGCGTCGGCCAGAAGGGCTGCCATCGCGATACTGGCGATCATCGTGCCCAGGACGACCGCCTGGACGGTGGGGTGGCGAGGGTTCAACCGGTTCGTGAGCCACGCCGCAAGGCTCCAGACCCACCACACCGAGAGGAGCAGCACGAGCGTCTGGTACGCCCCCGTCCAGGTCAGCTCCGAGGTCAGCTTTCGGGAGAGTTGGGTGAAGGCGAAGACGAACGCCAGGTCGAAGAAGAGCTCCAGGAGGCCCACCGGCTGCCGTTCCCGGGGCGCCCTGAGTAGCCCGCCTGGCTGTTCGTCCCCCATCACCTGCGTCCTACCGCTCCGGACCTCCGTGCCGAGGTGGGAACTCGGCAGACCACCCGAACGGGTGGAGCCGCACGTGCACCGGTCGACGAGTCGTCCCGTAGGGTCGCGGGGAGCCGTGCCAGCACGCGCGCCGGCTCTGCTGTGAGTTGCAGCCACACGGCGAACAAAATTCCCCGCAGGTCGGCTTCCCGTCAATTCCGCTCACTTCCGCGACTGCGGCCCTTTCGCTTTCCGGCGCAGGATCTGTTGCGTCGCGAAATCCGTGCCGCGCGAATCCCAGCGACGGCGATCCGGGGCCCGGGGCCGGGCACGCCACGCCCACCTGCGGAACCGCTAGCAGCGATTACATGCGGCAGTCATCGATGCGACGGTGCATTGTCGGAGAGATGACATCCGATCCGGTCGACCCCGGATTCACGCACAGAATTGGATGATCGGACGACACGGGTCGCCTTTCAAGCCGACCGGACCCCCCATTCGTTCCGCTCAGTCAATTTAGCTTCGACCGCATGTCACTAACCGGTCAAAGGCTTTGCCGAACGACCCGGAAAACCGATGCTCTCTTCGGGCCCGAATCGCGGCCCGGTGCACAGGGCCGAATTCGGCCCACCCGTGGGGAGGAGCATCAATGTTCGGTAGGAAGGCCACCAGGCCCGCGAGAACGGCGCTCGCCGTGATCGTGCCGGGTGCCGTGGTGGCGCTCGTGGGAGGGATCGGTCCCGCGTACGCCGGGGACCCGGGCGAGGACGCGAAGGCTCGCACCACGCCGGCCTATCAACTGGCGAAGGGCGAGCAGTGCGGGTTGCGGCCGTCAGCCGGCAAGAGCGCGAAGGACGAGCACCTGAGCTGCCTCGGCGTCGAGGCGAAGCTCGACCGGACGCCCGCGGTGGGCGAGACCGCGACACTGCGGGTCGCCGTACGCGCCGCCAGGAAGATCGGGCCTAGCGAGATCAGCGTCGCCCTGCCGGCCGAACTGGAGTGGGTGCAGGCGCCGGCCGAGCTGGGCGTGCAGAAGCGCAGCAGCGTCCAACCGGAGCGGGCCGGCGCCATCTCCGTGGCGCGGACGACCCGCACCCTGCGGGCCGGCGACAGTGTCGCGTTCAGCGGCGTGGTACGGGCGGTCAAGGCGGGGCAGGTGCAGATCCAGGCCCGAGCGACCGCGCCGTACGGCAAGGACGTCCAGGCCGGCCAGGACGACGTCTTCCTGACCATCGCGGGGAAGTCGGGGGCGTCCCGGCTCGGACACCCGGTCCCGGCGGGCGACAACGCCACCATGCGCGTACCCACCACGGAGCGGGCGCCGCGGCCGTCCGGGCAGACGCCGAAGAGCGTCGGCGCCCAGAACGTGACGGGACCGGCGCAGGCCGAGGCGCGGGCCAAGGGGCTCAAGGTGATCGGCCCGCAGGCGCCGTGCGACACCCGCGTGGCCGGGAACTGGAGCTTCCAGGATCAGAACGGCACCTGGCACAACCAGATGAACATGCAGGTGCAGGTCTGGGACGATGACGTCTTCGGTGACTCGCTGCTCGCCACCGGCGTGACGGACGGCGCCGGGAACTACAACATCTGCTTCGACTCGAAGGTCGAGGGCTTCCCGGACAGCGGAAACGCCGACATCTACGTCCGCTTCCTCACCTCGAACTCCCTGTGGCAGGTGCAGCGCGGTGGCAACCCGTTGACGTTCCAGACCGGGACGACGAACGACGTGCCCACCGGCAGCACCCTGAACCTCGGTTCGCTCACCGCCGGCGACGGGGCGCTGCAGCGCGGTCTGCACGCCTACGACTCCGCGAACGACGCGTGGTTGTGGGTTCCGAAGCCGAACAACCTGTGCTGGGACCAGGACGACGCGAGCTGCCGCCAGGTGGTCATCAACTGGGCACCGGACTCGACCGACGGCACGTACTACGACCTGGGCGGCAACCAGGTCCACCTGGCCGCCGACGACCCGAACGCGCCGACCACCGTGGTGCACGAGATCGGCCACGCGGTGATGGACGACCTCTACAACGACAGCTTCCCCGCCGCGCCGAACTGCAACCCGCACAGCGTGACCGGCGCCAGTTCGGCCGGCTGCGCCTGGACAGAGGGTTGGGCGGAGTGGTTCCCGGCCACCGTCTACAACGACCCGTTCTTCCGGTGGCCGAACGGCGCCTCGCTGAACCTGGAGAACGCGAGCTGGGGCAACGGTTGGGGCGAGGGCGACACCACCGAGGGTCGGGTCGCCGCCGCGCTGATCGACATCACCGACTCGGCGAACGAGGCGACCTGGGACCGGTACGGCGAGGGGCCGTGGAACATCTGGACGACCTCCCGGCTGCACAACTCCACGACGTTCGCGAACTTCTGGTCCCACCGGACCGCGGACGGCTTCAACGTGGCCGACTCCGGCGCACTCGCCTCGCTCTACCAGAACACCATCGACTACCAGTTCCGGGACCCGCTGGGCAACTACGCCCCGCTCGTCCGCCCGACGCCGACGCCGCCGCACAACTTCGGCTACTCGACCTCGTGGAACTACTGGTCGGTGGTCGCGCTCAAGCCCAACTCCGGCGATCTGGACCTGCAGCTCTACGACGACCGGGCGCAGGGCGCCTACCTGAGCGGCAGCGCGGCTGGCGGCACCACCATCGACTTCGTGGCGGTGGACTCCAACCGCCGGGCGCTGGGTGACTACTACCCGCGGGTCACGAACTGGTCCGGCGGCGGTGGCTACCGGGTCGAACTCGCCCAGGGCGGTGCCGTGCTGAGCGTCGGCAGCAGCACGATCAGCATGGGCACGAACAACGTGGTCACCGTACGGGACACGTACCTCACCGCCGGGGTGCCGGTCACCCTCTCGGTGGCGGCCACCAACGCCGGTCAGGACGCCGAGCTGTTCCTCATGGGCAGCGACGCGAACTCGGCCACCTGGATCCGTCCCCGCTCGGGTGCGGTGGCCTCCGCCACGGCCGGTGGCGCCGGCGCGACCGAGACGATCACCTTCACTCCGACCGTCAGCGGCTGGTACGGCGTGGTCGTGATCAACAAGGCGGGCTCCGGGAACTACACGCTCTCCCGGGCCTGACCGCTACATCTCCGACCGGTCCGGGAGCGCCCGTCGCGGCGCTCCCGGACCGCTGTCCGGGAGCCGTACGCGATCCGTCCCGAATTACACGGAACCAGTGCTCACGCCGTCGCGTCCGACCGGCGTTGACCCGACCCGGGAGGCGACAGATGCACCGACTGCTTGCCCTGCTGGCGGCGCTCGCCGCGATGACGGCCGTGGCGGGCTGCGGCGAAAGCGGTGGCGGCGGGTCACCGCCACCGCCAGGCGCGACGACACTGGTGCTGCGCCTGAGCGAGCTGCCCGGCATGCTGCCACCCGGTGGCGTGGCGGCCGTGCCCCCGCGCTACTCCCTGTTCGGTGACGGCCGTCTGATCAGCGCTTCGGACGGGCCCTCACAGGGGTGGCCGCAGCTGCACGAGGACACCGTCGCGCCGGACGGGGTACGCGAGCTGTACGGTGCGGCCACCGCGTTGCCGGACGGACCCGCGGCGGACATCCCGGACGGGCCCGTCGTCCAGGTGACCGTCGGCAGGGCCGGCGGGCGGCACAGCGTCACGCTGGACCGAGCCGACCCGGCGGCCGCGCGGCTGCTGGCGGCGCTCGCCCGGCACGCCGACGGACCGCCGGTGCCGTACGAGCCGACCGCCGTCGCGATCGTGGCCACCCCCGCCGATCCGGCGGAACCGGCCCGGCCGTGGCCGTTGCCGGCCCTGGCCGGCGAGCCGCTGGGCGCGACGTCAGCCGGTTCCACCTGCCTCGTGCTGCGGGGTTCCGACCTCGACATCGCGCGGCGGGCGGCCGGCACCGCCGACGCCGCCGTGCGCTGGAGCAGTGCGGGGCAGGTGTGGCAGGTGGCGCCGCGTCCGCTGCTGCCCGACGAGACGGGGTGCGCGGACCTGTAGTTCCTGCCGGCGACCGACGCGCCTCCGGGAGCGCCGGTGAGTCTTCGCTCATTCCGGCAGTAGCCGGCGGAGCACTCCCCTGCCGGTCGCTCCCATCCGGTACGACTGCACCAGGTACGAGCCGCAGGCGATGTTCGCGCCGGCCAGCACCGGCACCAGGAACTGCACCAGCCGTTGTCTCCGCTGCCAGGCCGCGATCTCGGCGGGAGTCTCCGCGGTCGGCAGTGCGCGTCGCGGACCTCGACCCTCTCACCGCGCCGGTGAGCCTCCTCGGCGAGGCGACCGATCCGGTTACCGCAGTAGGCGGCGTACGCGATGGCCGCCGCGCCCGCTACGGCGAAGCCGGCCTTCAACGCACCCAGCGTCCCGCAGCCCTTCGGCGTGGTTGTCAGCGGCGGTCAACTGCATCCCGGGCTCCTCGACGGTGCGCCTGGTCGTCTTAGCAGGCTTGGACATCCTTCGCCGGATTGAAGCACTTTCGTTCAGCCGGCAACGGCCGATCCGCCGACCCGCTCATCGTCCCGGCGACCGGATCCGGTCCCCGGCTGACCGGGCCAGGATCCGGCACTCGGTACCAGGAAGCCGTTGAGATGGCCGTGCTGACGCTCGGCTGTTCACCGGTAGCCCGGACGAGTGACAGGGCGCGGGCAGCGCCCCGACGGGACCCGAACCGCGAGAGTGTTGGCAGAGCCGATGTCTGCCCTGCGTCAGCCACCTTCGCGCGGCCACCCGCACCGTGGATCGTCCATCGCTCTCATACCGCGGCCGGCCCGGCGCGTCCTCGTGACGATCGACGCGCCGGGCCGGGACCGTGCCGAAGTCCTGTGGACGATGACGGGTGCGGGTGGACCCGCCGGCGCGGTCTCGCCGGGCATTTGCGCAGCAGGGCGGGCCGATGAGCATCGAGGAGGCGACGTGACCGGACAGCCGAACACCGCGGACAGCCAACCCCGCCTACATCAGCACGGGCGGGAGATTCAGGCCTTCGGTACCGTCCGGCAGCTGCCGGTCGCCCTCGCGTACGAGGCGCGGTTGTACTCGTGCGAACGGTTGAACCGCGTCCTCGCCGACACCCGCATCCTGCACGCGC
This sequence comes from Micromonospora avicenniae, assembly GCF_900156065.1. Classification (GTDB taxonomy): domain Bacteria; phylum Actinomycetota; class Actinomycetes; order Mycobacteriales; family Micromonosporaceae; genus Micromonospora; species Micromonospora avicenniae. The sequence goes on along the minus strand of NZ_FTNF01000011.1, from coordinate 53,485 downwards.
TGTACAAGAAGTACCACTGGCTCATGCGGGGGCACACGTTCTACCAGCTGCATCTCCTGCTCGACAAACACGCCGACGAGCAGCTCGAACTGGTCGACATGCTGGCCGAACGGGTACAGACGCTCGGCGGCGTCGCGGTCGGCGACCCGCGACACGTAGCCGAGCTGACCCGGGTTCCCCGGCCGCCCGACGGCGTCGAGGAGGTTCCCGGGATGCTGTCCCGCTTGCTCGAGACGCACGAGACGATCCTGACGGACGCGCACGACGCGGCAGCCCGGGTCGCCGAAGCCGGTGACGACGGCAGCAACGATCTGCTGGTGTCGAACGTGATTCGCACCAACGAGTTGCAGGCCTGGTTCATCGCCGAGCACCTCGTGGACACGCCGGCCGTACGCGCCTGAGCTCCGGCCCGGCGGGCCGACGCGGCGGCCCGGGAGTCCGTGGCCCGGGTGGACGCGGTGCGCCGCCTGTCCTGCCCCCGGTTCGACGGACAGGACACCTGTCACGTCACGCGACGTCGGCGCGCCCGAGCCGCCAGTAGCCCATGAACGCGACCGCGCGCCGGTCGAGGCCCCGCTCCCCCACCAGGTGCCGGCGCAACGTGCGGATGACCCCCGCCTCCCCGGCCAGCCACGCGTACAGCGGCGACGAGGGCGCCTCGGCGGGCACCTCCCAGAGGATCTCGGTGTCCACGTCGACGTCGTCGTCCGGGCCGGTGGCGGGCTCGGCGGAAGCGGTGATCAGGTCGCCGGTGGCCGCGGCGACGGCTGGGACGAGAAGGCTGCCGTACCCGCCGGAGCCGCGCGGTAGCCAGGTCAGCTCGACACCGGGTGGCGTCACCAGTGGGAGCGTGTCCGCGGCCTCTGGCACCTCGATGAGCGCCCGGCCGGACGCGTCCAGCGGGAGGCGCTCAAGGATCGCGGCGATCGCCGGCGCGGCGGTCTCGTCCCCGGCGAGCAGCAGTCGACCGGTCGACGGCAACCGGAACTCGATGCCGCCGTGGTCACCGGGGTAGCCGGCGTCCGGGCCGACGAGCGCGATCTCGTCGCCCGGCCGGGCCCGCCGTGCCCATCGAGTGGCCGGGCCGCCGTCGCCGTGCAGGACCAGGTCGATGTCGACCTCGGCCAGGTGTGGACGGACGGCCCGCACGGTGTAGGTGCGGACGGGGTTGCGCTGTTCCTCGGACAGGGCTCGCCATTGCGCGTACCAGTCGGGACCGTCCGGCAGCCGTACCCCGCGCTGGCCGGGCAACGGCAGCGCCAGTTTGATCCGCTGGTCCCAGCCGTTGTCGGCGAACCGGTCGAGGTCGGGGCCGGTGAACGTTACCCGCACGAACGACGGGCTCAGCCGGTGCACGGCCCGGACCTCGACGGTGAAGACACGCCAGGGCGCGATGGGCAGGGTCTCGGTCATGGTGCCTCTCTGGGTCGGAACGGCGCCGATCAAAGTTAGGGTAGCCTAACCTTCATCGGTCATGAGAGGAAGATCCGGGATCCGGTAGGCACTGCATCCGGCACCGCTCGCTCCGACATCGACCTGTCGGCCGATCTGCGAGCTCCCGGCCCGGCCTGCGGCTACACCTCGATGTACGAACCCATGATGACCGTGCGATCGCGTGGCAGGCAGAAGTGTTCGGCGGCGTCGGCGGTGATGAACGAGGTCGTGATGAACAGCCGCTTGCGCCAGCGTGGCATGGTCGGCCGGCCGCCGGCGCGCAGCTCGATCTTCGACAGGAAGTAGGACGCCTCGTCGGCCTCGATCCGCCCCTCGACGTCACTGGCGTTCAGCCGCTTCAGCATCTCGGGCACGTCCGGGGTCTCCATATAGCCGAAGTAGGCGCTCACATGGGTGATGCCGTCGTCGGAGTAGCCGAGGTCGTCGACGACGATCCGCTGGTCCACGGAGACCCGGGGCACCGGCTTGGTCTCGATCGAGAGGATCACCACGTGCTCGTGGCGTACGTGGTTGTGCTCGACGTTGGCGCGCATCGCGAGCGGCACGGTCTCCTTGCCGCGGTTGAGGAAGATGGCCGTTCCGGGAACACGCCGGGCGAGCTTGCCGTCGCTGCGTAGATCGTCGACGAATTCACGCAGCGAGCCCTCGTGTCGCTGGCGTTCCGAGGTGACGATCTCGCGTCCGCGTTTCCACGTCGTCATGATGGTGAACGCGGCGAGGCCGATCAGCAGTGGCACCCACGCACCGTGCAGCAGCTTGGTCGCGTTCGCCCCCAGCAGCAGCAGGTCCCACACCAGCAGCGGCACCGCGCCCAGGCCGAGCAGCCACAGTGGGACCTTCCACTTCCAGCGGCCGAGATAGAACAGGAGGAAGGTGCTGATCGTGATCGTCGCGGTCACCGCCATGCCGTACGCGAAGGCGAGCCCCGCCGAGCTGCCGTAGGCGAGGACCAGGGTGAGCACCGCGACCATCAGCAGCCAGTTGACCCACGGCACGTAGACCTGGCCGACAGTGGATTCCGAGGTGTGCAGGATCCGAAGCCGGGGGAGGTAGCCCAGTTCCGCGGCCTGCGAGGCGACCGAGAAGGCACCGGTGATCACGGATTGGGAGGCGATGACGGTCGCGACGGTGGCGAGCAGGGTCAGCGGCAGCCGACCCCAGTCGGGCGCGAGCAGGAAGAATGGTCCGCTGATGTTGCTCGGGTCCTTGAGGATCAACGCGCCCTGGCCGAGATAGCACAACGTCAACGCGGGGAACACCAGGGCGAGCCAGGCTCGGGTTATCGACCGACGACCGAAGTGCCCCAGGTCGGCGTAGAGCGCCTCGGCGCCGGTGACGGCGAGCACGATGGCCGCGAGGGCGAAGAACGCGACCTCGAAGCGGCCGGCCAGGAACCCCAACGCGTAGGTCGGCGAGAGCGCCTTGAGGATGTCCGGATGCTGGGTGATGCCCCGCACTCCGCAGGCGGCGACGGTGACGAACCAGACGATCATGATGGGCCCGAAGAGGCGACCGACCGCCGCGCTCCCTCGGCGCTGCGCGACGAACAGCGCCGCGATGATCACCACGGTGATGGGCAGGACGAGCTCCGCCAGCGACGGTTCGACGACCTTGAGACCCTCCACGGCGGAGAGCACGGAGATCGCCGGAGTGATCATGCTGTCGCCGAAGAACAGCGCGGCGCCGAAGATGCCGAGCGCCACGAGCACCGGCACGGCTGGCCCACCACGTCGTACGTTGCGGCGCAGCAGGGTGATGAGGGCCATGATGCCGCCCTCACCGTCGTTGTCGGCGCGCAACGCCAGCAGCACGTAGGTGACGGTGACGATGATCATCACGGTCCAGAACACCAGTGAAACCACCCCGAACACGTTCTGCGTGCTGATCGGGACGGGATGCGGATCGCTCGGGTTGAACACCGTCTGCATCGCGTAGATCGGGCTGGTGCCGATGTCGCCGAACACCACCCCCAGCGCGCCGATGACCAGCGCGAGTCGCACACTGTCGCGCGCGGCCGCGCTGGTGGCCCCCAACGGCCGCGCCGCCGGTCCGGTCTCGGGCACGCCCGGTTGCTGCCGCTCGGTCACGGCGCTCCCCCCTGTGGCCGGCGACGACACCGGCTGGACGCCCAGGGCACCAGATGCCGGACGTCGGCATATCGGCACATTACCGGCAGAACGGCGGGTCCGGCGGCTGGTCAGGGAGAGACGCGTCGGCCTGCGGAGTCGATCCGCCGAACGGGCGCCCGAGCATTCGGACTGCGGGGCTGCCCGGCTCAGAGCTGAAGCAGGGTCCTGATGTCCGCGAACACCCGGTCGTCGGCGGCGGCGGCTTCCGGGGAGGTCGCATCCTGCTGGACGAAGTTGTGCTCCAGGCCGGGCTCCTGGCGGTGCAGTACGCGCACCCCGGCCTCGGCGAGCCGACGGGCGTAGGCGTTTCCCTCGTCGCGCAGAGCATCGTGCTCGGCGGTCACGATGATCGTGTCCGGCATGCCGTGCAGGTCGGGCGTCAGCAGCGGGCTGGCGGCGGCCCTGTCGGTGGCCTCGGGCGTCCACTGCTCGACGGCCCAGGTGAGGAAGTCGGTGTCCAACGCGTGACCGGAGCCCTCTTCGACGACGCTCGGCTGCGAGAGTGTCAGGTCGGTGTTGGGAAAGAACAGGATCTGCGCGGCGGGCAGCTGCTCGCCCGCGTCCCGCAGCCGAAGGCAGGCCATGGTTGCCAGGTAGCCACCGGCGCTGTCGCCGGCGACCGCGGCGGGCCGGGCCCAGCGCAGCGCCGCGACCACGTCGTCGATGGCGGCGGGATAGCGGTGTTCGGGCGCGCGCCGGTAGTCGACGGCCAGCACCTCCACGTCACAGGCGTCGGCGAGGCGCCGGCAGAGGCGGTCATGGGTGTCAAGGTCACCCAGGACGAAGCCACCGCCGTGCGCGAACACCACCTGCGGCCGCGCCCGCTCCGCCGGGCGGTAGTGGCGCAGCCGCAGACCGTTCGGCCCCTCGACGTCTTCCACGCTGGTCAGTTCCGGACCGCGGGGACGGTCGGCGGCTCGCCGGCGTGAGCCTTCGCGGAGTTCGGACGCATCAAAGGGAGCCATGAGCCTCTCATTCCGTCGACGACTGATCGGTGATCAGATGACCGGCGCGCCCGGGTTCGCCGCGTCGACGGGGCGGACCTCAAGGTCGGCACGGCGACAGCCGCAGCCGCCGTCGGGCCGGCCCGCCAGGAAGGACCGAAGGCGATGCCAAGGGCGGCTCAGTACTCTAACGCCCGGTGAACCCGGTGTTCGTGCGAGGCGCGGTAACCCACCGACTTGTCCCCCCGACCGGGTCTCCACCCGGTGCGCGGAGCTGCCGATCGGCCGAAACCCGGCTGGGATCGACCGGCTCGGTGACCTGGTTCCCGGCGCAGGTCACCGAGCCGGTCCGCTGCGTCCGTACGGTCAGCGCGCCGCGGCTGCGGCTCGCGACTTCAGCCGACGCAGCTCCGCCGCGGACATCTGCCAGGTGGAGTTCGTCGCGCCCAGGCCGAGCAGCACCTGGTTGAAGGAGTTCCCGTCGTTGTCGTCGGTGTAGCAGACGCTCACCTCGCCCCACGGCGAAGCGGCGACCACCATCTGGTCCTGCCGACCGGTCGTGGTCTGGCTCAACGCCTGGGCCGGTAGCCGTCCGGTGGTCGTACCGTCCGGATTCAGGCCGCGAGCCCAGACGTCCGGGTCGGCGCCCCCGACCGTCCATCCCACGACGACGTCGTCCTGGTCGTCGATACCGACGCCGGGTGCGGTTGCTCCGGTGCCGGTGGAGACCTGGACCTCGGCGTGCCGTGCGGTGCCGGCGGCGGTGAATGAGCGCTCCCAGACGCCCCGGGTGCCGGTGTGATCGGATTCCCACGCCACCGTGAAGTCACCTGCGAAGTTCGCCGCGACCGAGGCGCGCTGCTGCTGCCCGCCGCTCTGCGCGTTGGCCGTTCGCCGGGACAGCACCACGGGCCCGTTGGATCGCGCCAACCGGGCCAGCCCGATGTTGTACGAGCCGTTCGCGTCGGCATCCTCGTCCCAGACCACGAGCGCCTCGCCGGACCCGGACACCGCCACGTCGGGACGGTGGTGCGTGCCCGTCGTCTGGGACGCCGTCACCTCGTAGGCCTTGGTCGTGGCGGCGGTGAACCCGGCGGCCCGGACGGTGGCAGGGGCGGTTCCCTGTACGTCTTCCCAGACCACGGTGAACCCGACCGCGGCGGCGTTGTTGGGTGCGCCGTCCGGGTCGACGGCCACCTTCGGCCAGATCTGCTGCCCGGCGTCGCTCGCGTTGGCCTGGCCCGAGCCGAGTACCGCGCCGGCGGGCGACACCACCCGGTACTGGATGTTGTAGACGCCGTTGCCGTCGCCGTCGGCCGCCCAGGCCACCACCGCGTTGCCCCGGTCGTCGAGCCCGACATCCGGGCTGATGTGCCGCCAGGCGGCGCCGCTGGTGCCGCCGCCGGACAGTTTCACCTCGTACACCGGCGTGCCGTCGCGGAACATGCGCAGGTAGATCTCGCTGTGCGTGTCGTCCTCGGGGGTGGCGCTGTCCCGGTCGTCCTCCCAGACCACCGCCACCTGGCCGTTGCGGTTCATGGCGACGGCGGACAGGTCCTGGTCGCCGGCGGAGGCGCTGTTCGCCGTGGTCCAGGTGACAGCCTCGGCGCTCATCGCGACGGGCGCGCTGGTGTGTGCCGCAGCGGGGACGACGCCGGCCGCACCGGGTAGCGCCAACACGGGCGCGACGAGCAGCGAGGTCAAGGCAGACATCGACATGTTCTCTCCTCCTAGCCGGCCTGCAGGCCGGGCTGGCCGTCGAGGATGACGAACGAGCGGACCGTGGCAGCCGCCGCGCCGTGTTCGGTCACCGTGTCCACCGCGCGGAAGTCCGCTCGGATCTGGCTGCGGCTGATCGTGGTACGGACGTAGCCGCGGCGGTTCGAGTAGAACTTCAGGTGCGGGTTGGCCGCCGCGTTCGGGATGGTGGTGCCGGCGCTGCCGTTACCGCCCGAGGTGACCGAGGTGCAGACCAGCTCGGTGCCGATCGTGGCCGACGACGGGTTGGCGTAGTCGGCCTTGAGCTCGTTCGCCCAGGAGTTGTGCACGTCGCCGGTGAGGACCACCGGGTTGCGTACACCGCGCTGCTGCCATCCGGTCTGGATCCGGGCGCGGGAGGCACGGTAGCCATCCCAGGCGTCCATGTTCGCCGCCCCGTTCGCGTCGAGCTGGCGGGCGAAGAACACCTGTTGCCCGAGGATGTCCCAGGTGGCGTAGCGCTGCGCCAGCCCGTCGAGCAGCCACGTCTCCTGGGCCGCGCCGGTCAGCGACCGCGCGGCCAGATCGGCGTCCGCGCAGACCTTCCAGCCGTCGCCGCACGCCTGGTCGTCCCGGAACTGCCGGGTGTCGAGCATGTGGAAGGTGGCGAGCTGCCCCCACCGGATACGCCGGTACAGCGGGATGCTGTTGCCGGACGGCGTTGAGGTCGGCCGCAGGGGCATGTTCTCGTAGTAGGCCCGGTACGCCGCGGTGCGCCGGGCGGTCCACTGCGCGGTGGTCAGCACCGGGCTGCTGTCGGCACGGACCATGTTGGCGTAGTTGTTCTCCACCTCGTGGTCGTCCGGCACCACGAGCCAGGGCGCCGCCGCGTGCGCCGCCTGCAGATCCGGGTCGGACTTGTAGAGGGCGTAGCGGCGGCGGTAGTCCGCCAGCGACACGATCTCACCGCCGACGTGCTGTCGTACGGCGGACGTGTTGGTGCCGCCTTCGTAGATGTAGTCGCCGAGGTGCAGGACCAGGCCCGGGCTGTCCTCGGCCAGCCGACGGTAGGCCGTGTAGTAGCCCGACTCGTAGTGGGCACAGGAGGCGAAGGCCATCACCAGGTCGCGGCCGAAGGTGCCCGGCGCCGGGGTGCTACGCGTGCGGCCGACCGGGGAGATGTGGCCCTGGGCCCGGAACCGGTAGTAGTAGTCGGAGTCGGCGGCGAGCCCGCCGGCGACGATGTGCACCGAGTGCGCGTCGGCGTAGCGGGCGACGACGGAGCCGGAGGCGACCAGCGAGGAGAAGCTCGAACTGGTCGACACCTGCCATTCGACTGTCACGTCCGCGTTCGCCATACCGCCCTGCCCGTCGGCGTTCAGCGGCGAGGGCGCCAGTCGGGTCCAGAGGACGACGCTGTCCGGCGCCGGATCACCCGACGCGACACCGAGTTTGAAGGGGTACGGCACCGCGGCTCGGGCACCCGCCGCGGGTGCCAACGCGGCGCCCGCGGCGGACAGTCCACCGAGGACGAACATGCGACGGCTCAGCCTTGTCATGGCCGGTACTTTCGCGACCGTCGATGAACCGCGGACGTTCGCCTCCGGAATCTCAAGTGACGCGCTGCTGTCCGCTCCAAGGCGGTTCGGTGTCCGCCCCAGGAGCCGGCAGCGGCCGTCCCCACCACCGGGTCGAAATTCGATTGCCGAGATCGACGGGTTCCACGAAGGTGGTGCCCATGAGGTACTGACGGACAGCAGCCAAGTCTCCCCGAGGCGCCGTGACACGACCGGCGCCGTACGGTCGTCCGCCCGCTCCCCCTCTCAGCGAAAAGTGAGCGTCCTTGTCTCTGCACGCCTCCCCTTCGGGCCCCCTTCCACCGTCCGCCCCCGCCACCGTCACCGTGTTCGCCTCGCCCGAGAGCTGGATCGAGTCGGATGCGCTCCGGGAGTGCCAGCAGGTGGCCGCGCTCGACGGCATGATCCACGTAGCCGGCATGCCGGACCTGCATCCGGGCAAGGGCGCGCCCATCGGCGCTGCCATGTCGTCCACCGTGCTGTATCCGTTCCTGGTGGGCTCCGACATCGGTTGCGGCATCGCGGTGTTCCCGATCAAACTCAAGCGGGCCGTACCCGAGAAGCTCGCCACCCGGTTTCCCGACCTCGACCAGCCGCTGGACCCGGAGCGGGACGCCGACGACCCGGCCTGGGCGGTGGTGGCGGGCGAGATTCCCGCCGGCCATCTCGACGGTCTCGGGACGGTCGGCCGGGGCAACCACTTCGTCGAGCTGGCGCGGGTCGGTACGGTCTTCGAGCCGGACCACGCGGCCCGTCTCGGGCTCGCCACCGGAGATCTCGTGCTCGTCGTGCACAGCGGCTCCCGCGGGCTCGGCGAGCGGATCCTGCGCGCGCACACCGAGGTCCACGGCGCCGGCCCGGCCGCCGACGTCGCCGCCTACCTGACCTCGCACGACGAGGCCGTGCGGTGGGGATCACTCAACCGGCGACTGCTCGCCGCCCGAGTCGCCCACGCGCTGGGCGCCGAACCCACCGAACCGGTCGTTGACGAGTGCCACAACCTCGTCGAGATCCGCGATGGGCGGTACCTGCACCGCAAGGGCGCGGCGCCGGGTGACGGCCGCGACGTGCTGATCGCCGGCACCCGCGGCACCCCGTCCTACCTGGTGGCCGCGCACGCCGGCCCAGAGGCCAACCACTCGGTGGCCCACGGCGCGGGCCGCAAGATGTCCCGTGCCGACGCGCTGCGCCGCGGCCGGGCCAAGCACACGGTCGAGGAGCTGCGCCGCACCCCGGTCGGCTCGGTGGTGGTGTGCGGTGAACGGCAGCTGCTCTTCGAGGAGGCGCCCTCGGCGTACAAGCGCATCGAGCGGGTCGTCGCCGACCTCGTCGAGCACGACCTGGCCACCCCCGTCGCCACCACCATCCCGCTGGTGACCTACAAGACGCCGGAGCCCGACCCGGCGGCGCGGTCCGACCGCCGGGCCGGCCACCGTGGGCGGCGGCGCGGATGAGCGTCCACCTGCTCCTCTCCGCCGGCCGCGGCCCGCAGGAGTGCGCCTGGGCGCTCACCCGGCTGCTGGGCCGCCTGGAGGCCGACGCCGCCCGGCGGGGCCTGCCGACCCGGCGGGTCGAGACCGTACCCGGCGAGCGACCCGACACCCACCGGTCCGCGTTGATCCGGATCGACGGCGGCGGGGCCGAGGAGTTCGCCGCCTCGTGGACCGGCACGCTGTGCTGGCAGGCACCCAGCCCTTACCGGGCGAGCACCGGTCGCAAGAACTGGTACGTCGTCGCCCGGCCTTGCCGGCTCGACGTCCCGACGACGACGTTCGCGGAGGCAGACGTCGACGTCGTCGCCTGCCGGACCGGTGGCCCGGGCGGCCAGCACCGGAACAAGGCCAGCACGGCCGTACGGGCCACCCACCGCCCCACCGGCCTCGTCGTCGTGGTCGACACCGAGCGCCACTTCAACCTCAACCGTCGCATCGCCATTCAGCGGCTGCGGCAGCGCATCGAGGACGGCGACGAGGCCGACCGGCGTGAGCTGCTCACCGACCGGTGGCGGATCCACGACGAACTCGTACGCGGCAACCCGACCCGCATCGAACGCCCGCTGCCGTCGGGTCAGGACCAGGCCCCGCGGCAGCGACGACGACAGGCCGGCGGCGCCCGCTCACCGCGTTGACGGTCCCGCCCGGCGGTCGTCTTCCGTCCCGCGGGCCATGGCGGCCTGTCCCGGCCCGGCTTCGTGACGCTACAGAGACGGTGGGCCGGGGACCATCTTGCGCACAACCTCTCGCCCCGAGGGAGGAAAGATGGACTCCGTCATCCTGCCCGAACTGCCCACCTACCTCTTCGCCCCCAACCTGGCCGGCGTGCTGTCGTTGGCGCTGACCTTCGTGCTCCCGCTGGTCGCGGCGCTGTTCATGCGTACGTCCTGGTCAGCGTTCCGCAAGGGCCTCGTGCTGCTCCTCGTGTCGGCCGTGAAGACCTTCCTCGAGGCGTGGCTGGTCGCCGTCGAGGCGGACACCGCGTTCAACGTCGCGGAGACGGCGTACGCGGTGGTGGTGAACTTCGGCCTGGCGGTCGTTTTCTACTCCGGGCTGCTGCGGCACACCCCGCTCCAGCAGGCGATCATCGCCCGCGGCCCGGTCAAGGAGCCGCCGTCACCGGCTGAGCCGTTGCCCGGCGACACCGTCGGTGAGCGTCCTGAGCCGGTGCCCTGAGTGGGCGTACGGCACCGGGAACACCAATGGCGCAACTCGTGCTAACGTTCACAATCGTCGATTGATTATCCGGCGCTGCCCGCGCTCGGCGATCGCCCGTCGTCGGCCACACCGCCCGCTGATCAACGTCGGGGGACCCATGTCGAGCAACCGTCCGGCACTCCGGAAACTCTGGTCCCGCACCACCACCGCAGCCCTCGCGCTCGGCGTGCTGGTCGCGACCATGGCCACGATGCCGGTGGCGGCCGCCGCGGCCAGGGCCTCCGGCAGCGGCACGACCAATCCCGTCGTCGCCTGGGACCTGCGGGCGCAGACGGCGATCTGGGACGTCGCGGCGCAGCAGCCGAACGAGCAGGTACGCAGCTTCGCGATGGTGAACGGCGCCGTCTACGACGCGGTGAACGCCATCGCGGGGACGCCGTACCAGCCATACCTGGTCGCGCCGGCGGCCCGGGGCAGCGAGTCGGTGGACGCGGCCGTCGCCGCCGCCGCGCACGGCGTGCTCGCCGCTCTCTTCCCCGCCCAGCAGGAACGGCTCCGGACCGAGTACGACGAAGCGCTCAGCGTGATCCCCGAGGGCCCACCGAAGCAGGGCGGCGTCAGGGTCGGGACCCGGGCCGCCGCCGCGATGGTCGCCGCACGGCAGGACGACGGAGCGTACGGCGACCAGCAGTGGACGGTCGGCGCCGAGCCCGGTGATTGGCGTCCCACGCCGCCGCTGTTCCTGTCCCAGGGGGCATGGACGGGGCACATGCGTCCGTTCCTGCTGCCCCGCGCGTCGCTGTTCCGCACGCCCGGCCCGCCGCCGGTGACCAGCAAGGCGTACGCCCGTGAGGTAGCCGAGGTCGAGCAGGTGGGCGCGGCGTCGAGCACGGTACGCACCCAGGATCAGACCGAGGCCGCGCTCTGGTGGCACGACCGGCGATCCGCCTCCTGGGAGATCAAACGTCAGCTCGCCACCACCCAACGGTTGGACACCCTGCAGACCGCGCGCTTCTTCGCGATGACCGACCTCATCGTGGCCGACTCGGGCGTTGCCTGCTTCAGTCAGAAGGAGTACTGGAGCTACTGGCGTCCGGTCACCGCGATCCAGCAGGCCGGCAGCGACGGCAACCCTCGGACGGCGGCGGACCCGGACTGGACGCCGCTGCTCGTCACACCGCCCTTCCCCGAGTACCCGTCCGGTCACGCCTGCGGCACCGGCGCCCGGATGTCGCTGTACCGGCACTTCTTCGGCACGGACGACGTGACGTTCAGCGGATCCAGCGTGGACTCCGGCACGACCCGGCACTTCACCAGCTTCTCCCAGGCGCTCGACGAGCTCATCGGTGCGCGGGTCTGGGGCGGCGTGCACTTCCGCAGCGCGGACGTCGACGGTGCCGCGCTCGGTGAGGCCGTCTTCCGCTACGCGGTGCGGCACCACTTCCGCCCGGTCGGGTAGCAGTCCGGCGCGCCGGGTCGGGCCTGCCGCTCGTTCCCGGCGCGTCGACGAACCGTGGCGGCGCCGTCGTCAGCCGCGGGTGCGGGTCGGCGGCTCGATGCGCACCCGCACGTCCTCCGGCTGGCTGTCGATGTCGTGCAGCTGAGCGTGGATCGTCTGCCGCAGTTCGTCGTAGTCGGTGAAGTGGTGGTCGTTGAAGAGGGTGTAGCCGGTCCACATCAGGTTGGCGCAGACCCGCGCCGGCACCCGGCCGGTCGCCGCGCCCAGGCCCACCAGCGCCACCGACCTGATGCTGCCCGGGCTCTCGGCGTTCCGCACATGCACGGCCTGGAACGCGGCGGCGCACGCCAGCGCGACGTTCAACGTCTCGCTCACGTTCTGCGCCGACTGCTCCATGGTCGGCGTCGAGATCAGGAACTTCGGGTTGGTCGCCCCGGACGGCACGCACACCGCACTGCCCACCGGCAGCGACCCACCGAACTGGTCACGGATCGCCCGCTGCACACGCAGTTGGATGCCCGCCCCGAGGTGCCGCTTGATGACCGCGTCGACCCCGCCGTCCATCAGCCCTCGAGAGTTCGTCGGGCTGACCCAGGCGTCGACGCGCCGGGTCAGGATCGAACCCTCGTGGATCTCCACCTCCGGGGTGTCGGCGAACGCGGCCTGCCAGGCTTGCACCACCTTCGCGTTGACGTCGGTCAGGACCACCTTGAGCAGCGGTTTCCCGGTTTCGAGGGGCATGGGGGACTCCAAGGTCGAACGGGGGGATCAGCGACGTGGATCAAGATAACGCCCCCCACCGACACAGTGGACGGCGCATGGATGGCGAACGATCAGCTGCCGCGAGAACCGCCCGGGCGTCGGGCTCGTCGGCTGTCGGTGCCGTACGGCACAATGCCCGCGCCGTGATCATCCGTGCCGCGCCGGTACGACCCCCACCCCTCGGAGCCCGACGATGAGCGACACCAACAGTCCCACCCCGTCCGACCCGAACGACCCGCTCGCCCTCGCCGGGCTGTTCACCGGCGGCGGCGAGCCGTGGCTGCCGTTGCTGAAACCGGTCATCGAGGCGCAGCCGGCCGCCGCCACCTTCATCGGTCCGAGCCGCGGCCCGCACGTCGTGCCCGTTCGGGAACTGACCTTCCAGGCGCTCAAGCCCAATCCACCGGAGAAGTGGAAGGTGGTCGTCTTCGGGCAGAACCCGTACCCACGCCCGGAGAGCGCCACCGGCATCGCGATGTTCGACAACACCTTCCACGACTGGTCGGACAGCCAGTTCGGCAGGGTCGTGAGCATCCGCTGCATCATCAAGGCCGCGGCGATGTGGAAGCACGGCATCCCCAAGAAGACGCCGATCGCCGACCTCCGGGCCCTCCTGCGCGAGCACGACGTGGTGCCCCCACCGGAGTGGTTCCAGGCGATGCTCACGCAGGGCGTACTGCTGCTGAACGCGGCGCTGACCGCCAGCAGCGACGGCGCGCTGGCCACGGCGAGTCACACCGCGTTCTGGCAGCCGGTCGTCGAGAAGGTCGTCGAGGAGATCCTGCGCGCCAAACAGAACGCCGACGAGGCCGACCGTGGCGTGGTGTTCGCGTGGTGGGGGGCGCACGCCCGCAACCTGAAGAAGATCGTGCTCCGCCTCGAGAAGAAGTACCCAGCGGTGCAGGTGCGGCACATCGACCACCCCAACCCGGCGGCGCAGGGCGACATCTTCTGCGACGGCGACCACTTCGCCGAGGTGAACGACGCCTTGCGGGCGCTCGGGGCCGACGAGGTCGACTGGTTGCCCAGCGAGGGTTGGAGCGCGGCGGTGGCGCATTCCGGTGGCGCGGACGCGGGCACTGCCGACCGGATGGGCGCGTTCATCGCCTCCACCATGGAGCTGCACAAGCTCTACCTCGACCGGCTCGCCAGCGTCAAGGACGAGGGCCTCGTCCTACCGGCGATCACCGGCGTGTTCGACACCCCGCTGATGGACTTCCGGGAGGCGGTCGCCCCGGTCGCGAAACTCCTGCCCGGGCTCGACTGGCAGGTGACGCAGTCGTACCAGTTCGGCGAGGAGCGCGCCGGAGATGCGGTCGACGGTCTGTCCGCCGACGAGGTCGCCGCGCTGTACCTCTACACGTGCGAGTCGACGTTCTACCGGCAGATCAACGCTGCGCTGCGCGACCCGGACCGCAGCCGGGTCGTGCCGTACCTGCCGTACCTGCGCCTGCTGTTCTCGGCCGTGTCGCGGCTCCCGGTCCGCCGCGAGCCGCTGTGGCGCGGGGTGTCGCTGGACCTGCGGGCCCAGTACCCGCTCGGTCGCACCGTGACGTGGTGGGGCGTCTCGTCCTGCACGGCGAAGCTCGGTGTGGCTCGGGCGTTCCTCGGCGACCGCGGCAAGCGGACGCTGTTCGAGGTGACCCCCGCGCGGGCCGTCGGCATCCGCCGGTTCTCGGCGTTCACCGGTGAGGAGGAGTTCATCCTCGCGCCCGGCACGCAGCTCACGGTGACCGAGGTGAAGGCGGAACGCGGCGGCCTGTGCACGGTACGCCTCACCGAGCTCGCCGAGCAGCGGCTGGTGGCGTGAGCACCGGCGAGGGCGGTCAGCGCGGCGGCTCGCCGGGCCGGTCGGATCCGCTCCGGCGTGCCCGCCGCTGCCGTAGCGCCGCGACCAGCAGTGAGACGCCCATGGCAGCGTTGGCCCCGCGGCGCAGCACGGCACGGACCTTGCCCGGCGGCCGGGCCGGCGGGCCCGGTACGACGACCCGGTCGACACCGGGGTAGGCGAGTTGGGCGGCGGAGGCCGCCTCCTGCTCGGTCGACGCCGCCCGGTTGCCCAGGATCGCGACCCCACCCGGGGCGTCCCGGTAGCGCCAGCGCCACACCTCGCCCTCCGGCCACAGCTCGATCCGCTCGCCGGGGCGGTCCCGGGCCGGCCGCTCCGGCTCGTCCACCTCCGCTGTCTTCCGGGCACGGTGACCGGCGGGCGGCCGGTGCACGTCCCGCGCCTTCGCCAGGTCGGCGCGGGTCAGCTCGCCGAGGCGGGCGGCGTCGCCGTGGCTGAGGGCCCTGGCCAGCAGGAACGCCAGCGTCCCGGTGAGCAACGGCAGGACGAGCACCACGACGCGCAGCACCGAGAGCACGTCGTAGACGGACACCCGCAGCAGCCGGGCGATGATGTCGTCGCCCGCCGCGACGACCAGCACCGCGTAGAAGGTGAGCGCGGCGACTCCGACGCCCATCCGGACCGGATGGTCGCGGGGACGGTCCAGCAGGTGGTGCTGCCGGCGGTCGCGGGTGCGCAGCCGTTCGAGGAACGGCCAGGCGTACAGGGCCAGGAACGTGACGCCGCCGATCACCACGCCGGGAATGAACGGTGACGGCACCAGGTACCCGCCGATGCGCAACTCCCACGCGGGGAAGAGCCGAAGCGCGCCGTCGCCCCAGGTCACATACCAGTCGGGCTGGGCGGGTGAGGTGGCCTCGGCCGGCGAGAACGGGCCGTAGAGCCAGACCGGGTTGATCTGCACCAGCCCGCCGAGCGCGAAGAGCACCGCCACCACCCAGGCGAACAGCGCCAGTGACCGCAGGGTGTAGCTGGGCCAGAACCGGGAGCCGACCACGTTGTGCTCGGTGCGTCCCGGGCCGGGGAACTGGCTGTGCTTCTGCCGTACGACCATCGCCAGGTGCACGCTGATCAGGGCGACCAGCACCGCGGGTACCAGCAGCACGTGGCTGACGAACAGCCGCGGGATCATCTCGTCGGAGGGGAACTCGCCGCCGAGTGCGAGGAACGCCAGCCAGGCTCCGACCACCGGGATCGACTCCACGACCGAGACGATGATCCGCAGTCCCATGCCGGAGAGCAGGTCGTCGGGCATCGAGTAGCCGGTGAAGCCGTTGGCCAGGGCGAGGGTCAGCATGGTGACCCCGACCAGCCAGTTGAGCTCCCGGGGCTTGCGGAACGCGCCGGTGAAGAAGATCCGGATCAGGTGCACGACGATCGCGGCGACGAAGACCACGGCAGCCCAGTGGTGGGTCTGCCGGATCAGCAGCCCTGCCCGGACGTCCCAGCTCAACCGGACCGTGGAGGCGTACGCGGCGGAGGTGGTGCTGCCGTCCAGCGGCGCGTACGAGCCGTGGTAGACCCGGTCGGCGGAGCTGGCCTCGAAGAAGAAGGTGAGGTAGACGCCGGTGAGGATCAGAGCGATGAACGAGTAGAGGGCGATCTCGCCGAGCATGAACGACCAGTGGTCCGGAAAGACCTTCGCGAGTGCCTTCCGGGTGATCGGGGAGAGCCGCAGCCGGTCGTCGACCCCGCGTGCGAGCCGATCGAGGATCATGGCCGGCTCCAGAAGCCGGCGCCGGGCGGCGCGGTGAAGTCCGCGGTGGCGCGCAGGAACCCGTCCGGGCCCACCTCGATCGGCAGACCGGGCAGTGGCCGGGCGGCCGGGCCGGCGACGGGCTCGGCCCCGGCGAACAGGTCGAAGGACGACTGGTGGCAGGGGCAGAGCACCCGGCCGGTCCCGTGCAGGTAGAGCCGGACCGGGCAGCCGGCGTGGGTGCAGAGCAGGGAGTGGACGACCAGCCCGTCGAGGTGACCGCCGGCGGGAGGACGGGTGAAGCGCTCCGGTTGCAGGCGGACCGCGAACGCGGGCGCGTCCCCCGCATCGAGGTCACCCTCGGGGAAGACCGCGACCACCGTCCCGGTGGGTACGTCCGCGGGGCGCAGCGGTCTACCGTCGGCCGTGACCAGCCGGACGCCGGGTCGCCACGGGGTGTCCTTGAGCGCCTCGACCGGGCGGGTGCGGTCCCACGGCAGCAGCGAGCGGAGCGGGAACAGGGCCGCGGCGCCGAGCGCGGTCAACGCGAGCGCGAGCGCACCGAGCAGGCCGCGACGACGGATCGGGCTGTCCGGCGCCGCGAGCGCGTCGCCGGCCATCGCCTGCTCCCCCAGTGGCGGCGTGAGCCCCTCGTGTTCCTCGACGTAGCCGCCGGTCGGCACCAGTCGCCTTCCCCAGATGGCGAGGCCGCTCGCCAGTCCGGCGAAGGCGACGGCGAGGCAGACGCCCTCCCACTGTGTCTGTCCACCGAGGCCGTACGTGACCGCGAAGCCGGTCGCGCCGGCGGCGCTGACCAGGAAGGAGCACACGATACGGCGGTTCACCCCTGGCGGGGCGGGCGTCACCGGCGGGCGCCTGCTCATTCCTCCGCCCTTTTGCCCAGCCAGCGGGCCGCCGCGACGAGCAGCCCGAGGGTGGCGATCCAGGCGACCAGACCCTCGACGAGCGGGCCGAGCCGGCCCAGCGGGTTTCCGCCCCGGTCCAGCCGCTCGCCCTGCAGCCGCCGCACGTACGTGGTGAGGTCGTCGACCTGCTGATCGGTGAGCACCTGGCTGGGAAACACCGGCATGAGCCCGGGCCCGACCCGCACCGCCTCGGCGATCTGCACGGCCGAGGCCTCGTACAGGGGTGGGGCGTCGCGGCCGTCGGTCAGTGCCGCGCCCGCGCCGGTGGCGCCGTGACAGGGCGCGCAGTTGGCGGCGAAGATCTCCCGCCCGGCCGGGAGGTCGCCGGGGACGACCCGGGGGACTTGCGGCCCGCCCCCGCCGAAGCTCGCCACGTGGTCGACCAGCGCGGCGATCTCGTCGGCCGAGAAGACCGGCTCGTCGCGTCGGGGCTGCGGCATCTCGTCCGGGATGGGCATCCGGCCGGTGCCGACCTGGAAGTCCACCGAGGCGGGGCCGACGCCGACCAGGGAGGGGCCGCGTTGACTGCCCTGGCCCTGCTCGCCGTGGCAGCTCGCGCAGTGCTGCCGGTACAGCTCCGCGCCACGCTGCCCGGCGGGCGCGGCGGAGGCGGGCGCGGCGGAGGCGGACGCCGCGGAGGGGGACGCCGCGGAGGGGGACGCGGCCGTCGGTGTCGAGTCGGGATCGGGCTGGGCGGCCAACGGCGCCGGCCCGGCGGCGAGCACCAGAGCCGTTCCGACGGCGAGGATCCGGCGGGGCCGGTGCCGTTGCGCCGCACCGATCGAGGCGTGCTGCTGCATCCGGTCAGTCCAGGGTGTAGAGATAGGCGGCGATGTCCTGCGCGTCGATCGGGGTGACGCCGAGATCCGGCATGGCGGTTCCCGGCTCGACAGCCTGCGGGTCGGCGATCCAGTGCTGAAGGTTGTCGGCGTTGTTCACCAGCTCCCCAGCGATGTACGAGCGCGCGCCGAACCGGGTCAGCGGCGGCCCGACCAGCCCGTCGGCGCGGTCGATGCCGGGAATGGTGTGGCAGGAGCCGCAGCCGTACTGGGTGATCAGGGCGGCTCCGCGGTCCGGTTGACCGGCACGGATCTCCGGGGGCGGCGGGCGGTCGGCGCGAGCGCAGGAGGTGACGGCGAGCACCGCCACCGGCACCAGCAGGGCGAGCCACCGGGCACGCGGGGGTTTGGTCATCGCAGCACTCCCTCGGTTCGGGCTGCGGCCGCGGGCCCGGCCGGCTCGGTCGGACCCACTGCGTCCGGATGTTGCCGCTGCAGCCGCAGCAGCCAGCGCAGGAACACCGTCAACGCCGCGACGAGGACGGCCACGTCCATCGGCGCCCACATGAGCAGGCCGGCGAGCTGCTGGTCGGCGAGTGGCTCGGGGCCGAGCGCCCGGAGCGGGTAGACCGGCCGTGGCGCGAACGTGAGGACGGCGCCCAGCGCGGAGGCCGGCAGCATCGTTGCGACCAGCAGCAGCATCGCGACAGGTCCGGGCAGCCGGTGCCGGGTCACGCCGAGGATCGGCGCCCAGAGCAGCCAGGATCCGGCGACGAAACAGACGTGTTCCAGGGCGTGCACGACGGGCCGGTCCAGCGCCGCGACGTACGGCGCTGGCAGATGCCAGACCCACAGCACCAGCGTCTGCACCGCGCCGGCCACCACTGCGGTGTTCACCGGCCGGCGCAGCCAGCGGGTGCCGCGGGCGGACCGGAGCCGGGCCAGCCGTCGGCGCAGCCGGACCGGGCAGGCCAGGCTGAGCGGCAACCCGGCGGCACCGGCGGCGAGCAGCGGGCCGGCCACCAGCAGCAGCACCATGTGCTGGGTCATGTGGCCCGCGAAGGACCGCTGCGCCAACCCGGCCAGCGGACCGCTGTCGGCGGCGAGCACGACCAGCACGCCACCGCCGAAGGCGACGACCCGCCAGCCCGGCAGCACCTCCCCGGCCCCCCGACGCGCCCACAACTCGTGGACACCCCGGCCGTAGCCGGCGGCCAGCAGGGCGACTGCCACGGCGAGCAGGATGGTGAGCAGCCCGGCCTGGACGGAGCCGGCCGCGTTCATCGCTGGCATGGCGGGAACACCAGCAACGCGACGCCACCCAGCAGGATGATGGCCAGGAACAGCAGGTTCGCCCAGAGGCCGAGGGCGGCGAGCAGCCGGGTGCGGCCGAGGGTCCCTTCGGCGATCCCGTCGGATCGGGTGTGGGCGGTCCGTCGCCAGGCGAGCGCGGCGGCGAGGAGCGCTCCGACGGTGGCGAGCGCCGGCACGACCACGGCGAGCGCGACGACCACCCGCAGCGGTACCGCCCCGATGCGATCCGAGCCGCTGGCGCAGGTGAGTTCGTCGATGCCCCAGGCCAGCATCAGGTGGATCGCCCACGCGAGCGCGCCGCCCAGCACCGCGTACCAGAGCAGCAGCCCACCGGCGAGGCGGGTACGCGGGCCGGGTTGCGCGCTCACGTCACAGCCTCGGCGAGAGGTAGATGGTGAACAGGATGGCGGCCCAGACCGCGTCGACGAAGTGCCAGTAGATGGCGGCGTTGCGGACCCGGTCGTGGCGGTGGGCGCCGAAGCTGCCGCCGCGCAGGGCGGCGGCGAGCAGCCAGCTCAGCATGGTGAGCCCGATGAGCACGTGCAGGCCGTGGAATCCGGTGATGACGAAGAAGAGCGAGCCGTAGGCGTTCGTGGTGAGGGTGAACTCGTGGAACAGTTCGGCGTACTCGGTGGCCTGCAGGACCAGGAAGGTGGTTCCGAGCAGGATGGTGGCGACCAGGCCGTACCGCAGCCGCCGGCGGGAGCCGCGGCGGATGCCGCGATCCGCCCAGATCATCGGCAGGCTGCTGGGCAACAGCACGGCGGTCATCACCAACGGGCGTAGCAGCTTGGGTTGCGCGATGCCGCCGGGTGGCCATTCGCCGCCGTGCTGGAAGCGCAGGTAGAAGTAGCTGCCGAGCAGGCACGCGAACAGGGTCGCCTCGGTGGTGACGAACATGACCATGCCCCACCACCCGGTGGAGCGGCCGACCGGCAGTTCGGTGGTCAGCGCCTCGGTGCTGGTGGCCGCGGCGAGGTTGCGACTGCTCATCCGGGCCACTCCCCGCGATCGGTGCCGGCACGTGGCTCACCCGCGCGGTGCCCGCTCATCGGGCCACCCCCAGTTCCTCTTCGGGACGCCGCGGCGGCCACAGCCACCAAGCGATGATCACGGCCACCGCGACGGCCGCCGCCACGGCGAACGGGTACCAGGCGAACAGCATCGCGGTGAAGAACACGAGCATGGCCAGGGCGAGCAGCAGTGGTTGCAGGGACGCCTCGGGCATCTCCACCACGCGTTCGCGGCGGCCGTCGAGTTCGCTGGTGAACAACGTCCGGCGGCCGTCGGCGAGGATCCGGTCCGGGGTGGCATCCTCGGCCATGGAGGACCGGCTCGGCTGGTCCCAGGTGGGGTGCAGGCTGTGCACCTGCGGCAGGACCGGGAAGTTGTACGGTCTCGGCGGTGACTCGGTGGACCATTCCAGGGTGTCGCCGCACCACGGGTCGGGTGGTGCGGGACGGCCACGACGGATGGCGTGCACCACGCCGATCAGCACGAGCAGCAGGCCGACGGCCAGGATGTACGCCCCGATGGTGCTCACCATGTTCCACACGTCCCAGCCGGGCTCGTCGCGGTAGGTGTAGACCCGGCGGGGCATGCCGAACAGGCCGGATAGGTGCATCGGGAAGAAGGCGACCTGCATGCCCGTGAAGAACAGCCAGAACGCCCACTTGCCGAGCCCTTCGTGGTACATCCGTCCGGTCATCTTCGGCAGCCAGTAGTAGATGGCGGCGAGGATCGGGAACACCGCGCCGCCGATGAGCACGTAGTGGAAGTGGGCGACCACGAAGTACGAGTCGGTGACCTGCTGGTCGAAGGCGGTCAGCGCGAACATGGCGCCGGTGAGACCGCCGAGCACGAAGGTCACGATGAACCCGACGAGGAACAGCAGCGGCACCCGCACGACCAGGCGGCCGAGCATCATGGTAGCCAGCCAGGCGAATATCTGGATGCCCGAGGGGATCGTGATGATCGTGCTGGCGGCGCTGAAGAAGCTGTAGGACAGGTGCGGCAGGCCGGTGGCGAACATGTGGTGCACCCAGACGCCGAACGAGATGATCGCGATGGACACGATGGCGAGCACGATCAGGACGTAGCCGACCACGCCGCGGCGGGTGAAGGCGGGCAGCACCGCCGAGACGATCCCGAGCGCCGGCATGACGATGATGTACACGTCCGGGTGGCCGAAGATCCAGAACAGGTGCTGCCAGAGCAGCACGTTGCCGGCGGCCTCCGGGTCGAAGAAGTGGGTGCCGAACCGGCGGTCGAGGAAGAGCATGGCGTTGTCGAGATTCAGCGCCGGCAACGCGAAGATCACCATGAAGGCGGTCGCGACGATCGCCCAGACGAAGAGCGGGACGCGGTTGAGGGACATGCCGGGCGCCCGCAGCTTGAGCGCGGTGACGATGAAGTTGATCGAGCCCGCGGTGGTGGCGATGCCGAGGAAGAGCAATCCCAGGGTGTACACGTCCATGTGCAGCCCAGGGGTGTTCCGGTCGTCGGTCAACGGCACGTACGCGAACCACCCCCCGTTGGGCGCCGCGCCGAAGGGCAGACTCGCCCACATGAACAGCCCGGCGAAGAGGAACACCCAGTAGCCGAACGCGTTCAACTTCGGGAACGCCATGTCCCGCGAACCGATCATCAGCGGGACGAGGTAGTTGCCGAAGCCGAACAACATCGGGGTGGCGAACAGGAAGATCATCGCCGTGCCGTGCATGGTGAACAGCTGGTTGTACTCCTCCGGGGAGAGCAGGTTCGACTCGGGCCGGGCGAGCTGGGTGCGCATGGCCAGCGCGCTTGTCCCGGCCAGGACGAAGAACAGCGAGGCGGTGACCAGGTAGCGCCGCCCGATCCGCTTGTGGTCGACCGTGCTGAACCAGGAGCGCAGCGAGGCCCGCTCCCCCCAGTGCGCTTCGAGGCGGGCCAGGTCCTCCTGGCCGGCGCCGGGTGACGGCGCGGTGGTCGTGGACATGTCCTACCTCCCGCTCTACTCGAGTGACCGCAGGTAGGCGATGAGGTCGGGCAGTCGTTGCGCGTCGACCGGTTGCGGCGGCATGTAGCTGCCGGGCTTGACGGTCTGCGGGTTCACGATCCACCCGCCCAGGTGTCCGGCGTCGTTGGGCACGGCACCGGCGCCGATGCTCCAGCGCGAGCCGACGTCGGACAGGTCCGGCCCGACCCGGGCGTCGGCGCCGGTGCCGCGGATCGCGTGACAGCCGGCGCAACTGCCCTGGACGAAGGCCTGCTGCCCGCGCCGCTCCGCTTCGGTAGTCGGTTGGCGCGCCGGCGCCGCGAGGCGGGCCAACCAGGCCTCGAACTGTGAGCGCGGTTCGGCGATCACCTGGAGCGCCATGTGCGCGTGCTGGGTACCGCAGTACTCGGCGCACTGCCCGCGGTAGGTGCCCGCCCGCTCGGCGTGCAGCCAGGTCTCACGCATCTCGCCCGCGATCAGGTCGGTCTTCGGCATCAGTTGCGGCACCCAGAAGCTGTGCAGGACGTCCGCTGTGCGCAGCCGCACCCGGACCCGTTCCCCGACCGGAATGTGCAGCTCGTTCGCGGTGGCGCCGTCGATGCCCGGCACTCGTACCTCCCACCACCACTTGTGGCCGGTGACCTCGATGGTGGGTGCGTCCCGTCCGGGTCCGGCGCCGAGCGCGGCCAGGTCGCGGAGCCCGAGGGCGTAGACCACCACCAGGATCACCAGCGGCACCCCGGCGCCGGCGATCGCGACGAACCGAAGCGGTTGACCGTGCCGCACCCGGGTGTCGCGGCCCCGGCGGAACACCAGCGCCCACACCAGGAGCACCATGACCTCGGCGAAGACCGCTGCGGAGATCCAGAAGAGGACCCACCACAGGTCGGCGATCCGGGCGGCGCCCGTACCGCCCGGGTCGAGCGTGGAGGGCGAGCCGCCCGAACATCCGGCGAGTGTCAGCACTGCGGCGACCACCAGCGCCGGGCCGACGCGCCGGCTCGGCCGGCGTCGCCCGGGATGCTCGAGGTCGTGCGCTCTGTCCACCGGCACCGACCCTAATCAGCTCATCCCCTCTTACGCCTCATATAGGCAAATACGATGAATAGACCATTTGCCCGGAATAGAGTCGGCACGCAGGAACGGGGCAAGCGCCGACGGCGCGGACAGGGAGATCATGCGAGCGACCACCGTGGACCTCGCCCTCGACACTCGCGGCGGAGCTGCCGGCCGGCGCACGCTGGCGTGGACGGGCGGCGGGCTGTCCGCGGCCGCAGCTCTCGCCGGTGGGTTCCTGGCCCCGGCCGACGCCGCGCAGGGTCCGGCACAACGACTCATGTACCTGCACGTGCCGGCCGCGTGGGTGGCGTACCTCGCGTTCGGAGTCGTGCTGGCGGCCAGCGTGGCGTACCTGATCGGCGCCGACCCGCGCTGGGACCACTTCGCCCGGGCCGGCGCCGAGATCGGTGTCGTGCTGACCGCCCTCGCCATCGGCACCGGGTCCTACTGGGGGCACCTGGTCTGGGGCACCTGGTGGGCCTGGGATCCCCGGTTGGTCAGCACGGCGCTCCTGCTGCTGACCTACACCGGCTACCTGGCGCTGCGAAGGATGCTGACCGAACACACCGGCGGCCACGACGGAGACCGTGCGGTGGCCCGGCCGGCGGCCGTGCTCGGCGTGGCCGGCTTCCTGCTGGTCCCCGTGGTGCACTTCTCGGTGCTCTGGTGGCGGTCGCTGCACCAGCAGGCCACGATGCTCGCCCCGGAACGCCCGCCGATCGATCCACGGATGGGCCTCGCGCTGCTGCTCGCCGTGGCGGCGGCCAGCGTCGTCGCGCTCTGCGTCCTGCTACACCGGGTGGTCCGGCTGGAACGCCGGCGGTCCGTGCCGGCGGCCGCGCCCGCCGACCCGGCCCGGCGCGCCCCGGCCCGGGTCGGATGATCCGGCGACCCGGCCGAATCGCGCTGATCGGCGTGCTGCTCGCCGGTGGGGGCCTGCTGGTCACCAGCGCCTTACAGGACACCCTCACCTACTACCGGACGCCGGGCGAGGTGCTGGCCGATCCGGAGGTGGCGCGGGAGCGCGTACGGCTCGGCGGCGATGTGGTGCCCGGCTCGCTGCGTCGCGAGGGCGACCTGGTGGTGTTCAACTTGGCCGAGGCGGGACACGAGATCATGGTGTACCAGCGCGGTGTCCCACCGGAGACGTTCCGCGAGGGTGAGAGCGCCGTCGTCGAAGGCCACCTCTCCACCGACGGCGTGTTTCGCGCGGACCACGTGGAGGTCCGGCACGGCAACGAGTACCGGCCGGCCGAGGCGGAGTCGTCGGATGCTCGGTGACCTGGGCACCGCCAGCCTGACCGCCGGGCTGATCAGCGCCTCGCTCACCGTTCCGCTCTGGCTGCGGGTCGCGCTGCTCGGCAGATCCGCGCGGCAGGCGCGGGTGGCCACCGGGGTGACCCTGCTGGCCGCCGCCCTGGCGTGCGCGGTGCTGGAGACGGCCCTGCTCCGACACGACTTCAGCGTCCGCTTCGTCGCCGAGAACGGCGGGCGGCACGTGTCCGGCTACGACACGGTCACCAGTCTCTGGTCGGCACTCGACGGTTCGCTGCTGCTGTGGTTGCTGGTGCTCTGCGGATACGCCGCGCTGCTGGCCCGCCGGCGACACCCGCCCCGGCTGCACGCGTACGCGATGGCGGTCGTCGGCGTGGTGACGACGTTCTTCTTCGCCCTGTCGGCGCTCGCGGCGAACCCGTTCCGGTCGGTGCACCCGGCGCCGGTCGACGGCCCCGGACCGAACCCCCTGCTCCAGCAGCACCCGGCGATGGGCGTGCACCCGCCCCTGCTCTACCTCGGCTACCTCGGCCTGGTCGTGCCGTTCGCCCTCGCCCTGGCCGCCCCGCTGGCCGGGCCCGAAGGCCGGGACTGGCTCCGCATCGCCCGCCCGTGGACCCTGGCCGCCTGGTCGGCGCTGACCGCCGGGATCGCGATGGGCGCCTGGTGGTCGTACGCGGTGCTCGGCTGGGGTGGCTACTGGGCGTGGGACCCGGTGGAGAACGCCTCCCTGATGCCCTGGCTGACCGCGACTGCATTCCTGCACACCATGCTGTCGGGTGCCCTCCGGCGTGCTCGGTGGAATTCCGTCCTCGCCTGCGCCAGCTTCCTGCTGGTGCTGCTGGGCACGTTCCTCACCCGCTCCGGCGCGGTCGCCAGCGTGCACGCGTTCACCGAATCCCCACTCGGCCCGCTGCTGCTCGGTCTCGTGCTGCTGGCGGTCCTGGCATCGACGCTGCTCGCCGGCCGGCGCGACCCGTTGCCGCCCGCTCCGGGCCGCACTCCCCTGCTGTCCCGCGCCACGGCCGTCCTGGTCAACGGCGTGCTGCTGGTGACGATCGCCGCGGTCGTGCTGATCGGCACCGTCCTCCCACTGCTCACCGAGCCGCTGACCGGTGCCCGCTCGAGCGTCGGTCCCGGCTACTACCACCGCACGGCGGTCCCGCTGGCGATCGTGGTGCTTCTGCTCGCCGGAGTCGCCCCGGCCGTGCGGCGGGCCGGTGACCGGGCGGCGGCCCGGCAGCTGGTACTGCCCGCGGTCGCCGGGTCGGTGACCGCGGCGGCGGTGGGCCTGCTCAGCCGGCCGGGTGTGCCCGCACTTGTCGCGTTCGGGGCGGCGGCGTTCACCCTGACCGGTCTGGCCGGACAACTCGGATCGCTCTTGCGCCGCCGCCGGGGCGCGCGGACGGTACGCCTGGCGGCCCTGCTGGCGCACGCCGGCCTCGCACTGGTCGCGCTGGGCGTCGCGGGATCCTCGGCGTACGGCCGGGCCCAGGAGCGGACCGTGCGCACCGGAGAGGTGGTACGGGTGTCGGACGTGTCGGTACGGCTGCTGGCGGTCGAGCGGTCGGCGGGCAACGGGCGGATGGCGGTGCAGGCCCGGCTGGCACTGACCGGCGACGGCGCCGAGCACAGCGTCGCTCCGCGACTCTGGTACGACACCGCGCGGGACACCGCGGTCACCGTTCCGTGGATAGCCACGGGCCTTCGGCGTGACACCTACGTCACGCTGCTCTCCGTCGCGGCGGACGGCAGCACCGCGACAGTGCGGCTCGCGGTGAACCCGCTGGTGGGCGTCCTCTGGTGCGGCGCGGCGCTGATCGTCGGCGGTGGACTCCTGGGGTTCGCCACGAGCGTGCGGCGGATCCGGCGGCGGACACCACCGTCGGCTCCGGCCGCCCCGCCCGCCGCCGTGCAGGTCACGGCATGACGGCCGGCCGACTGCGCCGGCTGCCGGTCGGCAGGGCGACCGTGCTGCTGCTGGTGGTCGCGGTCGCCGTCGTGCTGGCGGCCGGGCTGCACACCGGCACGGCCCCGCCCAGCGGAGCGGCCGGCGGCCCGACCTCGGCGCCGGCGCTGGACGGCGCCACGCTCGACGGCGGACGGTTCGACCTCACCGAGGCACGCGGAGAGGTGGTCCTGGTGAACGTCTTCGCCTCCTGGTGCGGGCCGTGCCGCGACGAGCTGCCGCTGCTCGCCGACACCGCGCGTCGCTGGTCCCCGCACGGGCTGCGGGTCGTCGGGCTGAACCTGCGCGACGGACCGGAGGCGGTGCGGACGCTGCTGGCCGAGACCGGGACGACGGGCCTCACCGTGCTGCCGGACCCGGACGGCACCCAGGCCGTCAGGTGGGGCGTACGCGGAGTCCCCGAGACCTTCGTGGTGGACCGGGACGGGCGGATCGTCGCCCGTCAGCAGGGAGTGGTCACCCGGCGCTGGCTCGATCAGCGGGTGGCACCGCTGCTGGAGCCGGCATGAGCTGGCGGCGGCTGCTCGGCGCGCTGGTGGTCGCGGCACTGGTCGCCGCAGCGGTCGCGGGACTGCTCCGCTCGTCGGCGCCGGCCCGGGACGCCGACCCGGTCCGCACGGTGACGCAAGGGCTGCGCTGCCCGGCCTGCCAGGGCGAGTCGGTGGCCGACTCGCAGTCGCCGATCGCTGCGGCGATGCGAGAGGCGGTGGCCGAGCAACTGGCCCAGGGACGCAGCCCGGCGGAGATTCGCCGTTGGTTCGTCGAGCGCTACGGCGACGACGTGCTCGCCGATCCGCCGGCCCGGGGGCTGTCGCTGCTGCTCTGGGCCGTACCGGCGCTGGCTCTGCTGGGCGCCGGCGCCGCCGCCGTACGCACGCTGCGTCCGTCGCGGCACCGGCGACCCGTCGCGGCCGCGGCCGGCCGCGCTCGGGGCGGCACGGCCGCCCAACGTGTCTGGTGGGTGTCCTGCGCCGGGGTGATGGTGCTGGTGGCCGCGGTGGCGCTCGCCGCCGACCGCCTGGACGACGCGCAGCCGCAGGGGCGCCCTGCGGACCCGGTCGCCGTCACCCTCCAGCTGGCCCGCGATCTTGAGCGTGACCAGCGGTACGACGCCGCCGCCGAGCTGTACCGGGAGGCGTTGCGGGACCGCCCGGACGACGGCGTTCAACTCCGGCTCGCCTTCGCGCTGCTACGCGCGGGCGACGCCGCCGGTGCGGAACGGACGGTACGGGAGGTACTGGCGCGCTCGCCCGACTCGCCGGACGGGCTGCTGGTGCTCGGGCTCGCGCAACGCAGCACCCGCCCGGGGGACGCGCCGGAAACGCTGCGCCGGTTCCTCGCCGTGGCGCCGCGCCATCCGGCTGCCCCGGAGATCCGGCGGCTGCTCGGCGCCTGACCGCGCAGCGGGGACCGCCCTGGCGCGGGTGCCCGCGCCGCCGCACCCGATTCAACTGGGCGCGGCGGACACGTGGTCAGCGGCCGACGGGCACCGGGCTCGGGCGATCCGGCGACGGCGGGGGTGCGGCCGGGGTCGCTTCGCCGGCGCCGGCGCCACCCGTGTCCGCCGCGACGTCCGGGTCGATCACCTGCCGGTTCAGGCTCACCTGAGCCAGGCCGGTGCCACCGACCCGGATGTCGTCGTACGCCTCGAGACGGTGGTTCTGACCCAGGTAGAGCACGGACATGGCCAGCGGTGTGGGCTCCTCGCCCTCCAGGCCACGCAGGCCCGCTCCGCCGGTGGAGCCCTGCACCGCGAGCCGGCTGCCGGGTCCGCCGCCGGGGCCGGGCAGCATGCGGACCTCCCGCTGGTGGGTGTGCCCGGCGAGGATCAGCGGCGCCGTCCCGGCGAGCGGCTCGGCGGACGCCGGGTCGTGCACCAGGGCGATGTCGACCGGGACGCCGGCGGCCCGGATGGTGTCGGCGAGTCGCAGGCCGGAGCCCGGCAGGCTCGTCGGCCCCTCCTCCCACGGGCCGGCTTCCTGGTCCTGCTTGTCCGGCGTGAACCGGGGATCGCCGATCCCGGCGATGCGTACGCCCGAGACACTGGTGATCGAGTCGTCCAGGACCACGGCGTTCGGCTGCCCGGCGACGGCCTGCGCGGTACGGGGCGAGTCGTGGTTGCCGCGGATGTAGACGTAGGGCACCTTGAGCTGGCCGATCATCGACACGTACGACGTCTCCGGCTCGCTGCCCCAGTCGGTGATGTCGCCGGTGTCGATCACGAGGTCGATGTCGAACTGCTCGACCACGGTCTTGATCACGGGCCAGACGGACGGGTTGAGGTGCAGGTCGGAGACGTGCAGGATCCGGATGGTGTCCGGCGCCGCCTCGTACACGGGCAGGCTGGACATGGTGCCGTAGAGCTTGCTGACGTTTCCGACGAGTCGTTGCAGTTGGTCGGCGTAGCGGGTGTAGTCGTCGGCGATCCGGCGGGCGTCGCCGACCAGCGCGGGCGCGTTGACCAGGAGTCCTTCGTAGCGTGGCTCGGCGACGGCGCTGGGTCGTACGGTGAGCGCGGCCGCGCCGAGGGCGCCGCCGGTGACGGCGAGCGCGAGGGTCCCCGCCCAGGCCGTCCGGCGGGTGGAACGGAAGGTCAGTGCCGCGAGCAGCATGGTGACCAGGACGGACACCGCGATCGTGCGCAGGCCCAGCCGGAGCAGGGCGTCGCGGATGTCGGCCGGCGCGGAGGCCCCGGCCGCGGCCAGCCCGCCCGGTTCGTGGATCAGCGCCTCGGCGCGCTTCTGGTCGAGCGAGTCGAGGCGGGCGGTGAGCCGGGCCGGTCCGGAGTGGCTGTCCAGGAAGAGCGAGCCGAGCGGTGGCACGGCGATCTCGCTGCCGCCGTTGGTCGACGGGCTGAGCTGGAACTGCACTCGCAGTGGTCCGACGTCCCCGGTGACCCGGCCGCCGAGCATGGTGCCGCCGGTCACCCCGGCGAGAGTAACGACGATCATGGCGAGGGCCACCAGCCCTCGACGCGCCCAGCGGGCAGCGCCTCGCTTCACGGCTCCCCACCCCTCCCCCGCAGCGAAACATGCAAGAATGCACGTATTCGTGGCGACCAACAGTACGCCGCGCGACCGGCGACGACGAGCGTCAGACCGACCGCCGACGATGCTCGGCGCCACCACCAGCTGGGACACCGCCGCCGGTGCCCCCGCTCGTGGTTTCTGCCGATCTACCCCAGATCCCCTCAGCGGTCAGGCAGTCAACTGCCGGAGCATCTCGGCCGAGTCGTGCAGGTTCGTCATCTGGGAGAACCGACCGTCACGAACCTTGTAGATGGCGTACTCGACGATCTTGAACGAGGCACCGGACGGCGGAACGCCGAGCCACTCCTTCGTGGGGGTGCCGGTGCAGCCTCACCGACCTGACCGAGGCCATGGGCATCTCCCGCAAGAGCCTGTACGCGGCCTACGGAAACAAGGAGGAGCTGTTCCGCAAGGCGCTGAAGCACTACGAGCAGGGCCCCGGCGGCTACGTCGCCGAAGCACTACGAGCGCCAACCGCCCGCGAGGTGGCCATGGCCTTCCTCGCCGGCGCCGCCCGCGCCAACACCCTGCCCGGACTCCCGGCGGGCTGCCTCGGCGTCCAGGGCGCGCTGGCCGCCGGCGAGACCGGGCGCACCGCCCGTGACTTCCTCGCGGAGTGGCGCGCCCACGGCCAGGCGCTACTGCGTGACCGGTTCCGGCAGGCCGTCGCGGAGGGCGACCTGCCCGCCGGCGCCGATCCGGAGAAGATCGCCCGCTACGTCATGACCATCGCCAACGGCGTCGCAGTCCAGGCAGCCAGCGGCGCGACCTGCGAGGAGCTGCAGCAAGTGGCCGACACCGCGTTGCGGAACTGGCCACCGGCCTGACCGGGCGAGGCCCGGACGTTCTCACCGCTTCCGGGCGCGCGCGGTGGCCCGGGCGTTTGCCTTCTCGATCGCCTGGACCAGGTCGTCCTTCTCCAGGTCCTGCGGGTCCTCGATGCCCACCCGGCGAGCGACGTCCTCGAGATGCGCCTTGCTCGCGTTGGCGTTCACACCCCCGGCGGTCGGGCGACCGCGCTCCCGGGACGCCGGCGTGCCCAGCTCCGCCTGCGGATCCGAGGGCCCGGGGCGCTCCTTGGGCTCCCAGTGGTCGCCCACCTTCTCGTGGGTGTGCTTCAGCGAGGCGTACGCCGTACGGTGCGCCCGCTCCCCGTCGCCGTAGGTCTCCTCGGCCGACTCCAGCGTCTTCTTGTACGTGCGCACCGCCTTGTCGTCGCTGCGGGCGACAGTCGACGGCACGTCGTCACGCATCTGTTCGGCCTGCTCATGTTTGTCCGGCAACGTCACACCTCGTTCCGTCCGTCGGACTCGGGGCCGCGCCCGCCTCCCAGCGCCTGGCGGGCGGCCGCGGAACCGGCGGGCACCACCGCACCGGCCGTCGCGGAGACGGCTTCGCGCACCTCGTCGGCGACCCGGGCCGAGTTGTCGCCCGCCGCGCTCAACTGCTGCAGTCCGAGCCGCCCCAGTACGGCGGCCGCGGCGAGGTAGCCGGATGCCAGCCCGGCGACGGCCAGACGCCGGGGCAGGAACGTCTCCAGCATGCGCAGCACGGTGGTCGACGCGGCGCCCACCCCCAGGATGAGACAGCCGCCGGCCGCCGCGAGCAGGGCGATGCCGGTGCCGGCCGGCCGGGCGGCCTCGGTGAGCTGGCGGCGCACAGCGCCCATCTCGTCGCGGACGACCTCGGCGATCTCGTCCGCGAAGCGCCCGGCGGGGTTGCCTGTCCGGCCGCCCCGGGCGGGTTGATCAGAAGAAGCCGCGCCTGCCATGGTGTCCTCCCCGCTGCTCACAGCCAACGCGGCTTGGTACCCACGTTCCCCGGCGGCACACCGGCCCACTGCCCCGAAACCACCCCGGCGGTGTCGATCGCCCGGCCCGTCGCGACCTCGCGCGGCACGGACTGCGTGCGCCACCCCCGCTGGGGTGCGTCGGTCAGCCGGCCCGCCCGAGCGGGTGGCGCAGTCCGTACCGCGCGACGATGCCGTCGAGCCAGTCGGGCGTGCCGTAGGTCAGGCCGTACTTCGTGGCGAGTTCGCCGAACTCGGGCGTCTCGCGGATGCTCACGCCGGCCGCCGGTTTCACGGAGGTGAACAGCTCGCTGAGTTCCCGGAAGTAGCTCTCGAAGCCGCCTGGTGTGATCACCTCGATGATGCGTCCGGGCACGCCGCCCGCGTTCCACATCGCGTGCATCTGGCCGCGTGGTTTGGTGATGTAGCCCCCAGGCCCGAGGACGACCTCGTCGCCGTCGGACCGGAACCCGATCTCACCTTCGAGGACGATGGAGTGCTCGTCCTCGCGCGTGTGGCGGTGCGGCATGGTGATCGTGCCCACGGCGAACGGATGCTCCACGATGGCCACCCGGCCACCGTTGTCGCGGCTGTAGAGCTTGAAGACAGCGCCGAACCCCGGGATGTCGACCGACTCACCACCGCCGGGTGGCACCACCTTCAACTCGGGCGCATTGTTCACGTCCATCGACGTCTCCTCTCCTTCACCAGGTCTTCCGCGTAGCCCGTCCGGTCAGGTGACCGGGTTGGCGGCGTCATCCACGGGGCGTCGCCTTCTCGGCGAGCCGTTCGAACTCCTCCCGCGGGAGAAGGCCGGACACCAACTCGCCCGCGATGAGCCAGGTCGGTGTCGCTCGAACGCCGAGGCGCGCGCCCAAGGACTCGGACTCCGCGAGGAAGGCCAGTGCGCTGCCGTCGTCCAACGCGGACCGCAGCGCGTCGAGATCGACTCCGACCTCGGCGGCGTGCCGCTCCACGACCGCCCGGTCACCGATGTCCTCGCCGAGCTCGAAGCGCGCGGCGAACAACGCCCGGTTGAAGTCCCCCGACACGTCCGGCCGGCTGCGGCGGATCCATTCGGCCGCCGTCAGCGCCTTCCGGGTGTTGGGCAGCCGTCGCGGCCAGTTCAACGGCAGGCCGGCTTCCGCTGCTTCACGTTCGAGCGCCTCATACATCGGTCCGGTTCGCGGCCCGGCCTCGACGCCCCCGTCGGGGATCTCGGGGTGGATCTGGAACGGCAGGTGTACGACCTCCAGGCCGCGTCGTTCGAGGATCTCGTTGCGCTGTTGCCCCACGTAGCAGAACGGGCAGATGAAGTCGAACCAGTGCAGGACGGAATTGCTCGGTTCCACGTCAGCCCCTTGCCTTGGGGAGCCGGTCGATGCGGCTCAACACGTTTCGTTACAGCACTTGACTGTAACTTGCCATGATCCGCACGCCCACTCCGGCGACCCCGCCGCGCTGGTGCTTTGTGTTACAGTCACCACCTGTAACGTAATCTGCGCCGCGCGACGGCAGTCGCTGCCCACGAGGTGAACCATGGCTCGAACCCGACCAGAGGGCGAACCGGACCGGGACAGTGCAACGAGCCGGGGCGATCGCGCGCACCCCGGCGGCCGGCCCCGGGACGCCGCCATCGACGAGGCGATCATCCTGGCCACCCGGGAGCGCCTCGTGCGGGACGGCTACTCGAGGATGACGATCGGTGACATCGTCGCCGACGCCAAGGTGACCCGACCCACGCTCTATCGCCGCTGGAAGAACAAGTTCGACCTGGTGGTCGACGCGCTCGACTACGGCTTCCGCAAGCAGCGCGACATGCACACCGTCGACCTCACGGAGCTGGCGCCGCGCGACGCGCTCGTGGAGGCTGTCCGCCGGCTCGATCCCGGCGACTTCAACCCGGACGCGATGGTGCTGATGGGCAACTTCGCCGGCGAGGCGCGCCGCACTCCGGACCTGCTGGAGATCCTGCGCGAGCACGCCGTCGAACCCCGCGTCGCCCTTGTCGAGGAGGTACTGATGCAGCTGCGGGAGCGACGCGCGGTCAGAGCCGACATCGACACCCGCGCCATCGCGTTGATGTGCTTCGGTAGCTACTTCGCCGCGTTCTATGCCGGAGAGTCGATCGAGGGACTCCCCGAACGCGTGGTGGCCACGCTGTGGCCGTCCGTCGCTCCCGACCAGCAGCAGGGCGACTGATCGTCTCGGGTGGGCGGGGTGCGGTCACCCGGGGGACTGCGGCCGCCGGAGACCGTCGATGGCGAGGTCGAGGGCGGCCTCGAGATGGTCGACCCTTCCGGTCGAGAGCAACAGCACGACGCCACCCTGGACGCCGGCCAACATGGCTGCAGCCGCGCGTCCGGCGTCCACGTCCGCGGTCATCTCGCCGGTCGACTGCATGTGCCGGATCCCGGCGGCGATCGCATCCTGCCAACGCTGCATCAGCCCGACGAGCACCGCCCGGGCGGCCGGTGCGCGGCGACCCGCCTGGCCGAGCAGACCGTTGAGCGGGCAGGTGTCGCCCTGCTCCTGGTAGCGCGAGATCACCCGATCACGCCACGCCTGCCAGGCCGCCCAGGACGTCAGGTCTCCGAGCATCGGCTGCTGGTCGGCGAGCACCTGGTCGGCCTCATGCTCGGCCACCGCGAGCAGGAGTTCCTCCTTACCGCCCGGGAAGTAGTGGAAGAGCTGGCTCTTACTGGTGGCGGTGCGGGCCATCACATCCTCGAGGCGGACCTCGTCCACCCCGCGCTCACGTACCTCGATGGCCGCGCCGGCGACGATCCGTGCTCGGGTCGCCTCGCCCTTGCTGGTCAGCGAGCGCGTCATGAGGCCTCCTCGGGTCGTGCGGTTCAACGGTATCGCCCACGGCGGTGGGTGCCGTCCCGCGCTGGGCGGCACCCACCGCGGGACGGGTCGTCAGCCGACCGGCAGGGCGGCGCCGTTGATGATCGGCGGGGCGTACCCGGCCGGTTTGTCACCGATGCCCAGACCCGGGCTCACAACCCAGGACTGGTACTCCGGCGTGAACATCGAGTACGGCGCCGGCAGCGGCTCGGCACTGGCCTGCTCGAGCCGGTCGCGCAACTCCCGCGGAATCTCGAAGTCGAGCGCGGCCACGTTGCCGTCCACCTGCTCCGGGCTGCTCGCCCCGATGATCACCGAGCCGACGGCGGGCTGGGTGGCCACCCAGTTGATGGCCACCTGGGCCATGCTCCGGCCCAGCTCGGTGGCGACGCCGTCGAGCGCGTCGATCACCCGCCAGTCGCGGTCGCTGACCGGGCGGCCGTTCGCACCGTCCGTGCCGAGTCGTCCCGCGCCCGCCAGGCCGTCCGCCGTCCGCCGGTACTTGCCGGTGAGCAGCCCGCCGCCGATGGGGCTCCACGCCGTGAGGCCCAGGCCCAGGGACTGCGCCATCGGCAGGTATTCCGGCTCGATCCCGCGCGAGATCAGGGAGTACGGCAGTTGCAGGTTGATCATCGGGGTCAGGCCGTGCGCATCGGCGTAGCTCTGCGCCCGGGCGGCGTACCACGCCGGTACGTCGGACAGGCCGGCGTAGCGGATCTTGCCGGCGCGTACCAGGTCGTCGAAGGTCCGCACGACCTCCTCGACCGGGGTGATCCGGTCCCAGGTGTGCAGCAGGTACAGGTCCAGGTAGTCGGTGCCGAGTCGGCGCAGCGACGCCTCCAGGGCACGGATCATGTGTTTGCGGCCGTTGCCGCTGGCGTTGGGGTCGCCGGGATCGGTGCTGTTGGTGAACTTGCTGGTCAGCACCAGTCGGTCCCGCACCCCGGCGGAGGTGATCAGTCGGCCGAGGATCCGCTCGCTCTCACCGGCGGTGTAGAAGTCGGCCGTGTCGACGAAGTTGCCGCCCGCCTCCAGGTAGCGCCGGAAGATCGGCTCGGCCTCGGCCTCGGTCTTGCCGTACGCGGCATGGAAGCCCGCGGTGCCGAAGTTCATGGTGCCGAGGGCGAGCCGGCTGACGCGCAGCCCGGACCGGCCGAGCAGGTAGTAGTGCATCGTCTGGTACTCCAGTTGCCTTGTCCGCCAGATTCGTGGTCGGCCCGGTCCGGACCGCCGGAGCAAACTGTGGCGCGACAAAATTGGACCGGCAAGTCCAGAGCTGGTCGCCGACCGGCCGGTTCCGGTTCGACCCATCCTGCCGCCGCCCGGCCGGAGGCGGTGGGAGAACATGGAACATGCTCGACGGACTCGACGACATCCGGTGGCAGCGGCTCGGGCACGCCTACGGGGCGGCCGACGACGTACCCGACCTGCTCCGCGCCCTGCGATCGAGCGACCCGGCGACCCGCGACGACGCTCTCGGCACCCTCTACACCAACGTCTTCCACCAG
The DNA here is from genome assembly GCF_900156065.1 of Micromonospora avicenniae. GTDB lineage: Bacteria > Actinomycetota > Actinomycetes > Mycobacteriales > Micromonosporaceae > Micromonospora > Micromonospora avicenniae. The sequence goes on along the minus strand of NZ_FTNF01000011.1, from coordinate 17,790 downwards.
GGCAGCCGGTACGAGGCGAGCGCCTACGCGGTGCCGTTCCTGCTGGAACTGCTCGCCGACCCGGCCACCCCGGACCGGCCCTCGGTGCTCGCCCTGGTGACCTCACTCGCCATCGGACACGACGAGAACGTCCTGCCGGACGGCTTCCCGGTCGATTCGTACCGCCGCGCCGCCGAGGGCGGGCGGGAACTGCTCGCTGCCAAGCCCGCACCCTGGACCGGCGCGGACGAGGCCGCCAAGGAGTACGTCAAGTACGCGTACGTCGAGTCCCTCGACCCGGCCGACCGGGGCCGGCTGTGGGCGTACATCGACCTGGCGGTCTACGACGCAGCGCGGGCCGGGGTGCCACTCTTCCGCCGCCTGCTGGGCGACCCCGATCCGTGGTTGCGGGTCGCGGCGGCGTACGCCGTCGCCTGGTTCCCAGAGGAGGCCGCCGGCAGCCTGCCCCCACTGGCCCGCGCCACGGAAGCCGCACGGACAGCCGGCGCGGGGACACGGCCGGCCGAGCTGGCCACCATGCTCGTCGCCTCCGGGCTGCTCGGCGCCGCGCCCGACGACCGGTTGCTGACCGACCCGAGCCCGTTGATCCGCTGGGCCACCGCGATCGGACGGGCCCGGGTGCTGGGCCCGAAGGCCGACCCCACGACGGTCGAGGAGTTGATGACGTGGACCGCCGCGCCGCCGGCTGCAGCCGGGGAGGACCCGACGGACGGCGGTTGGGTGCCGTTCCTCGGCGGCGACCTCAGCGGGTACGCGGGCCTCGCCCTGCGGCACCTCGGCCCCCGGCACGCCGACCGCGCCTTCGACGCGCTGACCGCCCGGCTGCCCGCCGTCAGCGGCGACCAGTCGCTGACCGTGCTGGGCGAGGCACTGCGACTGGCGTTCCCGGACGGAACGTTGCCGCCGGGGACACCGGCCGCGGCCCTGACCTCCCGGCAACGTCGGCTCGTCGAGGTGCTGAGCCACTCCCCCGAGCCATGGCTCATCGACGGGCAGGACTTCGGCAATGTCGCCATGCTCGTCGCGGAGTACGGCCTGCCGGACAATCGCGAGGCCCTGACCGCGTACCACACGGCGTCGCGGACGCCGGGCACCGAACAGTCCGGCCGGTGACACCGGTCGGATCAGTAGAGGCGGCCGAGGTCGGACCATCAGCTCCTACCGGTTGGGCCCGGCGCGCAGGTCCTCCTCGATGCGCTCGGCGGTCGCGAGCAGCGGCGGCAGCAACTCCTTGCGGATCGTCTCGGACGAGCCGCGGCTGGCGTGGGCCGAGACGTTCACGGCGGCGATCACCGACCCGTTGTCACCGCGGATCGGCGCGGCCAGGGAACGAAGGCCCTCCTCGAGTTCCTGGTCGACGATCGCGTACCCCTGCGCGGCGATCTTCTTCAGCACGGTGCGCAGCTTCGCCGGGTCGGTGACGGTACGGCGGGTCAGCGGCCGCAGTTCCGCCTCGGCGAGGTAGTCGTCCAGCCAGTCCGCCGGTTGGGCGGCGAGCAGTACCCGCCCCATGGACGTGGCGTACGCGGGAAAACGCGTGCCGACGTTGATCCCCACCGTCATGATCCGCTTCGTGGGGACGCGGGCGACGTAGACCACCTCGCCGCCGTCGAGCACGGACACCGAGCAGGATTCGTGGACCTGCGCGACCAGCGCCTCCATGTGGGGCTGCGCGACCTCGGGAAGACTCAGGCTCGACAGGTAGGCGTACCCGAGTTCGAGGATCCGGGGCCGCAGCGAGAAGAGCCGGCCGTCGGTGTGCACGTACCCCAACTCGACGAGGGTGAGCAGGAACCGGCGCGCGGCGGCCCGGGTCAGCCCGGTCGTGCGGGCCACATCGCTGAGCGTGAGCTGGGGATGCTCGGCGTCGAAGGCCCGGATGACGGCGAGCCCTCGTTCCAGCGACTGGACGAACTCCGGAGATCGTGCCGTCTCCTCGGACACCGCCCCCGCTTCGGCCTGGACCGCGCGCACCGCTTCCGCACTCGCGGTCGGACGGGCGGCGAGGGGAGGTCGAGAAGCGCTCACTTTTCCTCCTGCCGCAGGGTCTCCCGGGCAACCTTGAAAGCCCGGTTCGCCGCTGGTACGCCAGCGTAAACACCGACCTGGAGCAGGACCTCACTGACCTCCTCCGGCGTCAACCCGTTCCGCAGCGCGGCACGTACGTGCATGGCGAGTTCCTCGTCGTGGTGCAGGGTCGCGAGCACGGCGAGCGTGACGCAGCTGCGGGTACGCCGGTCGAGGCCGGGCCGGGTCCAGATCTCCCCCCAGGCGTAGCGGGTGATGAGGTCCTGGAAGTCGGCGGTGAACTCGTCGGTGCCGGCGATCGCCCGGTCGACGTGCGCGTCGCCCAGCACCTGCCGGCGTACCGTCATGCCTGCCTCGTGCCGATCGCGGTCGTCCACAGTTCACCACTCCTCGTCGAAGTGCTCCAACATCAGCCGGGACACCTGCTCGGGTTGCTCGACGTTGGCCAGGTGCGCCGCGCGTTCGACAATGGCCAGCCGCGCCTGAGGGATCCGCTCGACGATCACGCGGGCGTGTTCGACCGGCGTGGCCGGGTCGTCGGCTCCGGCGAGCACCAACGTCGGCGCCTCGATCTTGTGCAGGTCGTCCCGTAGGTCCATCGCGGCGATCGCCTCGCAGCACGCCGCGTAGCCGTCGGCGGGCGTGGCGGCGAGCATCGCCCGATGCGCGGCGACGACGTCCGGTCGGGTCGCCGCGTAGGCGGGCGTGAACCAGCGGGCGACCACCACGTCGGCGATCGCCGCGACGCCTTCGGCGCGTACCGTCGCCGCCCGGTCACGCCATCCCCGAGCCGGGCCGAGCGACGCGGACGTGCAGAGCAGCACCAGCCGCCGCAGCCGGTCGGGCGCGTGCGCGGCGAACCACATGCCGACCATGCCGCCGAGGGACAGACCCGCGTAGTCGACGCGCGCGGCTCCGAGGTCGTCCAGGAGGCGCAGCAGCTCCCGGCCGAGCAGGTCCATCGTGTACGGACCGGCCGGCACCGCCGAGCGGCCGTGGCCCAGGTGGTCGTAACGGATGACCCGGAACCGCTCGGCGAGCGCGGCCAGCTGCGGCGCCCACATGGCGCAGGTGGTGCCGAGCGAGCCGCCGAGCAGGAGCGCGGGGGCATCGGCCGGTCCGTCCACTGTGATGTTCAGTCGGCTGCTCACGGCAGCGTCCCGCGGTGGGCCGCGAGGGCGCGGTCGACGAAGCGGTCGGCCGACCCGAGCCAACCGTACGGGTCGAGGGCCTCGTCGATCTCCGGCCGGGACAGGTGGGCGCGGATGTCCGGATCGGTGAGCAGCGCGTCGCGGAACCCGGGCCGGGTCGCGGCGCGGGCGACGAGGTCACGCGCCGCACCGCGGCCGAGGGTGGGCGCCAGGCGCGCGGCGACGGCCTCGGCCAGCACGAGGCCGCCGGTCGCGTCGAGGTTCGCCCGCATCCGCTCGGGGCGAACCTGCAGCCCGTCCAGCATCCGGGCGCACCGGGCGGCGGCGCCGCCGGCCAGGTGCAGCAGGTCCAGCAGCGGTTCCCACTCGGCGTGCCAGTCGCCCGCCGCCCGTTCGTGTTCCTGAAGCGCGGCGGTGAACAGGGTCGCGACGAGCCCCGGGCCGCGCCGCGCCGCGGCGGTGACGAGGACCGAGTCGACCGGGTTGCGCTTGTGCGGCATCGCCGACGAGCCGCCCCGTCCGGGCCCGCCCTCGGCCACCTCACCCACCTCGGTCCGGGCGAGCAGGCCGACGTCCACCGCGACCTTGCCGGTGCCCGCGAGGAGCCCACCGATGGCGGCGGCCTGGTCGAGGATGGGCTGGCGGCGGGTGTGCCAGGGCAGCGGGCTCGCGGCGAGACCGAGGTGCTCCGCGTACCGCTCGGACACCGCCGGACCGGCGGATCCCAGCGCTGCCAGCGTGCCGACCGCGCCGCCTAGCTGCGCCGGCAGCGTCGCCCGGGCGCGGAGCAACCCGGCCCGCACCTCGAGCAGCTCGACCAGCCAGCCGGCGGCCTTGAGCCCGAACGTGGTGGGCGCCGCCTGCTGCCCGAGCGTCCGGGCGACCAGCACCGTGGCGCGGTGGGTGTCGGCGAGCCGGGCCGCTGCGTCGGCGGCGGCGTCGAGGTGACGCAGCAGCGGCTCGGTCGCCCGCCTGGTGACCAGGACCAGTGCGGTGTCGAGGATGTCCTGGCTCGTCGCCCCGAGATGCACCCAGGGTCGGGCGTGCTCGGGCACGGCGGCGGTCAGCTCGCGTACCAGCGGCACCACCGGGTTGCCGGTGGCGTCGGCCGCCCGGCCGAGCGACGTGGGGTCGTACCGGTCGGCGCGGCAGTGGGCGACGATCGCCTGGGCGGCCGGCGCGGGCAGGACGCCGCAGTCGGCCGCGGCGCGGGCGAGCGCGGCCTCCGCGTCGAGCATCGCCTGCAGCAGGGACGTGTCGGTGAGTTCCGTGTCGACGTCCGGTGCGCCGGAGAGCCCGCCGAGCAGCGTGTCAGACCGCGAAGAAGACTGTTTCATTCTCGCCCTGCAAACGGATGTCGAACCGGAACCCGTCCGGCGCGGGGCCGGCGAGCAGCGTGCCGCGCCGTTCCGCGTCGACGCTGCGCAGCACCGGGTCGCCGGCGTTCGCCGGATCATGCGGAAAGTACAGCCGGGTGACGACGCGGTGCAGGAGTCCACGCGCGAAGACGGACAGCGTCAGGTGCGGTGCCTCGATCGCTCCGTCCGGGTCGGGCAGCGGTCCCGGCTTGACGGTCAGCAGGGCGTACCTGCCGTGCGCGTCGGTCTCGCTGCGTCCGAATCCGCGGAAGCCCGGCACCGCGGGCGGCCGGGCGCCGCGGGGGTCGTCGGGGTGGTCGAAGCGGCCGTCGGGATCGGCCTGCCAGCTCTCCACCAGCGCGTCGACCACCGGTGCTCCGGCGCCGTCGAAGACCTGGCCGCGGATCCAGAACGCGCCAGGCGTGCCCTCGGGTACGACGTACGGGCCGTCCGGCCAGCGCAGGCCGAGGTGCAGGAACGGCCCTACCGTCTGCGCGGGGGTGACGCCCAGCCGTTCACTCATCGTCGTCCTCGTCCTCGAAGGGGGTGCTCTCCCGGCCACGCAGCACGATGTCGAACTCGTACGCCAGCGCCCACTCGGGTACGGTGCCGGCGTGGTCGTACCGGGCGATCATCCGCTCGCGGGCCTTCGGGTCGCGGACCGAGTTGAAGATCGGGTCCTGGAAGAAGAGCGGGTCACCCGGGAAGTACATCTGGGTCACCAGTCGTTGGGTGAACGCGCGGCCGAACAGCGAGAAGTGGATGTGGGCCGGCCGCCAGGCGTTGTCGTGGTTCTTCCACGGGTAGGCGCCCGGTTGCACGGTGACGAACCGGTAGTGCCCCCGCTCATCGGTCAGGGCCCGGCCGACCCCGTCGAAGTTGGGGTCGAGCGGCGCCGGCCAGTTGTCCACCGCGTGGCGGTAACGGCCGGCGGCGTTCGTCTGCCAGATCTCGACCAGTGTGTGTGGCACCGGTCGGCCGTCGCCGTCGAGGACCCGGCCGTGCACGATGATCCGCTGGCCCTGCGGCTCGCCGTCGTGCTGGCGGGTCAGGTCGTGGTCGAGCTCGCCGAGCCGCCCCTCGCCGAGCAGCGGACCGGTGATCTCGGTCAGCCGGTGCGGCAGGTAGATCAGCGGCTGCCGGGGCGCGCGCACGGCCGTCGACTTGTAGCCGGGGCTGAGCAGGGGCGGGTGCGCGTCGACGTCGTCGCGCCGGTACCGCGGCAGGACCAGGCCGTTGCCGGTCTGGTCGGCGGTGTCCTGGGTCATGTTCCTCCTCATCCGGCTGCCCGCTTGGTCGCCTCCAGCGCCCGCAGCACTGTCAGTTCGCGCCGGGTCGGCGGCTCGCCCGTGGTCAACCGCTCGGCGACGGCGAGGTCCCAGCCGGTGGCCGCCCGTACCTGCTCCACGGTCACGCCGGGGTGCAGGCGGGTCAGGGTCAGCTCGCAGGTGACCGGATCGGGTTCGAGTACGCCGAGGTCGGTGATGACGACGCGGGGGCCCGCGCCGGGCAACCCGAGTCGTCTCCGCTCCCCCGGCCCGCTGCCGTAGCCGAAGGAGGTGACGAAGTCGACGCGTTCGACGAACGTCCGCGGGTTCTGTCGGACGATCACGACGACCTCACCGCAGGAGGCGGCGATCTCCGGGGCACCGCCGGCGCCGGGGAGCCGGACCCCCGGGTCGTCGTAGTCGCCGCCGATGACCGTGGTGTTGAGGTTGCCGTACCGGTCGAGCTGCGCGGCGCCGAGGAACCCGACGTCGATCCGCCCGGGCTGCAACCAGTAGTTGAACACCTCCGGCACGGAGACCACGGCGTCGGCGGTGTCGGCCAGGACGCCGTCGCCGATGGACAGCGGTAACCGGTCCGGTTTCGCGCCCAGGCAACCGGATTCGTAGATGAGGACGAGGTTCGGGGCGTGGCTGGCGCGGGCGAGGTTCGCCGCGGTGCTGGGTAGTCCGATCCCGACGAAGCAGGCGGTGCCGTCGCGTAGCTGCCGGGCGGCGGCGACGGTCATCATCTCGTCGGCGGTGTAGTCGGCGCTCACGCGCTCGCCTCGGCCTTCAGCACGTGCCGTGCGATCCAGGTCCGGAAGGTGTCCCGGTCCCGGCCTATCTCGTCCCACTCGATGTAGAAGGCGTTGTCCCGGACGGAGTAGCCCTGGGCGTAGGAGGGGTGGGCGCCGCCGGGCACCTCGGCCACCGCGGTGACCGCCCAGCCGGGCAGGACGACCTGCCCGGGTACGGGGTCGAGTTCGTCGACGATCTCCTCGACGGTGACCAGCGACCGGTGCGCGGCGAGCACGGCCTCCTTCTGGACTCCGGTGATGCCCCACATCTGCACGTTGCCGGCGCGGTCGGCGCGCTGCGCGTGCACGACTGTCACGTCGGGACGCAGTGCGGCAACGGCGGTGAGGGTCTGCCCGGTGAAGGGGCAGGTGATGGTGCGGATGTTGGTGGTGTGCCGGGGCAGGTCGGTGCCGGTGTAGCCGCGGAGGACGGCGAACGGCAGCCCGGAGGCTCCGGCCACGTAGCGGTTCGCCATGCCGGCGTGGCTGTGTTCCTCGAGTTCGAGCGGTCCCGGCCAGGAGTTCTGCACCGCGTCCCGGAAGCGGTGCAGTGATCCGACGCCGGGGTTGCCGCCCCAGGAGAAGACCAGACGCCGGGCGCAGCCGGCGCCGATGAGCTGGTCGTAGATGACGTCCGGGGTCATCCGTACCAGGGTCAGGTCGCGTCGCCCCTGGCGGATGATCTCGTGTCCGGCGGCGAACGGGATGAGGTGCGTGAAACCTTCCAGGGCCACCACGTCACCGTCGCGGACCAGGTCCGCGACGCCGTCGGAGAGCGAAACGAGCTTCGCCATTGGCCTCACCGCCTCCTGCGAATCCGGGGCACAGCCGGGCTGTTCGCTATGCGGACTGCCGTACTTATATCGAACGTAATGCCCGCCGGCGGCTCCCGTCAACGATGACCGTCCACACCCGACTCGAGTCGTGCGGACGGCGACAGAAATGTCGCGACGACCCGTTGACGTGAGGCAGGTCACGTGCCAACGTTCCAGATGAGAACAGCCGTTCGGCTAGCGAACATCCCCTCGGAGGTCTCCCCGCAACGGAGGCCCACCACCCCCCGGTCCAACCTGGACCGCCGGACGCGGGAGTACCTGCATGCGCCGTCATGTCATCAGCGCCATCACCGCCGCGGCCCTGCTCACGGCCACCGCCGCCTGCGGTACCTCCGACGACGCCGGCTCCGGCGCACAGGCCGGGGGCACCACCAAGGTCAAGGTCGGCGCCATCCCGATCGTGGACGTGGCGCCCCTGCATCTCGGCATCGAGAAGGGCTTCTTCGCCGAGCAGAACATCGAGGTCGAGGTGGTCAACACCACCGGCGGCGCCGCCGCGGTACCGGGCGTGGTCAGCGGCGAGTTCGACTTCGCCTTCGGCAACGTGGTGTCGCTCATCGTCGCCCGCTCGCAGAAGCTACCGCTCAAGGCGATCGCGGAAGGCAACTCCTCGACGGGCCAGCAGGGCAAGGACTTCGGCGGGATCGTGGTGCCGAAGGACAGCCCCATCACGACCGCGGCCCAGCTCACCGGCAAGACCGTCGCCGTCAACAACCTCAAGAACATCGGTGACACGACGGTCCGCGCCTCGATCCGCAAGGCCGGCGGCGACCCGTCGTCGGTCAAGTTCGTCGAGCTGCCGTTCCCGGACATGCCGGCGGCCGTCGACGCGAAGCGCGTGGACGCCGCCTGGATCGTCGAGCCGTTCTTCACCGTGGCTCAGGACCAGGGCGCCCGGGTCGTCGCGTCCAACTTCGTCGACGCCGCGCCGAACCTGACCATCGCCGCCTACTTCACCACCGAGAAGACGATCCAGCAGAAGGCGGACCTCACCAAGCGCTTCACCGCCGCGATCGAGAAGTCGCTGAAGTACGCCCAGGAGCACCCGGACGAGGCACGGAAGGTGCTGCTGACGTACACGAAGATCGACCCGGCGGTCGCCGAGAAGATGACGCTTCCGGCCTGGTCGGGGCAGATCAACCGGGAGTCCGTCCAGACGCTGGCCGACCTGATGCTCACCGACGGTCTGGTCACCGAGAAGGTCGACGTGGCGGAGCTGCTTCCGTGACGTCGGCGGCCACCCGCGCCGCGCCGGCCCGGAGTTCCCGGGCCGGCAAGGCCGGTCGGCTGACCGCGGGCAACGCCCTGCCGGGCGTCGCCGGCTTCGCCGCGTTCCTCGCGTCGCTCGAAGCGGTGCCGCGCATCGGCCTGGTCTCACCGGACTACCTGCCGCCGATCAGCCGGATCGGCACGGCCCTCGTCGAACTGGCCGGGGAGGCCGGATTCTGGACGGCCCTCGGCGACACCGTCCGCGGCTGGTTCGTCGGTCTGTCCATCGCGGTGATCCTCGGGATCACCGTCGGGTTCGTCATCGGCACGCTACCCGTGCTGCGCGAGTTCACGGCCTCGACCATCGAGTTCCTCCGGCCCATCCCGTCGGTGGCGCTCATCCCGCTGGCGGTCCTGGTCTTCGGCACCGACCTGCGGTCCGTGCTGCTGCTGGTCGTGTACGCGTCGTTCTGGCAGATCCTGGTCCAGGTGCTCTACGGCGTGCAGGACGTCGACCCCGTCGCGACCGAGACCGCCCGCACCTTCGGGCTGGGCCGCTGGGCCCGCACCCGGCACGTCACCTGGCCGACCGCCCTGCCGTACGTGCTCACCGGGGTCCGCCTCGCCGCCGCCGTCGCGCTGATCCTGGCCATCACCGCCGAACTCGTCATCGGCGCCCCGGGCCTGGGCAACGAGATCGGCGTGGCGCAGTCCGGCGGCGCCGTCGCCCGGATGTACGCGCTGGTCGTCGTGACCGGGCTGCTCGGCGTCGCGGTCAACCTACTGGCCCGGCGGCTGGAACGATGGCTGCTGTCCTGGCACCCGTCGCTGCGGCGGGAGGTGGCCGCTTGAGACTCGCCGGCCGCGTCACCCGCGCCGTCGCGGCAGCCCTCGCGCTGCCCGCCGCCCTGCTCGCCCTCTGGTGGATCCTCACCGCCGACAGCGAGAGCTACTACCTGCCACCGCTGTCGGAGATCCTCGCCGCCGTCGACGACGTGTGGCTGCGCACCGACCGGCTGAGCGTGGACGTCCTGCCGAGCCTGCTGCGCCTGTTCGGTGGTTTCCTGCTGGCGGTGGCCCTGGGTGTGTCGCTCGGGGTCGCGATCGGGTCGTCCCGCCGGCTGCGCGCCTTCTGCGAACCGGTGCTGGAGTTCCTCCGGGCGATCCCGCCACCGGTGCTCGTGCCGGTGCTGATGCTCTTCGCCGGGATCGGCGACACCATGAAGGTGCTGGTCATCCTCTCCGGTTGCCTCTGGCCGATCCTGCTGAACACCGTCGAGGGCGTGCGCGCCGTCGACGAGGTGCTCGTGGAGACGTCGCGCTGCTACGCGCTACGCGGGCCGGCCCGGCTGTGGCACCTGGTCATCCGGTCGGCGAGCCCACAGATCGTCACCGGCCTGCGGCAGGGCCTGTCGATCGGGATCATCCTCATGGTCATCAGCGAGATGTTCGCCGCCAGCAACGGCCTCGGCTTCAGCATCATCCAGTTCCAGCGCACGTTCGCCGTCACCGAGATGTGGACCGGCATTCTCCTGCTCGGCCTGCTCGGTTTCCTGCTCGCAACGCTCATGCGGGTGTTCGAAAGACGCGTCCTCAGCTGGTATTTCGGCCTGCGCCAAGCGCAGCGAGGGGGGAGTCGATGAGTGCCATGAGCCAGACGCGGACAGCGGCCGGCCCGCGTACCGACGTCCTGCTGGACGTCCGCGGCGTACGCAAGGTGTACGAGGGACGCGGCCGCTCGGTGGAGGCCGTACGCGACCTGACCTTCACCGTCGCCAGAGGTGACCTCGTCTGCGTGGTCGGCCCGTCCGGCGCCGGCAAGACCACGCTGCTCAAGTGCATCGCCGGCCTGCTGGCGCCGACCTCCGGCGAGGTGGTCCTCGAAGGCGAGTCGGTCGACGGGCCGCCGCCGGGCATGGCTGTGGTATTCCAGGAGTACGGCCGCAGCCTCTTCCCCTGGATGACCGTCCGGAAGAACGTCGAGTTACCGCTCAAGCAGAAGAAGCTGCCGAAGGCACGCCGGGCGGAACTGGTCCACCAGGCGCTGAGCGCCGTCGGGCTCGACGACGTGCACGGCGCGTACCCGTGGCAGCTCTCCGGGGGCATGCAGCAGCGGGTCGCCATCGCCCGGGCCATCGCGTACGAGCCGCACATCCTGCTGATGGACGAACCGTTCGCCGCCGTCGACGCGCAGACCCGGGCCGACCTGGAGGACCTCGTCCGCTCGCTTTGGCAGCGGCTCGGCGTCACCACGCTGTTCGTCACGCACGACATCGACGAGGCCGTCTACCTGGGCCAGCGGGTGCTAGTGCTCTCGTCGTCGCCGACAGTGGTGCTCGACGACGTCACCATCGACCTGCCGGCACAACGGGACCAGCTCACCACCCGCTCGTCGACCCGCTTCACCGAGCTGCGCGGGCACGTGTTCGAGCAGATCCAACGGGCCAAGCAGCGCAGCGGAGCGTCGGTGGTCGAATGAGCAGCGTCCGCGAGGCCACCCTCGACGTCCTGCGGCAGTGCGGAATGCACCGCATCTTCGCCAACCCGGGCTCCACGGAGGTGGCCTTCCTCGCCGACCTGCCGGACGATCTGGAGTTCGTCCTCGCCCTGCACGAGGGATCGGTGGTCGGTATGGCCACCGGCCACGCGATCGCGACGGGGCGACCGGCGTTCGTCAACCTGCACACCACCGCCGGGCTCGGCAACGCCGTCGGCGCGCTCGCCACCGCGCGGGTCAACCGGGCTCCCCTGGTCGTCGTGGTCGGCCAGCAGGACCGTCGCCACCTGGCGCTGGAACCGTTCCTCGCCGGCCGCCTCGACGGGCTCGCCGGGGCGTACCCGGTCTGGGTGAACCAGCCGGTCCTGCCGCAGGACGTGCCGGCGGCGGTGCGCCGGGCGTGGCACGAGGCGGTCCAGCATCGCGGCCCCGCGATCGTGGTGGTGCCGATGGACGACTGGTCGGCGCTTGTCGACCCGGCGCTCGGGCTGGCCGCACCGATGACGGTACGGCGTGCCGGGTCGGCGCCCGGGCCGGCCGCCGACGAGCTGGCCGGCCTGCTCGACGACGCCGCGAATCCGGTGGTGGTGGTCGGTGCCGGGGCCGACGACCGGGCTACCTGGCACGCGCTGGTCTCGCTGGTGGAGCGGCTCGGCGCACCGGTCTGGCAGGAGGCGTTCGGCGCCCGCGCCGGCTTCCCCCAGGACCATCCGCGGTTCGCGGGGCATCTGCCCGCCGGCCGGTCCCGGCTGCGGTCCGTGCTCACCGGGCACGACGTGGCGCTCGTCGTCGGCACCGGCGCGTTCCGGCAGTACCCGTACGAGCCGGGCCCGCTGGTGCCGGACGGACTCACCGTCGCGGTGGTCTCCGACGACCCGGACGAGTTGCACCACAGCCGAGCTGACCTCGCCGTACTCGCCGACCCGGCGGCGCTCTGCGCCGCTGTCGCCGACCGGATCACGTCCCGGCGGGCGGCGGGCGAAGTGGTGGCCGCGGCACGTCCCGAGCCTGTCGATCCGCCCGCTCCCGGCGAGCCGATGCGGGCCCGGCACGTGTTCGCCGCGCTCGCCGAGCGGCTGCCCCGCGACGTCGTGCTGGTCGAGGAGACCCCCTCGACCCGGCCGGAGCTGCACCGGCTGCTGCCCGCCCGGGAGCCGCGCGGGTTCGTGAGCGCGGCCATGGGCGGGCTGGGCTTCGGGCTGCCGGCCGCCGCGGGACTGCGCATGGGTGACCCGACTCGGCCGGTCGTCGCCGTCCTCGGCGACGGGTCGTCGCTCTACGGCATCCAGGGCCTGTGGAGTGCCGCACGGTACGGCTGCGGGGCGCTCTTCGTGGTGCTCTCCAACGGCCGGTACGCGGTCATGGACCGGCTCGCCGATCGGGCCGGCGGGAAGGCCCCCTGGCCCGCCTTCGACGACGTGTCGGTGCACGGCCTGGCTCAGGCCCTCGGCTGCCCGGCCCGTCGGGTGAGCGATCACGCGGACCTCCTGGCGGTCCTCGACGAGGTCGTCCCGACGCTTCCGGATCGCATCGAGCCGCTCCTGCTCGACGTGCCGGTCCGCATCGAACGAGGTTTCGAACCCTGACCCCTTCGGCGCCGCAGCGCGCCCTACCCGAGAGGACCGCCATGACACTGCTCGACACGGCGACGTGGCAGGGCATGCTCTACAGCGACGGCTGGGTGGAGGCGGCCGGCGGCACCCGGGCCGTGCTCGCGCCCGCGAATCGGGAGGAGATCGGCCGGATCGGTGTGGCGAACGCCGGCGACGTGGCGCGGGCCTGCGCCCGGGCAGCTGAGGCGCAACGCGGCTGGGCCGCGACCAGCTATCTGGAGCGCGCCGCCGTGCTGCGCCGGGCCGGCCAGTTGTTCGCACAGCACGCCGCCGGGATCGTCGACTGGCTCGTGCGCGAGGCCGGGTCCATCCCGCCGAAGGCCGGCGTCGAGACCGACACCGCGGCGCAGGAGTGCTACGAGGCGGCCGCGCTCGCGTCGCGGCCGCTGGGCGAGATCCTCGCCAGTGCGCAGCCGCGGCTGAGCCTGGCGCGCCGGTTGCCGGTCGGTGTGGTCGGCGTCATCGCGCCGTTCAACTTCCCGCTGGTGCTGGCGATCCGTTCCGTCGCCCCGGCGCTGGCCCTTGGCAATGCCGTGGTGCTCAAGCCGGACGCCCGTACCGCCGTCTCCGGGGGTGTCTCGATCGCGCGTGTCTTCGAGGAGGCGGGCCTGCCCGCGGGGTTGCTGCACGTCCTGCCCGGCGCGGCCGACGCGGGCGAGGCGCTGGTGGCGGACCCCCACGTACGGGTGGTGAGCTTCACCGGTTCGACCGCCGCCGGCCGCCGGGTCGGCGAGGCCGCCGCCCGTAACCTCAAGCGGGCGCACCTGGAACTCGGCGGCAACTCGGCGCTGATCGTGCTCGATGACGCCGATCTGGACCTCGCCGTCTCAGCCGGTGCCTGGGGGTCGTTCCTGCACCAGGGGCAGATCTGCATGACCACCGGCCGGCACCTGGTACACGAGAGCCTCGCCCAGAGGTACGTCGAACAGTTGGCCGAGAAGGCGGACCGGCTGCCGGTTGGTGACCCGGCCAAGGAGCAGGTGGCGCTCGGACCGATCATCGATGAGCGGCAACGCGACAAGATCCACACGCTGGTCACGGCGAGCGTCGAGGCGGGTGCCCGCCTCGCCGCCGGCGGCAGGTACGACGGGCTGTTCTACCGCCCGACGGTGCTCGCCGAGGTCACCCCCGACTCCCCGGCGTACGCCCAGGAGGTCTTCGGCCCGGTCGCACCGGTGCTCTCCTTCTCCGATCTGGACGAGGCGGCGACCCTGGCCGGGCAGACCGAGTACGGGTTGTCGCTGGGCATCCTCGGCCGCGACGTGATGAAGGCGATGGCACTGGCCGAACGGATCCCCAGCGGGATCGTGCACATCAACGACCAGACGGTCGGCGATGAGGCGGTGGCCCCGTTCGGCGGTGTCGGGGCGTCCGGCACCGGTTCCCGGTTCGGCGGGGCGGCGGCCAACATCGAGGCGTTCACCGAGACCCAGTGGCTGACCGTGCAGGGTGACGTCACCCGGTACCCGTTCTGATGCCGGGCGACGGGGAGACGACCGTGGCCGGCGGGGCGGGCGCCTGACGATGGCACGCAGCCAGTCGCACGTGGGCGACCACCCGGCCAGGACCGGCCCGACGGGTCGGCCGGCCGGGCCGCTCACCCTGCTCGGCATCGTGCTGCTGGCGCTCAACCTGCGTGCGGCGATCGCCGGCCTCGCCCCGCTCCTGCCGGACGTACGGCTCGACCTCGGGCTGGGCGGCGCCACGGCCGGACTGCTCACCACGCTGCCGGTGCTGTGCTTCGGGCTGCTCTCCCCGGCCGCCGCGCTGCTCGGCGGCCGGATCGGCGTCGAGCGTGCGCTGCTGGTGGCGATGCTCGGCATCGTCGTCGGCAGTCTGGTGCGGACGGCACCGGGGATCTGGTCGATGATCACCGGCACCGTGCTGATCGGCGCCGGCATCACGGTCGGGAACGTGCTGGTCCCCAGCGTCGTCAAACAGGACTTCCCGCAGCGGCAGGGCTCGGTGACCGCTCTGACGACGGCCGCCCTGACCGGTGGTGCCGCCCTCGCGGCAGCCGTCACCGCACCACTGGCCCACGGCGGGTGGGGCTGGCGGGGGGCCCTGCTCGTGGTCGGCGCGCCCGCAGCGGTCGCGGCGGCCCTCTGGCTACCTCAGCTGCGCCGGCGGCACGTCGCGCCCACGCTCGCGCGCAACGTGACGGCACTGCTGCGGTCCCCGGTCACCTGGGCACTCGCCGCGTTCATGGGGATGCAGTCGCTTACCTACTACGCGATGCTCGCCTGGCTGCCCACGCTGCTGCGCGACGAGGGCGTCTCCGCCGCCGACGCCGGCTGGGCCCTCGCCCTGTTCAACCTGCTCGGCATCGCCACCGCGGTGCTCGCCCCGGCGCTCGCGACCCGATTGCGCGACCAGCGCGGGCTCGGGCTGCTGGTCTGCGCCACCTGGGCGGTCTGCCTGCTCGGGCTGCTCGGCGTGCCCTCGTTGTACCTGCTCTGGGCCACGATGGGCGGGCTGGCGCAGGGCGCGGGGATCGGCCTGGCGCTGGCGCTGCTCGTGCTGCGGGCCCGTACGCCGGAATCGGCCCGCGACCTGTCCGGCACGGTGCAGTCCGTCGGCTACCTGCTGGGCGCGACCGGGCCGCTGCTCGTCGGGCTGCTGCGGGACGGCTCCGGCGGTTGGGTGCTGCCGCTCGGTGCCCTGTGCGTCGCGGTGGTGGTGATGGCGGTGGCGGCGCTCACCGCCGGACGCGACCGGCAGGTGTGACGCGGTTGCGGACGCGACCCGACGGCACGCGATCAACGACGGCACGCGGCCGACGACGGCACCGGAACATCGGACGAGGAGGACACGAAGGATGCGTACCCAGGTCGGCATCGTGGGAGCGGGACCGGCGGGACTCATGCTGTCGCACCTGCTGCACCTGCACGGCATCGAGTCCGTGGTGCTGGAGTGCCGCAGCCGGGAGTACGTCGAGCACCGGGTTCGCGCGGGAGTTCTCGAACAGGGTTCGGTGGACCTGCTCCGCCGCGCCGGGGTCGGCGAGCGACTCCAGCGGGAGGGGATGCGGCACGAGGGCATCGAGCTGCGCTTCGACGGGGAGTCACACCGGGTGCCGATGACGGAGCTCACCGGGCGCGCGATCACCGTCTACGGGCAGCAGGAGGTGGTCAAGGACCTCATCGCGGCCCGCCTCGCGGCCGGCGGTTCGATCCTCTTCGAGGCCGAGGCCGTACGCCTGGCCGGTCTCGACTCGGATTCGCCGGTCATCCACTTCCGGCGCGACGGACGCGACGAGCAGTTGGAGTGCGACTTCGTGGCCGGCTGCGACGGGTTCCACGGCGTCAGCCGCGGTGCGGTGCCGGACGGGGTGCTACGGACCTACGAGCGGACGTACCCGTTCGCCTGGCTGGGCGTGCTCGCCGCCGCTCCCCCTGCGGTGGACGAACTCGTCTACGCCAATCACGAGCGGGGCTTCGCCCTCTACAGCCTCCGATCGCCCGAGATCTCCCGCCTGTATCTCCAGGTCGCTCCCGACGAGGACATCGCCGCGTGGCCGGACGAGCGGATCTGGGCGGAGCTGCGTACGCGGCTGGAGACCGTCGCGGGCTGGTCGCTCAACGAGGGGCCCATCCTGGAGAAGTCGATCACCCCGATGCGCAGCTTCGTGGTCGAGCCGATGCAGTGGGAACGGCTGTTCCTGGCCGGCGACGCCGTGCACATCGTCCCGCCGACCGGGGCGAAGGGCATGAACCTGGCCCTCGCCGACGTCGCGCTGCTCGGCGACGCCTTCGCCGCCTGGTACGCACAACACCGGACCGACCTGCTGGAGGACTACTCGGCCGCCGCGTTGCGCCGCGTGTGGCGGGCGCAGCACTTCTCCTGGTGGATGACCTCGATGCTGCACCGGCTGGAGAAGGACGACCCGTACGAGACGAAGCTGCAGGCCGCGACGTTGCGATATGTGGTCGCCTCCCCCGCCTACGCCACGAGCCTCGCCGAGAACTACGTGGGGCTGCCCGAGGTGTAGATGGGTGGTCGCGGGAGAGCAGGACGGCCTGCCGTGCGTGACGGCGGCGTTCCCGACCGCGATCGCCCTAATCGCCGCAAGACATTGATAATCTTCTGTCCATAGATGTCGTGTTGGCTGTACTGGTGTCGGTTCTCTCTGAGGTTTTCAGTAGCCAGCGCCTCTGACCTGGGCTGTGAAATCTCTCGGACGGGCCGTTCCGCCGGGGTCCTCGCCGCTCAACTTTTCAGTACGCACATCTGCAGGGCTGCTTGTTGCCCTGAGCCCAAAGCGCCCGCCAGCGGTCGACAGCTTGTACTGTCAACCGCTCGGCACCGGTGGGCACTTGGGCGGGCTCCGAGTGGTCGCCCGCGGCGATCAATCGCCGGTGTAGTCGATGAGTTGGATGAGCCGGTCGGTGATGGCCCGGACGATGCCGGAGATCACGCCGCCGACGACGGCGGCGGTCAGGTTGGTGCGAGGTTGTCGTCGGGGTTGCGCTGCCGCTCTGGCATCGGATGCTCCTCAATCCCGGAACGTCTTGTGGGCCGGCGCCGGCTTCCTTGAACCTGAGGCAGCTCGGGAAGATCCACTTCAGTCGCGGTGAGTGCCGACGGATGCACGGTCTGGACCGGATGCGGGATGCTGAGCGGCGATGAATGCCGACGAGACGCGCCGGAAGCGGAGACCGCGGCAGGTCGCGAAGGTTGACCTGCCGGCCGGGCCGGCCCGTGAGCTGCGTGACGTGGTCCACCTGGCCTTGCTGCGGGAGCAGGCCGGCGATCGAGCCGGCGCCGAGGCACTGGCCATCCAGGCAGCCGACCACGGCGACACCCGCGCGCTGCCGGAGCTGGCCAGGATGCGGGAAGCAGCTGGCGACCGAGCCAGCGCGGAAGCTCTGCGACGGTTCGGTCTCGCTGATGATGGCTCATCAGCTAGCTCGCTCGACTGACTCTCCCGACAACGGGCTAGTGCCGTGACCACGAACGTTGACGGTGTTGGTCAGGCCGCTCGGGTAGTGGGTTGGCCCCATCGTCGTTGTCGTTCGCTGCGGATGCGGGCG
>NZ_FTNF01000022.1 GCF_900156065.1 Micromonospora avicenniae | reverse complement strand
AACATCGCCGGCACCACCACCGACACCGACGGCAACACCCACTCCTTCGAAGGCGGCCACTACATCAGCGTCACCGGCTACCACGACGGCGGCAAGACCGTCACCATCGCCGACAGCGCCGACCCCAACATGGCCTCCTACCGGATCAGCGTCGACCACCTCGCCGACTGGATCGCCACCCGCGGCTACTCCACCAACTGACCCGGACCCAACCGAAAGGGCCGACCCCCACAAGGGGCCGGCCCTTTCGCCGTCTCCACGTCACGACCGATGTTGGACAGGTCAGCCGCCGGAATCGGCGAGTTCGGCGCCCTCCGGCACGGTGTCGTCGTCCCGGCTCGCGAGCCAGCCGTCGGGCAGGAAGACCTTGCCCGGCGAGTTGGTACGGCCACGTGGCTGGCCCAGCGTCTCCACCGGGAAGGGTACGGTCGGGTCGAGCTTGGCGAGCAGGTCGTCGAGTTGGGACAGGCTCTCGATCATCGCCAGCTCGCGGCGCAACTCGCCGCCGATCGGGAAGCCCTTCAGGTACCAGGCGACGTGCTTGCGGAAGTCGGTGCAGCCGTCCCGCTCGCCCCGGCCCGGAGTACGCTCGCCGGCGCTGAACTGCTCGACCAGCAGCTCGGCGTGCCGGCGCATGGTCGACGCCACCTCGCCGAGGTTGGGCAGCCGGCGTTCGGGGCGGCCGTTGAACGCGGCCTCCAGGTCGGCGAAGAGCCAGGGCCGCCCCAGGCAGCCGCGGCCGACCACCACCCCGTCCACGCCGGTGTGCGCGACCATCCGCAGCGCGTCGTCCGCCTCCCAGATGTCGCCGTTGCCTAGCACCGGCACGTCCAAGGCCTGCTTGAGGGTGGCGATCGCGTCCCAGTCGGCGGTGCCCGAGTAGCGCTGGGCGGCAGTACGCCCGTGCAACGCCACCGCCGCCACCCCGGCGTCCTGGGCGGCGAGCCCCGCCTCGACGTACGTCAGATGGTCGTCGTCGATGCCCTTGCGCATCTTGACCGTGACCGGCACTCCGGCGGGCGACGCGGCGTCCACCGCCGCCTTGACCAGCCGGGCGAAGAGCCGGCGCCGCCACGGCAGGGCCGCTCCGCCGCCTCTGCGGGTCACCTTCGGCACCGGGCAGCCGAAGTTCAGGTCGATGTGATCGGCGAGATCCCGTTCGACGATGATCCGCACGGCGGCCGCGGTGATCTCCGGGTCCGTGCCGTAGAGCTGGAGGCTGCGGGGCTGCTCGTCATCGCCGAAGGCGATCATCCGCAGCGTCTTCGGGTTCCGCTCGACCAGCGCGACGGTCGTGATCATCTCGCAGACGTAGATGCCGCCGCCCTGCTCCCGGCAGAGCTGCCGGAATCCGACGTTGGTGATGCCCGCCATCGGCGCCAGCACCACCGGCGGCCACACCTGGTGCCGCCCGAGGGTGAGTGGTCGCAGCGCAGGCAGGGTCGGGGCGGTCACCCGACAAGTGTACGGGGCCCCGGCGGAGGCTCTCGCTCGCCGCCGGGGCCCGCCTCGCAGCTCAGCAGCCGGGCAGGCGCTCGATCAGGTAGCGCTCGACCTGGTCGAGAGAGACCCGTTCCTGGCCCATGGTGTCCCGGTTGCGTACGGTAACCGCGTTGTCGTCCAGGGTGTCGAAGTCGACAGTCACGCAGAACGGCGTGCCGATCTCGTCCTGCCGGCGGTAGCGGCGGCCGATCGCCTGCGAGTCGTCGAACTCCACCACCCAGCGCTTGCGCAGCGTGGCGGCGAGCTCCTTGGCCTTCGGCGAGAGCGCCTCGTTGCGGGACAGCGGCAGCACCGCGACCTTCACCGGCGCGAGCCGCGGGTCGAAGCGCATGACCGTCCGCTTGTCCACGCCGCCCTTGGTGTTCGGCGCCTCGTCCTCGTCGTACGCCTCGAGCAGGAAGGCGAGCACCGCGCGGGTGAGGCCGGCGGCCGGCTCGATCACGTACGGCATCCAGCGCTCGTTCTTGGCCTGATCGAAGTAGGACAGGTCGACACCGGAGTGCTTGCTGTGCGTGGAGAGGTCGAAGTCGGTCCGGTTGGCGATGCCCTCCAGCTCAGCGAACTCGGTGCCACCGAACTGGAAGCGGTACTCGATGTCGACGGTCCGCTTCGAGTAGTGCGACAACTTCTCCTTCGGGTGCTCGTAGAAGCGCAGGTTCGCCTCCGACAGGCCGAGGTCGATGTACCAGTTCCAGCGCTCCTGGAGCCAGTACTCGTGCCACTTCTCGTCGGTGCCCGGCTCGACGAAGAACTCCATCTCCATCTGCTCGAACTCGCGCGTACGGAAGATGAAGTTGCCCGGTGTGATCTCGTTGCGGAACGACTTGCCGGTCTGCGCGATGCCGAACGGCGGCTTCTTGCGGGCGGCGGTCGCCACGTTGTTGTAGTTGACGAAGATGCCCTGGGCGGTCTCCGGCCGCAGGTAGTGCAGACCCTCGTCGCTCTCCACCGGGCCGAGGTAGGTCTTCATCAGGCCGTTGAACATCTTCGGCTCAGTGAAGGTGCCCTTGTTGCCACAGTTGGGGCAGTTCAGCTCGGCCAGCGAGGTCAGCGGCTTGCCGTGCTTCTCGGCGTACGCCTCCTCCAGGTGGTCGGCGCGGAACCGCTTGTGGCAGGACTGGCACTCGGTGAGCGGGTCGACGAACTCGGCGATGTGACCGGAGGCCTCCCAGACCTTCCGGGCCAGGATCACGGCCGAGTCCAGGCCGACGACGTCGTCCCGCCCCTGGACCATGGTCTTCCACCACTGCCGGCGGACGTTCTCCTTGAGTTCCACGCCGAGCGGACCGTAGTCCCACGCCGACCGGGTGCCTCCGTAGATCTCGCTGGAGGGAAAAACGAAGCCCCGGCGCTTGGCGAGGCTGACGACGGCGTCGATACGGTCGACTGGCATGTTTCCTCCTACGCCGGCTGGCGGTCGGCGGGGACGTGATGGGGACGGAACGAGCAGTTCGGGACAACGCTAGCGACGGCAGCGTCCTGAGCCCAGCAGAATACCGGGGCGGGTTCAGTTGATCCCGCAGACCTCCAGGCCACCGGTCTGCGGGTCCTGACCGAGGATGACCTGTTGCCGCTCCCGCCGACCACCCTCGAGCATCACGTCGACGGGCACGGTGAGGTTGTTGGTGTCGACGTCGCCGACCCGGTACGCGGTCACCTGCGGCTCCGCGGCCACCCGGCTCTCGAAGTCCGGCCGCGACTCGCGGCGCTGCGCGTCGTCGCAGAGCTGGTCGTACGCCTGGCCGAAGTTCTGGTCGACGAGCGCCTGGTAGTAGTCGGTGGAGACCGTGCGGCCCTGCTCACGGACCGCCTGCACGCCGCTGACCGCGAGACCGACCACTGCACTGCCGCCTCCGCCGCAGCAGAGCAGCACGGCCAGGGCACCGACCCCGAGGCCCAGCCAGAGCCGGGCCCGGCGACCCTCGGTGGGCGGTGCGGCGAACGGCGGCGACACCCCGGGACCAGGCGGCGGGGCGGGCACGGCGGGAGGTTGTTCTTCGCCGGGCGGCCCGGGCGGCGAGGGGTGCGGCGGTGGGGCTGCCGGTCCGGGATCGGTCATACGAGCAATCTAGTGCCCGCGGGCTCAGCGGTAAGGACCAGCGGCACGATCACTGGCACTGACCACCACCGCCCCGCCGGGCGCGGCGGTGGCGAGTGCCTCGTACGCGGACGGCTCGTCGAGCGACTGGGCGAGCAGCGGAACAGCGGCGACCTTGACCTCGAAGCCGCCGAGCGCCCGCCGGTACGCCCCGACCGACTCCCACTCGGTGACCAGGCACCAGTGCGTCGGGTCGTCGAGCGCCCGGACCAGTTGGCCGCGCAGGTAGCCGGGGCGGGCGGCCAGCGCGGTGAGGGCGGCGTGCGCGCGTTCGGTGAACTCGTCGGCGACATCGACGTCGACCACGAACCTGTTGGTCACCAGCACCGGCATCCTCCTCGTAGAGTCTGTGGGATGCAGCGTACGCAGAGCCCTGTGTTGGGCCGACTGGCCCGGGTGAACCCCACGGCGGTGTTCCTGATCACCCTGGCGCTGGTGCTGGTCGCCCTCTTCGCACCCGGCGTGATCGGCGGGGTGCTGCTGCTGGCGCTCGCCGCGGTCCTGGTCGCACTGCTGGCCACCACCTGGCCGGTGCAAGCGCCGCAGACGCGCCTGGTGCGGCTGCTGATGCTGACGCTGCTGGTGGCGGTGGCCCTGGTCAAGCTGCTGTGACATGCACTCATGCGTTTTTGACAATCATTATCGTTACGACGGACAGTTGGCGTCATGAACAACCGCCGCACCGTCCGCGCCCTGGCCGCCGCCACCACCGCCCTACTCACTCTCGGCGGCGCCGCCGCCTGTTCCTCCGGCGGGCCGGCCGGCGCCGACCCGCAGCGGGTGGACGTGGTGGCCGCGTTCTACCCGCTCCAGTTCATCGCGGAGCGCATCGGCGGCGACGCGGTCCGGGTCACCAACCTGGTCAAGCCCGGGGCCGAGCCCCACGACCTGGAGCTCACCCCGAGCCAGGTCGGCGAGGTCAGCCAGGCCGAGCTGGTCGTCTACCTGAAGGGCTTCCAGCCGGCGCTGGACGAGGCGGTCCAGCAGAACGCCGGCGATCGAGCGTTCGACGTCTCGACTGTCGAGCCGCTGCTGGACGCCACCACCGGTGGCCACCAGCACGACGGCGAGGAGGCCGAGGAGGAGGAAGCGGCACTCGGAGGCAAGGACCCGCACTTCTGGCTCGACCCGACCCGTCTCGCCACCGTCGCCGACCAGCTCGCCGACCGGCTGGGCAAGGCCGACCCCGACCAGGCCGCCAGCTTCACCTCCCGCGCCAAGGAACTCCACGCCGACCTGGCGAAGCTGGACACCGAGTACGCCACCGGCCTGAAGACCTGCGAGCGCCAGGAGATCGTGACGAGCCACACGGCCTTCGGCTACCTGGCCAAGCAGTACGGGCTGGAGCAGGTGGGCATCACCGGCCTCAACCCGGAGAGTGAGCCCTCTCCCCAGCGGCTCGCCGAGGTGGCCGAGGAGGCGCGGGCACACAAGACCACCACGATCTTCTTCGAGACTCTGGTCAGCCCGAAGATCGCCGAGACCATCGCGTCGGAGGTCGGCGCGAAGACCGCCGTGCTGGACCCGATCGAGGGCCTCACCGGCGACAGCGGCTCGTCGGACTACCTTTCAGTCATGCGTACGAACCTGCAAGCGCTGCGCACCGCGTTGGGCTGCTCGTGAACCCTCCCGTGATCGCCGTCGCACACGCGGCCGTCGGCTACGACGGCCGCGCCGTGCTGCGCGACGTCTCGCTCACCGTCACCGCCGGTGAGGTGGTCGCCGTGCTCGGCGCCAACGGCTCCGGCAAGTCCACGCTCATCCGGTCCGTGCTCGGGTTGGTGCCGCTGAGCGCCGGGTCGGTCAGCCTCTTCGACCGCCCGCTGCGCCGCTTCCGGCAGTGGGAGCGGATCGGGTACGTCCCGCAACGGCTCGGCGCGGGCGGCGGCGTACCGGCCACCGTCCGGGAGGTCGTGGCCGCGGGCCGGCTCGCCCGGCGGGGCATCCTCCGCCCGCCCGGCGCCGCCGACCGGGCCGCCGTGGACAGCGCGCTGCGCGCGGTCGGGCTCACCGACCGGGCGAACGACGCCGTCGCCACCCTCTCCGGCGGCCAGCAGCAGCGCACCCTGATCGCCCGGGCCCTCGCCGGCCGCCCCGAACTGCTGGTGCTGGACGAGCCGACCGCCGGAGTGGACGCCGCCAGCCAGGAGGCGTTCGCCGCGGCGCTGCGCGACTTCGTCACCGACGGCGGGACGGTGCTGCTCGTGGCGCACGAGCTGGGCCCGCTGCGGCCGGTGATCAGCCGGGCGATCGTCGTCCACGAGGGCGGCATCTGCCACGACGGCCCGGTGCCGGAGCCGGCCGGTCACCACGCCGAGCCCGACCACGACCACGTGCACCCGCACTGTCCCGACGAGCCGGCCCGGCTCTGGAGCATCTGACCATGGAACTCTTCCAGTACCCGTACATGCAGCGCGCCCTGATCGCGGCGCTGATCATCGGCCTCGCCGCGCCGGCGCTCGGGATCTACCTGGTGCAGCGCCGGTTGGCGCTGATCGGCGACGGAATCGGGCACGTGGCGCTGACCGGTGTCGGCGCCGGCCTGCTGCTCAACCGCTCCCCGGTGCTCGTCGCGGTGATCGTGGCGACCCTCGGCGCGATCGCCATCGAGCTGGTCCGCTCTCGTGGGCGCACCTCCGGGGACCTCGCCCTGGCGCTGCTCTTCTACGGCGGCATAGCCGGCGGCGTGATGCTCGTCGGGCTCTCCCACAGTCCCAGCGCGAACCTCAACGCGTACCTCTTCGGGTCGCTGACCACCATCTCGCCGGGCGACCTGACCACGATCGTGGTCCTCGGCGCGGTGATCCTGGTGGCCATGCTCGTGCTGCGCCCGGCGCTCTTCGCGGTCAGCCACGACGAGGAGTACGCCCGGGTCTCCGGTCTGCCGGTGCGGACGCTGAACATGCTGATCGCGATCACCACCGCGGTCACCGTGACGATCGCCATGCGGGCGGTCGGCGTACTGCTGATCAGCGCGCTCATGGTGGTGCCGGTGGCCAGCGCCCAACAGGTGACCCGCGGTTTCCGGACCACCATGACGGCGGCGATGGCGCTCGGCCTCTTCGCCGCCGGCTCGGGCGTCTGGGTGGCGGCCACCGCCGACACCGCCCCCGGCGCATCGGTGGTGCTGATGGCGATCGCCTCGTTCCTCGTGGTCGCGCTGGCCGCAGCCGGCTGGCGGGTGCTGCGCCGCCGGCGCGTGCCCGCGGCGGCGGCGCCGGCGGCCCCGGAGCCGCACGAGGTCGTACTTGGCTGACCGCGGCGGGCGCGATCCGGACGGAACTGGTTACCGTTACGGGGTGAGCGGCGGATCCGGCTACGACGGCTTCGAAGGTGCCAGCGAGCTGTTGCGCGCGCTGTCGGCCCCGATCCGGTTGGCCATCGTCAGCGAACTCGCCACCGGGGAGCGGTGCGTGCACGAGTTGGTGGAGAAGCTGGGCGTGACGCAGCCGCTGGTCTCCCAACACCTGCGGGTGCTACGGGGAGCCGGTGTGGTGCGGGGCTCCCGGCGGGGTCGGGAAATCGCGTACTGCCTGGTCGACGAGCACGTCGCGCACATCGTGGCGGACGCGGTCAGCCACGCCGGGGAAAGATCATGAGGCGGCGACGGGTCGGAGGTGTCACGTGGTGAGCGAGAGCAGCGCAACCCTGCGCAACACCCGTCAGCGCAGTGCGGTCAGTGCCTTGCTGGCCGAGGTCGAGGGATTCCACAGTGCGCAGGATCTGCACGCGATGCTGCGCACGCGGGGTGAGCGGGTCGGCCTCACGACGGTCTACCGGACGCTGCAGGGGCTCGCCGACGCCGGCGAGATCGACGTGATGCGCCCGCCGGGCGGCGAACACCTCTACCGCCGGTGCAGCGAGGGGCACCACCACCATCTGGTCTGCCGGGCCTGCGGGCGGACCGTCGAGGTCGAGGGCCCCGCCGTGGAGAGCTGGGCCGAGCGGGTCGCCGCCCAGCACGGCTACGCCGACGTGAGCCACACCATGGAGATCTTCGGCACCTGCCGCGGCTGCGCCGGCTGACCTCCCCAACCGGCCGCCGGCCGTGACACGCTGTCCGGCGTGAAGATCTATGCCGATCGCTTTCCGACCGCCGCCCGACAGTTCCTCACCGACCTGCTCGTCGTGGTCTGGGTGTACGCCGCGATCCGCGGCGCGCTCTGGCTGCACGATCTGGTGCAGAAACTCGCCGTACCCGGTCAGAAGCTGGAGGGCGCCGGCGGCGGGCTCGCCGACAACCTGGCCGAAGCCGGCGGCAAGGTCGGCCGGGTACCGCTGGTCGGCGACGAGCTGACCGCCCCGTTCGAACGCGCCGCCGGCGCCGCCCGGGCGCTGGCCGAGGCCGGCCGTGACCAGCAGGAACTCGTCGACCAACTGGCCGTCGCGCTCGCCGTGGCCGTGCTGATCTTCCCGCTCGGCCTGGTGCTCGTCGGCTGGCTGCCGCTGCGGGTGCGCTGGATCCGCCGCGCCGGGTCTGCCGCGAAGCTGGCCACCGCGCCGGCCGGGCGAGATCTGCTCGCGCTGCGCGCACTGGCCGGCCAGCCGCTGGATCGGCTGACCCGGATCGCGCCCGACGTGGCCGAGGCGTGGCGCCGCGGCGACGACGCCACCGTCGAGGCGCTCGCCGCGCTGGAGCTGCGCAGGCTCGGCCTACGGGCGGGCCGCTAAGGTCTTCGGGTGTTCTACTTCCTGGTCGTCATCGCCGTTCTGCTGCTCGGCTACGCCGCCGTACTGGTCAGCCTGGTCCGTAAGGGCCGTCGCATCCCGCCCGCGGCCTACCTCGGCCTGGCGGCACTCAACGGGCTGATCCTCGCGGCGGTCCTGGCCTGGGCCATCGCCCGCTGACGCTGCCCGGTGCCCGGCGGCCTCCCGCCGTCGGCGACCTCCCGGAACGGCGACCCCCGGGGATGGCGACCTGCCGGAACGGCGACCCCGGGGATGGCGACCTCCCGGGACGGCGTCCCCTCAGCGCGGCGTCCCCTCAGGGCGGCGTCCCCCAGGGCGACGTTCCCTGGGATCGGCGGACTGCGGGGAAGTGTGGCTCAGCCTGGAGGCAGGTCTCTCCAAAAGCCTGATACCTCAGAGGCATAAATATGCCTCTGAGGTATCAGGCTCATTTCAGAGATGCTTGTCCACCGCCGCGGCGAAAGATGCCGGCACGTCGTGCATCATGACCGGCCGTCTCCACGTGCTGCGCGACCGTCGTGACTGCGACCGGACGGTGCGAGCCGACCGCGGCGCAGCCCGAGAGACGCCCGGGGGACGGCTCAGGTCACTGGGGCGGTGGGATCCGCCGGCGGACGTCGGCCGCGACGGACGGGCCGGGCGACCAACGGGCGACCCAGGGCAGCTCGTCGGGCGGGGTGATCACGCCGGACTCCAGGTCGGCGTAGCGGCCGGCGAGGATCCGCTTCGCCGCCGCGACGTCGACCGAGTCGGTGTTCTCCCAGAGCGCCGTGAGGAGAGCGTCGACCCGTACCCGGGCCTGCCGGCAGAAGAGGTCGGCCAGTTCGACGTTCTCCGGCCGGGTGTCCCGCTCGGCGTGCGCGCGGACGCACACCGCGGCCATCGCGAACAGCTCCGCGCCGATGTCCACGATCCGCCCCAGGAACGCCTGCTTGCGCTCCATCCGGCCCTGCCAGCGGGACATCGCGTAGAACGTCGAACGGGCGAGCTTGCGCGAGACTCGCTCCACCTGCCGCAGGTGACCGGCGAGCGGCCCGAACTCGGCGTACGCCCTGGGGCTCTGACCCCGGCCGACGGCGAGCGTGGGCAGCCACTTCGCGTAGAAGGCCCCGGCCCGGGCCCCCGCCTTAGCCTTACGACCGAGGCCGGCGTCCGGGTCGATGACGTCCCCGGCGACCGAGAGGTGCGCGTCGACCGCCTCCCGGGCGATCAGCAGGTGCATGATCTCGGTCGAGCCCTCGAAGATCCGGTTGATCCGTACGTCGCGCAGGAGCTGCTCGACGGCGGCGGGGCGTTCACCACGGGCGGTCAGCGACTCGGCCGTCTCGTAGCCGCGACCGCCGCGGATCTGGATCAGGTCGTCGGCGATCCGCCAGGCCATCTCGCTGGCGTAGAGCTTGACGAGCGCCGCCTCGATCCGGATGTCGTTGCGGTCGTCGTCGGCGAGCCGGCAACAGATCTCCAGCATGGTCTCCATGCCGTACGTCGTCGCGGCCATGAAGGCGAGCTTCTGGGCGACCGCCTCGTGCGTGCCGACCGGCCGGCCCCACTGCACCCGATCGGCGGCCCAGTTCCGGGCCACGTTCAACGACCACTTGCCGGCGCCCACGCACATGGCCGGCAGCGACAGGCGGCCGGTGTTGAGCGTGGTCAACGCGATCTTCAGCCCCTTGCCCTCACCGCCGATGACGTTCTCCCTGGGCACGAAGACGTCGTGGAACCGCGTGACGCTGTTCTCCAGCCCGCGCAGTCCGAGGAAGCCGTTGCGGCGCTCCACCGTGATGCCGTCGGCGTCGCCGTCCACCACGAAGGCGGTGATCCCACCGCGGCGCCCCTCACCGGCCGGCACCCGGGCCATCACGACGAGCAGGGTGGCCACGGTGCCGTTGGTCGCCCAGAGCTTCACACCGTTGAGCCGGTAGCCGGTGCCGTCCTCGGTCGGCTCCGCAGTGGTCGCCAACCTGGCCGGGTCGGAGCCGACGTCCGGCTCCGTCAGCAGGAACGCGGAGACCTCACCGGCGGCCAGCCGGGGCAGGAAGCGCTGCTTCTGCTCCGCCGTACCGAACATCTTCAGCGGCTGCGGCACGCCGATGGACTGGTGCGCGGAGAGCAACGCGCCGATCGCCGGGCTGACCGAACCGGCGAGCATCAGCGCCCGGCAGTACTGGAGGTTGCTCAGTCCGAGCCCGCCGTACGTCCGGTCGATCTTCATGCCGAACGCGCCGAGGCGGCCGAGCCCCTGGAACACCTCGTCGGGGATGCGCGCGTCCCGCTCGATCGCGGCGCCGTCCACCTCGGTCACGAGGTACTCCCGGAGCCGGGCGAGGAACTCCTCGGCGCGGGCGTCCTCGTCCGCATCGGAGCTCGGCCAGGGGTTGATCAGGTCGAGTCGGAACCGGCCGAGGAAGAGCGACTTGCCGAAGCTCGGGCGGTCCCAGGTGGACTCACGGGCCGCCTCGGCGACCTGGCGGGCCTCCTTCTCGGAGACGTGACCCGCCTCGCTCGGCAGCAGGGCGGCGGTGCCGCCGCTGGTCTCGGTTGGCTCCGGAGTGCCGCCGGAGGCGTCCGGCTCGGGTCGGCTGTTCTGCGTCGTGGTCACGGCTGCCCCCTCGAACCTCGGTCCGCTGCGTCAACGTGCTCGACAAACGCCACGCTACCCCCGGTTGTTACCCAGAGGTAGCTCTCCGTAAAGATCGAGTTCCGGCGATGGGGGCCGGTCGGGCGTACGCCTCCGGTCGGCGCCTCGGGGTCAGTCGCCGGTGAGCGTACGGGGGTCGTCGTCCTCGTCGTCGATGTCGTCCTCGCCCCAGTTGCGGCGGACGAACGGCAGCAGCCCCCAGAAGGCGAGGAACCAGAGCCCGGTCAGCCCGCTGATCACGAACGCGAACGGACGGTCGAGGACGAAGTCGGTGATCAGCAGCACGGCGCTGACCATCGAGACCAGCATGAAGGCGAGCCCGTAGGAGGCCATCCGGTGGGCGAACCGGACCAGCTCCGGCTTGCGCCCCTGGCGGAAGAGCGCCCGGTGGAACGCCACCGGCGAGATGATCAGCGCCGTGGCGGCCGCGGCGGCCAGCAGCGCGACGACGTAGACGTCCTTCTGGAAAGCGGTCGTACGCGTGAAGCCGTTGCTGAACGGCAGAGTCAGCAGGAAGGCGAACAGGATCTGCACGCCGGTCTGCGCCACCCGCAGCTCCTGGAGCAGGTCGGCGAAGTTGCGCTGCCAGCGCTGCCGCTCGGTCTCCTTGGACACGCGCTACCTCCTGCTCCGACGCTACCGCCGGCGGAGCCGGCCGCCGGCGGTAGCGCCAGTGCCCGATCGCCCGTCATCCGAAACGGGCTCACAAGAAGTCGGGTGGGACCCCACCCGGTCGGGCGGCCGGGGTCAGGAGCCCCGGCGGATACGACCGGCGTACCGGGCCTCGAGCGCGTGGTTGTGCTCGTCGCCGCCGGCGATGTTGGCGGACAGGTAGACCGGGGGCTGCTGCCCGGCGGCGAGCAGCCGGGCCACCACCTCGACCGTGATCTGCTGCGCGAGCAGGGCGGCGGTGATGGAGGAGACCGCGCCGACCGCGCCACCGCCGGGCAGCGGCAGCGTCGCGTCGCCGTACGGAGCGCCGTTGTCGAGCACCACGTCGGCGAAGTCGGCGAGCTTGCGCCCGGA
Organism: Micromonospora avicenniae; assembly: GCF_900156065.1. Lineage (GTDB taxonomy): Bacteria > Actinomycetota > Actinomycetes > Mycobacteriales > Micromonosporaceae > Micromonospora > Micromonospora avicenniae. The sequence continues at coordinate 80,745 of NZ_FTNF01000022.1, read as the reverse complement.
CGGGTGGCGGGACGTCATCTGGCCGGAGTGCTGCGCCGAGGTGATCGCCACCAGAGCGTGACCGTTCTCCTTGACGACGGATGCGAACTCCACCATCGCGCCGTTGACCCCCGAGTTCGAGGCGAGCACGAAGACGTCCTGCGGGCGTACCGGGGCCAGTGCGTAGAGGCGGTGCGCGACCGTCGGATCCCGCTCCAGGGTGGGGCCGAGCACGTCGGCCGGAGCACCGCCGAGCAGTACCAGGTCGCGCAAGGCGATCCGGTTGGTGGGCACCAGCCCGCCGGCCCGGCCGGCGATCTCCATGGCGAGCGCCTCGGAGTGCCCGGTGCCGAAGGCGTGCACCACCCCGTCGGCGCGTACCGCCTCGGCGATCAGGTCAGCCGCGCGGCCGACGGCCTCCCGCTGGCTGCCGGCCACCCGGTTCATCGTCTCGGTCACCATCGCCAGGTAGCCCTCGGCGCTCAGTGTCATCGTTCCTCCGTCCCATCCGTGCTGATGTCCCCCACCGAACCCGGGTACGGCCCCGCTCAGGCCGTGCCGCGTACCCGGGTCAGGATCGCCTCGGCCAGCGGCGCCGGCGCCTCGTCCGGGATCCAGTGGCTCACCCCGGGCAGCTCCACGAAGCGGTAGTCGCCGGTCACGTGCTGCGCACACAGCTCCGCGACGCCTCGGCCGATCGCGTTGTCGCGGTCGCTCCAGACGTACGTGGTGGGCACGGTCACCGGCCCGACGGCGCCCAGCGCGGCCCCCGACATCGCCCGGTACCAGTTCAGCGCCCCGGTCAGCGCGCCGGGTTCGCGCATCGGCTCCGCGTACGCCGCCACCCGGGCGGTGTCGCCGACGCCGCGGAGCAGCCGGCGCAACCCTGCCGCCCGCAGCCCGAGCAGCGCCTTCTCCGCCTTCCCGGCCTGGCGGAACAGCACCATGTACGACGAGCGGGCCTTCTGCTTCGGGTCGTGCGCGAGCGCGTACGCCATGGCGGCCGGGTGTGGCACCGAGACGGCGGTGAGCGTCCGCACCCGCTCGGGGTGCGCCGCGGCGACCGCCCAGGCGACGGCCGCGCCCCAGTCGTGCCCGACGAGGTGCGCCGCCTCGACGTCCAGCGCGTCGAGTAGCGCCACCGTGTCGGCCACCAGTTCCGGCAGCTGGTACGCCTCGACCTCCGCCGGCCGGGCGCCGGGCGAGTAGCCGCGCTGGTCGGGGGCGTACGTGCGTAGCCCGGCGGCGTGCAGGGCGGGCACCACCTCGTCGAACTCTCCGCCATGTTGCGGGAAGCCGTGCAGCAGCAGGACGGGTTCGCCGCGCTCCGGGCCGCCGGCGCGTACCACGAACTCCAGACCACGGGCGTCGATGCGCATGATCGGCAGCCTACCCAGGTCGGGCGGCATGGCCCGGCCCCTGCACGCAGTGCTAGCGTCTCCGTATCAATTTCACATCCGACAGGGGAGCGCACAGCGCTGAGAGTGCGGGCACGCCCGCAGACCCTCGAACCTGATCTGGGTAATGCCAGCGCAGGGAGTTCGGTCGACCTCCAGCCGCGTCGCCGTCCGGTGAAAACCGGGCGCGGCGTGCGTCTTCTCCTGGTTCCTGCGGCTGAACTGGGAGCAAACAGATGAAAAGCAACGACACCAATCGCTGGCGAACCATCGACATCGTCGTCGCGTCGGTGATCGCCGTCGCCTTCGGCGTCATCTTCTGGGCCTGGAACCTGGTCTGGAGCGCCACCGACGCGGCGTTCGCCTTCTTCCCGCCGGCCCAGACGCTGATCTACGGCGTCTGGCTGGTCCCGGCCGTGCTCGGTGGCCTGGTCATCCGCAAGCCCGGTGCGGCGCTCTACTGCGAGACGGTGGCCGCGATCCTGTCCGCGCTGCTGGGCAGCCAGTGGGCGAGCATCACGATCGTCCAGGGCGTGATGCAGGGCATCGGCGCCGAACTGGCCTTCGCAGCGTTCCGGTACCGCTCGTTCCGCCTGCCGGCGGCGGTGCTGGCCGGCGCGCTCACCGGCGTCAGCGCGGCGGTCTTCGACTTCGTCTACTGGAACACCGAGACCGACCTGGCGAGCTACCGACTCCCGTACGCCCTGCTCACCGTCGTCAGCTCGACGATCGTGGCCGGCGTCGGCGGCTGGGCGCTGACCCGCGCGCTCGCGAACACCGGCGCCCTGGACCGCTTCCCCGCCGGCCGCGAACGCGCCGCCATCTAACCCGACCCCCGACCCCCGACCCCGTTGATCAAGAGGTTTGCGTCAACGGTGGTCGCGATCCTGACGCAAACCTCTTGATCAACGTTGCTGGGCGACGGGCGGGGCAGCCCGCCGGGTGGATGGGTGGGGAGGAGGTGGCGGTGGTGAGCGGTGTCACGCTGCGGGGGTTCGGGTGGCGGCACGCCGGGCGGAAACGCTGGGCGGTCCGCGGCGTCGACCTGCGCATCGAGCACGGCGAGCGGGTGCTGCTGCTCGGTCCCTCGGGCGCCGGCAAGAGCACCCTGCTCGCGGCGCTCGCCGGGCTGCTGCCCGAGGACTCGGGCGAGCAGAGCGGCACCGTCGAGATCGACGGACTCGACCCGCGTAAGGCCAGGGAACGCGTCGGCATCGTCTTCCAGGACCCGGAGAGCCAACTGGTGATGGCCCGCTGCGGCGACGACGTGGCGTTCGGGCTGGAGAACCGGGGCGTGCCGACCGACGAGATCTGGCCCCGGGTCGACGAGGCGCTGCGCCGGGTCGGCTTCCCGTACCGCCGGGACCGGCTCACCGCCCAACTGTCCGGCGGCGAACAGCAGCGGCTGGCGCTGGCCGGCGCGCTCGCCCTGCGGCCGGGGCTGCTGCTGCTCGACGAGCCGACCGCCAACCTCGACCCGGCCGGCGCGACGCTGGTGCGTTCGGCGGTCGCCGGTGCGCTGGACGCCGACACGACGCTGATCCTGGTCGAACACCGGGTGGCCGAGGCGCTGCCCCTGGTCGACCGGGTGGTGGTGCTGGAACCCGGCGGCGGCGTACGCGCCGACGGCACGCCGGAAGCGGTCTTCGACGTGCACGGTGACGCGCTCGCCGCCGAGGGTGTCTGGGTGCCGGGTCGCACCGTGCCGTCGCGCCGCGCCACCGTCGCCCCCGGCGAGGCGCTGCTCACCGCCGATCGGCTCGGCCTGCCGCCCCGCCTGGCCGAAACCGACCTGACCGTACGCGCCGGCGAGGCGCTCGCCGTGCTCGGTCCCAACGGGGCAGGCAAATCCACCCTGGCGCTGCTCCTCGGCGGGCTGCTCAGGCCCGGCAGCGGCGCGGTCACGGCGAGCGCGGAGCTGGCCGGCCGGGACGCCCGCACTCCCCCGTATCGCTGGCGCGCCCCGGCCCTGGCCACCCGGATCGGCTCGGTGTTCCAGGATCCGGAGCACCAGTTCGTCACCGGCACGGTCTTCGACGAACTGGCGCTCGGCCCGCGCCGCACCGGCCGGCCCGAGGCGGAGGTCCGCACCACGGTGGACGAGCTGCTCGACCGGCTGCGGCTGACCGCGCTCGCGGCCGCCAACCCGTACACCCTCTCCGGCGGTGAGGCGCGGCGGTTGAGCGTGGCGACGGCCCTGGCCACGGCGCCCCGGCTGCTGATCTGCGACGAGCCCACGTTCGGCCAGGACCGGCGGACCTGGCTGGAGCTGGTGGACCTCCTCGCCGACCTGCGCGACGCCGGGCACGGTGTCGTCACGGTCACCCACGACGCGGAGTTCGTCGCCGCGCTGGCCGACCGGCAGGTCACCCTGACCCGCCCCGTGCCGGCCGACGGTCGGCCGGCGGCCTCGACCGGGGGGCCCTCGTGATCGACCTCGAACCGGTCGCCGTCCCCGGCGCGCCGCTGGCCCGGCGCAACCCGGTGGCCAAACTCGCCGCCGCCCTGCTCTTCTCGTTCGTCCTCGTCGCCACGCTCGACCCGATCGCACCGGCGATCGCCATCGCCGTCGAACTGGTGGCGTTGCCGCTCTTCGGCGTCCGCTACCGGGTGCTGGCCCGCCGTGCCTGGCCGCTGCTGGTGAGCGCGGCCGGCATCGTGGTCACCCTGGTGCTCTTCGCGGCGGAGCGCTCCGGCCGGCTGCTGTTCGAGGCGGGCCCGGTCGTGGTCACCTCGGGCGTGCTGCTGACCGCGCTCGGCCTGGTGCTGCGGATGTTCGCGGTGGCGCTGCCCGGCGTGATCGTGTTCGCCACCACCGACCCGACGGACCTCGCCGACGCGCTGATCCAGAACGCGAAGGCGCCGGCGCGGTTCGCCGTCGGCGCGCTGGCCGCGTTCCGCCTCGTGCCGCTGCTCGGGCACGAGTGGCAGGCGATCAGCATGGCCCGCCGGGCCCGCGGGGTGGACGCCGGACGCAACCCGGTGGCGAAGCTGCGGCTCTTCGTGTCGACCGCGTTCGCCCTGCTGGTCGGGGCGATCCGGCGGGGCACCCGGCTCGCCGTCGCGATGGACGCGCGAGGGTTCGACGCCGGCATTCCGCGTACGGTCGCCCGCCGCCAACGGTTCACCGCCGCCGACGCGTGGCTCGTGATCGGTGCGGTGGCGCTGGCTGCGGCCGCCCTCTCCACCAGCATCGTGCTCGGGACCTTTCGCCCCCTGATCGGCTGACGGGAACCGCGCTGCGGCACCCGCGAGGCGGGCCGGACCGGCGACGCCTCCCGCCCCGACGCAACGCGACGGCACGGGCGGCGAGCCGAAGCGGGTGCGGCCCATCGCCGCGACGATGGGCCGCACCCGGGCCGGTCAGCTGCGTCGGAAGGCGTACCGGCGGGGCTGGCCCGCCCGCTGGCTGCCCCGGCCCGACCCCGAACGGCCGTGTGCGACCGGCGGACCGGCCTTCGGCGGCGCCGTACGTGACTGCGGCTCAGCCAGGCTGTCCGGCAGCGGCACCACGGCGGGCGCCACCGACAGCCGGTCGAGGTCGACAGGCGTCAGGTCCTCGACGGTGCGGGCGGTACGGGTCGTACGGGACTTCGCAGTGCGCTTGGCAGGCATCCGGGCCTCCTTCTCCGCGGACCGGCCGGGCGGGACGTGCCGACACCGACGGTCACGGCGCCGCACGGCCCGGCCGGTCATCGGCTGGGCGGGAACCGGGCTGGAGTGAGCCACGGTCGGGACGGACAGGGACTGGTCCCGGGATCGGCCACGCCCGGCACACCACTACGGCGGCGGGAAGAGATGCGGACGCCCGGGAACGCACGGACCGCGCGCACGGGCGGCGGGCCGGCTCGGAACTGGACGTCATCAGCGCATGGACGGACCCTATCCACCACCCGGGCGTACGCGCACCCGAATTAGGATCTGTCCATGCTGATCGCGTTCTCGATCACCCCGCTCGGCGTCGGCGAATCCGTGGGCGACCTCGTCGCGGACGCGGTCCGGGTGGTCCGCGAGTCCGGCCTGCCGAACCGGACCGACGCCATGTTCACCACGATCGAAGGCGAGTGGGACGAGGTCATGTCGGTGGTGAAGCGGGCCGTGGACGCGGTCGCCGAGCGCGCGCCGCGGGTCAGCGTGGTGCTCAAGGCAGACGTCCGGCCGGGGGTCACCGACGCGCTCAGCGGAAAGGTCGCCCGGATCGAGGCCCGGCTCGCCGAGGGCTGATCGAAGGCACGCCCCTACCGACGGTGACGGGATCACGATCACTGGTATCCGTCGCCGTCCGTCGCGATAGGTTCGAAACGCGAACAGCGACAGTGAGAGGTGGCGGCGCATGGCCGAGCAGGCGAAGGCGCAGATCGGCGTTACCGGGCTCGCGGTGATGGGCCGGAACCTGGCCCGCAACCTGGCCCGCAACGGGTTCCGGGTAGCGGTGCACAACCGCACGCCGGAGCGCACCCGCAGCCTCGTCGCCGAACACGGCGACGAGGGCACCTTCGTGGCCACCGAGTCGATGGCCGACTTCGTCGCGGCGCTGGAACGGCCACGCGCGGTGATCGTCATGGTCAAGGCGGGCGGACCCACCGACGCGGTCATCGACGAGCTGGCCACGCTGCTGGAGCCGGGCGACATCGTGGTGGACTGCGGGAACGCCCACTTCGCCGACACCCAGCGCCGGGAGGCGGCGCTGCGCCGGCACGGCCTGCACTTCGTCGGCACCGGCGTGTCGGGCGGCGAGGAGGGCGCGCTGCACGGGCCGAGCATCATGCCCGGCGGCTCCGAGGAGTCGTACCAGAAGCTTGGGCCGATCTTCGAGAAGATCGCCGCGCAGGTCGACGGGGTGCCGTGCTGCCGGCACATCGGCCCGGACGGCGCCGGCCACTTCGTGAAGATGGTGCACAACGGCATCGAGTACGCCGACATGCAGCTCATCGCCGAGGCGTACGACCTGCTGAGGGCCGGTCTGGGCGCCGAGCCGGCGGAGCTCGCGGAGATCTTCCGGGAGTGGAACCGCGGGGAGTTGGAGTCCTTCCTCATCGAGATCACCGGGGACGTGCTGGCGCACACCGACGCCAGCACCGGCCGGCCGTTCGTCGACCTCGTGCGCGACCAGGCGGAACAGAAGGGCACCGGCCGGTGGACCGTGCAGAGCGCGCTCGACCTGGGCATTCCGATCACCGGCATCGCCGAGGCGACGTTCGCGCGTTCGCTCTCCGGGCACGCCGACCAGCGTGAGGCTGCCCGCCGGGCGTTCCCCGGCGGCGGCGCGAAACTGAAGGTCGACGACCGCGACACGTTCGTCGAGGACGTCCGCCGGGCGTTGCTGGCCTCCAAGATCGTCGCTTACGCGCAAGGCTTCGACCACATCAGCGCGGGCAGCCGCGAGTACGACTGGAACATCGACCTGGGCGGCACCGCCACCATCTGGCGGGGCGGCTGCATCATCCGGGCCCGGTTCCTGGACCGCATCCGCGAGGCGTACGACGAGCAGCCCGACCTGTCCACGCTGCTGGTGGCACCGTACTTCGCCGAGGCGGTCAGCGCGGGCGTGCCGAGCTGGCGTCGGGTCGTGGCCGAAGCGGCCCGGGCCGGGGTGCCGGCTCCGGCGTTCTCCTCGTCGCTGGCGTACTTCGACGCGCTGCGCGCGGAGCGGCTGCCGGCCGCGCTGATCCAGGGCCTGCGGGACAACTTCGGAGCGCACACGTACCACCGGGTCGACCGTCCGGGCACCTTCCACACCCTCTGGGCCGGCGACCGGTCCGAGGTGGAGGCCTGAACGCGCCCAGCCCCGTCTGGCCGCGATTCCCGCGACGCTCGGCGAGGAGAGGGAACTCTTCGAACAAGTAGCACTCGCCCCGCGCTAGGGCCGGCCCGGCGCGCACCACCACCGTCGAGCCATCTCAGCTACTCCTCTGATACCTGAGAGGCATATTTATGCCTCTCAGGTATCAGGCTCGGGGAGAGACTTGCCTCCGGCGGCCACGCCCGGAACGGAAGGCGCCCGAACCGGCGGGCTCGCACCGGACGGCAGACCGACGGGGCCCGGCCTCACCAGGCGCGCTGCGTCTCCTCCGCCGGCGTCGGCGCCCAACCCGCGGCCGGCTCCCCCTGGGCCAGCTCGCCGATCTCACCGGAGCGGATGGCCGGGGTGTGACCGAGTTCGGCGCAGTAGCGCTCGGCGACGTCGGCGCAGATGTCCGCGACCCGTTCCCGCTGCGCGGCGTCGACCAGGTCCGCGACAGCCAGCGCGGCCGTCATCTCGTACCGGAGATCCCGCATGACCACCCCCGCGTCGGGGGCGTACCCCCGCGACACGCCCCGCGCCTCCGATCCTAGGCGGAGATCACCAGAAGCGACGGCGCTTGGACTTCTGCGGGCGTAGCTTGTCCGCGCCCTTGGCGAGCAGCCGGCTGACTCTCGAAGGGCCACGACGGGCCTCCATCTTGCGGCTGAGCTGACGCGCGCCGGCTGCCGCCACCGGAACGGCGATCGCCATCAGCGCCCACTGGGCGATGCGCTTCTGGATCATGTGGGTTCACCTCTCTCAGTGGCTCCTGAGGAGACAGATACCCAGCGTGACGGCGAAGTAAGCCTCCCGGTGGCCCGCCCGGGACCGTGAGGCTCAGCCCTGCGTGGGCGGGGCGACCGGGTTGGGCAGCGCACCGCCGAAGCGCCGGTCACGCTGCGCGTAGAGCTCGCAGGCGTACCAGAGGTGCCGACGGTCGAAGTCCGGCCAGAGCGTGTCGAGGTAGATCAGTTCGGCGTACGCGCTCTGCCAGAGCATGAAGTTCGAGGTCCGCTGCTCCCCGGACGGGCGGAGGAAGAGGTCCACCTCGGGGACCTCCGGGTGGTAGAGGTACTTCGCCACGGTCTTCTCGTTGACCTTGGACGGGTCGAGCCGGCCGGCCGCCACCTCGCGGGCGATCGCCGCCGCCGCGTCGGCGATCTCCGCCTGCCCGCCGTAGTTCACGCAGAACTGGAGGGTGAGCGTCGAGTTGCCGCGGGACATCTCCTCGGCGGTCTGCAGTTCGGAGATGACGCTCTTCCAGAGCCGCCCCGCCCGGCCCGACCAGACCACCCGTACGCCGAGGTCGACCAGTTGGTCACGCCGGCGGCGGATCACGTCGCGGTTGAAGCCCATCAGGAAACGGACCTCTTCCGGCGATCGCCGCCAGTTCTCCGTGGAGAAGGCGTACGCCGACAGGTAGGGGATGCCCATCTCGATGGCACCCTCGATCGTGTCGAAGAGGGAGAATTCCCCCGCCTCGTGGCCCTTGGTGCGCGGCAGCCCACGCTCCTTGGCCCACCGACCGTTGCCGTCCATCACCACCGCGACGTGCCGCGGCACCGCGTCCGCCGGCAGCGCGGGCGGACGAGCACCGGACGGGTGCGGTGTGGGTGGCACCGGCTCGCGCCGACCGGCCCTCAAAGATCGAATCACCTGCTACTCCCTGTTCACGCTATCGGCGCCAGGTGCCGGAGCACCCCGGTCTACCAGCGGAAGCGAGCGTAGCGCGCGTTCCAGGTGCCACTGCAGGTGCGCCGCGACCAGGCCACTGCACTCCCGGCGTACACCGGCCTCGGTGGCGTCGGCGATCCGCCAGTCGCCACTACTCAACGCGAACATCAGATCGATGGTGGCGGGCGCCGGATGGGCCGCGCCGGGCGGCCGGCAGTCCGGGCACACGATGCCACCGGCCGGTACGGAGAAGGCCCGATGCCGCCCGGGCGTGCCGCAGACGGCGCACGCGACGAGCGCCGGCGCCCAGCCGGCCAGCGCCATCCCCCGCAGCAGGTACGCGTCGAGCACGAGGGTGGTGGCGTGGCTGCCCTCGGCGAGCGCGCGCAGGGCGCCGAGGGTGAGCTGGAACAGCCGCAGCGAGGGCTCCCGCTCGACCGGGGTGAGCCGCTCGGCCGTCTCGGCGATCGCGCTGGCCGCGGTGTAGCGCGGGTAGTCGCCGAGGAACCGCTTGCCGTAGAGGTCGATCCCCTCGACCTGGCTCACCGTGTGCAGCGAGCTGCCCTGGTTGCCCTTCGGGTCCCCGGCGAGCTGGAGGTCCACGTGCCCGAACGGCTCCAGCCGGGCACCGAACTTGCTGGTGGTGCGCCGCACGCCCCGGGCCACCGCGCGGATTCGACCGTGCCGTCGGGTGAGCAGCGTGATGATCCGATCGGACTCGCCGAGCTTCTGCACGCGCAGCACCACCGCGTCGTCGCGGTAGAGCTGTCGGCGGTACCCGGCCATCCGGCCATTCTCCCTCGGGGTGCGATATCAGGGTTCCTTCGGGGTGCCGCGGCGACGGATCCCCGATGCGCCTCGGGCGGTACCGCCCGTAGCGTGCTCGCCATGACCGCTCAGCCTTCCGGCGGCTCCGCTCGCGCCGGCCGCCGCCGTACCGTCGCCCCCGTCGCGCTCGGTGCCGCCGCAACCCTGATCCTTCTCACCGGGTGCGACAACCTGTCGTACCGGCGGCTGGACTTCGACAACACGGAGACGGCCCGGATCACCACGATCCGGGTGCTTCCCGGCTCGGGGGACGTGGTCGTACGGGCCACCGGCACGGCGTCCGAGGTACGGATCAAGCGGGTGGTGCGCTATCAGGGTGCCGAGCCGAAGGCGAAGTACGAGATCAAGGGCAGCGAACTGGTGCTGGACACCGACTGCGGGTCCCGGTGCAGCGTGTCGTACGAGGTGACCGCCCCCGAGGGTGTCGCCGTTCGGGGCGAGAGCAGCTCCGGCGACGTCGAACTGACCCGGGTCGGCGCGGTGGAGTTGCAGGTCCGCTCGGGAGACGTCCACCTCACCGGCACCACCGGCCCGGTACGGCTGGAGGCCAGCTCCGGCGACATCGAGGTGTCCGAGGCCAGCGGTCCGCTCACCCTGCGCGCCTCCTCCGGCGACATCTCGGCCCGCCGGCTGCAGGGCGAGGTGGACGCCGAGGCCAGGTCCGGAAACGTCACCCTCGAGCTGGAGAAGGCCGCCTCGGTCCGGGCGCACGCGAGCAGCGGCGAGGTCAATCTCGTCGTGCCTCCCGGCCCGTACCAGGTCCGGGCCGACGCCAGTTCCGGCGACGAGCATGTCACGGTCACCGACGACCCGACCGCCAAGCTGGTACTCGACGTGAGCACCCGCAGCGGCGACCTCAACCTCAGCCAGCGGTGACCTCCGCCGTGGCCGACTCCGGGGCGCCGCGCTGCGCGGGTACCCGGTTGCCGGTCGAGGACGACGGCGGCCCGGTACGGGTCGCGGTCCGGCGGCCGCCCGGGAGCAGTTCCGGCCGCCGCCGCGCCGCGATGTCCTCCACCCATCCCACGGCGAGCGTCACCACGCCGACCAGGGCGAAGACCAGCACCACCCGGATCGCCAGCCCGCGCGGATCCTCGTGCGACCAGCCCACCCCGTCGAACAGCGGGGTGAGCCCGACCACGAACGGCATGTGCCAGAGGTAGATCGTCAGCGCCCGCCGGTTCAGTACGGTCACCACCCGCCCGAACACCGCGTTGCGGTCGACCCACGCCGCGCCGGACGGCCCTCGGCCGAGCACGACCAGGATGAACGCCAGCGACCAGAGGGCGTTGCCGAGGTGGTTGTCGTTGAGGTCGAAGCCACGCGGCCCGGGATGCGTGAGGATCCACGCGCCACCGGCCGCGGCGAGCAACAGCACCGCCGGGACGAGCACCCGGTTGGCGAGCCGGCGCAGCATGCCCGCGTGGTGCGCGAACCCCAGCATCCAGGCGCCGAAGTAGAGGCCGAACTCCCGGAACGGGCCGGGCGCGTCGGGCCAGATCCCCGACTCGATCACCACGAGCAGCACGTACGGGGTCAGCAGGGTCGGCAGCGGGGCCCGACGGAACAGCCAGAGCGCGATCGGCGAGGCGAAGACGAACCACAGGTAGTCGCGCAGATACCAGATCGGGCTCAGCGCCAACGCCCCCCAACTGTTGGCGGGCGGGTCCGAGACCGGAAAGAGCCAGAGCAGCACACGTGGTGTCAGTGGCAGCCCGGTGAGCAGCATCGCCGGCACGAAGACGGCGGCCAGCACCCAGAGCGACGGCAGCAGGCGGCGCAGGCGGCGCAGCACCGCCGCTGGGCCGGACCGGTCCAGCGAGGCGGCCATCAGCGAGCCGGCCAGCGCGAACATCACCGACATCGCCGGGAAGACCAGCGTCAGCGAGGCGAGGCCGGTGACGTGGTAGACGACGACTCGAACGATGGCGAGGAAGCGGAGCAGGTCAAGGTATCTGTTTCGCATCAGCCTGCATCTGTCTCGGGGGCGCGACGGATGCCTCCTACCCTCCGCCGCGTCGCCGGCAAACTGCCGCACGCCCCACTCAGAGGTGAAACTTCCCATACGCCCGACCGAGTCGGATCAACGTATCGCGCCGTCCAGCCGATATCTGATCGACTTTCGACCGATGCTGATCAGCCGGACGGCTGCGCCGTCCGGCTGATCGTTGACGTTGAGTACGGGGGCTGGGCGAAACGCCTCAGAAGCCGAGCTTGCGTAACTGCTTCGGGTCGCGCTGCCAGTCCTTTGCCACCCGTACGTGCAGGTCCAGGAAGATCCGGGTGCCCAGCAGCTCTTCAATCTGCCGGCGGGCGTTGGTGCCGACCTCCTTGAGCCGGCTGCCCCGGTGACCGATCACAATCGCCTTCTGGCTGGGCCGCTCGACGTACAGGTCGGCGAAGATCCGGACGAGCTGCCCCTCGGGGATCATCTCCTCCACCACCACGGCGATGGAGTGCGGCAGCTCGTCACGCACCCCCTCCAGCGCCGCCTCCCGGATCAGCTCCGCGACGAGCACCTGCTCCGGGTCGTCGGTGAGCATGTCGTCCGGGTAGAGCTGCGGGGACACGGGCAGGTACCCGGTCATCACGTCGACCAGGGTGTCGATCTGGTGACCGGAGACGGCGCTCACCGGCACCACTGCCGCGAACTCGCCCAGCTCGCTCACCGCGAGCAACTGTTCGGCGAGACGCTTGCGATCCACGAGGTCGGTCTTGGTGACCACGGCCAGCACGGTCGCCTTCAGCTCGGCGAGCTCGCCGCTGATGAACCGGTCACCCCGCCCGATCGCCTCGTCGGCCGGGATGCAGAGCCCGATGACGTCGACCTCGCTCCAGGTCTGGCGGACCAGGTCGTTGAGCCGCTCGCCGAGCAGCGTACGGGGACGGTGCAGGCCCGGGGTGTCGACGAGGACGAGCTGCGATTCCGGCCGGTGCAGTACGGCCCGGATGACGTGCCGGGTGGTCTGCGGCTTGTTCGAGGTGATCGCGATCTTCTGGCCGACGATCGCGTTGGTCAGGGTCGACTTGCCGGCGTTCGGTCGTCCCACGAAGCACGCGAAGCCGGCCCGGTAGGGGCGCTCCTCCGGGTCCCTCACTGGATCACCGTGCCCAGGACGGTGCCGTCCGGCGCGGCCACGTGGATCGGCGCGTCCGCGGCCAGGTCGCGGACCGCCGCGTGCCCGGCGCCGTCCAGCGTCGAGGCTTCGGTCACCACCACGGCGGCCTCCAGCCGGGTCGCGCCGGCGGCCACCGCCGAGGCGACCGCGAGTTGGAGCGCGGTGAGCGTCAGCGAGGGCAGCGCCACGCTGGCGGCCGCGTACGTGCGGCCGTCCTGGTCGCGCACCGCCGCACCTTCCACGGCTCCCACCCGGCCGCGGGCCCCCCGGGCCAGGACGACCAGCTTGGCGTCCTCGGCGCTCAGCTCCGGCACGGCGGACGGGGTCGGCCGCGCCGCGGGCACGGTGGACGACTCAGGCATCGGCGGGTTGCCTCTCCTCGACTCGGTTCTGATTGCCCCGGGACTCGGCTCGCTCGCCGCGCCCCGGGTTCTCCTGCACGTCTGTCGGTTCGACCCGGCTGACGAGCACGGTGTCGATCCGGTTGCGCCGGCCGGTGGTGCCCTCGGCGACCAGCCGCAGGCCGGCCACCTCGACCCGGGCCCCCGGGATCGGCACCCGACCCAGCGACTGGGCCAGCAGTCCGCCGACCGTCTCCACCTCGTCGGTGGGCAACTCGATGTCGAACAGCTCGCCCAGGTCCTCCACGGGGAGCCGGGCGGTGACCCGCACCGACCCGTCCTCCAGTCGCTCGACCGGCGGGCGCTCGACATCGTACTCGTCGGTGATCTCGCCGACGATCTCCTCGAGGATGTCCTCGATGGTGACCAGGCCGCCGGTGCCGCCGTACTCGTCGACGACGATCACCAGGTGGTTGCGGGCCGCCTGCATCTCGGAGAGCAGGTCGTCGACGGGCTTCGACTCCGGCACGAAGGTCGCCGGGCGCATCAGCTCCGAGACCGGCAGCTGCTCGGCCGCCGGATCTCCGCCGCGCACCCGACGGATCAGGTCCTTGAGGTAGAGCACGCCGAGCACGTCGTCGACGCTCTCGCCGATCACCGGGATCCGGGAGAAGCCCGAGCGGAGGAAGAGCGCGAGCGCCTGCGAGAGCGTCTTGCTCTCCTCTATCCACACCATCTCCGTACGGGGCACCATCACCTCGCGGGCGATGGTGTCGCCGAGGGCGAAGACGGAATGGATCATCTGCCGCTCGCCGTGCTCCACCACACCGCGCTGCTCCGCGAGGTCGACCAGCTCGCGCAGCTCGATCTGGGTCGCGAACGGGCCCTCCCGGAAGCCGCGCCCCGGCGTCACCGCGTTGCCGATGAGGATCAGCAACGAGGCGAGCGGATTGAGCGCGCGCCCCAGCCAGCGGACCAGCGGGGCCACCGCCCGGCCGACCACGTAGGCGTGCTGCCGGCCGAGCGTCCGCGGGGCTACCCCGACCACCACGAAGCTGACCACGGTCATCGCGCCGGCGGTGACGAGCGCCGCCCGCCAGCCCGCGCCGAAGGTGTCGACCGCGACCAGCGCCACCAGCGTGGTGGCGGTCAGCTCGGCAAGCAACCGCAGCAGCAGGAGCAGGTTGAGGTGCCGGACCACGTCACCGGCGACGGCCTGCAACGTACGCGCGCCGCGGGCGCCGTCACGGGCCAGTTCGGCGGCCCGCGCCGGCGATACCGCGGCGAGCGCCGCCTCGGTCATCGCGATCAGCCCGGCGAGCACCACCAGACCGGCGGCGAAGACGAGCAGCTGCGCGTCCGGCAGGCCGGCGGCGGCTGTGGAGGCCTGGGCGGACATCACTGTGACCGGCTCGACCGCCAGCTGGACAGCAGTCGGGCCTGGAGCGCGAACATCTCCCGCTCCTCCTCCGGTTCCGCGTGGTCGTACCCGAGCAGGTGCAGCACCCCGTGCACGGTCAGCAGGTGCAGCTCGTCGGCGGTCGAGTGACCCGCGGTGGCCGCCTGTTTGGCTGCGACATCGGGGCAGAGCACGATGTCGCCGAGCAGGGCCGGCTCACCGCCGGCCGGGGCGCTCTCGCCCGGGCCGTGGTCGACGCTGCCCTCGTCCATGGGGAAGGCGAGCACGTCGGTCGGCCCGTCGCCGCCCATCCAGCGGTGGTTGAGCTCGGTCATGTAGTCGACGTCGACCAGCAGCACGGAGAGCTCGGCGAGTGGGTTGACCCCCATCTCGTCGAGGGCGTGCCGGGCGACGGCGAGCACGGCGTCGGTGTCGACCTCGACACCGGACTCGTTGGCGATCTCGATGGACAACTGTTTCCCCTGATCTAGCGGCGGCGACCGGACCGGCCGCCACCCTGGGCGGTCCGCCCCGGTACGGCGTGCACGCCCTGCGCCTGCTGGTTCTCCCGCTCGGCGTCCCAGCGGGCGTACGCGTCGACGATCTCGCCGACCAGCCGGTGCCGAACCACGTCGGAGCTGGACAACTGGGCGAAGTGGACGTCTTCCACGTTCGCGAGGATCTCCCGTACCACGCGCAGACCGCTGGTCGTCCCGCCCGGCAGGTCGACCTGGGTCACGTCACCGGTGACGACGATCTTGGAATTGAAGCCGAGCCGGGTGAGGAACATCTTCATCTGCTCGGGCGTGGTGTTCTGCGCCTCGTCGAGGATGATGAACGCGTCGTTCAGCGTCCGACCGCGCATGTACGCCAGCGGCGCCACCTCGATCGTGCCCGCGGCCATCAGCTTCGGGATCGAGTCCGGGTCGAGCATGTCGTGCAGCGCGTCGTACAGCGGGCGCAGGTAGGGGTCGATCTTCTCGTTCAGCGTGCCGGGCAGGAAGCCCAGCCGCTCCCCCGCCTCCACCGCCGGCCGGGTGAGGATGATCCGGTTGACCTGCTTGGCCTGGAGGGCCTGAACGGCCTTCGCCATCGCCAGGTAGGTCTTGCCGGTGCCGGCAGGGCCGATGCCGAAGACGATGGTGTGCGAGTCGATGGCGTCGACGTAGCGCTTCTGCCCGAGGGTCTTGGGACGGATGGTGCGTCCGCGCCGGGAGAGGATGTTCAGCGTCAGAACGTCGGCGGGCCGCTCGGCGCTGCCCTGCTCGAGCATGCCGACGGTACGCCTGACGGCGTCAGTGGTCAGGGTCTCGCCTTTCTCGATGAGTTCGAGCAGCTCGGTGAAGAGGCGCTCGGCGAGGGCGTTGTCCGAGGGCGCACCGGAGATGGTGATCTCGTTACCCCGGACGTGCACGTCACTGTTGACCGAGCGTTCGACGAGTCGCAGGATCTCGTCACCCGCACCGAGCAGGTTGACCATGATCTTCGGATCCGGAACGGTGATCCGGGTCTGCACCTGGGGCGGGCCGGGAGGTGGGGTGCCGGTCATAGGTCGGGCCGAAGGGCCCTGTGCCACCTGCTCTCGATCTCGGCGCCGGCCCTGGTGGCGCGGCGTACGGACGTTCCACCCATCGTATCGGTTCAACACCGGCGGCATCGTGCGCATTTCCCCGCCCTGAGGTGGCACGCGCACGGCCTACCAACAGCGACGAAAGACACAAAGAGGCCAAAGCAGCGCAGGACGGTACGAACCCGTCCTGCGCCGCCCGCGGGTCAGTTCCCGGCGCGGAAGTCGAACCGGTCGAACGTCTCCTGGTTGCGGGTGAACCGGTAGGTCGCCCAGTGCATCCGCACCACCGTCCCCCGTTCGTCCCGGCTCAGCCGCAGCAGCTCACCGACCTCCCGGCCGGAGACCGTCCGGAACACGTCCGGCTGGTCGGGCAGCGGGGCGAAGACCGCCGGCGGCTTGCCGGGCGGATCCCCGGCGCCGCGGGCCCGCAGCGACCCGTCGTGCCAGGAGAAGACGTACTCGTACCCCTCGCCCCACCAGCGGCCGAGCATGCCGCGCAGCGGCGCCGGGGCGGGCAGGCCCGGCCGCCACGGCTCGATCTCCGCCGGATCGTGTTCGACCGCCGCGGCGAGCAGCTGGTGCGGCAGGTCGAGGGCTTCGGACGCGCTGCCGGACGAGAGGAGAACGGCGCAGCCCATCGCCCCGGGAGTGCCCGCCCCGCCGCGTCGGCCGTAGACGCCGGCCAGGAAACCCGGCATCGCGCCGTCGTGCCCCACGTGCATCACCCGATCGCCCTGCGGCACCAGGATCAGGCCCAGCCCGAAGCCGCCGGCCCAGAGGGTCTCGTCGGTCACCGTCACCGGCCAGCGCATCTCGTCGAGCGTGGCCGGGGCGAGCACCGTACCGGCCGGCTCGACCGCCGCCGGATCGGCCAGGAAGGCGGCCCAGCGCGCCATGTCCCCGGCGGTGCTCCAGAGCTGGGCGGCCGGCCCCACGGCACCGAAGTCGGTCGGCGGCTCCGGGTGCGCCTCGTCCGAGTACGCGTCGACCAGGAAGCCGGTGGCGGCCGCCGGACCTGGACTCACCGTGGTGTCGGTGAGCCCCAGCGGCAGCAGCACCCGGTCGCTGAGCACCTCGGCCCACGTTCCCCCGCGCAGCCGGCCGACCAGTTGCCCGAGCAGCGCCATGCCGAGGTTCGAGTAGTGGAAGCGGCGGCCCGATGGCAGCACCCGCTCCGCCCGCGCCAGGTCGGCCAGGAGCTGCTCGGTGTCGGGCGCGCGCAGCGTGTCCCACACGTCGCCGTACGGCTCACGTTGCAGACCGGCGGTGTGGGACAGCAGCCGGCGTACGGTCAACTCGCCGTGCGCGGGCAGGTCGAGGTGCCGGCCCACCGGGTCGTCCAGGTCGAGCAGCCCGTCGTCCCGGCACTGGAGCGTCAGCACGGCGGTGAACGTCTTGGTGACCGAGCCGATCCGGAACTGCGTCCGAGGCCCGAGCGGGCTGTCGTTGCCCGTACCGCCGACGGTGCAGGTCCAGAGCGGCCGGTCGGCCCGGTGCAGGGCCGCCGAGACCGCCGGAATCCGGTTGTGCGCCTGCGTCTGGCGCACCAGCCGGTCCAGCCGGTCCGTCACCGCGCTCACGCGAGATCCCGGGCGAGCATCGGGCCGAGCGGCGCCCCACCGAGCAGGTGGGCGTGCACGTGGAAGACCTCCTGGCCGCCGTACGCCCCGGTGTTGAACATCAGCCGGAAACCGTCACCGAGCAGGCCCTCGTCGTCGGCGATCGCGGCCGCGGTGGCGAGCACCTCACCGGCGAGCGCCGGGTCGCCCTGGGCGAGCGTCGCGACGTCGGCGTAGTGCTCCTTGGGGATCACCAGCACGTGCACCGGCGCCTTCGGGTTGATGTCGCGGAAGGCGAGGGTGTTACGGGTCGCCCGGACGACGGTGGCCGGGATCTCCCCGGCGACGATGCGGCAGAACAGGCAGTCTGATCCCATCCGGGCAGTGTAAGGAAGGGCCCCTGTTCGATGCCTCTGCTATGGGAAGGACCGCTTCCCGCCCCCGGAGGCAGGTGCGGCAGGATGGCCGCGTGACTTCACGGGCGGTACTGGTGACGGGAGGCTCGCGCGGCATCGGGCGGGCGGTGGTGAAGGCCTTCGCGGCCGGCGGCGACCGGGTGGCGATCCACCACCGGGACTCGGCGGAGCTGGCCGAGGAGCTGCGGGCGCAACTGCCCGGCGAGGGACACGTGGTGGTGCGGGCCGACCTCGCCGACCCGGACGCGGTCCGGGCGATGGTGGACGAGGCGGCGGGCCTGCTCGGCGGGCTGGACGTGCTGGTCAACAACGCGGGCACCTTCGGACCCGCCGACCCACCGCACCCGGTCTTCGAGAGCACGTACGAGCAGTGGCGGCAGCGCTGGCGTGAGGTGCTGGACACGAACCTGTTCGGCGCGGCCAACGCCGCCTGGTGCGCCGCCCAGCACATGCGCGACCGGGGCGGCCGGATCGTCAACGTCTCCTCCCGGGGCGCGTTCCGCGGCGAGCCGGCGAACCCGGCGTACGGGGCGAGCAAGGCGGGCATGAACGCGATGGGCCAGTCGCTGGCCGTGGCGCTCGCGCCGTACGGCATCGCGGTGGCCACCGTCGCGCCCGGCTTCGTGGAGACCGACATGACCAACGAGCACCTCAAGGCTGAGCGCGGCGTGGCGGTACGGGCGCAGAGCCCCTTCAACCGGGTCGCCCGCCCCGAGGAGATCGCCGCCGCGGTGCACTGGCTCACCTCTCCGGAGGCCGAGTGGGCGACCGGCACCATCGTCGACCTGAACGGCGCCTCGTACCTGCGCAGCTGACTCCTGCCCCGGCTCAGGACGCGGGTGTCACCAGCGGGAGAGGCGGGTGGCGAGGACGGCGAGGGCGGCGACCCCGGCCGTCGAGGTACGCAGCACGGAGGGGCCGAGGCGTACGGGGCGGGCACCGGCGGCGGCGAACGCGTCCACCTCGGCCGGAGCGATGCCACCCTCGGGGCCGACCACCAGCACGATCTCGCCGGCGTCGGGAAGGTCCACGGTGGTGAGCCGGTCGTCGGCCTCCTCGTGCAGCACGAACGCGGCGGCGGACCCGCCGATGCGCCGGGCGACCTGGTTGGTCGACTCGTCCGGGGACCCGGCCACCACCGGCAGCCACGAACGCCGGGCCTGCTTGGCCGCCTCCCGGGCGGTCGCGACCCACTTCTCCCGCGCCCGTACGCCCCGGTCACCGCGCCACTGCGCCACCGAGCGGGACGCCGCCCAGGGCACGATCTCGTCCACCCCGACCTCGGTCATCGCCTGCACCGCCAACTCGCCCCGGTCCCCCTTGGCGATCCCCTGCACCACGACCAGCCGCGGGACGGACGCGTCGACGTACCCCCGGGAGGTCACGTCGAGTTCCAGGCTGCCCCGGCCGACGGCCGTGACCACGGCGGTGGCGGTGCCGCCCTTGCCGTCGGCGAGCAGCAGTTCCTCGCCCACCCGCAACCGCTGCACGGTGGCCGCGTGGTGGCCCTCGGGGCCGTCGAGGGTCAGCGTGTCGGCGGTGGGCAGCGAGTCGAGGAGGAAGAGCGGGGCGGACACGGTCAACAGGCTAACCGCCCCGGCCCCGGCCGGAACGGTCAGCCGGCCGGCTCAGCCCGGCCGGCTGCGGACGGGACCCACCGACCGGCCGGCTCACGTCTCAGGCCCGCCCGGTGTCGGACCGGGCCGGGCGGGCGGGCCGACGCGTCAGGCGTGACCGTTGAAGGCGTCGCGCATCCGGGAGAAGAAGCCGCCCTGCTTGGTCAGCTCGGCGACCTCCTCGCCCCGGGTCTTGGCGAACTCCCGCAGCATCCGCTCCTGTTCGGCGTCGAGCTTGCTGGGCGTACGCACGTCGAGGTGCACGTAGAGATCGCCTCGGCCGGTGCCGCGCAGGTGCGGCACGCCGCGGGCGCGTAGCCGCAGCGTGCTGCCCGGCTGGGTACCGGCCTTGACGTCGACGGTTTCCTCGCTGTCCAGCGTCTTGATGGTCAGCCGGGTGCCGAGCGCCGCCGCGGTCATCGGCACGGTGACCCGGCAGTGCAGGTCGTCGCCCTTGCGGGAGTAGACGTCGTGGGGACGCTCGTGGATCTCCACGTAGAGGTCACCGGCGGTGCCGCCGCCAGGGCCGACCTCGCCCTGCTGGGCCAGGCGGATCCGCATGCCGTCCTCGACGCCGGCCGGGATCTTGACGGTGAGCGAACGGCGGGTACGCACCCGGCCGTCACCGGCGCAGGTCGGGCAGGGGTGCGGGATGGTCGTGCCGTAGCCCTGGCAGACGGTGCACGGCCGGGCGGAGACCACCTGGCCGAGGAAGGTGCGCTGCACGGACTGCACCTCGCCGCGGCCCCCGCACGCCTCGCAGGTGGCGAGGTGGGTGCCCGCCGCGGTGCCGGCGCCCGAGCAGGTGGTGCAGAGGACGGCGGTGTCGACGGTGATCGGCGCCTCGACGCCGAACGCGGTCTCGTGCAGGTCCAACTCCAGACGCAGGATCGCGTCGGCGCCCGGCCGGGTACGTGGCCGAGGCCCCCGCGAGCCGCCGGCGGCACCGCCGAAGAAGGCGTCCATGATGTCCTGGAAGCCGACGAACGGGCCGGCCCCACCGGCACCACCCGGGCCACCGGCGCCACCGCCCCCAGGCGCGAGGGGGTCGCCGCCGAGATCGACGATCTGCCGTTTCCGGTCGTCCGAGAGGACCTCGTACGCGGCGTTGATGTCCTTGAACTTCTCCTGTGCCTCCGGATCCGGATTGACATCCGGGTGGAACTGGCGCGCGAGCTTGCGGTAGGCGCGCTTGATCTCGTCGTCGGAGGCGTCCCGGCTCACGCCGAGAATGCCGTAGTAGTCCCTGGCCACTGCGTTCCGTGTCCTCATGTTCGTTTGCGTTGCGCCGGCCGCCGACCGGATCCGGTCGGACGGTACTGCCTAGTTCTGGGCCAGCAGATCGCCCACGTAGCGTGCCACGGCCCGAACCGTGGCGATGGTGCCTGGGTAGTCCATCCGGGTCGGCCCGAGCACGCCGAGGCCACCCACGATCGTCGAACCCGGGCCGTAGCCGGTGCTCACCACCGAGGCGGCGCGGAGATTGTCGATCTCGTTCTCGTCCCCGATGCGAACCCGCATCGAGCTCTCCTCGACCTCGCCGATCAGCTTCAGCAGGACGACCTCCTCCTCGAGAGCCTCGAGGATCGGGCGTAGCGATCCCTGGAAGTCGAGCAGCCCGCCGCGGGTCAGGTTGGCCGTGCCGGCCAGCGCGATGCGCTCCTCGTGCCGCTCGACCAGCGTCTCCAGCAGCACGCTGGAGAGGGTGGCCATGGCCGGGCGCAGGTCGGGGCTGACCTCGTCGACCAGCGCCTGCACCAGCGGGGGTGTCTCCGACAGCCGGGTGTCGACCAGCTTCTCGTTGACCAGCCGGCGCAGGTCGGTGACGTCGTCGGCCGGGATCGGCCCCGGCATCTCCACGAGCCGCTGCTCGACCCGCCCGGTGTCCGCGATCATGACCAGCATCAGCCGGGTGGTGGAGATCGGCACCAGCTCCAGGTGCCGGACGGAGGAGCGGGCGAGGCTCGGGTACTGCACGACTGCGACCTGCCGGGTCAGCTGGGCCAGCAGCCGGACTGTGCGGTGCACCACGTCGTCCAGATCGACGGCGCCGAGCAGGAAACGCTCGATGGCCCGGCGCTCGGCCGGGCTGAGCGGCTTGACCCGGGACAGCCGGTCCACGAAGAGCCGGTAGCCTCGGTCGGTGGGCACCCGGCCGGCGCTGGTGTGTGGCTGCCGGATGTACCCCTCCTCCTCGAGCACCGCCATGTCGTTGCGAACCGTCGCCGGGGAGACTCCGAGCTGGTGTCGCTCGACCAGCGCGCGGCTACCGACCGGCTCCTGCGTGGCGACGTAGTCCTCGACAATCGCGCGGAGCACGGCGAGCTTGCGGTCGTCGAGACCCATCCTCCCCACCTCCTACGCGCATCGGCCGCCGGCGTTCTGCGTCACGCGCGGCGTTCCTGGCACTCGACTGTAGCGAGTGCCAGTCTACGTCGGCAGGCCCGCCAACGCGATGATCAAGGACGGACCACGGGTGCGGGTCCCGTCCGCGTCAGGGCCGTCCAGCCGCCCGGTGGCGCTCGACAGATCGACCGGGTGCGCCCGTCCGCGCCGCTCTGGCGCGTCCTTGTCGGCGACCCCTACCGTGACGTTCATGACTGAACCACCTCGCCCTCCCGGCGCGGGCGACCCGGGCGACCGCCCGGACCCGACCCCGCCGCCGGTAACTCCCGGCCCGTCCGCCGAGAACGAGCCCACCGCACCACTGTCCGGGGCACCCGGACCGGGTGGCTATCCCCCGCCCGGTGGCTATCCCCCGCCCGGTGGTGGTCAACCCCCGTCGGGCGGCTACCCGCCTCCGCCCGGCGGCGTCCCGCCAGGCGGCTACCCACCGCCGGGGGCCGGCTATCCGACCGGAGGCAGCTACGGCCCGCCGACGGGCTATGCCAGCAACGAGGACAAGACATGGGCGCTGGTCGCCCACTTCGGCGGGGCGGCCGGCGCGCTGATCAGCTTCGGGCCGCTCGGCTTCGTCGCCCCGCTGATCGCCTACCTGGTGCGCGGGCAGCAGTCCCCGGCCGTGCGGGCGCACGCGCTCGCGGCGCTCAACTTCCAGCTCCTCTGGTCCGGCATCGCCTTCGTGCTGCTGTTCATCAGCTGGTGCCTGCTCTTCCTGCCCAGCGTGGCCGTCGTGGTGATCCAGATCGCGTTCGGCGTGATCGCCGGCATGAAGGCCAACGAGGGCAACACCTACCGCTATCCGATGTCCGCGACCTTCATCAAGTGACCCCTGGCCGGCCGCTCCCCCGGTCGGCCCGGGGCACCGACGGCGCACCGGCGAACGCGCCACGGCCCGTTCCGGTTCGGGCACCGCCGGCTCCACGTCCGACCCGGCCGCAGTGCGGCCCGGCGGTGGTACGGGTGCGGCCCGGCTAGGCCAGCAGGTCCCGTACGACGGCGTCGGCGAGTAGCCGACCGCGCAGGGTGAGCACCGCGCGGCCGGCCGCGTACTCGTCCGGGGCCAGCAGGCCGGCGGCGTGCGCCCGCTCGGCGCCGGCGCGCCCCGTGTCGTCCAGCACGTCGAGCGGGAGCCCGGTGGCGAGGCGCAGCCGTAGCATCACGTCCTCCATGTGCGCCTCGTCGACGGTGAGCAGCTCCCGGGCCAGGCCGGGCGACCGACCCTCCGCCAGGCGCTGGGCGTACGCCGACGGGTGCTTGACGTTCCACCAGCGCACCCCGCCCACGTGACTGTGCGCGCCCGGCCCGAGCCCCCACCAGTCCCCGCCGGACCAGTAGAGCAGGTTGTGGCGGCAGCGGGCGGCGGGCGTACGGGCCCAGTTGGAGACCTCGTACCAGGAGAACCCGGCCGCGCCGAGCGCCTCCTCGGCGGCCAGGTAGCGGTCGGCGGCCACGTCGTCGTCGGGGTACGGCAGCTCGCCGCGGCGCATCCGGGCGGCGAGCCGGGTCCCGTCCTCCACGATCAGGGCGTACGCGCTGACGTGGTCGGCACCGGCGGCGACCACCTCGTCCAGCGAGCGGGCGAAGTCCTCGGCCCGCTCCCCCGGCGTGCCGTAGATCAGGTCGAGGTTCACGTGATCGAACCCGGCGTCCCGCGCCTCGGCGGCGGCCGCGGTGGCCCGGCCCGCGCTGTGCTTGCGGTCGAGGATCGCCAGCACCCCGGGCGAGGCGGACTGCATGCCCAGCGAGATCCGGGTGTAGCCGGCCGCTCGCAGCGCCTTGAGCGACTCGGGCGTGACCGACTCGGGGTTGGCCTCGGTGGTCACCTCGGCGTCGGCGGCGAGCCCCCAGGTGCGGTCGACGGCGTCCAGGATCCGGGCCAGGTCGTCGGCGGGCAGCAGGGTGGGCGTGCCCCCGCCCACGAAGACGGTGTCGACCCGCCGGGGCGGACTGTCGCCGAGCACCCGGGCGGCGAGCCGGAGCTCGGCCAGGACGGTGTCGGCGTACCCCTCGCGGGTGGCGCCGCCACCGAGTTCGGCGGCGGTGTACGTGTTGAAGTCGCAGTAGCCGCAGCGGCTCGCGCAGAACGGGACGTGGACGTACACGCCGAATCCGCGTGCGCCGACCTCGCGGGTCGCGCTGGCGGGCAACGAACCGTCGGCCGGTACGGGTTCGCCATCTGGAAGGACGCCGGGCATGGCCACTAGTGTGCCCGGCATGACCTCTCCCGACGCGCTCGTGCGGGTCGCCACGGCCCGTGGGGTGACCACCCTCACCCTGGACAGCCCGCACAACCGCAACGCGCTCTCCACCCCGCTGATGACGCAGCTGCGCGCCGGGCTGGGCGACGCGGTCGCCGACGACGCGGTCCGGGTCATCGTGCTCGACCACACCGGGCCGGTCTTCTGCTCGGGCGCCGACCTCAAGGAGACCGCCGCCGCGTACGCCAGCGGGACGGTGCCGGCCGGGATGCTCGGCGACGTGCTGGCGGCGGTCTGGGAGTGCCCGAAGCCGGTGCTCGCCCGCGTGGCGGGGCCGGCCCGCGCCGGTGGCCTCGGGCTGATCGCGGCCGCCGACCTGGCGGTCTGCGCCGAGGAGGCCACCTTCGCGTTCACCGAGGTGCGGCTCGGGGTGATCCCCGCGGTGATCTCGGCGACCGTGCTGCCTCGGCTGCACCCGCGGGCGGCAGCCGAGCTCTACCTGACCGGGGACACCTTCGACGGTCGGCGGGCCGCCGAGATCGGGCTGGTGACCGCCGCGGTGCCGGCCGACGGGCTGGACGCCGCGGTACAGCGGTACTGCGCCTCGCTGGTGCGCGGCGCGCCGGGAGCCCTGGCCGGGGCGAAGCAGCTGCTGCGCCGCCCCGCGGCCGCCGACCTGCGGGCCGAAATCGCCGACCTGGCCGCGCTGTCGACCGGCTATTTCCTCTCCGACGAGGGGCGGGAGGGCGTGGCGGCCTTCCGGGAGAAGCGGCCGGCACGGTGGGTGCCGGCGGCGAGTTGACCCCTGGCACCCGGTGGGTCTGCGGCGACGGTGGCGGCGACGCCGAACAGGCCGCGTCGATTCTCGCCCCGATCGGCGGGCGATGGCGACGGCGGCCGGGACACCGCCTGGCGGGGCGGTGTCCCGGCCGTCGCCCGGCTCACCACGCGGTCGCGCCGCCGTCGACCGGGTAGTTCGCGCCGGTGATGTAGCTCGCGCGGTCGGACGCGAGGAAAACCACCAGCTCGGCGACCTCCTCGGGCCGCGCGAACCGCTTGAGCAGGGTCTTCGCCGTGATCGCGTCCCGCGCGGCCCGGTCATCGCCGAGGTCGCGCTCGCTCGCCGGGGTCAGGATCGGCCCCGGGCTGATCGCCACCACGCGGATCCCGCTCGGCGCGCCTTCCAGGGCGAGCTGCCGCGTCATGCCGATGATGCCGGCGTTCGCCGCCGCGTGCCCGACCATGGGCGGCACCTGACCACCGATCATGCCGGCCATGGACGCGGCGTTGATGATCACGCCGCCGCCGCGCCGGACCAGGTGCGGCCAGGCGAACTTCGACACGTAGAAGGGAATGTCGAGCTCGCCGGCGATCGTCGCCCGCCAGTCCTCCACCGAGAACTCGGGCATCGGCCCGAAGCGGAGCGAGGCCGCGTTGTTGTAGACCACGTCGAGTCCGCCATAGGCGGCCACGGCGTCCTCGACGAGCCGGCGCACCTGTTCCGGGTCGGTGAGGTCGACGGGTGCGACGCCCGTCATCTCTCCGCCGGCCCGCCGGACGAGTTCGACGGTCTCGTCGTTGGCGTCGACCTTGACGTCGGCTCCGACGACCCGGGCGCCCTCCCGCGCGAAGGCCAGCGCGGCCACGCGCCCCAGACCTCCACCGGTACCGGTGATGAGCACTACCTTCCCATCCAGCGTTCCCATGGAACTCCTCCTTGGTCGTGAGCTGTCCGGACGACTCGGGTACGAGCCGCTCGGGCCGCCTCCGGGGGCTCGCCTCCTGAGCGGGCCGCTCCGGTTATTGACATGTCAACAGCGGAAAGAGCTTGACCGGTCAAACAATTCCGCGTCGCTTCTCCGCAGTGACGCTCATGACAGACAAGCCCAGGGCCACGTACCGTGCTCTGCCAGAGCGCGGTGGATCTCGCAACGGGCGCCGTCCTCCGGCTCGGCATCGCCTGCCCTCGACGTAACGACGCCGGGCGAGAGGGCGATGCGGGCAGGTGAGACCGCAGCCGGGGCGGGAATCCGGTTCGGCCGGGCCGGGCCGGGCCGGGCCGAACCGGTCAGACGACCCGGCCGGACCCACGGCGGACGTACGCTTGTCGAACTGCCGAACAGGGGGTGTGGGTGCGAACTCGGACCGTGGTGGCGGGTGGCGTGGTCCTCGTCGTGCTCGCCGTGGTGGTTGTCGTGGTGCTCGTCCGACAGCTCGGGAGCGAGTTGCGCCTTCCCCTGGCCAGCCGATCCTGCACCGTGCAGGCCGATGGCCGGGTGGTGCTCGACGCCGACCAGATGGCCAACGCGGCGACCATCGCGGCGATCGGCGCGCAACAGGGCATGCCGGAGCGGGGCGTGGTGGTGGCGCTGGCGACCGCTTACCAGGAGTCCGGCCTGCGCAACCTCCCGAATGGCGACCGGGACTCGATCGGCCTGTTCCAGCAGCGCCCCAGCCAGGGTTGGGGCGACCCCGCACAGCTCAGTGACCCGCGGTACGCGGCCAAACGGTTCTATGCGGCGCTGAAGAAGGTCCGCGGCTGGGAGCGGATGCGGGTCACCGACGCCGCTCAGCGCGTGCAACGCTCCGCCTTCCCTGAGGCGTACCAGAAGTGGGCCGACGAGTCGGCCGTGTTGACCCGGGCCCTGCTCGGCGATGCGACGCGGGCCGTGGCCTGCTCGGTCGGGCGGACGCCGGTGATGCGTGGCGCCGCCGCGGCGGCCGCGCTGACCCGCAACCTGGAGCTGGACTGGGGCGTGATCGGCAGCGCCGCGCCGGCGGAGTTGACCGGGCTCAGCCTGGCGACGACCGACCAACGCGACGGCTGGCGGTACGCGCACTGGCTCGTCTCGCACGCCCAGGACCACGGGGTGAAGCGGGTCCGTTTCGGGGACCTGGAGTGGACGGCCCGCGACGGCAAGTGGGTTGAGGTGCCCGGAGGCCCACCGGCCGGCGCCCGGGTGGTGGCCGAGGTCTTCGCCGACAGCTGATCGACCCAATTCCTCTACCGTCGGTCACCGCAAGAACCGGCTAACCGCTCGAACCATCACTTTTGACATCGCGGTCGTGACGCTTGGTATCCAGCTCGCTGCCCCTGGTCCATCCCCGGCCATTCCCGGCCTTCTGCCCTCCCGGTTCACGGTCGACCGCGTTACGATCGGCGCCCTGTGCCAGGAAATCTTTTCGCCTCATGGGGAGGGGTACGACGTGGCGTTCGACTACGGCGGCCGGACCGGTTACGAACCGATCAGTGACGTAGATCGCAAGGAGTTCCACGAGCAGGGCTTTCTCCTGCTGCGCAATGTCCTGACGGAGGACCACCGGGCGGCGCTCGAAGAGGCGGTCGACCGCGTCTACGCCGAGGAGAAGGCCAAGGGCAACACCAAGAAGGACGGCACCCTGCACCTTCTCGGCTTCCTCGAGCGCGACGAGCTCTTCGGCGACCTGCTCACCCACCCGATCGCCTTCCCGTACATGTGGGGCCTGGCCGGGTGGAACATCTACACGCACCACAACCACCTGGACGTGACCCCACCGGCGTTGGAGCCGGAGAAGCCGTACTGGGGCTGGCACCAGGACGGGTACCGGCAGAACTCCGACCCGGAGACCATGGACCCGAACCTGCCCCGGCCGATGTTCTCGCTGAAGGTCGCCTACGTGCTCTCCGACCTCTCGGAGACCGGGCGCGGCGCCACGAAGGTCATCCCGGGCAGCCACCTGTGGAACTCGCTGCCCCGCCCGGACGACGTGACGGTGCACAACCCCGACCCGGAGGGCACGGTGGAGATCACCGCCAACCCGGGCGACGCGTTCATCTTCGACCGCCGCCAGTGGCACTCCCGGTCGACGAACCTGTCGAACATCACCCGCAAGATGCTCTTCGTGGGCTACACCTACCGGTGGATCCGCCCGCTGGACGAACTGCACATCGACCAGGACGGCGAGTGGTGGGCCAACCGCACCCCGGTGCAGCGCCAGCTCTGCGGCGAGGGTGGCCACACCGCGAACTACTGGGGCATCAACTGGGACGGATACGTCGACGACGAGATCCCGCTGCGCAAGGAGCTGAAGGAGCGCGGTCTCCTCGACCGGAACATCCCCTGGCTGCGCTGACCTCGTAGCGAAGGGCCCTCCGCCGTCGCCTCGCGCGCGGTCGGGGGCCCTTCGTCACATGCCGTAGCGCCGGACGTTCATCGTGCGGCGAGCCGGCGACGCACCTTCTCCCGGATCGACTCCGGCAGGTCCGGCGCGTCCAGCAGCCGGGGCAGCAGCTCCGGCTCCAGGTTGGTGGCCCGGAAGACCTCACCGATGGTCACCCCGTGGGTGGGCCGATCCACCACCTGCACCGGGTCGCCGGGGCCGACCTCCCCCGCACGCAGCACCCGCAGGTAGGCCCCGGGGAGCGCGCGGACCGTGAACCGCTTGATCAGATCCGGTACGCCCCAGAAGCCGGCGAAGGTGGCACACGGCGTGCGCGGCTTGGTCACCTGCAGCAGAGCGGATCCGATCTGCCACTGCTCGCCGATCACCGCTCCGGTCACGTCCACCGCGTACGTGGTGAGGTTCTCGCCGAAGCCGCCGGGCCGGATGTCACGCCCCAGCTCGGTCGCCCACCAGCCGGCGTCTTCCTCCGCGTACGCGTAGACCGCCTGGTCGGGGCCACCGTGGTGGGCCCGCTCGCCGATGAAGTCGCCGGCCACTCCGTCGGCGCGGAACAGCACCGGGCCGTCCACCGGCCGCTTGTCGATGCCGCTGCGGCCGCTCGGGTCGCCCGCCCACTCGGCCTCGGTGACCGCACCCAGGTTCACCGCCACCACCCTGCCCGTCATGGCAGTCAGCCTAGCGGGGACGACGGGATGCGACAGCCCAAGATTCTCGGCCGGCCGTCAGCCCTTGACCGCGCCGGCGACCAGCCCCGAGACCATCCGCCGCTGCACCAGCAGGAAGAAGATGATCACCGGCAGGGTGAACAGTGTGGACGCCGCCATCACCGGCCCCCAGGCGGTGTCGTCGCGCCCGAAGAAGAACGTCATGGCCACCGGCAGGGTGTACCGGCCCTGGTCGTTGATGAAGGTGAGCGCGAAGATCAGCTCGTTCCAGGCGGTGATGAAGGAGAAGATGCTGGTCGCCACCAGTCCGGGAGCGACCAGCGGGAACAGGATCCGGCGAAACGTCTGGGCCCGGCTCGCTCCGTCGATCGCCGCTGCCTCCTCCAGTTCCTTCGGCACCGCGGCGACGAAGCCGCGCAGCATCCAGACGGCGAAGGGCAGCGAGAAGCCCAGATAGGTGAGGATCAAGCTGGGCAGCGTGTTGTAGAGCCCGAGCCGCTGGATCATCAGGAAGAGCGGGATGACCAGGGCCTCCAACGGGATCATCTGCACCACGAGCAGCATGATCAGGAAGCTGGTCCGCAGCCGGAACCGGAACCGGGCCACGGCGGTCGCCGCCAGCAGCGCGACCAGGCCGCTGAGCGCCACCGTGGAGACCGCGACCACGGCGCTGTTGAGGAAGAAGTCCGCGAAGGTCACCCCGGGGATCAGGTTCCCGGTCAGGATCTCCCGGTAGTGCTCCAGCGTCGGGTGCGTCGGCACCGGCCGTGGGGTGGCGGAGAAGATCTCCCGGCTGGGCTTCAGCGACGTGGCGATCATCCAGTAGACCGGGAAGGCCGCGAAGAGCGCCACCAGCAGCCCGGCGCCGTTGAGCGCGACCTTCTTCACGACTCGTCCTCCTGCCTGAGCACCATCCGTACGTAGAAGCCGGTCACCACGAGCAGGATCGCGGTGAGGATCACCGCGATGGCCGCGCCGAGGCCGTACTTCGGCGGGGGCGAGAACGCCTCCGCGTACGAGTAGATGGAGAGCATGAACGTCGGCCGGTCCTGGGTGCCGCCGGCCAGCACGAACTGCTGGGTGAAGACCTTGAAGTCCCAGATCGTGGAGAGCACGATCAGGATCCCGAAGACCGGGCGCAGCAGCGGGAACGTGATCCGCCAGAAGACCCGCCAGGCGCTCGCGCCGTCGACCCGGGCCGCCTCGTGTAGCTCACTCGGCACGCTCTTGAGCCCGGCCAGGACGCTCACCGCGATGAACGGGAACGAGTGCCAGACCACCACCAGGGTCAGGATCGAGAAGAAGAGCAGTGGCGAGTTGAACCAGCCGTAGCCCGTCCAGTCGCTGCGCCCGAAGAGCGCCTGCGACAGCCCGTCCGGCAACGCGTTGAACAGCCAGGTGACCAGGCCACTGGTGTCGTCGAAGATCCACTTCCAGACGATGGTGCCGGTCAGCGCCGGGGTCGCCCAGGCGAGCATCACGCAACTGGCCACGAAGGTGGCCATCTTCCGGCCGAGGCGGTTGAGCAGCAGGCCGACCAGGGTGCCCAGGATCATGGTGAGCGCCACGTTCGCCACCGCGAAGAGCACGGTGTTGCGCAGCACGGTGAGGAAGAACGGGTCACCAAGGATCTGGGTGTAGTTCTCGAGTCCGATCCATGGCCACTCCCGGTCCCCACGCAGCTGCCGGACGTTATTCAGCCGGTAGAACGACATGGTCACCACCTGGCCGAGCGGCCAGAGCAGCAGTACGCCGATGATGACCAGGCAGGGCAGGAGCAGCAGATACGGCAGGCGGTCGACCGGGCGACTCCGCCGCGCGGGGTTCTCCCGCGCGGCGGACGTCTCCGGCGCGTCGGTCAGCGTGGTCACTTGGCGTTGAGGATGCTTTCCATCTCCGCGGCCGCGTCGGCGGTAGCCTTCTCGACCGTCTTCTGACCCTTCATGACCGAGCTGTTCATCGCCTGCGTCACCGTCTTGGTACGACTGACCTCCACCCACTTCGGGGTGAGCGGCGTGACCTTGGTGTTCTGCATCGTGGTCGCGAACGCCGCCATGATCTTGTCACTGGCGTACGTGCCGCCGGCTACGAGGTCCTGGTAGACCGGGAAGAAGCCCAGGCTGTCGGCGAACGCCTGACCGTTCTTCTTGTTCAGCAGCACGGTCATGTAGTCCCAGGCGAGGTCCTGGCGCTCGCTGTCCTTCCAGATCGCGATGTCCGAGCCGCCCGCGAAACCGGGCGCGGCCTTGCCGTCGGGGCCAGGGATCGGGAAGGTGCCCCACACCTTTTCGATGTCCGGGTTGTCCTTCTTAATGGCGCCCTGCTGCCAGCTGCCGGCGAACGCCATGGCGGCCTTACCGGTGGCGAACTGGGTCCGGGCGTCGATCTCGTTCCAGCCGGCGGCGGCCGGCGGCGCGACCTTGTGCACGGTCACCAGATCGGTCCAGAACTTGACCGCCTTCTGCGCCTCGGGCGTGGTGTAGCCGGACTTCCAGGTGCCCCCCTGGTCGGTGGCGATCTCGCCGCCCGCCGCCCAGAGGAAGGAGTAGAACGGCAGCTCGGAGTTGCCAGGCAGCGCGATGCCGTAGGTGTTCGGCTTCTTGGCCTGCACCGCCTTGGCCACGGTCACCAACTCGTCCCAGGTGGTCGGCGGCTTCACGCCGGCCTCGGCGAACCAGTCGGTGCGGTAGTAGATGGCCCGCACGCCGGCGTACCAGGGCACGCCGTACTGCTTGCCGTCGAGCTGCGCGTTCTTCACGAGGTCCGGCAGGATGTCCTTGCCCTCGGCCCAGCCGCTCATCCGGCCACTCAGGTCGGCCAGGGCCTCCTGCGCCGCCCAGCCCTGAGTCTCCGTGTTACCCAGTTCGGTGACGTCCGGCCCCTCACCGCCGGCCAGGGCGGCCTGGAACTTCTTCGGCGCCTCCAGCCACGGGATGTACTGCACCACGACGTCGGTGTCCGGATGCTTCTGCCGGAACTCGGCCTCGACGCCGTCGAGGAACTTGGTCTGGGCCTCGCCACCCTCGCCCATCATCCAGACGGTCAACTTGCTGGTGTCGGCCGCCTCGTCGTCGCCAGAGCCGCCACAGCCGGTCAGCACCATCGCGGCCGAAGCCACCAAGGCGGTGACCGGGGCCAGCCGCTTCCACCTGTTCACGCCACATCTCCCCTCGCGCCGCTTGGCACTAACCTTTACCGCCGCACCTTAGTAGGTAAAAATCCTTTACGACAGTGGGCGGTCGAGAGAAGGCGACGCGACCGTATCGCAGGTCGAGGGGCGTAGGGCAGGGGTCGCTCCAGGCGAATCCGGCCGTACGCAGACGAACGGGCGCCCGACCCGTTCGGTCGGACGCCCGTCGCAGTACCATCGCCGGTCGTACGCCGGCGCGGTCGTCACCGGGTGACGCTGCGGCGCCGGCCCACGCCGGCCACCAGAGCCACCGCGATCGCCGCCAGCACGACCTGCACCAGCAGCTCGCCCCAGTCCACCCCCGAGGTCTCCGTCGCGATCCCCAGCGCCCGCGCCAGCACCGTGCCGAGCAACGCGGCACCCACACCGATCAGCATGTGCAGCCACATCGGCATGTCCTGCCGGCCCGGGACGATCAGACGGCCCAGCGCCCCGACGATCAGACCAACGATGAGCGCAGTGATGATGCCCCAAACGGTCAGCTCCATGGCCGCCCTCCTTCAAGAATGAGTCACACGATGTGTGCTTCCTGTGGTGGCCGCTAAGTTCCCGAGCCATCGAAAGGCCAAACCGGACCGGGCACAAAACGTCTGCATGAATGAATGCGAAAGGTGCGGCCGGGCCATCGTCCACCCAGGTCGGAGCCGGTAGGACGAACTCCGCGACCGGCCGTGGGCCGAGGAAAATTTCCTGCCCCGGCGCGCTGGAACGCCGACGGCCGGCACCCACGGCGCGACGTGCCGTAGAGGTGCCGGCCGTCGTACCAGCCGGTTGGTGTGCGCTATTTCTTTCCGGTGGGCTTCCCCTCGGCGGCGTCGGAGGAGAGCGCCGCGATGAAGGCCTCCTGCGGGACCTCCACCCGGCCCACCATCTTCATCCGCTTCTTGCCTTCCTTCTGCTTCTCCAGCAGCTTGCGCTTACGGCTGATGTCACCGCCGTAGCACTTGGCGAGCACGTCCTTGCGAATCGCCCGGATGGTCTCGCGGGCGATGACGCGGCTGCCGATCGCTGCCTGGATCGGCACCTCGAACTGCTGCCGGGGGATCAGGTTACGCAGCTTCGCGGCGATCGATACGCCGTAGTTGTACGCCTTGTCCTTGTGCACGATGGCGCTGAACGCGTCCACCGGCTCGCCGTGCAGAAGGATGTCGACCTTCACCAGGTCCGACGCCTGCTCACCCGAAGGCTCGTAGTCGAGCGACGCGTAGCCCTTGGTCCGGCTCTTCAACTGGTCGAAGAAGTCGAAGATGATCTCGGCCAGTGGCAGCGTGTAGCGCAGCTCCACCCGGTCGGCGGAGAGATAGTCCATGCCCAGCAGAGTGCCCCGCCGGCCCTGGCAGAGCTCCATCACCGCACCGACGTAGTCGTTCGGCGTCAGCACGGTGGCCCGCACCGTCGGCTCGTACACCTCGGCGATCTTGCCGGTCGGGTACTCGCTCGGGTTGGTCACCACGATCTCCACGCCGTCCTCCTGGAGCGCGCGATAGATCACGTTCGGCGCGGTGGAGATGAGGTCGAGATTGAACTCCCGCTCCAGCCGCTCCCGAATGATCTCCAGGTGCAGCAGGCCGAGGAAACCACAGCGGAACCCGAACCCGAGCGCACCCGAGGTCTCCGGCTCGTACGTCAACGCGGCGTCGTTGAGCTTGAGCTTGTCGAGCGCGTCGCGCAGGTTGGGGTAGTCGGAGCCGTCGATCGGGTAGAGGCCCGAGTAGACCATCGGCTTCGGGTCCTTGTAGCCACCGAGCGCATCCGTCGCCGGATTGGCGTTGATGGTGACCGTGTCACCGACCCGGGACTGGCGCACGTCCTTCACGCCGGTGATCAGGTAGCCCACCTCGCCGACGCCGAGGCCCTCGGCCTTCACCATCTCCGGCGAGATGACGCCGATCTCCAGCAACTCGTGGGTGGCGCCGGTGGACATCATCTTGATCCGGTCGCGGGCACTGATCCGACCGTCGACCACCCGGACGTAGGTGACCACGCCCCGGTAGACGTCGTACACCGAGTCGAAGATCATCGCCCGGGCGGACGCGTCGGCGTCGCCGACCGGCGGCTGGAACTGCCGGACGATCTCGTCGAGCAGGTGCGGCACGCCCTCGCCGGTCTTGCCGGAGACCTTGATGCAGTCGGCCGGGTCGCCGCCGATCAGGTGGGCCAGCTCCTCGGCGTACTTCTCGGGCTGGGCCGCCGGCAGGTCGATCTTGTTGAGCACCGGGATGATGTGCAGGTCGTTCTCGAGCGCGAGGTAGAGGTTCGCCAGGGTCTGCGCCTCGATGCCCTGCGCCGCGTCGACCAGCAGGATGGCACCCTCGCAGGCGGCCAGCGACCGGGACACCTCATAGGTGAAGTCGACGTGCCCCGGAGTGTCGATCATGTTGAGCACGGCCTGCTCGCCGGCCCGGTCGCCCTCGCGGATCGTCCAGGGCATCCGGACGGCCTGGCTCTTGATCGTGATGCCACGCTCGCGCTCGATGTCCATCCGGTCGAGATACTGAGCGCGCATCTGCCGCGGGTCGACCACGCCGGTGAGCTGCAACATCCGGTCGGCCAGGGTCGACTTGCCATGGTCGATGTGGGCGATGATGCAGAAGTTCCTGATGCGCGCCGGGTCGGTGGCACCAGGAGCGTTCGCGCCGGAATCGAGCGTCGGAGGCACAGCTGTCCGTTCTGGTCGGCTGACGTGATCAGGCCGGCACGGAGCCGGCCCCCCTATATGCTCCCACGCCGTCTCGGGCGCGGTCGGATCACTCCTCGGGCGGCTCGACGAAGAGCGCGGCGAGGCGCGGCAACCGCTGCCGCGCCGACTCCTCGTCGTCGAAGTCCCAGAAGTCGAGATCCGGCGCGGGCGCCGGGTCGGGCTCGGCCGGCAGATCGGTAGCGGTCGCCTTCCGGTACGCCTCCCAGGGCACCGCGAGCATGTCCTCCGACTCGAACTCCTCGCCGCTGAGCGCGGCGGACCGGATCTGCGGCAGTTCGGCGAGCGAGTCCGGGTCCGCGACCGCTCGGGCGAAGACCTCCCGCCCCTGGGTCATCAGCCAGCCGCGGAAGTACTCGAAGCCGTCGTCGGAGGCACCCCCATTGATCAGGTACGCGGCTCCCCAGAGATCCACCGTCCGGGACGCGACGAGCACCCGCCGCTGGTGGCGCGCGTAGCCGACGATGTCCGCCGGGTCACGCTCGGCCAGCAGCGCCGTCGCCCGCGCGGCCACCGCCGGGGCCTCTCCCCCGCCGCCGGCCCGGGCCCGGTCGATCAACTGCCAGAACTCGTCGGTCCTCATGAGCTGGCAGTCTCTCAGACGACCGGACGCGACAGCGGAAGGATCTCGCGGGGGGCGGGCGCTCGGGGCCGGCTTCGGGCGCACCGGCGCGGGCGAATCACCGACGTGCTGAGGCTGCACGGCGCCGCCGGGGTACGACAGCATGGGGGAATGCCGGTCACGCCACCGCCGTACGACGCCACGGCCGTGCGGCCGAGCTGGACCGATCTGCCACCCGGCCTGCGGTCGGCAATCGCCGCACGGCTGGGCGCACCGGTCACCGCCGCCCGGATCGCGGGGGCGGGCTTCACCCGAGGCTTCGCCGCCCTGCTGAGCACCGGCGACGGCTCGTCGGTGTTCGTCAAGGCGGCGGCGCGGACCGATCAACCGCGGCTGGTCGACTGGTACGTCCGGGAGGCAGCCGTCCTCGCTCGGCTCCCGACCGGACTGCCGGTCCCGCGGCTGCGCTGGACCCTCACCGCAGCCGACTGGTACGCGATCGGCCTCGACGCCGTGCACGGCCGTACGCCCGACCTGCCCTGGGCGCCGGCCGCGCTCGCGGCCACACTGGCCGGGTACGCCGAGGTGGCGTCCGCGCTGGTCCACCCGCCGGCCGAGTTGGTCGGCCTGGGGTTGCCCCACCTCGCCGACCTGGCCCGGGACGACATCCTCTGGTGGGAAGAGGTCGCCACCGGGCGTGAACCGGCGCCGCCGTTGCCCGCGCCGGTACGGGGCCGGCTGCCCGAACTGGTCGCGCTGGAGTCCCGCCTCCCCGGCTATGCCGCGGCCGGCACCGGGCTCATCCACGGCGACCTCCGCCTGGACAACGTGCTGATCGACGGTCACGGCCGGGCCTGGCTCTGTGACTGGACCTGGCTCTGCCACGGGCCGGCCTGGTTCGACCTGGTGACCCTGTTGATCACCGGGTACGCCAGCGGGCTGGACGCCGATGGTCTCTTCGCCGGGCATCCGGCCGCCGCCGGCGCTCCCCCGGACGCGCTGGACGTGACGCTGGCCGCGCTGGCCGGGTACTTTCTCACCACCGCCGCCGCGGCCCCGCCCACCGCCTCACCACAGATCCGCCGGCACCACCGGTGGAGCGGCGAGCAGGCGCTCGCCTGGCTCGCGACCCGGCAGGGCTGGACCTGACGCTCGGCGGCTCGCACACGTTCGGGGCCGGGACGTGTCGGGGCGGGACGTGTCGGGGCGCAATCGGCGGCAGGGTCGGTCGGGTGCCGTTTTGGCTCGTCCCGGCCGACCTGGTAACCTGGCTTTTCGCGTGGTGATGACGCATGCTCGCCGCGCGCAGAAGCTGACCAACCCGAGCTATCAAGACGAGGCTGTCGCGTGGCGAACATCAAGTCCCAGATCAAGCGCAACCGGCAGAACGAGAAGCGCCGGCTGCGTAACAAGTCGGTCAAGTCGTCGCTGAAGACCGCAGTCCGCAAGTTCCACGAGGCCGCCGAGTCCGGCGACGTCGAGCAGGCCACCGCCCTCATGCGGGACGCCTCGCGCAAGCTCGACAAGGCGGTCAGCAAGGGCGTGATCCACGCCAACCAGGCCGCGAACCGGAAGTCCGCGATCGCCAAGCGCGTCGCGTCGTTCTCCGCCTGACCCACGCGGCGTCAGACCTCGCCGGAAGCCCCGGGCGATGCCCGGGGCTTCCGGCTGTCTACGTTCCGCGCCCCAGCAGCACGCCGATCGCGGCGCCCGGGGTGTCCGGTGACGGGTTTGCGCGACTTCGGGTGAGGTCAGCGGATCAGAGACCGGCGCCGGGACCGATGTCGCGACGGGCGGGCCTGGCGGCCTCGTTCGGATCCGGGCGGACGGCGGGGCCGAGCGGTTCCGCCGAGACCACGAGGCCGGGAACGCTGTGCGTGACCCACTCCACCCGGGCCCGTCCGACCACCGGTTCCATCTGCCGGCGGAACCGGTCGCGTTCCTGCTCCGGTACGAGCGCCGCGGAACGGACCACGACCGCGGCCACCACGTCGTTGAGCTTCACCATGACCGCCACGGCGGCCGGCAGGATCAGCACGGCCCACCAGCTGACCAGTTCAGCGAGGGCGAGCAGCACCGCCAGCGCCACCACTCCCTCGAAGAAGAGGAAGCAGAGCACCCCGCCGGGATTGACGAACCGCAGCCCCAGCACGCGCGCGTAGAGCGGCCGGTACTGCTCCTCGTCGGCTGGGAGAGTGGCCCACGCCGTGCGGGGCGGTCCGCTCACCGGGCGCCGCCCTGCCGAGCCGCAGCCATCGAGAAGACGGCGCGTTCCAGGGCGTACGCCCGGTCGTCGGAACCGCCCTTGACGGCCGCGTTGCACTCGGCGGCGGCCTGCATCGCCTGCGCCAGCCCCTCCGGCGTCCAGCCTCGGCCCTGCCGCTGCGCCCGCTCGATCTTCCATGCCGGCATGCCGAGCGTGCTCGCCAGCTGGTACGGGCTACCCCGTCCGGCGGACGCGACCCGGGCCACGGTACGGACGCCGTCGGCGAGCGCGTCGGCGATCGGCACCGGGTCGACCCCGACGTGCAACGCCCAACGCAGCGCCTCGAGGGCGGCCGGCACGTCGCCGATCATCGCGGCGTCCGCGACCGTGAAGCCACTCACCTCCACCCGACCCCGGTAGTACCGGGCCACCGTGTCCGCGCCGATCCGCCCGTCGGTGTCGGCGATCAGCTGGGAGCAGGCGGCAGCGAGTTCCCGCAGGTCGTTGCCGACCGCCGCGAGCAGCGCCTCGGCGGCGTCCTCGGTGCACTTGCCGCCACCCCGGCGAATCTCGTCGCGGACGAAGGCGACCCGGTCCCGGTGCCCCTTCAGCTTCGCCGCCGGCACCACCGTGGCGCCCGCCGCCTTCAGTCCGTCGGCGAACGCCTTTCCCTTGGCGGCGCCGAGGTGCAGGACGACCAGCTGCACGTCCGGGTCGGGGTTCTTCGCGTACGCCAGCAGGGCGGCGACCAGGTCCTTGCGGGCATCCTGACCGGCGCGGAGCACCAGCAGCCGCCGGCCGCCGAACAGCGACGGGCTGAGCATCTCGGCGACTTCGCCCGGGGTGAGCGCACCGGCCTGGTACTCGCGAACGTCCACGCCGGGGTCGACGCTGCGCGCTTTCGCGACGGCTTCGGTCACGGCGCGCGTGGCGAGCAGTTCCTCATCGCCGAGGACGAGCAGAATGGGGGCGAGGCTGGCGGGGGTCACGCGCCAATATTCGCACGGCCCGCTGCGGGATCGTGCCTGCTCACCGGCCGCTCAAGCGGCGGAGCCTGCACTCAACGCAAATCCCGGCATCCATCCTGATTCATTGCCAATTGGGACAAGGTGCCCCCGGATCCGTGCCGCCTGCCGCTCCGGAGAGCACGCGCAGCGCGTCACCGGGTCCGGCGGCCCGCTCACGGCTGCCGGCCGGCCGGCGTACCCCGGGCCACCACCGCGAGGCCGCCCTCGCCGTGAATGGCCGCCACATCACCGTCCGTGTCGGTACGCAGCACCCGCACACCGTCGCGGGCCAGCCGGGCGAGCAGTTCCGGATGCGGATGCCCGTACGTGTTGCCCGTGCCCACCGGCACCAGCGCCACGGCTGGGCGGACCGCCTCGAAGAACGCCGGGTCCTGATAGGCCGAACCGTGGTGCGCGATCTTCAACACCTCGGCACGCAGCGCGCCCTGCGGCAGCCGATCCAGCAGCGCGCGCTGCTCCTCCGATTCGGCGTCGCCGGGGAGCAGGATCCGGACCCCCGCCACCGTCACACGCAGGACCAGGGAGTTGTTGTTCGGATCAGATCTGGTGCCGCGAAGCGGATACGGCGGGCCGAGCACCACGAGTTCCGCACCACCCACCCGGTACGCCCAGCCGACGGACGCCGTCAACAGTCGGGCCCGCCCGGCGTCGGCCGTCGCCTTCACCAGACCCTGCCCACCCTCCGGCTCGTGCTGCGACGGAGTGAGTACGGCCGCCACCCGGCGCCCGTTGAACACCCCGGCGACGCCGCCGACGTGGTCTGCGTGGTAGTGGCTGACCACGAGCAGCGGCACCTCGCGGATCCCCAGGCGGCGTAGGCAACCGTCCACCGCCGCCGGTTCCGGCCCGGCGTCGACCACGACCGCCCGCCCCAGTGCCACCGGCAGCACGATGGCGTCACCCTGACCGACCGCGCACGCCACCACCACCCATCCCGACGGAGGCCAGCCTCGGGCGACCAGCCGTACCGGCAGGGTGCCCAGCACCGCCGCGACGGTCACCACCGCCACCAGTCGGCGCACCACCGGCCGCCGGACGGCGACCAGCAGTGCCACGGTCGACGCCGCCAGCAGCAGGGCACCCCACACCCCGCCCGGCCAGGGCAGCGTGCCCGCCGGCAGCCGGGCACCGTACCTGGCGACCAGTACCAGCCACCACGCCGGCCAGCTCGCCAGCCAGGCCGCGAACTCGGCACCGGCCGGCCAGAGCGGTGACACGGCGGCCGCCAGCACACCGAGCACAGTGGCCGGAGCTATGGCCGGCACCGCCAGCAGGTTCGCCGGCACGGCGACCACGCTGATCGTCCCGGAGATCCCGGCCACGACCGGCGTGCAGGCCAGCTGGGCGGCGGCGGGCACCGCGAGCGCCTCGGCCAGCCCCGACGGCACACCGCGGCGACGCAGGCTGTCGCGCCAACGCGGGGCGAGCAGCAGCAGTCCAGCCGTGGCCAGCACCGAGAGCGCGAAACCCGCGTCCCCGGCGAGGGCAGGGTCCACGAGCACCAGCACGGTCACCGCGGCGGCCAGGGCCGGGAGGGCTGCTCGGGGTCGACCGGCAGCCAGCGCGGCAAGCCCGATCGCGCCCATCGTCGCGGCGCGGACCACGCTCGGCGAGGGGCGGACCAGGATCACGAAGCCCACCAGGGCGACCCCGCAGAGAGCTGCGGCGAGCCACGGGCCCGCCCGGCACCAGCGGGCTAGCAGCAGCACCGCACCGACCACGATCGCCACGTTGGAGCCGGACACCGCGTTGAGGTGGGTCATCCCGGTGGCCCGGAAGTCCTCTTCGACGGTGGGCAGCAACCGGCTGGTGTCGCCCACCACCAGACCGGGCAGCAAACCACCCTGCTCGTCGGGGAGCGGCGCGCAGGCACGCTGCAGCCCGGCGCGGAGCGATCCGGCGGCACGCTGAGCCCACGACGGTGCGCCCCGCCGGACCGGCGGCCCGCTGGCGCTGAGCACGGCCGCCGTGAGGTCGCCGCCCCGCGCGACGCCGAGCCGCCCCTGGGCGGTCAACCGCTGCCCCGGCAGCAGCCCCCGCCAGGCCGGGTTCGCGGCCAGCACCAGTACCTGGACCGGCGCGCTGAGCCGCCGGCCGTCCGACTCGGTGAGAGTGACCAGCTCGGCGGTGACCAGCAGGGTGGCCGGGCGACCGGGAGTGCCGCTGACCGGCCGGGGATCGTCGCGGACCACGAGTTCGGCGGTGATGCTCGCGCGCTGCTCCGCGAGGGACCGCAGTGCCTCGGCGTCGCGTACGGCCAGCCGGGCGGCGCCGGCCGTGCCACCGCAGACGATGCCGAGGCCCACCGCGACGGCGATCCAGCCGTACCGCCGGGCGCGCCGACCGGGGCGTCCGAGCAGGCCGACCAGGTGCAGCGCGCCGGCTGCGGAGAAGACGCCCGCCAGCACCGCGGCCACCAGCACCGTCGCCGCACCGAGGTGCAGCCCGGCCAGCGCCGTGAGCCAGGCCGCCACCGCGAGCCCGGCCAGCCGCAGATCTGGCACGCCGCCGGCCACGATCGGGTCGTCGCTTCCGCCTGGTGTCGCCCTCACACCGTCACCAGTTCCTTGAGCTGCTCGTAGCGGGCGTCGCCGATGCCGTCGACCTGGCGGAGGTCGCCGACCGACTTGAAGCCGCCGTGCTGCTCCCGGTGGGCGAGGATGCGTTGCGCGAGCACCGGGCCGACCCCGGGCA
This sequence comes from Micromonospora avicenniae, assembly GCF_900156065.1. GTDB lineage: Bacteria > Actinomycetota > Actinomycetes > Mycobacteriales > Micromonosporaceae > Micromonospora > Micromonospora avicenniae. The sequence continues at coordinate 39,254 of NZ_FTNF01000022.1, read as the reverse complement.
ACGCGTCGAGGTCCGCCAGGGTCGCCGTGTTGAGGTTGACCGGCGCGCCGGCGGCCGGTCCGGCACCCACAGCCGGCGCTCCGCCGGCGACGGGTTGCCCGGCAGGGGCGGGCGGCGGGGTCACCCCGACTACGATCAGCTCGCCGTCGGCGACCTTGCGGGCCGGGTTGAGAAGCGCCACGTCCACCCCCGGCAGCGCCCCGCCCGCCGCCTCGACGGCGTCGGCGAGACGAGCGCCGACCGGCAGCCGCACCAGCCCGGGGCGGCGGACCTTGCCGGCGACCGCGACCACCAGTTCGGCGCTCGGACTCGCCATTGGTTCGACGACGCCGTCGGCCACCGGGACGGTGGTGCCGGCCACGGGCGGAACCGGCTCCGCCTGCGGTCGCGACCGCCAGGCCCAGAACCCGGCGGCCACCACCACCAGCACGGCGACGGCCGCCAGCGCGCGCACCCCGCGCCGCCCCGGGTCGAACGCCCCTGGGCCGGGCAGCCGGCGGGCGGCCGTCGACTCCGATCCGCCCGGCACCGACGACTCGCCCGCGACGACGCCAGCCGGCGAGGTGGACCCGGACTCCAGTGGCCGGCTGTCAGCGAAGGCCGGCCGCATCAGCCGATCGACGTTCGAACCGGCGAGTAGGTCGGCTCCGGAGTCGGACATCTGCTCGGCGGACAGCCCGCCGGGCACCAGCGCGGCAGACGGCCCGCCGGGCACGGCTGCCGCAGGGGACGCCGGCAACGGGTCGACGGACACCGACCCGGGCGGCGGTTGCGCGGTCAGCCGCAGCAGGCGTCGGCGTACCACGGTCTCGTCGTCGTGTGACACGGCGTGACGCTACGGCGACACTCCATCTCCGCGCGGCTCGCAGTTCGCCACCTGTGGACGGTCGCCTACTTGTGGACAACGCCCCGATCATGGCGGCATCTGCTAGGCAGGCCACCGCCACCGTCGCTGCGTTGCTCCAATGGTTGTGAACTAATGCCTCACTATCCGGAGTCAACGGCGGTGGCGGGTGCGGACGCCACGAGAGCCGGTGACCTGCGCGGACTACAGCTCGGATACGCGAGACCGTGCGCCTACCTGCGCCAGCGCCGGATCATGAGCACGATCCCGATCAAGGCCGACCAGGCGGCCAACCGGCGTAAGCGAGGTCGGCGCGGCGGGCGCGAGTATGCGTTCGAGACCACGCACTACAAGCAGCGTCACGCAGTCGAGCGCGGGATCAGCAACCTCAAGCGACACCGCGTGTCGGTATCACTACGACAAGCTCGCTGTCCGCTACGAGGCCACCGTGCAGATCGCCGCCGCCAATGGCTGGTCATAACCCACTTTGAAGGCACAGCCTAGGCGAGCTTGAGAAGCAGTTCGCTGAGTTCGGCCGGCATGGTGATCATGCAGTCGTGGCCGGTCGGCAGCTCCCAGACCTGCGCGGCAGTCCCGTTGGGTTGGATCGGGGGGACGGGGCGACGGGTCACGCCCGCCGGCATAGCGCCGACATTGTGGATGTGGGTGCGGGGGATCGCGTTCACAGCTGGGTTGTTCAGCCGCACCGGCTGCTGCAGACAGCGCACCGGCTGGTCCGAGAGCATCCCACGCAGCCAGGCAACGTCCGCCGGGTCTGTGACGCCGAACAGGCCGAAGGGCGCGGGCTGCTCGGGCATCGGCGGCACGCGCCAGCCGCTCTCGGATTTCTCGGCGAGCTCGATCAGTTGCCGTGTCACAGGTTGGACGTCGACCGCGGACTCGCCGTCCTCCGGGACCATCGCGTCGAGGTAGACCAGGTGCGCGATGCGTTCCGGAATCTGGTTTGCCGCGGAGGAGATCACCAGCCCTGCGTAGCTGTGGCCGACGAGTACGACGTCACTGAGGTTCTCCTCGGTGATCAGCCCGACCACGTCGTCGACGTGCGTATCGAGCCCCACCTCTGGACCGAGTAGGTGCGCCTTGTCGCCATAGCCGGTCAGGGAGGGTGCGAACATCCGGTGCCCGGCGGCCTCCAGCAGCGGCACCACCCGCTCCCAGCACCGTCCGCTGTGCCAAGCACCGTGCACCAGCAGAAATGTTGACATGAGTGAATCAGTCTTCCTTCCCAGAAGCAGAAGAGCACGGCCAAGCGCATGCCGCCGGCTCGCGGCTCCTGCGGTTACCATTCGTGCCCCGGTACTGTTTGAGTACCAAGAGCATGCTGGTGCACGTGACGCACCGGTGGCAATAAGGCACTTTTCGGTGCCCCGGTTCTCTGGAGGTGACCATGGACGTGACACACGGGGATCCGCCGCCGGCGGCGCAGCCCAGCGACGCGTGCCGGACCCGGGTGGTGCTCGACATCGTCGGTGACAAGTGGTCGCTACTGGTCGTGCGCAACCTCAAAAACGGACCGCGCCGTTTCACCGAGCTCAAAAAGGCCATCGACGGAATCAGCCAGCGCATGCTCACCGTGAAGTTGCGCAGTCTGGAGCGTGACGGAATCCTGACACGCACCGTTCACAACGTGATGCCGCCGCATGTCAGCTACGACCTCACCGAGATGGGCATCACCCTCCGCGAGGCCACCGCACCCCTGCTCGAATGGAGCGTCGCGCACCTCGCTCAGATCGACGATGCCCGCGCCGCCTACGACGCCCGCACGGACACACAAGTGGCCTCGTAGCGGACGGCGAGTCGATTTCACCCGACAATCCCACTTCGAAGACCCGGCCTCGGGACGGTGTCGAAGTCGCTGGCCGGCCACGGGGCGGGCCCGGACGACGACCGGCGGCGCCGGCGGGCGGCCGGGTCGACCCGGCCGCGGGCGAGGCACCAGGCAAGACCCTGCTTCGATACAACACCGGTGTCCGGAGCCGTCTGGACTCCGCCTCCTCGACCGAGGACCTCGACACGGGCAATGGGGCAGTCATCCGTGCCCCCGGCGGTCAGGGCCGGCCGGCGTCACCGGCGGGCGCCGGGTCCGACCGGCGGTGCACGACGACCCCGGCCAGGCCCGGTCCCGCGTGCGCCGCGACGACGGCACCGGCCTCCGACACGTACGTCTCGCGCACCTGGTCGCCGAGCCGTTCGGTCAACGCGGCGAGCAGCGCCGCCGCCCGGTCCGCGGCGGCGAGGTGGTGCACGCCCAGATCGACCTCGGCATCGCCGGCCGCCTCGACGGCCAGGTCGACCAGGCGGGCCACGCCCCGGCTGGCCGTACGCACCTTCTCCCGCAGCACGATCGCCCCATCGGGCATGTGCATGATCGGCTTGACCGACAGCGCGGTGCCGAGCAGTGCCTCAGCCGCGTTGATCCGACCGCCACGGCGGAGGAACTCCAGCGTGTCCAGGTAGAAGTAGATGGTGGTCCGGGCCGCGGCGTCGACCGCGGCGCGACGTACCCCGTCGAGATCCGCGCCCTGTGCTGCGGCCGCGGCGGCCGCGAGCACCGGGAAGCCCAGCCCCATGCCGGTGGAGCGGCTGTCGACCACGGCGACCCGGCCGTTCAGGCCGTCGGCCGCGAGTCGGGCCGCCTCGACCGTGCCGGACAGTTCCGCCGACAGGTGCACCGACACCACACCGTCCGCGCCGGTGTCGAGCAGGCGGCGGTACGTCTGCGCGAACTGCTCGGGGGCGGGGCGGGAGGTGCTCGCCGTCAGCCGGCGGGCACCGAGTGCCCTGGTCGCGTCGGTCGGCGAGACCTCCACCCCCTCCAGCCCTTCCGCGCCGTTGAGCACGACGGTCAAGGGCACCACGGTCAGCCGGTGGGCACGCACCAGCTCGGCCGGGAGATAGGCGGTGGAGTCGGTGACGACCGCGACGGGCATGTCCGGCACGCTAGCCCATGCCGTCCGACAGGACGAGGCCGCGCGTCACGAGAGCGCGGGCGGCCGCTCATGGGCTGGGTCGTGGCGCAGCCGATCCGGACCGGGCACGGCCGTCTGAGCCGGCGAGACGGCGTCGGCTCAGACGGCGTCGGCGACCACCGGGGCGACGACCAGGCCGGCGTTGTGCGCCCGCAGGTGCCAGCCCCGTACGTCGTCGTGGCGCAGCTCCGTCCAGTGGCAGTTCTGCAGCGAGCCCACCGTTCGCAGCACGGATGCGTCCCAGCCGAGCAGGTGTCCCACGCCCTGCCGCGCGCCGCCACCGTGCGTGGCGACCACGACGGTGCCGCCCGGAGCGGCGGCCGCGGCAGCGGTGAGGGCGGCCCCGACCCGCTTGCCGAGATCGTGCAGCGTCTCGATCTCGGCACCCGGGTCCGGGTCCCCGGCGCGCCAGCGGGCGTACTCGTCGGGAAAGCGCTCGGCGACCTCGGTGAGGGTGAGGCCCTGCCAGCGCCCGAAGTAGCGCTCCCGCAGCCGGGCGTCGCTGGCCACCGGCAGTCCGGTCACGGCGGCGAGCGCGGCAGCGGTGTCAGCGGCTCGGCTGAGGTCGCTCGCCACTATGGCGTCCGGGCGCAGCGCGGCGAGCAGCGGCGCGGACGCGCGCGCCTGATCCCGCCCCAGGTCGTTCAGGGGTACGTCGGTCTGACCCTGGACCCGGTTGGCGGCGTTCCAGTCGGTGTTGCCGTGCCGCCAGACGATCAGCCGGGTCATTCGGCCGCGGAGCCGGCGCCGGACTCGGCGTCGACCAGGGCCCGGTCGACGAACGGGATGGTCGGGCAGTCCTTCCACAGCCGGTCGAGGGCGTAGAACTCACGCTCCTCGGTGTGCTGGACGTGCACCACGACATCGACGTAGTCGAGCAGCACCCACCGGCCGCCACGCTCGCCCTCCCGCCGCACCGGCTTGGCCTTCTCAGGCAGCTCCAGCAGGCGTTCCTCGATGGCGTCGACGATGGCGAGCACCTGACGCTCGTTGGGGGCGGCGGCGAGCAGGAACGCGTCGGTGATGGCGAGCTGGTCACCCACGTCGATGATGACGATGTCCTGCGCCTTCTTGTCGGCGGCGGCCTGCGCCGCGGCGGTCGCCAGCTCGTACGCGCGTTCGGAAACTGTCACCGTTCTCCTTCGATCAACCGTGCGACCTCTCAAGCGTCTCACACGTCGCGTCGTCGAGGCTCGTCAGTTCTGGCCGTTAACCCCCTGAATCAGGGGCATACCGGGCTTATCACCGCTGGTAGAGACCTCGCTTGGCGATGTACTGCACCACACCATCCGGCACCAGGTACCAGACCGGCTCCCCCCGTGCGACGCGCGCACGGCAGTCGGTCGAGGAGATGGCCATGGCCGGCACCTGCACGAGACTGACCGTGTCGGCGGGCAGGTGCTTGTCGGTGAGCTCGAAGCCCGGCCGGGTCACACCGATGAAGTGCGCCAGTTCGAAGATCTCGTCCAGGTCCTTCCAGGAGAGGATCTTCTCCAGCGCGTCCGCTCCGGTGATGAAGTAGAGCTGGACCTTGGGGCCGTACGCGGCGTGCAGGTCCCGGAGCGTGTCGACGGTGTACGTCGGGCCACCGCGGTCGATGTCGACGCGGCTCACCTGAAAGCGCGGGTTGGAGGCGGTGGCGATCACCGTCATCAGGTAGCGGTCCTCGGTCGGGCTGACCGGCGTGTCGGTCTTCTGCCATGGCTGACCGGTGGGCACGAAGACCACCTCGTCCAGCCCGAACCGGTCCGCCACCTCGCTCGCCGCGACCAGGTGCCCGTGGTGGATCGGGTCGAAGGTGCCACCCATGATCCCGATCCGCCGGATATCTTCCTCCACCCAGTGATCGTAGGCCGGAGGCCGCCGCGAGCACCCTCGGTGGTGACGTGGTCCGCACCACGCGCGCCCGCCGGGCCGCCCGGGGACGCGACGATCAACGGCAGCCGTGCCACCCGGCTCGCTCTGCACCCACGGCTCCGTGAAGTCAAAGACGTTGCGCTCGCCACACTCGGATCCGTATACTCGTCTACAAGTAATCGTGAACGAAGGAAGGGAGGGCCCGTGCCGAAGCAACGCCGAGTCGGCAACCTGCTCGCCCTTGCCGTGCTGTCCGCCCTCGCCCAGCGGCCCATGCACCCGTACGAGATCGCCACGACCCTGCGCGCCTGGGGCAAGGACCAGGACATGGACATCAAGTGGGGGTCGTTCTACACGGTGATCCGCAACATGGACCGGCACGGCCTGATCGAGGCCGTGGAGAGCGTGCGCGCAGGCCGGCGCCCCGAGCGCACGGTCTACCGGATCACCGACGAGGGCCACGCGGAGATGCGCGACTGGGCGCGGGAGCTGGTGTCCACCCCGGAGCCGGAGCATCACCGGTTCCGGGCCGGGCTCAGCGTGCTGGCCGTCCTTCCGCCCGACGAGGTGGTGGCGCTGCTACGTCAACGCCTCTCGAAGCTGGAGGAGACCCTCCAGGCCGGGCGCGACAGCCTCGCGGAGTACCAGCGGCAGCTCCCCCGGCTGCTTCTGGTCGAGTCCGAGTACGAGCTGGCCATCCAGGAGGCCGAGGCCGCCTGGGTCCGCGACCTGCTCGCCGAGTTCACCGCCGGCACCTATCCAGGGCTCGACCAGTGGCGCACCTTCCACGAGACAGGTGAGCTGCCACCCGAACTGACCGGACCCACCGAGAGGGGCGACGCGACGCAGTGAGACGGACGGCCCCGGCGCGGTGCGCCAACACCGCGCCGGGGCGCATACCTCGGCACCGCACCTGGGAAGGTGCTCGGCCCCGAAGCGGCAATCACGAGGATAGCCGGGCTTCCCTCCCAGGTAGGTGCGCCAAGGCGGACAGCGACGACACCGTCGGTGCCGCCACGCACGCCGACACAGCACGTCGGCGCGACCACGCACGCACCGACGACACCGCGTCGGTGCCACGCACCCGCATCGACCACCAGGGAGAGGAACATGACGACAGTTGAAACCGCCATCGTCATCGGCGGCGGGATCGCCGGCCCGGTGACCGCGCTCGCACTGAACCGAGCGGGCATCACGGCGACCGTCCACGAGGCGTACCCGAGCACCGCCGACGGCATCGGCGGCACCCTCGCACTCGCCCCCAACGGCGTCGCCGCGCTGGGCGCCGTCAACGCCGACCGTGCGGTCACCGCGATCGCGACCCCCGTCCACCGCTCGGTGATGGCCTTCGGCCGGAAATCCGTCGAGCTGCCGGGCCTGGCCGACACACCGCCGCCGCGGGTGGTCCACCGAGCCGAACTCCATCGGGCGCTGCACGACCACGCCGTCGCCGAGGGCATCGTGATCGAACACGACAAACGCCTGGTCGACGTACGGGAGGGCGGGGACGGCGTCACGGCGCTCTTCGCCGACGGCAGTACCGCCACGGCCGACGTCCTCGTCGGCGCCGACGGAATCCGCTCCACGGTGCGTACGCTCATCGACCCGGCCGCGCCGGGTCCCCACGGCACCGGCCTGCTCGGTTTCGAGGCGGTCGCCCGGCACGAGGTGTCCGCCGAACCGGGCACCATGACGTTCGCCTTCGGCCGGCAGGCGTACTACCTCTACTGGCCGGAGCCGGGCGGCGGCACGCGCTGGGGAGCGAACCTGCCGCAGGAGCATCCGATGACGCTCACCGAGGCGCGCGCGGTGCCCCCGCAGGAGTGGCTGCGCCGGCTCCGCACCGCGTACGGCGACGACGACCCCGGCGCCCAACTCGTGGGTACGACCGACCCCGAGAGCCTCCAGACGGTGGGCTCCCTGCTGATCATGCCCCCGGTGCCGCGCTGGCACCGTGGCCGGATGGTGCTGGTGGGTGACGCGGCGCACGCGCCGTCGAACAGTTCCGGCCAGGGCGCGTCGCTGGCGATCGAGAGCGCCGTGCAACTCGCCCGCTGCCTGCGGGATCTGCCCGACGTCCCGTCGGCCTTCGCCGCGTACGAACGGCTTCGGCGGGCCCGGGTGGAGCGGATCGCCGCACGGGCGGCACGGATCAACCACACCAAGGCACCCGGTCCGCTGGCCAGGACGCTCATGCCGATGCTCATGCCGCTGCTCATGCGGACCGCCATGAACCCGGAGCGGACGCTGGGCCCCGAGCAGCGCCACGTCATCGACTGGGACGCGCCGGTCACCACCGAGCCGGCGTTGCGCTGACGGCCCCAGGGGTGCGCACCTGGGGGTGCGCACCCCGCCACCGAAGCACCCCGCCGCCGAAGCATCCGGTCGCCGGGGCGCCCGGTCGGCGGGGCGGCGCGTCCGAGGGTGGGTCAGGCGGTGGCGGCCGCGACCGCCGTGCGGACGATCAGCGCCCGGCGCAGGTCGTCGTCCGCATCGGTGACCACCCGGCGCAGGCCGGGCGTCAGGTCGTCGCGAGCCAGCAGCGCCGCCGCCGCCTCCCGGGTGGGCTGCGCCACCGCGTAACGGGGAAAGGCGAGGCCGGCGACCCGGTCGGCGGTCCAGGGAGTACGCAGCCGCGCGGTGGCCGGCATGTCGGCGAAGTACCGGTCGACGTACGGCGAGGTCAGCTCGGCCTGCTCGGGTTGCCAGAAGCCTTCCGCGGCCGCCTCCACCAGCCGATTGGAGAGCTCCGTGTTGCTCACCACGATCTCCCAGGCGGCGCGCTTGGCGTCCGCGTCAGGGAGCGCGGCGCGGCACCGGGCGGCCTGTTCGGCGCCGGCCGCGCTGCGGTCGGCCGCGGCCTCGGCAACGATCTCCGGCTCGCCGGCCGCACCGAGCACGACCAGGCGGCGCAGCACCGCCCAGCGCAGCTCGGCGTCGACGGACAGTCCCGCCGGCACCGCCCGGCCGGCGAGCCAGCCGACCAGCAGGTCGGTGTCGGTGGTGGCGCTGATCAGCCCGCGCGCGGCGGCGAGTTGAAGCGACCCGCCGGACGGCGCGCCGCGCAGCAGGGTGGCGCAGGCCTCCGCGATCAGGGCGAGCGACGCCTCGCGGGTCGCCGCGTCGAGATAGCGGTCGACCAGCGACCGGCTCTGCGCCAACAGGTCCTCGGCGATGATCACCTCGGTCTCGGCGGGAAGCGCCGCGGCGATCAGCGAGACCAGCCCGCTCACCGGCCGCTCCCCGTCGGTCGCCGCGTCCAAGGCCTCCCGCCAGAGCAGCGCCCGGGCCAACGGATCGGCCAGACCGGGCAGCACCAACGGCACGGCGTCCGCCGAGGCGGGGTCGAGGCGCACCTTCGCATATGTGAGGTCACCGTCGTTGGGCAGTAGCAGTCTGGCGGCCGGGAGGCCGGTCAGCTCGTCCAGCACCGTCCGGCCGTCCGGCGCGTCGGCGGCCACGTCCACCTCGATGCGGTCGACCGTGCCGTCGGCGGCGTACCGGCCGACGCCGATGCGGTGCGGACGCAGCACCGGGTGCGACTCGGGCGCGGTCTGCACCACTGCGACTTCCCGGTAGCGCCCGTCCGCGTCTACGGTCACCTCGGCTCGCAGCGTGTTCACCTGCGCCTGGCGCAGCCAGCGCTCGGCCCAGTCGGCGAGGTCACGACCGCTGGCCGCCGAGAGGTTGGCGAGCAGGTCGGCGAGCGTCGCGTTGCCGAACCGGTGCGTCGCGAAGTGGCGGTTCAACCCGGCCAGGAATGCCTCGTCGCCCAGCCAGGCGACCAGCTGTCGCAGCACGCTCGCGCCCTTGGCGTACGAGATGCCGTCGAAGTTCAACAGGCCCTCCGCCGCGTCGACCACCTCGTGCGGGGCGACCGGGTGAGTGGAGGGGCGCTGGTCGGCCGCGTACCCCCACGCCTTCCGGCGCAGGGCGAACGTGGTCCACGCCCGGTCGAACCGGGTCGCCTCCGCGGTCACCCGGGTGCCCAGGTAGTCGGCGAAGGACTCGTTGAGCCAGAGGTCGTCCCACCAGCGCATGGTGACCAGGTCACCGAACCACATGTGCGCCATCTCGTGCGCGATGGTGGTGGCCCGCCGCTCACGCTCGGTGTCGGTCACCGCGGACCGGAACACGAGGTCGTCGCGGAAGGTGACCAGGCCGGGGTTCTCCATGGCACCGGCGTTGAACTCCGGCACGAACGCCTGGTCGTACTTGCCGAACGGATAGCGCTCGGTGAACAGCTCGTGGAACCGGTCGAAGCTCTGCTTGGTGACGGTGAAGATCTCGTCGGCGTCGGCGTCGAGGTGCTCGGCCAGCGACCGGCGGCAGTAGACGGCGAGCGGGATCCCGTCGTGCTCGTCCCGCCGGACGTGGTACGGCCCCGCGATCAACGTGAAGAGGTACGTGGAGAGCGGCCGGGTCGGGGCGAACTCCCAACGCCCGGGCCGGGGCGTGGCGACGACCTGTTCGTTCGCCGCGACCGTCCACTCCTCAGGTGCGGTGACGGTGAGCGTGAACGACGCCTTCAGGTCGGGCTGGTCGAAGGCGGGGAAGATGCGCTGCACGTCGTCGAGGAACGACATGGCGTAGAGGTAGGTCTCCCCGTCAGCCGGGTCGACGAAGCGGTGGAGGCCCTCACCCGTGTTCGAGTACGCCATCTCCGCCTCGACAATCAGCGTGTTGCGCTCCCGCAGCCCGCTCAGAGGGAGCCGGTTGTCGGTCAGCAGCGCGGGGTCGAGGTCCTCGTCGTTGAGGCGTACCGCCAGCAGCTTCGCGGGCTTCACCTCGGCGAACGTGTCGACGCCGGGAACCGCCCGGAACCGGATCGTCACGTGCGAACGGAACAGCTCCGGGCCACCGGTCAGGTCGAGGTCCACTTCGTAGGACTCGACGGTAATCGCCGCGCCACGCGCGGTCGCCTCTACACGGGTAAGGCTGGGCATCCGCTTATCCTGCCCGATAGGGATCCATATGTGCTTCCCGCCTTCGACCCGTGTGCACTGGAGGAATGACCATGGCTCAGCACCCCAAGGGAGACTTCGACCTGTCCCGGGCGGTCTGGCAGCGGGCCGAGAGTGACACCTCCGACAGCGCCGTGGAGGTTGCCTTCGTCGACGACCTGATCGGCATGCGCAACTCCGCCGAGCCGGACGGGCCGGTCCTGGTCTTCACGCAGGCCGAGTGGGACGCGTTCGTCGCCGGCGCCCAGGACGGCGAGTTCGACCTGGCCTGAGGCCAGCTCCGCACCGGGCCTGACCGACGCGGGTCCGGCGAAGGAGCGGTGCGGGTTCGCCGCGCCGCCCTCCGCCCGGGTAACCGGGTCACGAGTCACCGTCGCCCCAGCCGAGCCCGCCCGGTCCGGGAGCGTGGTGGAAGCCGGGGTGACCGGCCACATCGACGCAGTGCTCACCGTCCGGGCCGACCGCGCCGCAGAAGAGTCGCTCGGCCCGGTGCCAGGCATCGGCCGCCGAGAGGGCTGCCGCACCGAGTGCCAGTTCGGGCCGGAGCAGGCTCAGCGCCTCGGCGTAACCGACGGCCAGTTCGCGGGCCTGCGCCAGGCCGGCCGCGACGAAGCCCAGGTGCACCGTGAAGTGCCGAGGTGGCGGGGCGGGCCGCCGTGGCGGCGCGATCAGCGGGGTCTCCGCAGCACCCGACGCCAGGTCGAGCGGGCGGCCGCCCGCCCTGCCCGGCCCGCCGCCGGGCGCACCGGTCGTCCGCCGCCACCGCGACGAGCTGTTCCCCCGCATTTCCGCCTCCCCGTGATCCGTGTGCCCGCCGGCGTACCCGCTCGCAGCGCCGGACGGCGCTCCACGGGCTGAGCCGCTCACCGCAGCCAACCAGGTTTCCGCGCTCCTGGGAGGGGCCAGCGGATGTCGTGATCCGCTGGCCCCTCCCCCGACGACCACCCACCATCTCCCGTACGCCCGCTCGGGATTCAGCACCCCCGGACCCGGGTAGACGACAGGGGCCGAGGGGGCCGCCCCGCCGCCACCCGCGTCAGGAGGGCCCGATGGCGAGCATCCCGACCGACCGGAGTCCGGACAGCAGCCTCGCGCTGCTCCGCGAGGGTTACCGTTTCATCGGCGCCCGCTGCGACCGGCACGGCGGCGACATCTTCCAGACCCGGCTGCTGCTGCGGCGCACCATCTGCCTGCGCGGGCGGGACGCCGCGACGCTCTTCTACGGCGCCGACCGCTTCGCGCGGGCGGGTGCCATGCCGTTGCGGGTGCAGCGGACGCTGACCGGGCGCGGCGGGGTGCAGGGCCTCGACGACGCCGCGCACCGCGAGCGCAAGGCGATGCTGATGTCGCTGATGACACCGACCGCGATCCGTCACCTGGGCCGGCTCTTCGACGACGAGTGGGCGGCCCGCCTCTCCCGCTGGGAGCAGGCGGGAACCGTCGTGCTCTATCCGGAGCTGGGCCGGATGCTCACCCGGGCGGTCTGCGCCTGGGCCGGCGTGCCCTTGACCGATGCGCAGGTCGACCGGCGCACCGCAGACCTGCACGCCATGATCGGGGGTGGGGCGTCGGTCGGGCCGGGGCACTGGCGAGGGTTGCTCGCCCGTCGCCGGGGCGAACGTTGGCTGGCCGAGCTCGTCGACAGAACCCGCCGAGGCACGTTGCCCGCCCCCATCGGGAGCGCGCTGCGGGTGATCGCCGAGCACCGTGACGAACAGGGCCGGGTCCTTCCCCGCGGGATCGCCGCCGTCGAACTGCTCAACCTGCTGCGGCCGACCGTCGCCATCGACCGGTTCATCGTGTTCGCCGCGCTCGCCCTGCACGACCACCCCGCCTGGCGGCAACGGGTCCGCGACGACGACACGGCCACCGAGAGCCTCGTGCAGGAGGTCCGGCGGTACTACCCGTTCTTTCCGGCGGCCGCCGCGCGGGTCCGGCGCTCCTTCGACTGGCGGGGGTACCACTTCCCGCAGGGCCGGCGGGTGCTGCTGGACCTCTACGGCACCAACCACCATCCGGCGCTCTGGCCCGAACCCGAACGATTCCGTCCGGAGCGCTTCGACGGCCACCGGCCGAACCCGTTCGGTCTGATTCCGCAGGGCGGCGGGGAACACGCCACCGGTCATCGCTGCGCCGGAGAGTGGATCACCATCGAGTTGATGAAGCGCGCGGTGACCAACCTGACCAGCAGGATGCGGTACGACGTGCCACCCCAGGACCTGGCGGTGAGCCTGCGCCGGATGCCGGCGCTGCCGCCGAGCGGATTCGTCATCACCGGCGTACGTCGCGCCGCCTGACCGGTTCCCCTCCCGGACCCGGAATCTCGGGCCGCACCGACCTGGGGCATCCGCGACAGCTCGCGGCCACTGCTCTCCGGCGATGCCGGCAGGTGACCGCGAGCCGCGGCGGACGACCGGTCGGTCAGTTCCGGCGGACCTGCCGCGCCTGTTCCTTCACGTCGTGCCCGGCCGAGCGGGTGTCGTCCCTGATGGTCGAGGCCGCCTGCCGCGCGGTCTCCTTGACCGACCGGGTGGCGTCCTCGGCGGGTTCCCGCAGCTCCTCCTTGAGCTCGCTCGCGACCTCGGTCAGCTTCTCCGTGACGGCGCCGCCGTGCTGCGTGGCCTTCTCCCGGACCTGGGTGGCCAACTGCTGCTCGCGACGCGTCGCCGGAACGAGCGACGAGGCAAGCCAGCCCACGCCGAAGGCGATGAGACCGGCCGCGAGCGGGTTGCCCTCCGACTTCTGCCGGATGACGCGCGGTGCGCGTTCGGCGGCGTCACTCACCGTGGAGCCGGCCGAGTGCGCTGCATCGCCGACGGTGGAGGCGGCCGACGCGGCCAGCTCGCCCATCGAATGCGCCGCCTGGCCGGTGCCGTGGCCGATGTCCGACGCGGTTCCCATGACGCTGTCCCTCACCTTCTGCAAGGCGGTACGAGCCCGCTGCTTGCGGTCGTCGACGATCCGGGCGGGACTGACCTTGTAGGCCAGCGCGTCCACATCGGAGCTCAGGTTGTTGCGGGTGGCTTCGATCTCCCGGCGGATCTGGTCGGGGTCGGTGCTCATCGGGTGACTCCCTCCGGGTGGGGCTTGAGCGCGTCGGGGATCCGCTGCACGCTGTCGCTGGTCCGCGTGAGTCCGCGTACGCGCCGCGCGTGCCGCTTGGCCGTCGAGTAGAGGAGCGCGGCGATCGCCGCCCAGATGACGGCCACGATCAGCCCTGCCCAGCCGCCGTCCATCACGTTGGACAGGCCGGCCCAGAGCGCGAGCGAGAGGAACAGCGCGACCATGTAGCCGCCGAAGCCGGCGCCGCCGAAGAGGCCGGCGGCCTTGCCCGCCCTGCGGCCCTCCTGCCGGATCTCGGCCTTGGCCAGCTCCACTTCCTGCCGCATCAGGGTGGACAGGTCGGTGGTGACCTCACGCAGTAGCTCGCCGAGTGAACTGCCCCGGACCTCGTCCGCGGTGCGCGTGCTCCCGCCGTCCGGTCCGGCTGCCTGCGTGGGCGTGCTCATGCCGCCACCTCCCCTCGTCCGCTCGGGGCGCTCACGGACGCACCGCCCCACTCGACGGCACCCCGGGCAGCGGGTCGGTGCGGGTCGGCGGCGGCAGCGGCTGACCGGTCCCGCCAGGCGGATCGGCGTAGCTGGTGGTGGTGGCTGGGTCGGGGTACCCGGTCGGGGCCGGGTCGACGTAGCCGCCCGGTGGCGCCTGCTGCCGCACGTGCTGCGGAGTCGGCAGGACGGCGGTCCGGTCCGGGTCGTCGTCGTACCCGCTGCGGTCCTGCTGCCCGGTGTCGCCGGCGGCGGAGAGGTTGCGGGTCAGCCGGCCGGCGAGCACGCCGAGCACGGCCGCGCCGACGAGGAAGGTGCCGGGGCTGCGCCGGGCGTAGTCGCGCACCTCGGTGATCAGGTCGCCGGGCTCGCGCGACTCCAGCCAGCCGGCGACGCCGTGCACCCGGTCGGCAGCCTGGCGGGCCAGTTCACTCACCGGGCCGGCCTGGCCGCCCTGCTCGGCCATCGCACGCATCTCGTCGGCCAGCGAGCGCAGCCCGCCGGCGGCTCGGTGCTGCTGCTCACCGGCCTGCGCGGCGAGCTGGGTGCGGGCCTCCCCGTAGAGGTCGCGGGCCTGCCGGACGGTTTCCCGGCCGACCTCACGGCCCTGTTCCCGGGCGGTCCCGGCAACCACGCCGCCCGCGTGCGCGGCCTCAGAACCGACCTGGCGGGCCTGCTCGCGCACGCCGCCGCCGTTGGCCGAGTCCTGACCGTACGGGGAGGCAGTGGGTGACAGATCGTAGGTCATGATGTCCCTTCCGCTCGAAGAAGTCGTCGCGGTGGTTTTGGGGGATGCGGCGATGTTCGTCACCGCTGTCGGATCACCTACCCTGCGTCGTCCCGTCCACACCTGTTCCGGCATTCCGCTGCGCCGCGGGGCACCTCGACTACAAAATTGAGGACCGTCGGGCTGTGTCACGTCACCACCTCGGACCACGAGGTGAACGCTCCTCACGACCGGCGCCCGACGACCGCGGGCGAGACGAACCTCGGAGGTGGCATCGATGGCACGGGACGCGCGCGGCGGCCGACCGGCCGGGCCCAAGCCCCGGGTGCAACTGGCTGCCGTAGCGGTCGCCGTGGTCTTTCTCCTGGTAGGCGCGCTGGGCTTCGTTCCCGGTGTGACCACCGGCTACGACCAGCTGTACGGCGCGGGGCACCAGTCGGGCGCGAAGCTGTTCGGCGTGTTCCAGATCTCGATCCTGCACAACGCGGTGCATCTGTTCTTCGGCCTGCTCGGCCTCGTGATGGCCCGCAGTCTCGCCGGTTCCCGGCTCTACCTGGCCGGCGGCGGCGCGGCCTACCTCGGCATCTGGCTCTACGGGTTCGCGATCAACCAGCACGGCGCGGCCAACTTCCTGCCGGTGAACAACGCCGACAACTGGCTGCACCTCGGGCTGGGCTTCGGCATGCTCGTCCTCGGGCTGCTGCTCTCCAACCGGTACGGCACCGGCGGACGCCTGGACACCCCCGCCGATCGCCGTTGACGTCCCGACGCCACCGGTACGCCTCGCGCGGCCCCCCGACCGCTCGGTCACTCCTGTCCGTCGCCGCCACCCGATCGGGTGCTGCCCGCGCCGGCCGGCGCTGGTCCGGTTTGCCCGCTGAGCCCACTGGGCAACGGACAGTTGCCGGATCACCGCCGAGGAGGTCGAGATGCCGCGCTGGTTGCGGGACAACGCCCTGGCAGTCGCCATGTTCGGGGCCTTCTTCGTCTTCCTCGCACTGCAGAGCGTATTCGGCTGGCAGAGCCACAACGAGGAACTGGCCGAGTTCGGGGCCGCCCCGCTGAACTGGCCGGCGTACCTGTCCACCGGCCACTTCGTTGAGGCGATCTTCGAGAACTGGGAGTCGGAGTTCCTCCAGATGGGCGGCTATGTCCTGCTCACCGCGTACCTGGTGCAGCGGGGTTCGGCGGAGTCGAAGCCGGAGGGCCAGAGCGACCGGCCCGAGGACGACGAGCGCCGCGCCACTCCGGCCTCACCCTGGCCGGTGCGCCACGGCGGACTGCCGCTCGTGATCTACCGGAACAGCCTCGCCCTCGCGCTACTACTGATCTTCGCCGGCTCGTTCGTCGGGCACCTGCTCGGCGGCACCGCGCAGTACAACGCGGAGCAGGCGCTGCAGAGCGGCGCTCCCCCGGTCAGTGCCCTCCAGTTCCTCGGCACCAGCGACTTCTGGTTCCAGTCGATGCAGAACTGGCAGAGCGAGTTCCTGGCGGTCGGCACCCTGATCGTGTTGAGCATCTTCCTGCGTCAGCACGGGTCCCCGGAGTCGAAGCCGGTCACCAGGGCGCACGCCGAGACCGGCGCCTGAGCCGTACCCGGGCCGCGGCTCGGCACCGGCGTGGCGCACGAGCCGCCCGAGCGCCGGGGGCAGGTCAGGCCAGCACCGGCAGACGCTTGGCGAAGCAGACGCTGTACGGATTGCCGACGTACTCGCCGTAGGCCGGGATGGGCTCGTACCCGCACGAGGTGTAGAGACCGACCGCCGCCGGCAGGTACGTGCCGGTCTCCAGGCGGACGCTGCTGTGCCCCTGCTGGTACGCCAGTTCCTCCAGCGCCGCCAGCAACTGGCGGGCGATTCCCCGACCCCGGTACGCCGGCCGGACGTACATCCGCTTTATCTCGCCGGATTCCTCGTCGAGGGCCTGGACGCCGCCGCACGCGACCGCCCGACCGTTGACCACGACGGCGAGATACCGGATGTCGTCGTGGGTCTGGGTCACCTGCCCGTCCAACCCGCCGTCGGCTTCCCGCAGCTCACGCTGCTGGGCCGTGACCAGGGCGGCGACCTCCGGATCGGTGGCGGCGCGGGACTCGATCAACATCGCTTCACGGTAGGCCGGGCGGATTTCCGCCAGGTTTCCGCAAACCGACCCGATTGCGGACGGTACCGGGCTATTCGGAGTCCTCGACCTCGTCCGCCACGTCGGTCTCGACCTCGTCGGCCACGTCCGTCCCGATCTCGTCGGCGGGCCGTTGCCGGCGCGCCTTGCGGGCGGCCAGCCGCTCAGCCGCCGAGGCGCGCGTCGGCTTCTCTTCCAACCGCTGGTCGGCGCCGCGTACGCCGGGAACGAACTCGGCACCGGCGTAGAGCGTCGGCTGCCAGTCGAACTCGCGCTCCCCGATGCGGACCAGGTCACCGGGCTGGGCGCCGGCCTTCGCCAGCTTCTCCTCGACGCCGAGCCGGGCCAGCCGGTCGGCGAGGTAACCGACCGCCTCGTCGTTGTCGAAGTTCGTCTGCCGGACCCAGCGCTCCGGACGCGCCCCGCGGACGGTGTAGGAGCCGTCCGTTTCCGCCTCGATCGTGAAGCCGGTGTCGTCCACGGCGGCCGGCCGGATCACGATCCGGGTCGGCTCGATGATCGGCGTCGCGGCGCGGGCACCCTCGACGAGTTCCGCCATGGCGTACGTGAGTTCCTTCAGCCCCTCGCGGGTGGCGGTGGAGACCTCGAAGACCCGGAGCCCACGCGCCTCCAGGTCCGGCCGGACCATCTCGGCCAGGTCCCGGCCGTCCGGTACGTCGATCTTGTTGAGCGCCACCAGCCGGGGCCGGTCCGTCAGGCCGCCGTACTCGTTCAGCTCGGCCTCGATGGCATCGATGTCGGCGAGCGGGTCCCGGCCGAGCTCCAGGGTGGCGGTGTCGATGACGTGCACCAGCACGGCGCATCGCTCGATGTGCCGGAGGAACTCCAGGCCGAGGCCCTTGCCGCTGGCCGCACCGGGGATCAGGCCGGGCACGTCGGCGACGGTGAAGGTGTGGTTGTCGACCCGGACCACGCCGAGGTTGGGCACCAGCGTGGTGAACGGGTAGTCGGCGATCTTCGGCTTGGCCGCGGAGATCACGGAGATGAGCGAGGACTTGCCGGCCGACGGGAAACCGACCAGGCCGACGTCGGCGACGCTCTTCAGCTCCAGCACCACGTCGAGCGTCTCGCCCGGCTCGCCGAGCTCGGCGAAGCCCGGCGCCTTGCGCCGGGAGTTGGCCAGCGAGGCGTTGCCCCGGCCACCCCGGCCGCCGCGCGCCGCCTCGAAGGTCGTGCCGGCGCCGACCAGGTCGGCGAGCACCGTGCCGTCCTGGCTCTGCACCACGGTGCCGCTGGGGACCTTGAGCACCAGGTCGGTGCCGTTCGCACCGTCCCGGTGCGATCCGGCGCCACCCTTGCCGTTCGGCGCCTTGACGTGCGGGCGGAAGTGGAAGTCGAGCAGGGTGTGCACCTGCGGGTCGACGACCAGCGTCACGCTGCCGCCGTGCCCGCCGTTGCCGCCGTCCGGCCCGCCGAACGGCTTGAACTTCTCCCGGTGGATCGAGACACAGCCGTGCCCGCCGTCGCCGGCCTGCAGGTGCAGGACGACCCGGTCAACGAACGTCGTCACGCTGTCAATCCTTCCAGCGGGGAGCGCCCCGCACGAGAAAAGCGAAGCGGGCCGGGACACCAGGTCCGCGGCCCGCTTCGCCGGAAAACTACTGCTGCGGCACGATGCTGACGGTCTTACGACCGCGCTTGGTGCCGAACTGGACCGCACCGTCGGACAGCGCGAAGAGCGTGTCGTCCCCGCCACGGCCGACCAGGTCACCCGGGTGGAACTTGGTGCCACGCTGCCGGACGATGATCTCGCCGGCGCTGACCACCTGGCCACCGAAACGCTTCACGCCGAGCCGCTGGGCCGCGGAGTCACGGCCGTTACGCGAGCTGGACGCACCCTTTTTGTGAGCCATCTGAGGACGACCTACTTCCCGCTGGAGATGCCGGTCACCTTGACCTGGGTCAGCGGCTGGCGGTGACCCTGGCGCTTGTGGTAGCCGGTCTTGTTCTTGAACTTGTGGATCCGGATCTTGGGGCCCTTGGTGTGCGCGGCGATCTCGCCGGACACCGCGACCTTGGCGAGCTGCGCCGCGTCGGTCACCAGGTCGTCACCGTCGACGAGGAGCACCGCGGCCAGCTGCACCGCGTCGCCGGGCGCGCCGGCGAGCTTCTCGACCTCGATCACGTCGCCCTCGGCGACCTTGTACTGCTTGCCGCCGGTCTTGACGATCGCGTACATCGGAGGCGGACTCCCTGTCGTTGAGGCTGCTGGTGGTCGTCCCCACGGCGGCTCGCCGGGTAGCAGTGGCACGGCGGCGCGGGCACGCGGGAACTCGGCACACAAGAGTGCGCCGCAGGCAAGCGTACGCCATGCCCGCCCCGCAGCCCAAACCGGCCCGCGGATCAGCCCGGACAGAGCCGGTCGAGGCGCTGCTGGAGGCGGTCCAGCTCGGTCTCGTCGAGCGGTCCTTGGCCCGGTCGTTCTGCCCGGGGAACAGGCGGGGCCCCCACCGGCGCCATCGTGCCGGTGGGGGCCCTGCCGTCCACGCGTAGCGGCGACCGGTCAGATCACGGGCGGGTACGCCGCCGAGCGCCGCCGCGGCGGGCTCTGCGCCGGCCGGTGGTCTCCTCTTCGCTCTCCTCGGTGAGCGCGTCGGGGTCGTCGGCCGCGGCCAGCCGGGCCGAGTCGCCCTCCTGGCTGTCGGCGACCGCCGGGGCCGCCGCGGTGCCCGTCTCGTAGCGGGAGAGGTCGTAACCCATCGGGTCGTAGTAGTCGGCGTCGTGGCCCGCGGTCGTGTCGGCGCCGGTGACGGCGGCCGCGCTGGTGGTGGCGTCCACCTCGGTGGTGTCGGCACGGGGCTCGGTCTCGCTGACCTCGGCCACCGTCCGCTCCACCGGGGCCGCCTTACGCGCGCGACGCCGGGACGTGCCGGCGGACTCGGCCGCCGGGGTGACCACCGCGGAGGCCACCGCCTTGACCTTCTCCGCCGCCCCACCGGTACGCGGCTTCTCCGGCACCGGCTCGGTGTGGATGATCACGCCGCGACCCTTGCAGCACTCGCAGGTCTCGCTGAACGCCTCCAGCAGCCCCGCGCCGATCCGCTTACGGGTCATCTGCACCAGGCCGAGCGACGTGATCTCGGTTACCTGGTGCTTGGTGCGGTCCCGGCCCAGGCACTCGGTCAGCCGGCGCAGCACCAGCTCACGGTTCGACTCCAGCACCATGTCGATGAAGTCGATCACCACGATGCCGCCGAGGTCGCGCAGCCGGAGCTGGCGCACGATCTCCTCGGCCGCCTCCAGGTTGTTGCGGGTGACCGTCTCCTCCAGGTTGCCCCCGGAGCCGGTGTACTTGCCGGTGTTGACGTCGATGACGGTCATCGCCTCGGTACGGTCGATCACCAGGGAGCCGCCGGAGGGGAGGAAGACCTTACGGTCCAGCCCCTTGAGGATCTGCTCGTCGATCCGGTACTCGGCGAAGACGTCAGCGGTGCCGACGTACCGGCGCAGCCGGGGAACCAGGTCCGGCGAGACGTGCGACAGGTACGACTCGACCACGTCGTACGACTCGTCGCCCTCGATGACCAGCTCGCGGAAGTCCTCGTTGAAGAGGTCCCGGACCACCCGGATGACCAGGTCCGGCTCCTCGTAGAGCAGCACCGGAGCGCCGCCCTCGGCCGCCTTGGCCTGGATGTCCTCCCACTGTGCCTGGAGCCGCTTGACGTCGCGCGCCAACTCGTCCTCGCTGGCACCCTCGGCGGCGGTACGGACGATCACGCCCGCGCCGTCCGGGACCAGCTTCTTCAGCACGTCCCGCAGCCGCTTGCGCTCGTTGTCCGGCAGCTTGCGGCTGATCCCGGACGCGTTGCCGTTCGGCACGTAGACCAGGTGCCGGCCGGAGAGCGCGATGTGGCTGGTCAGCCGGGCCCCCTTGTGCCCGATCGGGTCCTTGGTGACCTGCACCAGCACCGAGTCGCCGGACTTGAGCGCCTGCTCGATCGAGCGGGCCCTCCCCTCCAGGCCGGTGGTGTCCCAGTTGACCTCGCCGGCGTAGAGCACCGCGTTGCGCCCTCGGCCGATGTCGACGAAGGCCGCCTCCATGCTCGGCAGGACGTTCTGCACCTTGCCCAGGTAGACGTTCCCGGCCATGGTGCCCGAGGAGTTGCGGGTGACGTAGTGCTCGACCAGGACGCCGTCCTCGAGCACCGCGATCTGGGTGCGGTCACCACGCTGACGTACCGCCATCACCCGGTCCACCGCCTCGCGGCGGGCCAGGAACTCCGCCTCGCTGAGGATCGGCGGCCGCGTACGCCGCTGCTCCCGGCCGTCCCGGCGGCGCTGGCGCTTCGCCTCCAGTCGGGTGGAGCCGGAGACCCCCTGGACCTCATCCACGGTCCGGCGCGGCTCACGGATCTTGACCACGGTCGGGACGCCGTCGTCCGCGCCCGCCTCGACGTCACCGGCGCCACGGCGACGGCGCCGCCGGCGGCGGCGGGTCAGGCCGTCTCCGCCCTCGGTCTCCTCGTCCTCGGCCCCCTCAGCCTCGGCTTCCTCAGCCTCGGTCTCGGCCTCGGCCTGCGCGGCCTCCTCGGCCTCCTCGTCCTCGGCCTCCTCGGCACCGCCCTTGCCCCGGCCACGGCCCCGGCGGCCGCGCCGGCGCCGGCGCCGAGCGGCGAGGGAATCCTCCTCGTCCTCTTCCGCCTCGGCGGCCTCCTCGGCCTCGACAGCCTCCTCGATCAGCTCCTGCTCCGCCTCGACCGGCTCCACCAGCTCGGCCTCCCGGCGGCCACGCCGCCGGCGGCGGGCAGGCTCGGCAGGCTCCTCGGCGGCCGGCTCCTCGACGGGGGTGGGCTCGGCCGCCCGCACGACAGGTGCCACTTCCGGCTGCGGGGCCATGAACAGCACAGTGGGGGCGGCGAGCGCGGCCCGCCGGCGGCGGCCACGCGGCTGCTCCGCCAACTCGGCCACGTCGGTGGGCTGCTCGGCGGCGGGCACGGCCACCCCGGGCGCGACATCGCCGGTCTGGGCCTCGGCGCTGCTGTCGGGCCCCGGCTGCGCCGCCTGCTCGGCCGCGGTCTCCGGCTCCTCGGCCGTCGCGGTGGCCGGCGGAACCTCCTCGGTGGCTGCCGGCGCCGCCTCCTCGGTGGGTTCGGCCGGAGTCGCGGCGGCCGGCTCGACGGTGGGCTCGGTCTTCCGCCGCCGGGTACGGGTGACCTTGACCGGCGGGACGAGATCCGCGGCACCCTCCTCGACGGCCTCCGCGACGACGGGCTCCTCGACCGCCTTCGCGGCCGTCGACTTGCGGCGGCGGCGCGGGGTCTTCGGAGCGGCGTCCGAGTCGCCGGAGATCGGCGCGAAGACCTCCGCCTGCGGAGACTCGGCGCTGCCCACACCGGTGGTGGGTGCCGCGACGGGGACCTCGCCCTCCTCCGGCTTGTTGACCGGCGTGGCGCGCCGCCGGGTGGTACGCCGCTTGGTCGGCGCCGGCTCGGCGGCGCCGGACTCCTCGGCGCCCTCCACGCCGATCCGGCTCTCCACGGCGCCCCCGTCGACGGGGTTGTGCTGCTGATCGGCGGTGTCGCCGGCCGGCTGTGAACCGGTCCGTTCGCCGCCCTCGGGCTCGTTCTCGAGCATGGACGTTCTCCAGTTCTGGCTGCCCCGGGCGCGGGTGAGCGCTGCCACGCAGGGTCGCCGCAAAAGGTGTTCCGCCGGTGCGCGAGGTGCGCGACCGCCGAAGTCTGCCTACTCGAACACTGACCGTCGGTCAGCGTTCACCGATGGTTGCCCCGTCGCGGTCCGCATCCAACGGATCCACGATCTCGCCCTGCGCGGTCAGCGTGCCCTGAGCCAGCCGAGTCACTCTCGGCGGAACCGGCGGCTCCAGGCCGGCCACCACGCGGAGGCCGGAAAGGACGTCATCGGGTCGTACGGACGGGGTGACCTGCCGCACGACCACTTCGAGTATCGCACACGGTACGGCCGGTTCCCCGGAAGGCGTCTCCGACGGTGGGAGCATATCGATGGCGATGACGGCGGCACGCGCGTCGAAGGTGCGCCGCCCCTGCTTGGTCATCCGCTCGACCTGGATCTCCCCGGCTGCCGTGAACGCCGTCACCGCCCGCTCCAGCGCGGCCGGGTCGACGTCGGGCAGTTCGATCCGCCAGCGGGACGCCTCGATCCGGTCGGCGAGGCTGCCGCCGGCCGCCTCCACGGCGTCGAGCACGTCGAGCCCGGGCGAGAGCGCCGCGTCCAGGGCGTCACGCAGCCGCGCCGGGTCGACCGGCTCGCGCAGGCCGATCTCCAGGTACTCCGCCTCACTACCCACGCCGGTGGGCGCGGCGGAGGCGTACGAGATCTTCGGGTGCGGGGTGAAGCCCTGGGAGAAGGCGATCGGCACGCCGGCCCGGCGCAGCGCGCGCTCGAAGGCCCGGGCGAAGTCCCGGTGCGAGGTGAACCGCAGCGGGCCACGCTTGGCGTACCGGATTCGAACCCGCTGGACGACGGGCGCCTGGCCGCCCTCGGGCTGAGGCTTTCTGGCGATCGTGAACTCCTCGGATGTACCTGCGTGTCCGCCCCATCCTGGCGCAGGGTCCGTGACGGTACGCGGCCGGGGCGGAGACCTCTCGACGCTACTGCTGGGTGCCGGCGGGCAGTTTCAACCCGTTCACCGGCGTCAGCGGGAGCAACTTCTTACCGGTTGGCCCGATTTGGATCTCGGTGTCCATCGCCGGGCACACACCGCAGTCGAAGCACGGCGTCCAACGGCAGTCGTCCTGCTCGTACTCGCTCAGCGAGTCCTGCCAGTCCTGCCAGAGCCAGTCCTTGTCCAGCCCGGAGTCCAGGTGGTCCCACGGGAGAACCTCGAGCTCGTCACGCTCACGCGTGGTGTACCAGTCCAGGTCGACCCCGAACGCGGGCAGCACCTCGGCCGCGGCGTCCACCCAGCGCTGGTAGGAGAAGTGCTCGCTCCAACCGTCGAACCGGCCACCGTTCTCCCACACCTTGCGGATCACCGCCCCGACCCGGCGGTCACCCCGGCTGAGCAGCCCCTCGATCAGCGACGGTTCGCCGTCGTGGTAGCGGAAGCCGATGGCCCGGCCCAGCGACCGGTCGGCGTTGATCGCCTGCTTGAGCAGCTTGAGCCGGCCGTCGATGACCTCGGGCCGCTCCATCGCAGCCCACTGGAAGGGGGTGTGCGGCTTCGGCACGAATCCACCGATGGAGACCGTGCAGCGGATGTCCTTGGAACCGGTGGCCGCCCGCCCGGCCCGGATGACCTCGTGCGCCATGTCGGCGATCTCGAGGACGTCGTCGTCGGTCTCGGTGGGGAGGCCGCACATGAAGTAGAGCTTCACCTGCCGCCAGCCGTTGGTGTAGGCGGTGACCACGGTGCGGATGAGGTCGTCCTTCGACACCATCTTGTTGATCACCTTGCGGATCCGCTCCGACCCGCCCTCGGGGGCGAAGGTCAGACCGGTCCGCCGGCCGTTGCGGGACAGCTCCTGGGCCAGGTCGATGTTGAAGGCGTCCACCCGGGTCGACGGCAGCGAGAGCGACACGTTGGTGCCCGCGTACTGCTCGGCCAGGCCGGAGCACATGTCGCCGATCTCGGAGTGGTCGGCGGACGAGAGGGAGAGCAGCCCCACCTCGTGGAAGCCGGAGAACTCCAGCCCCTCCTGCACCATCTGCCCCACCGTGGTGATGGAGCGTTCCCGCACCGGCCTGGTGATCATGCCCGCCTGGCAGAACCGGCAGCCGCGGGTGCAGCCCCGGAAGATCTCCACCGCGTACCGCTCGTGGACCGTCTCGGCGAGCGGCACCAGCGGCTTCTTCGGGTACGGCCAGGCGTCCAGGTCCATGGTCGTGCGCTTGTGCACCCGGAACGGCACGTCCGCCCGGTTCGGCACGACCCGCTGGATCCGGCCGTCCGGCAGGTAGTCCACGTCGTAGAAGCGCGGCACGTACACGCTCTCGGTACGGGCGAGCCGCAGCAGCAGCTCGTCACGCCCGCCCGGGCAGCCCTCGGCCTTCCACTCCCGGACGATCGCGGTGATCTCCAGGACCGCCTCCTCGCCGTCGCCGAGCACGGCGGCGTCGATGAAGTCGGCGATCGGCTCCGGGTTGAACGCGGCGTGCCCGCCAGCCAGGACCACCGGGTCGGCGTCGGTGCGGTCGGCCGCGAGCAGCGGAATGCCGGCCAGGTCGATGGCGGTGAGCAGGTTCGTGTAGCCCAGCTCGGTGGCGAAGGAGATGCCGAACACGTCGAAGTCACGCACCGGGCGGTGGGCGTCGACGGTGAACTGCGGCACGCGGTGCGCGCGCATCAGCTTCTCCAGGTCCGGCCAGACCGCGTACGTCCGCTCGGCCAGCACGTCGGGCAGCTCGTTGAGCACCTCGTAGAGGATCTGCACACCCTGGTTGGGCAGACCCACCTCGTACGCGTCCGGGTACATCAGCGCCCAGCGAACCGCCGCCGCGTCCCAGTCCTTCACCACCGCCCCCAGCTCACCACCGACGTACTGGATGGGCTTGGTCACCTGAGGCAGCAGCGACTCCAGCTGGGGCCAAACGGAGTTGGCCGCGACCGGGCGCGGCGTCGTGGACTGGACGCTCATGATGCCCAAGCGTACGCGAGCACCGGTGGCGGCCACGCGCGCGGCGGCGGCCCGCCGGCACGGGCGGCGGCTCACCCGGTCCGTCCCCGCGCTGGTCAGCCACCAGCACCGTCCGAGGCGCGGTGGTCGGCTCCCCGCGCGTGGCGGACCGGTACTAACCTCGGGTCGGCGCGAGAGGAGATTGCCGGATGCCGGAGCCGCAGCCGGGGGCGGACCGGCCGGCCCACGGGAACCCCCCGGGCACGGGGTCGGACCGTGATCCGGCCGTCGCCGGACAGCCCGATCCCTCCCCCACACCAGCCGGACAGCCCGATCCCTCCCCCGCACCACCGGAAGCCGCCGCCACGGGCCCGGCGGCTCCGCCCGGCGGTTCGGTCGCCGCTCCCACTGACGCGCCGACCACGAGCGGGCCGGACGACCCGATCGGTCCCGACGGCACACACCGCCTCGACGAGACCGCGCCCGCGGACCCGACCGACGGCACGCGCCGCCTCGACGAGACCGCGCCAGCAGACCGGACGGACGGCACGCTCCGCCTCGACGAACCGACGAGGACCGACGGGCCCGCGGGCACCGACCCGACGGAGTCCACCGCCGTCGACGAGCGCGAGGGCGGCCGCCTCGACGAGACCGCGCCGACGGGCGGAGACGCGCCACAGCCCGACGGTCCCGCCGGCACCAAGCCGCTGCCCGTCGGCGAGGCAGCCGACCCGGCGCCGCGCTGGAGCGGTTCCGCCCCGGTGCCGCCGCCACCGCCACGGCGACGTTCCTGGGGCGAGTCCGCCGAGCCGACCCCGCCGCCGATGCCCGAGTCGCCCGAACACCGGATCCCGGTGGATCCCTGGGCCGGCGCGGACACCGGCGGCTGGGAGCTGCCCTCGGCCGAACTGCCGGCCCTGCCGCCGACGCTGCCCTACCCACCCGCTCCGCCGACGCGCCCCTACTCCGGGCCCCCCGCACCGGCCCCACCGCCGCCGGTCGCGCGCCCGGTGCCGTCGCCCGTCCACCCGGTTCCCTCGCCACCGAGCGCGCCGGCCCGGCAGCCGGCGGCGGGCCCGCCAGCACCACCACCGGCCGCAGCACTACCGCCGCAACCGGGCGCAGCACTACCGCCGCAACCGGCCGCACCACTACCACCGCAACCGGTCGCGCCGCCGAGACAGCGCCGGTCCAAGCGACGGCCCGCTCCGCCACCGGCCGCGCCGCCGCCCGGTTCGCGGGCCCCGAAGGGGTACGTGCCCGTCCCGGTCCGGAAGCGACGCCGCTGGCCGTGGCTGCTGCTGCTCGCCCTCGCCTGCTGCTGTGGCTGCCCGGCGTACTACGGGATGCCGATCTGGTCGCAGTACCCGGCTCACGCCGCGCTCCCCGCCCGGGTAGCCGACCTGTCGCTACGGCAGGACGGCCGCAGCACGCAGGCCGCCCAGCAGCTCGAGGCGGAGGTACGCAAGGCGCACCTGCTCGCCGAGGACACCTTCGCCGGCGTCTACGCGAACCCGGACGGCAAGCAGGTGACCGTCTTCGGCGGCACCGGCTTCCGGTTCGACCCCGAATCGGCCGCGGACGACGAGATCGCTCGGCTCACCGAGAAGTACCAGCTCGGTTCCGTCGAAACCGTCGACACGGGCGTACGCGGCCGGCACCAGCGCTGCGCGGTGGGACGCGCCGAGGGTGACGCGGTGGTCGTCTGCACGTCGGTCGACCACGGCAGCATCGCCAGCGCGGTCTTCACCCGCCTCTCCCTGCAGGACAGTGCCGGCCTGCTCGACACCCTGCGCGGCCAGATCGTCAGCTCGGACCGGAACTGAGCCGGCCACCGGCCCGCCGTTGCACCCGTCCCGGGCGACCGGGGCGGGAATCCCGCCGGTACGCACAGCTCGACTGTGCAACATGGACAGGCCTCACCCGGAAGAGCCCGGTGACGATCGCCGTGCGCGGACGGCCGTTGCACCGAACCCGCCCGGCGTCAGCCGGAATCGGTCGGTCGCCTCCCGCTGCCAGTCCAGCGGCTCAGACGGGATCGGGGCGGGTCGGGCTCTGCTGGAGGCGCAGCATCGGCGCGTACCGCGAGACGTACTCCTGGCCGGTGAGTTTCTGGATCTCGCTCATCACCTCGTCCGTCATGGCACGCAACGAGGCGCTGTCATCCGGACGCCCGGTGAAGTCCAGAGGCTTGCCGAACCGGATGGTGACCTTACCGGTGCCGGGACGCGGGATCCGGGCACCGATCGGCTGCACCTTCTCGGTACCGATCGTGCCGACCGGGATGATCGGCACTCCCGCGCCGACCGCCAGCCGCACCGCTCCGGTGCGTCCCCGGTAGAGCCGACCATCCGGCGACCGGGTTCCCTCCGGATAGACGACCACCAGCTCGCCGGCCTTGAGCGCCGGGATCGCCGCGTCGAACGCGGACAGCGCGGCCCGCCCACCGGCCCGCTCGACGGGGATCGCGCCGAGCCCGGTGAGCACGAACTTCGAGAACGCCCCCTTCAGCCCGACGCCCTTGAAGTAGTCGGACTTGGCCCAGAACGCCAGATGCCGCGGCACCACCGTGCCGAGGAACAGCTCGTCGGCGACCGAGAGATGGTTACCGGCGAAGATCGCTCCACCGGTCTCCGGCACATGCTCCAGCCCCTCCACGGTCGGGCGGAAAGCCAGCCGCATCGTGGGCGCCACGGTGAGCTTGCCGATGGTGTAGAGCAGCGGCACTGGTCCTCCGGCAGATCGTGTGCGAGCGGGCGGTGTCACGGTAGCGGACGGACCCCAGATCCTCGAACGGGTGGTGGCCGCCCTGGGCTGCGCTCCGGTACGGCTGGATCGCAGGTGCGCGTACCTCTGTACCCGACGGACGGGCAACGTAGGCGCTGGATGGCGGGACCGTCACCCGAATGTGCCGGCGGCCCCGGGGCGCGCCCGGGACCGCCGAAGTTCCCAGGCGGTGGCCCGGCGTCCCGGGCCACCGCCGCCGCTGACCGCCTCCCGTCAGCTGGTCGGGGCCG
Organism: Micromonospora avicenniae; assembly: GCF_900156065.1. Classification (GTDB taxonomy): domain Bacteria; phylum Actinomycetota; class Actinomycetes; order Mycobacteriales; family Micromonosporaceae; genus Micromonospora; species Micromonospora avicenniae. The sequence continues at coordinate 10,631 of NZ_FTNF01000022.1, read as the reverse complement.
CCAGCGTCCTGCTCCAGAGCGAGACGCCGTCGCGGTCCCGCAGGTGGACGGTGAAGGCACCCGTGTCGCCGTCGATGCTCACCTCGCCGAAGTGCTGGAATCCCTCGGCGGGTGAGGTGTTCGACCGGGGCGGAGCGTGTACGAACACCGCCTCCGGGCCGAACGTGCCGTCCAGTGCGTTCGGACCGAACGCGCCGGCGTGCGCCGGGCCGGAGACGAACTCCCAGAACGGGGTGAAGTCGCCGATCGCCGCCCGCGCCGGGTCGTAGTGGTGCGCGGCGCTGTAGTGGACGTCGGCGGTGAGGAAGACGATGCCTGTCACTCCGGCCCGGTGCGCCGTCCGCAGCACCTCGGCGAACTCGAGCTCCCGTCCGGCCGGCACGCCCGGGTCGCCCTGGGCCACGCCCTCCTGGGTGCCGGGGCCGTCCGGTACGACCACGCCGATCGGCAGGTCCGCGGCGATCACCTTCCACGTCGCCCGGGACCGCTTCAGCTCCCGAATCAGCCATTCGCGCTGCTCCCGGCCGAGCAGACCCCGGTTCGGGTCGGCGTAAGTGTTGCCGTCGTTCGGGTCCTTCCACGTGCGCATGTCCAACACGAACATGTCCAGCCACGACCCGTACGACAACCGTCGGTAGAGGCGCCCGTCCAGCGGCGTGGGCACCCACTCGTGGAACGCCTGCCGGGCCCGGGCGGCGAGCACGTCGACCCGACGCTCGGTGTACCGGTCGTCGTTCAGCACCTCCCCCGGGTACCAGTTGTTGGTCACCTCGTGGTCGTCCCACTGGTTGATCTGCGGCACCTCGGCGACGAACCGGCGCAGATGCTCGTCGAGCAGGTTGTACGCGTACTGGCCCCGGTACTCGGTCAGCGTCTCGGCAACCTTGCTCTTCTCCGGGGTGACGACATTGCGCCAGACCCGCCCGTCCGGCAGGGTCACGCTCTCGGTCAGCGGGCCGTCGGCGTAGACCGTGTCCCCACTGCACAGGTAGAAGTCGGGACGGGTGGCCCGCATGGCCCGGAAGATCGACATGCCGCCGAAGTCCGGGGCGATGCCCCAGCCCTGCCCGACGATGTCACCGGTCCAGACGAAGCGCACGTCCCGGCGGTCGTGCGGGCGCGCGGCGGTGGTCAGGGTGCCGGTCAACGGCTCGCTGACCAGCCCGTGCCGGTCGAGGCTCTCCACCCGCACCCGGTAGTGCAGCCGCTCGCCCGAGGGCAGCCCACGCAACCGCACCTTGCCGGTGAGGTCGCCGGACGGGTCGAGCACGGGGCCGGTCAGCCGGCGGGCGCCACGGAAGTCGGGCCGGCGGCTCACCTCCACCAGCATCCGGCCGGGCCGGTCGGCGCGGGTCCACACCAGCGCGGAGTCGGCCGTCGCGTCGCCGCTCTGCACACCGTGGGTGAGCACGGGCCGCCCGGCCGGCCGCCACGCGGGTGCGGCCGCCGCGCCGGCCGCCCCGAGCAGCTGACCGCCGAGCACACCGGCACCGGCCACCAGGCCCGCGCGCAGCACCGTACGTCGATCGAGTTCGGTCATCGTTCCTCCCGGATCGGGGACTGATCCCGTGGGTGTACCGGTTGGACGTGTCCGGTTCCCGGGGTGTGAGTGACAGTGACCGGAACGGAGGCTGTCCGGCCGGAATGAACGACGTCACAGGCCCGGCCTGTCACAACGCTCCCCGGCGCTTCCGTCGTACTGGCGTCACACGCCGATGAAGGAGGTAGTCATGCGCTTGAACACGTCCGAGGTGGCCCCGGAGGCGCACCAGGCCGTGATGGGGCTGGAGAAGTACGTCCGGGCGAACGTCGAACCGGCGGTCCTGGAACTGGTCAAGCTCCGGGCGTCGATGCTGAACGGCTGCGCGTTCTGCGTCGACATGCACAGCACCGAAGCACTGCACGGCGGCGAGTCGACCCGGCGGCTCTTCGCCGTCGTGGCCTGGCGAGAGGCGCCGTTCTTCACGGAACGGGAGCGGACCGCGCTGGCACTGACCGACGCGGTCACCCGGCTCGGTGAGCACGGTGTGCCGGACGAGGTCTGGAACGCGGCCGCGGCGGTCTGGTCGGAGAAGGAGCTTGCCGATCTGCTCATGGCAATCGCGACAATCAACGTGTGGAACAGGCTCGCGGTGACGACCCGGAAGCAGCCTCCGACGGAGGCATGAACGTGGTCGGTGCGGCGGAGGCCGGCGCGGAGTCGGCGAGCGTCACACGTGTCGTCAACGCCGACGCGGTGGCATCGGCCGGTGCGCTCGACGCGCACCGGCCGATGCTGCTCGGCCTGGCGTACCGCCTGCTCGGCAGCCGCCACGACGCCGAGGACGTGCTGCAGGAGGCGTACCTGCGCTGGTTCGGCGCGAATCGCGCGGCGGTGGCCGAGCCGCGGCGCTACCTCTCCCGGGTGGTCACCCGACTCGCGATGGACCGGCTGCGGGCCCGGCAGGCCGCCCGGGAGACGTACGTGGGACCGTGGCTGCCCGAACCGGTGCCGACCGACCCGCCCCCGTTCAGCCCGCTCGATCGGGCCGAACAGCGCGACTCACTCGCCATCGCGCTGCTGCACGTCCTCGAGCGACTCACCCCGCCCCAACGGGCGGTCTACGTGTTGCACGCCGCCTTCGAGCTGCCGTACGCGGAGATCGGCGAGATCCTGGACCGGTCGGCGGCGGACTGCCGGCAGCTGCAGCACCGCGCCGAAGCCCGGATACGCCAGGACCGGCGCCGGTTCACCGCGGGCCCGGCCGAGCAGGAACGGCTGCTGGACGCCTTCCTCGCCGCCGCCCGCGACGGCGACCTCGCGGCGCTGACCGGACTGGTCGCCCAGGACGCGATCGCGTGGACCGATGGTGGCGGACGGGTACGCGCGGCCCGCAATCCGATCGTCGGAGCGGACCGCGTGGCCCGCTTCGTCGCCGGTGTCTACGGCCCGCGGCGTCCGGTGACGGTACGGCGAATGGAGTTCAACGGCCAACCGGGCGCCCTGATCGGGAAGCCCGTCGGCACCTTCTACGCGCTGACCCTGGCCGCCGCCGCGGGCCGGATCACCGGCCTGTACCTCGTGGGAAACCCGGAGAAACTACCCGTGCCGCCGGGCTGAGCCCGGCGGCACGGTGGTGAGCAGGAGCGACGACGTCAGGCCAGCTCGGGGAACCAGAGCGCGATCTCGCGCTTGGCGCTGTCGACGGAGTCGGACGCGTGCACCAGGTTCTCCCGGTTCGACAGGGAGAAGTCGCCGCGGATGGTGCCGGCCGCCGCCCGCCGCCCGTCGGTGGCGCCGACCAGGTTGCGGACCACGTCGATGACCTGGTCGCCGGAGAGCACCAGGGCGACGAGCGGTCCGCCGGTCATGAAGGCGTGCAGCGGAGGGTAGAACGGCTTGTCCACGTGCTCGGCGTAGTGCGCGTCGGCCAGCGCGGCGTCCATGGTCCGGACGTCCATCGCGTCGATCCGCAGCCCCTTGCGCTCGAAACGCGAGATGATCTCGCCGACGAGGCCGCGGCGGACCGCGTCAGGCTTGATCAGTACGAGCGTGCGCTCCTCGGGGATGCTGCTGGACACGCTGAGTTCCTCCTGTGCGCGGAAGCCGGTCTGGCTGGGTACGGTCAGCCTAGCGACCCGGTCCCGGCACCGGCGCGGCGGCTGACCTTTCCCCCGGTGGCCGCTGCGGCCTAGCCTGGCCCTTGACCCCCGGGAGGTCCACTGTGGCGAATGGCGGGAGCCGGCCCATCGCACCGGTACGCAAGCTGATCGCCGCGGTGCTCGGCACCGTGGCCACCTTCGTGATGCTCTTCGGCCTCGGCATGATGAGCTGGGCCATCGTAGCGCTCGGCACTGCCCTGCTGGTGCTGGCGATCGCGCTGGCCACGGTACGGGCCGGGGGGCGCACCTGGGTGATCGGCGAGGGGCACGTACACAGCGCCTCCGAGCCACCCACTCAGTACGCGTTCGGCCGGTGCGAGCTGCAACTGGTCATCGACGCGCCAGGGCTGCCCCCTCGTAGCAAGAAGATCATCGAACCGCGGGTGCCGGTGTCCAAGTGGCCGTCGCTCGGGCAGACCCTGCCCATCCGGGTGGCGCTCGACGACCAGCGGCACGTCCGGGTGCTCTGGGACGAGGTGCCCACGCACGCCGAGACGGCCGCGGCCGCCGCCGACCTTCCACCCGAGTACGCCGGCACCGAGCCGGTGGACGAGGTGCTGATCGCGCAGGACGCCCCGCCCTGGGCGGGACGCTCGGCCGACGACGACTTCCGCGACCCGCTCGGTGGTGATCCACTCCGCGGCGATCCGCTGCGCGACGACCCGGGCGGCCCGCCCGCCGAGCGCGAGCCGGTCGTGGTGCACCAGCGCCCGGGCGGACCGGTCGTGCTGGAGGGGACGTTGGTCGAGCCGGCGGCGAGCAGCTCACTGCCGCGCCGGGCCACCCCGGCTCCGCGCCCGCCGGCCGAGGAGGACTTCGACACGGTCACCCCGGCGACCACGGCTCCCACCACCACCCGGGAGGACCCGCTCGACCCCCTCGATCTGCCGCTGGACGAGCCCACCCCGCTCCGCGAGCCGCGCGACGAGCACGTCACGCCGGCCGAGCTCGACGAGGCGATCTTCGGCGGCGACCCGACGGACGATCCGGCTGATCCCGCCGCACCGATCAGCGGGATCGGTCTGACCGTGCTGGTCACCGAGCTCTCCCGGTCGCTCGACTTCTACCGCGACGTGCTCGGCTTCACCGAGGTCGACCAGGGCGACGGCAACGCGCTGCTCGCCTCGGGCCCGACCCGGCTCGTGCTCCGCCAGGTGAGCGAGGCCGCGCCGGTGAGCCGCCGGCTGGTGCACGTCAACCTCGAGGTGGACGACATCCAGGCGGCGTACGGGCGGCTGCGCGACTCCGGCGTGCGTTTCACGTACGCACCCCGCGTGGTCAACCGGGGTGCCAAGTTCGAGGTGTGGGCGGCGGCCTTCCGTGACCCCGACGGCCACGGCATCGCCCTGACCCAGTGGCGCGAACGCGCCGACGCCTGACCCGCTCCACCCGCGCCGCCCCTGCGCCCCTGAGACGCCTCTTTCACGGAAAGAGTGGCCGTTCCGCGCGGGATGGCCACTCTTTCCGTGAATGCGTGCGCCGGCATCGGGCGCGGGAGGAGGGAGGGAGGTGGGGGGGGTTAGCCGAGGATCACTCGGCGGACGTGCAGGGCGTAGCCCCAGACGAGGGCGAAGATGATGCCCAGCACCAGCAGCGACCAGTGCAGCAGGCCGGAGAGCAGCAACAGCCCCTGCAGGACAGTGCCGGCGTGCCACGCCCACGGGCGACGCATCATGCCCGCGAGCACCGCCCCCAGCACCGCCAACGCCACCACGGTGCCGATCGCGGCTCCGCTCAGGTTCGCGCCGACCACCCGGATGGGCTGGATGGCGAGCAGCAGCACCAGCGCCTCGATGCTCAGGGTGGCGGCGCCGAGGCTGCGTACCGATCGCTCCGGGTTACGCAGCCCGGAACGGCGCGGCTGTTCCGGCCCGGTCATCGCTTCAGCAGCCGGCGGGCGTCGGCCACGGTCACCACCGACCCGGTGATCAACACACCCACCCCACTCAGCTCGCCCGGTACGTCCTCCTCGGCCAGCGCCACCGCCGTCTCGATCGCGTCCGGCATCTCCTCCGCCACCTCTACCCGATCGGGGCCGAACACCTCGGCGGCCAGCGCCGCCAGTTCCCGCGCGGGCATCGCGCGCGGCGAACTGTTGGTGGTGACCACCACCTGGTCGACCACCGGCTCCAGCAGCTCGAGCAGGGCGGGGGCGTCCTTGTCGCCGAGTACGCCGACGACCGCCACCAGCTTGCTGAAAGCGAACTCCTCCTGCAGGGCGGTGACGGTGGCGGCCATCCCGTGCGGGTTGTGCGCGCCGTCGAGCAGGATCGTGGGGGCGCTGCGTACCCGCTCCAGCCGTCCCGGCGAGCTGGCCGCCGCGAACCCCTCACGTACCGCCTCGATGTCGAGCTGGCGACGGGCACCGGCGCCGAGGAACGCCTCGACCGCGGCGAGCGCCACCGCCGCGTTCTGCGCCTGGTGCGCGCCGTGCAGCGGGACGAACACCTCCTCGTAGACGCCACCGAGACCCTGGAGGGTCAGCACCTGCCCACCGACGGCGACCGACCGGCGCAGCACGCCGAACTCCGAGCCCTCCCGGGCGATGGTGGCCCCCACCTCGGCGCAACGCTCCAGGATCGGCCGGGCAGCCTCCTCCTCCTGCGCCGCGGAGATCACCGTGGCGCCGGGGTAGATGATGCCCGCCTTGTGCAGGGCGATGTCCTCGAGCGTGTCGCCGAGCCACTCGGTGTGGTCCAGGCCGATCGGAGTGATGACCGCGACGCCGGCCTGGAGCACGTTCGTCGAGTCCTCGGCGCCGCCAAGCCCCACCTCGACCACCGCGATGTCGACGGGCGCGTCGGCGAAGGTCGCGAACGCCAGGGCCGTGGTCATGTCGAAGTAGGTGAGCGGTTCCGCCGAACGCTCGTCGACCAGCTGGGCGAGCGGGGCCACCTCCCGGTAGGTGGCGACGAACCGCTCCTCGCTGACCGGCTCCCCGTCCAGGCTGATCCGCTCCCGGACGGTCTCCAGGTGCGGGCTGGTGTAGCGGCCGGTGTGCAGGCCGAACGCCCGCAGCAGGGAGTCGATCATCCGGGCCGTCGACGTCTTGCCGTTGGTCCCGGTCAGGTGGATCGACGGGTACGCCCGCTGCGGGCTGCCGAGCAGGTCGAGCAGGGACTCGATCCGGTCCAGCGCGAAGACCATCCGGGTGAAGCCCCGCTCGGCCAGTTCGGCCTCCACCTCGGTGAAGGCTTGGTGATCGGTCACGACGGCAGCGCCTCCAACGCGGCGTCGACGCGGACCAGGTCCGCCTCGGCCACCGCGAGTCGCTCACGGATCTTGGCAACCACGTGCTCCGGCGCCTTCCCTACGAAAGCGGGATTGTCGAGCTTCGCCCGCGCTTGCGCGGCCTCCTTCTCGGCGGCCGCCCGGTCCTTGGTGAGCCGGGCCCGCTCGGCGGCCACGTCGATCGAACCCCGGGTGTCCAGCGCCACGCTCACCTCGCCCGGCATGGCCAGCGTCGCGCTCGCCTGGAAGTCGGCATCGGCCGCGTCCAGCCGGGCCAGGGACCGGATCAGCGGCTCGTGCGCGGCGATGCCCGCCGGGACGAGCCCATCGAGCCGGGCGGCGACCCGCTGGGTCGGCCGCAGCCCCTGATCGGAGCGGAACCGGCGGATCTCGGTCACCACCCGCTGCAGGGTGCCGACCTCCGCCTCGGCGGCGTCGTCGACGAGCGTACGGTCGGCCACCGGCCAGGCGGCGACCATCACGCTCTCCGCGCCGGTCAGGGCGGTCCACAGCTCGTCGGTGACGAACGGGATCACCGGGTGCAGCAGCCGCAGCAACTGGTCCAGCACGTGCCCCAGCACCCGGCGGGAGACCTCCGCGGCCGGCCCGCCCTCGCCGAGCACCGGCTTGCTCAGCTCGACGTACCAGTCGCAGACGTCGTCCCAGGCGAAGTGGTACAGCAGGTCGCAGACCTTCGCGAACTCGTACGCCTCGAACTGCTCGTCGACCTCGGCGGTGACGTGCGCGAGCCGGGACAGGATCCACCGGTCGACGGTGGAGAGCTGCTCGGCGGCCGGCAGCGGCCCGTCGGTGTGCGCACCGTTCATCAGCGCGAACCGGGTGGCGTTCCAGAGCTTGTTGCAGAAGTTGCGGGAGCCCTGGCACCACTCCTCGCTGACCGGCACGTCCTGGCCCGGGTTGGCGCCGCGCGCCAGCGTGAACCGGGTGGCGTCGGCGCCGAACCGGTCGATCCAGTCCAACGGGTCGACCACGTTGCCGAACGACTTGGACATCTTCTTGCCGTGCTCGTCACGGACCATGCCGTGCAGGGCGACCACGTCGAACGGTTGCACCCCGTCCATCGCGTACAGGCCGAACATCATCATCCGGGCGACCCAGAAGAACAGGATGTCGTACCCGGTGACCAGGACACTGGTCGGATAGAACTTCGCCAGGTCCGGGGTCTGCTCCGGCCAGCCCAGGGTGGAGAACGGCCACAGGCCGCTGGAGAACCAGGTGTCGAGGACATCCTCGTCCTGCCGCCAGCCCTCGCCGGTCGGCGGCTGCTCGTCCGGGCCGACGCAGACGATCTCACCGTTGGGCCCGTACCAGACGGGAATGCGGTGGCCCCACCACAGCTGGCGGGAGATGCACCAGTCGTGCATGTTGTCCACCCAGGCGAAGTAGCGCTTGGCCAGCTCGGCCGGCTCGATCTTCACCCGGCCGTCCCGGACCGCGTCGCCGGCGGCCTTGGCCAGCGGTGCGGTGTTCACGAACCACTGGAGCGACAGGCGCGGCTCGACGGTGGTCTTGCACCGCGAGCAGTGCCCGACCGCGTGCACGTACGGCCGCTTCTCGTTGACGATGAGGCCCTGCTCGCGCAGCGCGGCGACGATCGCGGGGCGGGCCTCGTAGCGGTCCAGCCCCTGGAACGGGCCGTGCGCGGTGATGATGCCCCGCTCGTCCATGATCGTCAGTGCCGGCAGGTCGTGCCGCTGACCGATCTCGAAGTCGTTCGGGTCGTGCGCCGGGGTCACCTTGACCATGCCGGTGCCGAAGCTCGGGTCGACGTGCTCGTCGGCGACGATCGGGATCCGCCGGTCGGTGAGCGGCACCGCCACCTCGGTGCCGATCAGGTGCTTGTACCGCTCGTCGTCCGGGTGCACAGCGACCGCGGTGTCGCCGAGCATGGTCTCCGCCCGCGTGGTGGCCACGACCACCTCGTCGCTGTAGCGGATCGAGATCAGCTCGCCTTCGTCGTCGGTGTGCTCCACCTCGATGTCGGAGAGCGCGGTGAGGCAGCGCGGGCACCAGTTGATGATCCGGTTGGCCCGGTAGATGAGGCCGTCGTCGAAGAGCTTCTTGAACATGGTCTGGACGGCGCGGGACAACCCGGCGTCCATCGTGAAGCGCTCCCGGTCCCAGTCGACGGCGTCGCCGAGGCGCCGCATCTGGCCGAGGATCGCGCCACCGGACTCGGCCTTCCACTGCCAGACGCGCTCGACGAACTTCTCCCGACCCAGGTCGTGCCGGGACAACCCCTCGGCGGCGAGCTGCCGCTCGACCAGGTTCTGGGTGGCGATGCCGGCGTGGTCCATGCCGGGCAGCCAGAGCGCCTCGAAGCCCTGCATCCGCTTACGCCGGCTCAGCGAGTCCATGAGGGTGTGCTCGAACGCGTGCCCCATGTGCAGCGAGCCGGTGACGTTCGGCGGCGGGATGACGATGGTGAACGGGGGCTTGTCACTCTGCGCCGACGCCCGGAAGTGGCCGGCGGCTACCCACTGCTCGTACCGTCGCTGCTCTACCTCACCCGGCTGGTACTGGCCGGGCAGGGTGGGGGCGTCGGGGCGTCGGGCATCCAGTCTCTCGGTCACCCGTGAAAGTCTACGGAGGGCTTCGGCGGACCTGGCGTGCGCCACCTCTCATTCGCGTACGGTGTCGGCTATGTCCGACGCACATCTCACTGATCGCCAGCTTCCCGACGGCCCGGAGCCCGTCGAGCTGACCGAGGAGCCCATTCAGCTGAGCAACCGGGACCCCGCCAGCGGCCCGGAGCGGCGGGCGGGTTGGTCCCGGCGGCAGCGGATCGCGTGGAGTGCGGCGCTCGCGGTGGGCCTGGCCGGAGCCGGCGCGCTGGGCGTGATGGGCTGGCGGATCGCCCAGGAGAAGGACACCAGGATCTCCTCGCCGGACCAGGTGGCCGGGCTGACTCGGGACGACAGTGATCGGGCCCGCAGCACGGCGGACTATCTGCGTAGCGGCTTCGCCGCGGACATCGAGCTCGACCGTAGTTTCGGCACCGTCTACCGCGACCCGGCCGACGAGAAGCGTTCCGTCCTGGTCTTCGGCGGCACGACCCTGCTGTGGCAGCCGGAGCGTGACCTCGACAGTCTCTTCGGCCTGATGGCCGATGAGACGGGGAAGGTGACCCGGCTGCGGGAGGTGCCCGCCGGCGACCTCGGTGGCGTCATGAAGTGCGGCACGACCAGCGGGGAGGGCGGCGACTTCGCGGTCTGCGGATGGGCCGATCACGGCAGTGTGGTGCTCGGCATGTTCCCCGGCCGCACCGTCGACGACGCGGGCAAGCTCTTCCGCGACATCCGGGCCGCCATCCAGAGCCGCGGCTGATCGCCGCCGGTCGGTCTTCGTCACCCGCCGGTCCGGGCCGGTGGAATGAACTCCGGTCCGCTTCCGCACGCGGGCGCCCTTCGTCTCCTGCCCGATTCGGTGGCCAGGCCCGTCGCCGCATTCCCGCCCTGCGGGCGGTCGGCATTCTTGCCCGCGGGTCATCTTCGTTCACACCCCCATCCCGGCGCCGGCAGGACGCGGCGGCCTCGCGGGTGTTCAGCAGGTTACCGAGAGGGCCGGCGGGGATTTGCGGGATCGGCGGACAGCGTCCACCCCTTCCTTGATCCGCCCCGGAAACACGTTCAGGGCCACCCCTTTTCGGGGTGGCCCTGAACGGAAAGAATGTCCGGCGGTGTCCTACTCTCCCACACCCTCCCGAGTGCAGTACCATCGGCGCTGGAGGGCTTAGC
>NZ_FTNF01000016.1 GCF_900156065.1 Micromonospora avicenniae | reverse complement strand
GTGAGGACGGTCTTGCGGATCAGATCGGTACGCATGGTGTGTGCCTCTCTGTTCGGGGGTGCGCGTGCGGCATGGGGGTGTCGCACGGTGAAGACGAGGGGGGATGCCCGGCGGCGTGGCCTGCTCGGGTGCTCCGGGGTGTAACGGCGCGGGCCGGCCGGTCATTCCGCCTAGCACGCGGCTCCGCGTGGGTTGCCGCGCGGTGGGCTGCGGCGGCCGGGGGATTCAACGAGCTCAGGGCCCGTGGTGTTCCCGGCTGGGGCTCTCCGCCTGGCGCTGGCGACCCGGGGTCGCGCGGCACGCCATGTTCAACGACCCGGCTCGCGGCATGATTCCGCCGGGGTGGCCTCGGGAACGGGACGCCCGTCCCGGAACCGGACATCCCGCCTGGCCGGCCGCCCTGTCGAACCGGACGAATGGCTCAGGTTGGGCGGCGGGCGGCGTGATCGACTCGGCTTCAAGGAAGTCGCGGTAACCCAGCGCCCAGGACACCCCGACATCAATGAACACGAGTCGATCATCTCGCCGAACCGACCGAACCGACCGAACCGACCGAACCGACCGATCCGACCGATCCGACCGATCCGACCGATCCGGCCGATCCGGCCGATCCGGCCGATCTGCCCGCTTCGTCGACCCGGGGTAGCGGGCGGCGCTCGGCGCCCAGAATCCCCCAGTCCGGGCAGTGCCGCCCGTGGGCGTCTGTCGGGGTGGTCGCGCCTTGCGGTGGGACGGTCCCGGCCTGATGTGCGCGGGTGGTGCCGGGTTGACGCCCGGCGAGCGGGTGCGCACGAGGTCCGCACCCGCTCGCGCCTGCTGGGCGACCGGTTCGTTCCGGCAGGGTACGGGCGGGCGACCTGCCGTCAGGGCAGCTGCGGGTAGAGCGCGGCGACGCCGCCGGAGAGGCCGGCCTGGACCTGCCGGCTGATGTCGTCGGCGACGATCTCGTACGCGTCCGCCTCGACGCCGTCCAGGGCGATCCGGGCGATCTCGGCCGGGTCGGACTTCGGTGCGGTGATGTGGGCGACCATGTCGGTGTCCATGTAGCCGACGTGCAGGCCGGCCACGCGGATGTTCCGCTCGGCGAGCGGGGCGCGCACCGCGTTGGTCAGCGCCCACTCGGCGGCCTTGCCGGCGTTGTACGCGCCGGTGTCCGGCAGATGCAACCAGGAGAGCACGGAGTGCACGTTCAGGATCGAGCCACCGCCGTTGCCGGCGATGACCGGCGTGAACGCCCGGACCATCGCCAGCGTGCCGAAGTAGTGGGTCTCCATCTCCAGCCGGATCAGGTCCAGGTCGCCGTTGAGCAGGTCGGCGCCGGTACCGGAGCCGGCGTTGTTGATCAGCAGGTTGACGTCGCGGGCGAGTTCGGCGGCGGCGGCGACCGACGCGGGATCGGTGATGTCGAGTCGGACCGGCGTGACGCCGGGCAGGTCGACGCTGTCCGGGTTGCGGGCGCCGGCGTAGACGGTGGCGCCCCGGGCGACGAGCTCGGCGGCGAACTGCCGGCCGAGGCCGCGGTTGGCGCCCGTGACGAGGGCGGTGCTTCCGGCGATCTTCATTCGGTTGCTCCTGTTGCTAGTGGCGGAGGGATCGGCGAGGTGCCGCCCGCGGAAGAGGTCATTCGGCGTTGGTGCGGATCAGGCCAGGCCCCGGGCGTACGTCGAGGCCGTCCGGATCGACGTCGTGCCCGGCGGCGCAGCGCAGCACGGCGTGCACCTCGGCGCCGCAGTCGTGGTGCGCGAGCCACACCGCCGGCCCGGCCGGGTCGGCCGCCCAGGTGTCGCCCCACTGCCGCAGCGCGACCAGTACGGGGACCAGCTGCGCGCCCTTGTCGGTGAGTACGTACTCGTCGCGGGTGCGTTGCCCTGGTTCCTGGTAAGGGCGCCGTTCGAGCAGCCCGTCGGCGACGAGCTGCTTGAGCCGGGCTGCGGCGACCGGCTCGCTGATGCCCACCCGGGCGGCGAAGTCGTCGAACCGTCGGGTACCGAGGGACGCCTCGCGCAGCAGCAGGAGCGTCGAACGGTTGCCGACCACGTCGAGCGTCCGCGCGATCGAGCAGTTGGTCATCAGCCAGGCGTCCCGGTTGGCGAGGAGATCCGTCATGCCACGCACGCTATCCCGGCTGACTTAGAGAAAGCAAAGTCAGGTGGGTCACGCCGGCGTTTTCCCGGAAGCGGGAATACGCCCGCCCGCGCTGTCCGGCCTGTCCGTTAGGCGTGTCCGCGGGGGCGGGACACCGGCACGGCCGGCCGGGCGGTGGTCCGTATCCTGTGCCCGAGAGCCGATGTAAAGCAGAAGGGAGACGGCGTGGCCACCCAGGTCGAGACGTTGGAGTTCCAAGCCGAGGCGCGTCAGCTGCTGCAGCTGATGGTTCACTCGATCTACTCGAACAAGGACGTCTTCCTCCGCGAGCTCATCTCGAACGCCTCGGACGCGCTGGACAAGCTGCGGCTGGCCTCCCTCGTCGACAAGGACCTCGACGTCGACACCTCCGACCTGCGCATCGAGCTGGAGGTCGACCGCGACGCGCGCACCCTGACCGTCCGGGACAACGGCATCGGGATGACCCGCGACGAGGTGGTCTCGGTGATCGGCACCATCGCCAAGTCGGGCACCGCCGAGCTGCTGCGTACGCTGCGCGAGTCCGCCGACTCCGCCGCCTCACAGGAGCTGATCGGGCAGTTCGGCGTCGGGTTCTACGCGGCGTTCATGGTCGCCGACCGGGTGGAGCTGCTCACCCGGAAGGCCGGCGAGCAGGGCGGCACCCGTTGGTCGTCCACCGGTGAGGGCACCTACTCGGTCGAGTCGGTCGACGCGGCCCCGCAGGGCACCTCCGTCACCCTGCACCTCAAGCCGGCCGACACCGAGGACAGCCTGCACGACTACACGGCCGAGTGGACGATCCGGGAGATCGTCAAGCGCTACTCCGACTTCATCGCCTGGCCCATCCGGATGACCGTCGAGCGGCCGGGCGAGGAGGGCGCGACCACGCGCGAGGAGCAGACGCTCAACTCGATGAAGGCGCTCTGGGCGCGTCCCCGCGACGAGGTCGACCAGGCCGAGTACCACGAGTTCTACAAGCACGTCGCGCACGACTGGGCCGATCCGCTGGAGATCGTGCACATGCGGGGCGAGGGCACCTTCGAGTACGAGGCGCTGCTCTTCATCCCGGCCCACGCGCCTCTGGATCTCTTCGCTCCGCAGGGCCGCCGCGGCGTCCAGTTGTACGTCAAGCGGGTGTTCATCATGGACGACTGCGAGGCGTTGATGCCGAACTACCTGCGCTTCGTCAAAGGCGTGGTGGACGCGCACGACCTGTCGCTGAACATTTCCCGGGAGATCCTGCAGCAGGACCGGCAGATCCAGGTCGTCCGGCGACGCCTGGTCAAGAAGATCCTCGCCACGGTGAAGGACCTGAAGGCCAACCACGCCGAGCGGTACCGCACCTTCTGGGGCGAGTTCGGCGCGGTCGTCAAGGAAGGCCTGATCGACGACGCGGAGAACCGGGACACGCTGCTGGAGCTGGTCAGCGCCGCCTCCACGCACGACCCGGCCGAGCCGACCGATCTGCGCGGTTACGTCGAGCGGATGAAGGACGGGCAGAGCGAGATCTGGTACGCCACCGGCGAGTCCCGCGCCATGCTGGAGAACTCCCCGCACATGGAGGCGTTCCGGGCCAAGGGGCTCGAGGTGCTGCTGCTCACCGACCCGGTCGACGAGGTGTGGGTCGAGCGGGTCGGCGAGTACGACGGCAAGCCGCTGCGCTCGATCGCCAAGGGCGAGGTCGACCTGGACACCGACGAGGAGCGCCAGCAGGCCGAGGCGGAGCGGGAGCAGCAGCGCAAGGACCACGCCGAGCTGTTGACCTGGATGGGGGGCGCGCTAGCCGACAACGTGAAGGAGGTCCGGCTCTCCTCTCGGCTGACCACCTCGCCGGCCTGCGTGGTCGGTGACGCGCACGACCTCACTCCGACGCTGGAGAAGATGTACCGGGCGATGGGGCACGAGGTGCCGTCGGTCAAGCGGATCCTCGAGCTGAACCCGGGGCACCCGCTGGTCGCGGGGCTGCGCAAGGCGCACGAGCAGGGTGGCGACCAGACCGAGCTGCGGGAGACCGCCGAGCTGCTGTACGGGATGGCGCTGCTCGCCGAGGGCGGTGAGCTGGCCGACCCGTCCCGGTTCACCCGGCTCCTCGCCGACCGGCTCTCCCGCACGCTCTGATCCGTCGCCGGCCGATCGACGGCGCGCCCTGAGTGGGCGTGCCGTCGACCGTGCCGGCCAGGCCCGGAGTCGTGGGGCGAGGATTCCGACGATCTCGCCGTGAACCTCAGCGAGGGTTCAGCCGTCGACGTGTGTGGCAAATCGATCGCCGCGATTGAGTCGGTCGACGAGGTCGAGCACCGCCTGTTGCCCGCCGTGTGCGTCGGCCCACCGGTACACCCGGCAGGCGGCTCTGGCGTACACCTGCTCATCCCCGCTGGCCGCACGCAGCCATGCATTCAGCGTCCGCGGCAGTGACTCCGATGAGGTGTCGCGGCAGCGGTCCTCGGCGGTGGGCGGCAACAGATACCGCGCGTCGTCGGAGACCAGAACGGCGAGTCCTTCGTCGAACCACTGGGGGATCTCGTCACGCCGAGCGCCGAGGCGCACATGGAGCTCCACGTGCGCGAGCTCGTGTGCGGCGATCACCGGGTCGATGCCACGGGGCGAGAGCATCACCGCCTGGTTGCGTACCGCGATTCCCCGCTCGCCGCCCCCGCCGATCCGCTTGTAGCAGCTGGCCGTGAAGCACGCGAGCACGACCGGTGCGCTTTCCCGCCCCGCGTAGAAGCCGTCGACACGCTGATTCGCATCGCGGTACACCTCGACGAGACGGCGCCGTTCGGCGTTCGACAGGCCGCGTTCGGCATATAGCCCGTCCTGCACGGCGATCAGTCCGTAGCAGCGGGGGCACCCGGTGGCGGCAATCGACGGGAACGCCAGGACCAGTGCTGCACCCACGGCCAGCATCAAGACGGCCAGTCCGGCGCTCAGCCATGGCCAACGTCGGCGTAGACGCGGTCGTGCGGTCATTCGCTCGCCTCTTCCGCGTCTCGCGGCTGCCCGAGCTCGGGGATCGGCAGCGGGCGCAGCATCGTTGGTTCGCCGCTTCCGGTGCGTCGCATGCAGCCGGTCACGGACCGCGGCGCACAGCGCTTGGTGAGGTGACAGACCTCGATCATTTTTACCTCGCTGGAGCTGACGGGTCGCTACCACCCACCTTGGCGCGGACGCGACTTCGCCTGCGTCACCCGGAAGTAGACAGTGGCGCGGTGGCAAGATGAGCAGGGTGACGGTGCCGCGAAAAGATCTCCTGGCGGCAGTCCTGGTGCTCACCGTGCTCTGGGTTCCGTCCATCAGCATGGCCGGTGACTGGCCTCGGATCTGCGCCGGGACCGCGCTGGCCGCCCTGACCGGTGCCGCGCTCGTGTTCAATCGGCGAGCACCTGTCGCGGCGACCGCGGCGGTCGCGGTCACGACGCTGGTGGGTGCGGCCGCCGGCGTATGCCAGGATCCGATGCTGGCCACCGCCTGGTGTCTCTACCTGGTGGCGGTGGAACGCGGTCCGCGCGTCCGGACGCTGGTCGTCGCGCTGGTCGGAGTACTCGCCGGACTCGCCGCGGTGACCGGAGTTTCACCCGGCCTCGGCACGTGGTTGGTCGTGGCCACGGCCGCGCTCTGCTCGGCGTGGTTGGTCGGCACGGCCGTCGGTCGGCAGGTGGCGTCCGTGCGGGAGGCGGAACGGATGCGGGTGCAGTTGGAGGTGGCCCGTGAGGTGCACGACGTCGTGGGCCACACCCTCGGTGTGATCGCCGCCGAGGCCGGCGTGACCCGGGGACTTCCGGACGCCTCCGAGGCCGAGCTGCGCGAAACTCTCGCCGACATCGAGTCGCACGCCCGAGACGCTCTCGAGGAGATGCAGGGGCTGGTGCATAGCCTGCGCAATCCCAGGCCCGCGCTGAGCGGGCTGCCCACGATCATCGCAACCACCCGCGCCGCCGGGGTCGCCGTGCACGCCCGGGTGGAGCCGCACGGTCCGGTTGACGCCGAGGTCGGCGCGGCGGTGGTGCGGATCGCGCAGGAGGCGCTGAGCAATGTGGTGCGGCACGCGCCGCGGGCGCGCTGCACCGTCGAGCTGTGGGAAGCCCAGGAAACGATCGCCTTGCGGGTACACGACAGCGGCGCGCCTGGGATGACCCCTGCCTCTTCCGGCACGGGGCACGGCCTGCGCGGCATGCGGGAACGCGCCGCAGCCCTCGGCGGTACGGTGGTGTGGGGCGGCACCGCGAAGGGCGGCTTCGAGGTGGAGGCGCGGCTACCGATGCGGAGGAGCTGACGGTGGCGATCTCGGTCCTGCTCGCCGATGACGACGCGCGCTTCCGCGGGATCTACCGCAAGCTGTTCGACCGCACGGAGGGCTTCCGCACCGCCGGGGAGGCCGCCGACGGCGCAGAGGCCGCCCGGATGTGCGTCGCGCTGAAACCGGACGTGGCGCTGCTGGACGTTCAGATGCCCGGCGCCGACGGGCTGGAGGCGGTACGGCGGATCCTGCCGGTCACCGGCACCCGGGTGATCATGCTGACCACGTTCCACCTGGACGAGTACGTGCACGAAGCGCTGACGCTGGGCGCCTCAGGGTTCCTGCTCAAGAACGCCTCCCCGCAGGAGGTGCTGCAGGCTGTCCGGGCGGTACACGACGGGCACGCGATGCTGGCGCCGGAGGTCACCGCGCGGCTGCTGCACACCTTCGCACCGCGCCGGCCGCAGCGCCGGCACCATTTCGCCGGGACGGTGCTCTCCGAACGGGAGATACAGGTCATCCGGTACGTCGCGCGCGGCTACTCGAACCAGCAGATCGCCGACGAGCTGTTCCTGAGCCTGGAGACGGTCCGCACCTACCTGCGCCGCTCCTTTGCCAAGCTGGACGTTCGCGACCGGACCCAGCTGGCCGTGCTGGCCTACGAGGCGGGCCTGCTGCACGAGCAGCGTTGAACCAGGTTGTCTCCTTTCGGGGGACGCGACGCCCCGGCCGCGGGCGAAACCCTGGCCGGGTGATCGAGGTAGCACATCTCACCAAGCACTACGGGGGCAGAGCCGCCGTGGACGACATCAGCTTCACCGTGCCACGCGGCCGGGTGACCGGGTTCCTGGGCCCGAACGGCGCGGGCAAGTCGACCACCCTGCGCATCCTTCTAGGCCTGGACCGGCCCGACGCCGGGACCGCTCTGATCGACGGCAAGCCGTACCGGGACCTGCGCTACCCCCTGCACACGGTGGGTGCCCTGCTGGACGGCCCCGGGTCGGTGCCCGAACGGCGGGCTGTCGACCACCTGACCTGGATCGCCCAGTCCAACCGGATCCCGCGCCGTCGCGTTCACGAGGTGCTGGACCTCGTCGGGCTCGGTGGTGTGGCCAAGCAGCAGGTCAAGAAGTTTTCACTGGGCATGGGCCAGCGGCTCGGGCTGGCCGGGGCGCTGCTCGGTGATCCGGAGATCCTCGTGCTCGACGAGCCGATCAACGGCCTGGACCCCGAGGGGATCCGCTGGGTGCGGACCTTCCTGCGCGGCTTCGCCGCTCGCGGCCGTACCGTGCTGCTGTCCAGCCACCTGATGACCGAGATGGCCGACACCGCCGACGAGGTGGTCGTGATCGCGCGCGGGCGCATCGCCGCACACGGCCGGCTCGATCAGATCACCGCTGGGCACCCGTCGTTGGAGCACGTATTCTTCGCGCTCACCGGCGACCAGGGACCCGAGTGGTGAGCGCCCTGCTCGCCGCCGTCCGCGCCGAACTCACCAAGATCTTCACCCTGCGTAGCACGTGGGTCGTCACCGGCCTCATCCTCGCCCTGCACCTGCTGATCTCCGTCGCGAACCTGCGGCTGACCACCGAGGCGGTCGCCAACATCACTCCGGACGAGCACATCGAACTGTTCGCCGGCGAATCGCGCCCGGCGCGCCCGGCGCTCGTCGACTTCATGATCTCCATGTCGTTCCAGATGTGCCTGTTCCTGCCCACCTTGGCGGCGGTGCTGGCGGGACAGGAGTTTCGGGCGCATCAGCTCGGGCAGTCGATACTGGCGGTGCCGCGCCGGGGTGTGCTGATCATCGCGAAGACCGTCGCAGCCGCCGCGTACCTGCTGCTCGTGTCGCTGGCGATCGCGGGCATCAGCACCACCTTCATGTACTCCGCTGTCCAGGGCTGGGATCCCGGAGTCCTCACCAGTGCCCACGCCCTGCTCGGGCAGAGCCGATTCCTGACCTTCGCTGTGCTGTGGGCCCTGGTCGGATACGCCCTCACGCTCATCTCGCGCAGGACGCTGATCGGCATCATCGCCACCGTGGCGCTCACTGCGGTCACCATGACCCAGGTGCTCGCCGTGTCCGTGCCCGCGGTGGACGCACTGTTCCCACTCAGCGCCGGGCGCAACCTGCTGCTCAACCCCGAGGACAGTCGACTCACCGCCGGCCGGGCACATGCCCTGGTGGTGCTGTTGCTGTGGCCGACCTTCACCACCGCGGTCGCCGGTCTGCTCCTGAACCGCAGGGACGTCCGGTGAGCGAGCTGCTGATCGCGGAACTGACCAAGATCCGTACGCTGCCGGCCACCTGGATCGCGTTCGCGCTCACGGTGCTCGGAAACGCGGTGCTCGGCATCCTCGCCGCCACCGACCTCGTCCGGGTGGCCTCCGCAAACGGCGAAGTGGCCGTCGGTCAGCTCGGCGCGCTGATGCTCGCCCCGGCGTACGTGTTCATCGCGATCGCGGTCTTCGCGGCCGGCACCGAGTACCGCGGCGGCCAACTCCGGATCAGCCTGGCGGCAATGCCGGACCGTACCCGATGGTTCGGCTCGAAACTGGCCGTGAGTGCCGTGGTCGCCCTGGTCGCGGCGATCCCCGCCGTCCTGCCCGGCCTGCTCGTCCAGCACGGCGCGGCAGGTGATCTCGCCTTCAGCAGTACCGCCAAGGACCTGCTCGCGCTGCTGGCCGGCTACCTGTTGCTGAGCCTGGTCGGCTTCGGCTTCGCCTTCCTCGCCCGCAGCCCCGTCACGCCGCTGGCCGTCCTGTTCATCCTGCCGATGCTGGCGTCGACGGCACTCGGCAACCTGCTTCCGCAGTTCGTCAAGCTCCTGCCACACGAGGCGACGCTCAGCTTCCTCGGCCTCTCCGCCGACCCGGCGACGACCCTGAGCCGGGCAGCCGGCCTGCTCGTGCTCATCGGCTGGGCGCTGCTCTTCGTCGGCACCGCCTGGACCCTGATCGTGCGTCGCGACAGTTGACCAGGCCTCGCGGCGAACCGCCGGCCGGGCCGGCGCCGCGGGTGGCCCGTGCCGGGCGCGGGACCTCGGGGTGGCGGGCGTCGTCTCGCGCGCCGAAGCGTGTCGCCGGTGACGGACGAGCTGATGCTTGACCTTGACCTTGCGTCAGGGTCGGACACTCGGTCCATGTCCAGTTCACGGCAACCCCCAGTGGGGCGTTTCTACGACGTCGACGGACGACGTCTACTGCTGCACCGGTCGGGTACCGGTGGTCCGGCCGTGGTGTTCCTGCCCGGCGCGAGCGCCTTCGGCCTGGATTACCTCAACGTCCACGACCGGGTCGCTCAGTTCACCACCTCCGTGGTCTACGACCGTGGTGGCACGGGCTGGAGCGCGCCGGCCGACCTGCCGCGATCCTTGGCCGACGTCGCCACCGAGCTGAGGCAGCTGTTGCGGACCGCGGATGTGTCCGGCCCGTACGTGTTGGTCGCGCACTCCATCGGTGGTGCCTACGCGCGCCGATACGCCCAACTGTTCCCCGAGGAGGTGGCGGGGGTGGTCTACCTGGACGCCTTCCATGAGGACTGGGAGACATATCTGCCGCGGCTGCGCCCGCAGCAGGTCCCGGGCTCGCTCGCGCTGCGGCTGATCGCGTTCTCCTCCCGCGGTCTGTACCGGCGGATGTTCGCTTCGTGGCCTGACGACGTGCGCCGGCCACTCATCGAGCGCCACCTCACCGTGACGGCACAGCGGGCAGGCGCCCAGGAGCGCAGTGACCAGCCGCGGTGGCGCGACGAACTCAAGGCCGGGGGTCCCGTTCCGGACGCGCCGCTCGTCGCGATGAGCGCCCTCGGCGTGGACTTCGCCATGCGACTGTTCATGTCGCCGAAGGCCCTGCGCGCGATGAACGCGGGCAAGCAGCATCTCTACGAGGCGCTTGCCGCGTCGGTGTCGAACGGCGAGTACCGCGCTCTCGAGACGGCCAAGCACAGTACGATCCACGTCGATTGCGCGGACGCCGTAACGCGGGCCATAGCCGATCTTTGGAAGCGTGTGTCCTGAGAGGGGCGCCGGATGCTGACCATAGGACAGGTCGCTGCCCACGCCGGTGTGACCGTACGCGCGGTACGCCACTACCACCAGTTCGGTCTGCTGGCCGAGCCGGAACGCGACGCGTCCGGCTACCGGCGTTACGACGCTCAGGCGGTGGTGGACCTGATTCGGATCAAGACCCTGGCTGATGCCGGCGTGCCGCTTGCGCGCATCGACGAGCTCCTCCACGCTGGGCCGGAGCAGTTCGCCGCAGCCGTGGCCGACATCGACCGGTCGCTGAGGAGAAAGATCCGCGATCTTGAGAACTATCGCCGCCGGATCGCCGAACTGGCCGCCGGCGAGCGACTGTTCCTGCCCGCCGAGGTCGTTGCCATTCTCGATCGGCTGCGCGCGACGGGTTACAGCGAGCAGATGGTACGCATCGAACGCGACAGTTGGATCCTCATCGCGGCGCTCTCTCCACGGTCGGTGCCAGAATGGGTGGCCGTCAAGCACGCTGCCCTCGACGACCCGCTGTTCCAGCGTCTCTACCGGACCTGCGACGAGGCGCTCGGCTGGACCGCCGACGATCCGCGGCTGGCGCAACTCGCCGCGGACATCGTCGCGTGGAATTCACTCCGTCCAGAGCACGGGCCGGCTCAGCCCGGGACGGTCGATCTCATGTTCTCTCATGCCACCGCCGCCTCGCCGGCGTGGCAGCGGCTGGCCGTGCTCCTGGCGGCAGAGCCTAGGCCGTGCCGGCGAACTGGCTCATGTGGTAGGCGGTGGAGCGACCGTCGAGCGTCCGCGTCCACTTCGACACCATCAGGTGCAGGTCGTTGGGTTGGCGGCTCGACCAGGGGTGGATGAAGCCGCCGTACAGGCCGGGCTCCTGCCAGGAGGTGACCTGGACCTTCTCGGCGGTCCAGACTTGGTCCGGCCCGGCCGCGGTCCGGGTGACGATGCAGCCGTTGGCGCAGTTGAGGTACGACATCACCCAGGTGCCATCGGCGAGCCGGCGTACGGAGGGTTCGCCGAAGCGGCCGGTCAGGATGGGTGTGCACGGGCGGCCCCAGCCCAAGTTGCTGCCGTTCCACCCCCACCCCTCGTACGACTCGGGGAAGAACAGTCGATCCCAGCGGACGCGGCGCAGCATCATCGGGCCGTCCTGCCGCCCCGCGCGGACCGAGAACACGTAGACCCAGTCGCCGTCGCGCTGCATCGTCCACATCTGGAACGGATCGGTGTTTGTGGCGTCGTTCCACCACTTGAGCGGGGTGCGGACGAAGTCGTTGCCGTTGTCGCTGTACGCCAGGCCGGCGTAGCGCGACCGCCAGTGCGGGCCGGCGGGGCCGGCGGAGTTCCAGTTCTCGATGCTCATGTACGAGATGAGCTGCCGTCCGGTCTCCGGGAAGCTGATGCCGTCGTTCGGGATGACGGTGACCTCCCAGAGGCCGTCGATACCGATGCCGTTGTGGCCGTTGTGCATCAGCTCCGGGGCGCGACCGTTGCCGGCGACCCGCGCGGCGCTGTCGAAGACCACGCCGCCGGCGGCGCCCGGGTGGACGTTGGAGCGCAGCATCACCGGTGACCGCCAGTCGTTGGGCAGCGGCGGGCCTTCCGGCCACGGGGTGTTGAAGGTGTCGCCGAACAGGTAGCCGATGGAGCCGTTCTCCAACACGTACGGGATGCCGAGGTCGGTGCCGGCCACCTGCCACCGGCTGTTGGTGTCGAGGTCGGCGCCGGTTAGGCGCTTCCGCCAGGTGGCGGCCTGAGCCTCACCGCCGAGGGCGAGGGTCGGGGCGATGGCGGAGGCCACCCCGACCGCCCCCGTCCTGACGAGGAAGGACCGACGAGTCAGCGCCATGTTCGCCCTCCTGGTGTCGTCGGTTCCGACGACTGGTGACGCCGGTTGCGGCCACGGTGACGGCCGTTGCCGGACGGTGTGGCGTACCCCGAGTCAAGTCCCGCCGCTCGACGTGTGTCAATACCTGGCCGCGTGCTGGCGCCTCGGGCGGTGCCGGTGGACCCCGGGCGCGTTCGTCGAGGCCCGCGCCCGATCGCAGCGAGCCTCGGCCCCGTTCTGGCTGGTCAAGGGCAAGGAGAGCCGGTTTTCCGCTCCGTCCTCATCGGACCGACCAGACACCTGTGGCGTTTCTGAGGCGCGCTGCGCCAGTGACTTTCGTTTGTTTGTAGGAAAGTACAGCCGGGGGCAACGAAAGCTCTGGACACCTTCGGGCCAAGTTAGTAGTGTCGGGATCCATCGATATGTTTCAGCGGGATGAACCGGCGGCGCGGTGAGTCCCGAACGGTGGCCCCAGGCGGCGCAGCACGTCCGGCGGTCACCGGCCCGGCCAGGGACGACACCCCGGGTCGGCGTACGCCCTGCGACCCGGCGCCGAGGGGTGCCGTGGGCGTGACCGATCCGCTCCCGATGCCACCTCGTGAGCTCCGAGGCGGCCCGACCACCCGTTCAGCTTCGCGCTGAACCCTGCCCGGCGACGTGGGCGATCCGGCTCGCCCAGCCTCGGCCGGGCGGGTCCCAAACCTCACATCGGACGGCCGTGGCATCGCCACGGCCGGGGATTCCGTGCGGCCAAGGAGGGGCCCACGGTACCGCCGATCGGCGACATATCTGGACAAGAGGCGACCTGACATCGACGGGGGATGCCTGGCCCCGGCGTGCGCGCCTCGGACCTGGGAGAGAGGCATTGATGAACGGCTACTCACCCCCTGGCCGGCTCCCGGCGGGACGGCTCCGGAGATCGATCGCGGCCGTGGCCACGGCCGCCCTGGTGTGGCTGACCGCCGGACTGGTGGCGGTGCCGGCGAGCGCGAAGCCGGTCGACACGGAACGGTCCACCGCCCCGGCGGCGGCACAGCCCCGCCAGCTGCAGGCCCAGGTGCTCACCTGGACCGCCGGCGACAACTTCCTGGCCTACCGCTCCGCCCCCACCACCGCGGTGGCCGGGCCGGCGACGCTCGTCTTCGAGAACAGCGCCGCGACCGGCAACACCACCGGGATGCAGCACACCCTGACCTTCGACACCGGCAATCCGGCGTACAACAGCGACGTCGACGTGAACATCCTGGCCGACCCGAACGACGCCAACGGCGGTCGCTGGACCGTGGACGTGGTGCTCTCGCCGGGCACGTACCGGTACTTCTGCGCGATTCCCGGTCACGGCAACATGACCGGGCTGCTGGTCGTCACGGGCGACAGCTCGGACACCACGGCGCCGACCGTGACCGCCGAGGTGACCGGTGAGCAGGACGCGAACGGCGCGTACGTGGGCAGTGCCACCGTGAACCTGTCGGCGACGGACAGCGGCTCGGGCGTCGACAAGATCGAGTACTCGCTCGACGGCGGTCCCTACGGTGTCTACTCGGGGCCGGTGACGGTGAGCCAGCCCGGCGCGCACACGGTCGGCTACCGAGCCACCGACAACGCGGGCAACACCTCGGAGGTCGAGACCGCGTCGTTCACCGTGGCCGAACCCCAGTCGGATGACACCACCGCCCCCACCGCGACCGCGGCGGTCACCGGCCAGCAGGACGACGACGGCGCGTACGTGGGCAACGCCACGGTGACCGTGTCCGCGACCGACACCGAGTCGGGCGTGGATCGGATCGAGTACTCGCTCGACGGTGGTGAATACACCGAGTACACCGCGCCGGTGAGCGTCAACTCCGTCGGGCAGCACAAGGTCGACTACCGGGCCACCGACAAGGCCGGCAACACGTCGACGCCGCAGTCGGTGTCGTTCACCGTCGTCCCGCCCTCGGTCGAGGACACCACCGCACCGACCACGTCCGCCATGCTGCACGGTGAGCAGAACGGCGACGGCGCGTACCTGGGCAGCGTCATGGTGATGCTGTCGGCGACCGACGCCGAATCGGGCGTGGACACCATCGAGTACTCGCTCGACGGGCAGCCGTTCGCCGTCTACTCGGCGCCGGTCACGGTGGACCAGCCGGGCGCGCACACGGTCGGCTACCGGGCCACCGACAAGGCGGGCAACACCTCCGAGGTGAAGACCGAGTCGTTCACCGTGGCCGAGAGCGAGCCGGCCGACACCACGGCGCCCACCACGTCGGCGGCAGTCACCGGGCAGCAGGACGGCGACGGCGGGTACGTGGGCAGCGCCACGGTGACCGTGTCTGCGACGGACACCGAGTCCGGGGTCGACAAGATCGAGTACTCCCTCGACGGCGGCGCTTACGCCGTCTACTCCGCGCCGGTGAGCGTCAACACGGTGGGCCAGCACACGGTGGCCTACCGGGCGACCGACAAGGCCGGCAACACCTCTGCGGTGCAGTCGGTGTCGTTCACCGTGGTCGCGGCACCGCCGGCTGACACCACCGCGCCGACCACGTCCGCCGTGTTGCACGGTCAGAAGAACGCCGAGGGCGCGTTCGTCAGCAGCGCCACGGTGGTGGTGACGGCGAGCGACACCGGCTCGGGCGTAGACAGGATCGAGTACTCGCTCGACGGGCAGCCGTACGCCGTCTACTCGGCGCCGGTGACGGTGACCCAGCCGGGCGCGCACACGGTCGGCTACCGCGCTACCGACAAGGCGGGCAACACCTCGGCGGTGAAGACTGTCTCCTTCACGGTCGTCGCACCCCCGTCGGACGACACCACCGCGCCCATCGTGACCGCGTCGGTGACCGGCCAGGTCGACGACGAGGGCGCCTACCTCGGCAGCGCCAGCGTGACGCTGTTCGCCTTCGACGGCGGCTCCGGCGTGGACCGGATCGAGTACGCCCTCGACGGCGGCGAGTACGTCCGCTACACCGGTCCGGTCACCATCGACGAGCCGGGCGACCACACGCTCAGCTTCCGGGCGACCGACAAGGTCGGCAACACCTCCGGCACCGGCTCGCTCACCTTCACGGTGATCAGCAGCGGGTCCAGCTTCAACTGCCTGGTGCCCGACACCCGGCCGACGGTGTGGTTCGGCACCCTGGACAGTGGCGTACGCAACCGGCCGGTCCAGGACGAGTGCACGATCAACAACATCTTCGAGGGGCAGCGGACCTGGCTCGACCACGCCGAGTTCGTCGCGCACGTCAAGCTGGTGACCGACCATCTGGTCGACCTCGAGGTGATCACCCGCCAGGAGCGCACCCGGCTCATCGACGCCGCCCGCAGCTCTGGTGTGGGCAAGCCGGAGTCCAAGAGCGGATACCAGTCGCTGCTCGACTCCAGCAAGGCGTCGTTCAACCAGTGGGAGCACGTCGGCGGGGGCGGCTTCGTCCGTAACGCCGATGGATCGATCACCAGCAGGGCCGTACCGGGCATGGGGATGCTCTGGTTCCCCAAGCAGCAGTTCGGGGACTTCTCGCTGAAGCTGCAGTGGCGTGACGATGCGACCGGCGACGGCCGCGCCAACAGCGGAATCTTCGCCCGCTTCCCGCAGGTCCACGATCACCCGGACGAGTCCCGGCCCGAGTGGGTGGCCATCAAGTACGGCCACGAGCTGCAGATCTACGACCACCCCGACGGCGACCAGTACAAGTCCGGTTCGGTGTACGGCTTCGACGAGGTCGGGTTGTCCGGCGCGCGGGTCACGCCCAAGGGCACCTGGAACGACTACGAGATCCGGGTGGTCGGCCAGCACTGGTCGATCTTCCGCAACGGCGAGCTGATCAACGAGTACGTCAACACGCCGGACGCCGTCTTCAGCCCGCCCCGATCCGACGACCCGGGCGGGGCCGGACGGCAGAGCGCCAGCGGATACATCGGCCTGCAGAACCACAGCGAGGGTGACGTCATCAGCTTCCGGAACGTCCGGATCGCCCCGCTGACCCCGGCCTCCGCCGCCGGCAACTGAGCGAAGGGAACACCACCATGGCAAAGCAGAAGATCGACCGCCGGGCCCTCCTACGCGGCCTCGCCGGTTCGACGATCGCGGTCGGCGCGGCCAGCCTGACCGGAGCGCTTCCCGCCTCGGCGGGCGGCGGGGGCCGGCTGATCCCGCAGGGACACATGGGCATCCAGCTCTACAGCGTCCGGGACAAGATCAACGAGTTCGGGTTCGCGTACGTCTTCGACGAGCTGTCCCGGATCGGCTACCGGCAGGTGGAGTTCGCCGGCTACACCCAGGGCAACGTCGGCGCGATCACCCCGCAGCAGATCCGCCGGCTGCTCGACGACAACGGGCTCAAGGCGGTCGGCAGCCACCGCGGCCTGGGCGACTTCCGCAACAACCTCGAACAGGAGCTCGACATCGCCGAGATTCTCGGCATGCCGACCGTCGGCACCGCCGAGGCGCCCACCGGCGACCGCACCATCGCCGGCTACCAGAAGGCGGCGGAGGAGTTCAACACGTGGGGTGCCGCCGCGACCGCCCGCGGCCTCAAGCTCTACCAGCACAACCACACCATCGAGTTCAGCTTCGCCGTCGACCGGCCGGACGTCCGGCTGTACGACCTGTTCCTGGAGCTCACCGACCCGCGGTACGTGTACCTGGAGATGGACCTCCTGTGGGCGTTCGGGGGCGCCCGCAAGTACCCGGGCTTCCGGCCGGTCGACTACGTCAACGCCCACCCCGAACGGTTCCCGTTGTTCCACGTCAAGGACGGCGTCCCGCTGCCCGATCCGCAGCAGGGCAACTCCTACCTGGACGTGGAGTTCGGCGCCGGCGTCATCCCGTTCACCGAGTTCTTCACCGAGCTGAAGGACCGGGGCCAGTTCGAGTACCTGTGGGAGCAGGACACCGCGCCCAGCGCCCAACCGAACCCGCCCGGCTCGCTCGGCGCCGCCGAGCGCAGCTACCGGCGGATGCGGAACCTGCGGAGGGCCAAATGAGCGCCTCGGCCTGGCGGCTGACCGACGACGGTCCGGTGCCGGAATCCGGGCCGGAGCAGCCGGTCCGCTCCGGCTCCACCGCGCGCCGGATGCTGGTGGTCGCCGCGATCGTGGTGCTCAGCCTCGTCGGCGCGGGCGGATTCGCCGTCGCGGGCGGAGCCGCGGCCCTGCTTCCCGAACGGCCGGACGGCTGCGACCAGCCCGACCGCAGCGTCCAGCTGTACGCGGTGGAACTGCCGCGGGACGGCAACCAGATCCGGCTCGGCTACGGCCTCACCCCGGAGACGGCCTCCTACCCCGGCCCCACCATGGAGATGATCGAGGGGGAGTGCCTCGCCGTCACCCTGCACAACCAGGTGCCCGCCGAGACCCTGGAGCAGCTGCGCACCGACCCGACCCATCCGCTGGGTGTCTCCCTGCACGTGCACGGGGTGAAGTACACCCAGCTGTCCGACGGTACGACGCAGAGCTTCTCGTACGTCCCGCCCGGCCAGTCGCGCACCTACACCTGGTACGCCAAGAAGCGCGACCGCACCGCCGGGACTGCGGGGACGGCCGGCTACTGGTGGTACCACGACCACGTGGTGGGTGGCCCGCACGGCACAAAGGGCATCGGCTCCGGGCTCTTCGGCGGCCTGGTCGTGCGGCGACCGGGTGATCTGCGGCCGGACCGGACCTACATGACCGTCTTCGGTGACCAGCAGAGCATCAACCTGCGCCGCGGCGCGGCCGCCGACACCTGTGACCAGGAGAACCCGCAGCCGGGCCCGACCTGCATCGTCGCCAAGAAGGGGGAGCGGGTCGAGTTCATCGTCGTCGGCATCGGCAACGACATGCACACGTTCCACATCCACGGGCACTCCTGGGCGGACACCCGGACCGGGGTGGCGACCGGCACCAACGCCGAGGTCGATCAGATACCGACGGTCGACAACAAGACGCTCGGACCGGGCGACTCGTTCGGTGTCCAGATCGTCGCCGGCGACTCGGTCGGTCCAGGCCACTGGATGATCCACTGCCACATGCAGTTCCACTCGGACGCCGGCATGTACACGACCATGCACGTCCTGGACGAGAACGGCAACATGCCGCCCGGCGGCGACCACGACCACAGCGCGACCAGCAGCGGCGCGGCCTCGACCAGCAGCGGCACGGCTCCGGCGGGCAGCGGCGCCACGGTGCACCAGCACAAGTAACCGTCGACGGCGTGGGGTGGCCGCTGCCAGCGGGGCGGCCACCCCCACGCCCCGAACCCGTCAACGCAGGTCCGCCTCAACCTGAGAAGGAGTCGAGATGGCTCACAGACCTCTCTGGCGACGCGCCGGCGTACATCGCCGGCTCCTCGCCCTGGCCAGCGGCGCGGTGCTCGCGCTCGGCACGCTGGCCGTACCCGCCAGCGCCGCGGCGCCCACCGCGGCTCCCGCCGCCGCCGCGTCGGTGCGGGTGCTGGTCTTCCACGGTCCGGCCGCCAAGCAGGACGATCCGGTCGCCGGGGCCACCACCGCGATCAAGAAGCTGGGTCGGCAGAACGGCTTCACCGTCGACGTCGCCACCGATCCCAGCGTCTTCAACTTCGACAACCTCGCCCGCTACCGCGGCGTGGTGTTCCTGTCCGCGAACGGCGTGACGCTCAACGACGCCCAGGAGGCGGCCTTCCAGGCGTACGTCAAGGGCGGCGGCGGTTTCGTCGGCGTGCACGACGCGGTGCGCGCGCAGCCGGACTCCTCCTGGTTCACCGGCCTGCTCGGCACGCGTCCGGCGGCCGGTCTGCCCAACGCCGAGAAGCCGGTCTCGGCCGCGGCCAGCGGCGAGAACCCGCCGAGCGAGACCGCGGCGCAGGCGATCGACGGATCGACCAGCACCAAGTGGCTCGCCCGGACGCCGACCGGCTGGCTCTCGGCGACGCTCGCGGAGCCGGTGGTGGTGAGCCGGTACGCGCTGACCTCGGCCAACGACTTCCCGGGCCGGGACCCGAAGAACTGGACCCTGCAGGGCTCGCAGGACGGCAGCACCTGGACCGACCTGGACACCCGCGCCGACGAGACCTTCCCGCAGCGGTTCCAGACCAAGCAGTACACCTTCACCAACACCACCGCCTACCAGCACTACCGGCTCAACATCACCGCGAACAGCGGCGAGCCGCTGCTCCAGCTCGCCGAGCTGTGGCTCATCGGTCCGGACGCCGGGCCGACCCCGGACACCCAGGTGCAGGAGGCGGTGGTCGACTTCACCGACCGCCAGCACCCGGCCAACAAGGGGATGCCGCTGACCGTGAAGCGGTCCGACCAGTGGATCAACTGGGACCCGAGCCCGGTCGGCCGCGTGCACACCGTCGCCCAGGTCGAGGAGGGCACCTACAACCCCGGCCTCAGCGGCAACGGCGCGTTCCACCCGATCTCGTGGTGCCAGGACTACGACGGCGGCCGGTCGTTCTACACCGGCATGGGCCGCACGGCGGACAGCTGGAGCACCGACACGCGGTTCCAGAACCACCTGGTCGGGGCCATCAAGTGGACCGCCGGCATGGTGCGCGGCGACTGCCAGGCGACCATCGCCTCGAACTACCGCATCGAGCGACTGACCGCCACGAACCAGCCCGGGCAGCTCGACCAGATCGGTGAGCCGCACGGCCTGACCATCGCCCCGGACGGCAAGGTCTTCTACATCGGCAAGGCGGCCTGCGCCACCGGGCCGATCGCCAGCTGGGACGACCCCAACGTGGGTCTCGGCTGCGGCACGATCCACCAGTGGGATCCGAAGACCAAGCAGGTCAAGCTGCTCACCACGCTCGCCGTGATGGGCAACCGGGGCAGCGGCAGCGAGCTGGTCAAGAACGAGGAGGGCCTCGTCGGCATCACGCTGGACCCGAAGTTCGCGGAGAACGGCTGGGTCTACGTCTACTGGATGCCGCACGAGTCGATCGACCGTGACCGGCGCATCGGCAAGCGGACCGTCTCGCGGTTCACCTACGACGCCGCGAACCAGACGATCGACCAGGCCACCCGCAAGGACCTGTTGAGCTGGGACACGCAGATCCACAGCTGCTGCCACGCCGGTGGCGGCATGACCTTCGACGAGTCGGGCAACCTCTTCATCGGCGCCGGCGACAGCAACTCCTCCGGCGGCTCGGACGGCTACTCCGGCAACAACTGGACCCAGGACTACAAGGGTGTCTCGTTCCAGGACGCCCGCCGTACGGCCGGCAACACCAACGACCTCAACGGCAAGATCCTGCGGATCCACCCGGAGCCGGACGGCACCTACACCATCCCCGAGGGCAACCTGTTCACCGGCCAGGAGGAGGGTGGTGGCAAGACCCGCCCGGAGATCTACGTGATGGGCGTGCGCAACATCGCCCGGATCGCCTGGGACCCGGTCAACGACTGGCTGACGGCCGCGTGGGTCGGCCCGGACGCCGGCGGGCCGAACCCGGAGCTCGGCCCGGCCAAGTACGAGACCGCCACGATCATCAAGTCCGCGGGCAACCAGGGCTGGCCGTACTGCATGGGTAACCGGCAGCCGTACCGGGACCGCAGCAACACCGACGCGACAGTGCTCACCGGCTGGTACGACTGCGACCACCCGAAGAACGAGTCTCCGCGCAACACCGGTCTGGTCAACCTCCCACCGGTGCGGGACAACATGATCTGGTACTCGCCGCAGGGTGGCGGTCCGGTCTTCCCGGAGCGCACCGACGGCAGCGGCCTGCCGACGTACGAGCCCGGCGACGAAACCTTCACCGAGCCGTACCTCAAGGGCGGCGGCCAGGCCATCATGGACGGCCCGACCTACCAGCGGGAGAACGTCGACACCACCAGCGGAGTGGCGTGGCCGGAGTACTGGGACGACAAGTGGTTCATCGGTGACCAGTCGAACGCCAGCAACCGCATCGCGGTGACCGTCGACAAGAGCAAGGTCGACAGCCATGGCCCGCCGGCGTTCGCCGAGGACCTGCGCGCCATCATCCGGTCCGGCAGCGGTGGCAACCAGTTGCAGTCCTGGATGGACGCGAAGTTCGGACCGGACGGCGCCCTGTACATGCTCGACTACGCGGGTGGGTTCTTCAGCCTGCACTCGAACCAGAAGCTGATCCGGATCGCCTACACCGGTGGACCGGCCACGCCGAACCCGAGTGACGCGGGTGCCCGAGCCGTCTCGCAGAGCGACCCGCTGAACGTCCAGTTCTCCAGCGCCAAGGTCGGCGGCGTGGCCTGGGAGTGGAACTTCGGCGACGGCAGCCCGGTGTCACGCGAGGCGAACCCCACCCACCGGTACGCGGACTACGGCACCTTCAACGTCACCCTCAAGGTGACCTACGCCAACGGGGAGGTGGCGGTCTCGGTCCTGCCGGTCAACGTCGGCTGCGCGGCACCCGACGCCCGGTCGACCGTACGGATGCTCGACACCGACACCGGAGTCCCCAACTACGCGGTCGGCGGCGGGTGCACCGTCAACGACCTGATCGACGACGAGCGCAACTGGGGCAACCACGCCCAGTTCGTCGGTCACGTCGAGGACGTGACCGCGCGACTGCTCGCCGACGGTGAGATCGACAAGCAGGACGCCAACCGGTTGAACCGGGCGGCCCGGAACTCGGAGGTCGGCAACACCGCCGGCTACCAGGCAATCTTCGACGGGACCGCGCAGTCCCTCGTCGACTGGCGGCAGGCGCCGAGCGGATCGTTCTCGCTGCGCACCGACGGTTCGATCCGCAGCTCCGGCGGCCTGGGCATGCTCTGGTACGCGGGGAAGGAGTTCGCAGACTTCTCCGTCCGAGTGAAGTTCCGGGACGTCTCACCGGCCGGCTCGTACGCCAACACCGGCCTCTTCACCCGGTTCCCGGATCCGCGCCTGCCGGTCGAGCAGCGCCCGGAGTGCGGCAAGGTCGGTTCGGCCGCCGGTTCGCAGGCCTGGGTGGCGATCTACTGCGGCCACGAGATCCAGATCTACGACGGACCGACCGGTGAGCCGCAGAAGACCGGTTCGATCTACAACTTCGACCCGGTCCCGCTCGACCAGGCGAGGGTGACCCCGAAGGGCCAGTGGAACGACTACGAGGTCCGGGTCGTCGGCCAGCACTACACGATCATCCGGAACGGCGTGGTGATCAACGAGTTCGACAACACCCCGGGCAAGAACTCGTCGCGAGCGGGTGATCCGCCCACGGACCTGCGGCAGTTCCTCAGCGGGTTCATCGGATTGCAGAACCACAGCAACAACGACCTGACCGAGTTCCGTGACGTGAGGGTCCGCGAGCTGTAACCCCGGAGCGTGCCGGGTACGGGGGACCCACCCTCCGTACCCGGCACTGCTGTGCGCACCGGCGAGCCGGCCCGGCGACCGGTAACGGTGGGCGGCGACGTCGGTCAGGCCTTGCGCGCCGTACGCCGGTTGCCGAACGACTCCATGGTGGTCGCCTTCTTCGCCGGCGCCCGGGTGGCGGACGTGGTCCGGGCGCGCGCCGGCGCCTTCTTCGCGGCCTTCTTCGCGGCCGCTCTCGTGGCCGGCGCCTTCTTCGGCGGCGTGTTCTTCGCGGCGGCCGCCTTCGCCGTCGGCCTGCGCGTGGGCGTCGCGGTGGTGGCGGAGGTGTCCTTCTTCCGCGCGACACGGGCGGTGGTCGCCGTGGGCTTCTCGCCGGGTGACTTCGCCAGGCTCGCGCCGGTCGCCCGCTTCGTGGCGGTGGCGGCCTTCTTCGCCGCCGCCTTCCGGTTCATCGGCGCCTTCTTCGCGCCGGTGGCCTTCCGGGCCCCGGTCGGGCGGCTGCCCGGCGGGACGGCACTCCTGCCTGCGGTCATCCTCGCTCCTCCTCAGGTCTGCCCCGGGTTCCCCGGTTCCACCGAACGTCGGCCGCGACGGGTCCCATCGGCGTGATCGGCCGGGTCGGCCGGGTCTTCCCGCGACCCGAGCGGGCAAACGCGACAGCGGCGTTCTGATCGTTCCCGGCGATCGGGTCCGACTCGGGCCGGAACCGACCACACGAGCGCCACGGACCGGCAACCACACGAGCGCCACCGGCAGCAACGAGGGGCGAAGGGGCCTTGGTCCGGGCCGTGCCAGAGACGGGGCAGCTCGACAGCGACGGGTACCCGTCTCCACGCCCGGGCACGGCAACTCCGCAACGGTGTTTTCCGGCGCGGGCGTGGGCGGGTGCGTCGACGTCGGCCGCGACGCCGCCGGCACCCGGGACGGCGAACGTTCAGCGTTACGATGCCGACGTGACGGATGTCGATGCGCCGATCGCGGTCGACGCGGTCTGGCAGCAGCAGGGGGTCTGGTCCCGGGCGGCCGGGCGTGCGCAGCGCCGCATCGTCCAGGGACGGCGGGCGGTCGCCGGGTTGACCATCGTGGCGGCTGCCGGCGGCACCGCCGCGGCGCAGCTGGGCGGGGTTCAGGCCGGCGTGGGCCGTGCGCTCGCGGTGCTCGCTGGTGTGGCGCTGGCCTTGGTACCGGTGGCAGCCCGGTCGACCAGTCGGGAGGCGGTGCAGGCGTGGACGAGGCTGCGGTCGGTGTCCGAGGCGCTCAAGGCCGACGTCTACCGCTACCTGGCCCGGGTGGCGCCGTTCTCGGGGGAGGAGCGTGACGTCGTACTGCTACGCCGGCTCGACGCCCTGCTCGACGACGCCGGTGATCTGGTCGGGCTGACGGTGGACCTGCCGCTCGTCCGTCGACCGCTGCCCGCAGTGACGGGCGTGGACTCGTACCTGACGCACCGCCTGGCACAGCAGGTGGAGGCGTACTACCTCCCGGGTGCGCGGCGGATGGCCCGTCGGGCGGCCCGGATCCGGACGGCGACCAACGTCCTGACCATCGCGGGGGCCATCCTGTCCGGTGTGGTCGGCGTACTCGGTGACGGCCTCGGGCTGGCCTCGTGGGTGGGTGTGGTCGCCACGGTGACCACGGCGCTGGTGGGCTACGGTGCGGCCCAGCAGTTCGAGGCCCACCAGCTGGAGTACGCCCGCACGGCGGACCAGTTGTCGCGGCTCGGGCGGTCGCGGCGCGACGGGGTCGGCTGGACCGACGACGACGCGTTCGTGGCCGAGACGGAGCGGATCATCTCACTGTCCAACGAGGCGTGGATGGCGCGGACCATCGAGGAGGACGGCACCGCGCACCGCTGAGATTCGTTGTCCGCTGGCCTGATGTCGACGGTCCCAGCGAGGGATTGACAGATCATGTTGTGACGCTGAGGATGATCTCGGATCACCGACCGCCACCGAATCATCACCATCCTGTGACGCTGCCGCACTTCGGCGATGCGCGGCGTCCACCCGGCGGCCGGTTCCCTCACCACTGTTCCGTTCACTGTCGTGCGCCCGGCCACCGCAACGGCCGCGCGCGACCCGTCGTGGAGCCGCGTACCCCGGGCGTGCCCCTCGGCCATCACCTTCGGCCACCGGCCGACCGAAAAGCCAGAAGGGCAGAGAAAAATGTCGTATCCCCTGTCCCCGCGGTGGAGACGCCGCCTTCCCGTACCGACGGTCCTGGCCGCGGCGACGGCGGCCCTGCTGCTGGTGAGCCCGGCGTCGGCGACCACGCCGCAGGCCGCCGCGCCTGCCGAGGCCGACCCGATCGCGGGCCAGCAGGCGAGCGTCGTCGAGGTGCTGCTCGACGGCACCGCGGAGCTGGACGCGCTCGTCGCCACGGGCGTCGACCTCGACCACGGCGTCGAACGTACGGAGAACGGCGTCGTCGCGCGCGCGGTGATCACCCCGAGCGAGGCGGACCGGCTGACCGCGGCTGGTTTCACGCTCGGGGATGTGCTGTACCGGCCTGAGGACGCGCGTGCCCGCGTGGCCGAGCGTGAGGCGACCATCGCCGAGCACAGGGCGGAGAACCGCGAGTTCGCCGCCGCCACGGCCGGCCAGACCGCGTCCGACGTCTCCGACGTCAAGATCATCCGTGCCGACTACTACACGTCCGGGACCAGCCAGATCCTCTCGGTCGAGGCGAAGTGGGCGCAGGGTCAGACCGCGACGAACACGCTCACCGTCGAACGGGACAGTGGGCCGGGCACCGCCATCGGCTCCGGTGGCATCCAGACCATCTCCCGTTTCGTGGACGCGGGGGTCTACCTCTACCACCGGGGCGCCGCGACGGTGACCAGCCGTCCGGAGTACATCCGGATCACCAGCCCGACCGGCGACGTCGCCGTCGCGAAGGTGAGCGAGTGGCTGCCCACGCCGGGGACCGACCCGGAGGGACCGGGCTACGAGAAGGACTTCGTCACGAGCTACCTGACGCCGACCGAGCTGTACTCGCGGATCCACCAGCTCGCCGCCGAGTTCCCCGACCTGGCCGAGGTCGTCGAGCTGCCGTACAAGACCAACGGCTACCGGCGGCACGCCCAGGCGGTGCTCGGCACGGCCAACGCCAGCCGGGTCGCCGTGGACTCGCTCGCCTGGGGGCACCAGGGCGGCAACGACATCTCCGTCGAGCTGGTCGACCCCGGCGCCGGCAACGCGGCGCTCGGCGTGACGGTCACCGGCAAGCACGTCCGGGTCAGCCTCGGCACCAGCGGTTCGGGTGCGGTGACCAGCACCGCGTCCCAGGTCGTCGCCGCGCTCAACAGCAGCGCCGGAACGCTGCTGCGGGCGTACACCTATCGGGGTAGCGCCGGCGACGGCGTGGTCGCGCCGGCTCCGCGGACCCAGCTCACCGACGACCTGAGCGCCCCGGCCTCGGTCTCCCGCGACCCGCACCCGGTGTACGCGATCCGGATCGGCAAGCACCGCGACGGTTCGAAGACGGGTGTGCTCGCGTACGCCCAGGAGCACGCCCGCGAGTGGGTGCCGCCGCTGGTCAGCGTCGAGACCGCCGAGCGGCTGCTGCGCAACTACGCCCACGACGGCAGGACCAAGCAGCTGCTGAACAACCTGGACATCTGGATCGCCCCGTCGATCAACCCGGACGGCGGGCACTACTCGTTCTACGACTTCAACTCCCAGCGCAAGAACATGACCAACCACTGCCCGTTGACCGGGGCGGCCGACTTCCTCGGCCGTGACTCGTGGGGCGTGGACAACAACCGCAACTACACCGAGTACAGCCTCTTCGACGGCTACTCGGGTGCCTCGTCGAGCTGCACCAGCGGCACGTACGCCGGCCCGAGCGAACTCTCCGAGCCGGAGAACCGCAACCTCGACTGGCTGGCCTCCCAGCCGAACATCAAGTTCTCGATGAACCTGCACTCGTCCGGTAACTACTTCATGTGGTCGCCGGGCGCGTACGCCCTGCCGGACCGGACGTCGGCGCCGCGGCCGTCGCTCGCCGACGAGTCGTTCTTCTGGGGCGCCTCCTCGCGGATCCTCACCGCGATCAAGCAGCACCGCAACATGGCGGTCACTCCGGCCCGTACCGGCCCGATCTCCGACGTGCTCTACTCGGCGGCGGGCAACTCCGGCGACATGCTCTGGTACAAGTACGGCATCTACGCCTGGAACTTCGAGGTCGGCACCTCCTTCCAACCGGAGTGGGAGGAGGCGCACGCCGAGACGATGGAGTTCTCCAACGGCCTGGTCGAGCTCATGCGCGTCGCGCGGGACTTCGAAGCGGA
The DNA here is from genome assembly GCF_900156065.1 of Micromonospora avicenniae. Lineage (GTDB taxonomy): Bacteria > Actinomycetota > Actinomycetes > Mycobacteriales > Micromonosporaceae > Micromonospora > Micromonospora avicenniae. Next base: position 110,774 of record NZ_FTNF01000016.1, on the reverse strand, counting down.
CAAGAAGCGGCCGACGAGCACGTTGACCGTCGCGCCGAGTTCGAGCCCGGGCATGGTGAACGTGACGTTCGACGTCTCCGAGCCGGCGGCGGTCTTCTACACCCTCGACGGTGCCGCGCCGACGTACGAGTCCACGCTCTACGGTTCCGCGGGCATCCGGGAGGGCGGTGAGACGTTGACCGTGCCGGCCGGCACCCAGGTCAACTGGTTCTCCGTCGACGCCGCCGGCAACGTGGAGAACAACTACCGGCCGGACGGCAACGGCAAGAACTACCGCAAGGGTCAGGCGGTCCCGCCGACCAGCTGACCGGCAAACCTCATGACGACGGCCGCGGTGCTCTCTCGGGCACCGCGGCCGTCGTCCGCCTGGCCACCGGGGTCAGGCGAGGCGGGGGCGTCAACGTCCGCGACCACCGCACCTTCGGCTGGCACCACCCACCGTGCTTCCGCACCCCTGCGTGAGCGACCGAGCCGAACGTATTTCCAGACTGGCCTGCCACAGATGACGTTTGGGTTTCAGCTGTTCCCCAAGATCACTTCTGGGATTAGCTTGGAGATCAAATTCCGTCCCCGTTGGTGGGGACCGGTGTCAGGTCCAGTAAGGAGCAAGATGCTCAGAAGAACACGGTGGCTGGTGGCTGTCGCCGCGACGGCGACGGCACTGGGCGCAGTGCCAGGCGGACCGGCGTCAGCCGAGCCGGGCAACGCCGTCCCAGTGGGCGCGGCGGGCGCCAAGGTCGGCGGGGCGACACACACGATCACGTTGCTGACCGGTGACGTGGTGACCGTACGAAGCAGCGGCCCCGGCTGCCCGCAGGCATCGGTGCAGCCGGCGAAGCCGGACGCGGTGTTCCACCAGTCGTGTGGCCCGGACGGACATCTGCACGTCATCCCCGCGAGTGTCGCGTCCAAGGTCGGCGCGGTCCTCGACCCGGATCTGTTCGACGTGACCACGCTGATCGCCGAGGGCTTCGACGACGAGAGCACCCCGGCGCTGCCGCTGATCGTGCAGCCGGCAGTGCAGGCGGCGCGGGTGGCCGCGCTGGCCGACGTGCAGCAGCTGCCGCTCATCGGGGCGGTCGCCGGTCACGTACCGAAGAAGAGCGACGCGACCGCGAAGCTGGCGACGAACTCGTTGCTGGCCGGGGCGAAGAAGGTGTGGCTGGACCGGAAGGTCCGGGCAACCGGGCTCGCCACCAGCGCCGCGCCGATCGCCGCCGCGCCGAAGGCCGGCAAGCCCGGCGGCAGTGACCTCGACTGGAATCTGGACCAGATCTCCGCGCCCGACGCGTGGAAGTCCGGTTACACGGGCAAGGGTGTCCGGGTCGCGGTGCTCGACACGGGTGCGGACTTCACCCACCCGGACCTGGCCGGGCGCGTGGTGGACAAGGCCGACTTCACGGTCGAGGGCGGCGACGCCGTCGACCACAACGGGCACGGTACGCACACCGCGTCCACGATCGCCGGCACCGGCGCCGCCGCGCACGGGGATCGGCGTGGTGTGGCCCCGGACGCGAACCTGGTCATCGGGAAGGTCCTCGACGACAACGGCTTCGGCGACGACTCGCAGATCATCAAGGCGGTCGAGTGGGCGGCGGAGCGGGCCGACGTCATCAACATGAGCCTCGGCGGTGAGGCCCCGGACGACGGCAACGACCCGCTCGCACTGGCCGTCGACGCCGCCAGCCGCAAGACCGGTGCCCTGTTCGTGGTCTCCTCCGGCAACAGCGGTGGCCCGATCTCCGCGCCGGGATCGGCGTCGACGGCCCTGACCGTCGGCGCGGTCGACCGCAACGGCAAGCTGGCGGCGTTCTCCAGCCGGGGACCGCTGGTGGACACGTCGGTGGCCAAGCCGGAGCTCGTGGCGCCGGGTGTCGACATCGTGGCCGCCCGGGCGGCCGGTACGAACCTGCAGGACCCGATCGACCAGTACTACGAGGGCTCCACAGGTACCTCGATGGCCGCCCCGCACGTGGCCGGCGCCGCGGCGCTGCTGGCCCAGCGGCACCCGGACTGGAAGGCCGACCGGCTCAAGGCGGCGCTCGTCGGCGCGGCCGACCCGATGACCGGTGTCGACCCGTACGCCGTCGGCGCCGGCCGGCTCAACGCTGAGCGGGCGCTCTCCGGCCCGACCAGCGACCAGCCGACGGTCGACCTCGGCACGTTCAGCTACCCGCAGTCGGGCACCGAGACGGCGACGCTGACCTGGACCGGCGACAGCACGCCGGCCACCGTCAACCTCGACCTCGACGTCACCGCCGTGAACCACGACGGAACCGCTGCGCCGCGCGGTGCGGTCACCCTGACCACGAGCAAGGTGAAGGTCAAGCGGGGCTCCACCGCCAGCACCACGCTGCGGATCAACCGTGCCGCGCTGGCCGCGAGCCCGGGCTACTACCTCGCCACCGTCACGGCCCGGGTCTCCGGACACGAGCCGGTGGCCACCACGCCGGTCAGCTTCTACGTCGAGCCGCGGAGCTTCGACCTGACGGTGAACACCAAGCCGATGGCCGGTACCGCTGAGGGCGCGGAGAACTGGGCCGGCGTCCTGGTGACCAACCTCGACGACCCGCTCATCTCCGCCGGCGGCGCGTTCATCGAACAGGGCGAGTCGGTGACGGTGCGGGTCGCGGCGGGCCGCTACGCGATCACCGGCGGATACAGCTCGTACGACCCGGCGACCGACGCACAGCAGGGCGCGTACGTCGGCGACACCGACGTGGCGATCAACGGTGACCGGAGCATCACCCTCGACCCGGCGACGGCCCGGCCGGTGACCGCGGTCGTCGACGGGGCGCCCACCACGCCGCTCCTCGCCTCGTTCATCTACCAGCAGACCACGAAGAACGGCCAGTCCTGGTGGAACAGCGTCACCGGCCTCGGCGGTGGGGCGAAGGTCTCGGTGTCGCCGCTGCGTGAGCCCAGCATCGGGTCGCTGCGGGCGTACTCCGCCTTCTTCCTCCAGTCGCCGAAGGGCACGGCGGACCCGTACGCCTACGACCTCGCCCACGAGTACACCGGCGGCGTTCCGGCCGACCCGACGTACCGGGTGAGCAAGGCCGAGCAGGCCGAGCTCGCGCGCGTCGACGAACGGTTCAACCAGATGGACTCGCCGGAGATGTACACCTCGCTGCGGCGTGCCATGTTCGCGCCCGACGGGGTGTACCTCACCCAGCTCCGCAACTTCGACCTGCCGGCGAACCGCACCTCCTACCTCTCGCCGGGCTACTTCTACATGGACGAGGCCGTCTACGGTGGCCTGCCCGCGCAGGAGCAGGCGCGCAGCTACCAGCCCGGTAGCCGGGATTCGAAGATCTGGGCGCGGCAGCCGCTGCACTCCGACTGGGTCGACGGGATCGTGAACAAGGGGGACGCGCTTCCGTGCGCCACCGCACCCTCGCGGACGCGGGGCAACCTGCACCTCGATCTGGTCATGATGACCGACCAGCACGGTCGGTCGGACTGCCTCCAGGGCGGCGGCATCGGCCTGAAGCGGAAGATGTCGCTCTACCGCGACGGCAAGCTGGTCGAGGAGCGCGACGCCTCGCGGGCCGACTTCACGGTGCCGCAGCAGGCGGCGGACTACCGGGTGACCTTCGACCTCGACACGAGCCTGATCCTGCCCATCTCGACGAAGGTCAACACGTCCTGGACGTTCCGCTCCGCCGGTCCGTCCGGCACGGGAAGCGTGCCGTTGCCGCTGCTCGCGGTCGACTACGCGCTGCCGATGGACGCCGGGAACCACCTCGTCGGTGGCACCGGCGAGTTCACTGTCCGGCAGACCCAGGGTGTGCCGGCGCAGAAGGTGACCTCCTTCCAGGTGTGGACGTCGACCGACGACGGCAAGACCTGGCAGGTCGCCCGGGCGACCCGGCACGACGACGCCTACAACGTCGAGCTGCCGTCGCCGGCGGCGGGTCAGGCCGTCTCGCTGCGGGTGAAGGCCGACGCCAGTGGCGGTAGTGGCATCGACCAGACGATCATCCGGGCCTACAAGGCCGACTGACCGTCTCGCGCGGACAGTGCGGCCCCGGCACATCGTGCCGGGGCCGCACTGTCGTTCCGGTCGGTCGATCGTTCCGGCGTACGGTCAGCGCTTGCCGCACGAGGCGAGCACGCCGACCACACCGACCCCGGTGGGCTTCAGCGGCAACCGGGTCGACGCCGCGGGGCACTTCGGGACGGTGAGGTCGTAGACGCCGCGGCCGAACGTCGCCGCGGTCAGCTGCCGGCTGTTCTCGTGGTAGCGCAGGTACATCACGGCGGCCTGCGGCAGGTTCCGGCCCAGCGCCGCCCAATCGCCGCCGTTCCACGCCGACATGAACACCCCGACGTCGGTGCCGACCAGCAGGAGCCCGTCGGCGGTCGGAGCGACGAAGTTCACCGGCGCGTCCGGCAGGCCCTGGCCGATGTCCTGCCAAGTCCGACCACCGTCGCGGGTGATCATCACGTGGGACCGGTCGCTGCCGGAACGGAAGCCGGAGAACGTGGCGTACGCGATGTTCTCGTCGGTCGGGTGTACCGCCACCCGGGTCACCCAGGTGCCGGGCAGCTGTCCCGGATCCACCCGGTGCCAGCTGCCACCGAGGTCGTCGGTCCACCACAGCCGGCCGTCGTCGGTGCCGACGTACAGCTTGTTCCCGTCGGTGGGTGCCGCGGCGATGGTGGTGACGGTGCCCCACGGGTAGCCGGACGGGTCGTTGGGGCCGCCGCCGGTCAGGTCGGGGCTGATCGGCGTCCAGGTGCGGCCGTTGTCGGTGGAACGGTTGACGATGTTGCCGGCGTAGTACATGACGTTCGGGTCGCTGGGGTCGAACTGCAGCGGCGTGAGCCAGTTACGCCGGTCGGAGGTCGTCTGCCCGGTCCCGATGTTCTGACGCGGCGCGGCGCCGGAGTTCTCCGAGCGGTAGCAGGAGCCGTACTGGCTGCACCCGAAGACGATGTTCGGCTGCTCCGGGTGGATGATCACCTGGAGGCCGTCACCGCAGCCGATGGCGCTCCACGGGCCGCCGACGCCGGTGTAGCCGCGGTTGCAGCCGTTGTCCTGCGCGCCACCCACCTTCAGCACCGGGTCGGTCTCGGCTACGTCGACCGTGTAGAACTGCGTGTACGGCTCGTAGGTGGACTTCACCCAGCCGCTCGCGCCGTTGGCCTGCGACCGGTAGAAGCCGCCGTCGTTGCCGAGGTAGACCCGGCCGGGCACCTTCGGATCCCAGCGCATCGTGTGCTGGTCGGCGTGCACCCCACCCACCGAGGAGAAGCTCTGCGCGCCGTTGGTGGAGCGCATCAGGTTCACGCCGGTCAGGAAGACGTGGTCGGCGTCGCTGGGGTCGACGAAGAGCTTCCCGAACCACCAGCTGAAGGTGGACTGGGACGCCTGGCCGGCGGTCACCGGCGTCTGCGTCCAACTGTCGCCACCGTCGTCGGAGCGGAAGAAGGCGCGGAACGGGCCGAGCGCGGTGCCGACGTACGCGTAGAGCCGCTGCGGGTCGTTCGGCGCGAGTGCGAGGCCCCAGCGTCCCTGGTCGGCGTCGGTGGGCAGGCCGTTGGTCATCCGTTGCCAGTTCCGGCCACCGTCGTCGGATCGCCAGAGGCTGGAGCCGGGGCCACCGTACGTGCGCTGGTGCGGCTCGCGCAGGTGGTCCCACATCGCCGCGTACACCCGGCGTGGGTTGCTCGGGTCGATGACGACCTCGGTCGCGCCGGTGGTGGGGTTCGGCGGCGCGAGTGCCCGACGCCAGCTCTGCCCGCCGTCCTCGGACAGGTAGACGCCCCGCTCGCCGCCGGGTACGAAGAGGTTGCCGGCGGCGGCGGCGAAGATGCGGTCCTCGTTGCTGGGGTCGATGGCGAAGCGGGCGATGGCGTGGCTGTCCTTCAGGCCGACGTGCCGCCAGGTCTTGCCACGGTCGGTGGAGCGGTAGATGCCGTCGCCGCCGAAGGTGATCGAACCCCCGCCGGGCTGGGCCTCGCCGGTCCCGGCGAGCAGGACGCCTTGGCTCGTCATCGCGACCGCGCCCATGCTCTGCGTCCAGCCGTCGGGCCAGGCCGTCTCGAACGTGGCACCGGCGTCGCTGGAGCGCCAGACGCCGCCGGAGGCGGCGGCGATGAAGACCTGGTCGGGCACTTGCGGGTCGACGGCGATGTCGACGACCCGGCCGCCGATGTTGCTCGGCCCGAAGAAGTTCCACTTCCGCTCGGCCAGGTGGCGGTACGCCGTGCGGGTGTGCCCGGCGATCCGGTCGGCCTCGCCGCGGGCGCTGGCGTACTTGGCGGTGGAGAGCTCGGTGCTGCCGTCGCTCATCCGCTGCGCCGTCATCCACTCGTCGGGTAGTTCCATCGGTCCGGTGGGGGTGCTGGTGGCCAGCGACACCTCTTCGAGGGGCCGAGGTGTCGAGGACGCGGTCAGTGCGACCGTGGCCAGCAGCGCGACCGCCGCGGTCATCGTGAGGCTGCGAGATCTTCGGAATCTTCGGACGAGCGTGAGCTTCATGCGGTGTCTCCCTGTCCACGCGTCGTGACGACCGGGAAAGCGGTCTCCAACGAGCCACGGTAGACAGTCGAGTGACCTGGGTCACCAAGCATCTGTCGCCGAATGACGCTCTCCGCTTAGGACAGCTGTCGATGCTGATCTCCGACGTTGCTGTTAGACGTATACGTCTATAGGTCAGGTCCGTGCCCTTGGACGCCGGCCTTGGTGACGTGCCGTGATTGTCGCCCCGCCCGGCCGCCACCCGCCCCGCCTCCTTTGCTCTGCACCCGCGGACGCGCCAGTCACGCTCCGCTATCGAAGTCGAGAGCGGGACTCATCGTGTCCTCTCGGCAATTGGCAGCTCAGCGCCGTGGTGCGTATTGGGGTGCAGAGCAAAAGGGTGCGAGGTGGGATCCCGGGCCGGGTCGGTCCGGGTAACCGAGCGTGACACCACCACGGTTGCGCAGAGTGACGAGGAGTCGCGTGACCACTCGGCGGCCGGGGGGCAATGGTTCGATCCGGGGGCAACACCCCAATGTAGACATCCGATATAGTGACCGCGTGAGGTCGACGCTCCCGTTGGTGGGGCGTCCCGCACGCCGCTACTACCAACTCATCGCCGAAGGCGCCACCGGCGCCCGGCAGGCCCTCGCCGAGCTGCGCGCCCTGAACCCGCGGCCGGTCCGGGGTGACGCCGAGCCGACGGGCGCACCGGCGTGGTGACCCGGCGGCTCGCCGAACTCCTGCTGGACGCGGCTGCCCGGCGCTGGCCGGTGGAGCTGCGCGACGATCTGCGCCGGGAGTGGCGCGCCGAGCTGCACGTCCTCGCCACGGATCGGCGGCGACTGCGGATGCTGCGCTTCGCGGCGAGCCTCGCGCTGCACAGGACCGACGGGCCGCTCGCGGGCCGGCGGCCGGTACGCGGGCCGATCGGCCGCACCGCCGCCGCGTTGCTGCTCGCCCCACTGGGTGCTGTGGCGATCGTGGTGATCAGCGCGATCGTGATGAACGTCGTGGTCGGCCAGTTCCTGCTCACCGCCGTCGGTTGGTGGACGCAGGCGCAGCTGCCGCTGTGGACGGCGATGACGGCCGGGCTGGCGGTTGTCCTGGCCCGGTTCGCTGCCAGGTGGGGCCGCCGGTCCGCACTGACCGGGCCGCTGCGCACGGCGCTCGGCATCATGCTTCCGGTCGGCGTCGTCATCGTCGGCATCGAGTACGCGATGAGTGTCGAAGGGTTGGTCCGCGCCACGCCCGGCCTGCTGGGCTGGCTGACCTTCCTGACCCTCGTCCTCTGGGGCGCGGCCGCGCTCGCCGGCCGGGGCCGGGTCCGCGCGGCGTGGTGGTTCGGCATCGTCGGTGCGCTCGTCGCCGCCGATCTGGCCGTCGTCCTCACCGTGGTGAACCAGTTCCCCGCCGACCCGGGCACGATCGTCGACGGCATGCCGCAGTACGACACCGTCGATCGGGTGTCCGCGCCGCTCTGGATCCTCGCCACCTGGACCGACTGGTCGTTCGGTCTGCCCAGGCCGACGCCGTGGGAGATTTTCCTGATCACGGACGTGGTGGTGACCGAGGCCGTCCTCTACCTGGCGATCACTCCGTACGCGCTCGCGTACGTGATCAGTGCCGGGCGGTCCGCCCGGGTCGAACCGGACGCCGCTCTTCCGCCGCGGGAGTCGATCGCCTGACGGCGGCAGCGGCCCGGTCGGTGGCGCTCAACGGCTCTGGAACTCGGGCAGGCCCGCGTCGTCCGAGTCGGGCCCCACCACGGCGGTCAGCGTCGTGCCGTCGGCGCAGAGGGCGGTGGCACGCAGGTACGTCCGCCGCTGCTGCGCCCGCATCAGCACCTCGGTCTCGAAGATCTCGTCCTCGGCGCGCAGCAGGTCGATGTCGCCGCGTTGCTCGTAGTGGGCGCGGACGTCAAGCGGTGTCATCCGGACGGTGGCCTCGACGGTCGTGAGCGCGCCCTGTTCGACGACCGAGGTCACCCGCGCGTCCTCGGGCAGGAGCAGGCCGGTGACGGGGGTGTCCACCTCGGCGTCGGCGTCCAGCGGCACCCGGTCACAGCTGGGCAGGTTCGCCAGCATGTCCGCTCCTCGGCCGGCGGCCCGCTGCCCCGAGCCGGAGTCGGTGCCGCAGGAGGCGAGCAGCAGCGGGACGGTGACGACGACGGCTAGCATCCGGAGTCTCACCGCCGCAGCATGGCACGCTCAGCGCAGTACCCGCCACCGTCGTACGACGAGCAGCAGCGCGGTGATGACGATCGCGGTGACCACCATGAGGACGCTCGTGATCAGCGCCCCATACGCGAATCCGGAGAACTCGAACGCCTGGTCGAAGATGTAGACCGGCAGGTAGAGGGTGGCGTTGCTGGGTCGGCCGTCGGTGAGGACGTAGGCGGGCACGAAGTTGACCTGCAACGTCAGGATCGTGTCGCGCACGGCGAGCAGCAGCAGAACCGGCGCGAGCAGCGGCAGGGTGAGCCGGCGCAACTGGCCGAACGGGCCGCAGCCCTCCAGCGCCGCCGCCTCGTAGAGGCGGCCGTCCAGCATCCGCCGGGCGGCGAGGACGACGAGGAAGCCCTCACCGATGGGGAACATCAGCATCAGCGCCACGCCGACCCGTGCCGTGCCGGGGTCCGAGAGCCAGGTGAAACCGGAGTGCCCGAAGAGGCCGAGCAGTTGGTTCAGCGGGCCGTAGAGCGGGTTGAGCACCCAGAGGAAGAGCACCGCGAGGGCCACGTCCGGCACGACCGTCGGCAGGTATACGGCGACCCGGAACCAGCGTCCGCCCGGTCGCGGCGCGGCGAGCAGCAGGCCCAGTCCGACGGCGGCGAGCAGCCGCAGCGGTACGGCCAGCGCCAGGTGGATCGCAGACGCCCGTACGCTGTCCAGCAGGAACCCGTCGTCGAGCATCCGGCGGACGTTGGAGAGACCGACGAACTGCGGGTCGCGAGTGAGTCCGGTGTGGTCGGTGAACGCGTAGCCGAGGTTGAGCAGGGCCGGCACCGCGATCAGGAGCCCGACCGCCACCGCGTACGGGGCGAGGAACGCCCACGCGGTCAGTGGCTTCCGGCCGCGATCCGAGGTCACCTCCGCCGTCCCGTCTCGGCGTCGAAATGGTGCACACGATCAGGGTTTGGCCGCAGTCGTACCGTCTCGCCGGGCCGCGCGCCGCAGCGCGGTCCGGCGCGTACCGTCAGCCGCGTACCGTCGGCGCCACGGGTCAGCAGGATGCTCTCGCTGCCGAGCGCCTCCACCACGTCGACGGTCACCTCGATCGACCCGTCGACGTCGAGCGTCAGGTCCTCCGGACGGATGCCGAGGATCAGGCCGCGGGAGCCGCCGAGCACAGCGCCGCCGGGCACCAGGTTCATCGGTGGGCTGCCCAGGAAGCCGGCGACGAACATGTCGGCCGGCTCGTCGTACACCTGCTGGGGTGGCCCGACCTGGCGGATCCGGCCGCGGTCGAGGACGGCGACCCGGTCGCCGAGGGTCATGGCCTCCGCCTGGTCGTGGGTGACGTGGACGGTGGTGGTGCCGAGGTCCCGGTGCAGCGCGAGCAGGTCGGCGCGGGTGGCGAAACGTAGCGGCGCGTCGAGGCTGGCCAGCGGCTCGTCGAGCAGGTACACGGTGGGCTCGCGTAACAGGGCGCGGGCCAGGGCGATCCGTTGGCGTTGTCCCCCGGAGGTCTGGTCGGGGTAGCGGTCGAGCAGGTCGCCGATGCCCAGTCGTTCAGCCGCGGAGCGGGCCCTGCGATCGGCCTCGTCACGGCGGACCCGGCGTACCCGCAGTCCGAACAGCAGGTTGCCGAGGACGGTGAGATGCGGGTACAGCGCGAAGTCCTGGAAGACCATCGCGACGGCCCGCCGGTGCGGCGGGACCTGGGAGACGTCCTGTCCGTCAACGAGGATCCGGCCGCCGTCGGGACGGTCGAGCCCCGCGATCAGCCGCAGGATGGTGGACTTGCCGGAGCCGGACGGGCCGACGAGGGTCATCATCTCCCCGGCCCGTACCTCCAGGTCGACGTCGTCGAGGGCGACCACTCGTCCGTACGATCTGGTCAGCGACTCGAGCCGGATGGCGCCGTGCTCACCCACCCGCGCCCACCGGCAGGTTGAAGAGCGGGTTGATCTTCTCCTCCAGGGTCCGCAGCCCCTCCTCGCGGTCGACCCGGCCGTAGAAGACCTCCTCGAGCAGGGCGCCCGCCTCCCGTTCGACGCGGGACCAGGTGCCGGTGCGGGGGGTGGCGCGCAGGTGCGGTTCGGCGTCGAGGTAGACCCGGGACGACCGCGGTGGCTCCTGCGGGTCGAGGAAGGTGGGGGAGTTGGCCACGTCGAGGCGGGACGGCACGGTACGGCCGGAGCCCGCGAGGATCTGCTGCCCTTGCTCACCCATCGCGAACTCGATGAACCGCCACGCCCGGTCGTGGTCGGGCGCGCCGGCACTCATGCAGTAGGCGTCGCTGTGCAGGATCGACGCGGGCACCCCGCCGGGCGCGACCGGCAGCGGCGCCGCGTCCCAGGTGAAGCCGTCGATGGTACGCAGCGTGGGTACGGCGACCCGGCTGTTGAGGTACATGCCGAGCGTGCCGCGCAGGAACCGGGCTTCACTCGACTCGCTCTGCTCCTCGGCGTCAGGCGGTACGACGTGGTGCTTCAGTTGCAGGTCGAGGAACCAGTCGACGGCCTTGCGGGCGGCCGGGTTCCCGGTGAGGGTCAGCGCGGTCGGCCGGGCCGGGTCGTCGACGAGGTCGCCGCGGTTGGACCAGACGAACGGCGCGAGCCGGGGGATGGACGGCTCGACGCCGACGCCGTACCTCCCGTCGCCGGTGAGGGCGCGGGCCGCGGCGAGGAAGTCGTCCCAGGTCCAGCCCGCCTTCGGTAGCGGCACGCCGGCCTTGGCGAAGAGGTCGGCGTTGTAGTAGACGACGAGCGAGGACATGTTCTGCGGCAGGCAGGTCAGGGCCTTCCCGTCGTAGCGGAAGGCGTCCAGCGCCCGCGGGCTGAAGTCGCTCTCCTTGAGGGTGGTGCTGCGGTCGAGGTACGACTGGGCCGGCTCGATCGCCTGCTGGGCGGCGAACTGGCCGTACCGGCGGTAGTTCAGCAGGAACACGTCGGGTGGTTGGCCGCCGGCGAACGAGGTGGTCAGCCGGGCCATCAGTTCGTCCTGGGTGGCGACCGGGGAGAGCGTGACGGGGACGTCGGGGTTGGTTTCGGCGAACGCGTCGATCATGCTCCGGTAACCGGCGATCTCCTCGGCGTCGCCGAAGAGCACGACGGTGATCCCGTCGTCGTCGGTTGCTTCGCCGCCGCTGTCGCAGGCGGTGACGCCGAGCAGCAGAGCGGCGGTGACCAGGGCGGCGTACCGTCGGAATCGGCTCACCTACGACCTCCAGATCTGAGTGCGGCCAGCGGATCGTCGTTCAGCAGGATCCGCTGGGCCAGCAGGAACACCACCACGCACGGCGCGGTCGCCACGACGCAACCGGCCATCAGCAGCGGCCAGTCGGTCGGGTTCAGCAGCCGCAGGAACTGCAGGCCCAGCGGGTACGTGTAGCGGTCGCCGCTGTGCAGGTACAGCAGCGGGTCGATCAGGTTGGACCAGTGGAACGTGAAGGCGAGCACGGCCACCGCGAGCGTCGCCGGACGCACCTGCGGCAGCGCCACGCGCCGCCAGATCGTCAACCAGCCGGCCCCTTCGAGCCGGGCGGCGCCGAGCTGGCTGTCCGGTACGCCGCCGAACGCCCACGCGTACAGCAGCACGAGGAACGGGCTGCCGGCGAGTAGCGCCGGGGCGAGCAGCGGCACGTACGTGTCGACGACGCCGGCGAGCCGGAACAGTTCGAAGCGGGTGGCCCAGACGGCGGTGACCGGTACGAGCAGCACCGCCAGCAGGCCGAGAACGGCGCGGCGACGGGCGGTCGGGGTGAGCAGTCGTAGCCCGAAGCCGGTCAGCGACGCGACGACCACGGTCACCGGTACGGCGATCGCGACGACCAGCGCCGAGTTCGCCAGGTAACGGAACAGGGGGATCAGCTCCGGCAGCCGGGCGTACGCGGCCAGGCTCGGGTCCGGCGGCAGCAACTCCAGCGTTCGCGGCGGTGGCTCTCCGGCGGGCCGGAGCGAGCCGGCCACCATGAACCACAGCGGAGCGGCGAAGAGTGTCGCGAACAGTGCCGGCACCACGAACCGCCCGATGAATCGGGGAATCACGGTGCCTTCGGGCCGCACGTCCCGCCCTTCTCGCCGATCGGCGTGCCTCGTTCGGGTCCCGCCGACGGTGGCCCTGCCGGGCCGGCCGTTCGGCGTGCTGCTGCGGCCGAACCTATGGCCGTACGCCGTTTGCGTCATCGGGCACCTGTTGGAATCAGGGGCCGGGTGGTCCTACGCCTGTTGCAGGCCGGCTGCCCGGAGATGTGGGGACGGCGTGGCGGCGGCCGGTCACGGTCCGTAGCGAACGTCTACGACAGACGTAGGAGGTGAAGACGATCAACTCCCGCACCTGTCCGATGACCGGTCCCGGCTGGATTTCTAGGGTTCGATGCAGCCGCACCGGCGGCCCGCCGCCCCTGCCCGGGACGGCTGGGACGGCGCCGGTGCCGGACAAGGGGAGGAGCACCATGCGAACCACGAGGAGCTGGTGGCGGGCGTCGGTGGTGGTCGGGCTGACCGTCGCCGTGGGCCTGCCGGCGGCTGCCGCGACGGCGAAGCCGTCCGCGGAACGTCTCCGGCCGGTTGTCCAGGACGGAGTCACCCAACCGGTGTTCGGGTACGCCGACGCGATCCGCGAACGGGTATTCGTCACCTCCGACGTCGACACCGACAGCGACGGCAAGCGCGACGTCGTCGCCATGGACATCATCCGTCCCAAGGCCAGCGACGAGGGCCTCCGCGTACCGGTCATCATGGACGCGAGCCCGTACTACTCGACCGTCTGCCGGGGCAACGAGAGCGAGTGCAAGGAAGACGTCGACGGGGACGGCCTCAACGACAAGTGGCCGCTCTTCTACGACAACTACTTCGTCCCGCGCGGCTACGCGGTGGTCCTGCTCGACATGATCGGGACCAACCACTCGACCGGCTGCCCGGTCACCGGCGGAACCGCCGACAACATCAGCGCGCCGACGGCCATCGACTGGCTCAACGGTCGTAGGAAGGGCACCAACGCCGCCGGCGACGAGGTTGTGGCCGACTGGCACAACGGCCGTACCGGCATGATCGGCAAGTCGTACGACGGCACCCTGGCCAACGCGGCCGCCGCCACCGGCGTGGAGGGGCTGTCCACGATCGTGCCGATCTCCGGCATCTCCAGCTGGTACGACTACTCGCGCAGCAACGGCCTGATCACCCGCGGCAACAACTACTCGGGCAGTCTCGCCAACACCGTCACGAACCCGGAGCGGCGGGCGTACTGCGCGCCGGTGCGTGAGCAGATGGGCGTGGCGAGCGACGACACCACCGGCGACTACAGCGACTTCTGGGCCGAGCGCGACTACGTTCCGCACGCCGACCGGGTACGCGCCAGCGTCTTCGTCGTGCACGGGATCAACGACGACAACGTCCGTGCGGACCACTTCAGCAAGTGGTGGGACGCCCTCGCCGAGCACAACGTGCCCCGCAAGCTCTGGATGACCGGTACCGGACACGTCGACCCGTTCGACTTCCGCCGTGGCGAGTGGGTCGACACCCTGCACCGCTGGTTCGACTTCTGGCTGTACGACGTCAAGAACGACATCATGAAGGAGCCCCGGGCCGACATCGAGCGGGCTCCGGACGTCTGGGAGACCTACCGCGACTGGCCGGTTCCCACCGCCCAGAAGACCGAGGTGTTCCTGCGGCCCGGCGCCGAGGGTGCCGCGGGTGCCCTCTCGGTCCGTCCGCAGCCCGGCCGCAAGGAGTCCCGCACCTTCCAGGACACGCCGTCGATGAGCCAGACCAACGCGATCCGGCACCCGTCGGACCCGCAGGCGAACACGGCCAACCGGCTGGTGTTCCTGTCCGAGCCGCTGCGGGCGCCGCTGCACATCTCCGGCACCCCCGTCGTGCGGATCAAGGCGTCGGTGAACGGCGAGGACACCAGCTTCGCCGGTCTGCTCGTCGACTACGGCACCAAGACCCGCTTCGGCACCGCCGGCGACGGCATCCGGACGCTTACCGAGGAGGACTGCTGGGGCGAGCAGGCCACCTGGGGCGGGTACGCCGAGGACGCCTGCTACCGGGAGACCGCCAAGAACGTGGCCACCGATCCGCAGGCTCTCGTCACGAAGGGCATCCTGGACGGGCTGAACATCGACTCGCTGTCCACCTCGACGCCGCTGGTGCCGGGTGAGAAGAACGCCGTGGACGTGCCGCTGCTGCCGGAGGACTACGTCTTCGACGCCGGCAACCAGATCGGTGTGGTGCTGCTCGGTTCCTACTCCGGCTACAGCAGCCGGGCGAAGCAGAACCAGGCCGAGATCACCGTCCACTTCGACAGCAGCCGGATCGAGCTGCCGGTGGTCGGCGGCCGGAAGGCGGCCGAGAAGGCCGGCCTGTGACATCGGTACATCAGGCCGAGTGACGAGCGGGCGGGGCGACGAGGTCGCCCCGCCCGCGCCGGTTCGGGTACCCGATCCGCGCCGTTGTCCCGAGCTTCCCGGCCCGGCCGATCGTGCTGACGGCGAGTGACCCCGCCGGGAAAACGGGCAGGATTCGTCTCCCGCTCGGCATGACCGAGGCGGTCACCCGACCGCTGTCAGGCCTGGCTGCTAGCGTTCCGCGCCATGTGGATCGAGGAGACCGTGTCGGGGCGCCCGGCATGGCGGCACACACCGTCGGGTGTGGTGTTCCGGAAGGTTCCGGGCGGCATGTTCCGGATGGGCCTGTCCGACGCGGAACTGGACGCGGTACGTGCCATCGAACGCAGTGGTGGGGTCGAGGACACCATCGAGCCGTTCCTTGCCGGAGCCTGTGACTCGCAGCCGGTACGCGAGGTGCGGGTCGAGCCGTTCCTGATCGCCCGGCACCCGTTGACAGTGGCGCAGGTCCGGCATTGGCTGCCTGAGTACGAGGACCCGTACGCCGAGACGGAAACGGCCACCGCCCGGCTCGAGGACGACCTGGACGATCTGCTCGAGTCGTTGCCGTTTCGGCTGCCCAGCGAGGCGCAGTGGGAGTACGCGGCGCGGGCCGGCACCACCACCTTGACCTTTCGCGGTGACGGGAAACCGGGCGAGGACCAGCTGCTCGACGACTTCGGCGACGAGACGCGGACGGCCGCAGGGGAGAATGCGTTCGGGCTGGCGGCGATGGGGTCGGCGGGCGAGCTCTGCGCCGACGTGTGGATCCCCGGGTTCACGGGGGCGCCGGCGGACGCGCGGCCACGCACCGGCGACGGGCCCCGGACCGTACGTGGCGGAGCGGCGGACCTCTATCCGTGGCAAGGCTGCGACGAGTGGCTGCTGCTGCTCTCTGCCACCCGGTACGAGCACGCCCAGTTCACGGCGGTTCGCCCGGTCGCCCCGCTGCCGAGCCGGGCGGCGATCACAGATGTCCGTACATCGTCCTGATCGGTCCCGACAAGAATATCCACGCCAAGGTCAGCGACCAGGCGGCGCTGCGGGCGCTGCGTGACCTCGTGATGAAGTGACGGACGTTTGAGGGGGTACGCCCCGGGCAGATATTCGTGACCGACCATGCGAATCAGGGAGGCCACGGATCATGTCGAAGGGTGACATCGAGACGTACCACGAGGACGGGCAGTGGAAGAACCGTCCCGAGGGCAACCAGCGCGCGAGCAGCACCCACGGCACCAAAGCGGAAGCGGAGGCCGCGGGCCGGCAGACCGCCGTTCAGCGCGACGCCGAGCACGTCATCAAGAAGCAGGACGGCACCATCGGCGAGAAGAACACCTATCCCCGCAGCCGCGACCCGCGCGAGATCGAGGGCTGACCGCCGGTGCCGCTCACGGTTCGGTGGCGTCCGGACCTCCGGACGCCACCGCTGACCGTGGCCGATCGGCAGAAGGTGTGTCCAGGTACCTAGCTGGGTGGGTGCTGGTCGCTCGCCCGGCGCCCCGCAGGCTTCCGCGTGGTCATCGGATCGCCCGGAAGCGGAGTGCGATGACCGGCCGCAGCGGCAGGGCGATGAGCAGTGCGGCCGTGACCAGGAGACCGCTGACCCAGACCGGGCCGAGGTCGCCGGCTCCGGCCTCCAGGGTCGCTGCCGCAACGACGGGACCGCCGGCGGCACCGACGTTGAGCGCCGCGGTCGCGTACGACCCTCCCATGGTGGGGGCGCCTGCTGCCTCGTGCAGCACCCTGGCGATGAGGGTGCTGCCCAACGCGAAGGAGAGTGCGCCCTGCACGAACACGAGGGGGAGAAGCGCCACCGGCCGGGTGGCCAAAACCGCCAACGCGACCCAGCCGAGTGACAGCAGCGGGCCGCCGACGGCGACCACGATGCCGGGACGCCGATCGGAGAGCCGTCCCGCGAGGGTGACGCCGACGAGGGAGCCGACACCGAAGAGCACCAGCACGACCGGGACCCACAGCTGGCTCAGGCGGGCGGTGTTGGTCACGATCGGTGCCAGGAAGGTGAATGTGGCGAAGGTGGCGGCGTTGACGAGGGCGCCGAGCAGCATGACCAGGAGCAGTCTGGGCATCGCGAGCTGGGCGATCTCGTCGCGTAGCGACGACCGGACCGGACTGTCGCGAGGCGGCGGCCCGACCCGGGCGGGAATGCCCTTCACGACGCCGACGGCAGCGGGAAGGCAGAGCAGAGCGACCGCCCAGAAGGTTGCCCGCCAGCCGAGAACCGTGCCGAGCGCCGCGCCGCCGGGGACTCCGGCGATGGTCGCCACCGTCGTACCCGAGAGCAGCACCGCCAGCGCGCGCCCCTTCTGATCGGATGCGACGAGCGCGGCCGCAGTGCTCAGTGCGACAGCGAGAAAGCCCGCGTTGGCCAGGGCGGCGAGTGCCCGGGTGCCGAGCAGTACCGCGAAACTCGTGGTGAGTGCGCCCGCGACGTGGGCGACGGCAAAGACCAGCACGAAGCCGAGCAGGCTGGCCCGGGCCGGCCAGCGGCGCGCGAGGGCCGCAGTCAGTGGCGCGCCGACGATCATTCCGGTGGCGAATGCCGTGATCAGTAACCCGGTGGCTCCGACCGGCACATCGAGGCTTGTGGCGATGTCCGGCACCAGGCCGGCGAGCATGAATTCCGAGGTGCCCATGGCGAAGATCGCCACGGCAAGCAGGTACAGCGGCAGAGGCATCGAGTGCTCCGAGGTGAGGGAGAACGAGGAGACGTCTCGTCACCGCGGTCAGCGTCCGGGGGTGCGCGACTGCCCCACGCAGCGTGGGCTGCTGGGGAGCGGCGCTGGAACTCAGTGGTTCAGGGGGCTGACGGGGTGACCGAAAGCCCCCGCCTTGGACGCCTCGGGGCTCGACATGCCGCAGACGTTACTCAGACCCGCCGGTCATCGCGCAACCGAATTCCGTCCGTGGTCTCGCCGTCGCATCCCGAACCTATTGACTTTCGATAGGTTGCGAGCGATAGTCGATACATGGTTACGGAACGTCGAGCGGTAGCCGCTCTCAGAGTCTTCCTCGTGTTGCTGTTCGGGATCCTGGTCCTGTTCCAGACCATGTCGCTGCCCGGGCAGTTCGCCCACATGGCCAAGGAATCGCCGCAAGACGCCTACCTCAGGTGGCCGTTGACCGCCATCACGATCTTCTGGGTGCTCTGCGTCCAGGTGGTGATCGTGGCCACCTGGAAGCTGCTCACCATGGTCAAGAAGGACAAGATCTTCACCCAGGCGTCCCTCGCCTGGGTGGACGCCATCGTGTGGGCCATCGCCGCCGCGTGGGTGGTGCTGCTGGGCGTGTTCCTCTACGTCGGGTTCAGGGCGGACGATCCCGGCGCACCACTCCTGCTGTTCCTGCTGTTGATCGGCGTCGCGGTGTTCGGGCTGCTGATCGTGGTGATGCGTGCGCTGCTGCGCCAGGCCACCACGCTGCGTACCGACATGGAAGCGGTGATCTGATGCCGATCGTCGTGCGCATCGACGTCCAGCTGGCCAAACGCAAGATGAGCGTCGGTGAGTTCGCCGAACGTGTCGGGTTGACGCCCGCGAACGTAGCGGTGCTGAAGAACGGCCGCGCCAAGGCCGTCCGGTTCAGCACGCTCGAAGCCATGTGCCGGGTGCTCGACTGCCAACCCGGTGACCTGCTCGAGTGGGTCGAGGAATGACCGTCCTGCCGAGGATGCCGACCGTCTCTGCGCCCCACGCCCGGTCCCGCTGATCATGAAGTTGTGGTCACGACACGCCGTGCCGGGCGACCAAAACTTCATGATCACCGCGGGCTGCGGGCTGCGGGCTGCGGGCTGCGGGCTCGTCCGCCGGAAGGAGATCCGATGAGGTATTTCGTCGTCGGCGCCGCCGCGATCCTCGCCATCGCGCTCGGTGTCGCCGGCGTCGTGTTCGGTGAGGCCGACGACTCGCCGGGCCTGCAGGCCCTGGGCGCCGCGCTCGTGATCGCCACGATCGTGTTCGGCGTACGGACGGTCCTCCGCCGACGGCGCCGGTGAACAGCAGGAGCACGCCGTCAGTCCTCCGGGCGGTACGCGCCGGTCAGCCGGCCCAGCTTGAGCGCCAGGTGCAGGCAGAGCCGCTCGTTGCCGTCCTTCAGATCGGTCTCGGCGAGCTCCTCGATCCGCTGTAGGCGGTAGTAGAGGGTGGTCCGGTGCAGCCGGAGCTGCTCGGCGGTGGCGTGGGCGTTGCCGGCCAGGTCGAGGTAGCGCTCCAGGGTCCGCAACAGCACCGGGTTCGGCTGCTCTCGCAGCAACCGTTCGAGGCCCGGGTGCACGTCGGCCATGTCGAGGTGCCGCCCCTCCAACCTGGAGAGCACCCGGTAGACGCCCAGACCCGACCAGGAGACCAGCGCTCCGAGGGCGGGAAGTCGTACGCCGACCCGGGCGGCCTGCAGCGCCTCACCGTACGACCCGAAGGCCTCGGCCAGGCCGGAGCGCGTCTGCCCGATGCCGACGACGGCACGTTCCACCGAGCCGAGGCCGCGGGTCGTGTGCCGCAGGTTGTCGTCGAGAAGTTTCGCCGCGACCTCGGGGGAGGGCCGTCCGCCGCCCCGGCCGCCGGCGAGCAGCAGCACCCCGTGGTCGTCGCGGACCAGGTGCAGCGCCTCCCGGGTGCCGACCCAGCGGCGGGTGGTGACCAGCGCCTGCTCCAGGGCGAGCCGGGCGAGCTCGTCGAGCGGCTCCTCGTCGGGAGGGACGAGCTGCGCCACCAACGCGGTGGCCGACCCGTCGGCGATCATGCCGGCCTCGCGCAGGGCGCGTACCGACCGGACTCGGGTCGGCTCGTTGTCGGAGAGCAGCGTGCGCGCCGCCTCGGTCTCCCGCTGCGAGGCCAGCTCGCCGAGCAGATTCTCCCGGTAGAGCGCCAGTGACAGCTCGCTCATCAGTCCGGTGGCAGCGATGTCCGCGTCGGCCATCGTGCCGTCCGGGTCGATGAACCAGACGAAGCCGAGCAGCAGGTCCTGGTGGCGGATCGGCACGCAGATCCGGGGCAGCAGGTCCAGTTCCCTGGAGGCTGGTGTGCGCACCGGCTCGCGGGCGTCCATGATGCCGACGTTGCGGAACCAGGCCATCACCTCCGGGGTGGTCTGCCGGCGAAGGATCGAGGCGCGACGCACGTCGTCCATCGGGCCGGTGTGTTCGCTGTAGACCACCACCCGTTGGCGCCGGTCCTCGATCAGCGCGGGTCGCCCCGCGTACGCGGCGAGCGCGTCGACGAGACGTTGCAACTCATCCTGCATGGGATCCCTCCGGTCACCCCCTCGCTGGACCACTCTCGGTGGACAAGTACCCACCGGTGCGACCTACCGAGCCTCGTGGCCCGGCCGCGCCAAGGCCGCACAGAACGATCATGCTGGTCGCCATCGACGGGGACAACCGCCTACCGGCCCGTAGCTGGGCGAGCCGCCCGCCGATCGGGCCGGCGCCGTCCGGGTTCTCCCGTTTCCCACACATCCCGGCGCCGCGTCCACCACAGTGGTGCCGTGGTTGAGGAGGCGACATGAGCGGGCTGCGCACCGACCTGTACGAGTTGCGGATGGCCGGCAGCTACCTGCGGCGCGGCATGACCGAGCGGGCGACGTTCAGCCTCTTCGCCCGCCGCCTACCGCCGCGGCGCGGCTTCCTGGTGGCGGCCGGGCTGGCCGAGGCGCTGACGTTCCTGGAGCAGTTCGCGTTCGACGCCGACGACCTCAGCTACCTGCGCGACGTCGGCGGCTTCGACCAGTCGACGCTGACCGCGCTGTCGACCATTCGGTTCACCGGTGACGTCTGGGCCGTACCGGAGGGCCGGGTGGTGTTCGCCGACGAGCCGCTGCTCGAGGTCACCGCGCCGATCGCGGAGGCGCAGCTGGTGGAGACCGGCGTACTCAACCTGATCACCTTCCACACCACGATCGCCAGCAAGGCCGCCCGCTGCCGCATCGCCGCCGGCGACGCCCAACTGATCGACTTCGCGTTCCGGCGTACGCACGGGATCGAGGCCGGTGCCGGCGTCGCCCGGGCGTCGGCCATCGCCGGCTTCGCGGCGACCAGCGACGTCGAGGCGGCGCACCGTTACGGGCTCGTCCCGTCCGGCACGATGGCGCACTCCTATGTGGAGGCGTTTCCGGACGAACGGTCCGCGTTCCGGGCGTTCGCCACCGACTTCCCGGTCAACCCGATCTTCCTGGTGGACACGTACGACACGCCGGCCGGAGTGTGGGCCGTCGTCGACGTGGTCAGGGAACTGGGGTTGACCGGGCCGCTCGGTGTGCGGCTCGACTCCGGCGACCTCGCCGCGCTGGCCCGGCAGACCCGGGCGATCCTCGACGAGGCGGGGCTGCCCCGGGCCCAGATCGTGGCGAGCGGCAGCCTCGACGAGCACGTCATCGCCGGGCTCGTCGAGGCGGGCGCACCCATCGACGGGTACGGGGTGGGGACGAAGATGGGCGTGGCGTACGACGCGCCGTCGTTGGACAGCGCGTACAAGCTGGTCTGCATCGGCGACCGGCCGGTGCTGAAGCTCTCCCCCGGCAAGGCCACACTGCCCGCTCCGAAGCAGGTGTTCCGGGACCCGGCCGGCGCCGCCGGTGACGTGGTCGGGTTGCGCGACGAGCCGGTACCGGCCGATCGGGAGCCGCTGCTCGTTCAGGTGATGCGCGACGGTCGCCGGCTCGATCCGGCCGACCCCGTGGAGGCGGTACGGGCCGCCCGCCGCCGCTTCGACGCCGAACTCGCCTGGTTGCCCGAGCCGGCGCGGCGACTGGCGGAGCCGGAGCCGCTGACCGCGACGGTCAGCCCGGCGCTGGCGGCGCTGCACGAGCAGGTGGCCGCGCGGGCGGGCCGGGCCGGCGGAAACTGACCCAGTCGATCGGCACGCGTCGATTACCGCTGGTCGCAGTCACACTCGCCGTTCAGCTCACCGGGCCGCCCGTTCGTCGCGCCAACTTCACCGATCATCGTCGATGCGCTGTCGGATGATCACGGAACGTGATTTCATCACCCGCGCCGGCCGGCCACCCCATCAGGAACTCGGGACGAGGAGCTGAGCGTGACATCGAAACGTCTACGAGTACGTCTGGCCGTCGCCGCAGCGCTTACCACGGCGATCGGTCTGCTGCCCGCGAGCGCCACGGCGCAGCCCCCCGGCCGGGCCGACTGGATCGGCAGCTGGATGGCGGCGGTGGCCGAACCGAGGACCACCGGCACGTCGGCGACCGGCTTCACGGACACCACGCTGCGGCAGGTGGCGCACCTGTCGATCGGCGGCGACAGCATCCGCGTACGCATCAGCAACGTCTACGGAACCACGCCCCTGACCGTCGGCGCCGTCACGGTGGCCCCACGTACCGGCGGATCGGGAACACCGCAGGTCGACGGGAGTGACCTGCGCCCGGTGACGTTCGACGGCGATCGTTCGGTGACGATCCCCGCTGGAGCCGAATGGTGGTCCGACCCTCTGCCGATCAAGGTTGCCGCAGACTCCGACCTGGTCGTGAGCACCTATCTCCCCGGCCCGACCGGTCCGACGACCTGGCACCCGGCCGGCTACGCCACCTCCTTCCGCGCCACGGGCGACGCCACTTCGGACGCCGGCGGCGCGTACACCCGGCTGGACACCGCGCGGTACTTCCTCTCCGGCGTGGACGTCGTCTCGCGGGCGGCCGGATCGGTGATCTTCTTCGGCGACTCCATCACCGACGGGGTCATCTCGACCGTCGACGCGAACCTGCGCTACCCGGACCAGGTGGCCGACCGGCTGGTGCAGGGACCCGAGGCCCGGCGGTGCGGCGTACTGAACGCCGGTATCAGCGGCAACCGGTTGCTGGCCAACGCGGGCTCGGCCGGCGACTCCGCCCTCGCGAGGTTCGACCGTGACGTGCTCGGGCAGGCCGGCGTCCGTTCGGTCGTGCTGCTGGAGGGCATCAACGACATCGGCAACAGCCGCGGTGCCCTCGAACCGGAGCAGCTCATCGCGGTGTACCGGCAGTTCATCGCGAGGGCGCACCAGGCGGGTATCCGTGCCGTGGGCGCCACGATCACGCCGTACGAGGGCGCCGGCTACTACAGCGATGCCGGCGAGGCCGATCGGCAGGCAGTCAACCAGTGGATCCGTACCTCCGGCGAGTTCGACGCGGTGGTCGACTTCGACGCCGTGACCCGTGACCCGGCGCACCCCGGCCGGATCAACCCCGCGTACGACTCGGGAGACCACCTGCACCCCGGCGACGTCGGCTTCACGGCCATGGCGCGAGCCGTGAACCCGCGCGACGTCTGCTGAGAGCGGGAAACGACATGAAGAGATCATCGGCGCTCCGCGCCGCTCTCGCGGTCGGGCTCGTGTTGGGCGGGCTCACCGCCCCACAGGCCGCCCTCGCGGCTCCCGTGCCCATCCGAGCCGCCGACGGGGCGTACGTGGCGCAGGAGACCGTCGTCGGTCCGCGCCTGGTCGACCTCACGATCCAGTCGCCGGCCCTCGACACGACGGCGAACGTGCGGCTGCTCACCCCCGACGGTTGGGAACAGCGCAGCCGCGGCGACAAATGGCCCGTGCTCTACCTGCTGCACGGCTGCTGCGACTCGTACCTGAGCTGGACCCGCTCGACCGACGTCGCGAGCATCCCCGAACTTCGGGACGTCCTCGTCGTCATGCCGGAGGCCGGTGCCGCCGGCTGGTACAGCGACTGGTGGAACGGCGGCCGGGGTGACGCCCCGGCGTGGGAGACGTTCCACCTTCGTGAGGTACGCCAGATCATCGAGCGGGGATACGGCGCCGGCCCGAAGCGGGCGGTGGCCGGACTGTCGATGGGCGGATTCGGCGCACTGTCGTACGCGGCCCGCAACCCGGGGATGTTCCGGGCGGCGGCGTCGTTCAGTGGTGTGCTGCACCCGCTGAAGGACGCCTCGTACTGGTTGCCGTTCTTCGGGCGCACCGGGCTCGACCCGTACGACCTCTGGGGCGACCCGGTGGCACAGCGGCGGATCTGGGAGGCGCACGATCCGTACCATCTCGCGAAGCGGCTGCGCCACACGGCGCTCTTCGTGGCCAGCGGTGACGGCACGGCGGGCGGACCGTTCGACCCGCCTGGTGTGACGAACAGCCTCGAGGCGCTCATCTACCAGGAGAACGTCGACACCGTCGACCGGCTCCGCGAGGCCGGCGTCTCCGTCGAGACCGACTTCTACGGTCCCGGCACGCACAGCTGGCCGTACTGGCAGCGCGAGCTGCACCGGGCGCTGCCGATGCTGTTGGACGCGTTGAAGACGGGACGCGGCGTGGCGGGCCACTCCGTCGAGTAGTGCGGGCGATGCCCGCCGCCGACCGGCCGGTCAGCGGCGGGCATCGCCCATGCACGGCCGACACGGCACGTGAATGCGACTGGGTGTTCTGCCCGGCCTCTCGGTCCTGGTCGCCGGTGCTTGTCCTCCGTCGACGTCCCGGACGCCCGGCGTCGTCGCTCGGCCGCCGGGCGGCACCTGGCGGCCGTCCGGCCGTCCGGTGGGGGAGTGCTCCGGTCTAGCATTCACGAACATGAGCACGGGGATCGCCGCGACCGATGTCACTCGCCGCCGGGTACCTCCGGTCGTCATCGGGTCCAGCCTGATGCTGGCGCTCAGTGGCCTGGCTCGACTCGCCCAGGCGGCAGCGGAAGCGGCGGTGCAGGGCGCCTACCTCAGGGCGCACGAGAGGGTGGGCACTCCGAGTGGCTTCGCCGCCCTGCCGATGGTCTTCCTCATGGCCGTGGGCCTGGTCGTGGCGCTCTCCGCCCTCGCCTTCCTGGCCCTGGCGCTGGCGAATCTCGGCGGTTGGAACTGGACACGGATCGTCACCTGGATACTCGGCGCGGTGACGTTGGTGTTCGCCGGTTTCTGGCTCGTACTGAACCTGCTGCCGTCCGACGACGGCGTCAGCGCTCTGGACGGCACCGACTGGGACAGCGTCCACGCGCTCGCCGGCCGGCTCATGCCCGGGTGGGCCGAACCCGTGGGCGCAGTCTCCGGGTACGTGGCTTCCCCCGCGCTGCTGGTCGCCCTCGTGCTGCTCGCGCTGCCGCCCACCAACGCCTTCTACCGGCGGCAGCGCATCTCGCCGTACGAGCCGCTCATCCTGTACCCCGGCGCGACGCTGCCGCACCCGAGCGGCCGTCCCTGACCGCGTGCCCGCGGGATCCGCAGGATTTCCCGGCAGTGCCCGATAAATAGGACAAACCGGGATAGATTTAACGTATGGCGGTCGGTGAGTGAGCGCCCGCTCATCGGTCGTCGACGTGTCCGCCGATGCGCCTGCCGGTTACTGGACCGCGCCCAGGCTGCCTTCGTCCTGCCTTCCGGAGCACGTAGTCCTCGCCAGGTTAGGTAAGTCACGATGTGCAACCTCCTGCCCTGCCGTCTCCATTTCACGACTGCGCCGTTCCCGGCGCCACGCGATTGGGGACCCTGATGAACACTCCAAGAACCCGGCCGGCGAACGACCAGCGGTCATCCGCCCCGGCCCATCGGTACGTCCCACGCCGGATGGGGCGCGCGGGAGTCCTCGGCGACGCGCTGGCGGAGCGCGCCGAATGAGCGGGCGCGGACCGTCACGTCGCGGACTGCTGGCCGCGGCGGTGCTGGCCATCACGGGCGGCGGCGCGGCCGGGGCGAGCGCCGTCTGGCGCCTGACCAGTGGCGGCGAGTCGGCGTCCGACCCGGAAGGCCGAGCAGCTTCCGCCGCGCGAACGCCCAGTCCCACACCCGACTACCTGGCCGCAGCTCGGGTGAAGATCGAGGCGTACGTGCAGCGAGTCGGGAACGGCCAGGTCGCGGTGGCAGTGAAAGATCGGGAGTCCGACATCGCCGTCACCGTCGGCGACGCCCGATTCCAGACGGCCAGCATCGTCAAGGTCGACATCCTGGCGGCCCTGCTGGTGCGGGCGCAACTGAGGAACCAGAAGATCACGGACAGCGACCGGCGCAACGCCAAGAAGATGATCACAGCGAGCGACAACGACGCCGCGACCGCGTTGTACCACCGGATCGGCGGAGAGTCGGGGTTGACCACGGCGAACAGGACCTTCGGCATGAAGGAGACCAACCCCAAGGCGTCGTGGGGGATGACCACCACCACCGTGGCCGACCAGATCCGTCTGCTCACCTCGCTCACCTACGCGGACGGCCCACTGGACGAGGACGGTCGGGCCTACCTCTTCGACCTGATGAGCCAGGTCGAGGAGGACCAGGACTGGGGAGTTCCCGCGGCCGCCGATCCGGGGACCACCGAGGTCTACGTCAAGAACGGGTGGGACACGATCAGCGCCGACGGCGGGCTGTGGCAGGTCAACACGATCGGGCGGCTCGTCGAACCGGGACACGACTGGCTCGTGGCCGTGCTCTCCAACCACCACAGGACGCAGGCGGCAGGCATCCGGAAGGTCGAGGCCGTGGCCAAGTACACCCTCGACGAACTGCGAAAGATCCCCACCGCGCCGACTGCTTGATCAGTCCCGGCGCAGGGCGAACCAGCCCACCCCGACGAGGGCGATCACCAGCGCCGCGAGGCTCATCGCGATCCCGACCGGCCGGGACACCGGCAAGCCGCCACAGCGGAAGGCAGGACCTGGAGATCGCGGTCGGATTCGAACCGACGTTCATTCGCTTTGCAGGCGAAGCCCTGACCACTCGGGCACGCGATCCTGCGGCATGGCTCGGTCGGATCGTCGAGTGTCATGCGCGGTGAGGGTGGGATTCGAACCCACACGGCCTTTCGGCCCAGACCGTTTTCGAGACGGCGCCCGGCACCAGATCGGGTGGCCTCACCTGAAGTCGGGTAGACAGGATTCGAACCTGCGGTCTCTTGCTCCCAAAGCAAGCGCGCTGCCAAACTGCGCCACTACCCGCCCGAGCGGCCGTCTCGACGACAGCCGGAGATACGTAGCGCCCCCAGGACGGTTCGAACGTCCGGCCTCTTGATTCGTAGTCAAGCGCTCTCTCCACTGAGCTACGGGGGCTTGGCGAAGGGTGGGAGATTCGAACTCCCGGCGGGGTCGAACCCGCTCCGCGTTAGCAACGCGGCGCCATAAACCAGACTCGGCCAACCCTTCATGATGTCCTCGTACCGTCTCCGGCGTCGAGGGTGGAGCAGCTCCCGGACCAGGATTCGAACCCAGCTCTCCGCCACCAGAGGGCGGCGTCATGCCGACTAGACCATCCGGGAAGGGGCGGCGGCGGGTGTGGAAGACCGCCGGCCAGATTTCCCTTGCCATCCGCTGTGGAGTTGTCAGTGACCATCTCCGGGTACGAAAAAGCCGCCCGGTCCCTTCGCTGGGTGGGCGGCTGCGCGCGTTCGAAAGCGGTCAGCCACTCCACCGGCATCGGCGGCTGGGAACAGAGGAGGCGGTGACGGCTGGGCACCGTCCGCCGCGCAGCGATGAACGCGGCTGCGGCGCGGGGCTCGGCTGGCGCATCATGACCGGTTACTCCTTGCTGATCGGTTGACGTAGACGGTAGGCGCGGGGTGATCGCGCCGGCAATTCATTTACCTCCGGCGGTGCGCTGTGCACGGCGAGGTGATGGGCACCAGGTACGGAAACCGGGAGCGTCCGTTTCGGCCAGAAAAACGATCAAGGCCGTGACCCGCGGTTCCACGGGTCACGGCCTTGATCGTTCGCGTGTCCGAAGGCACCCGAACCGCGGCGGGGCTCGGCTTTCAGCCGATGTAGCCCTTCTCCGTCAGCCAGTCCTTCGCGACGTCCGCCGGATCCTCACCGTCCACATCGACCTTCGCGTTGAGTCCGACCATGGTTGTGTCGTCGAGCTCCGCGGCGATCGGCGCGAAGATCTCCTTGATCTCGGGGTGCTCCTTCAGTACGTCGGTCCGGACGTTCATCGATCCGTTGAAGGGCGGGAAGAACTGCTTGTCGTCGGTCAACACGGTGAGACCGAGCGAAGCCACCCGGCCGTCGGTGGAGGTGATCGAGCCGAAAGCGCATTCGCCCTTGTCGACCTGGTTGTAGACGAGGGCGTCCTGCACGTTGGAGACGTTTGCCGGCGCGAGCTTGAAGCCGTACGCCTTCTCGAGGCCGGGCAGGCCGTCCGGACGGGTGGAGAACTCGCCGCCGACGCAGAAGGTGGCGTCGGCGGGGTTGCTGGCGACCAGCGCGGCGATGTCGGAGATCGAGGTGACGCCGAGCCGCTCCGCGGTCTCCTTGCTCGCCGCGATCGCGTAGGTGTCGTTGAACGGCGCCGGGTCGAGCCAGGTGACACCGTTTGCGGCGTCGGCGTCGCGGACCGCCTCGAACTGCGCCTTGGCCCCGGGGATGCCCTTCTCCTTCTGCAGGTAGGTGACCCAGCCGGTGCCGAGGTACTCCCAGTAGAGGTCGATCTCGCCGGAGGTCAGCGCGGCGCGGACGGTCGTGCTTCCCTGCAACCCGATCTGGTCGTCCACCTTGGCGCCGGCGGCGGTGAGCGCGAGCTTGGTCAGGTTTCCGAGGATGAGTTGCTCGGTGAACTCCTTGGAGCCGACGGTGACTGTCGCGCCGGAAAGGTCGAACTTCTCACCGATGCTGCCGCTGCCCGCGACATCGTCGTTGCCGTCGCTGCCGCACGCGGCGACGAGCATCACCAGCGTCAGCGCGCCGGTGAGTACCGGCCAACGGCCGCGCTTCTTCGTGTTCCTCATGTTCCTCCTCTGATATCTGGCGGCTCGGGATGTAGCCGCGGAGGTCATAGCCCCTTGGGGCGAAGAGCGTCCTCGACCATGCCGGCCACCCAGTCAAGGAGCAGCGCCAGAACCGCGGTGAGGACACTTCCGGTGACGAGAACGGGCATCCGGTCGAAGCGGATCCCCTGGTCGATAAGGAATCCGAGGCCGCCGGCACCGACGAAGGTCGCCAGGGTGGCGGTGCCGACGTTGATGATGAGTGCCGTACGGATGCCGGCGAGCAGGACCGGCACGCTCAGCGGTAACTCGACGCGGCGGAGCACCTGCCAGCCGCTCAGGCCGATTCCCCGGCCCGCCTCGACGAGCATGCGATCGACCTGGTTCAGGCCGACGATGGTGTTACGGAGGACCGGCAGCGCGGCGTAGATGACCAGCGCATAGACGGCCTGGTCGAAGCCGATGCCGACGGTGATCGCCATCAGCACCAGGACCCCGATCGACGGTATCGCCTGTCCGATGTTGGCGACGGCGAGCACCACCGGGGAGAACCTACGGACCGCCGGCCGGGTCAGCATCACCCCCAGGGGTACCGCCAGGAGGACGACGATCAGTGTCGAGACGAAGGTGAGCTCCACATGCTCGATCAGCTTCGCGCGGATCGTGTCGGCGTTGAGACTCGCCTGGGAGATCCGGTCGAGATCCTGGTTTCGCACGTAGAGGTACAGGGCCACGCAGGCGGCGGCGAGGAGGGCCGGGGTGCCCAGCCGGCGCCAGAACCGGGACGGTCCGCCGAGTTCGGCGAGTACATCGTCGGCGTCGGGCGCGGCCTCGCGGGTCCTGACTCCGAATGCTGGGATGGCCACCTTAACCGGCCTCCATCGGCTGGACCGCTGCGTGCCGGTCGCGGGCCTGGGAACTCTCCCGCATCTCGTCGATGGCCCGCATCACCGTACGCATGTCGACGATGCCCTGGTACCGCCGCTGGTCGTCGACGACGATCGCGCACCCGACCCGCGAGGTGACCATCTCGTTCAGCGCGTCGTGCAGTGTGGCGTGGGGTTCCACAGTGGCCGTCGCGGGAAGCCCCACCCGGTCGAGGGATTCACCCGAGCGGGTCAGATCGTGGCCGGTGACCCAGCGAACCGGCCGCTGGTCCTCGTCGAGCAGCAGCAGTGACCCGTGATCACTTTCCGTGAGGGACTGCCGCAGCTGTGCCCGGTCGTCGTCGAGCCGGCCGACTGCCCACTGGTTGAGCTCCACGTCTCGGACCCGGCTGAGGCTCAGGCGCTTGAGCGACGCCCCCGAGCCGATGAAGTCCGCGACGAAGTCGTTGGCGGGAGCCGTCAGGATCGCCTCGGGAGTGTCGTACTGCGCGATCTTCGATCCCTTCGTGAGGATCGCGATCCGGTCGCCGAGCTTGATCGCCTCGTCGATGTCGTGGGTGACGAAGACGATGGTCTTCCGAATGTTGCTCTGCAGGCGGAGGAACTCGTTCTGGAGGCGTTCGCGGGTGATCGGGTCGATGGCGCCGAACGGCTCGTCCATCAGCAGCAGCGGAGGGTCGGCGCTCATCGCCCGCGCGACCCCGACCCGTTGGCGCTGGCCGCCGGACAGTTCCTTCGGGTACCGCGCGCGGTAGGCCGACGGCTCCATGCCTACCAGGTCCAGCAGTTCGTCGACCCGCTCGGAGATCCGGGCCCGGTTCCATCCGAGCAGCCTGGGCACCATGCCGATGTTCTCGGCGATCGTCATGTGCGGGAACAGGCCGATCTGTTGGATGACGTAGCCGATCCGGCGGCGCAGCTGGTCGGCGTTGACGTGGGTCACGTCCTCGCCGTCGATGAAGATGCGTCCGGAGGTCGGTTCGATGATCCGGTTGATCATCTTCAGGCTGGTGGTCTTGCCGCAGCCAGAAGGTCCGACGAGAACCACGATCTCGCCTGCCGGTATGTCCATTGTGATGTTGTCCACGGCCGGTTCGGCCTGACCCGCATAGCGCTTGGTCAGCGACTCGAGGCGGATTGACGCCGCGGTAGCGGTCTCTTGTTCATGCGCAGGCATCACAGCCCCTTCGATGTCGTCAACTTGGAGAGCATGCCGAGGACGCCGTCCAGCAGCAGCGCCAGCACCGCCACGAAGAGGGTTCCGCTGAAGGCGAGGTTGAACCCGCGTTGGGTGCCGATCGCCGAGAGCCCCTGGAAGATCGGTCCGCCGAGGCCCGGCCCGTTGACGATGGCCGCGATGGCGGCGATCCCAACGATCATCAGGGTCGACACGCGTACGCCGGTCATGATGATCGGCCAGGCGAGCGGTAGCTCGACGCGGAGCAGCCGCTGGCGGCGGGAGAGTCCCATTCCCTGTGCCGATTCGACGACAGCCGGATCGATGGAACGCAGCCCGGTGATCGTGTTGCGTGCGATGGGCAGCAGTGCATACAGCACCAACGCGACGACCGTGGGCACCGCCCCGAGACCGAAGATCGGAATGAACAGTCCGAACAGGGCGAACGATGGGACGGTCAGGAACGTGCCGGTCACCGTGAGTACTGCTCTGGCTCCGCTCTGATTGCGATAAGTCGCCAGGCCTAACCCGAGCGCGATCACAGTCGCCAAGACGATCGTGACGAGCACCACAAGCAAATGCTCGAAGGTCAGCTCGAGCAGGTCAGACCACTCTCGTTCCAGATATGCGGGCACGCCGGAGATGTAGTCGAGGAAGGTCATTGGCAAGCCACCCTAACGGATGGTGTTTCACGTTTGACGAGGGCCCCTCGCCGGTGTCGGGATTCCCGTCGCGCAACTGCTGTCAGCTGCCC
The DNA here is from genome assembly GCF_900156065.1 of Micromonospora avicenniae. Lineage (GTDB taxonomy): Bacteria > Actinomycetota > Actinomycetes > Mycobacteriales > Micromonosporaceae > Micromonospora > Micromonospora avicenniae. The sequence goes on along the minus strand of NZ_FTNF01000016.1, from coordinate 79,300 downwards.
CGTTTGGTGCCGCTGAACCCTCGTGAAGGGACCATGCCAATTGCCGTCCGCGGGGTCCCGGTGTAGCGTCGAGAACCTGTGCAGCGGGCGGTGGTAGCTCCGCGACCTCGTTCTACGGGTCGGCTGTAGAGCAGGTCCAGGCATGTCTGAACGGCCGGATCGAGTTGCTCAAATGCTCCCTCGTGGTGCGGGAAACGGACAACCGATAGCAGTTGGTCGGTCCTTTACATCCGACAGGCAACGGTTGTCGACAGTGGCCCTGGTCATTGCGAAAAGCCCCTGATCGTGCGATCGGGAAGGCGCGGAGTGCCACCGGTCGGCCCGCCGCCGGCGCCAGGAATGTGACGTGATCCGGAATGGGGAATGAAGCAGGCCAAGCCGAGTCGACACCGGCTGCGACAGGGCCGCACCGCCGGCAAGCCACGGTCACCGTCGCCGGCCGACCGCACGGGTGCGGCCCCGTGCAGACATGGCTAGAAGTGGTGGACTGTTCCGGTGGCGACGGCGCGGAGCTTGTCGGGATTGGCGACGTTGTGAACGCCGGTGACGGTGCCCTCGTCGTCCAAATCGAGGGAGAGCGTGGCGATGACCCTGCCGGCGCCGCGGAACACCATCCCCGCCTGCCCGTTGAGCTCGACCAGCTCGACGATCATGTCGGCGGGTTCGATGCCCTGGTAGGGCCGGGCGGCGATGCCCGCGAACCAGGTCGCCACCCGGTCCGCGCCGATGATCGGGCGCATCGCCTGCCGTACCTTGCCGCCACCGTCGGTCCACAGCGTCACATCGGGCGCGAGCAGTTGCATCAACGTGTTGATGTCGCCGCCCATGGCGGCGGTGAGGAAGCGCTCGGTGACCGCCCGCTGCCGGTTGTGATCGGCCTGGAAACGCGGCCGCCGGGCCTGCACATGCCCACGGGCGCGGTGGGCGGCCTGCCGGACCGTCTCCTCGGAACGCTCGACCGCGTGGGCGATCTCGGCATAGGTGAAGCCGAAGGCCTCCTTGAGCACGAAGACCGCGCGCTCGAGCGGGGTCAGCGTCTCCAGCACCACCAGCAGCCCCATCGACAGCGCGTCGGCGTTGGCCACCGCGTCGGCCGTGTCGCCACTTGTCAGGATCGGCTCGGGCAGCCACGGACCGACGTATGTCTCGCGTCGGGCCCGCGCCGAACGCAATCGGTCCATCGCCAGGTTCGACACGATCCGCACCAGGTACGACTTCGGGTCCGCCACCCGCGAGCGGTCGGCCGCCGACCATTTCAGCCAGGTGTCCTGCACCGCATCCTCGGCGTCGGTCACGCTGCCGAGGATGCGGTACGCGACGTGGAACAGCAGCCTCCGGTGTTCGTCGAAGGCGTCGTTAGGCTCGTCCGTCACCGGGTGAACCGCCCGCCCCGGCGCCAGGCGAAGGATCCCATGGCGGGGAATGCACTCAGCCGCTGGAACGACGGCCACGGTGCGTAACTCACCGTCTCCTTGTACCAGACGGCCGGGCGGCCACTCAGGAAGAACCGCTTGGGACTGTCGTCGGGACGGGTGAACTGGATCACCGCGTCACGGCGGCCGAGGCTGACCGGGGTGTGCACGTACCCGAACCGGAAGGGCCGGGGCTGCTTGCCGTCGAGCTCCCGCATGATCGACGTCGCCGCGTGAACGCCGGTCGGCATGCCACTCTGGCAGGTGCCGTGCATGACGCCGTAGCCCTGTTGGATAGCGGCGGCATCGCCGATGACGTAGACCTGCGGATGGGACACCGACCGCAGGGCCGGGTCGGTGACGGCGCGACCCGTGTCGTCCACCCGCAGGCCTGCCGCGGCGGCCAACGGCGGGACCCGCACGCCGCTGGTCCAGAGCACGATGTCTGCCGCGATGCTCGCCCCGTCGACGAGATCCACCGATCCGGGGCGCACCTTGACGACCTCCACGCCGCTGACGACGCGTACACCGAGTCGGGCGAGAGCGATGTGGAGGTACGCCCTGGCCTTCGGACCCATCGTCGACCCTGGTTCCCGCTTGCCGAGCAGCACCACGTCGAGGCCGGGGTGCTGCTCAGCGATCTCGGCCGCGGCCTCGACCCCGGTCAACCCGCTTCCGCACACCGCCACGGTGCCGCTGCCGAGGCTCGCCAGCCTTCGCGCCAGCATCTCGGCGTTGTGGGCGCTGTCGAGCGTGTGCGCGTGTTCGTCGACCCCGGGTACGGCGTCGGTGTCGGCGGTGGCACCCAGCGCGTAGACGAGCCGGTCGTACTCGAGATCCCGCTCGTCGTCGATCCGGACGCGGCGGGCGCTGACGTCGATGCCGGTCACCCAGCCGCGGACGAACTCCACCCGGGTGTCGGCCAGCAGTTCCGGGATGCGCAGGTCGGCCAGGCGCTGCCCCGATGCGGTCTGATGCAGCCGCAACCGTTCGGTGAACCGCTCCTCGGCGTTGACGATGGTGATCTGGATGTCCTCGCGGCGCCGGGTGCGCCCGGCGAGGCTGACCGCCGCGGTGAGGCCCGCGTACCCGGCGCCGAGGATCACGATCTTGTGCATCTGTCTGCCCTCTTTCGTGTTGACGACGAACACGGGACGGGGCAGTGGGGCTGGATCGTGAGCCCGGGTGACCTGGATCACATCTGGGTCGGTGCTGGCCGCTGGGCCAGGGAGGTTCTACGGCTCGTCGGTACGCACGATGGTGGCCAGCACCTCGTTGAACGCCTCGGTCGAACTCGGGTGGGTGTAGACGGCGTCGCGAAGTTCGGCCGCCGTGATGCCGTGCCGCATGGCGAGCGCGACCGTGTTGATGAGTTCCTGCGCGTCGATGCTCAGTAGGGCGGCGCCGAGGATCTGATCCGTGTCGGCGTCGATCACGAACTTCATGACCCCGCGGGTCTCCTCGACGGCGTACGCGCGCGGCATCGCCACGATCTCCGCGACGGCCTCCCGTGCGATCTTCACCCGGTGTCCCGCCTCCCGGGCCTCCCGCTCGGTCAGGCCCACACTCGCCAGCGGCGGGGTCATGAACAGGGTGCGGGGGACGATCCGGTCGGCCGTCGATCGGAGGCCCTCGCCGGTGAGCTGGTCGAGGACGACTCGGCTGTCGTCGAGCGACAGGTAGGTGAACTGCGGCCCGCCTCGTACGTCGCCCAGGGCGAAGATGTGGGGTTGGCTCGTCCGCAGGTGCTCGTCGACCTCGACCGCCCCGGCCCGGGTGGTACGGACACCGGCGGCTTCGAGGTGGAGGTCACGGGTCGCCGGTGCGCGGCCGGCGGCGGCCAGGATGGCGTCGACCTCGACGGTGTGCTGCTCGCCGTCCTTGTCGTACACGATCGTGGTGGCGCTGCCGCCGTCGCGCACCTCCATCACCCGCGCCGCCGTGACGATGTGGATGCCCTCGTCGACCAGGATGTGCGTGGCCACCGCGGCGACGTCGTCGTCCTCACGAGCGAAGATCCGGTCGCTGCGCTCCAGCATGGTGACCTGCGCACCGAACCGGCGGTAGATGGCGGCGAACTCGATACCCAGGTAACCGCCGCCGAGGATCGCGAGCCGTTCCGGCAGGGTGGCCGTCTCGATCAGCTCGGTGCTGGACACGAGGTACCTGCTCGTGGCGAGGCCGGGGATGTCGGGGACGACCGGTTCGGACCCGGTGTTGATCAGAATGGTGTCGGCGGTGACGGTGAGCTGCTCGTCGCGAGTGACGACGGTGACCGTGTGCGGGTCGGCGAAGGTGGCGCGACCGGTGATCACGGTTACCGTGTCGATGCTGCTCAACGTGTCGAAGTTGCCGCGCCGCATCATCTCCCGGGTCTCCTGGACCTCCTGGACGGACCGTGCGTACCAGTCCTGCGCCGGATCCTCGGGGCGGCGCCGCTGGGACCGGTGCACGAGTCCCTTCGTCGGTACGCACCCCACGTTCGGGCAGGTGCCGCCGTACATGCGCTCCGACTGCTCCACCAGCACGACTCGTTTGCCGGACCGGCCCAACGTGGCCGCCGCGGTCTTGCCGCCCTTGCCGAAACCGATGATGAGGACGTCGGCCTTCAACGTGCTGCTCGTGCTACCCATGGCTGCGGCTCCTGAGAAGTGCGATGTCGATCAGCGGCGGACCCGACACGAGGTCGTACGCGGGCCGATCTTGGGCATGCACGGCCCCGCCGGCACGTGGGGAGGCGCTCGACCGGGCCTCGGGCGTCATGTCGACGCGTTGCCCCGCCGCCACCCGGTCAGATGGCCCGGCTCACGGTAGTCGGCAAGCCCGGTGGCCGGGTATCGGCCGCACTTATGGCACCCATAAGGAGGATGAAGAGGCGGCGTCCCGCCGGCGGGTTCACCCGTGCCGGCGGGACGGCGGCCCGAGGGCGTGTGTCGAAGTCCCTGGCCGGCCTGCGGCGCGCCCAGACGACGACCGGCGGCGTCGGCGCTTCGTCCGGATACAACACCGGTATCCGGACGAATCCCCGACTTGCCGGACCGCCGCCTGGACTCCGCCTCGGCTCGACCGAAGGCTTCGACACACGCCCTAGAAGCCGGGGAAGAGCCGGCGCAGGTCGTCGAGAACCACGTCGCCGGTCACATTGACGCCGTCCTCGGGCCGGTTGCGGCCGTAGATCAGCCGCAGGAGTGCCTCGGCCGTACCGGTCACGGTGGCGGCCGGGTTCTGCGGCGCGCTGTCGATCAGGTGCAGCTCGTCGTGCAGGTCGAGCGTCCGGGTCCGGTCCGGCAGTCCGAGCGCGAGCTGCTTCGGGGCGAGGCGCTGAAGGACGTCCGCGTCCCGGAACCGGGTGGCGACGAGATCCAGGCGGTCCCAGAGCAGCTCGACCTCAGCCGCCGGGATCGTCGCGGCGGGGTCGAGAGCGACCTCGATGTCCCACGCGTGGACCGACTGCTCGGACAGCCGGTACCCGAGGTAGGTGGGAAGGCTGAGCAGGCCGGCGAAGTACGGCACCCGGACCGCTTCGAGCTGCTGGGCGTCGAGCGACGCCAGCAGTGCCCGGTGGCGTCGGTCGGCGCCGAGCCAGGCCTCCCGCTGGGCGGGGGCGGACAGCGCGTCCCAGCGTTGCCAGATCGGCCGGACGTCGTCAACGGTCGGTGTGGTGGTGTCGCCGTCGATTCCGCGCTGCACCAGCATGGTGGAGATCTCGGCGCCGCTGCCGAGATGGGACAGCACCTGTGCGACGCTCCAGCGGTCGGCGAAGGACGGCCGGGCGAGAACGTCGTCGGGCAGGTCGCGGACGGTCTTGAGGAGCCGTTCGGAGCTGGTGTTCAAGGCGTCGAGCCAGGTCGCGGTGTTCATGCTGCATTGCAACGACGGGATGGCGGGGATGTCTTTCCCCAGGGTCAGAGGGATCACCGAGTGCGGCCATAAGGAAAACTTCTGGCGCTGGTCGGCGCGACGAGCCGCGCGCCTTCTGCGACGCGAGAGGCCGGCTTCCGTCGGACGCCGGCCTCTCCGTTCATTGCGGCCCCTGCCACACGACGCGGGTCCTGCCCGTGGCACCAGTGGCTCCCCATCCCGGTGCCAGGCAGGCTCACGACCGCTGCTCGACCTCCGCCCGCAGCGCCGGGAAGTCCGGTGCGAAGACCTGCGCGCTCTGCCGCGTACGGATGAACGCCCCGCTGCTGCCCGCGTCGGACCAGACGCAGACCCCGGCCAGCACTCCGTTGAACAGCCCGTCGCTGCATCGGCCCAGCCCGCCCAGCGGTCCGGGGTCCGCCTCGACGAAGTTCTGGGCGCTGAACTTCTTGCTCAGTTCCGAGGTGAGCAGGTCGAGCCGAGCCTCCGGTGTCTCGCTGGTCGAGGCGAACGCGGTGAAGAAGGTGATGTCCTCAGTGGCGGTGTCGCCGTAGGCGCCCTGCGCGGCCGCGGTCACTTCGGGTTCTGCCGGGTCGGTGGTCACGCCGCTGCCGGTGGTGTCGATCCGCGGCTGGCCGCCCAGCGTCGCGGGAGCCACCACGGTGATGGTCCCGGCGCCGCCGGGAGCTGCCGAGCCGGCGGGTGCGGAGGCTTCCGCGCCACCGACTCCGGGGGCACCTGCCGTGGCCGACGCATTGCTCTGCGGTCCCGCCGCCTGCTTCGTCGCGCCGCCGGACGAGCCGGCGGTCCCGTTCGGAGCGATGGCGAACGAAAGGCCGACCACCGCGGCGCACAGCGCCACCACCGCGGCTACGGTGATCAGACCGATCCGGAGCCACGGTTTCCGGCTCGGGTAGACCCGTCCATTCGCCGGAGCACCGGTCGCGGCCGGGAACTGTGCCGGGCTGCCGGGCGCGGGAATCGGCGCGGAGTACGGGCTCTGGTGCGGATCGACTGGCTGCGACATCGGTGACTCCATCTCGGAACTGGCTTCGTGATCAGCACGGCCGGCGCCGGTGAACGGTTCAGGCTGTGCCGACGGACACCCGAGCAGTCCCACCTCGGTCGCGTGCCGCTGAACGGTCAGAGCCGACCGGTCACCGCTCGTGCCTGTCCGCTTACCGCTCGCCGACCGCTGGGAGCTGCGTCGCCTTCCGCCCGGCCATAAGGATCGGAGATGTTCGATCGAAGCTTCGACGGGGAGGCATCATGACGGGCGTACGGAGGCGGGATCTGCTGGCGGGAACGGCCGGCGCGGCGGCACTGGCGGGGAGCGGGATCGCGGTCGCGACGTCGGCGCGGGCGGGGCAGCGCCACGAGACCGAGGATCGGGAGCGGCGGGTCACGCTGCGGCAGGGCACCGACGTGGCTGCCCAGCTCTCCCCGGACGGCCGGATGATCGCGATGGACCTGGTCAGCGTGTTGTGGGTGTTACCAGCGTCGGGCGGTCCGGCGCGCCGGCTCACGAGCGACCTGTTCGACATCGCCCAGCCGGAGTGGGCGCCGGACAGCTCGACGATCACCTTCCAGTCCTATCGCGACGGCAACTTCAACCTGTGGCTGATCCGCCCGGACGGCTCCGGGCTGCGGCAGCTCACCCGCGGCCCGTACGACCACCGGGAGCCCCGCTTCTCCCCGGACGGGCGACGCATCGCCTTCTCCTCCGACCGGTCCGGCAGCTACGGAATCCACCTGCTCGACCTGGACACCGGGCAGACCCGGGTCGTCGCCGACAGTCAGCTGGAGGAGTACGAGCCGGCCTGGTCGCCGGACGGAACCCGCATCGCGTTCGTGGTCGCGAACACCCGAATCGACGTGGTCGACCTCACCAGCGGTGCCCGGACCACCGCGGTCACCGCCCCGACCGCTGCCGTTCTGCACAGCCCGGCGTGGACCCCGGACGGCCGTGACCTGGTCTACCACCGGCTGCTCGACGGCCGCAGCGAACTGTGGCGGAACGACGCGCCGCTGGTCACCGGCGAGGACGCCTACCCGTTCCGGGTCTCCTGGCGCTCGGGGCGCGAGTTCGTCTACACGGCGGACGGCCGGATCCGGCGCCGCCGGCTCGACAACGACCGCCACCACGACATCGGCTTCGTCGCCCCGGTGACCGTCGCCACGCCCCGCTACCGCAAGCGGCGGCGGGACTTCGACTCGACCACCCGCAGACCGGTGGTGGGCATCGGCAGCCCGGTGCTCTCCCCGGACGGTCGGCAGGTGGCATTCCGGGCGCTCAACGACGTCTACCTGCTGACGATCGGTCAGTCGCCCCGCCCGCTCACCCGCGACCAGTGGTGGAAGTGCGACCCGGCGTGGTCACCCGACGGGCGGTACCTGTCGTACTCCACCGACCGGGGCGGAAAGCTGGACATCTGGCTGCGTGACCTGCGGACCGGCGCGGAGCGACAGCTGACCGACCTGCCGGACGCCGCGGCGCTGTCCGGGACCTGGTCGCCGCAGAGCACCCACCTGGCGTTCCTCGACCAGAACGGCGCCCTCTACACCGTCGAGGTGGCGTCGGGGCAGGTGCAGCCGGTCTTCGGCGCTACCTTCGAACCCGGCCGCCCCACCTGGTCGGCCGACGGGCGGGTCATCGCCCTCGCCGCCGTCGTACCCTATTCGGCCCGCTACCGGGAGGGGCTCAGCAAGATCCTGCTGGTCGACCGGATCTCCGGCGCCGCCCGCTACGTCGATCCGATGCCGCACCGGTCCATTCAGACCCGAGGGGACGACGGGCCGGTCTGGTCGCCCGACGGCCGGCGGATGGCGTTCGTGGTGGCAAGCGTCCTCTGGGTGGTCGACGTCCACCCGGACGGCACCTTCGCCGGCACGCCCCGCCAGGTGACCCACGAGGTGACCGACGCGCCCAGCTGGAGCGGCGACTCCGCCCAGCTGCTGTACCTGAACAATGGGCGGCTGCGGCTGGTGTCGGCCGACGGCGGCGCACCACGCACCGTCCCGGTCGGTCTGAGCTGGGCCAACAGTCGGCCGCGCGGACGTACGGTGATCCGGGCCGGACACCTGTGGGACGGCGTCAGCCGGCGGCTGCGCGCGGACGTCGACGTGGTGGTCGAGGGGCATCGGATCGCCGCGGTCGAGCGGTCCCGGCCGGGCCGGGACGGGCGGATCGTCGACGCCCGCGACGGGGTGGTGATCCCGGGTCTGGTCGACATGCACCATCATCGGGAGATGCAGGGCTACGCCTACGGCGCTCGGCAGAACCGCCTCTGGCTCTCCCTCGGCGTGACCACCACCCGATCGCCCGGCAGCCCCGCCTATCACATGGTGGAGGAGCGGGAGTCGATCCAGTCCGGCGCCCGGATCGGCCCGCGGTACTTCGGCACCGGTGAGGCCGTCGACGGGTCGCGGATCTACTACAACTTCATGCGCCCGACCTTCGACGAGCGGCAGTTGGAATTGGAGCTGGAGCGGGCCGAGGCGCTGGACTACGACCTGATGAAGGCGTACGTCCGGCTGCCGGTCGTCTGGCAGCGGGCGGTGATCGCGTGGTCGCACCGGCGGGGTGTGCACTCCACTTCGCACTACCACTACCCGGCGTTCGCGTTCGGCAGCGACGGCATGGAGCACACCGGCGCGACGAACCGGTTCGGTTACTCCCGCACCGTCACCGCGATCGGCGCCGGATACCAGGACGTCATCGACATCTTCAACATCTCGCGGGCGGCCCGCACACCGACCCTGTTCGGGGCGAACACGCTGCTGCGTGAGGACACCTCGCTGGTCACCGACCGGCGGGTGCGCACCCTCTACCCGTCCTGGCAGTACGCCGCGTTGCAGGCCGCGGCCGTCGCCGCGCAGACCACGGACCAGACGGCCAACCGGCAGAACCTGGCCCGGCAGGTCGCCCAGGCGGCGGCGATGATCCGCGGTGGCGGGCTGGTGCTCACCGGCACCGACTCGCCTATCGCGTTCAACGCGGTCAGCCTGCACCTCAACCTGCGGGCGATGGTGAAGTACGGGCTCACCCCGTACGAGGCGTTGACGACCGCGACCCGGGCGCCCGGGGAGTTCCTGGAGGAGCCGATCGGGCGGCTCGCGCCCGGCAGCTACGCGGACCTGGTGGTGCTCGGCGGTGATCCGCTCACCGACATCGACCAGGCCGCCAACGTGCGGCAGACCATGACCAACGGGGTGCTGCACCGCGTGGACGACCTGCTCGCGCCGTTCGCGGGCGAACGTGCGGTGCCGGCCGCCGCGGTGAGCAGGGTACTGCCGCCGCTGCCCGCGCACCCGGACAACGCCCGGTACTGGTGGCACGACCCGCACTACGTCGAAGCGGGTCGCCATTCGTGCTGCGCCGAAGGCTGACGACTCAGCCGCACCCGCTCTGCCGCCGGGCCCCGTGTGCTTCCGGGGTCCGGCGGCGCGGGTAGCGGGCGCCGGGCGAGGAGTCAGGCGTGGCTGAGCAGGTCCAGACCGACCAACCGGTCGCTGAGCCGCCAGAGTCGCCGCGCGCAGGAGCGGTCGCCGACGATCGGGGCCGGGACGGCCCGCAGTGTGCCCTCGTAGTAGCCGCCGTTGACGGTGTCACTGACCGCTGCGCGCAGCACCGCCAACGCGCCGTCCTCGACGGGGGCGCCGCTGCGGCTGTAGAGGTGGGTCAGGGAAGTCCGCACCACGCCGGGGTGCACGTTCACTGCGGTCAGCCCGTCGACGCGTTCGGCCAGTTCGGCGCCGAACACGGTGAGGGCCAGCTTCGCCTGGGCGTAGGCCGCGACCGGTGAGTAGCGCCCGGCGCGGTCGAGGTCGTCCCAGGGCAGGTTTCCCATCCGGTGCAGGCTCGACGAGAGGTTGACCACCCGGGGCCCGTCGGCCGCGGTCAGTGCGGGCAGCAACAACCGGGTCAACAGGTACGGGGCGAGATAGTCGACCTGCCAGGTCAGCTCGTGGCCGTCGGCCGTCTGCACGCGCCGGGTGTCACCGGCGACGGCGGCGTTGTTGACCAGCAGGTCCAGTGGGGACGTGACCTGGTCGGCGAGGTCGCGAACCTCGGCCAACCGGGTGAAGTCGGCCGCGATCGGCCGTAGCCGTTCCGGGTCGGCGCCCTGACTGATCAGCCGGTCGACGGCCACCGCGCCCTCGGCGGCGGTACGGGCGTGCAGCAGCACCCGCCATCCCATGGCGGTCAGCCGTGCGGCGACGGCGTAGCCGATGCCCTCGGCGGCGCCGGTGACGAACGCTGTCCTGCGGCGGGGCGGGTGCCGTAGCGGGCTGCGACTCCGCTCGGGTAGCGCGGTGACGGTGGGTACGGGGTCGGCGGTGATGGTGGGCATGGTCTCTCGCCTCAGCGCGGGTGATGGCTGGTATCGGGCAGCGCCGAGCAGGCGTGCTGGATCGCCTCGATGCAGGCACCGGCCAGCTCGGCAGCGGTGAGGTCGTACGTGGCGCGGGGGTCGATCCGCAGGGCCGCGAGGCGTCCGTCGGGCCGGACGGTGGCCTCGACGTACCCGGCGGGATCGGCGGCGGTAATGCCCGATTCGATGATGTCGTACACAGTCGTTGCTTTCTGCCGGATGGGGCCGCGGCAGGTCCCGGCCGAACCGGCGGGGACCTGCCGCGTGGAGGCTGAAAGGGACGGGTGGCGGACCTGCGCTCCGCCGAGGCGGTGTCGTTGCGCTGTCTGGACCGCACCGACCCGCCTTGAACAGTTCGAGAGATTCGCCGTTTCGAGGGGACCGACGTCGTCCTTTCACCCTGTCGGGGTTCGATTGCCCCGACGTCACGAGCACACCTCGGCTGCCCGGCCGTGAGCAAGGATCTTGACGCCCTCGGTACGCGCCGGGACCGGTTTTTCACGCCACCGATACGTCGGACACCTGCCGCGAAGGGCGCGGACCGGTGTGCCACTCATCGTGGGGAACCGTCCACTCGTCGCAGCGGGCCGTACATTGGCCGCGCGGGCCGCGCAGACCGGGCTGAGTCCCGCTGCCTCCGGCCCGTCCGTTTGGATAATCGACCCGCCATGGAGAGCACTCCGGTCCTGTTGGACACCGACATCGGCAACGACATCGACGATGCCGCCTGCCTTGCGTACCTGCTCGCGCAGCCGCGTTGCGAACTGCTCGGCATCACCACGGTGACCGCCGAGCCGGCGCGCCGCGCCGCTCTCGCGAGCGTGCTGTGCCGGGCCGCGGGGCGTACGGTGCCGATCTATCCGGGGGCCGCCGAGCCGCTGGCCGGTCCGCCGGTGCAGGGTCCACCGCCGCAGGCGACCGCCCTGCCCAGGTGGGACCACGAGTCGTCGTTTCCGGCGGGTGAGGCGGTGGAGTTCCTGCGGCGGACGATCCGGGCGCGGCCGGGTGAGGTCACGTTGCTGGCGATCGGCCCGCTGACGAACGTCGCGTTGCTCTTCGCTGTGGACCCGGAGATCCCGTCGTTGCTGGGGTCGCTGGTGCTGATGGGCGGGGCGTTCACCACGGTGCCGGGCCCGGAGTGGAACATCCGCTGCGACCCGCACGCGGCGGCGCGCGTGTACGCGGCCCGGGTGCCGGTGCACCGCTCGCTCGGTCTCGACGTGACGACTCGGGTGCGGATGGAGGCCGACGCGTTCCTGGAGCACTGCACCACCCCGCTGTTGCGTCCGGTAGCGGACATGGCCGCGTCGTGGTTCGCCGAGCGTCGCGAGGTCACGTTCCACGATCCGCTGGCTGCGGCGACGCTGTTCGACCCGGAGCTGTGCGTGTTCGCCTCCGGCGAGGTGACGGTCGACCCTGCGGCCTGGCCGGCGGCGGGAGTTACGACGTGGCGGGCCGCGGAGCAGGGCGGGCGGGGGCCGCACGAGGTGGCGGTCGGGGTGCGCCCGGAGGCCTTCCTCGACCACTACCTGACGATCCTCGACGCCGCGCCGCACGGCGCCCGGGTCGATCGCCGCTGAGCGTCAGACGGGTGAAGCACGCGTAGGGCGAGCCGGGCGCTGCCGAGGTGAGCCGGCGCGATGCCTGGGGTGAGGTACCGCATCGATCGGTTGGCCGCTGATCGTCCTCGCCCGTTCCGACGAATGCACCGCGCCGCTCGGCCTAGCATTGTTCGTGCTCAAGAATCGGACGTCCTGGAACCTGCCGATGGTCGGCTCGGCCGTCGCCGCGCTTCCCATGATCGTCGCGTTCCCGGTGTTCCAGCGCCGGTTCATCCAGGGCGCCTTGATGAGTGGACCCAGGGGATGAGCGTCTCGTCGCCCCGCCAACTGGTCGAGGAGTTGCTGAACGACGGTGGGGGAGTGCTGCGGCTCGCGCCGGCGTTCGTGGCGCGGGACCTGGTGCCGCCCGGCCGGCGGTTCGGTCTGCCCGAGGACGCGTACGACCTGGGGGAGCGGGGCTTCCTCTGCGAGCGGTGGCTGGGCTCGACGACGAAGGCGGACAACCGGATCGGCCCGGACGACGAGGGGCTCAGCCGGGTCGTCGACTCGTCGGGCCGGCCCCGGATGACGTTGCGGGATGCCGTGGCGGCCGACCCCGGTGCGATCATGGGGGAGGCGTACGCGGCGAGCCATCCGCAGGGTCTCGGGCGGCTGGCGAAGCTGCTCGACTACGGCGCGCGGATTCCGTACCACATCCATCCGCCGCAACGGTTCGCCGAGCTGCTGGGCCGCCGGTCGAAGGACGAGGCGTACTACTTCCCGTCCGGTGTCGACGCCGGCCCGCACCCGGAGACGTTCTTCGGGGTGCATCCGTGGATCGTCCGTGAGGGCGCGTACGACGTGCTCCTGCCGTACCTGGTCGACTGGGACAGCGACCTGATTCTGCGGCATTCACGTGCCGAGTTGCAGGTGCCGGACGAGGGGTTCCAGGTGCCCTCCGGGGTGCTGCACGGGCCGGGTACGGCGCTCACCGTGGAGCTGCAGGAGGACTCGGACGTCTTCGCGATGTTCCAGGCGCTCAACGCCGGCCGGATCATCTCCAAGGAACTGCTCTTCCACGACGTACGCCCGGCCGACCGCGAGGCGCATGGCGAACGCTTCCCGCTCAACTTCGTGGAGTGGGAGCTCAACGGCGACCCGTATTTCTACGAGAACAACCACCTGAGCCCGCAGCCGATCGCCACCGACGGCGGCGGCGCCGAGTGGTGGATCTTCTACAACACCCCGAAGTTCAGCGGGAAGAAGCTCGTCGTGCCGCCCGGGGGACAGCACACGGCGACCGAGAACGGGGTGTACTCGATCCTGGTCTGGTCGGGTGCCGGGCGGTATTGCGGGCTCGACGTGCGCGGCGGCGACGCCGACCGGGACGAGTTGCTGGTGAGTCACGCGGTGGCGGCGGCCCCGCACACGGTGGAGAACACCGGCGACACCGACCTGGTGGTCTTCAAGTTCTTCGGCCCGGACGTCAACGAGCCGCCGTCGATCAAGAGGTTCGCGGGGTAGAGCGAAGCGGAAACCCAGCCGCGAGGTACGTCACCTGGTTGCCATACGTACTAGTAGGTATGGTGGTGGGGTGGCCAGACAACAGGACGACGCGCGTGAGCGTCTGATCGAGGGAACCTCCGAGCTGCTCTGGGAGCGCGGGTACGTGGGTGTCAGCCCGGCGGCGATCCTGCGCCGGTCCGGAGTCGGACAGGGCAGCATGTACCACCACTTCCAGGGCAAAGGGGACCTGGTTCTGGCCGCCGAGCGACACAGCGCCGCGTTGATGCAGGAGGAGCTGAGGTCCGTCCTCACCGGCGAGGGGACGGCGTTCGACCGGATCGCCGCGTACCTGTTGCGGGAGCGCGACGCGCTCCGCGGGTGCCGGGTGGGCCGGCTGGTCGCCGACCCGGAGGTGGTCGTCAACGACCAGCTCCGCGAGCCGGTCCGGGAGACCTTCGCGCTCCTGCACAAGTTCCTCGTCGACGTGATCGAAGAGGGCAGGGCGGCCGGCGAGTTCGCCCCGGAACTCGACGCCGAGGAGACGGCCGACACCCTCGCGGCGGTGGTGCAGGGCGGGTACGCCCTGGCCCGGGCGGAGCAGTCGGTCGTGCCGTACGAACGTGCCGTGCGGGGCGCCCTGGCGCTGCTCAAGGCCGCCGCGCCCAGTGCCGGGTGAGTCGGCCGCCGCAGCCGTGGTGACGCGCCGAGATCAGGGACGCCGGCGCTGAGCCGCGGTCGGCGGCTGATCGACCTTCCACTCGGCGGCGACTCCCGCCGGCACACCTGACAACCAGCTGGCGCGCACCCGCGCGTCCGCTCGCTTCGGCACGTCCCGATGTCTTCCTGGACGCGCCGCGCTTCGTCGTGCCCGGAAACGGCACGCCGGTCGGCAAAGGCGCTGCGGCGCGGGACCCGTCCGCCATGGCGATTCACGGAGACCAAATCACTGTCCGGCGCGTAGGCCGGCAGCCACTGCTCGAGGAGAACCCGAATGTCCATCGATCCACCAGTGGCCGTGGAGCACGGCGCACCGCTCACTTCGGCGGCGCCGCCGGCCGATCTCCCGGCCGGCCGCCGCCGGCCGGTCCGCACACGATCGGCGGCTCTGCTCGCCGTCGGTCTGGTGCTGCTCGCCATGAACCTCCGTCCCGGGGTGGTGGCGGTCTCGCCGCTGCTCGACGCCATGCGTGCCGACACCGGCATGTCGACCGGGATGGCCGGTCTGCTCACCACCCTTCCCCTGCTCTGTTTCGGGCTGCTGGCCCCGTTCGCGCCCCGCATCGGACGCCGGTTCGGGGTGAACCCCGTACTTCTGGTCATGATGGTGCTGCTGGCCGCCGGAACCGTCCTGCGGCTGCTGCATCCCACGAGCATGCTGCTGATCGGCACCCTGGTCGTCGGCGCGGCGATCGCCGTGGCCAACGTGCTGCTCCCCGGCGTGATCAAGCAGGAGTTCCGGTCCCGGGTCGCCCTCATGTCGGGCATCTACACCATGTCGCTGTTCCTCGGCGCGGCGCTCGCGGCCGGCGTGACCCTGCCGATCCAGAACGCCCTGCACTTCGGCTGGCGGTCGGCCCTGGCGATGTGGGGTGTCCTCGCCGTGCTGGCTGTGCTCGTGTGGCTGCCGCAGCTGCGGCACCGGACCGCGGGCGAGCGCGCGGGTATGTCCCGGTCGCCCGGTGGCGACGTCAGTGACCAGGTGGTACGCGGGCTCTGGACGCATCCCGTGGCGTGGTTCGTGGCGTTCTACTTCGCGGCCCAGTCGCTGGTCTTCTATTCCGCGGCGGCGTGGCTGCCGACGGTTCTCACCGGCACGGGGATGTCGTCCGGTACGGCCGGCTGGATGCTCTCCTTCTCCAGCCTGGCCGCCATCGTCGGAGCGTTGTTCACCCCGATGCTGGCCCACCGTTGGTTCCATCCCGGCGTGCTGGTGCTGCTGAGCGCCCTGCTGACCATGGTCGCTTTTGCCGGCCTCCTGGTGGAGCCGGGAGCGAACACCTATCTGTGGATGGCGTTGCTGGGTGTGGGGCAGGGCGCCGGTCTGAGCCTGTCGGTGATGTTCATCGTGCTGCGCGCGCCGGACGCCCGGCACGCCGCACAACTGTCGAGCATGGCGCAGTGCTCCGGGTACATCCTCGCGGCCGTCGGCCCCTTCGCTATCGGTGCGCTGCACGACGCCACCGGCAGCTGGGTGGTTCCGCTGGCGGTGCTGGTCGCCCTCGGCGTGCCCACGATCGCCTCCGGGCTCGGCTCGGCCCGAAACCGGTACGCCTCCCGCGAGGTCACCGCAAGCTGACGGCGGCGCGTGGGCTGCGGGCTTTCCTGGCGCACTAGTCTCGACGCATGGCGAGGTACTACGACGTGCATCCGGACAACCCGCAGCCCCGGGCCATCGGCCAGGTCGTCGACCTGGTCCGCGGCGGTGGCCTAATCGCCTACCCCACCGACTCCTGCTACGCCCTCGGTTGCCGGCTCGGCAACCAGGACGGCCTCGACCGGATCCGCCAGATCCGGCAGCTCGACGAGCGCCACCACTTCACCCTGGTGTGCCGGGACTTCGCGCAGCTCGGCCAGTTCGTCAAGGTCAGCAACTCGGTCTTCCGCCTCGTGAAGGCGTCGACTCCCGGCAGCTACACGTTCATCCTGCCGGCCACCCGGGAGGTGCCGCGTCGGATGCTGCATCCCCGCAAGCGCACCGTCGGCGTGCGCGTGCCGGACCACGCGGTCACCCAGGCGCTCCTGGCCGAACTCGGCGAGCCGCTGGTGTCGAGCACGTTGATCCTGCCCGGCGACGACGAGCCGATGACCCAGGGCTGGGAGATCAAGGAACGGCTCGACCATCTCGTCGACGCGGTGCTCGACGCCGGCGAGTGCGGCAAGGAACCGACCACCGTGATCGACCTGTCCGAGGACGAGCCGGAGATCCTGCGCCATGGGGCAGGAGACACCTCCCGCTTCGAATAGAGGCAGATGCGTCGATGTACCATCCGGTACATGGATTACGCGGAGACTGTCGTCACGACGGCCGGACGCGGCCGTGCCTGGGCCGCGCTCGCGGACGTGACCGCATATCCACGCTGGACGGCGTCGATGACGTCCGTCGAACCGCTCGATGGTCCGGCGCTCGCCGTGGGTAACCGTTTCCGCATCCGGCAGCCCGGCCTCCCGGTCAACATCTGGCAGGTGCGCGAGGTACGCGAGGGGGAGTCGTACGTCTGGGAGGCGCACGCGCCCGGCGTGCGTACCGTCGCGTACCACCGGCTGGAGAGCGAGGCGGGCGGGGCGACCCGGATCAGCATCGGCATCCGGCAGACCGGTCCACTCGCCAGGCTGGTCGCGTTGCTGATCTCGGCGAAGACCCGGCGGTACGTGCGACTGGAGGCGGCCGGCCTCAAGGCCGCCGCCGAGTCGCGTGACGCTCCGGAAGCGGGCGACACGGCGACGGCGGATGGCCGCTGACCCGCGCGTCGCGCTGCTCGACCGGTGCGTCGCCTTCCTGAAGGAGGGGGGCTTCAGCCGGCTCAGCCTTCGGGAGATCGCCGCCGGTGCGGGCACCAGTCACCGCATGCTGCTCTACCACTTCGGCAGCCGGGAGGGCCTGCTCGCCCAGGTCGTCGGGCGGATCGAGGCGGAGCAGCGGCAGACGCTCAGCACGCTCGCGACCGGATCGGATGATCCGACCGAGGTCAGCCGCAGCTTCTGGCGACGCCTGGCCGACCCCGATCTGGCACCGGCGGAACGGCTCTTCTTCGAGATCTACGCGCAGGCGCTCTACGACCGGTCCTGGGGCGAGCCGTTCCGTGCCTCGGTGATCGCCGCCTGGGCCGGACCGGTCGAGGAGGTGTTCGGCCGGCTCGGGTTCGACGAGACGGAAGCCCGTCTTCGGGCCCGGCTCGCCCTGGCCGCGACCCGCGGCCTCCTGCTCGACCTGCTCATCACCGGCGACCGGGAGACAGCCGACGCGGCAGCCGAGCTGTTCGCGCGGATCATCACCTCGCCCCCTCCGGCGACGAACTCCGTCCCGGCTGAGGACGGTCGGACGAACTGACCTGCGCGATGTGATCACCGAGGTTGGCGAGCAGGAAGTTCACCTCGACGAGGTGCCGGATCTGTTGGCTTGCGCCGCGTTCGTCGAGCAACGGACGGACGCGGTTCAGCTCGTCCACGCAACGGGTCGGGACGAGCGCGGAGTGCGGCACGTCGCCGCGGGCGATCTGGTCGGCGATCTCGTCGAACGCCGATCGCACCTGGACGGCGACGCCGTGCAGATGCGCGGCCGTCTCCGGCCAGTCGGCCAGGCAGCCGGGTGGATTCCGGAACAGCGTCGCCGGTAGGCCGTGCAGCGCGTGGTGCCCCACGGCGATGACGGCCTGCCAGTCCACCCCGCCGGAGTGCGGATCGTGTCGTTCGCCGTGGTACTGGGCGTAGGAGGCGTCGGCGAGCGCCGCCGCCCGGATGGCCCGGCTGAGCGCGCCAACCGGTCGCGGACCGCCGAGCGTCCCCTCGACGGCCTGTTCGACCAGGTCCCCGATCGCCCGCAGGTAACTGGCGGTGTTCCTCCGCAGGTCGTGGCGGGCGCCACGGGGCCACACGAGCACGCCGGCGAGGATTCCGACAGCCGCACCGACCAGGACGTTCACGAGGCGGGCCTCGGCGAGTTGGGGGCCCGCGGGCGCGAGCTGAGCGAAGACGAACGTGAGCAGCAGGGTGAACAGCGCCTGCGCCCAGGACGGACCCAGTAGCCGGCCGAGGGTGAACGCCAGCACCATGGTCACCGGCAGCGCGACGACGTAGACGATCGATCCGTTGACGAAGAGCATCAATGCGCCGCTGGCGAGCGCGCCGGCGATGGTGCCCAGCACGGCCGGCCGCAGCGCCGTGCGGGTGTCCACGGCCGAGGTGCGCAGCACGGTGAGCGTCGCCAGCAGCACCCAGAAGCCGTGCTGCAGAGGCAGCACGCCGGCGATCACCCGGGCGGCGGCCAGCGCCACGGCGAGTCGCAGCGCCGTCTGGAACAGGGCGGAGCGGAACGTCAGGTGCGCCCCGAACTGCCGCCAGTACAGGCGCCACCCGCGCTGCCGCACGCTGCCGACCACCCCCTGGTAGGCGGCCACCGCAGGATGCTCGTCCGAGGTCGGGATGCCGACGGCGGCTCGGGCGCAGAGGGCCAGGATACGCACCTGGTCGGCGAGGCCCAGTGCCCCGGCGTCCAGGCACAGCCGCGGCAGGTCCGCCGAGGTCGTGGGGAACGCCCGCTCGGACACGCCGACCGCGGCGTCCAGGTCGTCGAGGGACGCCGGCGGCCCCCCGCGCTGCAGGGTCACGCCCGCGGCCCGGGTCGCGTCGGTGCACGCCCGAAGCAGCCGCGCTGTCGGCAGACTGGCCGGCGGCTGCGCCGGGGCTTCCGTCAGGATCCGCCGCACCTTGACGACCATCCCCCGCAGCGCCGCCTCGCACCCCCGCAGCCCACGGTCGCGTAGGGCGGAACCGGTCGGCCGCTCCGCCGACGGAAACTCCGCCAGTCTGAGCCGGGCCACCGATTCTGCGGCCTGTTCCTGCCACGCCGTCCGCTCGCGCGGGTCGCCTCCGGTGCCGGAGAGCAGCCGCGTGGTCCCGTCGAGCAGCGCCGCCAGGCGGTTCACAGCATGAGTGACCCGCTGGCGGTACGAGACGGGAACCGGATCCGGCCAGAGCAGCACCTCGGCGATGGCGAGCAGCACCACCGCGAGCGTCACGCCGATCAGCCGCTGCGGCAGGGTGTCCGGCTGGTACGGGGGGAAGGAGGCGAGTATGTAGAACAGTTGCAACGCGCCGACCAGGCCGGCCAGGCGCGGCCCACCGGTGCCGGCGAACGCCACGGTGAAGCCGATGACCAGCATCCCACCCGATGCCGCCCAGACGTTACCCGCCAGCACGGTGCCCACGGAGATCAGTACCCAGGCCGCCGGTAGCGCCAGGAGCAGGATCCGGGCGCGCTCACCGGGCGGGCCCGGCAGTTGGGTGAAGGCGCCCATGGAGACGGCGCCGAAGAGCGCGTACGTGGCCAGGGTCGGGTCACCCGCACCGTAGCGGCCGCCGTAGAAGCCGATGGACGCGACGAGGGTCAGCCGGGCGGCACGCCGTAGGACGACGTACCCCGGGTCACGGTGATGCACCCAGGCCAGGAGGCCGGTTCCGAGCACCCTGGACCTCCGTCGCACGCACCTCAGTCCCGGCCAATTGTCCATCCCGCAGCCGTGGCGGGGTCGGCGTTCGGTGCAAATCCCGCCCACGGAGGTCGTGCCGCCCCGCTCTCCGAGCGGTAGGTTGCCGATATGGACATTGATGATCACCGTGCCCGCCCTGCTCCCTTCCGTACCGACGCGCGGCGGAGGTGACAGTGAGGACGCACCCCCGCCTGTCGCGTCGGCTGGCCGGCGTCGCCACCGCCACGCTGACCGGCGCGCTGCTCGCCGTGCCGGCACCGGTCACCGGCGCGCCGCCGGCCGGCCCGCTACCCCAGATCACCCCCGTGCCGCAGCAGATCAGCCGGTCCGGCCCGGACGTCGTCGTCCCCGGCCGGGTCGAACTCGTCGTCGGTTCGGGTACCGACGATCCCGCGCGGCAGCTTCTCGTCGACCTGCTCCGCAGCCATGGCGCCGACCGGGTCGACCTGGTGGCCGAGCCGTCCGGCCGGGCGCCGCTGTCGATCCGGCTCGGCCCGGCGGACCGCGCGGACGTCGCGGCCGCGTTGCAGAGCGCCGTACCCGAGCACGCTGAGGCGTACGCGCTGAACGTCACCCGGTCCGGTGCGCCGCTCGGCCGGGTCGCTCTCGGCGGCGCGGACGCCGCCGGGCAGTACTACGCCGTGCAGACTCTGCGGCAGCTCTTCGTGCCCAGCCCCGACGGCGGCTGGCGGATCGCCGGCGCCACGGTGCGGGACTACCCGGCCATGCCACTGCGGGGCACGATCGAGGGCTTCTACGGTCAGCCCTGGAGTCACCATGAGCGGCTGAACCAGCTCGCGTTCTACGGGGCGGTCAAGGCGAACACCTACATCTACGCGCCGAAGGACGACCCGTACCACCGGGAGCGGTGGCGCGAGGCGTACCCGGCGACGAAGCTGGCCGAGCTGAGCGAGCTGGTCGATCAGGCGGCCGCCCACCACGTCCGCTTCACGTTCGCGTTGTCGCCCGGCAACACGATCTGTTACAGCGGTGCGGCCGACCGTTCCGCCCTGCTCGCCAAGTTCCAGTCGATGTACGACATCGGAGTGCGCGCCTACTCCATCCCGCTGGACGACATCTCGCTACGTTTCAACTGTCCGGAGGACAGCGCCCGCTACGGCGCCGCCAACCAGGGCAGCGTCGGTCGGGCCCAGGCCGAACTGCTGAGCTACGTGCAGGACGCCTTCGTCGACACCCACGAGGGCACGCAGGCGCTGCAGACGGTTCCGACGCAGTACGGCGACCTGACCGAGACGTCGTACAAGCAGTCCTGGCGTGCCTACCTCGATCCCGAGGTCGTCGTGATGTGGACCGGCACCGCCGTCGTACCGCCCAGCATCACCATCAGCCAGGCCGAGCAGGTCTCGCAGCTCTTCGGCCGCAAGGTGTTCGTGTGGGACAACTACCCGGTCAACGACTACGGCAACACCAGCGGCCGGCTGCTGCTGGCGCCGTACGACAAGCGCGAAGCGGGGCTGTCCGAGCACCTGGCCGGCATCGTGTCGAATCCGATGAACCAGGCCGCGGCGAGCAAGATCGCCATCTTCGGCTTCGCCGACTTCACCTGGAACGACCGCGACTACGACCCGGCACGGAACTGGCGGGAGGCGATGCGCCACCTCAGCGGTGGCGACCCCGCAGCCACCCAGGCCCTGCTCGTCTTCGGCGACCTCAACCACCTGGCGCCGAGCTTCGGCGCCCCGTGGCAGCCGCAGGCGCCGGTCCTGGACGCGGCGATCCAGGCGTTCTGGACGGCCTGGAAGGCCGGTGACCGTAGCGCCGCGCTCAGCGGCCTGCGCCGCTACGTCGACCAGATCACCACCGCGCCGGCCGCCATCCGCGCCGGGGCGGTCGATCCCGACTTCGTCTCCGACGCCCGGCCGTGGCTCGACGCGACCGAGCTGTGGGGACAAGCGACTCAGCGGATGCTGGACGCGCTACGGGCCAGGCTCGACGGTGACGAGCCGGGCTCGGACGCGCTGGCCGTACAGTCGCAGGAGCTGCAGGACCAGGCGCGGGCGGTGGTGGTCGATCCGCCCGACAACACGTGGGGCCGGGCGCCGGTACGCATCGCCGACGGAGTGTTGGACACCTTCCTGATGCGTGCCCAGTTCGCCCTCGACCTGTGGGAACTCGGCGACGTGGAGAACCTCGCCATCGGCGGCATGGCGACCGCCTCCAGCGTCGAGCAGGACCTCGACCGGCTGGCCGCACGGTTCGTCAACGACGGCGACAACGGCACCCGGTGGGCGTCCGGGTATTCCGACACCGAGTGGGTCCAGGTCGAGTTGGCCGAACCGGCAGTGGTCAGCGCCGTGACGGTCAACTGGGAGTCCGCCTGCGCCACGTCGTACCGGATCCAGACCTCGGCCGACGGGGCCGACTGGCAGACCGTGCAGGATGTGACGGACTCCAGCTGCGCCCTCGACGTCGTGCGGCTCAACGATGACACGCCGATCCGCTTCGTGCGGATGCAGGGCGTCGACCGTAAGACGACCTGGGGCTACTCGATCTACGAACTGGGCGTCTACGGCGCGGCCGGCTGACGGCACACCGACCTCGCGGTGCGGGGTCGCCAACTGGTACGGCGTGATCGGCAGGGCACGGCCGAGGTCGTGTCCTGCCGATCACGCTCCGCGGCGGGCTCCCGCCTGCCGTGCTCGGCCGCGTCAGGGGCGCTCCGGTACGGCCATCTCGCCGAGTTCGGACCAGTCGTCCTGCGGGACCGTCACGTTGACGATCTTCGGCGTCTCGGCGAGGTGCGGCGGCAGGGTCCGCTGTGCGGTCTGGAAGTGCGCCGACTGCACATGCGCTCCGCCGGCGTCCGCGTCCCGGAACGCCTCGACCAGGACGTACTCCGTCGGATCGTCGAGGCTGCGGGACCACTCGAACCACAGACAGCCCGCCTCGGCGCGGGTCGCACGGGTGAAGTCGTCGACGATCTCGGGCCACCGGTCGGCGTCCTCCGGCAACACCCGGAACTTCGCGGTAATGAAGATCA
Organism: Micromonospora avicenniae; assembly: GCF_900156065.1. GTDB lineage: Bacteria > Actinomycetota > Actinomycetes > Mycobacteriales > Micromonosporaceae > Micromonospora > Micromonospora avicenniae. The sequence continues at coordinate 56,398 of NZ_FTNF01000016.1, read as the reverse complement.
TTTGGTTCCTTTCGGCTGATCAGTAGCCAGGATGGCGTAACACAGTGAATCCCACCAGACGCCCCGGACGAACAGGTGCTCGCGGAACCTGCCCTCCGATCGCATCCCGATCTTCTCCAGCACCCGGCGCGAGGCGGGATTGTCCGGCCGGGTGGTCGCCTGGATCCGGTGCAGCTCGGCCGTTCGGAACCCCAGTTCCACCAGGAGGGCGGCAAGTTCGGTGGCGAGCCCCTGCCCCCACCGGTCCGGATGGATGAGGTACCCGATCTCGCCGCGCCGGTGCTGGGCGTCGACGACGGCCAGCGTGCCCAGCCCCACCAACTGGCCGTCCGCGATCGCGGCGAGTTTGTAGAGTCGACGCTGCTCGCTTGTCGCATCCGCCTGCCAAGTGGGGATCGCGTCGCGGATCTCCGACGGTGACGGCGGCGCCTCGTCGAGGACCTGGTCGGCCACTCGTGCGTCGGCGAGGATCACGTGCAAGGCCTCGGCATCCGCCTCGGTCAGCTCGCGCAGCGTCAGCCGCCGACCGCTGGTCTCTACGGGAAACATCTGCCAATGATCGGCCAGCCCGGCCGACTTCGGTGCCCCCGCGACCCTCGCGCACATCGGCGAGGATCCACGACAGGTCGATACGTCCACCCGCCCGTACGTGCGCCCGCAGCCACGGGTCGACCGGTGGACCGTCCGCGCGGACCTGTGTCGCGTACTCGGTCATCGGCAGGTCCGGCCGGGTGTGCGTGCCGTTCGGACGCACCGGCGCGACCAGGCCGTGGTAACCCTGCCGCACGGTCCGTCGCTGCGAGCGGCGGCCGCACCCCCGCCCGGGAGGGCTGTGGTGGCCGGCGCCGCTCAGCTCCAGCGTCACCGGGCCACCCACAGCCGTACCCGAAGCGGGCCACCCGCCGGCCAGGTCACGGCGGACGGCCGGTCTGCTGTCCCGGACCCGGGTCGCCGGTCGTGCTACCGGGCCGTGCGGTTCTGCGTCCGGGTCGTGCGGTTCTGCGTTACGCCGCCGTGCGACGGGTCGCCGGCACGATCGGTGCGGCGGACCAGCCGGCGGGGAAGTTGGGCGTGACGGGGGCCGGGGTGTCGTCGGCGACGTCGCCCTGCGCCGCGCGCAGCGCCCGCTGGGCGTTGTTCCATGCGGTGCACGGCCAGGGCTCGCCCGCGCACAACAGGTTCTGGCAGCCCCCCTGGCCGTCGGGCTCGTGCGCGTCGGCCACCTCGAGGGCGAGCTTCCACAGCAGCGGGTCGGTCACCTCGTCAGGGCGATCTGTGACGGCATCGCTGCGGTGTGTTTCGGACATGGCTATCCCCCCTGGGATTCGTGTGCCGCCCTACCTTCACCGCTGCCTCCCCCCGGTAAACCTCGACGGCTGGGCGGCCTGAGCTGCGAGGTCTCCGTCCGGGATTGTTGCCCACGTAGCCCGATCCACCCAGCCCTGCGCGTCGACGTGTCGCAGTCGTCACGGGACGTACGCCCCAATAGCCACCTGAGATCACTGTCCGCAGTGGTGTGACCCCGTACGGTCAGCAGGTTGGCGGGTGCGCCGTCGGCCCGAGCGGGTCACGATCACGGCCGGCGGGCCACCACCGCCCCGTTGGCGCCGGGGGCGTCGAAGGGCACCGTACGGATGTCGACGAAACCGGTACTGGCGAGCCAGGCGGCGTACTCGGCTCCGGAGTAGTTCCGGCCACCCTCCGTCTCGACCAACATGTTCATCCCCATCAGCGCCGCCTCCGGCGGACCGGTGCGCTCGTCGTTCAGCAGGAGCTCGCAGATGACGATCGCCCCGCCGGGCGGCAGCGCGGCGTGGCACTTCGCCAGCAGCGCCCGGTTCGTGGGCTCGTCCCAGTCGTGCAGGATCATGCTCAGCAGGATGACGTCGTGTCCGAGCGGCAGCGCGGGGTCGGCGAGGAAGTCGCCGGCGACGGTGCTGATCCGACCGCCTAGGTCGGCGGCAGCGATCCGCTGCTCGGCGCGTACGAGGACGTGCGGCAGGTCGAGCACGGTCGCTCGCAGGTCCGGCAGGTGCCGGCACAGCTCGATCGGGAACGCCGCCGCCCCGCCTCCGACGTCGAGCAGCGCTCGGTGCGCGCCGAAGTCGTACGCGCCGGCCAGCGCGCGGGCGGTGAAGCTGGACGTGGAGTACATCGCGTCCCAGAACTGGCTGATCATCTCCGGGTCACTGGTGTCGAACATCGACTGCTGGCCCTGCGGATCCCAGGTGAGCGGTCGGTCGGTGTGCAACGCGTCGGCGATGCGATGCCACGGCAGGTAGGTGCGGAGGTCCGAGTAGCGGATCTGGCCGCCGAAGTAGTACGGGCGGCCCTCGACCAGGAACTGCTCGGCGAGCTCGGAGTTGCGGTAGCCGTCGCCCGCCCGTTCCAGCAGGCCGAGGGAGGCGCTCGCCGCCAGCAGCATGTCCGCCGGGCGCTCGGCCAGGCCGAACTCGGTGGCTGCCTGGTCGACGGTGATGGTGCGCCCATCGGCGAGCCGGGTGAAGAGGCCGAGTTCGACGCCGACGGCGAGGGTCTTGAAGCCCCACACGCCGGCGACGAGACTCATCAGAGGAGTTGGACTGATCATGAGCAAATCAGAGCATGTGCATGTATCCCGAGTGCCGCCGGGCCCGATGCGGCAGGAGCACGCGGCGACGCTCGGAATCCAGTAACGGCTCTTTCGGCGGTCCGTGACATCGTGCCGGCGTTCGCCCTGCCCACCGGGTCGTGCCGGCGTCATCGTCCAAATTGGGCGATCTGGACCACGTGCCACCGCTGCACGGCTCGAGCCGGCGCGCAACTCGAGCGCCGGCTGCCACACGTGCCCCGGTGAACAACTTCACAGGAAGTGGGCAATGGCCGCGAATGCTGCCTAGCGTCGGTCGAGTTCGCCAACGCGAACACCGCGACCGGTAACGCCAAATCCTGCCGCCGGTCGTCGGAACGTCACCCAGGCAGGAGCGGGGGACCCACCGTTTCCCGGCGCCCACCGGCGAAGCCACCGGCTTCCCGCGTCAAGGGCGCCTCGGGGTGAAGCCGCCCATTCCGCGGCCGGGCACCTCAGTCCGAACCCGACAGCTCACCTCGTCGGCGTGGAGGAAATCCATGACATCTGCGTACCACGCCCGTCACCGTGCCGTTACCGCTCGTCGCGTCGCCGTCGGCGCACTGGCCGCCGGCGCGGTCACCGGCGCCGTCGCGCTCTTCGGCGCCGCCCCCGCCCAGGCTGCGGTCAACTGGGACGCCATCGCCCAGTGCGAGTCCAGCGGCAACTGGCACATCAACACCGGCAACGGCTATTACGGCGGGCTCCAGTTCTCCCAGAGCACCTGGGAGGGGTACGGGGGCACGAAGTACGCCGCCCGTGCCGACCTCGCCACCCGTGACGAGCAGATCGCGATCGCCGAGAAGGTGCTCGACGGTCAGGGAATCGGCGCGTGGCCGACCTGCGGCAAGCAGGGCGGCTCGACGACGTCGAAGTCGACCGGCGGGTCGGAGCGCTCCTCGGGCAGCGGAACGAAGTCGACCACCCACACCCAGCGACACAGCACCTCGACCTCGACCGGCGGCACCTATGTCGTGAAGCCGGGCGACACGCTGTCGGAGATCGCCGGGACGCACCACGTGACCGGCGGCTGGCACGCCCTGTACGAGCGCAACAAGCGCGTGGTCGGCGACGACCCGGGCCTGATCTTTCCGGGACAGCGCCTCAGCCTGTGACGACTCGCGGATCGCAATCCACCGAGGGACTCTGTTGATCCGCAGGTCCGAGTCGCTGGCCGCGTACCAGCGGTAGGCGGTCGGGGCCGGTCATCCGGCCGGTCCTGACCGCCTTCGCTCATCTTCACGTCACCGCCCGCTGGACCTGGCGGGCGAGGCGGCCGGACGTTGACTTGAAGTCTGCTTCAACTTGCAGACTCGCTCCATGATCTTGACGACTGGGACGGATTCGCCCACCAGGAGGCATCCCAGGGCCGGGCATGCCGCCTACCTCGCCGGGATGTTCGTGGACGCGTTGGGGTCCGGCCTGTACCTGCCCTTCACCCTGGTCTTCGTCCAGGCGGTCACCGAGCTGCCGGTGCAGACCGTCGGACTCGGGCTCACCGTCGCCGCGTTCGCCGGGCTGGTCGCGAATCCGCTCGCCGGAGTCGCCGCGGACCGGTTCGGGGCTCGCCAGGTCCTCATCGCTTCCTACCTGCTGCGGGTCGTCGGGTTCGCCTGTTACCCGCTGGTGCACGGCTTCGCGATGTTCATCGTGATCGCGGCCGTGGTCTCGGCCGGTGACCGCAGCTTCTATCCCGCCAACAGCGCGTACGTCGCGGACCACGCCCAGGGCGCTGCCCGGGATCGGCTGTACGCCCTGGTCAGCACCGGACGCAACGTCGGTCTCGGCATCGGCGGGCTGCTCGCCGCCGGGGCGGTACAACTCGCGGACAAGGCGGGATACCAGGTGATCGCGGTTCTGAACGCCGCGAGCTTCCTGATCGCGGCTGTGTTGCTCGCGGCGACCGGGCGATCGGGTCGCGCCAACCGCCGGGCGGTGCGGCAGCGACCGCGTGACCTGTTCGCCGGGTATGGGCGGGTGTTCCGGGACCGAACGTTCCGGCGGCTGACCTTCGCCGAGCTGGCCTTCACCGGCGGGCACAGCGTGATCCCGATCGCCATCCCGCTCTACGCCACGGTGGTGCTGCACGCTCCCGCCGGCCTGCTCGGCCTGCTCTTCACCCTCAACACCATCCTCGTGGCCGCCGGTCAGCTCCCGGTGCTGCGCTGGCAACAGCGTGCTCGCCGTACCCACGCCATGGCCTTGGCCGGAATGGTCTTCGTCGCGTCGTTCGGTGCCTTCGCTCTCGCGGCGGCACTGCCGGCCGGTCCCGCCCTGACGGTTGGGCTCGTGCTCGCGGTTGTGCTGTGCACGCTCGGTGAACTGCTGCACGCCCGGCCTTCGGCATCGCTGGCCGCCGCGTTGGCGCCCGAGGCCTACCGGGGTCGGTATCTGGCCACGTACCAGCTCACCTGGGCGGTGTCAGCGGTCGCCACGCCGGGTGCGTTCGCCGGGCTCATCGCGTTCGACGCGCGGCTGCTGTGGCTGATCCTGGCCGTCGCGACCGCGGTGGCCAGCGTAGCCCTGCTCCGGCTCGCCGCGACGCTGCCGGCCACCGCGCAGCGTGCCTAGTGCAGCTCAGGCCACTGGTGAGGTTGCGGCTCTATTCGGCCAGTAGTCCCGCGAGGCTGAGTTGGTTGATGGCGGTGCCGACGTCGGCGCCGGGCACGCGGGTGAAGAGCGCGGCCACCTCGTGCGCGCGGACTCTGCGATTGCCGACAGCGGTCAGCAGCGCCTCGCAGGCGGCGGCGGTGCCGGGACCGGTCTGGCTGGTCATCGCTCGCACGGTCTCGTCCGGGGTCCAGATCTCAGGGAGCGGAACGTCGAGTTCGCCGGAAGTGTCCGTGGCGCCCCGGTACCACCGGCCGCCGTCCCACCAGAGGCAGAACGTCAACAGGCCGTTGCGGTTACGGGTGTTGAGGACGCTGTCGGTGACCCAGGCGGGTGCTCCGGCGTAGAGGTCGGGCAGGGGCCGGCCACCGTTGTAGGCGGCTTCGAGCAGCGCCGAGTTCCACTTGCCGCCGGAGAGGACCGCGCGTTCACCGGGCAGCAGGAAGAGGACCGATCCGCTGCGGCGGTCGCTCTCGTACCAGCCGTGCCCTGGGAAGATGCGTGGTCCCCAGTCCGACCTGATACCGGCGTACACCGCCGACAGCGCCGCCCACCGTCCCCAGAGGTCCGGCAGGGAGGGGAGGTCGTCCACGGCGGTGGCCGTGCGGCCGCCGGCGGCGTCGGCCGCTGCCGCGGCCGCCGCACGTTGCGGGTCGCGACCCTGTGCGGCGGGCCCGGCGACGTACCCGGCGAGCCATACCGGTACGTGCGGGCGGGGATAGGTCGCCAGGTCATTGCGGTAGTGCTCGGGCGGCATCAGTTGGCCGTCGGGAAAGGGTTCGTCGCCGTAGTCGTAGCCCACGGTCATCTCGCCGTGACTGGTCACGGTCAACAGCAGTCGCCACCACGGCCCGGCCGGCATCCGCGCGGCGACGTCTCGTTGGTGACGGACCAGCTCGCCGACCCGCGACGGGACGGGCACCGGCAGCGGCCGGTCGCCGGACCAGAACATGAGGTCGGCGATCTCGGCGGAGACGGTGAACGCGAACTCGGCCGAGAACCGCTGCCAGCCGGGCGGCCCGAGTTGGGCCAGCTGCTGCACGATCGGTTCGAGCAGCTGCGAGGCCTCCGCGGCGGTTCGGGCGTCGTCGGGTGGGTTGTCGACGACGGTGAAGCTGCTGACGGCCGGTGGATGTCCCGCTCCGGCCTGGTGGAAAGCCCGCTCGAACTCGGCCATGAACTGTGACTCGTCCGACTCGGCGCAGGCGTGCCCGTTCGCGATCTCCTGCACGGTGAACCGGTCCTGTGCGTGCTGCGGGGGGAGCGAGGAGGAAACCTCCTCGATGCGCCCGGAGTCTCCCACCAGGAACACCGATCGTCCCACCGGCATGTCGAGGAACGCCATCGGGTCGCTGTCGTCGACGGCTACCGGCGCGTAGACGCTCCAACCCGACTCGAAGCGGTCCGCCGTCAACTCGTCGGCGGGGTAGTCCAGGCCGTGAGACCGGATCCAGTTCGCCACCAACGAGATCGCTTGCGCCGCGTCCATACGTGATCCTCCCGCTGGCCGGCCCTCACAATATGTCGCCCGTCACCGTTCCGGAAGAACTCTCCGCCGGTGCCGGTGCCGGTGCGTGCGCGGTGGCGGAGGGACGCGCAGACCACTGGCCGAGGTCCGGGTGGCACGGCATGCGGGTGATCTGGGCCACGTCCCTGGTGTCCGCATGGCTGCTGGCCTCGGCCGGGCCGGGGTGACGTTCAGCCCATAATCTTGACTGATTCCAAAAAGCGAAGAAGACTGCGTGCCGTGTCCACGACTCCGGACTTCCAGCAACTGCTGCGCGGGGCCGCGTTACGCGTGACCCGTCCGCGCGTGGCGGTGCTGACCGCGGTGTACGCGCACCCGCACGCCGACACCGACTCGATCATCGGTGCCGTCCGCAGCGACCTTCCCGAGGTGTCCCACCAGACCGTGTACGACTCGCTGCACGCGCTGACGGCGACGGGTCTGGTGCGGCGGATCCAGCCGGCCGGCTCCGTGGCTCGCTACGAGTCCCGGGTCGGGGACAACCACCACCACGTCGTGTGCCGGAACTGCGGTCTGATCGCGGACGTCGACTGCGCGGTCGGCGAGGCACCCTGTCTGACCGCATCCGACGCCCCCGGCTTCTCGATCGACGAGGCCGAGGTCGTCTACTGGGGCCTGTGCCCCGACTGTTCCGCCACAGGTAACTCCTGATCCCCCTGATGAAGAAGCACGGAAGGAACCCGATGTCCGAGAACCACGACGCCGTCGTCCACGACGCGGAAGCGGGAAGCGAATCGCGCTGCCCGGTCGCGCACGGACGTGCCCCGCACCCGACCCAGGGTGGCGGCAACCGCGGCTGGTGGCCGAACCGGCTCAACCTGAAGATCCTCGCCAAGAACCCCGCCGTGGCGAACCCGCTCGGTGAGGAGTTCAACTACGCCGAGGCGTTCAAGTCCCTCGACCTGGCTGCCGTCAAGCAGGACATCGCGGAGGTGCTGACCACCTCGCAGGACTGGTGGCCGGCCGACTTCGGCCACTACGGCCCGTTCATCATCCGGATGGCGTGGCACAGCGCCGGCACCTATCGCGTCAGCGACGGCCGCGGTGGCGCCGGCGCCGGTCAGCAGCGCTTCGCGCCGCTGAACAGCTGGCCGGACAACGGCAACCTCGACAAGGCCCGCCGGCTGCTCTGGCCGGTCAAGAAGAAGTACGGCAAGAGCCTCTCGTGGGCCGACCTCATGATCCTCGCCGGCAACGTCGCTCTCGAGTCGATGGGCTTCAAGACGTTCGGCTACGCCGGTGGCCGGGTGGACGTCTGGGAGCCCGACGAGGACGTCTACTGGGGCCCCGAGACCACCTGGCTCGGCGACGAGCGCTACACCGGTGACCGGGACCTCGAGCAGCCGCTCGCCGCGGTCCAGATGGGCCTCATCTACGTCAACCCGGAGGGCCCGAACGGCAACCCCGACCCGCTGGCCTCGGCACGGGACATCCGCGAGACGTTCGCCCGGATGGGGATGAACGACGAGGAGACCGTCGCCCTGATCGCCGGTGGCCACACCTTCGGCAAGACCCACGGTGCGGGTCCGACCGACCACGTCGGTCCCGAGCCCGAGGGCGCCCCGATCGAGGAGCAGGGCCTGGGCTGGAAGAACAGCTTCGGCACCGGCAAGGGCGCGGACACCATCACCAGTGGCCTGGAGGTCACCTGGACCACGACGCCGACCAAGTGGACCACCAACTTCTTCTGGAACCTCTTCAGTTTCGAGTGGGAGCTGACCAAGAGCCCGGCCGGCGCGCACCAGTGGAAGCCGAAGCACAACGGCGGCGCCGGGACCGTCCCGGACGCCCACGACCCGTCGAAGCGGCACGCCCCGGGCATGCTGACGAGTGACATCGCGCTGCGCGTCGACCCGATCTACGAGCAGATCTCCCGGCGCTTCATGGAGAACCCGGACGAGTTCGCCGACGCGTTCGCCCGGGCGTGGTTCAAGCTGACCCACCGCGACATGGGCCCGATCGTCCGCTACCTCGGCCCGGAGGTCCCCGCCGAGACGCAGATCTGGCAGGACCCGATCCCCGCGGTGGACCACGAGCTCGTCGACGCCGAGGACGTCGCCGCCCTCAAGGCGCAGATCCTCGCCTCCAGCCTGACCGTGTCCCAGCTGGTCTCCACCGCGTGGGCGTCCGCGTCGACGTTCCGTGGCGGCGACAAGCGTGGCGGCGCCAACGGCGCACGTATCCGGCTCGAGCCGCAGCGGAACTGGGAGGTCAACAACCCCGACGAACTGGCCACGGTGCTGCGCACCCTGGAGGGCATCCAGGAGACGTTCAACGCCGCCCAGACCGGCGGGAAGAAGGTCTCGCTGGCCGACCTGATCGTCCTCGCCGGTGGCGTCGCCGTCGAGCAGGCCGCCCGTGCCGCGGGCGTGGACGTCGAGGTGCCGTTCACCCCGGGCCGTACGGACGCGTCGCAGGAGCAGACCGACGTCGAGTCGTTCGCGGCGATGGAGCCGACCGCAGACGGGTTCCGTAACTACCTGGGCAAGGGTCACCGCCTGCCGGCCGAGTTCCTCCTGATCGACAGGGCGAACCTGCTGACCCTGAGCGCGCCCGAGATGACCGTCCTCGTCGGTGGTCTCCGCGTCCTCGGTGCCAACCACGCGCAGTCGCCGGTGGGTGTCTTCACCGACAAGCCGGGTGCGCTGACCAACGATTTCTTCGTCAACCTGCTCGACCTGGGTACGACGTGGAAGGCGACGTCCGAGGACGCGAACACCTTCGAGGGTCGCGACAACGCCACCGGCGAGGTCAAGTGGACCGGTAGCCGCGCGGACCTCGTCTTCGGCTCCAACTCGGAGCTGCGGGCGGTCGCGGAGGTCTACGCCAGCGACGACGCGCGGGAGAAGTTCGCGCAGGACTTCGTGAAGGCGTGGGTCAAGGTCATGAACCTGGACCGGTTCGACCTCGTCTGATCGATCCGCGACGGCCAGGCCGGCTCCCCGTGTGGGGGCCGGCCTGGCCGCTTCTGCGTCCCGCCCGGTCCGACGGCCGCGACGACTTGTCGTCGGCGGTAGCCGCCCGGCGGTGGGAACCGCCGCCCGAGAGTGCCGCTGATCTGACACGGACGGGGCATCGCCCGCCATCCGCCGTCCATCATGGATACCCGAGGAACGGCCGGACGCATTACGCATAGAATTCGTTGACTATCTGTCTGGTCTGTCGGTCACGATTTGGCTGCCCGGGGCGGTGTCGCGGCAACCGGGCCATGTTTCCGGTCGCGGATGCTGCCCGCGGTGCACGTCGCTGCGCTCGCTTTCCCTGCCTTCGCGAGCAATCGCAATTCGCGGACACTTGTCGATCCCGGTGCCGGATTCGCCGGCGCTGTTCTCGACGTGCGGTAAGCAGCGGTTGACCTGGCAAAACTCGCCCGATCGTTCCGTGGTTTCGCGGCCAGTCGGGTTCGCGGGGCCGCCGCTGGCGGGCGCCGCCTTCCATTCGGCAACGGGCACAGTCCGTGGCCGAGAATCCATAAATGGAATTGCGCCGATGAAACAGGGCTGTTACGGACTCGACCCGAATCGAACTCATTTCCGTCGCTAGGGTTCCCCGTCAAGAGATGCCGCCGACGACCGTGTCCGGTCGTCGGCGGTCGAATTCCCAGCTCTATGAGGAGGTCGTCGCGCGTGGAGCCGATGGTCACGGAACCGCGGGCGCTACCCGCCGGCGACCCCGACGATCAGGTCGAGAACACCGCGTCAGCCGCAGCGCCGATCCGGACGCTGAGCAAGTCGCCGACCCGTATCGCCCTCGGTCGCCTCCGCCGGGACAAGGTGGCGATGATCTGCGCGATCATCTGCGCGATCTATGTCCTGATCGCGATCTTCGCGCCGGTGCTCGCCCGGCTGGAGGGGCAGAACCCGACCGACCTGCACCAGAGCCTGATCGACGAGTTCGGCTACCCCACCATCGGACCGACCGGCGAGCACTGGTTCGGGGTGGAGCCGCGACTCGGCCGCGACCTCTTCGCCCGCTGGGTCTACGGCGCCCGCCCGTCGCTGATCGTCGCCGGTGCGGTCACCGCGATCACCACCGCCGTCGGGGTGGTCGTGGGCCTGGTCGCCGGCTTCTCCGGCGGCTGGGTGGACCGGGTGCTCTCCTGGCTGATCGACCTGGTGCTCAGCCTGCCGTATCTCCTCTTCGCCATCGCGAGCTCCGCCGTGCTGGTGGCGATCTTCGGGGGCGCGGAGGGCGCCGCACCCGAGGCGGTCGCGCGGATCCGATTCATCTCGCTGATCTGTGTGCTGGCGTTCTTCGGTTGGGCCAGCCTCGCTCGCCTCGTCCGCGGCCAGGTGCTGTCGCTGCGCGAGCGGGAGTTCGTCTCCGCCGCCCGGGTGCTCGGCATCCCGACCCGGCAGGTGCTGTTCAAGGAACTGCTGCCGAACCTGGTCGCGCCGATCGTCGTCTCCGTGTCGCTGGCCCTGCCCGGGTACGTGGTCGCCGAGGCCGGCCTGACCGTGCTCGGCGCCGGCCTGATCGAACCCACTCCGTCGTGGGGCCTGACCATCTCGGCGGCCACCACCTACTACCGGGCGGACCCGCTCTACCTGTGGCTGCCCGTGCTCGGCATCACCATCCTCGTGCTCGCCCTGAGCCTGCTCGGCGATGCCGTACGCGACGCCTTCGACCCCCGGACCCGTCGATGAGGACGGCCCGGCCCGGAGGAGAAACCCGGACCCACGCACGTCTCGGGTCCGCTGACAGCAAGAAAGACAGGAGCACGTCTGTGAGGCAAGTGAAGGTGGGTCTCGCCGCCGCGGTGGCCGCCACGCTGGCGGTGTCCGGCTGCGGCAGCCCCTCGTCGAACAACGGCAGCAGCGGCGGGGGTGACTCCAAGGGCATCGAGACCCAGCAGGCCGCGCTCGACCCGACCGCCAAGGGTCCGGCGGCCGAGGTGCCCGGCGCCAAGAAGGGCGGCGTCGTCACGGTCTACTCCCAGTCGACCCCGAGCACGTTCGACCCGACCGACATCTACTACGTCGACGCCAACGCGATCGCGAAGCTGGTGATGCGCAGCCCGACGCAGTTCGCGCTGCGCAACGGCAAGCCGGTGCTGGTGCCGGACCTCACCGACCTGGGTACGGTCTCGGCGGACAAGCTGACCTGGACCTTCAAGCTGCAGCCGGGCATCAAGTACGCCGACGGCAGCGAGGTCAAGGTCGAGGACCTGGCGTACGCGATCAAGCGGTCGTTCGCGCACGACGTGTTCGCCAACGGCCCGACGTACCAGATGACCTTCTTCAAGGACGGCGACAAGTACAAGGGCCCGTACACCGACGGCGACGCCTACTCCGGCGTGGAGACCCCGGACGCCAGCACGCTGGTCATCCACCTCTCCCGGCCTTTCGCGGACCTGCCGTTCTACCTCTCCTTCCCGGCCTTCACCCCGATCCCGAAGGCCAAGGACACCAAGGAGAACTACAAGAACAACCCCCTCGCAACCGGCCCCTACCAGTTCGACACCTTCACCCCGGGCACCGAGCTGAAGCTCAAGAAGAACCCGAACTGGGACCCGGAGACCGACCCGGTGCGCCACCAGTACCCGGACGGCTTCGACTTCAAGTGGGGCGGTGAGGACCCGAAGACCCAGCAGCAGGTCCTCAACAGCGCCGGCGAAGACGCCAACGCGCTCAACTACGGCGCCGTCGACGCCTCGCTGATCCCGCAGCTGACCGGGGACAAGAAGGCCCAGCTGATCCAGGGTGACAACCCCTGCACCTACTCGGTGCAGCTGGACACCCGCAAGATCCCGCTGGAGGTGCGCAAGGCGATCGCCAAGGCGTACCCGTACGACCAGGTCAACAAGGCCGGTGGGCTGAACAGCTACAACTCCGAGCCGGCCAGCACCGTCCTGCCGCCGAGCGTGCCGGGCTACACCAAGTACGACGCGCTGCCGGACCTGAGCGGCGTCGGCCAGGGCGACCCGGCCGGGGCCAAGGCGCTGCTGGAGGCGGCCGGCAAGGTCGGCTTCGAGCTCAGCTGGTACTACGACAACACCAAGCCGATCCCGCAGCAGACCAACCAGATCCGGGTGGACGCGCTCAAGGCGGCGGGCTTCACCGTCAAGCCGATCGGTGTTCCCACCGCCGAGCTGCGCGCCAAGATCGCCGACTACGACGCCCCGGTCAACATGGGGCAGGCGCCGCAGGGCTGGTGCTCGGACTGGCCCAGCGGCAGCAGCTGGTTCCCGGTGCTCTTCCAGTCGCACAGCATCAGCGACGGCACCAGCTGGGGCATGCTCAGTGACAAGGCGCTGGACGCCAAGATCGACGAGATCAGCAACCTCCCGGTCGATCAGGCCACCGCGAAGTGGGCGGAGCTGGACAAGGAAATCATGGGCATGTATGTGGCACTGCCACGTTACTACGGCAAGCTCGCCTTCCTCGTCGGCGCCAACATCGGCGGAGCCGAGGGCGACGCCACCATGGGTGAGCCGTTCTACCCGAACCTCTACCTGAAGAACTGACCTAACTCCTCACTCCCAAATGGGCGCCGGCCGGAGCAATCCGGTTCCGGCCGGCGCCCCCCTCCATGTGGACGTCCCGGGGCGCTCGGTCTCGGCGTACCGTCCCTCGTCCTCCGCTGCGGGCCGTCGGCCCCAGCATGCTGCGACAGGAGCCTCGACGGTGCTCATCTACCTTCTGCGACGGATCGCCAGCGCGGTCTCCGTCATCGTCGTGACGCTGGTCGCCAGCTTCGGGTTGTTCTTCGTCGCGCCCACCGACCCGGCCGGCGTCATCTGCGGCCAGCGCTGCACCCCGGAGCGGTACGCCGACATCAGCGCCAGCCTCAACCTGGACGAGCCCGTCGTGCAGCAGGTCGGCGAATACCTCAAGGGCCTGGTGGCCGGGCGGACGTACCACTCGGGCGGGCTCACCATCGACTGCGACGCCCCCTGCCTCGGCTACTCGTACACCCTCGGGCAGCCGGTCACGAAGCTGATCGGGCAGGCGCTGCCGGTCACCGTCTCGATCGTGCTCGGCGGTGCGGTGGTCTACCTGGCCGTCGGCATCCTGGCCGGCGTCGTCGCGGCCCGAAGACGCGGCACCTACCTGGACCGGATCATGGTGGGCACCTCGCTCGGCATCAACGCAGTGCCCTACTTCGTGCTGGCACTGCTCGTCGCCCTCTACGCCACGTTCCTGCCGCACGCCGGATACCACCCGCTGCTGGAGAACCCGCTCACCTGGGCGGTCGGGCTGCTGGCCGCGTGGCTGACGCTGGGCGTGGCCAATGCCGCCGCGTACACCCGGTACGCCCGGGCCTCCATGATCGAAACGCTCGGTGAGGACTACATCCGCACCGCCCGCGCCAAGGGCATCAGCGAGCGCCGGGTGGTGTACCGGCACGGCCTGCGCGCCGCGGTCACCCCGATCGCCACCATCTTCGGCCTCGACCTCGCGTTCCAGTTGACCGGCGCGATCTTCACCGAGGCGATGTTCGGACTGCCCGGACTCGGTGTACTGACCCTGCGGGCGTTCAACCAGTACGACCTGCCGGTGCTCATGGCCGGTGTGCTGATCGGCTCGGTGGTGCTGGTCGCGATGAACCTGCTCGTCGACATCCTCTACACGATTCTCGACCCGCGAGTGAGGCTGGGATGACCGAACCGCAGCTGCTGGAGACGCCGGACCGCGAGCCCGGCGGCACCTCCGAGCCGGGCGTACGCAAGCCGCAGACCGTCGCCCGCACCCGCCGTCGAGGCGGCGACGACCGTTCCGCCGAGACGCCGTACCTCCAGGTGCGGGACCTCACCGTCACCTTCCCGACGGCGGACGGTCCGGTGCGGGCGGTCCAGGGTCTCAGTTACACCCTGTCGCTTGGCCGCACGCTGGCCGTGGTCGGCGAGAGCGGATCCGGAAAGAGCGTGTCGAGCATGGCCATCATGGGACTGCACGACCCCAGCAGCACCCGGATCACCGGCTCGATAAGCGTCGGCGGCCAGGAGATCGTCGGGATGTCACCGGCGCAGCTGCGCCGGCACCGGGGCGGCACCGCGGCCATGATCTTCCAGGATCCGCCGTCGTCGCTGCATCCGTACTTCACCGTCGGCGACCAGATCGTCGAGGCATACCGGGCGCACCACAAGGTGTCCAAGCGGGTCGCCCGGGACCGGGCAGTCGACCTGCTGGGCCGGGTCGGTATCCCCAACCCGCGGCGGCGCCTCGACGATCACCCGCACCAGTTCTCCGGTGGCATGCGGCAGCGCGCGATGATCGCCATGGCGTTGGTGAACGACCCGAAGCTGCTGATCGCCGACGAGCCGACCACCGCGCTGGACGTCACCGTGCAGGCGCAGATCCTCGATCTGATCATGGATCTGCAGCAGGACTTCGGTTCGGCGGTCCTGTTCATCACCCACGACCTCGGCGTGGTCGCGGAGATCGCCGACGACGTCCTGGTCATGTACGGCGGACGGGCCGTCGAGCACGGCCGGGTGGAGGCGATCCTCGGACGGCCGCAGCACCCCTACACCTGGGGACTGCTGGAGAGCATCCCGGCGGTCAGCGGTGAGCCCACCCGACTGCACCCCATCCCGGGCCTGCCACCCAGCCTGCTCGCGCTTCCCACCGGCTGTTCGTTCCACCCGCGCTGCGAGTTCGCCGGCCGGCTCGACGGCGCCTGCACGCGTGAGCTGCCCGACCTGATCTCCCGGGCGGCCGACACCACGCGGACGTCCCGCTGCCACCTGCCCGACCCGGAGCAGGTCTTCCAGACCGAGATCCTGCCCCGGCTGCCGTGAAGGGACCCGAGATGACGACGACCACCGACACCGAGACCCGTCCGACGGCGGTCGGCGAGACCGCTGCTCCGCTGCTGGAGCTGCGGGACCTCCAGATGCACTTCGCCACCCGGAGCCAGGGCTGGCTCGGTTGCCGGAGCGAACCGATCCGGGCGGTCGACGGGGTGTCGTTCCAGCTGCGTGCGGGGGAGACGCTGGGCCTGGTCGGCGAGTCCGGCTGCGGCAAGACCACCACCGGACGGATGATCACTCGCCTGCTGGAGCCCACCGGCGGGCAGCTCCTCTACCAGGGCACCGACATCACCAGACTGAAGGAGAAGGAGCTGCGCCCGTACCGGCGGGAACTGCAACTGATCTTCCAGGACCCGTACTCGTCGCTGAACCCGCGACACACGGTGGGATCGATAATCGGCGCGCCGCTGCGGGTGCACGACGTGGTGCCGAAGGGCAAGGAGCTGGACCGAGTACGGGAACTGCTGGAGGTGGTGGGTCTCAGCCCCGAGCACTACAACCGCTATCCCCACGAATTCTCCGGCGGTCAACGGCAGCGGATCGGCATCGCGCGGGCGCTGGCGGTCCAGCCCAAGGTGATCGTCGCCGACGAGCCGGTCAGCGCCCTCGACGTGTCCATTCAGGCGCAGGTGATGAACCTGCTGGAGGACCTGCGCAAAGAGTTCAACATCGCATTCGTGTTCATCGCCCACGACCTGGGTGTGGTCCGCCACTTCTGCGACCGGGTGGCGGTGATGTACCTCGGACGGGTGGCGGAGATCGCCCCCCGTGACCCGCTGTACGGCGCCCCCGCGCACCCCTACACGCAGGCGTTGCTGTCGGCGGTGCCGGACCTCGCGGTGGCGAGGGGCGGGGCGCCGAGGGAGCGGATCCGGTTGTCCGGCGACGTGCCCGGGCCGCTGGACCCGCCGACCGGTTGCCGCTTCCGCAGCCGCTGCTGGAAGGCCGAGGAGGTCTGCGCGACCACGACGCCGCCGCTGGTGGAACTGGCCGGCGGGCAGGCCGTGGCCTGCCACTTCGCCGCCGAGTCGGCGGAGCCGGTGGCCGCGTAGACCCGCCCGCGGTTCGCCGCCGCTCGGTGGGCGCGCGTCCCGGCGCCGCCCGCCGGCGGCTCAGAACTCCTCGTACTCCGCCGGGTCCTGATCCTTCAGGCGACCGTCAGGGCGGCCCAGCGCGGTGATGGCGTCGACCTCCGCGTCGGTGAGCTTGATCCCGAAGATGTCGAGGTTCTCCTGCTGCCGCTGCGACGAGGCGGCCTTGGGCAACGGAATGACCTGACGGGCCACGTGCCAGGCGAGGATGGTCTGCGCCGGGGTGACGCCGTGGGCGGCCGCGATCTCCACGATCGTCGGGTTCTCCTGCAGGTCGTTGCCCCGGCCGAGCGGGCTCCACGCCTGCACGAGGATCCCGTGGGCGCGGTGGTATTCGACGGCGTCCTGCTGCGGGAAGTACGGGTGGATCTCGATCTGGTTGACGACCGGGGCCACGCCGGTCTCGGACAGCAGCCGATCGATGTGCTCGGGCAGGAAGTTCGACAGGCCGATGTGCCGGACGAGGCCACGCTCGCGCGCCTCGATCAACGCCCGCCACGCCTCCACGTACAGGCCGACCTTCGGGTTGGGCCAGTGGATCAGGTACAGGTCGATCTGGTCGAGACCGGTGCGGTAGACGCTCTCCTCGATCGTGGTCAACGCCTCGGCGTGGCGGTGGTGCCGCCCCGGCAGCTTCGACGTGACGACCAGCTCGTCGCGGACGCCGGCGGCGCGAGCGGCCCGGCCCACCGCACCCTCGTTCTCGTAGTTCACCGCCGAGTCGATCAGCCGGTAGCCGGCTCGGATCGCCTGGCCGATCGCGTCGACCCCCTCGGCGCCGGTCAGCTTGTACGTGCCCAGCCCGATCGCCGGCAACGAGGTGCCGTCGGCGGCGGTCAGATGCGGAATCGCCATCGTTGAGGTGCCTTCCCTTCGAGCCTGGTCGACCGGCCCCGGCGGTGGCCGCCTCACCGGGCGGCCCAGGTCGTCGGTGCCGGCTCCGTGACCCTACCGCTCGCAGGTGACCTGGTCGGGCCGCAGGGACGGGACGCCGGGAACTCGGCGCTGCCCGCGCGTACCCCCGCCTCAGGCGAAGTCGCGGTGCTTCAACTTGGCTCGGCGGCCGTCCGGGTGGTGCCAGACGATGCCCTCGTACTGCGGGTGGGCCAGCAGCCAGGCCCGTAGGCCGCCCAGGTCGCGCGGCACCTCCAGCCTCTCCGCCTCGGCGTGCGCCACGAGCTCGTGCCCGGGTACGCCCTCGGGATTGCCGTTGATCTTCGGGCCGATCAGCTCGTACGTGCCGGAGCGCGGCTGTTCGCCCAGGCCGGCGAGCGCCTCGGCGTGGTACCTCGCGTACGACGACTGCCCGATCGGCTCCCAGCCCACGGTCTTGCCCGTGACCTCGTCGGTCATCACCGGCTGGTAGCCCGGCGGGCGGGTCCGGCCCGGCCGGACCTCGCGCCGTGCCCACCAGGTGCCGTCCTCATCGAGCATCACGCACGTGCCGTCGTACTTGCGCGTCGGTGTGCCCTCGCCGTCCAGGACCCACTGGCAGACGGGATTCGCCTCGGGCAGGACGCGCTTGCGGTCGTCCGGATCGCGGAGGAACAGGGTGGGGATCTTGTTCACACGAAGATGATTTCACCGGCGGCAAGCGACTTTGCCGGCGGAGATCGCGCCCTCCGCGCCGGAGCCGTGGGCACTATCGTGCCGTGGGTGGTCGACGGTTTCGTGTACGTCAAGGGTGACCCGGACGAGCCGATGGCGGGTGCGCAGGTCGGCGCACGGGCCAGGATGCCGTCCTTCGACCCGCCGTGGATCGTGGTGCACCACCGGCTCGACGCGGTGCACGCCGTGCGCTGGCCGGGCCGGCTGTTCCGGGTCAGGAGCGTCCCCGCGGTCACCGAGGAGGAACGGGCCGCCCTCGCAGACGCCGCGCAGAACCTGCGGGTGGGCGCGAGCTACAGCCGGGTCTTCGCGGTCGACGTCCTGGAGGAGTTGCGTCCCGCGGTCCTGTTCGGCCCCAACGGTGACGCGGTGGTGGATGTCCTGGAACGGGCCGACCAGCTCACCGAATCCGTTGCGAGCGACCTGGCCGTGGCGCGGCATCCCGATGCCGGCGACGCGTACCGCCGCGCGTGGGATCGCTGGTTGAGCGGGCAGCCCAACGGTGCCGTCTACCGCGACGGTGATCACGACGGAGTGCTCGCCGTGCCCGGTGCCGGCCCCGTCGGTTCCCCGATCGGGCCCGCGTTCGCCCTCGTGTGGAGGTGCGTGACAGGAAGCGCCCGGCAGCGGGGCGGATCGGCTGCGTTCACCGTCGATGAGGACGACGACGAGATCCTGCTGGAGCCGTGGAGCACAGCCGGGGTGGCCCTGATGGAGTCGGCCATGGTGCTCGGTGCGCCCGAACTGGTCGACGACGCGGATCGGGCGGTGCTCACCGCGGCCTGGCAGGCGGTTCGCCGCTCCTGAGCGCTGATCGGTCCGCGGCTGGGGGAGGGTCGCCCGTTTCCAATTGGTGCCGTGCGGGGAGGCAGGCGTGCCCGCGTCTCGAGTTCGGTGTTCGGTCACGGGAACCGGAGGCGGTCGGTATCCGTCTCAGTGGTCGATCACGAGGGGGCCGAATGGTTGTGCGGGCGGTTGGCAGTCGAGTGGCGGTCGTGCTTGTCGGGTTGGCGCTGGTCGGCTGCGCTCCCGCCCAGAAGGACCCGGCCGACGGTGTCGCGGCCGGTGATCCGGGTGGGCGGGGGAGCTGGACCTCGTGTGTCGAGGTGGCTCCGGAGATGACGACGGCCGGCTTCATGGTCACGGCCAAGGACGCGGGCGCACTGCCCCCGCTCGATGACGGCTTCAGCCCGGTCGCGCTGGTCATCTGCGGGCAGGAGACGCAGCAACGTCCCGATGGCGGTCAGGACAGGGTGCTGACGGAGCGTCGTACCGACGAGGTGGATGGGCTCGTCGCATCCCTCCGCCTACCGGACGAGCCGTTCGTTGCGGGGCCATGCACCACCGAGCTGCCAGGTGCCCCGTGGCTCGCGTTGATCGGCGCCGATGGCCGGTGGACGCGCCCTGGAATGCCTCTTGACCGGTGCGGCAAGCTCCGGCCCGAGGTGAAGGGAGCGCTCGCCGCGCTGCCGCTGAGTACCGTCTCGACGCGGACGGTTGCCGAGCTGGTGTCGGCCGAAGCTGCCAAGGCGGGTTGCAGCCAGGACTGGAAGGACATGATCGCGGTGGAGACGGCGATGAACCCCAGCTCACCGCGCAAGGCTCTGCCGGAGCCGTTTCCCGCCGGTCGTCAGATCCGCCTCTGCGTCTACGAGTTGCTGAAGAGCGATCCGGGCACGGGCAACTTCGTGCACGGGACGGTGCTGTCGCCGGAGCGCCGAACGGCGATCGGGCAGGCGCTGCGGGATGCGGGGCCGGTGGCGGCGTGCACTGAGCAGGCCAGCCGCTTCGCGTTGCTCTGGCCCACCAGTGGTGAGGACCCGCAGACGTACGTGGAACTCGACGGCTGCCACCGGATCATGGTCGTCGGCGGAGTGCTTCCCCCGGGCCGCACGGTGATGGCGCAGGGCGATGCCGCTCTGGCGGGGCTGATCGACAAACGGTGACCGTCAGGCCTCCGGCACCGGTGCCGGAGGCCGTGCCTGACCGGCTCGCACTTTCGGTGACCTGGGTGATCTCCCTGTGCGGCCGCCGAGGCGACGGGCGTCGGCCCGCGGATCGTGCTGGTCAGCGGGGAGGCCGGTGCCGGTAAGACCGACCTGCTCGCTCGCTGCCGGGACGAGTTGGCCACCCAGGGTTGGCTGGTCGCGGTTGTCCGCTGTCCCGAGGTCGAGGGCGCCACCGTCACCGGCCGGTTGCGTCCCGACGACTATGCCCGGCAGCCCGAGCCGCCCGAGGTGGACGATCACCTCGGGCGGCTCCGGTTGGCGGGACCTGACGGCTCCGTGTCAGCTGCGCGAGCGCGGCAGGCAGCACTTCTTGTACTTCAGGCCCGAGCCGCACCAGCAGGCGTCGTTGCGCTCCGGCGGCCACGGGATCCGCGCGTCGGGCCGCGTCGACAGCTCACCCGCGTACCCGGCCCGGGTCCGCTGATCCGTCGGTTCGCCGCCCTGCCGGCCGGCGTAGCCGGTCAGCCCGGCCACCGACGCGCGCAGTACGTGCAGCCCGAGGCCGCCGGCGTCGGCCTGCCGTACGAGCGCCTTCTCCAGCCGGGCCCGGTGCTCGTCCCAGTTCGCCCCGTAAGTCTCGGCGAGAGTGGCCTGCTCACCGAGCAGGCGGTCGAACTCGGCCTGCGGGAAGAAGAGCAGGTCGGTCTCCCCGGTCTGCTGGGCGCGGCGGACGAGCTGCGCCTCCAGCCGGTCGGCGAGGTCGTCGTTGCGGTCGTGCGGCAGGTTCAGGTTGCGGCGTACCCGGTGGCGCTGCTGCAGCAGGAAGAACGTCACGCCCGGGGTCTCGGGCGGGCCGACCTCCACCACGGGTTCGGTGGCCGTGATCGCCTCGGCGGCCTTGGCGCGCTGGCCGAGCAGGCTGTCGAGGGCTTCGCTCAGCCACTCCTCGGAGGTCTTCGCGCGGCCGCCGGTCTCCAGCGCGGCGCTGACGTACGCGGGGGCGTCGGGCTGCTCGGTGAGGAGCGGGCGCAGGGCGGTGAGTTCGGCCATCGCCTCGTCCTCACGGCCTCCGGTGCGGAACAGGATCCGCGCGCGCACCGCCCGGGCGATGCCTGCACGCGGGTCGTCCGCGGACGGGTACGCCTCGACGGCCCGGTCGGCGTAGCGCAGCGCGGCGTCGAGCCGCGACCGGATCTCGGCGATCTCCGCGGCGAGGGTCAGCGCCTCCCCGGCGCTGTCGGGTTCCGCCAGCCGGCCCTGCTCCACCGCGTCGGCCAGGTCGGCGGCCACTCCGAGCGGGTCGGCCGCCCCGAGCGCGGTGCGGCGGATCTCGGCGAGGTCGGCGGTTGTGATCACGTCTTTCGGCACGATCTCACGGTACGTCCGGAACGGCCGCAACCGCCGCATGATCACCTGTTACGCCGCTCTCACGAAGGTGGACGAGAGCCGGATCGTGCCACCGGCTCGCCAGGGCGCATTCCGACACCAGAGGACGGATGGGGCGCGCTGCCGGTTGCAGTGACGCCGCGACCGGCCGGTCGGCGTTCAGCTCTCGAGGATCAGGCCGGACTGCGCGGCCAGCAGCGCCAACCGGATCCGGTTCCCCGCACCCGTCTTGGCCAGCAGGCTCGTCACGTGGGTCTTCACCGTGGTCACCCCGAGGTGCAGCCGATCGGCGATCTCCCGGTTGGAGAGCCCCGCTCCGACGCAGGCGAGTACGTCCCGCTCCCGCGCCGTCAGGGTCGCCGGCAGCGACGGGGCCGGCGCCTCGCCCAGCCGCGCCCGGACCGCCTGGTCGACCAGGCGACGCAACACCGCCGGGCTGAACGGGGTGTCGCCGGCCGCTGCCTGACGTATCGCGGCCAGCAGCTCGTCCGGGGAGGCGTCCTTGACCAGGAAACCGCAGGCGCCGGCGGCGAGCGCGGGGAACAGGTGATCGTCGTCGTCGAAGGTGGTCAGCACCACCACCCGCACGGCGGGCCGGTTCGCGAGGATCCGCGCCGTGGCGGCGGTTCCGTCCACGAGCGGCATCCGCAGGTCCATCAGCACCACGTCGGGGGTGACCTGCTCGGCCAGCCGGATCGCCTGCTGCCCGTTCTCCGCCTCCCCGACCACCGTCAGATCCGGCGCCGAGTCGCAGAGCATACGCAGGCCCGCCCGGACCAACCGCTGGTCGTCGACGAGCAGCACCCGGATCATCGGCCGGCCCCCGCCGGCAGGACGGTCCGCAACCGCCACCCGGAACCATCCGGTCCGGCGACGAGGCTGCCGCCGAGCAGTTCGACCCGCTCCCGCATCCCGGTCAGCCCGTGCCCGGCCTCGACCACCGCCGGCCATGCCTCGGGGCGTCGTGGGCCCCGCCGGGACCCGCCGCCGTCCACGTCCCGGCGACCGCCGACGTCCGTGCCACCTTCGCCTCCGTCGTCGCTGACCTCCCAGTGCACGTCCCCGTCGCGCATCCGCACGCACACCCGCGCCCGCGCCGCCGGCCCGGCGTGCCTGGCCACATTGGCCAGCCCCTCCTGCGTCAATCGCAGCACCGCCAACCCACGTACGGTGTCCAACGTCGCCACCTCCGGGTCGATCGTCGCCTCCACCGTCAGGCCGGTCTTCACGGCCCGGTCCACCGTCTCCGCCAGAGCCTCGGGCAGGGCGCCCGGCTCGATCGGCACGTAACCCGAACCGTCAGCCAGCAGGGCGGGATTCCGCAGCACCGCCACCAGCCGCCGCAGGTCCGTCAGCGCGGTTTTGCCGCTGGCGTGCAGGTCGTCGAAGACCTCGCCGACCCGTGAGTCGGTGTCGCGCAGGACGTGTCGGGCCACGCCGACCCGCAGCACCATCGACGCGACGTGGTGCGCCACGAGGTCGTGCAGTTCGCGGGCGATGGCGGCGCGTTCATCGGTCCGGGCGGCGCGCGCCTCGACCGCTACCCGCTGCTCGGCCTGCCGGGCGAGTTCCCGGCCGGCCCGGATGTTCAGACCCAGCAGCAGCGGCACCCCCACCACGGTCGCCACGCCGTACAGCCACTTCGGCAGGCCCCACGGCAGCTCGTTCAGCGAGTCGGCGACATAACCGACGAGCAGGGCCCCGGTGCCGACGGCCACCTGCCGCATCGGCACCCGCAGGGTCAGCTCAAGGACCGCCCAGGTGGCACCCACCTGCGGCACGATCGGCTCGGCCTGACCGAACCAACCCGCGAGGGCGAACACCAGCGCCGCGCTGAGCGCGCCCGGGAACGGCCACCGCACGCCGACCGGACACAACGCGAGAGCGGCCGCCGCGAACGCCCAGTCGACAGGGGCGTAGGGCTCGGCGGCAACCGGGCGCAGCAGCAGGTAACCGACGCCGCTCAGGAACAGCAGGGTCAGTCGCAGCCACGCGTACCGGTCGTCGAACAACCGCGACACCCAGCGTGTGACCACCATGTCAGCGTAGGCCCGCCGATCCGGCGGTGGCGACACGGCCGGACCGGACCGACCTGGCGGCTGCGACCGGGCTGATCACGCGTACACCTCGGGACGCTCGTTCTTGGTCGACGGTTGCGGTGCGGGCCGGCGCAGCGCGAGCAGAACCCCGACGGCCGTGACCGCGGCGAGCGCCCCGGCCGCGACCAGCGTCACGCCGTCCGGGTGGATCAGCGGCTGACCGCGCAGCGCCTGCCAGGTCACCAGCGCGACCAGACCGGCGTACGCGCCGGCGGCCACCAGCATCAGCCGGAGCCGTACCCCACCGTCGCGCAGCCGGGGGAGCCGCCCGGCCAGCAGACCGATCCCGATCGCGAGCAGCGGCAGCGCCTGCAGGGCGTGCATCCCCACGAAGTGCGGGATCCGCAGGTCGCCGCCGGTGGTGCTCCAGCCGGTGATCGGCATCCCCGGTCCTCCGTCGGGCACCCCGACGCTGTGCGCCCCCACCAGGGTGACCGGTTCGGCGGCCTCCTGGCCGGGCGTCGGCATCACCATCAGGTAGCCGAGGCCCATCCCGACGAGCGCGATGAGCAGGCCCAGGCGCAGGGCCCAGGCGATCGCCCGGTCGGGCATCCGCTGGACCATGAGCAGTACGGCGAGCACCAGTGAGGCGCTGTACAGGACGGCGATCAGCACGGCCATCAGCCCGAAGACCGCCGTGTCCAGCGGGGTGGCCACGTTGAAGTGGCTCTGCTGGCCCCGGCCCGCCTGTACCGCGATCAGCCCGACCTCGACGAACCCGGTCACGGCGACGATCGTTCCGGCCCACCAACCGATCCGCCTGCCGCGCCGCATCAGCGAGATCAGCCAGGACAGGGTCACGAGGTAGAAGAGGAACGACAGGGCGAACTTGAACGGCTTCAGCCAGATCGGCGCCCCGACCAGCATCCGGTCGTCGACGACCAGGCCGACCAGGGAGACGAGCCCGAGCGCCACCATCGTGGCGGCCACGAACATGAGCGGCCGGTGCCAGTGGTACGCCTGCCGCAACGAGACTGGTGAGTACGTCATGCCCTCACGGTCGCCGAACCGGGGCCTCGAAGCGCCCGCCCGCGGTCCCGACCTCCGGCCTCCGGTACGAGCGGTTCTCCTACCACGGTAGGAGGCCGGCGTCGTCTCCGTGATCGCCGATGGTGCGGTCGAGCGAGCGGAGGTAGGCGTACGAGCGGGTGCGGTCCTTCGCCGGAGGCGTCTGGACAGGCCCTCGCCCACCCGTCAGCGCCGGCTCAGACCGCCTCCGGCGGGCGGGGCCGCTGCTTCAGGTACCTCCGGGCACGTGGCAGCGGGTCGTGCGCGTACTGCTCCGGCAGCCGGTGGTGCTGCGCGGCGCAGAAGTCCTGGAGCGTCGATGTGATCGGCAGCAGCTCCCAGCTCGGCTCCGGCTCGTACTCGGCGGTGGCGCGCAGCAGCTCGGGCAAGGGCGTCCAGCCATCGTGGTCGAAGGCCCAGCGGCCGTTGCTGATGATCACGTGGCTGACGTAGGGCTCGAAATGCTGACGTAGTCCGGTGATGCCGAAGCCGGCGGCAGCGTACTGCTCGGCGGCGACCCAGGCGAGCACATGGCACGCGCCGGCCGCGAAGAACGCCTGGTCCGTCCGCTGCCAAGACAGCACTTGATCGACGCGTTCAGCTTGGGTGCGGCGGAACCTGGCGGCGGGAGTGTACGGCGTACCCATTCGTCTCCCGCGCTTGGCCTGCTCCACCACCCGGTGGGGAGTCGCTCGCCCAAAGGCGAGGATCCACAACAGCCCACCGGAACGCGGTGAACGTTAGTGGACCCGCACTAGATCTGGTGGAGCCAGGCTACGAAGAACAGTCCCATGGCAGCGCAGATCAGCAGCGCCACCGGCCGTACCCACGGCCGCAGCCGCTGCCCGTCGAGGGCGGCGGTGAGCCGCTGGTGCAGCGCGGCGATGGCGAGCAGCAGGGCGAGCCCGGCGGCGGAGGTGGGTATGCCCACCAGGAAGTGCACCACCCACGCGCCGGCCAGGGTCGGCCCGCCCCACGCGTGGTCGTACGGCCCGGGAACCACCAGGCCGTAGAGAATCCCGCGCAGCACCATCAGCAGCTGGACCCCGAGCGGCGGCAGCGCCGCCGCGCCGAGCAGGAGGCTGAGCAGGCCGTGACCGGCGACGGGGAGCCAACCCGCCCGGCGCCGGACCTCGACGGGTGGCGCCGCGAGCACCCGGGTCCGCAGCGCGCGCCACCAGGAGAGCGCGGTGCCCGCCCGGCCGAACAGGACGGTCGGCAGGGCGGCCAGGGCCATCAGCGGCAGCAGGGCGCCGTAGGCGAGGCTGCGGCCGGTCAACGCCGTGAGCCGGCGCGCCCGGCTGTTCTCTTCCATTGCGGTGGAACGCGGGTGGGATTGGACGGACACGGCTTCTCCTACAGGGCTCGTCTCGATGAGGCCGTGACCGTACGAACGCGTCGACGGGCAGGACGTCACCCCACGGTCCGGTCTTGCCGTACCCCTCTGGTACTACGGTTGGCCGCCGCTGGCGGTAGATTTCCCGGCGTGACCTCGGGGGATGTCCGCCGGCCCGGCTCGATCGGACCGGCAGTGGTGATCGGCGCGTTGGCCGGAGCGGCGCTGGCCGCCCGCTGGGGCTGGCCGGTGGGGCTGTCCGGGGCGGTCGCCGGCGCGGCACTCCTCGGTACCGCCGAGGCCGTGGCGCGGGCCCGGCAGCGCCCCGGCGAGATCCCCGCGCTCTGGTCGCGGATCGTCATGAGCGCGGCGATCGCCGCCCCGCTCGGCTGGACCGCCGGCTGGCTCACCGGCGCCGGTCCGCTCGTGGTGGGCCTCGCGACCGGCGTGGTGGTGGGGCTGCTCGGCGTACGACCGCACAAGGTGCTGCTCGGGCCGCTGGTCGGGGCCGCCGTCGGCTACGGCCTGTCGACCGTTGACGAGAGGGTCTGGACGGGGCACCCGGCTCCTGCCGCGATCGTCGCCGCCGCCACCGCGCTGGCGTACCGGATGCTGGCGGCGCTGGTCTTCCGCGGTCCCCAGGTGAGCCTGCTCGCCGAGCGGGTCGGCGCCGAGGAGCTTCCGTTCGTGGTGCCGCTCGAGTCGCGCACCCGGTACGTCGGTACCGGCTACGTCCGCGAGCTGGCGCGGGTGGTCGGCGGCGACTACCGCGCGGACGCGCCCGACGTCGGCATCGTCGCCTCCTTCGACGAGCTGACCGGCCCGGGGTTCGACCCGGCCGGCGTCGACCCGAGGGTGCGCGAGTTCTACGAGCACACCACCCGTTTCACCCTCGACATCGTGCCCGAGTGGCGGCTCTGGGTACGCCCCGGCTACCTGCTCTACCGCACCTTCCTGGCCCGCCCGCTCGGACAGGCGAACGTACCGATGAACCAGCGGGAGACGAAGCGCGGCGTACGCAGCCGCATCGACACGATCAGCCCCGAGCGGGGCGGCGTGGTCGGCATCCGGGGCTGGATCCGCTCGTACGTCGACACTGACGAACCGATCTACGTCGGCATCTACACCACGTACCGGCACGACGGGCGCGGGTACGTCAGCGTCGGTTTTCCGTTGCCGCAGGCCAGCTTCACGGCCACCCTGCTGCCCCGCCCGCGCCCCGACGGCGGCCTGGTCCTCACCAGCCGCAGCGACCTGCCCCACCCGGGCCACTACCTGACCTACGTCGAGCCGGAGTCGCGGCAGCTCACCACGCTCGCGGTGCACGGCTTCGCCGAGGAACTCGACGTGTACGTCCGGGACGGCGAACTGCGCGCCGAGCACGCGTTCTGGGTCTTCGGGCTGCCGTTCCTGGTGCTGCACTACACGATCCACCGCAAGCCGCCGGACGCCGTCGATGCAACCGGGCTGCGCAAGCCGATCCTCGGCCAGGTCGGCGGTGATCCATCACCGGGCTGAGATGGGTACGGGTCGCTCGGTAGCGGGCACGTGGACACTCGATCTCGAGTCAGCGAGCACCGAGGACCTGATGCTTGGGGACCTCCAGGTGTGGATCTCCGGCGACCGCGAAGAGCGCTGGCTGTACCGATTTGAAGGCGACCTCGACAGTTGTGACCTGATCGAGTTTCACCGGACCCACTGACCGGAGGACCACTTCCCGCGCAGAGGGATTGAGACCGTCCCGCCACGTGGAAGCGGGCGGCCCTGTTGCTGCTGGCGCGACCAGGTCCGGGGTGGCGGGCGTGACGAGGGTGGACAGGTCAACGCTCAGGTTGTCGAACTCTGCCTGAAGTACGCCTGGGTCGACCAGGACGTGTCGCCCGGCCCGCGCTACCGCGAGCCGGGCGACACGCGAATGGGTCAGGCGCTGAGCTTGGCGGCGAAGTTGACGACCCGCTCGGCCATGTGGTCGAGCGCGCCGATCTGAGCGTCGCCCAGCGGGGCGTCGTTGTTGCCGCCGGTGACGTGCGAGACACCGTACGGGTTGCCGTCGGCGAACTTCACCGGGTCGGTGTAGCCCGGGGGAACGATCAGGCCGCCGAAGTGGTAGATCGTGTTGTAGAGGGCGAGGAGGGTCGACTCCTGGCCGCCGTGAGCGGTCATGGTCGAGGTGAAGCCGGCGTACACCTTGTTGGCCAGCAGACCCTGCATCCACTGCGGGCCGAGGGTGTCGAGGAACTGCTTGAGCTGGCTGGAGACGTTGCCGTAGCGGGTCGGGGTGCCGAACAGCACAGCGTCGGCCCAGACCACGTCGTTGGCGGTCGCCTTCGGCTCGTTCTTGGTGGCGTCGAAGTGCTGGCTCCACGCGGCGTTGGAGGCGATGGCCTCGGCCGGGGCGAGCTCCGGAACCTGGCGCAGGCGCACCTCGGCACCGGCCTTCTCGCCGGCCTCGGCGAGCCGCTTGGCCATCGAGTGGATGGTGCCGGTGGAGGAGTAGTAGATGACGGCGAGCTTAGTCATCGAAGAAGTCCTTTCATTGGATAGTTGCCGACGTGATATTTGCGCTGGCAACAATCAAGGAGTCTAGCCGATGGTTGCCCCGATGCCACCGCCGGACCGGGCGCTCCCGCGTGCCATCCAGTAGCGCGCCCGGCGTCCGATCCCGGAGGTTGCGCCGGTCGTCAGGAGTCCGCGCTGGCGCGGCGGCTCTCCGGGGAGTCTCCGTGACCTTCGCCACCGTGCCCGCCGCCACTCGCGGGACAACGACCGATGCGGGTCCGATCCGGGCGACGACTCCATCAACCTTTCGGCCGTTATGGCCGTCCTGAACGCGCGGTAGCGTGCTCGTGGCGCTGATAGGCGTCGATTGAATTGCGGTTGGCCGTATGCCGGCAAGGGGGCAGCATGACACATCACCGCCGCACGCGCCGAACAGCTGCGTGCGCAATCATTGTCGGAATCCTCGCCGCCGGTTCGCCGGCCGCGCCCGTCACCACTGCCGCGTACGCCAGCGCGGCGAGCATGTCCGAAAACGCGGTCATCGAGTGGGACCGCAACGCGCAGTACGCGATCTGGGACGTGGCGGGTCAACAGCCGCAGGTCCAGGCGCGCAGCTTCGCAATGGTGCACGGCGCCATCTACGACGCGGTCAACGCCATCGCCGGAGCGCCGTACCAGCCGTACCTGATCAAGCCGGCCACCAACGGACGAGAGTCGGTGGACGCGGCAGTCGGGACGGCCGCCTTCCAGGTGCTCAGCTCCCTGTTTCCAGCACAGCAGACGCGGCTACGGACGCAGTACGACGAGTGGTTGGCCGCCATCCCCGGCGGCAGTGCGAAGCGACGCGGGATCTCCGTGGGCAGTCGAACCGCCGCCGCGATGATCGACGCGCGACGCGACGACGGCGCGTTCGGCCCGACGGCCTGGCCGGTCGGCACCGAGCCGGGCCAGTGGCGACCCACCCCGCCCACCAACGCCAACGACGGAGCGTGGGTGGCCAACCTCAAGCCGTTCCTCATCCCCAGCCCGTCGATGTTCCGCTCGTCGGGCCCGCCCGCGCTCACCAGCGAGCAGTATGCCCGGGACCTCAACGAGGTCAAGGCGATCGGAGCGGTCGACAGTTCGACCCGGACGGCCGATCAGACGGAGGCCGCTGTCTGGTGGCACGACCGGCACCTGGGCGAGTGGGAGATCAAGCGCCAGTTGGCCACGACGCAGCGGCTGAGCTCCCTGCAGACGGCGCGGATGTTCGCGATGGTGGACCTTGCCGAGGCCGACGCGACGACCGCCTGTTACAACGAGAAGGCCGCTTGGACGTTCTGGCGACCGGTCACCGCGATCCAACTGGCCGACACCGACGGCAACCCGGCCACCGAGGCCGACCCCGACTGGATGCCACTACTCGTCACGCCACCCCACCCGGACTTCACCTCTGGGCACACCTGCTTCACCGCGGCGAGCATGTCGGCGCTGAGACACTTCTTCGGCCGGGACGACATCGCGTTCAGCGCCTACAGCGAAGCCTCGGGTACCACTCGCCATTTCAGCGGCTTCTCAGAAGCCCTCGCCGAGGTCACCGAGGCCCGGATCTGGGGCGGCATCCACACGCGCACCGCCGACGTCGAGGGTGCCAAGATCGGGGCGAAGGTCACCGCGTACATGATCCGCAACTACTTCCACCCACGGCGATGACCCGCGGCCGACGAACCCTCCCGGGGGCGATGCGGTCCAGGTCGAAGACGGTCCGGTGACCGGCCCGGCCCGACTGCCGGCACGGCGGTCGGGCCGGGAAGCTCCAGCCCCGCGGCGGTCACCCACGCGGTCCGTCGCCGACACCGGCCGCCCGGTAGGCGGGAAGAACCGGATCAGGCCAGACCAGGCCGCTCCTGGTAGACGTCCGGCACGCCGTCGGCATCGCTGTCGCGTTCTTCGACCGTGCACAGCCGCCGGTAATGGCGGTTACGCGCACGCAGGACGACGGTGGCCAGCAGTGCCGCCAGGAGCGACCCGAGCAGCACGCCGATCTTGGTGTGGTCGTCGCGCTCGCTGCCGGCGCCGAACGCGAGTTCGCCGATGAGCAGCGAGACGGTGAAGCCGACCCCGGCCAGCAGCGCCAGCCCGAACACGTCCCACCAGTCGATTCCCTCGGCGAGGCGGGCCCGGCTGAACCGCTGCACCAGCCAGGTGGCGCCGAAGACCCCGACGGCCTTCCCGACGACCAGCCCGACGACCACTCCCACCGCGACCGAGTCGGTAAGCGTCGCGCCCAGACCACCCGCTCCGGCGATCGACACCCCTGCGGCGAAGAACGCGAACACCGGAACCGCCACGCCCGCGGAAAGCGGACGGAACCGGTGCTCGAAGTGCTCTGCCAGGCCGGTGCCGGGCCCAGGCTTGCGGCGCAGCACCGGCACGGTGAACGCGAGCGCGACCCCGGCGACCGTGGCGTGCACCCCGGAGGCGTGCACGAGGGCCCAGGTGACCACGGCCAACGGCAGCAGCAGCCACCAGGATCGGACGCGGCGCTGCACCAGCAGCCCGAACACCGCCAACGGTGCGAGCGCGAGCAGCAGCGGCCCGAAGTGCAGCGAACCGGTGTAGAACACCGCGATGATCACGATGGCCAGCAGGTCGTCGACCACCGCGAGGGTCAGCAGGAACGTCCGCATCGCCGCCGGCAGGTGCGTGTTGATCACGCCGAGCACCGCGAGGGCGAACGCGATGTCCGTCGCGGTCGGGATCGCCCAGCCGGCCAACGCGCCGTCGCCGGTCCGCGCGTTGAAGACCGTGTAGATAACCGCCGGCACCGTCATGCCGCCGAGCGCCGCGGCGACCGGCAGGAGCGCTCGCCGTGGTTCGCGCAGGTCACCGGCGACGAACTCGCGTTTGAGCTCCAGGCCGGCGACGAAGAAGAAGATCGCCAGGAGGCCGTCGGCGGCCCACTGCGCCAACGAGAGGTCCAGGTGCAGCCCCGCCGGGCCGATCTCGAAGTCGCTGATCCGCCGGTACGCGTCCGACCACGGCGAGTTCGCCCAGGCGAGCGCGAGCACGGCGGCGGCCAGCAGCAACACCCCGCCCACGGTCTCCGTACGCAGGATGTCGCCGATCCGGCGTACCTCCGGCCAGCTGCCGCGGCTGAGCAGGCGTGGCGTGCGATCGGTGGGTGTGGTCACGCGGGAACTCCTCCGGCTGGGGTCGCTGATTGCACCGCCGACCAGACTTCCCGGCACACCGCTGTCCAGCCTACCCGTTCGACGATCATCAGCCCGGGCCGCAGACCGGGCGGTCCCGTACGCTGCTCTCTGCCGGCCGCCGGAAGATTCTCGACGCGGAATGCGGCGGCATCGCCGAGAGAGGTGGCCCGAGGACCATGAAGCCCTGGCACATCGCTGTACTACTGGTCATCCTTGCCGTCGTCGGATACGTGGCGTGGCTCGTCGCCGCCTTCAGGCAGGGGAAGCGGGGCGGCTGAGGCGGCGTCACCGCTCGCCGCGTTGTTTCCGGCTCTCCGGTGGATGCTTCGGGTGCGCCGATTCCGCGGTGTCCTCGGTGACGCTGCTAGGCGCCCGCCTCGGGCGCCGCGCTCACGGGACCGGTGGTCCCGTGAGCGCGATAGGGCCGTCTGCAGTCGAGGCGTGGTCAGGCGCCGGCGAAGTGCTCGCGGTGGTCGCGGACGAACTCGCCGATGCTCCGCGGCGACCGTCCGAGGATGCTGGCGACATGGTCGTTGGCGAAGTCGCCGAACCCGGAGCCGTACGCGGCCCGGTATTCGGCGAGGGCCTCCGCCATCCACTCGTCGAGCCCCGCCTGCAGCAGGCCGTCGCGGGTCTCGTCCGTGCTCTGCGGCACGTACCGCACCGGCCGTCCGACCGTACGGCTGATCTCCTCCGCCGCCTGGTGCAGGGTGAAGCTCTCCGGGCCGGTGAGGGTGTAGATCTTGCCGGCGTGCCGCTCGGGTGCGGTGAGGATCTCGGCCGCGACCGCGGCGATGTCCCGTACGTCGATGCCGCCGACCCGGCGCTCCCCGAAGACCCCGTACAGCTCCTCGCCGTTCAAGGTGAAGAGCAGGTTCTGCATGAAGTTGGACGGTCGCAGGATCGTCCAGTCCATGCTCGAGTTCTGCAGTTCGGCGTCGGAGAGCGCGTGCAGCCGCCCGTTGCGGGTGGGGGCGTCGTGCGCGGCCCCGATCGCGGAGAGCCGGACGACGTGCCGTACGCCGGCCTGCCGGGCGGCCCACACCGCGTTCGCGCTCTGGGCGGGCGCGAGCGGCCCCATCGGCGTCAGCAGCCACAGCGTCGTCACACCGTCGAACGCCGGCCCCAGCGTGCTCGGGCGGTCCAGGTCACCCGGTACGTACTCGACACCGTCGATCCGGGGTGCGCGCGACCTGTCCCGTACGAGGGCACGCACGGGCGCCTTACCGGCGAGCTCGCGCAGCACCTCGCTCGACACCATGCCGGTCGACCCGGTCACCAGAATGGTCATGACTCTCCTCAAACTGTTGTGATCCTGCTGCGGCTGCTCCACGGCCTGCCGCGCTATGGCGCCGCCCTCGCCCGGTCGGCCGTTGACCTGTGGCGGGTGGGTGGCTACCGCCGCGTGCACCGGTCGGCCCTACTGTCAGTCAGTCGGGTCCTGGGCGGTGGTGCCGCGCGGCAAAACGATATAGTCCAAATATGAGACCGTCCAATGATTGGACTAAAGATGAGGCGTAGCACACGTAAGGAGCAGGATCCCGACCTCGGCATCCTGGCCGTCCAGCTCTCCGCAAGGGTCCAGCGCGAGATCTTCATCCGCGCCGCCCAGCACGGATTCGAAGACGTCAGGCCCCGGCACGGCGCGGTGCTCGCATTCCTGGACGCGGAGGGCACCCGCCCCGGCGAACTGGCCCGGCTGGCCGGCCGCAACAAACAGACGATGGGCGCGATCCTGGACGAGCTGGAGCGCCTGGGTTACGTCCGGCGCGCCCCCGACCCGGCTGACCGCCGGGCGAGGCTGATCATGCCGACGGAACGCGGCCGCCAGTTCATGGAGCTCTCCGACGCGCTTGTGAGCCAGATCGAGCAGGAGCTCGCCGACACGCTCGGCCCGGACCTCTACGGGAAGTTCAGAGACGGGCTGCGCCGTAGTCTTGCGAGCCTCCCCGCGACCGGCCGCGACACGGAGGGCTGAGGACAGCGATCCGTGCTCTCGTGTCGCGGCCGTGAGGGAGATCCGCTCGGCCCCGACAGCGGCCGCGAGCGAGGCCTCATCCGAGTGTGCCCGGACGGAGGCATCGCACGCTCGTCGAGGGCTACGGAGCCAGGGACGGGGTCGGCTCGCCGGCCCCCTGGTTCGCGTCTGGCGCAACGCTGCTTCCCCGGGCGTTCCTGCCGCGTAGGACGGTGAGACTGGTGATGGTGGCGGCGATGAAGAGGACTCCGGCGGCGAGGAACGCGGACCGGTAACCGGCCAGGTAGGCGCCGAGCTGGTCGCTCGGGTTCTCGCCGAGACGCGCACGCGTGGTGGTGGTGTAGAAGGTGTTGAGCAGGGCCACTCCGAACGCTCCGCCGAGCTGCTGGGTGGCGTTGAGCACCGCGCTCGCCACACCCGCGTCGGCCGGGTCGACGCCGGTCAGCGCGGCGCTGTTCATCGGGGTGAACACGAATCCGAGGCCCACGCCCATGAGCAGTTCGGGCAGCAGCGTGCCGCCCAGCCAGGCGGGGGATCCGTCGATCGTGGTCAGCGTGAACATGCCGATCGTCGCCAGGGCCATGCCGAAGGCCATGAGCGCCTTCGGACCTGTCCGGGGCAGGATCGTGGGCATCGCCAGCGCCACGAGGATGATCCCGGCGCTGAAGGGCAGGAAGGCCAGCCCCGCCCGGATCGGCGGGTAGCCGAGATTGACCTGCAGGTAGTAGGTCAGGAACAGGAACATGCCGAACATGCCGGCGCCGGAGAAGACGGCGGTGACGAACGATCCGGCGCGGTTCCGGTCTCGCAGTACGCGCAGCGGCAGCATCGGATGGTCGGTGCGGGACTGCCGGAGCACGAAGGAGACCAGGAGCACCAGGGCGGCGCCGAGGGTGAGGAGCGTGGTGGGGCGGGTCCAACCGCCGTCGCTCTCGCCGGCGATGGTGAAGCCGACCACCAGGGCCACGGAACCGGTCGTGGCCAGCGCGGCGCCGAGGATGTCGTAGCGGCGGCCACCGCCGACCCGGCTCTCGCGGACGGTCGGGACCGCGCCGAGAAAGGCGACGACCGCGATCGGAACGTTGATGAACAGGCACCACCGCCAGTCGAGGTACTCGGTGAGGGTGCCACCGAGGAGGAGCCCGATCGCCCCGCCGAGGCCCTGCACGGCCCCGTAGACGCCGAACGCGCGGGCCCGTTCGGCGGGGTCGACGAACGTGACGGTGACCAGGGACAGCGCGGCGGGCGCGAGCGCGGCGGCGAAGACGCCCTGCAGCGCGCGGGCGGTGATCAGCATGGCGGGGTTGACCGCGAGCCCGCCGAGGACGGAGGCGAGGGCGAAGCCGGTCAGGGCGACGAGCATGATCCGTTTGCGGCCGGCGAGGTCCGCGACGCGGCCGCCGAGCAGAAGCAGACCGCCGAAGGTGACTGCGTACGCGGTGACGGCCCAGTGCCGGTTGGCGTCCGAGATGTCTAGCGAATGCTGTGCCTGTGGGAGGGCGATGTTGATGACCGAGGCGTCCAGCACCACCATGAGGGTGGAGAGGGCGATCACGCCCAACGCGAGCCAGCGGCGTCGGTCGGGTCGTCCGGCGCTGGTGTGCGGGGCGCGGCCCGTGGTCGTCGGGTGGACGGACATCGGAGACGTTCCTTCGGTTC
Organism: Micromonospora avicenniae; assembly: GCF_900156065.1. GTDB lineage: Bacteria > Actinomycetota > Actinomycetes > Mycobacteriales > Micromonosporaceae > Micromonospora > Micromonospora avicenniae. The sequence continues at coordinate 21,090 of NZ_FTNF01000016.1, read as the reverse complement.
GGTGAGGGCGGCGCGTGACGCGCGGAGTGCGACGGCAGCCCGTGACTTGGGATTCGATCGGGAGCGAGTGGTCGGCCGCGGGCGCGGAGAGGCCGCCGGTGACCATCGACCGGCGCGGCTGCCGGGACGCGCGGGTGCCCCGCGGGCGGGGCGATCAGGTCACCGGCCGTCGTGGCGGCCGCGCGGTTGGCTGGCGTACGTCGTCGCGGGCCGACGGGCGTCGTCGACGCGGTCAGCCGTTGTGCGACGAGGTCGCGGAGGTGAGGTATGCGGGCGGCGCGGTGGCGGTGCCCGTCAGGTAGGTCGTTCTGCGGGTTGAGCGGCGCGTCGCCAGCGTCGAGGCGTCGGGTGTTCTCGCGGTCCCTCGGCGCTTCGGCGATCTGTGTTCACGGGTCCTACTGTCCACAGCCGTGCCTCGGGCGGCAAACTGTGTTGCGATTTCCGCAAAACGTGCCGGCGAGGTCACGAGTCGCGGATGTGGATCCGTTCGCCCTGCGGGCTGAAGAGCGCCATCACCTCGACGGGCTGCTGATCGGCGCTCGCGATGGCGTGCGGTGTGCGGGTGTCGAACTCCGCCGCCTCTCCCGCCACGAGAGTGGTGAGGGTGTCGCCGAGGGCGAGGTGCAGGGTCCCGCTGAGCACGTAGATCCACTCGTAGCCCTCATGGACCCGCTGTCCGATCCGTGCGTCCTCCTTGCGGGGCGGCAGGATCAGCTTGAACGCCTGGACGCCGGAGGTGTTGCGGGTCAGCGGAATGTAGATCATTCCGTCGCGGCGGACGGGCTTGGGGTGGATCCGGGGATCGCCCGACTGGGGGGCTCCGACCAGGTCGTCGAGCGGCACCCGGTACGCCTTGGCGAGGGGGAGAAGCAGGTCGAGCGAGGGGCGTCGGACGCCGGATTCCAGCCGGGAGAGAGTGCTCACCGAGATGCCGGTGCGCTCGCTGACGTCTGTGAGCGTCAACCGGCGCCGGCTCCTCAGGTGTCGCAGGCGCGGCCCGACCCCGGCCAGCGCGGCGTCCACGTCCTCGTCGGTCATCTCGATGCACCTCCTTTGCGGAGGTGGCAAGTCTACTTGCGCTCCGTGCATGTCGCGCCTGTGATGGGCTCGGGACGCCGGTAACCACGTGACTCGATCTGGTAGCAGAACGTAAGCTTTTCGATGGGTGAATCCCTCCCGCCAGCTCCGCGACCACCTCTGCGCTTCTCTCGCCCGATCGCCATGGCGGTGCGATCGGTGACGGTCCGTGTCCGAATCCGTCCGACCGACCGCTTCGTGCGGGCGCCATCCACCGATCGAGGAGGCCGCCGTGGCGACTGCTACCCGCCCGCCCAAATCTTCCGAGCAGAGCGACCCGGCCGGCGACGACGCCGAGCCGATGCTGCCGGAGCTGCAAGATCCGGATTGGATGCACCACGCCCGCCAGGTCGCCCAGACCGGGTTCTGGGCGGTGGCCCGCCGCCTGCCCAGGCTGGTCAAGGAAGCGATCGGCGTGGCCTGGGCGACCAACCGGTTCGACACGGTCGCGTCCATCGGCCTCAACGTCGCCGCCGGAGTCATGACCACCTTCGGACTGCTGGCCACGACCACCGTGCTCACCGAGCTGTTCGCCGCCGGACCCACCCCGGACCGCGTCCGCGCCGCCCTGCCGGCGCTGCTACTCGCTGCGGCAGCCGTGATGGCCCGTGGCGGGTTGACCATCGCCGCAGGGTGGGCGCAGGCCCGGCTGGTGCCGCAGATCAACTATCGCGTCGAGTTGCGCATGTTCGAGGCCACCACCGCCGTCGATCTCGCCGCGTTCGACGACGCCGGCTTCGCCGAGGAGATGGACCGCGCCCGTGATCGCGGGATGCACGAGGCGGCGTCGATCGTCGACAGCACCGTCAACCTGATCACCGGAGTCGTCGGCGTCCTCGCCACCGCCGCCGCGGTAACCGTCATCCAGCCGATCCTGCTGCCCTGCCTGCTCCTCGCGGCCATCCCTCAGGCGATCATCACGGTGCGGATCGCCCGCGGGCAGTACCTGAACATGCTGGCCCGCATCACCCGACAACGGCGCATGCGAATGCTCGCCGACCTCATGGCCAACCGGCGCACCGCCGTCGAGGTCCGCACCTACCAGATGCGCGAGTTCCTGCTCGACGAGTACCGGCGGATGATGCGCGCCGAGACCCGCGCCGACTTCGACCTCGTCCGTTCGCAGACCATCACCCGCGTGCTCGGCACCTCCGCTGCCGGGCTGGCCACCTTCGCCGTCTACGCCGTCCTCGGCGGTCTGCTCCTGGTCGGTTGGGTGGCTCTCGCTGCCGCCACGACCGCGCTGCTGGCGTTGCAGGCCGCCCGCACCAGCCTCGGCATGGCCGTCTTCGCCACCAACTCCCTGTACGAGGAGGCCCTCTACTACCAGGACTACCGCGACTTCCTCGACCGGGCCCGGCTCCGCACCCCGCCCGGTGGCGGCGAACCCACCACCGGCTTCGACACCATCGACCTCGACAAGGTCAGCCTTCGCTACCCGGGCACGGACAACCTCGCGGTCGACGAGGTCAGTCTCACCCTGCGTCGCGGGCAGGTCGTCGCGTTCGTCGGCGAGAACGGTTCCGGCAAGACCACGCTCGCCAAACTCATCGCGGGCCTCTACCGGCCCACCTCCGGCGCCATCCGTTGGGACGGCACCGACACCACCGCCCTCGATCCGACCAGCCTCGGCTCGCACGTCGCGGTCATGAGCCAGGACTGGTGGAGATTTCCGTTCACCGCGCGCCAGAACATCCTCATCGGCCGGCACGACCGGGCGCGGCATTCGCCCGGGCCGAGCGTGGAGGACGCCGCCAGCGCAAGCGCCGCGCACGACATGATTCTCGACCTCCCGTACGGCTACGACACCTTGCTCGACCGCGAGTTCAAGGACGGTCAGGACCTGTCCGGCGGTCAGTGGCAACGACTCGTCGCCGCCCGCAGCCTCTACCGGCACGCGAAACTCCTCGTCTGCGACGAGCCGTCAGCCGCGCTCGATGCCCGCGCCGAGCACGCCATGTTCCAGCACCTGCGCCGGCAACCCGACCGTCTGCTCATCCTGATCACCCACCGGCTCGCCAACGTCCGGCATGCCGACCAGATCTTCGTCTTGCGCGGCGGACGACTGGTCCAGCAGGGTGACCATGATCAGTTGATGGCGCAGGACGGTCTCTACCGCGAGCTGTTCGACCTGCAGGCGGCCGGCTATCTGGCCGAGTCGTCGTAGGCGTTGCCCGGCAGAGCTCGCGACGCCCAGAGCCGTGGGGGCGCCGGCGGAAGCTCGGCGTCCGCCGGGGCGGTGGTGGGTTTGCGGGTGCCGCCGACCACGAGCGCGAGTCCGACCAGGACGATCAGAGCGGCCAGTGCCTCGTCGGCCGTCATCCGCTCGTGCAAGAAGAGCCACGACGCGGCGAGCCCGAAGACGGGTACGAGCAGGCTGAACGGTGCGACCCGGGCGAGCGAGTAGTGACCGATGAGCCGGTTCCATATCCCGAACCCGACCAGGGTCGACACATATGCGACGTAGCCGAGGGCCGCCAGCCCGGGCCAGGAGAGGCCGGCAACCGAATCCCGTACCACGTCCGGCCCGTCGACGACGGCCGCCAGGCCGAGCAGTGGCAGCGGAGGCACCAGACTGGACCAGACGAGCAGGGAGAGCGGCCGGGTCTCGCCGCTGACCCGCACCACGACGTTCGCGACCGCCCAGCTCGCCGCCGCGAAGAGGGTGAGCGCGAAGCCGATCGCGGTGGCGTGGCCGCCGCCGGCGACGGCGATCATGCCGATGCCGGCCGAACCGACCAGCACCCCGGCGAGCTGTCGCCGGGTCGGACGCTCCCGCAGCAGCAGCGCGGCGAGCAGCACCGACACCAGGGCCTGGGCCTGGAGCACCAGGGAGCCCAGCCCGGCGCCCATGCCGAGCGCCAGCGCGGTGAACAGCGCCCCGAACTTGAGCACCCCGAGGATCAGGCCGTAGGCGACGACGTACCGCGCCCGGGCGGTAGGCCTCGGCACGAGGAAGACCAGCGGTACGGTGACCACGGCGAACCGCAGGGCGGTGAGCACCAGCGGTGGCAGGTCTCGCAGGCCCATCTCGATGGCCACGAAGTTCACGCCCCAGATGGCGGCGACCACGACGGCCTGGAGCCGGTGCGACATTCTCATGCGACCAACCCTGAACGGGCTGACCTATTAGCACAATCTCATAGTTCTTAAGTCTTCTTGTAGCATCGCTTCATGGATCTCGACGTGCGACGGCTCCGCGTGCTCTACGAAGTGGCCCTGCGCGGCGGGATCACGGCCGCCGCAGCGGCCCTGCACGTCACCCCGTCCGCGGTCTCCCAGCAGCTCGGGCAGCTGGCCCGTGAGGCCGGCTGCGAGCTGCTCGAACGATCCGGCCGAGGGGTTGTACTCACCCCGGCCGGCCACGTGCTCGCCGACCACGCGAAGCGGATCATCGGCGCGGTCGAGCAGGCCCAGGCGGGCCTGGCCGCGCTGCGGCGGGACGTCAACGGAACCGTACGGGTGGGCGCCTTCCCCTCGGCGGCGGGCGCCCTCGTCGCCCCGGCCGCCGCTCGGGCCCTCGCCCGATACCCGGACCTGGACATCCGGGTCGTCGAGGTGGAGGACCAGCAGAGCCGGCTGGACCTGTACTCCGGCACACTGGACGTGATCGTGCTGCAGGAGTACGACCACGTGCCCACGCCACTGGCGTCCGACCTGGACCGGCACCCGATCGCCCGCGATCCGATGCACCTGATCACGCCGGTCGGCTGGGGCAGCCGCTCGGGCCGACTGGGCGACCTGCGTGACGTGCGGTGGATCGCCAGCGCCGAGGGCACCCCGTGCCTGCGCTCGACGTTGCACGCCTGCCGGCTGGCCGGGTTCGAGCCGGACATCCGCCACCGGGCCATCGACTTCGCGCTCACCCTCGACCTCGTCGACGCGGGCCTCGGCGCGGCGCTCGTGCCGGGGCTGGCGCTGCGCAACGTGCCATCCGGCGTACACATCGAACCGCTGGCCGACCCGGTGACCGAGCGGCGGATCTTCGCGGTGACCCGCTCCCGGGGCACGGGGCCGCGTCGGCCCGCGATCGACGCCTTCCTCGCCGAACTCACCGCCACCCAGCGCAGCGATCTGGAGCCCGTGGCCGCGATTCGTTGATCCGCGACGGCGGTGCGTCCGGTAGCTCTCGCACCGGTCGATCATCGACGATGTGCCGGTAGCGCGTCGCGCCGCGACCGCACCGCGGAGCAGGCGGATCAGCCGAGCATCACGCGGTCGCGGGGGAGATCGGCGGTGGCGGCCCGCGCGATGGGCCGGGATCCAGTGTGCCGAAAGGCTTTCGCAAAGCTTTCAGGCGTACGAGTGGCGCTCACGGACCTCCACTTCGCACAGGCGTAGTGCCCAGACGCGAGACCGAGCGGATGAAGTCGGCCGCCGAAAGCCGCTCTGGTTTTACCCGTTGGACACCTTGCCGAAATCGTTTTCGTACGACACGCTAGCGGCGGACAGTGATACCCACCACCTCGGGCGCGGCGAAGACGATCGATGCGAGAGCCGCGCCGGATCCGGCGGGAGGCGGATGCGATGCCAGGTACCTCGCCATCGCGCGCGGCCGCCCCACGAGCAGCGGCCTCCTCCCGTCCCCGCCGGAACAGCGCCTACGCCGGCTCACGCAGCGGCTTGGTCCCACCAGATCTGACGGCACGACCCGCACCACCGGAGTCAGCCTCCACTCGCCGGGAGCGCGTGGCGGCGGCCTCCGATCGATAGACCCGAGGAGAGGAATCATGAGGAAATCCCTGGGCAGGCGCACTGCCCTGCGTTCGATGGCAGCGGTCATGGTGGCGGCGTTGACTATCGGCGCGGCCGCGTGCGGCGGTGACGAGCCGGCGGGCTCGACCGCCGCCGAGGCGGGACCGGACGGCGTCGATGACGGCAGCGAGCTCACCATGTGGACCCGCGCCCCACTGGAGAAGCAGGCCAAGCTCCTCGTCGAGGCGTACAACTCCAGTCATCAGAACAAGGTCAAGCTGACCGTCGTACCGAACGACGACTACGTGGCGAAGGTCGGTGCGGCGGCCGGGGCGGACGGTCTTCCGGACCTCTTCGCCGCGGACATCGTCTACGTGCCGAACTGGGTGAACCAGGGGCTGTTCCAGGACATCAGCGCGAACATCAACGGCCTCGGCTTCAAGGACTCCATCAACAAGGGGCACCTCTCGGCCGGCACCGTCGACGGCAAGGCGCACGTGCTGCCGTTCGTCCTGGACCTGTCGATGCTGTTCTGGAACAAGCAGTTGTTCAAGGAGGCCGGGCTCGACCCGGAGAAGGCCCCGGCCTCGCTCGAGGAGTACGCCGCCGCCGCGAAGGCGGTGCAGGGGCTGAAGAAGGAGGGTGTCTACGGCACGGCAACCGGGCTCAACTGTGGTGGTTGTCTGGTCTTCACCTGGTTCCCCTCCATCTGGGCCGACGGCGGCCAGGTGCTCAGCGAGGACGGCACCGAATCCAAGCTCGCCGACCCGATCGCACAGCAGGTCTACCGCACCTGGAACGACCTGTGGAAGTCCGGCGCGGTGCTGCCCGCCTCGGAGGGGGAGACCGGTCCGACGTGGACCGCGGCGTTCACCGAGGGCAAGGTCGGTCTGATGCTCTACCCGGCGACGCTGCTCTCCTCGACCCCGTTCGACGTCGGCGTGGCCGGCATCCCCGGCCCCAAGGGAGGCGCCTCCACCTTCGTCGGCGGTGACGGTATCGGCGTGTCGAAGGACTCGAAGAAGGCGGCGCAGGCCTGGAACTTCCTGAACTGGATGATGTCCGAGCAGGCGCAGGTCGAGGTGTTGGCGAAGAACAAGGACGTGGTCTCCCGCGCCGACCTCGCGAACAACAAGTACGCCGCCGAGGACCCGCGGCTGGTCACCATCAACGAGGTGGCCGGCAAGGGTGACACTCCCGTCGCGCTGAACTTCCAGCAGGCGTTCAACGCGCCGAACAGCCCCTGGCTGACCCTCGTCCGCAACCAGGTGCTCAACGGCAGCGGCGATCTGCAGAAGGAGAACGGCGAGATCACCGGCGTTCTCCAGCAGTAGCCGAGGCGGTCGCGGGTGGGTGCCGGCAGGTACGGCGGCCGCCCGCGACGCCGATGCCACCCCGGAAGCCGTCGCTCGACCGGTCCCACCTCACCGGAGAAACGGAAGGTCCCCGATGACAGTCACCGCACCGTCTCGACCGCCCAGCGCGGCGATGCGGGGCCACGCCCGGCGCCGTGGTCGCCGGGGCCTGCTCGGCTGGCTCTACGCGACACCGACGGCGGTCTTCGTCGTGGCGTTGTTCGTGGTGCCGTTGCTGCTGGTCGTCAAGATGTCGCTGTCCAGATGGCCCTTGCTGACCGGGGACCAGGGGATCAACGCTCCGGACAACTTCACCAAGGCTGTCGACCACCGGTTCTTCACCGACTCGGTGGTGTTCACCATCAAGTACACCGTGCTGGCCACCGTACTGCTGCTGGCTCTCGGGTTGGGGCTGGCCCTGCTCGTGCAGGAGTCGAGCAGGTGGAACAGCCTGCTGCGCGCGTCGTTCCTGATTCCCAGCGCTCTCGGTCTGGCTTCGGCGTCGTTGCTGTTCTACGTGCTCTACTCGCCGTACGCGAGCCCGCTGGCACCCGTGATGGACAGTCTGGGCTTCACCTTCCTCGGTTCACCGACCGCGGCGCTGCTCTCCACGACCTTCCTCATCGTGTGGCGCTACGCCGGCTTCTACATGGTGCTCATGCTCGTCGGCCTGCAGGGCATACCGGCGGACGTGTACGAAGCCGCCCGCTCGGACGGTGCCAGCCGGTGGCAGACCTTCCGGAAGATCACCCTGCCATTGCTGCGTCCGACGCTGGCGCTGACGACCGTGCTCTGCGTGACCGGTTCGCTGCTCGCGTTCGAGCAGTTCTACATCCTCACGAAGGGCGGGCCGGACAACAGCACGATCACCGTCGTGCAGCTCATCTACATGGTGGCGTTCCAGGGGCAGAACGATCTCGGTGTGGCGGCTGCTCTCTCGGTCATCGTGCTGCTTGCCCTGATCGTCATGAACGCCCTGCAACTGCGCGCCTTCCGGTCCGAGGAGAGGTGACGCCGATGGTCACCGAATCCCGATCCCGCTCGACGGTCGCCGGCGGATCGACTTCGCGCGGCGCGCCGGCCGGTCCGACCAGATCGCGCGGCGTCACCATCGCCGGCATCGCGCTGCGAACACCGTACTGGGTGTTCACCGGGGCGGTGGGCCTGATCTTCCTGGCTCCGCTGCTCTGGACGGCGGTGGCCTCGGTCGCGCCGCACGCCGGCACGAACCAGGTGGACGGCTGGGGGCTCGGCAACTACGAGACGCTGGCGAACTACCAGGCCGGCATCTGGCGGTACCTGGCGAACTCGACGGTCGTGTCGCTGCTGACGGTCGTGCTGACCCTGCTGGTGTCGTTGCTCGGCGGTTACGCGTTCGCCCGGTTCCGCTTCCCCGGCCGGAACATCCTGTTCCTGCTCACGCTCGCCATCCTCATGGTTCCCTACGCGACGTTGCTGATCCCGCTCTACGTCCTGCTCAACCAGGTCGGGCTGCAGAACTCTCTCGTCGGCGTGGCTCTCGTGCTCACGATGTTCCAGCTGCCGTTCGCCACCTTCCTGATGCGCATCTCCTTCGAGGCGGTGCCACGGGAGCTCGACGAGGCCGCCATGGTCGACGGCTGCTCCTCGTTCGCCGCGCTGTGGCGGGTGTTGTTGCCCGCGGTGAAACCGGGTCTGATCACCGTGGGGTTGTTCGCGTTCCTCGCCGCCTGGAACGACTTCATGGCGCCGTTGATCCTCATCAACGACAGCGAGCGGATGACGCTGCCGCTCGCGGTGTCCAACCTGCGCGGCCAGGTCCAAGGTGTCGTCGACTACGGGGCGACCGAAGCGGGCGTCGTCGTTCTCGCCCTCCCGTGCATCGTCCTGTTCCTGCTGCTCCAACGACACTATGTGCGCGGCTTCATGTCCGGCGCGCTGAAGGGATGACCATGAGCGCACCCATGGCCGCGCCCGTCCTGCCCGTCCGTGGCCGGCTACGGCCGCTGGGGCTGGACGACGTCCGGATCACGGGCGGCTTCTGGGCCGAACGTCAGTCGATCAACGCCACCGCGACCCTCGCGCACATCGAGCACTGGCTGGAGCGGACGGGCTGGCTCCGGAACTTCGACCTGGCCGCGCGGGGTGACCTTCCCGGTGGCCGTCGTGGGCGCGAGTTCTCGGACTCGGAGATCTACAAGTTCCTCGAGGCGTTGGCGTGGGAGATCGGACGGACCGCGGACGCCGAACTCGAGTCGAGCTTTCGCGGCATCGTCCGGCGGGTGGCCGCGGCACAGGAGCCCGACGGTTACCTCAACACCAAGTTCGGTCGGCCGGGGCAGGCGCCGCGGTGGTCCGACCTCGAATGGGGCCACGAGCTCTACTGCGTCGGGCACCTCATCCAGGCCGCGGTGGCCCGGGCACGCACCCGTCCGGGTGCGGCCGACGGACTGCTCCAGGTCGCCTGTCGCGCCGCCGACAACGTGTGCGCGACGTTCGGGCCGGACGGCATCGACGGCGTCTGTGGACACCCGGTCATCGAGACCGCGCTGGTGGAGCTGGCCCGGACGACCGGCGAGGACCGTTACCTCACGCAGGCGGCGCTATTCGTCGAGCGCCGGGGCCATGGCCGGCTCAGCGATGTGGAGTTCGGTCGGGAGTACTTCCAGGACGAGCGTCCCGTCCGGGAGGCGACGGTGCTGCGCGGGCACGCGGTCAGGGCGAACTATCTCGCCGCCGGCGCGGTGGACGTCGCTGTCGAACTGAAGGACGCCGGCCTGCTGGAGGCGGTACGCAACCAGTGGAGCAACACGGTGGCGAGCCGCACGTACGTCACCGGTGGGCAGGGTTCCCGCCACCAGGACGAGGCGTTCGGCGAGGACTGGGTGCTGCCCCCGGACCGCGCCTACTCGGAGACCTGCGCCTCGGTCGGTTCGGTGATGTTCGCGTGGCGGCTGCTGCTCGCCGACGGTGATCCCCGGTACGCGGACCTCATCGAGCGGACGTTGTACAACGTGGTGTCGACCTCGCCGTCGGTGGACGGGCGGAGCTTCTTCTACACGAACACGCTGCACCGCCGGGAGCTGGGCACCCTGCCCGACGCCGATCGGCCCAGCCTCCGCGCGGCGTCGTCGCTGCGTGCGCCCTGGTTCGAGGTCTCCTGCTGCCCGACCAACGTCGCCCGTACGCTGGCCAGCCTGGCGACGTACGTCGCCACCTGCGACGACGAGGGGCTTCAGCTTCAGCAGTACATGCCTGCCACCGTCGAGCACCGTCTCGCGGACGGGCGTGAGGTGAGCGTGACCATCGCGACCGGCTACCCGCACGACGGGGAGATCCGGGTACGCATCGACAGCGACGACGAGCGCCCCTGGTCGCTGTCGTTGCGGGTGCCCGCCTGGGCCGACAACGGCGCGACGGTGACCATCGACGGAGACCGCCGGCCGGTCGGCCCCGGCCTCGTAACCGAGCGCCGGACCTGGCGACGCGGCGACGAGATCGTCCTGTCGTTGCCGGTCGCGCCCCGGTTCACCTTCCCCGACGAGCGCATCGACGCCGTGCGGGGTTGCGTGGCGGTGGAGCGCGGCCCCCTCGTGCTCGCCGTGGAGTCCGTGGACGTGCCCGGCGTGGAGACCGTCGACGAGCTTCGCGTCGACGTCGGCGAACCACCCCGCCTGGTGGACGGCCGGGTCACCATCCGCTGCCACCGCGTACACCCACCGGACCACGAATGGCCCTACCAGCCGGACCGGGACGGGTCGGCGCCGGTCGTCGGTGAGGTGTTCGACGTGGTGCCCCTGGTGGAGTACCACGCATGGGCCAACCGTGGGCCTTCGACGATGCGCGTCTGGCTTCCCGCGGTCACCGACCACACCGATCAGGACTGACGGGCGGGCCTGATGTCACCGCCTGACCGGCCCGGTTCTCGCGCCCCTTGATGTTAACGCTAACACCGATGTCCGCTCCCTTCCGGCCACGACAACGCCAGTCCGCGCGACGACCACCGAGGTGCAGCACGGTGCCTCCTCAGCAGCCCAGCAGCACCGACGACAAGGAGGAAGGAACATGACCCGTAGACGCGTGAGAAGGGCGCCCCTCTGGGCCGCCCTGGCCGCGTTCGTTGTGGGAGGGACGGTCGGCGTGGGATCCCCGGCCCACGCCGACGGCCCCGTCCTGCCCGGCAACGAGGGTGACGTCGGGGTCTACACCGACGGGCAGAGCCACGTCATGGACATCGGCGACCCGGTCTACAGCAACGTCGCCGACGTCGCCGACCGGCTCGAGCCCGGCGTGCCGTTCACGGCCGGGAACATGCACCAGTCCATCTTCGAGAAGGACCTGGCCGCCGGTGGCACGGACTACTACCTCGACCGCGTCCTGGGCGTCCAGGGAACGATCGGCTCAGCGGTGCTGATGACCCGAGGCCGCTCCCTGTACATGCGCGGCGCGAGCAACAACAACTTCACCGTCATGGGCTTCGCCGGCAGCGCGTACGTCGGCGGCCCCAACAACCTCGGCAACCTCTACACCGTCACGGTGCCGGGGCAGACCGTCACCGAGATGAATGCGAACCGGTTCAACGCGCCCAGCCACGCGAAGAGCCGGTACGCCATCGGCGCGACCGGGGTCACCGCCGACCTGACCAAGTTCATCACGTACGACAACGTCGCCGTCACCGCCATCGACTTCAGCAACCCCGGCGACGACCCGGCCACGTTCACCGTCCGCGCCGCAGCGCCGCTGGCCACGGAGGCCGGAAGGAGCGCGGCCGAACTCACCGGCACCCGCACCATCACCAGCGGATCCAACAACGGCCTCGTCGACACCGCGTGGAACTCGATCAAGGTCGACCTCACCGGCGCGGGGTTCACCCGGACCGGCACCAATCTCGACCGCGAGGTCACCGTGCCCGCCGGCGGCTCGCTGTCGCTGTCGGTGGTCGGCGCCGTCTCCTCGGCCACGCTGCCCGAGACGGTCGAGAGCTACCAGGAGTACGCCGGGCTGTCGCCTACCGAGGCGGTGCGCACCGGCATCACGGCCTTCCACCGCCGCTGGGCCCAGGACGTTCCCTACATCGACGTCCCGGACCCGGCGCTGGAGAAGGCCATCGTCTACCGCTGGTGGGGCGAGCGGTACAACACCCTCGACGCCAACGCGCCCGGCCACGTGTACCAGTACCCGACGACGATCGAGGGGGTGAACCTCTACCAGAACGCCGTCGCGCTGACCCAGCCGATGCACCTGCAGGACACCAAGTGGCTGCGTACGCCGTACCTGCCGTACGGCCAGGTGCTCAACATCGGCGAGTTGTCCGGCTCCTCGGCCTTCCTGGACAGCCCCGGGCACACCAGCTGGAACAACCACTACTCCCAGTACATCGGCACGGCCGGGCTCGAGGCGTACAACGTGCACGGTGGTGGCAAGGAGATCGCCCGGAAGTTCGCCGGCTACTTCGAGGGCGACGGCGTCGGCCAGCTCGAACACTACGACGGCAACGACGACAACCTGATCGCGTACGACACCAACTACATGCCCGGCAACGACGCCGACGCCATCACCTTCGGTTTCCCGAAGGCCGACGCCGGAGCGCCCGGGGCGCGGACCATCGAGCGTCCCGAGTCGGCGTACGTGTGGGGCGCGTTCGACGCCGCCCGCCAGCTCTACCAGATCGCGGGGGCCGACCAGGCCAAGGTGGACCAGGTGGCGGCCGGCGCCGACGAGATCCGCGACGCGATCCTCGACCGGCTGTGGAGCCCCGACATGCGGATGTTCCTTGCCGGGACGTCCCACGGCGCCACCAGCGCGGCCAGCGCCAACGGTCGGCCCAACCCGCTGCCCGCCTCGGCCCGTGACCTGATCCCGGCCCGGGAGTCGAACCTCTACGACGTCTACGCCGAGAACCTCATCCCGTTCGACGAGTGGCAGAACTACGTCGACGGGTTCCGCTTCCTCACCTACGGCGACAACTTCCCGATCTTCCCGTTCTACACCGCCAACCAGTACGACCGGACGGCGTACGGGATCGGCGGCTCCAACAACTTCTCCAATATCAACTTCACGGTGCAGTACCGCGGCGTCCGGTCGGCGCTTCGCCACTACGACCCGGAGCAGAAGTACATCACTCCGGCGTACGCCAAGCGGCTGCTCGACTGGATGGCGTGGAGCATCTACCCGAACGCGGACCTGCGCGCCCCGAACCAGGCGGAGTACTACTCCAACTGGAACGCCACCACGAAGACCTACAACCGCAACAACCCGAACCACGTGATGCTCGGGAACATGAACTACATCTTCGTCGAGGACATGGCGGGCATCCAGCCGCGCTCCGACGACAAGATCGAACTCTGGCCGATCAAGTTCGGTTACGACCACTTCATGGTCAACAACCTGCGTTACCACGGGCAGGACGTCACCATCGTCTGGGACCCCGACGGCAGCCGGTACGGCCTGGGCGCCGGCTACAGCCTGTTCCTCAACGGTGAGAAGAAGGTCAGCACCGACCGGCTGGGCAAGCTCACCTACGACCCGAACACCAACCAGGTCCAGGCCGAGGAGGGCCTGGCCGTCACCTTCACCGCTGACGGCGCCAGCCAGTTCCCGAGCGCGGTGAACACCCCGATCTCCGACGACCGGGTCGTCGCGTACCTCAAGACGGCCGGCATCGACCTCACCGAGGACGCGCCGAACCTGGCGGCGGGCGCCGAGCTCAGCTCGTCGTACACCCAGCAGGGCGTGCGGCCCACGCCGTGGCGGCAGTTCCACACGCCCGGCTGGAGCACCACCTCGATGAACTACACGCCCGGCGCGATCAAGGAAACCGAGCGGCCGGTGTCGCTGGGCGCGGTGACCGACGGCGTCACCGCCAACGAGCCGTACTGGGGCAACTACGGCACGACCGACCGCAACGGCTACCTCGAGCTGGACCTGGGCTCGGCCAAGTCCTTCGACAACGTGAAGGTGACCTTCGTCAGCGACCGGCAGGCCGGCGGCTACCACGAACCCGCTCGCTGGTGGATCCAGGTGCCCGACGGCGACGGCGGCTGGAAGGAGGTGCCGAACCAGTTCAAGCATCCCACCGTCCCGTCGGCGAAGTTCAACGAGGCGCTGTTCCACACCGTCACGTCGGACAAGCTGCGCGTAGCGTTCACCAACAACCCGACCTTCTTCACGGCCATCTCCGAGATCCAGGTGTTCGACTCCGGTCGCGACGTACCGGAGGTCTCCAACCAGGCGCCGGTGGTCACCGCCGCGCGGGACGGCTCGGCGGACGGCAACCTCTCCACCAGGCTGGTCGGCACGGCGACCGACGACGGCATCCCCTACGACAGCGAGCTCACCTTCGGCTGGGAGACCGTCTCGGCCCCGCAGGGCGCGGGCGTCATCTTCTCCGACGCGAAGGCGCCGACGACCCGGGTGACGGGCACGAAGGCCGGCGACTATGTGCTCCGCTTCCACGCCGACGACGGCGAGAAGCGGTCGGAGGCGACCGTCGCGGTGACCCTCGCCGAGCGGGAGGTCGTCGCGGAGTTCGGCCGCTCGGCGACGATCACCACCAGTGGTACCTCGTCGTGGGAGAACCACCAGCGGGTCAACGAGAGCAGCACGCCGAACAGCTCGAATCCGGGTGCCGGAAACGGCTGGGGCAACTGGGGCCAGCCGCAGAACGGCACCAGCCCCGAACGGGCGGCGTGGATCCAGTACCGGTGGGACGCGCCCGTGCGGCTCTCCTCGACCGACATCTACTGGTACGACGACAACGGCGGCACCCGCCGGCCCACCGCCACGACGTACGCCGTCGAGAGCTCCGCGGACGGCACCACCTGGACTCCGGTCACCCTCACCGGCGGATCGGCGTACGCCGACGCGCTGGCCACCAACAGGTACAACCACCTCGAGTTCGAGCCGGTCTCGACCAGCTACCTGAGGATCCGCATCTTCGGTGTGATGGGTTCGGGCGCGGGCACCGGCGTGCTGCGCTGGCGCGCCAACGGCGAGACCGTCGACTCGGTGCGTTCGCCGGTGCTCATCCGCACCACCGTGGGCCAGGTGCCGACGCTGCCGAGCACGCTCGACGCGGTCTACGCCGGCGGCGCGCGCGGCGACGTCGCGTTCAACTGGCAGCAGATCACACCCGAGATGGTCGCCGAGACCAACGTCGAACCGTTCGTGGTCTACGGCACGAACGACGCGTACGGCCTGATCGCCGAGGCGCGCGTCTACGTGCGGCCCGAGACCGCGCCGGGCGGCATCTCCATCCAGGGAGCCGAGACGTTCGAGCAGGCCGTCGAGGTGGGTGAGCTGCCCTACCTGCCCGACAAGGTGGAGGTGTCGTACAACGACGGCTCCCGGGACAACCAGGCCATCGGCGTCGACTGGGAATTCGACGAGAACATCGTCGACACGCCCGGCCGCTACACGATCATCGGCAACCTGATCCTGCCCGAGTACGTCAGCGAGGCCGGCACCACCCGGACTACGTTGACCCTGACCGTGGGTGACCCGCCACCGGCCCCCGCCTTCGACGTCGAGGCGCAGGCCCGCACCCAGTGCACCGGCGGCAAGGTCTACGTGCTGGTGACCGCACGCAATGCCGACGACGTGCCGCTCACCATCGAGCTGGTGACGCCGTACGGGTCGCGCACGGTCGCCGACGTCGCCCCTGGCAAGTCCGCCTACCAGGCGTTCACCAGCCGGGCCGTGGCGGTGCCGGCCGGGACCGCCACGGTGAAGGTCACCGGGACCGTCGACGGTGCGCCGGTCACGGAGCAGACCGAGGCACCGTTCGGCGCGCTCAGCTGCGAGTAGCCAATCAAGGGTGGCGGCGCCGGTACGGCGCCGCCACCCTCCGGCCCGACAGGGAGGAGATCGACACCGTGAACACCAGCGTGCTGCGCGGCGGCGCCCCAACGCGCCGGCCGTCGCGCCGGTTCGGCAGGGCGGTCGCCGCGGTGGCGGTCGCCGGGCTCGTAGCCGGCGGCCTGGTCGGCGTCGCCGCGCCGGCCCATGCCGCGGACTCGTACACCTTCACCAACACGACCAATCCGATCCTCGGCGACGGCAGCTACTACTCGGCCGACCCGGCGCCGATCGTCGTACCGGCCGACGCGCCCGGCAACGACAGCGGCAAGGACCAGCTCTACATCTACACCGGCCACGACGAGGCCGGACCGTCCACCAACGACTTCATCATGAACGAGTGGGGCGCCTTCCGGACCACCGACGTCGAGGCCGGCGAGTGGACCCACTACCCGTCGTTGATGCGGCCGGAGCAGGTCTTCGCGTGGGCCACCCCGGGACGCGCGTACGCCGGTCAGGTGGTCCGGGGGGTGGACGGCCGTTACTACTGGTACGTGCCGATCAACGAGCGGGACAGCCCGGCGTCCGACAAGTTCGCGATCGGCGTGGCCGTCTCGGACAGCCCGACCGGCCCGTGGACCGACCACGCGGGCGGGCCGATCATCTCCCAGCGCGTGCCCACACCGAACACCATCCACAACATCGACCCGACGATCCTGATCGACGGCACGGCGCCGAACCAGCGGGTGTACCTCTGGTGGGGCTCGTTCAGCCAACTGCGGATGATCGAGCTTCAGCAGGACATGAAGACCCCGGTCACCACGCAGCGCTCCGTCACCGGGCTGACCGGCTTCTTCGAGGCGGCCTGGGCGTTCAAGCGCAACGACACCTACTACCTGGCGTACGCCGGGAACAACGCCGGACCGACGTCGCAGTGCACGCCGGCGAACTACCACGCCTGCATCGCGTACGCCACGGCGTCGTCGCCGCAGGGGCCGTGGACCTACCGGGGGACCGTCCTGGCGCCGGTCTCCTCGACGACGAGCCACCCGGGCATCCTGGAGTTCGACGGGTCGTGGTACATCGTGTACCACACGGCGGACGCCGTCGGCGGCGGTCACTTCCGCCGGTCCGTGGCGATCGACCCGATCGAGTGGGACGACACGCAGAGCCCGCCGCGGATGAAGCCCGTCACCACGACACCGGTCCGGGGACCGGACCTCACCCCACGACCGAACATCGCCCAGGCGGCGAAGGTCGCAGTCTCCAACGAGCCGGTGCCCACCCAGTACTGGGTGAAGGCGCTCAACGACGAGATCGTCCGGCTCAACCCGCTGCCGCCGGACATGTGGGGGACCTGGACCGGCAACAACCCGCCCCAGCAGTGGGTGCAGTACACCTGGGATCAGCCGATGCGGATCTCCGGCTCGCAGATCGAGTTCTGGAACGACAACCCGCAGGGCAGCGGTGTGGGTGTGGCCGCACCGGCGAGCTGGCGCATCCAGTACTGGGATCTGGACGCCGGGCAGTGGGCCGACGTGCCCAACCCGAGCGGTTTCCCGACCGGCACGCGGGGCTTCCAGGACACCAGCTTCGACCCGGTGACCACCACGCAGGTCCGCGCCGTGTTCGACGCGTCCACCAACGGCAGCACCTACTCCGCGGTCGCGGTCGAGGAGTGGAAGGTCCTCGCCGCGCAGCCCGAGTCCGCCGTCACCGCACCGGCCATCAAGGTGGAGGTGGGGGAGACCGAACTGCCCGACAGCATCCCGGTCTCCTTCGGCGCGGAGACGCTGCGGGTGCCGGTCCTCTGGGACCCGGTGAAGCCGGAGGACGTTGCGGCACCGCGCACGTTCACCACCCGGGGCACCGTGCTCGGGTACGCCGCCGAGCGCGTCTCCGCGCAGGTCACCGTCGTCTCACCGGACGACACCGACGGCGACGAGAGCCCACCGACGCTGACGCTCACCGCACTCGGTAGCGCCGGCGGCGCCGGCTGGTTCCGGTCGGCGGTGCGGGTACGTGTCGCCGGCGTCGACGACCGCGGTGGCCGGATGACCATCGAGTCGCGGGTGGACGCCGACGAGCCCGTCGTCGCGCGCGACGTGCGGTCGGTCGACGTCGCCGTCGCCGGGGACGGCCGGCACACGGTCACGGCGACCGCTACCGACCGGGCGGGCAACAGCTCCGCGCCCGCCGACCTCGCCGTACGCATCGACGCCACGGCACCGGTCAGCGCGGCCACGTTGAACGCCGACACCCGGACGGTCACCGTGACCGCGAGCGACGCGACGTCCGGGCTCGCCCGCATCGAATACGCCATCGGCGCCGGCGCGTGGACGGCCTACACCGGTCCGGTGGCGGCACCCGACGCCAATCGGCAGACCGTGGCGTTCCGCGCGCTCGACGTGGCCGGGAACCTGGAGACCGCCAGGACGGTCACCATCCCGGCGGACCTGTCCGGGCCGCTCACCGGCAACATCGGGCCCGTCGCGACCCCGACCGCCTCCTACACGGCGAGCTGGAACAGCGTCACCGCCCTCAACGACGGCACCGACCCGTCGAACCCCAGCCAGGCGCAGCTCTGGGGCACCTGGTCCGGAAACCGTCCGGCGACCCAGTGGGTCCAGTACGAGTGGTCCCGTCCGGTGCGGCTCACCGGCACCGAACTGAAGTTCTGGCGGGACAGCAACCGCGGCACCGGCGACGGCGTGGCCGAACCCGATGGGTGGGTGCTGCAGTACTGGGACGAGGCCGAATCGGCCTGGCACGACGTTCCCGGCGCGTCTCCCTACGGTACGAGCACCACCGCGTTCAACACCGTCACGTTCGAGCCCGTCGTCACGCCGCGGGTACGCGCCACGGTCCGGGCCAACGGCAACGGCACCACCTACTCGGCGGTGGCGATCACCGAATGGCGGGTCTTCGCCGACGACCCAGGGGCACCACCAGAGCTGCCGGTGACCGTGAGCGCGCAGGCCCGGTGCGTCGCCGGCAAGGCGTACGTCGCGGTGCAGACCCGTAACGACCACGACCGGCCCGTGGACATCGCTCTGGAGACCGCGTACGGCGAGCGGTCCTTTGCGGGCGTCGCTGCGGGCGCGAACGCGTACCAGTCGTTCGCCACCCGGGCGACCTCGGTGGCGGCGGGTTCGGCGACGATCCGCGTCAGCGGGTCGATCGACGGCGACGACGTGACGACGGTCCGCACCGTCGAGTACCCCGGCGTCGACTGCGCCGGCTGATCCCCCTCAAACCCAGTAACGACAACGACAACGGAGCGTCGAATGAGAACGTGGAGTCGCAAGCGGTGGGTCGCGGCGGGTGCCGCGGGTGCTGTCCTGGCAGGAGGCGTGGCGTTGCAGGCGCCGGCTGTCGCCGAGCCCGGCGACAGCACGGACGTGCAGGTCACGGTCGACATCGAGGAGATCGAGGAACCGGGGGTGCTGGCCATGTCGGTCGCCGGTGACTCGGTGGCGCTGGCGGAGGACGGCTCGACCCTGCTGATGCGTCAGTTCGTCGGCACCTTGCCGACGGTGACGGTCACGGACACGCGTACGCCCGAGGAGGTGCCCGACAACGCGGCGTGGGCGGTGCTCGGTAGTGCCACCGACTTCGTCGGCGGTGCCGGCCAGGCGCCGATCAGCGCCGGTCACCTGGGCTGGAAACCACGGCTGATCGACGGCGGTGACACCGGTCTCGTCACCGAGGGCGAGGAGGTGGTCACCGTCCTCGACGAGCCGACCCAGCCCGGAAACAACGTGGGTCTCGTCGACCAGGAGCTGCTGGTGTCGACGTTCGACTCCGGGGCGGTGGCCGGTGACGCCTACACGGTCGACGCCGACCTGTTCCTGCGCACCCCGGCGGACGTCGCGGCCGGCTCGTACACCTCGACGTTGACCCTGTCCCTCTTCGAGTAGAAGCATGGTGGGGGCCGCGCGGCAGCGGCCCCCACCGCCACTCCCGCTGCCCGGAGGACCCGTCATGACCCGAATCGCGTCGCGGTTGCTCACCGTGCTGGCCGCGGTGCTCGTCGCCGTGCCGCTCGCGCCCGCCGGCGCGCCGGCGCAGCCGACGAGTCCCACCCTGACCTGGGCCGTGCAACCGGCCGACGAGAAGGGGCCGGACGGCCGCCGCTGGGTCGAGGTGACCCTCGATCCCGGGCAGGTGGTTACCGAGCACCTGGCCGTACGCAATTTCAGTGACGGCGCGGTGGTCTTCGCGTTGAAGGCGGCCGACGGCTACCTCACCGACAAGGGGCGGTTCAACATGCTCCCGTCCAACCGCGAGTCGGTGGACGGCGGCACCTGGATCGACGTGCAGCGGACGGTCACCGTCGGGCCCAAACAGACGAAGGTGGTGCCGTTCACCATCACCGTGCCGCGCGACGCCACCCCGGGCGATCACCCGGCTGGTATCGCGGCGACGGTCACCAGCAGCGGAGGCACCGTCGCCGTCGAGAGCCGGGTCGGCTTCCGGGTCATGATGCGCGCCACCGGAACGGTCACGGCGGCCCTGGCGATCGGCGACGTCGCGGCCAGGTACGAGCGTTCGTGGAATCCGTTCTCGGCCGGCACCGTCCACGTGACGTACACGGCGACGAACGACGGCAACGTCGCGGTGACCGGAAGCGGCCGGGTGACCGCCGCCGAACTGTTCGGCCTGGCCGAATCGAACACGCCCGCCGCCGTCGAGGAGCTGCTGCCCGGCGGCAGCCGGAGAACTGAGGCCCGGGTGGCCGGGGTGTGGGGGCTGGGGCCGCTCCGGACGACCGTCGAGGCCACCCCCTCCGTGCACACCGGCGACCCGACGGGCGCCGTGATCCGGCGTGGCTCGGCCACCGTGACGGTCTGGGTCTTGCCCTGGCCGCAGCTGGCCCTTCTGGTGATCCTGGCCGTGCTCGTCCTCGCGTACCGGACCATCGCCCGGCGCCGTCGGCGGCGGCTCGCGCGACTCCTCGCCCAGGCCAGGGACGAGGGCCGGGCGGAGGCCCGAGGCGCCGCGCTGGCCGGCGGTTCGCCGAAGACCTCGTGATGCGTGAGCCGACGGTTCGATTCTCAGGCGGCTCGGCTACCGAGAATCAGCACCTCCGGCGGGTCGCAGGAGGTCGAGAAGCCGGGCGGTCGAGCGGATCGCGGTCACAGGTCTTTGGCCATGTTGCGGGCGGTTTCGGTGAAGCCCAGCTGCT
>NZ_FTNF01000017.1 GCF_900156065.1 Micromonospora avicenniae | reverse complement strand
CCCGGCGGATGCACCACCGGGCGGGCTGCTACCTCGGCCGTCAGGGGGTGTTCAACGCCGGCGACCCGGCCACGATTCCGGCCCGAGGATGCCACTGGTCACACCCCAGAACCGCCCAGGCCACCCAACGGGGCGGATCCGGCCATCCCGCCCCGGGCACGAACCGGACACCACGCGTCATTCACCCCAGGCGCGCCTGATGATCGACTCGACCTCCATGAAGTCGGGGCATCCACGCGACCCGGACACCCCGACATACACGGACCTCGAGTCGATCAAGCCCTAACGGTGGCCGTGACGGGTCGATCGAGCCCCAACGGTGGCCGTGACGGGTCGGTCAAGCCCCAACGGTGGCCGTGACCGGGCGGCACCAGGTCCCGCACGACCACAGGCTCATCGCCGGCCCGATCCCTCCAAGGCCAACTCGGGTTCCGTGGAAGTCGGCGTATCACGCGGCCGGGGCAGCCCGACCTGCGCGGAAGTCGGGTTGATCAACCGCCCGGCCTCCTCTGACGGCGAACCCGGTTTACGGGGTTGCCGAGATCGCGACCTGTCGGGTGGGCCGTGACGCCGGACACTAACGATACGGATCGGTTCCGTATCGTTAATCGGCGTCGTAGGCTGACTGACGTTTCGAGTATGACTCGTATCGTATTTGTGCGGGCACGAACCGGGGGGAAAGACGGACATGGAGATCCGCGACAACACGGGCCACCCGAGGAGGTGGGCGATCCTGGGAGTGCTGGTGATCAGCCTCCTCGTGGTCGTCCTCGACAACACGATTCTCAACGTCGCGCTGCGTACGCTCTCCGACCCGGTGCACGGGTTGGGCGCCAGCCAGGGTGAGCTGGAGTGGGCGATCAATTCGTACACCCTGGTCTTCGCTGGTTTGCTCTTCACGTTCGGCGTGCTCGGAGACCGCGCCGGTCGCAAGCGCTTCCTGCTGATCGGGCTGGTGCTCTTCGGCCTGTCGTCGCTGGCGTCGGCGTACGCGCAGAGCCCGGGCCAGCTGGTCGCGGCCCGCGCCCTGATGGGTATCGGCGGCGCGGCGATCATGCCGGCGACGCTCTCGATCATTTCGAACGTCTTCGACCCCCGGGAGCGGGCGCGGGCGATCGGTGTCTGGGCCGGTGCCGTCGGTCTGGCCGTGGCGATCGGCCCGGTTCTCGGCGGAGCGCTGCTGGAGAACTTCTGGTGGGGTTCGGTCTTCCTGATCAACGTGCCGGTCATCGTGCTCGGCGTGATCCTGGTCGCGCTCCTGGTGCCCGAGTCGCGGGACCCGAAGCCGGGCCGGATCGACGTGTTCGGTGTGGTGCTGTCGGTCGTCGGCCTGGTCGGCCTGACGTACGGCATCATCGACGGCGGCGAGCACGGCTTCGGCCGGCCGCTGGTGTGGGTGTCGATCGTGGGCGGCCTGGCGGTGCTCGCCTGGTTCGTGGCGGTCGAGCGGCGCAGCGAACACCCGTCGCTGGACGTCCGGCTGTTCAAGGTGCCGCAGTTCGCCGGGCCGGTCGCCATCATCGGCCTGGTCTTCTTCGCCGCGATGGGCGTGCTGTTCTTCGGCTCGTTCTACCTCCAGCTGGTACGCGGCTACACCCCGCTGGAGACCGGTTTGCTGTTCCTGCCGTTCGCCGGCGCCCAGCTGATCTTCGCACCGCGGAGCGCGGCGATGGTCCGCAAGTACGGCGGCAAGGCGGTCGCCGCGGTCGGGCTGACGCTGACCGTGATCTCGCTGGCCGCGTTCGTCTTCATCGACGCGCAGACCCCGATCTGGGTCGTGCTGATCTTCTACTTCATCCAGGGCATCGGGATGGCCAACATCATGCCGCCCGCCACCGAGTCGATCATGTCGTCGCTGCCCCGGGAGAAGGCCGGTGTCGGCTCGGCGATCAGCAACACCATCCGGCAGGTGGGTGGCGCGCTCGGTGTGGCGGTGCTCGGTTCGGTGCTGTCGGCGGTCTACCGCGGCGACGTCGAGCCGGCCGTGACCGGTCTGCCCACCCAGGCGCAGGACGCCGTGAAGGAGTCGATCTCCGGGGCGTACGCGGCGGCCGGCCAACTCGGGCCGGCGGCGCCGAAGCTGCTGGCGGTGGCCAACGACTCCTTCATCACCGCCATGCACTGGGCGGCGGCGCTCTCCGCGTTGGTCGCCGCGCTCGGCATCGTCGTGGCGCTGCGTTGGCTGCCCGGCCGGGCGGACACCTCGGCCCCGGTTCGGGAAGTCACGACCACCGAACCTGAGTTGGCCGGCACCGCATAGGTTCGGCGACAATGTCCGACATGACGTCCCATGCCGATGCTCCGCGGTCGCCCGGGCGACCGCGGAGCAGCCGCGCCGACGAGGCGATCATCGACGCCACCCTCAACCTGCTCGCCGAGGGTGCCAAGATCGACACGCTCTCGATCGAGGCGATCGCCAGCCGCGCGGGAGTGGGCAAGGCGACGATCTACCGCCGGTGGCCGGGCAAGGAGGCGCTGCTGCGCGACGCCCTGGCCATCCTCAAGGGCACCCCGCCGACGCCCATCGGCCGCTCGGTTCGGGAAGACCTGGTGCTGCTGCTCGGCGCGGTCGGCCGCAATACCGACCCGCGGAGCGAGAAGATCATGTCCTGCCTGCTGCCCGAGGTGAATCGCAACCAGGACCGCTACGAGCTCTACCAGGGCGTCGTCGAGCCACGGCGGGCCCGGGTGCGCGAGGTGCTGGAGCGCGGCGTACGCACCGGCGAACTCCGGGCCGACCTGGACATCGAGCTGGCACTGGCGCTGCTGACCGGGCCGATGCTGATCCAGCGCGTGCTGCGCTGGCATCCCGAACTGGACGACGACGTGCTTGCCGAGCGGGTGGTCGACGGGGTACTGGAGGGCATCCAACCCCGCTGAGCTTCACGCGCGCGGTCCGCCGCCGGGCGTGCGGCCCACGCGTCCGGTAGCGCCCGGTCCAGGCTCAGCGGGCGGGGGAGCGCAGCCGGTGCAGGCGCAGCGCGAGCTGCACCTCCAGCGCCCGCTCGGGCCGCTGCCAGTCCGCGCCGAGCAACTGCCCGACCCGCTCCAGCCGCTGGGTCACCGTGTTCACGTGCACGTGCAGTTGCTCGGCGGCGCGGGCCAGGCTCCCACCCACTCCGAAGTACGCCTCCAGGGTCTTGACGAGCGCCGTACCGCGCCGTGCGTCGTAGTCGACCACCGGACCCACGGTCGTGGTGAGGAAGCCCGCCACGTCCCGGTCGCCCTCGTCGCCGACCGCGCCCAGCAGCAGCCCGACGAAACCCAACTCGGCGGTGCTGGCCCCCTGCCCCGCCCGGCCCAGTGCGCCGAGCGCCGTGAGGCAGCGGTCGGCCTCGCGGAACGCGGCGGCCAGCGACGCCGGCCCCACCGACGGGCCGCTCGCCCCGGCCGTGACCGGCCGGCCGGTCACCCGGGACAGGTCCCGGGCCACCGCCCGGGCCGCGCCGCCGGCGTCCTGGCCGGGAAGCAGCAGCACCACCCGACCGTCGCGCGCCGCGGCCAGGCCGCCGCGCGTCGAGGCGTACGTGGTGGCCCAGGACAGCACCCGCTGCCGGGCCGATCCGGTGGCGGCGATCGCGTCGTCGCCGACGGCCACGAGCACGTGGGGCGCGTCCAGGTCCACGCCGAGCCGGCGGGCGCGGCTGCGCAGCGCGTCGGTGTCGCGCAGCGGCCGGGCGATCAGGTCGTCGAGCAGTTCGCCGCGGACCCGGCCCTCCGCCTCGGCGGCGGTCCGGCGGAACAGCAGCAGCAGGGCGGTCACCAGCGCGGCTCGTTCCAGGATCCGCTGGTCGGCGTCGACCAGTTCCTCGTCGGGGCGCAGCACCAGCGCACCCAGGTTCTCCGCGCCGGCCACCACCGCGGCGTACCAGAGTGACCCCCGGCGGACGCTGCGCCCCTCGGTGCGGGACGCGGCCACCGCCTCGACGATGTCCGACCGGTCCGGCTCGTCGGTCTCGCCGACCCGGGCCAGCAGCCGGCCCTCGGCGTCCAGCGCCAGCAGCGCCCCGCCGAGCACCTCCGTCACGGCCGCAGCGACGTCCTCCACCCCGCCACCGCGCAGCACCAGCGCGGTCATCCGGTCGTGCGCGGCCGCGGCCCGCTCCACGGAGCTGCTGTGCGCCCGGATGGTGGTGTTCGCCGCCGACAGTTCGGCCAGCGCCGAGCGGGTCTCGGTGAGCAGCCGGGCGGTGTCGATCGCCACCGCCGCGTGCGCCGCGAGGGACACCAGCAGGGCAACCTCCTCCCGGGCGAACGGCCGGGCCGAGCGGTTGGCCGAGTAGAGCACGCCGATCGAGGTCGAGCCGAGCCGCAGCGGCACACCGAGGATCGCGACCAGCCCCTCCTCGCGTACGCCGGCATCGATCTCACCGGTGTGGTGGAAGCGCTCGTCCTCGGCGTAGTTCGCGGTGACGTACGGCGCGCCGGACTGGGCCACGAGCCCGCCGAGGCCGGCGCCCATCGGCAGCCGCAGCCGCTGGAACCGGGCGGAGACCGAACCGTCGGTGACCCGCATGTACGTGTCACCGCGCTCGTCGTCGTTGAGAGTCATGTACGCGACGTCCGCGCCGAGCAGGTTCCGCGCCCGGTGCACGATGGCCCGCAGCACGTCGTCCAGGTCGCGCAGGCCGGCCAGGTCGCTGGCCGTGTCGTACAGGCCGGAGAGTTCGATCTCCCGGCGGCGCCGGCGTTCCAGCAGGGCGCGGACCCGCAGCGCCACTGTCTTCGCCTGCTCGAGCTCGGCGAGCCGGTCGGCGGGGAGACCTGCGGCGCGGGCGGCCACCAGCGGCCCCTCGAACTCCACCGCGGCCGCTTCCCGGGCGAGCAGTTCGAGGAACTCCACCGGCGAGGACATGGCGCCCATTGTGCGCAGGGCCACTAGTTCGCCGTCCAGCCCCCGTCGAGGGCGATCGAGGCGCCGGTGATGAAGGCCGCGGGCGGGGTGCAGAGGTACGCGACCAGTTCGGCGACCTCCTCCGGCTCGATCAGCCGCTTGATCGCCGCGCGGGCCAGCATGATCTTCTCGACCACCTCGGACTCCGGGATGCCGTGCGTCGTCGCCTGGTCGGCGATCTGGCTCTCCACGAGGGCGGTGCGTACGTACGCCGGGTTTATGCAGTTGGCCGTGACACCGTGCTCGGCGCCCTCCAGCGCGACCACCTTCGACAGCCCCTCCAGGGCGTGCTTGGCAGAGACGTACGCGGCCTTGTACGGCGAGGCCCGCAGGCCGTGCACGGAGGAGATGTTGATGATCCGCCCCCAGCCCCGGGCGTACATGTGCGGCAGCGCCCGGCGAATGATCAGGAACGGCGCCTCCACCATGACCCGGTGCAGGTACGCGAAGCGTTCGGCGGGGAAGTCCGGCACCGGGGCGACGTGCTGCAACCCGGCGTTGTTCAGCACGATGTCCACGTCCGTGTCGAGCCGGTCCACCGCCCCGGCGTCGGCCAGGTCGATCCCCTCGGCCCGGCCGCCGGCCTCGGTGGCCACCGTCTTCGCCGCCTCGACGTTGCGATCCACCACCAGTACGGCCGCTCCGGCCGCGGCCAACCGGAGGGCGCAGGCCCGGCCGATGCCGCTGCCACCTCCGGTGACCAGGGCGGTCCGACCGGTCAGGTCGACGTTCACGACGTGGGGGACCGCCACGGGTTCTGCCGTCATGGCGCACAAAGTTACGAGCTGTGTGGTCGGGCGCACATGGGGCAGCGACACATACTCGGCCCCCACGGTGTGTGGGGGAAACGGGGCTGGGTCGTCGCCGGGGATCTCCCAGCCACGAGCTGCCCAGGCGGTGGGCGGTCTGGCGGGTGGGCTGTCCTGGCGGTGGGCTGCGAGCTGCAACGGACACGCGGCCTTCCCGGCCGGTTACCACCAGGAGGCTGATACCTCAGCGGCATATTTATGCCGCTGAGGTATCAGCCTTACTCGCTGGTCGGCCTCGCTGGTCGGCCTCGCGGGCCGCTTGCCTCGCGGGCCGCTTGCCTCGCGGGCCGCTTGCCTCGCGGGCCGCTTGCCTCGCGGGCCGCTTGCCCCGCGGTCCCTGCTGCGGGTCGTTTGCCGCGCCGGGCCGCTTGCCGCGGGGGCCGGCTTGTCGCGGGGGCCGCGGCGTCCTGTCCGTGCCGGGCGTGTCCGGTGGGGCTGCTGTTACCGGGCATCGGTAGGGTGTCGAACACACGTACTGCTGGCGGCTTGGGGAGGAGGCGGCGTGCGCGTGCTCGGCGTCGACCCGGGGCTCACCCGGTGCGGTGTCGGCGTGGTCGAGGGGATGCCTGGGCGGCAGTGCACCCTCGTCGCCTACTACGTGGTCTACACGGACCCGGCCGACGAGCTGCCGACGCGCCTGCTGCACCTGGACCGCTCGCTCACCGATCTGGTGGCCGAGCACCGCCCGGAGAGCGTGGCGGTGGAGCGGGTGTTCAGCCAGCACAACGTTCGCACGGTGATGGGCACCGCCCAGGCCAGCGGGATCGCCGTGCTCGCCGGAGCGCGCGCCGGGCTGCCCGTGCAGACGTACACCCCGAGCGAGGTGAAGGCGGCCGTGACCGGCTCCGGCCAGGCCGACAAGGCGCAGATGACCGCGATGGTCACCCGGCTGCTGCGGCTGCCCGAACCGCCCCGGCCGGCCGACGCCGCCGACGCGCTGGCGCTGGCCATCTGCCACATCTGGCGCGGCGGCACGCGGTCGAAGCTGGCCGCGGCGGCCGACCGGGCCCGACGAGGAGGAGTCAGATGATCGCCAGCGTGCGCGGTGTGGTGACCGCGACCGGCCCCGACCAGGCCGTCATCGAGGTCGGCGGGGTGGGGCTGGCGGTGCACTGCGCGCCGGCCACCCTGGCCGAGCTGCGGGTCGGTGAGTCGACCCGGCTGGCCACCAGCCTGGTCGTCCGGGAGGACTCGCTCACCCTGTACGGCTTCGCCGACGACGACGCCAAGCAGCTCTTCGAGTTGCTGCAGACCGCCAGCGGGGTCGGGCCCCGGCTGGCCCAGGCGGTGCTCGCCGTGCACACTCCCGACGCCGTACGCAAGGCGATCGCCAACGCCGACACCGCCGCCCTGACCCGGGTACCCGGCATCGGCAAGAAGGGTGCCGAGCGTCTCGTGCTGGAGCTGCGCGACCGGATCGGCCCGGTGCCGGTGGGCGTGGACGGTGCGGCCGGAGTCACCGGCGGTGCGTGGCCGGAGCAGGTGCGCCAGGCGCTCGTCGGGCTCGGCTGGACGGCCGCGCAGGCCGACCAGGCCGTTTCGGCGGTCGCCGAGACCGTCGACGGCCCGACCCCGCCCGTGCCGGTCCTGCTCAAGCAGGCCATCCGGCTGTTGGGCCGCACCCGATGACGGGCGACGGCCTGATCTCGGCGTACGTCAACGAGGCGGAGCTCGACGCCGAGGCCAGCGTCCGGCCGAAGCGGCTGGCCGAGTTCATCGCCCAGCATCGGGTCCGCGACCAGCTCGACCTGCTCCTGAAAGGTGCGATGCGGCGCGGCAGCCCGCCGGATCACATCCTGCTGTCGGGACCGCCTGGCCTGGGTAAGACCACGCTGGCCAACATCGTCGCGGCCGAGCTGGGCTCGGGCATCCGGGTCACCAGCGGTCCCGCGATCGAGCGCTCCGGCGACCTGGCGGCGATCCTCACCAGCCTCGCCGAGGGCGACGTGCTCTTCATCGACGAGATCCACCGGATCGCGAAGCCGGCCGAGGAACTGCTCTACAGCGCGATGGAGGACTTCCGGGTCGACGTGGTGGTCGGCAAGGGGCCGGGCGCCACCGCGATCCCGCTCGACGTCGAGCCGTTCACGCTGGTCGGCGCGACCACCCGGTCCGGCCTGCTGACCGGCCCGATGCGGGACCGGTTCGGCTTCGTCGCGCATCTCGACTTCTACTCCCCGGAGGATCTGGAGGCGCTGCTGCACCGCTCGGCGCGGATCCTCGGCGTACCGATCACCGACGACGGCGCCGTCGAGATCGCCGGCCGGTCGCGGGGGACGCCCCGGATCGCCAACCGGCTGCTGCGCCGGGTGCGGGACTTCGCCGAGGTTCGCGCCGAAGGTGTGGTCAACCGGGAGACCGCCCAGGCGGCCCTGACGGTGTACGACGTGGACGCGCTCGGCCTGGACCGGCTCGACCGGGCCGTGCTCGGCGCGCTGGTCGATTCGTTCCGGGGTGGTCCGGTCGGTCTCTCCACGCTCGCCGTGGCGGTGGGGGAGCAGCCGGACACGGTCGAGGAGGTGTGCGAGCCGTTCCTGGTCAGGGCCGGTTTGCTGGCCCGTACGCCCCGCGGCCGGGTGGCCACCGAAGCCGCCTGGCGTCACCTGGGGCGTACGCCGCCGAATGGTACATTTGGCACGGATGCCCCTCCCGCGCCCGATCTGTTCTCGGCCTCGCCCGATCAGCCGTGATCCGAACGTGATCTGTGCCGCATTCGGCGTTCCCAGGTGCAGGGATTAGACTTCGCCGCGGTCTGTACAGGATGTGAGAATCCGCCTCCGCTCCGGCACACCTGGTGCCGGAGGAGGCCAATGGGAAGGTCTGTAACCGTGCATTACCTTGCAGCGGGCGGCGGCGGGGGCGGCAGTATCACGCCGATCCTGATGATCGTCCTGCTCTTCGGCGTCATGTACTTCATGATGATCCGCCCTCAGCAGAAGCGCCGCCGCGAGGCCGCGGACATGCAGTCCGCGCTCGGCCCTGGTGACGAGGTGGTCACCATCGGCGGGCTCTACGGCACGGTCACCGGGGTGGACGACGAGACCGTCCTGCTCGAGGTCGCTCCCGGCGTGCAGACCCGGTACGCGCGTCCGGCCATCGCCCGGGTGGTGACCCGGGCCGAACTTCCGGCCACCTCGGAGACCGAGGACGCGGACACCGTCAAGGAGTGATCCGCCATCCGTCGGGGCGGCCGGTCCGCCCGGGCGGGACAGCGGACGCGACGTGAAAACTGGATAGTCGGGTCGACGCCGGGCGTCGGCAGGCCTCCGTGACCGGTCGGTGCCCCGTGCCGTCCGCCGGGGTGCCGTGCCGCCGTCCTGCAGGCGGCCCGGGTGGACCCATCGGCCGGTTATTCCGGCCGACACCGTCGCCGCGGGGGCGGCGGCGCGACCGTTACAGGGAGACAGGACAGCCGTGGCACCACCTCAGGGACAGATGCGCCCCGGACGGCAGTTGGCCGTGCTGGCGGGCATCTTCGTGGTCCTCTATCTTTTGGTGTTCTTCTCGGGAGGCGCCAGCGGCGGCTTCAAGGATCGGCTGGAGCCCCGGCTCGGCCTGGACCTGATCGGCGGCACACGGCTGACACTCGAGGCGAAGAACAGTGTCGACGGTCAGGCGCCCACGGCGGAGAACCTCGAAGAGGCCCGCCAGATCATCGAGAACCGGGTCAACGCGTTCGGTGTCGCCGAGGCCGAGGTGGTGACCGAGGGCAACCGGAACATCGTGATCTCCCTGCCCGGCGAGAACCGCGACCTGACGGACGTGGGCACGCCGGCCGAGCTGCGCTTCCGCAAGGTACTCAAGGCCGCCGACGGTAGCGGTGCGATCGCCGCCCCGGCGCCGACCCCGTCCGGCAGCGCCAGCCCGACTCCCTCGGGCAGCGCCTCGCCGTCGGGTAGCGCGTCCCCCTCGGCGACCGCCTCGCCGAAGGGGACCGCCTCGCCGAAGGTGACCGCCTCCTCGGGCGGGCAGGGCGGCATGGCGCCCGCGCCGAGCGCCAGCGCCACCCCGGCCCCCTCGGCGTCGGCCTCCCCGAGCGCCGGCGCGTCGTCGCCGGGCGCCAGCGAGGCGCCGGTCCCGGCGAGCGTCGAGGAGCAGCGCAAGGCCGTCGAGCAGAAGGTCGGCGCGGCCGCCTGGAAGGCCGCCAACGATCTGAAGGCTCCGGCCGACCTCACCGCCGACCCGTCGCTGGCCGACAAGCTCAAGCCGTTCGGCGAGCTCAGCCCGCAGGAGGTCGCGGTCCTGCCGGCGCAGATGCAGTTCAACGTGCCGACCATCGGCTGCGCCCAGCTCGACAAGCGGCCGGCGGGATCCATCTCCGACCCGAAGCAGCAGACGGTGGCGTGTGAGGACGGCGCCGCGAAGTACCTGCTCGACCAGGCGAAGGTGCTCGGCACCGACGTGAGCGACGCCAGCGCGGTGCTGGACCAGACCAACGCCTGGGTGGTGAGCCTCGACTTCAGCGGCTCCGGCCAGGACAAGTGGACGGCCCTGACCCGCGAGGCGTTCAACAACGAGGGCAACGCGTGTGACGCCTCCGCCCTCGGCCAGGACGGCAAGTGCCGCGTCGCGGTCGTGCTGGACAACGAGATCGTCTCGTCGCCGGAGATCCAGGGCGTGCTCACCGGGAACTCCCAGATCACCGGCAGCTTCACCCAGCAGGACGCCAGCACCCTGGCCGGCCAGCTCCGCTACGGTGCCCTGCCGGCGACCTTCGAGGCGCAGGAGCAGCAGAACGTCTCCGCCACCCTGGGCGCCAGCCACCTGCGGGCGGGCCTGCTCGCGGCCGGCATCGGCATGCTGCTGGTCATCATCTACGCGTTCTTCTACTACCGCCTGCTCGGCTCGGTGATCTTCCTGAGCCTGGTCCTCTCCGCGCTGCTGGTCTTCGGCGCGCTGATCGTGCTCGGGCGGCAGATCGGCTTCACGCTGACGCTCGCCGGTATCGCGGGCTTCATCGTGTCGCTAGGTGTCGCGGCGGACTCGTTCGTCATCTACTTCGAGCGTTTGAAGGACGAGATCCGGGAGGGCCGCAGCCCACGTAGCGCGGTGCCGCGCGCCTGGGCCCGGGCCCGCCGGACGATCATCTCGGCCAACGCCATCTCGATCCTCGCGGCGGTCGTGCTCTACATCGTGTCGGTCGGCACGGTGAAGGGCTTCGCCTTCGCGCTCGGCCTGGCCACGGTGCTCGACCTGGTCGTCGTGTTCCTCTTCCGGCACCCGATCATGACGATGTTCGCCCGGACGCAGGCGTTCCTGTCGCCGCGGGTCAGCGGTCTGGGCCGCGTCCTGCGGTCCGCCGAGACCGACCAGGCCCCCACCCGCCCGTCCCGTGTGAAGGAGGCCTGACATGGCCCGCAGCGGTCTGGCCACCCGCCTCTACCGGGGCGAGGCCGGTCTCGACATCATCGGCAAGCGCAAGCTCTGGTTCGGCATCGCCGGTGTCCTGGTGCTTGTCGCGCTGCTGAGCTTCGTGTTCCGCGGCTTCACCCTCGGCATCGAGTTCGAGGGCGGCAACTCCTTCCAGGTCCCGGCGAGCGTCGGCACGCTTACGCAGGCCGAGGATCGGGTCAACGGCGTCCTGGGCAGCGAGGCCGGTGGGATCGAGGTCGAGTCGGCCCAGACGATCGGTGGCGGGAGCGGCGAGTTCTACGAGTTCCGCACGGCGGAGATCTCGTCGGACGAGGCCAACGCCGTCAAGTCGGGGCTGGCGCAGGAGTTCGGCATCAACGCCGACCAGATCAGCGCGAACCAGGTCAGCGCGGCCTGGGGTGGTCAGTACACCGAGCGCGCGCTGCTCGGTCTGGTCATCTTCATCGCGCTGGTGATGCTCTACCTGATCATTCGCTTCGAATGGCGGATGGCGGTCGGCGCGGTCTCCTCGCTCCTGCTGAACCTGGTCCTCACCGCCGGCGTCTACTCGCTGGTCGGGTTCGAGGTCACGCCGTCGACGATCATCGGGTTCCTCACCATTCTGGGCTTCGCGCTCTACGACGTCGTCGTGGTGTTCGACAAGGTCCAGGAGAACACCCGGGGCATCACGGCGAACAACAACCAGACGTATGGCGAGGCGGCCAACCTGGCCGTCAACCAGACCCTGATGCGGTCGATCAACACCGGTCTGGTCGCGCTGCTGCCCGTCGGTGGTCTGCTCTTCATCGGTGTCCCGCTCGGCGCGGTCACCCTGAAGGACCTCGGTCTGGTGCTCTTCGTCGGTATGTTCGTCGCGGTCTACTCGTCGATCTTCTTCGCCACCCCGGTGCTGGCGACGCTGAAGGACTTCGAGCCGCGGATCCAGGCGCACAACAAGCGCGTCCTGGCCCGGCGCGGCGCGATCGCCCGGGGCGAGGTGACCCCGAAGGGTGCGCCGCGTCCGGCCACGGGCGGGCAGCCCACCGACGCGGAGGCCGCCGCGCTGGCCGGCGCCGCCCCGAAGGTGGGTGCGCGTCCGGCAGCCAAGCGGCCGACCGGCGCCCGCGGCGGACGGCCGAGCGGCGGCGGCGGAAACCGGCCGGGCGGCGCGAAGCGGCGCTGACCGGCCGACCGGGGCCGACCCGGTAGCAATCGATCCGACGGCGTCCGGCATGCTGTGCGAGCAGCATGCCGGACGCCGTCGTCGTCGGAAGGGAAACGGGAACTGCCGTGACGGAGACCCACAGCACCGAGGCGCGCGGGGACAGCGGCCCGGAGGCCGCACGGCTGGTGGCGAGCCGCGTGCTGGACGTGCCGGACTTCCCCAAGCCGGGGATCGCGTTCAAGGACCTGATGCCGCTGTTCGCCGACGGCCAGGCGTTCCGTCAGGTGATCGACGAGATCGTGGCGTACCACGGCCGGGCCTCGTTCGACGCGGTGGTCGGCATCGAGGCACGTGGGTTCGTGGTGGCGGCGGCGATCGCGTACGCGACCGGCGTGGGTGTGGTGCCGGTCCGCAAGGCGGGCAAGCTGCCCCGCGCCGCCTACTCGGCCTCCTACGCGCTCGAGTACGGCGAGGCGACCCTCGAGGTGCACCAGGACGCCTTCACAGCCGGGCACCGGGTGCTCGTGGTAGACGACGTGCTCGCCACCGGCGGCACCGCGGCGGCGACGCTCGACCTGGTCGAGCGGGCCGGCGGCACGGTCGCCGGCTTCACCGTGCTGCTGGAGTTGTCCTTCCTCGGCGGGCGGCAGCGGCTCGCCCCACGTCCGGTCCATGCCCTGCTGACCGTTTGACGGCCCGGGCCGCCGGATGGGCGTGGCGCGGTCCGTCCGGCGGAGCGGCAGGACACCGTCTGTGCGAGTAGCATTGCCCTTTGCTGACGCCGACGGTGATCCGTCCGGCGGTACGCGACCAGGCCGGCCGTGCGGTCGGCGTGATCCCGGCGAGCGGTAAGGAGGCCGGTGTCCCACGATGTCGTCCCTCCGATGGAGGGCACGGTGCACCCGACAGGCGATGCGGACGGCTCGGTTACCGACCGGAACGGTGACGCGACGGCCCGGGTGACGAGTTCTGGCACTGGCGCGATCGGCCCCGACGGGGTGATTCGGCCCGGTGTGGTCCGTCCCGACCTGGTGGGCCCGGTACGGGGCGATGGTCCGGGGGAGCCGGTGCCGAGCGCCGGGTTCGCGCTGGCCAGCGCGCCCACCGGGCGCCGGGTGCGGGCGCGGCTGGCCCGGTTCAACGCGCCCTGGCAGACCTCCCAGGTCAGCGAGGTGCTCGAGCCGCTCATCGCGATGCACCGGGAGAACCATCCCAAGGCCGATGCGCGACTGCTTCAGCGCGCCTTCGACACCGCGGCCCGCTGGCACTCCGGGCAGTACCGCAAGTCCGGCGACCCGTACATCACGCACCCGCTGGCCGTGTCCACCATCCTGGCCAACCTCGGGATGGACACGACCACGCTGGTCGCCGCGCTGCTGCACGACACGATCGAGGACACCGAGTACACGCTCGACCAGATGCGCGCCGACTTCGGCGGCGAGGTCGCGTTGCTGGTGGATGGCGTCACCAAGCTCGACAAGGTCAAGCTGGGCGATGCGGCGAAGGCCGAGACCATCCGCAAGATGGTGGTCGCGATGGCCAAGGACCCGCGGGTCCTGGTGATCAAGCTGGCCGACCGGCTGCACAACATGCGGACGCTGACCTTCCTGCCCCGCCCGAAGCAGGAGCAGAAGGCGAAGGAGACGCTGGAGATCCTCGCTCCGCTGGCCCACCGGCTGGGTATGAACACGATCAAGTGGGAGCTCGAGGATCTGGCCTTCGGCACGCTGTTCCCGAAGCGGTTCGAGGAGATCAACCGGCTGATCGGGGAGCACCAGCCGCAGCGGGAGGCGCTGCTGCGCCAGGTCACTCAGAAGGTCGGGACGGACCTGAAGTCCGCCAAGATCAAGGCGGAGGTGACCGGCCGGCCGAAGCACCTCTACTCGATCTACCAGAAGATGATCGTGCGGGGTCGCGACTTCAACGACATCTACGACCTGGTCGGCGTACGGATCCTGGTCGACACGGTGCGCGACTGCTACGCGGCGCTGGGCGTCATCCACGCGAACTGGCAGCCGGTGCCGGGCCGGTTCAAGGACTACATCGCGATGCCCAAGTTCAACATGTACCAGTCGTTGCACACGACGGTCATCGGGCCCACCGGCAAGCCGGTGGAGATGCAGATCCGCACGTACGCGATGCACCGCACGGCCGAGTTCGGTATCGCCGCGCACTGGAAGTACAAGGAGCACAAGGGCGTCCCGGTGGTCGGCCCGCCGGCGCACATCGACGAGATGACCTGGCTGCGCCAGCTGCTGGACTGGCAGCGGGAGGCGGCCGACCCGAGCGAGTTCCTCGACGCGCTGCGTTTCGACCTGTCCAGTCAGGAGGTGTACGTCTTCACCCCGAAGGGTGACGTCATCCCGCTGCCGACCGGGTCGACGCCGGTGGACTTCGCGTACGCGGTGCACACCGAGGTCGGGCACAAGTGCATCGGGGCGCGGGTCAACGGCAAGCTGGTGCCGCTGGAGTCGACGCTGTCCAACGGCGACGTGATCGAGATCTTCACGTCGAAGTCCGACACGGCCGGCCCGACGCAGGACTGGCTCGGCTTCGTCAAGAGCCCGCGTGCCCGTACGAAGATCCGCCAGTACTTCAACAAGGAGCGCCGCGAGGAGGCGATCGAGGCCGGCAAGGACGCGATCGTCAAGGCGATGCGCAAGCAGGGCATGCCGTTGCAGCGGATGCTGACCTCGGACGCGTTGATGGCGATCGCCCGGGACCTGCACCTCGCCGACGTCGCCTCGCTCTACGCGGCGGTCGGTGACAGCCAGGTCAGCGCCCAGTCCGTGGTGCAGAAGCTGATGGCCTCGTACGGCGGTGAGGAGGGCGCGGCGGAGGACATCGCCGAGACCGCCGTCGCGACCCGACCGCCGCGCAGCCGGGCGAGCAGCCACGACCCCGGTGTGGTCGTACGCGGTGTCAGCGACGTCTGGATCAAGCTGGCGCGTTGCTGCACCCCGGTGCCGCCGGACGCGGTCTTCGGTTTCGTGACCCGTTCCGGCGGGGTGAGCGTGCACCGGGACGACTGCGCGAACGCCGAGGACCTGAAGGCGCAGAGCGAGCGGGTGGTGGAGGTCAGCTGGAAGCTCACCTCCGCCTCGACGTTCCTGGTGGCCATCCAGGTCGAGGCGTTGGACCGGCACAAGCTGCTCGCCGATGTGACCCGGGTGCTCTCCGACGAGCGGGTCAACATCCTCTCCGCCACCGTCACCACCACCCGGGACCGGGTGGCGGTGAGCCGGTTCAGCTTCGAGATGGCCGACCCGAAGCACCTCGGCCACCTGCTGGCCACGGTTCGTAAGGTCGACGGCGTCTTCGACGCCTACCGGGTCACCTCCGGCGCCTGACCGGGACGTCGACCCGGACGGGGGACAGGCCTGGCCCGGAGGGCCCCGGCGGTGTGAGGTAGACCCCCCGTGGGCCATGATCACGCCGACGGTGCCTTGATCAACTCGACATCAATGAAGTCGGGGTGTCCCAGCGGTCCGGACACCCCGACTTCATGGAGCCCGAGTCGATCACCCGTCCGCCAGACCCCACTGGCCCTCGCTCTCCGGCCCCCGGCCCTCGGACCAGGCGCCTGGACAACGAGAAGCGCCCGCCGGTGAAACCGGCGGGCGCTTCTCGGTACGTGTGCGGGTCAGCCCTGCGGGGCGCTCATCGTGAGCTTCTTGATGACGATCTCCTTCTTGGGGTGACCGCCACCGGCCTGCTGGGCGAAGGCGCCGTCGTCGCCGGCCTTGGCCACGTCGTTGACGATGTCCATTCCGCCGGTGATCGTGCCGAGCACGGTGTAGCTCGGGTCCAGCGGCGAGTCGCCGTAGACGATGAAGAACTGGCTGCCGGTGCTGCCCGGGTCCTGCGACTTGGCCATCGCGATCACGCCCGCCGGGTACGGGGGCCGCTTGTCGGTCGGCAGGTTCTCCTCGGCCATGCGGTAGCTGGGGCCGCCGGTGCCGTCGGTCTCCCGCCAGCCCTTGCCGGTCGCGCTCGGGTCACCGCACTGGAGGACCTTGATGCCCTCGGTGACCAGCCGGTGGCACTTGCTGTTGTCGAAGAAGTTCTTCTCCGCCAGGTGGGTGAAGCTGCCAGCGGTGCACGGCACGAGGGACCGGTCGATCTTCGCGGTGATCGGCCCCAGGTTCGTGTCGATCGTCATCGTCTGGATGCCGGTGTTCGACTGCTGGTTGGCCGGCAGTCCGACGTCCTTGATCTCCTTGATCCGCTGGTCGGAGGGGATCTCGACGTATGCGCACTGGACCTGGTCGGCCGCCGCGGTGTTGGTGCCGGCGCTGTCGTCGTCCCCGCCCAGGCTGGTGGCCAGCCAGACGGTGCCGGCCACCACCAGCAGCAGGGCGAGGCTCGCCCCGACGATCGCCTGCGTCTGCCGGCGCTTGCGGGCCCGGGCCGCGCGCTCGGCCATCTCCTTCTCGAGCCGGGCGCGTGCCGCCGCGCGCTGCCGCTCTCTGGTGGACGTCACGCCTGAATCCTCCTGGGCTGTCTGTTTCGGTGCGCGGGTGCCGTTGTGCTGCCTGGGGGTCGCTCAGCCGGCGTTCGGGCTGGGCGGCGGGGTGGCCGCGCCGGACGGCGAGGCGGCCGGCGCGCCGGTCGTCGGCTCGCCGACGGTGAGGCTCTGGAGCACCACGTCCGTCTGGGGCTTGACCTTTGCCCCCGCCCCATTGTCCACGGTCGGGAGCTTGCCGATCTTCTCGAGGACGTCCAGTCCGCCGGTGACCTTCCCGATGATCGGGTAGGTCGGCTCGTCCGGGTCGTAGTCCTTGAAGAAGAGCAGGAACTGGCTGCCGTTGGCGCCCGGCGGGCTGGAGATCATCGCCACGGTGCCCTTCGGGTACGCCGGCTGCCGCTTCCCGGTCGGGCTGGCCGACGGGCTCGGCGCCGGCGCGTCCGGCACGTTCTCGTTGTAGAACGAGTAGGTCGGGCCGCCCAGTCCGGTACCGCTCGGGTCACCGCAGCGCAGCGCACCCTCGGCCGTGATCTCGTGGCACTTGGTGTTGTCGTAGAACGACCGGCTGGCCAGGTGGGCGATGCTCGCCGCCGCGCAGGGGGCCGTGGCCAGGTCGAGCTCGGCGGTGATCGGCGCACCCTGGTTGGTGGTGACCGTCATCGCCCTGGTGCCGTCGGTGGGCAGCCCGGTGGTCTCCGGGGTGCCCACGTCCTTGAGGTTGGTGTTGGCGGTGCCGTCCTGCGGCGTCCAGAGGCAGACCTCTTCGGCGGCGGTGTTCTCTTTCGGCTCGGAGTCGAAGGCACCGAGCGCCCAGGCGGAGCCGACCACGATCAGCGCGAGTATCAGCGCGGCACCCACGCCCGCCTGAATCTGCCGCCGCCGCCTGACCCGCGCCGCCCGACGAGCCATCTGGCGGTCGAGCTTGGCCCGTGCCAGTTTGCGCTGCCGGTCCCTGCTGGAAGCCACCCGTGCTCCCCTTCCTCTACCCTGGTCGTCGCCGGCGCCGTGGACGTCGCACGCCCGTGTGGGGCAGTGCGCCACGCCACACGCTCGCCAGAGTGTACGGCCACCGGCTGTGTACGTGGTGTACGAGGTCCTGGCTGTGTTTATCGGAGCACGTCACTGTGTCCCGCGGGGCGGGCGCGACGGATGGTCCGGCGAATATGCCGCGCGCGGCCGGTTAGGCTGATCAGGGACGGACCTCATGTCGACGGAAGGGGAGCGGACGTGCTCGTGGCCGGCTTTCCCGCCGACGCCTTCGGCACCAACTGCTACGTGGTGGCCACGGCGCCGGGGGAGCAGTGCGTGGTCGTCGACCCCGGCATCGGCGTACTCGACCGGCTCGACGCCGTACTCGCCGAGCACCGCCTGCATCCGGCCGCCGTGCTGCTTACCCACGGCCACCTCGACCACACCTTCTCGGTGGCGCCGGTCTGCGGGGCGCGGGGGATCACCGCGTACGTCCACCCGGGCGACCGGGAGATGCTGGCCGACCCGGCCAAGGGCCTGTCGGCCGACCTCACGGCGCTCTTCGGCGGTCGGCTGACCTACTCCGAGCCGGATGATGTCGCCGAGCTGACCGACGGCGCGACGCTGGCGCTGGCCGGCCTGGAGATCACCGTCGACCACGCCCCGGGCCATACCGGCGGGTCGGTGCTGTTCCGGATGCCCGGTGCCGGCTCGCGCTGGGAGGCGGACGAGATCTGCCTCTCCGGTGACGTGCTCTTCGCGGGCTCGATCGGTCGCACCGACCTGCCGGGCGGCAGCATGCCGGCGATGCTCACCAGCCTGCGGGACAAGATCCTCCCGCTGGCGGACGACACCGTCGTACTGCCCGGCCACGGCCCCACGACCACGATCGGCCGCGAGCGCGCGAGCAACCCGTACCTCATCGAGGTGGCGGAGTCCGGCGACGCGCGCCCGGCCGCACCCGCCCGAGGCCTCTGATCCGCACCCGCGCCGCGGCGCGGGCATCGACCGGCCGCGCGTCGCGCGCGAGTCAAGGAGTACGTCATGAGCAAGCCCACGCCCATCTCCGGCTTCCCGGAGTGGACGCCGTCGCAGCGGATGATCGAGCAGTACGTGCTCGATCGGATCCGGAACACGTTCGAGCTGTACGGCTTCGCACCGTTGGAGACCCGCGCGGTCGAGCCCCTCGACCAGCTGCTGCGTAAGGGGGAGACCTCCAAGGAGGTCTACGTGATCCGGCGGCTGCACGACGACGAGCAGGGCCCGGCCGGGGACGACGCGCTCGGTCTGCACTTCGATCTGACCGTGCCGTTCGCCCGGTACGTGCTCGAGAACGCGGGCAAGCTGCAGTTCCCGTTCCGGCGCTACCAGATCCAGAAGGTGTGGCGGGGGGAGCGGCCGCAGGAGGGGCGCTACCGCGAGTTCGTCCAGGCCGACATCGACATCGTCGACCGGGACAACCTCGGGGCGCACCACGAGGCGGAGATGCCGCTGGTCATCGGGGACGCGCTGCGGTCGTTGCCGATCCCGGAGGTGCGGATCCAGGTCAACAACCGCAAGATCTGCGAGGGCTTCTACCGGGGCATCGGGTTGACCGATCCGGAGGCGGCGCTGCGCGCGGTCGACAAGCTCGACAAGATCGGCCCGGCGAAGGTCGCGGAGTTGCTGGCCCAGACCGCCGGGGCGAGCGAGGCGCAGGCCAAGGCGTGCCTGGCGCTGGCTGAGATCTCCGCCCCGGACGCGTCCTTCGCCGACGCGGTGCGCGCCCTCGGGGTGAGTGACCCGATGCTGGACGAGGGGATCGAGGAGCTGGTGCGGGTGGTGGAGACCGCCGCCGAGCACTCGCCGGGGCTCTGCGTGGCCGACCTGCGCATCGCCCGGGGCCTCGACTACTACACCGGGACGGTCTACGAGACCCAGCTGCGTGGCTACGAGCGGTACGGCTCGATCTGCTCCGGGGGCCGGTACGACAACCTGGCCAGCTCCGGCGCGGTCCGGTTCCCCGGTGTGGGCATCTCCATCGGGGTCACCCGGCTGCTCGGGCTGCTGTTCGGCACCGACGCCCTGTCGATCTCGCGGGACGTGCCGGCCTGTGTCGTGGTCGCGGTGACCAGTGAGGAGCAGCGAGCGGCCAGCAACCGGGTCGCCGACGCGCTGCGCCGACGTGGCATCCCGGCAGAGGTGTCGCCGAGTGCCGCGAAGTTCGGCAAGCAGATCCGGTACGCCGAGCGGCGCCGCATCCCGTACGTCTGGTTCCCGGGGGCGGAGGGCGCGGGCGACGAGGTGAAGGACATCCGCTCCGGCGACCAGGTCGCGGCGACGGCCGACACCTGGACACCACCGGCCGCCGACCTGAAGCCGCTGGTGAGCTGAGCGGACCGTACGTCGTTCGGCGGTCCCCGGCTGTCGACCCGCACCCCGGCACCGCCTCACCCCCACCCCGGCTCGCCGGGGTGGGGGTGAGAGGGGCGCGGTTAGGTGGGGGTGGGGTTACCAGGCGAAGCCGGCGGCGTACGAGACGTTGGCCAGCGCCTGCTGGCCGGTGGCGTTCGGGTGGAAGTAGTCCCAGCCGGACAGCTGGTTGAGCGTGAACGGGTAGCCGAACACCGCGTTGTCGTCGAAGTCGCAGTTCGGGCCGTACGCCGCGCATGCCTGGGCGAGCTGGGTGTTGTAGTCGACGACCCGCTGGCGTACGCGGTTGCGCCGATCGACGTCGGGCTGGGCGGTGGAGGTCGGGTTGGCCAGCAGCGACTGGCAGATGCCGAAGAGCGACCAGGCCGTACGGGCGCTGCCGCTGCCCTTGCCGACGAACCAGAGTCGGTGCACGTCCGGGATGCTGATCACGAACACCCGGGCGTTCGGCAGCCCGGCCCGGAGGCGGTTCAGCGCCGAGTCGATGTTCGCCCGGAACGTGCTCACCGGGGTCATGCTCGACTCCGAGCCGGTGCAGGCGTCATTGGCGCCGATCAGCATGGTGACGTAGCCGACGCCCTGGCCGACGGCGGTGCCGGCCTGTCCGTACATGTCGGCGGACTTCGCCCCGGAGCGGGCGTCGTTGTGGTTGTTGCCGTTGATGGCCGGGTTGGCCGTGCGGATACGCAGGTAGTGGCTGTTGACCGCGGAGTCGTTGCCGGTGCTGAACGACCGTGAGGTGCAGTCGACGTACCACCCGCAGGCGTTGAACCCGCGCGTGATCGAGTCGCCGAGGCTGGCCATGGAACTGGGCGGTGGGCCGGGGTCGGCGACGGCCGGGGCGGCGGGCAGCAGGGTGAGGGCGGTGAGTGCGGCGAGTGGGGCGAGCAGGCGCCGGATGGGGGACATGAGGGCCTCCGGATCGCGGTAGCCGGGGGGAAACCGTGCGGTGACCAGATCGTATAGATGGTCATCTGTGTTCACAACGCTTCCGGTTCGGGCCTGCCGTCACCGCCGCGGGAAGGGCGTTGGCCGGTCTTGTTAAGGATCTTAAGCATGTGAATACTTCATTGCGTTCGGCCGGTTCCCCCAGTTCGGCCGGACCCTTCCGGGCCCCGCCGCCCCCGGCGAGGGCCGTCGCCCCCTCTTTGGAGGTTGTTCATGCGACCCACGAGGTCCACGCTCCGCCGCGCCGCCACCCTCGCCGTGGCCGGAACCCTGGTCGTCGGCTCGCTCATCGGCGCGCCCGCCCAGGCAGCCCCCGTCGCCTCCCCCGACGCCGCCGCCACTCTCTCCGAGCGGCTCGGCGCCCGCTCCGCCGGCACGTACGCCGATGCCAGCGGCAAGATGGTCGTCACCGTGACCGACGAGGCGGCCGCGCGCGAGGTCCGCGCTGCGGGCGCGACCCCGCAGTTCGTCCAGCGCGGCGCCGACGTGCTCAACCGGGTGACCGCCGACCTGGAGAGCAGCGTGAAGATTCCGGGCACCGCCTGGTGGACCGACCCGGTGAGCAACCAGGTCGTCATCTCCGTCGACAGCACCGTGACCGGCGCCAAGCTGGAGCGGGTCAAGGCCGCCGCGGCGCGGGCCAACGGCGCGCTGCGGATCGAGTCCGAGGCCGGCGTGCTCAGCACCCGGATCTCCGGCGGCCAGGCCATCTACGCCGGTGGCGGTGGCCGCTGCTCGCTGGGCTTCAACGTCCGCAGCAGCAGCGGCGTCTACTACTTCCTCACCGCCGGGCACTGCACCAACATCTCGTCCAGCTGGTACTCGAACTCCTCGCAGACCAGCTTGCTCGGCACCCGGGCCGGCTCCAGCTTCCCGGGCAACGACTACGGCATCGTCCGGCACAGCAACTCCGCCAACGCGGCCGGCAACGTCTACCTCTACAACGGCAGCTACCGGGACGTCACCGGGGCCGGCAACGCCGTCGTCGGCCAGTCGGTGCAGCGCTCCGGCAGCACGACGGGCCTGCGTAGCGGCTCGGTGACCGCGATCAACGCCACCGTCAACTACGCCGAGGGCAGCGTCTCCGGCCTGATCCGCACCACCGTCTGCGCCGAGCCGGGCGACAGCGGCGGCTCGCTCTTCAGCGGCAGCACTGCGCTGGGCCTGACCTCCGGTGGCAGCGGCAACTGCCGCACCGGCGGCACCACCTACTTCCAGCCGGTCACCGAGGCGCTGAGCGTCTACGGCGTCAGCATCATCTGACCGTCACCTCGCCAGCGGGCCGCCGGAGTCATCCGGCGGCCCGCGTCGTGTGTCCACGCCGCACCCGAGCCAGCGGGGCCCGGCCGGCGACCCGCCCACTCGACTCCGGCCGCGCCCTCACCCGACTCCGGCCGCGGCGGCGAGCTGCGCCCTCACCCGACTCCGGCCGAGGCAGCGAGCTGCGCCCGCCGGGCGGATAGCACCGCCAGCAACGGCCAGAGCGCGACGGCCAGCGCCGTGATGCGCTCCGCCAGCCCGGTCCGGGACCCGACGTTCACCTCGAGCGCGAACCAGCCGACCAGGCCCAGCAGCAGCCCGGTGGCGCTCAGCCCGACCGCCCGGCGGAACGCCCAGGGCGGCTCCGGGCGCGCCAGGTGCCCGACGACCGGGCCGCGGGGCAGCCACAGCGCCGTACCGGCCGGCCAGAGCGCCAGCGCGAGGACGGCGACGGTCGCCACGGTGCCGTGACCGAGCGAACCACCGACGCTCGGCCGGGGAAAGGCGACCAGCGCGATTGTGGCCACCCCGCCGACGGCGAGCAGGAAACGGCTGGGCAGACCGGCCGCGTGCAGCACGGCGGCGATCGCCAGATAGCAGGAGCCGAACAACACCAGGGCGCCGGTCATGATCCAGCGGTCGGCGGCATCCGGCCCGGCCAGCTCGCTGATGGTGTCCCGGACCGGGTCGTAGCCGCTGGGTTGCCGCGCGCCCGCGACCGTCCAACCGGTCACCAGCAGCACAGGTGCCGCCGCCGCGGTGGCGACGGCCCACGTCGGTACGACGCGCATTCGGCCACGGTAATCGGCTCGGCGTCTCGCCGGCCCGGGTTCGCCGGTCCATCCACCGGTGATTCGCACCGGCGGGCCGGGTGGTCGGAGGAACGACGGCCGCCCCTGACAGAATGCCGGTGAGGACTGTTCCACGATGAGGAGTTGCCAGCCGTGATCCGTACCCACAACGCCGGAAGCCTGCGCGCGACGGACGCCGGCACCACGGTGACGCTCGCCGGCTGGGTGGCCCGCCGGCGCGACCACGGCGGTGTCATCTTCGTCGACCTGCGCGACGGCTCCGGCGTGGTCCAGGTGGTGTTCCGCGAGGAGGACGCGCACGCGCTGCGCAACGAGTTCTGTGTGAAGGTCACCGGCGAGGTGACCCGTCGCCCGGAGGGCAACGAGAACCCGGACCTGCCCACCGGTGAGATCGAGGTGACCGCGGTCGAGCTGGAGGTGCTCTCCGAGGCCGCGCCGCTGCCGCTGCCCGTGGACGACCAGGTCGAGGCCGGCGACGACATCCGGCTCAAGTACCGCTACCTGGACCTGCGGCGCGGCGGCCCGGCGAAGGCCATGCGGCTGCGTTCGCGGGCCAACCAGCTCGCCCGCACCGTGCTGCACG
Organism: Micromonospora avicenniae; assembly: GCF_900156065.1. GTDB lineage: Bacteria > Actinomycetota > Actinomycetes > Mycobacteriales > Micromonosporaceae > Micromonospora > Micromonospora avicenniae. The sequence goes on along the minus strand of NZ_FTNF01000017.1, from coordinate 104,409 downwards.
AGCGGGACTTCCTGGAGATCGAGACGCCGACGCTGACCCGGTCCACCCCGGAGGGCGCGCGCGACTTCCTGGTGCCCGTGCGGCTCCAGCCGGGCAGCTGGTACGCGCTGCCGCAGTCGCCGCAGCTGTTCAAGCAGCTGCTCATGGTCGGCGGCATGGAGCGCTACTACCAGATCGCGCGCTGCTACCGGGACGAGGACTTCCGCGCCGACCGCCAGCCGGAGTTCACCCAGCTCGACATCGAGATGTCGTTCGTCACCGAGGACGACGTGATCGACCTCGGCGAGGCGATCGTGGCGAAGCTCTGGTCCGAGCTGGCCGGTCACGAGATCGCCCGGCCGATCCCGCGGATCACCTGGCACGACGCCATGTCCCGGTACGGCTCCGACAAGCCGGACCTGCGTTACGGTGTCGAGCTGACCGAGCTGACCGACTACCTGCGCGGCACCGAGTTCCGGGTGTTCGCCGGCGCGATCGACGCGGGCGGCTACGTCGGCGCCGTGGTCATGCCGGGCGGCGCGTCGCAGACCCGCAAGGAGCTGGACGGCTGGCAGGACTGGGCCAAGGCGCGCGGCGCCCGTGGCCTGGCGTACGTGGTGCTGGACGCCGAGACCGGTGAGGCGCGCGGCCCGGTGGCGAAGAACCTCTCCGCAGCGCACCTGGCCGGGCTGGCCGACGCGGTCGGCGCGAAGCCCGGCGACGCGATCTTCTTCGCCGCGAGCACGAACATCCGGGAGGCGCAGGAGCTGCTCGGCGCCGCCCGGATCGAGATCGCCAAGCGGTCCGGGCTGGTCGACGAGAGCGCCTGGGCGTTCTGCTGGGTGGTCGACGCGCCGATGTTCGAGCGCGACGACGAGGGTGGCTGGACGGCCGTGCACCACCCGTTCACGTCGCCGAACGGCGAGTGGGTGGACCGGTTCGAGGAGGCACCGGACCGGGCGCTGGCGTACGCGTACGACATTGTTTGCAACGGCAACGAGATCGGTGGCGGTTCGATCCGTATCCACCGGGGCGACGTGCAGCAGCGGGTCTTCGACCTGCTCGGCATCACTCCCGAGGAGGCGCAGGACAAGTTCGGCTTCCTGCTGGAGGCGTTCAAGTACGGCGCCCCGCCGCACGGCGGCATCGCGTTCGGCTGGGACCGGGTCTGCATGCTGCTGGCCGGTGCGGACTCGATCCGCGAGGTGATCGCCTTCCCGAAGACCCGGGGTGGCTTCGACCCGCTCACCGGCGCGCCGACGCCGATCACCGCGCAGCAGCGGACCGAGGCGGGCATCGACGCCAAGCCGAAGCCGCAGGCGGCTCCGCACAGCGGCACCGCCGGCCCGGCCGCCCCGGTCGCCGACCCGACCTGACCCCACCCCACCCCACCCCCCCGGACCGGCGTTGGTGATCAAGAGGTTTGCGTCATGATCGCGTGTCAGGATGACGCAAACCTCTTGATCACCTCGGCTGAGGAGGGTGTGGCGTGACAGTACTCGTGGTGGGGGGCAGTGGGTTCCTGGGTGCGGAGGTCTGCCGGCTGGCGGTCGCGGCGGGTGAGCGTGTGGTGGGGACGTACCACTCGGGTGCCGTCGGGATGGCCGGCGTCGAGGCGCGCCGGCTCGACGTGACCGACCGGGCCGCCGTCCGGGACCTGATCGCGCGGGTGCGGCCCACGGTGGTCATCGGCACGCCCTACCGGTACGGGGACTGGGCGGTGACCGCCGACGGGGCGGCGCACATCGCCTACGCGGCGGCCGAGGCGGGCGCGCGGCTCGTGCACATCTCCAGCGACGCGCTGCACGCCGGCCGTTCCGAGCCGTACGGGGACGACGAGCCGCCCAGCCCGATCTTCCCGTACGGGGCTGCCAAGGCGGCGGCCGAGACCGCCGTCCGGGCGATCGATCCGGCCGCGGCGCTGGTGCGCACCTCGCTGATCCTGGGGGAGCGGAGCAAGCAGATCCAGCTCTGCCGGGACGCGCTCGCCGGGCGGGCCGCCCTGTTCACCGACGAACTCCGCTGCCCGATCGACGTCGTCGACCTCGCCGGCGCCGTGCTGGAGCTGGCCGGCACCGACTACACCGGCCCGATCAACGTGGCCGGCCCGGACGCCGTCAGCCGCGCGGAGCTCGGCCTGCTGGTGGCCCGCCGGGAAGGGCTCGACCCGACCGTCATGAAGACCACCACCGGCGCCGAGGCCGGCGTGCTGCGCCCCACCGACGTACGGCTCGACTCCGCCCGCGCCGTGGGCCTGCTGCGTACGCGGTTGCGTGGCGTACGCGAACTGCTCGCCGCCTGACCGGCGGACCATCGGACCCACCGCCGCGCGGGACGTCCCGCGGGATCACCGTCGATTCGCGATGAGCGCACAATTTCTATGCAAACATCTTGTGCACAGAAATTGTGCACAGATATTGTGCATGCATGCCTGACACTCCCGGAACTGATCGGCAGCCACCGCGGCAGGTGCAGCTCAACGCCCGGCAGGTCCGTGTCCTCGCCCATCCGTTGCGGATGCGTCTGCTCGGCACGCTGCGGGTGGACGGGCCGGCGACGGCGACCGCGCTGGCCGACAAGCTCGACACCAACACCGGTGCGACCAGCTACCACCTGCGGCAACTCGCCGAGGTGGGGCTGGTCGCCGAGGACCCGGACCTCGGCACCGGCCGTCAGCGGTGGTGGCGGGCCCTGCACGACATCAGCAACTTCGAGGCCACCGAGTTCGACGACGACCCGGACGCCCGGGCGGCGGCGCGGTGGATCGAGGCGAACCACGTCCAGCTCATGGCCGAGCAGGCGCAGCGGTGGATGGCGGCCGCCGAGGACCAGTCGCGGGAGTGGCGGGACGCGGCCAGCCTGAGCGACATGGTGCTGACGCTTTCGCCGGCCCGGCTGCGGGCGCTCAACGACGAGCTGTGGCAGGTGGTCATGCGCTACCACGACGAGCCGCCGAGCGACGGGCCCGACGCCCAGCAGGTGCACATCTTCCTGTCCGCCTTCCCCCGGGTGGAGGGCCGGCGATGAGCGCGTTGTCCGTACGCCAGGTCCGGTTCCGCTTCCTGCTGCTGCACGGGCTGCGCTGGCTGCCCAGCGGCCTGACCATCCCGGTGATGATCCTGCTGATGCAGGAACGTGGGCTGTCGCTGTCCCAGATCGGGCTGGTCAGCGTCGCCCAGGGGGTGGTCGTACTGGCGCTGGAACTGCCCACCGGCGGGCTCGCTGACGTCCTCGGCCGGCGGCCCGTCCTCGTGACGGCCTGGCTGCTGGGCCTGATCTCCCTGCTGGTCTTCGCGGTGGCCGACTCGTTCGCGCTCTTCTTCCTGGTGTGGGCGTTGCAGGGCGTCTTTCGCGCGCTGGACAGCGGTCCACTCGAGTCCTGGTACGTCGACGCCACTCTGGCCGCCGATCCCGAGGCCGCCTACGAGCCGGGCCTCGGGTACGCCGGCACCGTGGTCGGCGTGGCGATCAGCGCCGGAGCGCTCCTCAGCGGCGGCCTGATCGCGCTCGGCCCGATCGGGCCGGTCAGCGCGCTCACCGTGCCGGTGCTGGTCGCCGCCGCGCTCCAGGTGGTGGCCATCGGGGCACTGCTGATGCTGCTGAGGGAGGTTCGGCCCGCGCGGGGAGGCGGCGCGCTACGGGCGTCGATCGTCGAGGCTCCCCGGATGATCGTGCAGGCGGTCGGCCTGCTGCGCCGATCGCGGGTGCTGCTCGCCCTGGTGGCTGTCGAGCTGTTCTGGGGCTTCGGCATGGTCACGTTCGAGTCGCTGCTGCCGGTACGACTCTCCGAGGTGGTCGGTGACGCGGACCGGGCGGCGGCGCTGCTCGGACCGGCGAGCTCGGCGGCCTGGTTGGCCTCCGCGGCCGGCGCGGCGCTCACCCCGCTCCTGATGCGCTGGCCGGGTGCGGCCCCGGGCGCCGCGCTGCTGCGGATCGCCCAGGGGGTGACGGTCGTCGGCATGGGGTTCCTGGCCGGACCGGTCGGGGTGCTCGTCGCGTACCTGGCCTGCTACACGGTGCACGGCGCGTCGAACCCGCTGCACGTGGGGCTCCTGCACCGGCAGGTCGACGGCCCCTACCGGACCAGCGTGATCTCGCTGAACTCGTTGATGGGTCAGCCCGGATTCGCGCTCGGCGCCGTGCTGCTCACCGCGCTCGCCGACTTCTCGAGCGTCGGCACCGCGATGCTGGTCGGCGCGGTCGTGCTGGCCGTCGCCGCCCCGCTCTACCTGCCGGCCTGGCTCGCCGGCCGGCGAACCGCCGCGGAAGCGGGCGCAGCGGCCACGGCCGGACCCACGCCTGCGGCGCCTGACCCCACGGCTCAGCTGCCCGGTAGCCCGGCCGACGTCCGGTCGTCAGCGGGCGACGGGGCCCCGGTGGCCGGTTCGGCGGGTTGAGGCAGAGCCGGTCGGGCTGATCGACTCGGGTTCATCGAAGGCGCGGTGTCCCTCCGCGCCCCACGAGGATGGCCCGACATCAGGGGACCCGAGTCGATCATAATCCACGTGGGCCCTCGCAGGCGGCTCAGGCGAGGCGGACGGAGTTGCGGGTCGCCGTGTTGGTGAAGCCGAGCCGGCGGTAGAGCCGGATCGCGCCCACGTTGACCGGGTAGACGCCGAGCGCGGCGTGGGCGTACCGGGTGAGCATCGCGCGGGTCATCGCGGCGGTGAGCGCCGCGCCGAGGCCGAGACCGCGCTGCTGCGGGGCGACGGTCAGCCCGGCGAGGAACCCGACGTCACCACGGGTGCGGTCCGCGCCGCAGGCGAGGAGGCGGTCACCGTCCCGGATGCCGTACCAGCCGACCACCCCGGCGTCGCCCGGCCGGGAGGTGGTGCTCGGAAAGGCTTCGTCGATCAACGCGGTGAGCGCCGGGTGATCGGCCTCGGTGAGGCGTACCACCCGTTCCTCGCCCGGCTGGCGCGGCGGCGCCGCCGTGGTCCAGAGGAAGAGCCACTCGTCGCGCTGGGCCACGTTCAGCCGGCCGGCCAGGTCGGCCGGGTCGAGCCCGGGCAGGTTCAGCCACTGGCCCGCCCCGAGCACGCCCTCGGCGACCAGGTCGGCGCAGACATCGAGGGCGGGCCGGGCCGCGCCGAGGGCCGCCACGGTCGGCCGCTGCCCCGCCGGCAGCACCCAGACCACCGCGCCGTCGCGCTGGTAGCCGCGCGGCTGCATCTCCGGCGGAAGCACGTGCCGGGCGTACGGGTGGTGGCCGGTGGCAGCCAGGACGGCGGCCCGACCGTCGAGCACCTGGTCGGCGATGATCATGCCCCAAGCCTAGGAGGGATCGGGCCCGCCGCTGCCGCCGGTGCCCGGACGAGGGCGGGTCGTCCACGGTGGAGATTGGCGAGCGGTCCGATCGGGTACATCCGGCGTCAACCTACTGGGAACCCCCACCGGAGGACGTCATGCTCGCCATTCTCGCGGCGATCGTATTCGGTTTCGCCCTGCTGCTCGACCTGATGGACACCAACTTCGGCGCACCGGACCTGTTCAACTGGAACACCCTCGTACTCATCGGCCTGCTACTGCTCGCGCTCTACCTGGCCGGTGTCGGCCGTGGCCCCGGCGGCGGACGCTGGTACCGGGGCCGTCGGCCGGGCCGTGGCTGACCGGAACCGATCATCGCCGGCCGGGCCCGCGGCGCGATTCCGGTGCCCCGGACCCGGCCCGGTACTGTTCTCGTGATGCAGTCCGATGCCCTGTTCTCCCTCGGCGAACCCGCCGGAGCGCCCAGCGCCCCCGCGGGTTCCGGTGCTGCCGACGGGTTCACCGAGGTGGGGCCGGATTCGCCCCTGCCCGTCCGGATGCGCCCCGCGAGCCTCGACGAGCTGGTCGGGCAGGAACACCTGCTCGCGCCCGGTGCGCCGCTGCGGCAGCTGGTCTCCGGCGGAGCGCCGATGTCGGTCATCCTCTGGGGGCCGCCGGGCAGTGGGAAGACCACCATCGCGCACCTGGTCGCCCGGGCCACCGACCGCCGGTTCGTCGCCATGTCGGCGCTCTCGGCCGGGGTCAAGGACGTCCGGGCGGTGATCGATACGGCCCGCCGGCAGCGTCGCAGCGGCGGTCCGCAGACCGTGCTCTTCATCGACGAGGTGCACCGGTTCAGCAAGACCCAGCAGGATTCGCTGCTCGCCGCCGTCGAGGACCGCACCGTCACGTTGCTCGCGGCCACCACCGAGAACCCCTACTTCTCAGTCATCTCGCCGCTGCTGTCCCGGTGCGTACTGCTCACCCTGCAACCGCTGGACGACGAGGCGGTCCGCGGACTACTGCGCCGAGCGGTCGCCGACGAGCGGGGTCTCGGCGGCGCGCTCGTCCTGGAGCCGGCCGCCGAGGACCACCTCGTCCGGCTCGCCGCCGGCGACGTACGCAAGGCGCTGACCGCATTGGAGGCTGCGGCGGCCTCGGCGGGCGCGCTGGGCACCGGACGGATCGACCTCGCCACCGCCGAGCAGGCGGTGGATGTGGCGGCGGTCCGCTACGACCGGGACGGTGATGCGCACTACGACGTGATCAGCGCCTTCATCAAGAGCATGCGCGGCTCGGACGTGGACGCAGCGCTGCACTGGCTGGCGCGGATGCTGGTGGCCGGTGAGGACGCCCGGTTCATCGCCCGCCGCCTGGTCGTCTTCGCGAGCGAGGACGTCGGCATGGCCGATCCCAGCGCGTTGAGTGTGGCGACCGCCGCCGCGCACGCCGTGGAGTACGTGGGTCTGCCGGAGGCGCAGCTCAATCTCGCCCAGGCGGTGATCCACATGGCCACGGCGCCGAAGTCGAACTCGGCGACGACCGCGATCGGAGCGGCGATGGCCGACGTACGGGCCGGCCGTGGTGGTCCGGTGCCCCGCGGGCTGCGCGACGCCCACTACGCCGGCGCTCGCGGTCTCGGGCACGGCGCCGGTTACCGCTACCCGCACGACGACCAGCGCGGCGTGCTCACCCAGCAGTACGTGCCCGACGACCTGGTCGGCACCGACTACTACCAGCCCACCCAGCACGGCGGGGAGCGGGCGGTGGCCGCCCGGCTGCCGCTGCTGCGCCGCATCGTGCGCGGCCTGCCCGCCCCGGCGACCCGCCCTGATGCGTCGCCGCGACCGGAGGCGCCCGGGACGCGGGCGGACGCGTCAGCCGCACCGGCCGAGGTGCCGGCCCGGGTGGACACGTCGAGCGGCCGTCCGCCCCCGTCGGAGCAGGCGCCGGACGATCCCGCGGAGACCTCCGACGCGGCGACGCGGGCGAGCGGACCGGCCCAGACCGCTGCGGCGGCCGACGGCGACCGAACGGCGGGTCCGCCTGAAGCCGGCGCGGAGAAGGATGGCGGCAGGATTGCCGCCGGAGAGGGTCAGCAGTGAGATCGCGTGGTGCGGAGCGACCGGAGGACGGCCCGGACGAGCGGCGCGATCCCCGCGCCAAGGGCCGCCGCTGGGGACGGAACCGAGCCGAGGCCGAACCTGAGGAGCCGGTCAGCGGCGAGGAGTTCGGCTGGATCGACGACCTGCGGTCGGCCAAGCAGCAGCGCACCGAACTGGGCCCCGAGGGGGCGGACGCGGTTCCGCCGGCCGCACCTCGCGGCGCCGGACCGGCGCCGGCCGGTCCCGGACCCGGCGTCCCGCCACCCGCGGGCGGTCCGGCGGCGCCCGCCGCGCCTCCCGTGCGTCGAAGCGGCCCGGACGGCCCTGGTGCCCGGCCGCGCCCGGTGGACGGGCCGTGGCCGGGCTCGCCGGAGCCGACCACAGCGGCCCGGCGGCCGGAGCAGCGACCGCCCGTGGCACCGTCCGGCGGGCCTGGTGCGCCGGCGCCGCAGCAGCCGGCCGCCGCGCCGACGGCACCGCATCAGCCAGGACCCGCGCCGGCCGCGCCGCGACCAGCGAATCCAGGACCGGCCGCGCCGTACCAGCCTGTTCCCGGGCCGGGTGCTGCCGACCAGCAGGGACTCGGTCCCGCACCGATTCCCGGCCCCGGTCCGCGTCCGAACGCCGGTGGTCCGACCGACCCGCAGCCCCGCCCGTCGGCGTCCCGGCCGAGCCCGGCTGACCCTGCCGGTCCGCAGGCCCGTCCGGTCCCCGGCACTCCGACCGCCCCCTTCGGCGGCCCCCCTGCCGGCGGCGACCAGACCGGGCCGATGGGCCCGACCGGCGGCCGTACCGGACGCTTCGGTGCCGCGGCCGCGGTCCCCGGTGGCCCCGCCGCTCCCGCGGCCCACCCCGTCCCCGGTGAGCCCGCGGCTCCCGGGACCCCGACCTCGGGTGCGCCGGTCGGGCGTCGGCCGGGAACGACGCCGCCGCGGCGGCGTACCGGCCCGGAGCCGGCCCAACCCACCGGGGAGTTCCCCGCGGGCGGGCGGGCGGCCGTCGACCCGACCGACCCGGGCCGGGGCGCCGGTCCGGTCGGCGTCGCGCCCACCGGCGCGCCCGGCCGTACTGCTGAGCCGTCAGCGACGGCAGGCGACCCGGGACCCGGGCCGGCAGTGGCACGCGATCGCCGTGCCGACCCGCGGCGCCGGCCGGCGGTGGCACCGGAGACACCCGTCCCGCCGGGTGCCGTACCGGCCGCCGGTGAGGCGTCCACGCCGACCGGTCGCCGACGTGCGCCCGAGCCCGGCGAGCCGACGAGGGGTGACCAGCCGGTGGCTGCCGGCCCCGGCGCCGCCGAGCCGGCGTCCGGCCGTGGTGGCGGGCGCCGCCGCCGGGCGGCCCCGGAGGAGACGGCGACCGCCGCGCACCCGGCGCAAGGCCCGGACGAGGCCGACGGCGTCGTCCGCGGTCGCCGGACCGCGGCGGAGGACGAGGCAGACCGGGCCCCCGGCCGCCGGAGGGCCCCGGAGGAGGCAGGCCCGGCCACCGGCCGTCGTGCCGAACCGGAGGGCACGGCCGCTCGGGGCGAACGCCCTGAGCGCCCCGCCGACTGGCTCCGGCAGGCCGGACGGCTGCCGCACACCGACCCGAAGCTGCCGGTCATCGAAACCGGCGGCGCGGCGCGTTCCGCACCGCCGTCGTCGGAGCGCTCCACCGGCAGGCGACCCGCACCCGGCCTCGTGCCCCCCGCTCAGGACCAGCCACCGGCGCGGCCGACCGGGCGTCGCGGTACCCGCGCCGCTGTGCCACCCGGTGACGAACCGACAGGTGAACGGCCGGCCGGCACGAGCGCCGCCGTCCCCGTCGACGGCTCCGCCGGTGGTCGCCACGGCGCGCCGGACGACTCGGCGCCCGACGAGCCGACGGCCCGCCGCGCCGTGGCGCCACCCCGCCCGGTCGACGACCCACGCGGTGCCCGGCCCGGCCGTTCCCCGGTCGCCGGCCGGCCGGCGACCTACCAACCCACCTCGGAGACACCCGCCGCCTCGGCATCGGGCCGCGCCGCGGCCCGCCCCGAACCGGGTCCGGAGGTTCCGGCTCGTGGGGCGGCTCGTCCCGGGTCTGGTCCGGAGGTCGGTCCGCGGCCGGGTCCGGAGGTTCCGGCTCGTGGGGCGGCCCGTCCCGGGCCCGGCCCCGAGGCCGTACCCGGCCAGGACGTCGCGCCCCGCCCGGTTCGTGGGGCGGCCCGTCCCGGCCCGGACGGCCCCGCCCGTGGTGCCGCCCGCCCCGACGGGTCCCCGCGCCCAGGTCCGGCTCCGGCCGGACGGTCCGGTCCGGACGGTCCTGGTAGGCCACCCGGCGGTCCGGACGATCAGGGCCGTGCCGTGGCCGGCCGCTCTGCCGCCGTCGGGCCCGACGATCGGGCCGCCGGTCGCGCCCTGCCACCACAGCGGGATCCGGGCCGTCCCGAACCGTCCGGCGTGTCACCGGTTTCCGCCCACCCGGCGGAGCCGCCCGTGACGGCGCGGGCCGCGGCTGTCGTACCACCGCCCGGTCCGGAACCGGACGTCGCGGCGCCCCGACCGGTGGACGTTCCGTCGCTGCCCGACACCGCCGACCCGGGCGAGGCCGGCGCGCCGGCCGGCGGGCTGCGAGGCGCCCGCTCGGAGCTGCGTCGCCAGATGCGCGAACGCCGGCGGCTGCGGATGATCGCGCTGGCACTGGTGAGCCTGGTGCTGCTCGGGGCGGTGCCGCTCTACTTCGGCTTCCGTACGCTCAGTCGTGACCCGGTCTTCGACACCCTCGACGCGCTGGACGTGCCGGGTTGGGCGACGGCGAAGACGGTGGACGACGTCAGCGGCAGCCGGTGGTGCCTGATCGAGTGCCGGTTGCGGGAACGCACCATCACGTCGGAGCGGTCTCCCGAGGACACGGCGAAGGTGTACGAGGCCGCGCTGCGGCAGGACGGCTGGCGCCCGTGGCACGTGGCCATGTGCCCGGCGGAGGAGGAGAAGGGCAGCTACACCTGCTGGCGCAAGGACGAGCTCACCCTGGACCTCTGGGTACGAGCGCCGGCCTGCGTGCCACCGCCCGTCGACGGTGCGCCGGCGATCGTGCCGTCTCCCGACCCGTCGACCGCTGCGGAGACGTGCACCGGATCGTTGGTGTCGGTGAAGGTACGTAACGCGATCGACGACGAGCGGACGCGGCCTCTGCCCAGCACTGAGCCGACGCTGACCGGGGAGGAGCCGCTACCGACGCTGACCGGCGACCCGCTCGGCGAGCCGACCTCCTCACCGTCGTGAGCCGATTTCCATCACGGACGGTAGGGTCTGGGGCTGGCAGGCCCGCCCGCGCCCGCTGACCGGCATCGGTGGTGGAGCGGCGGTGCGGGCACGACGGTCGCGCGTTTCCGGGGTCGTCCGGTTCGGTGTAGTTCTGCTTGAGGAGGACAGGCGTGGGCATTTTGGAGATCGCGGCGCTGATCGCAGCGATCGCGTTCGCGATGCTGGTGTTGATCCTGACCCTGCCCATCCTGCGGCTGCGGCACACCGTGGACGCCACCACCCGGATGATCAACGACCTGAGCGAGCGGACAGGGCCGCTGCTCGGCGACGTGAACACCACGGTGCGGAACGTCAACACCACCCTTGAGCAGGTGCAGACCTCCCTCGACGGGGTCAACCTCCAGCTGGCCAAGGTCGACACGATGACCGGCCACGCCCAGAACGTCACCGCCAACGTCGCCAACCTGGTCGCCGTGGTCTCCGCCGCCGCCGCGAACCCACTGGTCAAGGTGGCTGCCTTCGGCTACGGCGTACGCAAGGCGGCCGCGGCGCGCCGGCACGCGGAGACCGAACGTGAGGTGCGCGACATCGTCAAGCAGCAGCGGCGGGCCACGCGCCGTGCCGAGCGCTGAGCGCCGAGCGCGACCGGAGGGGGCGGAGAAATGAGACGTTTGTTCTGGCTGGGGATCGGAGTGGCCGTCGGTGTGCTGGTGGTCCGCAAGGTGACCCGCACCGCGCAGTCGTACACCCCCGCCGGTATCGCGAGCACGCTGTCACAATCTGCTGGCGGCTTGGCCGGATCGCTGCGTAGCTTCGTGGCGGACGTCCGGGTCGGGATGGCCGAACGCGAGCAGGAGATTCACCAGGCGTTCGCCCACGGCGAGGCGTTCGACGACCAGTTCGCCGACCTGCGGGAGGACCCGCGGATCGGCGACCGAGAGATCTTTCCGGAGGAACACCAGCGATGAAGACGGCGGAGATCAAGCGGCGGTACCTCGCGCACTTCGAGGCGAACGGCCATGCCGTGGTGCCGTCCGCTCCGCTGCCCGCCATCAGCGACCCGAACCTGTTGTTCGTCAACGCCGGCATGGTGCAGTTCGTCCCGTACTTCCTGGGGCAGCAGGCTGCGCCGTACCGCCGGGCGGTGAGTGTGCAGAAGTGCATCCGCACGCCCGACATCGACGAGGTCGGCAAGACCAGCCGGCACGGCACGTTCTTCCAGATGAACGGCAACTTCTCCTTCGGTGACTACTTCAAGGACGGAGCGATCCCGCTCGCCTGGGACCTGGTCACCAAGTCCCAGGCGGAGGGCGGTTTCGGTCTCGATCCGGAGCGGATCTGGCCGACGGTCTACCTGGACGACGACGAGGCGTTCGAGATCTGGCGGTCGGTGGGGGTGCCGGCCGAGCGGATCGTCCGCCGTGGCAAGGCGGACAACTTCTGGTCGATGGGCATTCCCGGCCCGTGTGGCCCCTCCTCTGAGCTGTTCTACGACCGGGGTCCCCAGTACGGCCAGGAGGGCGGCCCGGCGGTCGACGAGGACCGCTACATGGAGTTCTGGAACCTCGTCTTCATGCAGTACGAGCGGGGCCCGGGCGTCGGCAAGGAGGACTACCCGATCCTGGGTGAGCTGCCGGCGAAGAACATCGACACCGGCATGGGCCTGGAGCGGATGGCCTCGATCCTGCAGGGCGTCGACAACCTGTACGAGATCGACGAGGTCCGGCCGATCCTGGACCGCGCGGCCGAGTTGACCGGCAAGCGTTACGGCGCGGGCTCGAGCCACGTGGCCAGCGAGTCGCACCCGGACGACGTGCGGCTGCGGGTGATCGCCGACCACGTGCGCACCGCGTTGATGCTGATCGGCGACGGCGTGACGCCGTCGAACGAGGGGCGGGGCTACGTGCTGCGCCGGATCATGCGTCGGGCGATCCGGGCGGTGCGGCTGCTGGGCTGGCAGGACCGGGCGTTGCCGGAGCTGCTGCCGGTGGCTCGGGACTGCATGGCCCCGTCGTACCCGGAGCTGGCGACCGACTTCGACCGGATCGCCGACTACGCGTACGCGGAGGAGGACGCGTTCCTGTCCACGTTGCGTGCCGGCACCACGATCCTCGACGCGGCGATCGCCGAGACGCGCAGCGCCGGTGGCGCCGCGTTGACCGGTGAGAAGGCGTTCCAGCTGCACGACACGTACGGGTTCCCGATCGACCTGACCCTGGAGATCGCGGCCGAGCAGGGGCTGCAGGTCGACGCGGAGGGCTTCCGCCGGCTGATGGCCGACCAGCGGGCCCGGGCGAAGGCCGACGCGCAGGCCCGCAAGACCGGACACACCGACCTGTCGGCGTACCGGGCGGTGCTCGACGCGGACGGTCCGGTGGAGTTCACCGGCTACCAGGAGGTGTCCCGCGAGTCCCGGGTCCGGGCGCTGCTCGGCGCGGGCGGCCCGCTGGGCGCGGCGGTCGAGGGCGACACCGTCGAGCTGGTGCTGGACACCACCCCGTTCTACGCGGAGGGTGGCGGTCAGCAGCCGGACCAGGGCCTGATCACCGTCGGTGGCGGTCAGCTCGAGGTGCTGGACGTCCAGCAGCCGGTGCCCGGCCTGATCGTGCACCGCGCCCGGGTGGTCCGGGGCGAGGTGCGTGCGGGTGAGAGCGCGTACGCCGAGATCGACACGAGCCGGCGGCGGGCCATCTCCCGCTCGCACACCGCGACCCACCTGGTGCACCAGACGATGCGCAACTTCCTCGGTGAGTCGGCCACCCAGGCCGGGTCGTTGAACGCGCCGGGCCGGCTGCGTTTCGACTTCAACACCCCCACGGGGGTGGCGCCGAGCGTCCTGCGGGACGTGGAGCAGCAGGTCAACGAGGTGTTGCTGGCCGACCTGGAGGTGCACGCCTTCATCACCTCGCTGGACGAGGCGCGCCGCATCGGCGCGATGGCGCTCTTCGGCGAGAAGTACGGCGAGCAGGTGCGGGTCGTCGAGGTCGGTGACTACGCCCGGGAGTTGTGCGGTGGCACCCACGTGGCCCGCTCCGCGCAGCTCGGTCTCGTGAAGATCCTCTCCGAGTCGTCCATCGGTTCGGGCGTACGCCGGGTCGAGGCGTTGGTCGGGATGGACGCGTTCAACTTCCTGGCCCGGGAGCACCTGCTGGTCTCCCGCCTCGCCGAGCTCTACCGGGTGCCGTCCGAGCAGGTCGCCGACCGGGTGGAGCAGACCGTCACGCAGCTGCGGGACGCGGAGAAGGAGCTGGAGAAGCTCCGCGCCCAGCTGGTGCTGGGCGGCGCGAGCGCGCTGGCGGCGCAGGCGAAGGACGTGCGCGGGGTCGCGTACGTCGGCACCGAGGCGCCGGAGGGCGCGGCCGGTAACGACGTGCGGACCCTCGCCCAGGAGATCCGCGGCAAGATCGATCCGGCCCGCCCGGCGGTGGTCGCGGTGGCGGCCCGCAGCAACGGCAAGGCGTCGCTGGTGGTCGCCGTGAACCAGGCGGCCCGCGCGCGGGGCCTGGCCGCGTCCGACCTGGTGAAGGCGGCGTTCTCGGGCCGTGGCGGCGGCAGCCCCGACCTGGCTCAGGGCGGCGGGCTGCCGGCGGCCGAGGCACCGAACCTGCTGCTCACCGTCGAGAAGGCGATCGCCGAGGCGTGACCGGCGACCATCGGGGACCGGGGTGGACGAGCAGGTCCACCCCGGTTCGTCGTGACCGGGGAGGTGATCGTGCGTGACCGAGTTGTCGCGGGGCGTCCGTCTCGGCGTTGACGTCGGTCAGGTGCGGATCGGCGTCGCCCGCTCCGACCCGCACGGGGTGCTGGCCACTCCACTGGTCACCGTCGCCCGGGACCGCACGGCCGAGCCGGACGCGACCCCCACCGACCTGGTGGAGTTGGCCGCGCTGGTCGTCGAGCACGAGGCGGTGGAGGTGGTCGTGGGCCTTCCGGTCAATCTCGCCGGTCGGCACGGACCGGCGGCGGTGCAGGTGAAGGCGTACGCTGACCGGCTGGCCGGTGTAATAGCGCCGGTACCGGTAACGCTCACCGACGAGAGGATGTCAACGGTCGTGGCTTCTCGTAGGCTGGCCGAGCGTGGCGTCCGAGGCAAGCGTCAACGTGCGGTGGTCGACCAGGCCGCCGCGGTGGAGATTCTGCAGAGCTGGCTGGATGCGCAGCGGAGGCGGACGTAATGATCGACGATCTCGACCTGGGCTTCGACGAGGCGGAGCGGGGGGAGAAGGGCCGGCACCGGCGTAGCTTCGTCCGCAAACGCAACGGCAAGAGCGGTGGCCGGGGTAAGACGGTCCTGGCGTTGCTACTGGCCATGGTGCTGCTGGGTGGTATCGGCGGTGGAGCGTTCTACGGTTTCGACCGGATCCAGAACTACTTCGTCACCCCCGACTACGACGGCGCCGGCACCGGTGAGGTCACCGTCGAGATCAAGCAGGGCGCGCTGCTCGCCGACATGGCGGACGCTCTCTACACCGCCGGGGTGGTGAAGAGCCCGAAGGCGTTCATCGAGGCCGCGGCGGAGAACGCGCGCAGCAAGAACATCCAGCCGGGCCTGTACAAGCTGCGCAAGGAGATGAGCGGGTCGCACGCGGTCACCGCGATGCTCGACCTGAAGAACAAGATCGTCAACGGGATCACCATTCCGGAGGGACGGACCGCCAAGAGCATCTTCAAGTTGCTCGCCGAGAAGACCAAGATCCCGGTGAAGGACTTCGAGACAGCGGCGAAGGACCCGATCGGGCTCGGCGTGCCGGACTGGTGGTTCAAGCGCAGCGACAAGAAGAAGGTCACCCCGTCGATCGAGGGCTTCCTCTACCCGGACACGTACGAGATCCCGCCGAAGGCCACGGCCGAGACCATCCTGTCGATGATGGTGGAGAACTTCCTGACCGTCTCCGGGCAGATGGAGTTCGCGGACAAGGTGCAGAGCGAGC
Organism: Micromonospora avicenniae; assembly: GCF_900156065.1. Lineage (GTDB taxonomy): Bacteria > Actinomycetota > Actinomycetes > Mycobacteriales > Micromonosporaceae > Micromonospora > Micromonospora avicenniae. The sequence continues at coordinate 88,917 of NZ_FTNF01000017.1, read as the reverse complement.
GAGAGATCGCCCCGTACGAGGCGCTGGTCGTCGCGTCGCTGGCGCAGGCCGAGGCGGGTAACAAGGACGACCTGGGCAAGGTCGCCCGGGTGGCCTACAACCGGGTCTACGGCGAATTCCCGTGCAACTGTCTGGAGATGGACGTCACGGTCAACTACTACCTGGAGTTGATCGGCAAGCCGACGAAGCGGTCGGCCGACATGACCGCGGCCGAGCTCGACGACCCGAAGAACCCGTACAACCGAAAGCTGCGCGGGCTGCCGCCGACGCCGATCAACAACCCGGGCAAGGAGGCCATGGCGGGGGCGATGGACCCGCCGAAGGGCAAGTGGTTCTACTTCGTGGCGGTCGACAAGGAGGGGCACTCCGCCTTCGCGGAGACCTACCCCGAGCACGAACGCAACATGGAGAAGGCCCGGGAGGCCGGGATCATCTGATGACGGTGCGACGGCGGGCGGCGGTGCTCGGCAAACCGATCGCGCACTCCCTCTCCCCGGTGATCCACAACGCCGGCTACGCGGCGGCGGGGCTGGCCGGGTGGTCGTACACCCGGATCGAGTGCACGGAGTCCGAGCTGCCGGGCCTCGTCGCCGGCCTCGGCCCGGAGTGGGCCGGGTTGTCGGTGACCATGCCGGGCAAGGAGGCGGCGCTCGCGGTGGCCGACGCCGCCTCGCCGGTCGCGGTCGCGGTGGGCGCGGCGAACACGCTGGTACGCCGCTCGGACGGCTCCTGGTACGCGGACAACACCGACGTGACCGGCATGATCGAGGTGCTCACCGGGGCGGGCGTACGCCCCGGCGCCACGGTGACCGTGCTCGGGGCGGGCGGGACCGCCCGGGCGGCGCTCGCCGCGGCGGCCCGCCTCGACGCCCGCGCGGTGACGGTGGTGGCTCGCCGCGAGGCCGCCGTCGACGAACTGCGCCCGGTGGCCGACGCGGTCGGCGTACCGATGCTGCGGGCCGGCTGGGCGGAGGCCGCGGCGCGCCTGCACGCCGACGTGGTGATCTCGACGGTGCCGAAGGGGGTCGCGGACCCGCTCGCCGAGACGGTCGCCCGGCGGCCGGAGGCGGTGTTCTTCGACGCGCTCTACGACCCGTGGCCGACCCCGCTGGCCGCCGCCGCGGCGGCGGTCGGCTTCCGGGTCGTCTCCGGGCTCGACCTGCTGCTGGCCCAGGCGGTCGGTCAGTTCGAGCAGTTCACCGGCGTGCCGGCCCCGCGCGAGGCGATGGCCGTCGCGCTCGCCGACGCCCGCCGGCAGTGAAGACCGACGCCCGCCGGCAGTGAGGACCGTCGACGGCCGGCGTTGGCGTTGTGGCCTGCCTTAGCCGACAGTTAAGAAGCCCTTAGGTCCGCCCGACCTGCTCACGGACTGTCCGTGTCATCGATACGCTGCTCTCCGTTACCGAAGTAGACGCAGGGAGTTCCCGTGAGCAGGCACGGAGTGCACCGTCTTCCCCGTAGCGGCCGTCCCCGGCGCAAGGCCCTCGCGCTCGGCGTGATCGGCGCATCGGTGGTCGCCGGCATCGTGGCGACGATGATGCCGTTGCTCGCCGCGGACGACCTGGCGATCCAGCCGGTGGCGGACACCACGGCCACCCGGGTGCCGCAGGACGGCGACAACGCGGTGAAGAGCACCCTCGCCACCTGCCCGGCCCGCTGCGACGGCAACAACCGGGGCACCCGGGACGCGGTCATCCGGTTCGCGGTGACCACCCTCCCCGCCACGGCGGTCAACGTCCGGGCCACCCTGCGGGTGCACTCCTGGCGGACGTTCACCGCCACGGTGACCGCGCACGGCTCACCGGTCGACGCGGCAGCCGCCCGCCCGGCCCCGGTGGCTCCGAGCCCCGCGGTGGACACCGTGACCGGCGTGCGATCCGGCTTCAACGAGTGGGACGTCTCCCGGCTGGTGACCGGCAACGGCAGCGTCACCGTCTCGCTGGCGCAGACCGGTCTGGAGACCCGGATCTACTGGGCGTCCGCCGAGAACCGCGATCCCGAACTGCGCCCCCGCCTGCTGATCACCTACGACCTCGGCGGCCGGCCGGCACCCACCCCGAGCACCGCCCGCCCGGCGCCGCCGACACCGAGCGCGGCACCGAGCACCCCGGCGAAGCCGTCGCCGACGGTGAGCCCCAGCCGGCCCGCCCCGCGCCCGACGCCGAGCGCGTCCACCGGCGCCGGCCGCTGCGGCGAGGTGTCGCCCGAGCTCGTACCCTCCTGCGGTGCCTGGTGGGGGATGTACTCGCCGACCAGCGCCGCCGACGGCTGGGACCACGGCCAGGCGGTCGCCGAGGTGGAGGAGCAGGTCGGGCGGAAGTTCGACATCGTGCACCGCTACCACGACTTCTCCAACGCCGGTAGCAACGGCGCCTTCCCGGACACCTACCAGCGCGAGCAGATGCGCGACGGGCGACTCATGTTCTTCGCCTGGGAGTCGCGGATCTTCTCCACCGGCAAGGTGCTGACCTGGGCGGACGTCTACGGTGGCCGGTACGACGCGACGATCGACGCGGTCGCCGGGCGGATCCGGGACGCCGGCGGGCCGGTCTTCCTGGGCTTCGACCACGAGCCGGAGGACGAGCCGGAGAAGGGCAGCGACGCCGAGTTCGTCCGCGCCTGGCGGTACGTGCACGACCGGTTCGCCGCCGCCGGTGCGGACAACGCGGTCTGGGTGTGGACGATGATGGGCTGGTCGGGGCACTACGACCGGTACGCCGGCCTCTACCCCGGCGACCGGTACGTCGACTGGGTGGCGTACGACCCGTACAACTTCCACGTCTGCAACGGCAGCAAGGTGTGGAAGAGCCCCAGCGACACCATCGGCAACTTCTACCGCTGGTTGGACGAGCACGGCATCGGCGCCGGCAAGCCGCGGATGCTGGCCGAGTTCGGCACCAACTTCGACGCCGCCGACCCGGGCGCCAAGCGGCGGTGGTTCGAGGAGTTCCCGGCCGCGCTCAAGGCGCACCCGAAGATCAAGGCAGCGATCTACTTCAACTCACCGGGCATGACCACCACCACCCCCACCTGCAACATGACGATGAATCACGACGCCGCGGCGCTGGCCGGGTTCACCCGTGCCGGGCAGGACGGCTATCTGCGGCAACCCACCCGGGGGAGCCGCTGATGACCGAAGCCCCGACGGGTGACCGGCCCGGCCCGGGGAAACCGCACGCCGACCCTCCGGGTTCTGTCAGGTAACGGATTCACCGACCGCCCAATTGGCGGATGTCGCTCAGCGCGTTCGCCGGGGCACGCTACGCGCGTTGTCATCCACCTTGGAGGCGCAGCGTGCCACAGCTCCCGATCCGCCGGCGTCCCGCCGGAAGACTTCGCATCTGGGCGGGGGCGGTCGCACTGACCACCGTCGCCGCGTTGGTGGCCGTGCCGACCGTGGCCGCGGCGGCCGTCGTACCCGCCCCGGAGCCGGAGACCCTGGTCTCGGCCAACCCCGCCAACAACACCCCGCACGCCCGCGACGGTGAGACCCGCGCCTTCGCCCAGGTCGGCAACATGGTCTACGTCGGAGGGAGCTTCACCCAGATCCGGCAGACCGCCGCCGCCGCGTGGACCGTCCGGCGTTACCTCTTCGCGTACGACCGGACCACGGGGACGATCTCGACCACGTTCCTGCCGGTGCTGGACGGCGCGGTCAACTCCCTGGTCGCCGGCCCGGGCGGGACGCTCATCGTCGGCGGCGCCTTCAAGAACGTCAACGGCGTCTCCCGCAAGAACCTGGTGGCCCTCGACCCGGCCACCGGCGAGATCGTCGACAGCTGGGTCGGCCGCTCCGACGGCGGTAACGTGCGCGACCTGGCGTTGTACGGCAACCAGCTCTACGTGGCCGGCGCGTTCAACTGGCTGAACGGCACCGCGCACGCCGGTCTCGCCCGGCTGAACGCCAGCACGGGCGCGATCGACCCCACCTTCACCATCGACGCCACCACCGGGCGGCACGACACCTCGTCGTACGTCTGGACCATCGACGTCTCGCCCGACGGCGGGACCCTGGTCGTCGGTGGCAACTTCCTCTACCTCGACGGGCTGCCCCGAAACCAGATCGGCCTGGTCGACCTGACCGGCACGCCGAGTGTGATCGACTGGAGCACGGAGAAGTACGCGCCGCCGTGCGCCGCGCCCGCCACGTTCGTGCACTACGTGCAGGACATCAGGTTCGGCGGCGACGGCAGCTGGTTCGTGGTCGGGAGCAACGGAGGCGGCGGCTGGCCGGCCGCGTACTGCGACGCGCTGGTCCGTTTCGAGACCGCCGCCCGGGGCAGCGGACAGCTCGCGACCTGGGTCGACTTCACCGGCAACGACACCATCACCTCGGTAGAGGTCGCGGACAACGTCATCTACCTCGGCGGGCACTTCCGCTGGCTGAACAACCCGAACCGGAGTGACGACGCCGGTCCCGGCGCGATCGACCGGCTCGGCATCGCAGCGGTCACCCCGGCCACCGGCCTGCCGGTCAACTGGAACCCGCGGCGCAGCGGCGGATCGTCGTTGCCCTCCGGCGCCAGCTCGTGGGGCTCCGCCGTGCCGGTGCTGTGGCGTGGCTCCGACGGGCTCTACTTCGGGCACAACTCCGACGGCATGGGCGAGGAGTACCACGGCCGGCTCGGCATGTTCCCGCTCGCCGGCGGGCGCACCATCACCCCGAAGAACCCGCCCACCGAGACCACGGGCAACCTCTACCTCGGCACCGGGGCGGCGACGCTGGCCAAGGTGCCGTTCGACAGCTCCAGCCTCGGCACGCCCACGACGGTCAGCCAGCCCAACTACGTCGGCGCCGGCGCGACCTGGCGGGTCGCCGACCGGATCTACTGGTCGCGTACGGTCGGCGGCACCCCCACCGGCAGCCGGATCGACATCTCACTGTTCAACGGCGGTGCCATCGGCGCGCCCTGGGAGGCCTCGGGCTACAACGACTGGTTCAACGCGGCGGCGATGACCGGAGCGTTCTACCTCGACGGGCGGCTCTACTACACGCGTACCGGCGCCAACGCCCTCTACTACCGCTACTTCGAGATCGACGGCAACTACCTCGGCGCGACCGAGTTCACCCTGCCCACCACCGGGGTGACCTGGTCCACGGTCCGCGGCATGGCCTGGGTCGGCGGTCGGATCGTCTACGGCGCCACCGACGGGACGCTGCGCAGCGTTCCGTTCGACCCGGCGGCGGCACCGGCGGTGGACGGGACGGCCGTCACGGTGATCGCGCCGGCGGCGCCGGGACTGAGCTGGTCCACACCGTCGACATTCTTCTCCGTGCAGTGAGGATCAACAGTTCGTAACCAACAGTCGGTAGATTGTTCACCTCGGGTCGGCGGCGGGCGACCGCCGCCGACCGCGCGGAACGTGGGGAGGGGTCGTTGGTCGGCGCCGGTGGCTTTCGCGGTGGACGTCTGGTGCGTGCGGTTTTCGCGGCCAAACGTTCCTGGTACCGGCTCCGCTACCGCCGGCTCACCCTCGGCCGGGACGTCGAGATCCGGGGCCGGATCCGCCTGCGGCGTGGCGTGCGGGTGAGCATCGGCGACCGTACCCGGGTGAACAAGCTGGTCCGCTTCGCCGGCCCGGGCGAGGTCCGGGTGGGCGCGGACTGCCTGTTGAACGCCACCTGGATCGGCACCTGGACCTCGGTGACCGTCGGCGACCGCTGCCTGCTCTCCGACTGCGAACTGCTGGACAACGACTTCCACAACCTGCCTCCGGGCCAGCGGCACGACCCGCCTACGCCGGCCACCCGGGCTCCGATCGTCGTGGAGGACAACGTCTGGATCGGAGCGCACGCGCTGGTGCTCAAGGGCGTGCGGGTCGGCCGCGACTCCGTGGTCGGCGCCGCGACAGTGGTACGCGGTGACGTGCCGCCCGGTGTCGTGGTCGTCGGCAATCCACAACAGACTGTGAAGAAGTTCGATGACTGACGCGACGCCCGGCTCCTGGCCCGCCGACGGATCGCCCCGCACCGGGTCGAGCCGTTCGATCACCCTGACCGATCTGCTCCGGGTACCGCTGCACCGGGCGCGGCTGGTCGCGGGCGCGGCGGCGCTCGGCCTGCTCGCCGCGTTCGGCTACCTGCTGCTGGTGCCGCCGCAGGTGACCGCGAGCGCGGTGGTGGCGGTACGACCGGTGGTCACCGACGCGTTCACCCCGAGCGGCGCGGCCGCCGACCGCGCGGTGAACATGAACGTGGAGAGCGGCATCGCCACCGGCACCGAGGTGGTGCAGCGACTCGCCGACTCGGTCGGCGGGGACCCGAGCGTCATCCGCGACGCGCTCGAGGTGGAGGTTCCCACCGGCGGGCAGATCCTCCGTTTCGTCTACCAGGCGCCGAACGCCGATCGTGCGGTGCAGGCCGTCAACCTGGCCGCCCAGGCCTATTTGGACGTGCGGCGCGCCATGTACGAGAACCAGCGCGCCGAGATGCTGCGCTCGTACGACGAGAGCATCGCCAAGGTCGTCGCTCAGCAACAGGCGGTGCAGCGGCGGGCCAACGGCGCCCGGGGCACCGCCGCCGCGGACGCCGCAGTGGCCGAACTCGGCGGGATCAACAATCAGCTCACCCAGCTCAACGCCGCGCGTACCGAGATCGCCGCCGTCGACGTGAACCCCGGCTGGGTCACCAAGTCCGCCGAGCCGGCGTTGGCCTCCTCCGCCGGGAACCGGCCGCTCTTCCTGATCGCCGGTCTGCTCGGCGGAGTTCTCCTCGGGGTGGTGCTGGCGTACGTCTGGGAGTCGGTGGACCGGCGGGTCCGGTCTGTGGTGGACGCCCGGGACACCACCGGTCTGCCGATGCTGGGCACCGTGCGGCGGCAGCGGTTCCGCGGCCGGCGGCGCGCGGTCGACGCCGACGTGCGTTACGTGGCGATGGCGATCGCCGAGCGGGTCCGCCAGCCCGCCCGGGTCGCCCTGCTCGCCGCCCGGGAGGACCCGACGGCGCTCACCGCCGGCCTGGCGGTGGCGCTGTCCGCCGAGGGGCGGGAGGTGTACGTCGCCGACGACAACGGGCGGGTCGAGCAGTTGCGCGCCGCCGTGCTCGCCGACCGGGGGCGGCTGCCGGCGGTCGCCGATCCGGCCCGGCCGATCGTCCCGAAGCCGCGGGTGGCCGGAGCCGCGGTGGCGACCGGCCCGGCGGCGGAGCCCGGGACGGCCCGGCGGCCGTCACCGCACCCGCCCGCGGCCCGCCCGTCGTCCGACCCGGATTCCACCCTCACCCTTCCCCGGGTCGGGTCCACCGGGGCCGGTGTGAACGGTCGAGCGACAGACGCCGAGGAGGTGACGGTGGGCATCGGCAGCGTGCGGTTCGGCAGCTGGCGCCAGGGCGCGGACCACGGTCTGGTGCTCTACAACGCCCCGCCTGCCGAGTCGGACGAGCGTGGTGTGGCGATCGCCCGGCAGGGCACGGCCGTGGTGGTGGTGGAGCGGGACCGGACCCGGCAGGGCGACCTGCGCCGGCTGGTCGAGCGGCTGCGGGCCGCGGGCGTCACCCCGCTCGGGTTCGTACTCACCCGCAGCGGCCGGGGTTGACCCGTGGCCACCCGCGCCCCGGCGACCAGCGACCCGGGTGGGACGCAGCCGGGCCGGGCCGGATCACCCGACCCGTCGCCGCTGCCCCCGCCTCCACTGCTGCCGCTCTGGCCGCTGGCGATGATGTTCGGGCTGGTGCCGGTCTGGTGGCTGGCGGGTGCCTTCTACCTCGGTTGGCCACTGTTCGGCGCGCTGCTGTTCGCCCTGCTGCTGACCCGGGGGCGGGTGCCGCTGCCCCCGGCGTCGGGCGTCTGGCTGCTCTTCCTGGCCATCGTCGCGGCGAGCGTCACCCAGGTTCAGTCGGCCGCGTCGGTGCTCACCTTCGCCCTGCGGCTCGCGTTCTACGTCACCGCGCTGGTCGTCGGGGCGTACGTCTACGCCGCCGCCCGGGAACGGTCCGACCTGGTACGGGTACTCACCCCGCTCGCCGCGTTCTGGTTCGCGCTAGTCGTGCTGGGCTGGCTCGCCGTGCTGGTGCCGCGGCTGGCGATGACCACACCGGTGGAGGTGCTGCTGCCCGGTGGAGTCGTCCGGACGCCGTTCATCCAGGACATGGTGCACCTGACCACCGCGGAATACAGCGCGCGTTCGCTCAATCCGATCTACCGGCCGGCGGCGCCCTTCGCGTACACCAACAACTACGGCAGCGCGTACGCGATGACACTGCCCTGCGCGGTCGCCTTCACCATGCTGCGCCGCCACGGGGTGCTGCGTCTTGCGCTGCTCGTCTCCCTGCCGTTGTCGCTGCCGCCGGCGTTCCTCACCCTGAACCGGGCGATGTTCCTCAGCCTCGGCGTCGGCCTGGCCGTGCTCGGCGTCCGGGCCAGCCTCCGCGGCAACGTCCGGGTCGCCGCGTCCATCGTCGGCGTGGTGGTGATCGGAGCGATCGCCGCGCTGTTCATCCCGATCGCAGACCTGATCAACCAGCGGGTCGAGTCGAGTGACACCAACGCCGACCGGCTCTCGCTCTACCTGGAGGTGCTGCGCCGGGTGCGGGATTCACCCTGGCTCGGCTACGGCGCCCCGGTCAACGTGGACACCGTCTCGGCGGACGCCCCGATCGGCACCCAGGGGCAGCTCTGGATGGTGCTGTTCAGCCACGGTGTGCCCGCGCTGCTCTGCTTCCTGGCCTGGTTCGTCGCCGCCGCGGTGATCTGTGGCCGGGCCACGTCCGCGGCCGGCCAGTGGTTGGCGGTGGTGCCGGTGGTCTGCCTCGTGCAGATCCCGTTCTACGGCATGGCCAACCAGAACCTCGCTGTCGCGTTCTTCGCCAGCACCTTCGCCATGGCGTTGGCCGCGCGGGAGAGAGCGTGGACGGCTGGTCTCGCGCCCGCCGCCGGGCAGCCCGTGGCGGTGTCGGCGTGACGGCCGTCGACGCCGGCCGGGAGCGCGCCCCGGGCGGCGGGGCCGACGGCGCGACGGAGGCGCGGCAGAGCGCCCGCAGCGGAGCGGCCGGGCTGATCGGAGCCGCGACCAGCGGACTCTTCGGCTTCGTGCTCGCCGTGGTGATCACCCGCGGCTACGGCACGGTGGGCTCGGGGGCGTTCTTCGCCGCGATCGGGGTGGTCACCGTCGCCACCGCCGTGTGCACGCTCGGCGCGGAGACCGGGCTGATGTGGGCGTTGCCCCGGCGGCGGGCGGGGGTGCGCGGGGACGCCGCACGTGTGCTTCCGGTCGCGCTGATTCCGCCGTTGGCCGTCGCGGTGCTGGTCGCCGGCGTCGGGGTGATGACCGCCGGAACGTTGGCGCCCCGGCTGCTGGGCGGCTCCGGCGTCGCGGGTCCGCCGCTGCTGGCGCTCACGTTCGCGGCGGTGCCGGTGGTGGTCGGGATGACCCTGCTGCTCGCGGCGCTGCGCTGCGTACGGCCGATCCGCGCGTACGTCGGGGTGCAGTTCCTGCTCCTGCCGGTCGCCCGGCCGGTGCTGGTCGGCGCCGCGGCCCTGGCCGGTGGCGGTCTCGTCGCCGGGATGGGGGGCTGGCTGGTGCCGGCCGCGCTGGCCCTGCTGGTCTGCCTCGCCCTGGTCGCCGGTCCCCTCGGCCTCGGGCGGGGCGCGCCGCTGCGGCCGCGGCGGGCTGACTGGACGGGGTTCTGGAGCTTCGCGCTGCCCCGCGCCGCCTCGGCGGCGATCGACGCGGGCAGCATGTGGGTCGGGGTGCTGCTCACCTCGGTACTGGCGGGGCAGGCCGACGCGGGCGTGTTCGGAGCGGTCGGCCGCTACATCCTGGCCGGACAGCTCGCGATGCAGGGGCTGCGGGTGGCGGTGTCACCGCAGCTGTCGCGGCTGCTGGGCGCCGGTGAGCGGGACGCCGCGGCGGCGGTGCACCGGCAGCTCACCACCTGGGCGCTGGTGCTCTCGTGGCCGGTCTATCTGCTGCTGGCCGTCTTCGGGCCGGCCTTCCTGCAGCTCTTCGGCCCCGAGTTCAGCGCCGGCGCGCCCGCGATGACCGTGCTCGCCCTGGCCATGCTGATCAACACCGGGGTGGGCAACGTGCAGAGCCTCCTGCTGATGGGCGGGCGCAGCGGGCTGCATCTGACCGCCGCACTGGCCGGTCTACTGATCACCGTCTCGCTGGGGTTGTGGCTCATCCCGGCGCACGGAGCCACCGGCGCGGCACTGGCCTGGGCGGCCGGCATCGCCACCGAGAACCTCACGGCGGCCGGGTTCGCCCGGGTCGTCGTCGGCCGTCCGCTGGTCGACACAGGGCTGCTGCGGGCGGCCGTCGGGACGCTCGCCGGGGTGGGCGGCGCCGCGCTGGTCGGCCTGCTCGCCGCCGGGCGGGGCATTCCCGGGCTGGCGGTGGCGCTGGCCGTGCTGGCGGTCGGCTGCGTCGGCATGTTGACGATGCCCAGGGTGCGACGGCGCATCCGGGTGACCATGGGACAGATCCGCGGGCGGCCGGTGGCGTCGGACGACGCCGGTGCCGCCGCGGCTACGAAGGGCAGGTGAGGTACGTCGTGCCGTCCATCCGCGACCGGGTGAAGCAGCTCGTGCCGACCCAGGTGACCAATCGGGTGAAGGAGTCCCTGGTCGACTACGGGGTACGGACCAGCGACCGGCGACCACTACCGGACTTCCTCATCATCGGCACCAAGCGGGGCGGCACCACGTCACTGTGGAACTACCTGATCCAGCACCCGCTGGTGCCGCGCCTCTTTCCCGCGTGGAACACGAAGGCGTCGCACTACTTCGAGGAGCACTGGCACCGGGGTGAGGCCTGGTACCGGTCGCACTTCCCCACGCAACGGCAGCGGGCGGCCCTGGCGAGCCGGCACGGCGGGCCGGTGCGGGTCGGCGAGGCGGCCCCGCTGTACATGTTCCATCCGCTGGCCGCGCAGCGGGTTGCCGCGCTCATGCCGTCGGTACGACTGATCGTGCTGTTGCGCGACCCCGTCGAGCGGGCGTACTCGCACTGGAAGGAGCGGCGTACGCACGGCATCGAACCGCTGGAGTTCGCCGACGCCCTCGCCGCCGAGGACGAGCGCATCGCGGGGGAGCGGGAACGGCTGGTCGCCGAGCCGGAATACCACAGCGAGCGCTACGACTGGTACAGCTACCGGACCCGGGGGCGCTACCTGGAGCACCTGGAGCCCTGGCTGGAGCGGTTCGACCGGAGCCAGTTCCTCTTCCTGCCCAGCGAGGACCTCTACCGCGACGCCCGAGCGACCTATCGCCGGACGCTCGACTTCCTCGGGCTGCCCCCGTACGACCTGCCGGACTTCAAGGTCTACAACGACCGGCGGTCCGCGCCGCTGGAGCCGGAGGTGCGGGAGGAGTTGACGGCGTACTACCTGCCGTACAACGACGCGCTGCGGCAGCGGCTCGGCCTGGACCTCGACTGGCCGGGACGGGCGGCGTGACGGCCACGGTCACCACGATCCGCGACCCCCGGTCCCGCGGCGACGGCCTCGGTTGGGTGACGCGGGCGGTCTTCGGCGACGAGCGGGTCGCGCTCACCGTGGGCGCGGCGCCGGCCGGTCACCGGGTGGCCGCCCGGTACGCGGTCGTCCCGTCGCTGTCCCGGCCCCGGTTCCTGCTGCCGCTCGGCGCGCCACGGGCCACCGCGGCGGCGCTGCTGGCGTACAACGCGTTGCGCCCGCCGCGGGTGCGCGCGGTACGGGCCGCGCTCGGCGGGCTGTCCCGGGTGGGCGCGGCAGGTCCGGCCTTTCCCACCCTCACCGTGTCGGTGCCGGCGGGTTCGGACGCGGGTGAGCTGCTGCTGGCCGAGCGGCTCGCCGTGGACCTGGCCGCCGGTCCGCTGCACGCGGGTTGCGGCGTGCGCCCGCTCGACCCGAACCACAAGCCCACCCTCGCGCTCTTCACCGGCGACGGCCGGCCCCAGGGGTACGCGAAGATCGGCTGGAACGGTGCGACCCGGGCCCTGGTGTCCGCCGAGGCCGCAGCGCTGCGCGAGCTGGCCGAGCTGACCGGGGTGCCCGACCATCCGGTGACGCCCCGGCTGCTCACCGAGATCGAATGGGCCGGGCAGGTCGTCGCGGTGGTCGAGCCGTTGCCACCCCGGGTACGCGGGGTCCCGGTCAACGATCCGCCGCGGATCGCGGCGCTGCTCGCGGTGGCTCGCCGGGGCCGCCCCGCCTCGCCGTCCCGGCCGCTGGCCGGCTCGTCGTTCCTCGACCGGCTGGCCGCCGGGGCGGCTCGGGCGGCCCGCGCCGATTCGTCCGGCCGACGTGCTGTCGCCGCCGTGGCCGCGCTGTCCCGGCGGCACGGCGGCACGGCGCTCGAGTTCGGGCACTGGCACGGCGACTGGGTGCCGTGGAACCTGGGGCGGCACGCCGGTGAGCTGGTCGCCTGGGACTGGGAGCACAGTGGACCGGACGTCCCGCTCGGCTTCGACCTGGCGCACGACGCGTTCCAGCGGGCGCTGGTCCTGCGCGGCGAGCCGGCCGCGGCCGCGGCCGGAGCGGTCGACACCCGGCTCGCCCGGTACGGCGACCAGTTCGGGCTCGGGCCGGCGCAGCGCCGGGCGGTGGCCGACGCGTACCTGGTGGAGATGTGGCTGCGGACCTTCCGGCTGGCCGATGCCGGGGCGGGTTGGAACACCGCGCTGCATCCGGCGCTGCTGGACGTCATCGAGAAACGACATAGCGTCTGATCCGGGCGGTTCGGCGCGCCGACGGACGTTGACCATTGGCGTAGCGTGACGGAAGAATTGCTCGTCGTGATGGCGGTCGATGGACCGCCGCGGCCGGTGGCTCCGTGGCCACCGGCGGAACATCGATCGATCACCCAGTCGCCCTATACACCGGCCGGTCGAACCGTGATCTGCTTCCGCGTGGCGCCGGCCGAAATCCAAGCGAATCTGTGGGGAGTCGCGTGGACGTGAACAACGAGGACGGAGGGCCGCCGGTCCTCCTGCTGGTCGGATCCAGCGGTGGACACCTGGCCCAACTGCTGACACTGCGCCCCTGGTACGAGAACTGGCGCCGATGCTGGGTCACCTTCGACACGCCCGAGGCGGTGTCGCTGCTCGCCGGCGAGGAGTTGGTGCCGGCGCACCATCCGACCACCCGGAACGTGCCGAACCTGCTGCGCAACGCCGTGCTGGCCTGGCGGGTGCTGCGAAGCCGTCGGGTCGCCGCGGTGGTTACCACGGGCGCGGGAGTCGCCGTGCCGTTCGTCGTACTGGCCCGGCTGCGGCGCGTGCCGACCGTCTACATCGAGGTGTACGACCGGATCGACACGCCGACGCTCACCGCTCGGCTCTGCCGGCCGTTCCTCTCCGCCATGCTGGTGCAGTGGGACGAGCAGCGGCGCCAGTACCCGGAGGCCACGGTCGTGGGGACGCTGCTGTGAGCGGGGACGCGAGCACCGGGACCGCCCCGGCGCACCGGTCGGCACCGGGCCGGAGCACACCGCACGTCGCCCGGCCGGTCGGCCGCCCGGATCCGGTGCTCGTGCCCCGGCAACGCGACCGCGCCGACTCCGCACGGCTCCAGCTCCTCGTCGCCGTCGGCACCGACAAGCACCCCTTCGACCGCCTGGTGAGCTGGTTGGAGGAGTGGCACGTGGAGGCCGCCGACCACGTCGGTCTCATTGTTCAGCACGGGCACACCCGGGCTCCGGAGGTGCCCGGTGCGGTGCCGTTCCTCGGCCACGACGCGCTCCAGCGCGCGATGGCCGGCGCTGACCTGGTGGTCTGCCACGGTGGGCCGGCCACCATCCTGGAGGCCCGCCGACACGGGCACCTACCGATCGTGGTCCCACGGGACCCGTTCCTGGGCGAGCATGTCGACGACCACCAGCAGCTCTTCGCGCGCCGGCTCGGCGCGGCCGGCATGGTGGCCCTCTGCGAGTCCCGCGAGGAGTTGCGCGACACGCTCGCCGCCGGGTTGGCCGACCCGGCCCGGTTCGCGGTCGCCGCCGACGCGGCAGCGTCCGACGCGCAGCAGGCGGCGGTGGCCCGGGTCGGCCAGATCGTGGACGAGTTGGTCGCCGCCGCCGCGCGGCGGCGGCGCTGGTGGCGGGTGCGGGCGCGGTCGGCCCGCGGTGAGGAGACGGACCGATGACGGCGGCCCCCTCGGTCAGCGTCGTGGTGCCCACCCGGGACCGGCCGGAGCTGCTCCGGGCCGCGGTGCGGGCCGTCCTGGAGCAGGAGCACCCCGGCCCGATGGAAGTGGTGGTGGTCCACGACCAGTCCGAGCCGGACCGGTCGCTGGAGGGCCTGTCGCGGCCCGACCGGCGGGTCCGGGTGATCCGCAACGAGCGGACGCCAGGGCTGGCCGGGGCGCGTAACGCGGGCACCCTGGCGGCCGAGGGGGAGCTGATCGCGTTCTGCGACGACGACGACGAGTGGCTGCCCGGCAAGCTCGGCGCCCAGATCGCGGCGATGGCCGCCGCGCCGGAGGCCGACTTCGTGAGCTGCGGCATCCGGGTCAGCTACGACGGGCACACCGTCGACCGGGTGCTCGACCGGGATCGGGTCACCCTCGCGGACCTGCTGCGGGACCGGATGACCGAGCTGCATCCGTCCACGTTCCTGATCCGCGCGGCCGCGCTGCGCGATGGTTTCGGGTTGGTCGACGAGCAGATACCGGGCAGCTACGCGGAGGACTACGAGTTCCTGCTCCGGGCCGCGCGCAGTGCCCCGCTGGTCAACCTGCGCACCCCGTACGTGCTGGTGCGCTGGCACAAACGGTCGTACTTCGCCCAGCGGTGGGACACCATCTCCGCCGCGTTGCAGTGGCTGCTGGACCGCTACCCCGAGTTCGCCGGCCAGCCCGCCGGCGAAGCCCGGGTGGCCGGGCAGATCGCCTTCGCCCGAGCCGCCTCCGGGGACCGGCGCGGGGCGCTGCACTGGGCCCGTCGCACGCTGCGCCGCAACCCTCGCGAACCGCGGGCCTACCTGGCCCTGGCCGTGGCCGGCCGGGTGGTCCGCGCCGACGCCGTCCTGCGTACCCTGCACCGGCGCGGCCGGGGGATCTGAGCCTGGCCGGTCGGGGCGGGTCGGCGCGCCTCGACCGGTCGGCGGACACCACCGTCCGCAGGGCGGGACGGGGTGGGCACCGCACCGGACCGACCACACGGCGTGACAAACTTGCGCCTGTGTTGCGCTGGCTGACCGCAGGTGAATCGCACGGACCCGCCCTCGTCGCGCTGCTCGAGGGGGTGCCCGCCGGGGTCGAGGTGACCACCGGCGACATCTCCACCGAGCTGGCCCGCCGCCGGCTCGGCTACGGCCGGGGCGCCCGGATGTCGTTCGAGCAGGACGAGGTCGAGATCATCGGCGGCCTGCGGCACGGCCTCACCATCGGCAGCCCGGTGGCCATCCGGGTGGGCAACTCCGAGTGGCCCAAGTGGCGCACCGTCATGGCCGCCGACCCGGTCGACCCGGAGGAGCTGGCCGGGCAGGCACGCAACGCCCCGCTCACCCGCCCCCGACCCGGGCACGCGGACCTCGCCGGCATGCAGAAGTACGGCCACCATGACGCGCGGCCGATCCTGGAGCGGGCCAGCGCCCGCGAGACCGCCGCCCGGGTCGCGGTCGGCGCCGTCGCCAAGGCGCTGGTGAAGCAGACCCTCGGCATCGAGATCGTCTCGCACGTGGTGGAGCTGGGCTCGGTGGCCGCAAAGCCCGGACTGCGACCGCGCCCGGAGGACGCCGAGCGGATCGACGCCGACCCGCTGCGGTGCCTCGACTCGGAGGCGAGCGCGCGGATGGTCGCCGAGGTCGACGCCGCGAAGAAGGACGCCGACACCCTCGGGGGCGTGGTCGAGGTGCTGGCCTACGGAGTGCCGCCGGGCCTGGGCAGCCACGTGCAGTGGGACCGCAAGCTCGACGCCCGGCTCGCCGCCGCGCTGATGTCCATCCAGGCGATCAAGGGTGTGGAGATCGGCGACGGCTGGCAGCAGGCCCGGTCGCGGGGCTCCGCCGCGCACGACGAGATCATCGGTACGGCCACCGGCGTACGACGGGTCACCGATCGGGCCGGTGGGCTGGAAGGTGGCATCACCACGGGCGAGCCGCTCCGGGTCAAGGCCGCGATGAAGCCGATCTCGTCGCTGAACCGGGCCTTGGCCACCGTCGACGTCACCACCGGCGAGCCGGCCACGGCGATCAACCAGCGGTCGGACGTGTGCGCGGTCCCGGCCGCCGCTGTGGTGGCCGAGGCGATGGTCGCCCTGGTGCTCGCCGAGGCGACCCTGGAGAAGTTCGGCGGCGACTCCGTCGCCGAGATCCGCCGCAACCTGGGCGGCTACCTGGACGCGCTGGTGATCCGGTGACCGGGGCGGCGGCAGCCGGGGTGACCCGGCCGGTTTGCGTGCTGGTCGGCGCGCCCGGCTCGGGCAAGACAACTGTCGGGCAGGCGCTCGCCGCCGGACTCGGGGTGGAGTTCCGCGACACCGACGTGGACATCGAGCGGATGGCCGGCAAGCCGATCCCGGAGATCTTCATCGACGAGGGTGAGGCGCACTTCCGTGCGCTCGAACGCGCCGCGGTGGCCGCGGCGCTTGCCTCCTGCCCGGGGGTGCTGGCGCTCGGTGGCGGTGCTGTGCTCGCCGAGGAGACCCGCGCCGCCCTGGTGGGCCATCCGGTGGTGTTCCTCTCCGTCGAACTGCCGGACGCGGTCAAGCGGGTCGGGCTCGGCGCCGGTCGCCCGCTGCTCGCGATCAATCCCCGGGCGACCCTCAAGCACCTGATGGACCAGCGCCGCCCGCTCTACGAGGAGGTCGCCACGGCGACCGTGCGCACCGACGGGCGCAGCCCGGCGGAGATCGCGGCAGAGATCCATGCGCTGCTCAAGCAGCGCTGACGTCGCCGTCGCCGGTCGGCTCGACTAGGCTGCCCGCGATGGACGAGGTGACCCGGATCCCGGTCGGCGGCGAGCAGTCGTACGACGTGCTGGTGGGACGCGACCTGCTCGACACGGTGCCCGGCCTGCTGCCCGGGGCGACCCGGGTGGCGCTGCTGCACGCCCCACCGCTCAAGGAACTGACCGATGCGCTCGGCGAGCGGCTGCGGGCGGCCGGCATCACGCCGTTGCCGATCGAGGTGCCGGACGCCGAGGCGGGCAAGCGCGTCGAGGTCGCTGCGGACTGCTGGGACCGGCTCGGCGAGGCCGGTTTCACCCGTACCGACGCGGTGATCGGGGTGGGTGGTGGCGCGGTCACCGACCTGGCGGGCTTCGTCGCCGCCTGCTGGCTGCGTGGCGTGCGCTGGGTACCGGTGGCCACGTCGTTGCTCGGCATGGTCGACGCCGCGGTGGGCGGCAAGACCGGTGTCAACACCGCCGCGGGCAAGAATCTGGTCGGCGCGTTCCACCCGCCGGTCGGGGTGATCTGCGACCTGGCCACCCTGGACAGCCTGCCGCCGGCCGACCTGGCGGCGGGGCTCGCCGAGGTGGTGAAGTGCGGCTTCATCGCGGACCCGGTGATCCTCGACCTGGTCGAGGCGAACCCGGCGGCGGCCGTCGACCCGACCGGGGCGGTGGCCCGTGAGCTGATCGAGCGGGCGATCCGGGTGAAGGCCGACGTGGTCTCCGGTGACCTGCGCGAGTCCGGCGTCCGCGAGGTGCTCAACTACGGCCACACGCTGGCGCACGCGATCGAGAAGGTGGAAGGCTACCGCTGGCGGCACGGGCACGCGGTCGCCGTCGGCGTGGTCTACGCGGGTGCGCTGGCCCGGCTCGCCGGCCGGCTCGACGAGTCCACCGCCCGCCGGCACCGTACGGCGATGGCCGCGCTCGGCCTGCCCACCAGCTACCCGGCGGACGCCTGGCCGCAGCTGCTGGCCGCGATGCGGGTGGACAAGAAGGCGCGGGGGAGCCGGCTGCGTTTCGTGGTGCTGGACGGGCTGGCCCGCCCGGCGATCCTGGAGGGCCCGGACGACGCCCTGCTGCACGCCGCCTACGAGGAGGTGGCGCAGCCGTGAAGGTCCATGTGCTGAACGGGCCGAACCTCGGCCGGCTGGGCACCCGCGAGCCCGACGTGTACGGCGCGAGCACCTATGCCGACCTCGTGGCGCTCTGCGAGTCGACGGGCCGGGAGCTCGGCCTCGACGTCACGGTGCGGCAGACCGACGCCGAGCACGAGCTGCTCGGCTGGCTGCACGCCGCCGCGGACGAGGGCGCCGCAGTGGTGCTCAACCCGGCGGCGTGGTCGCACTACTCGTACGCCGTCCGCGACGCCTGCGCGATGCTGCGCGGGCCGCTGATCGAGGTGCACATCTCCAACATCCACACTCGCGAGGAGTTCCGGCACCATTCGGTGGTCTCCGCGGTGGCGACCGGGGTGATCTGCGGGTTGGGCCTCGACGGGTACCGCCTGGCCCTGCACCACCTGGCCGCCAGCGCCGGCACCCGCTGACGCTCTGCCCGGCCCCCGGCCCCCGGCCCCCGGCTCCCGGCTTCCCTCGGCCCCCGGCCCCGGCAAGGCGCACCGTCACCCACCGCGACAACCGTGCGTCTTCACGTTGTGTGACGATCGCCGTGCTGCCCCGACCCATGCTTCGCCACCTTTGCTCTGCACCCCTATCCGCACCACCCCGATGACCTGGTGCTTCGCCCAGGTGGGTCGGAGCTGGCTTGTCGATGGGCAGTCACCGTCCGCTACTGGCGCGTCGGCGGGTGCAGAGCAAAGGGAGCGGCGGGTGGTGCCGGGCGGAGCGCGGTGGGGCACGCGGAGTGACGTTGATCACGGGGTGTAGGCGGGATCGGGCCAGGCCGGGCGGGCTGGGAACCGCGAGCGCGGCCACGGGCCGGGTGGAGCGAGGCCCTGCGCTGGCGGGACTAGTAGACTTTCCAGGTCTGTCCGCCAATTGATGATCAAGGCAGGAAATGGCCACCACCAACGACCTGAAGAACGGCCTGGTACTCAACCTCGACGGGGAGCTCTGGTCCGTTGTCGAGTTCCAGCACGTCAAGCCTGGTAAGGGTGGTGCGTTCGTGCGCACCACGCTGAAGAACGTGCTCTCCGGCAAGGTGGTCGACAAGACCTTCAACGCGGGCACCAAGGTCGAGACGGCGACCGTCGACAAGCGCACGATGCAGTACCTCTACGCCGACGGCGAGGACTACGTCTTCATGGACCTGGAGACGTACGACCAGATCACCGTCCCGGGCGGCACCGTCGGCGAGGCGGCCAACTACCTGCTGCCCGAGGCCGAGGCGACCGTCGCCACCCACGAGAGCGTGCCGCTGTACATCGAGCTGCCGACCAGCGTCGTGCTCGAGGTCACCTACACCGAGCCGGGTCTGCAGGGCGACCGCTCCACGGGCGGCAACAAGCCGGCCACCGTCGAAACCGGGGCGACCGTCCAGGTGCCGCTGTTCATCACCACCGGCGAGAAGATCAAGGTCGACACTCGGGACGGCCGTTACCTCGGCCGCGCCTGATGGCCGAGGGTCCCAAGCAGCAGATGCCGGCGCGCCGCAAGGCGCGTAAGCGGGCACTGGACGTGCTCTTCGAGGCCGACCTGCGCGACCGTCCGCCCGTGGAGGTGCTGGCCGGCTACCTCGAGCGGATCGAGCGGCCGCACCCGGAGCACCTGGGTTACGCGGTGGGGCTGGTCGAGGGGGTCGCCGACCACCTTGACCGGATCGACGAGCTGATCGCCAGCTACGCCGAGGGTTGGACCCTCGAGCGGATGCCCGCGGTCGACCGCAACCTCGCCCGGATCGCCGTCTACGAGTTGCTCTACCTCGACGAGATCGACGACGCCGTGGCGATCAGCGAGGCCGTCGAGCTGGCCCGGCAGATGTCGACCGACGACTCCCCGCGCTTCCTCAACGGGGTACTCGGTCGGATCGCGGAGTACGCCACCCGCTGAACGACTCCCGGCCGAACGGTTCGAACGAACCGTTCGGGCCGGGAAGCCGTTCGGGCTCCGGCCGGCGCGAACCCGGAATCCGGCGCGGACTGGCGGAACAGCGTGGAACGCCGCACCGGACAGCGGAACAGAAAGGGCCCGTGCCGTACGGCACGGGCCCTTTCTGCTGGTCAGGTGATCAGGAGGCGAAGAACGCCCGAGGGTCGGCGACGAGCACGCCGTGTTCGGTGAGCCGCTCGATCAGACCGGACGGCGAGGCGTCGTAGACGATCGCCAGCGCGCGCAGGTCGTCGGCGCGGATCGAGAGCACCCGCCCGTTGTAGTCGCCGCGCTGCTGCTGGATGGCGCGCGCGTAGCGGGCGACGTAGGCCAGGTCCTCGGAGGCCTCGTCGTAGAGCCGCTCCAGGTCCAACACGATCTTGCTGGTGGGCTCGTGACGGACCCCGCTGCCGTCGGGCAGCAGCTCGGACACCGGCACGCGGTAGAAGTCGGCAAGCTCGGCCAGGCGGGACACCGTGACGGCCCGGTCACCGCGCTCGTACGAGCCGACCACCACGGCCTTCCACCGCCCGTTCGACTTCTCCTCCACCCCCTGCAGGGACAGCCCCTGCTGCTGGCGGATCGAGCGCAGGCGGGCGCCCAGAGACTTGGCGTATTCAGAGGGCATTCGGACACTCCCAGTGCTGCGGGGGTTCTCCCAGCGATTCGCTACGGAGCGTGACGGTACGGGGATTGCGACAACTGGTCAAGTGTTCGTGACCTTACCGTTGGGGAGCGTGCGGGAAAGTCCTCGCCGTTCCGCAACGCTGATCCGGTGGTCAGTGGCCGGCGGCGGCCGGCCCGGTGACCACTGGTAACGTGGCGTGAAGCCTTCGCGTGGGCCGTCCGCGGCCAGCGACGGAGGCGTCCGACGTCCTTTAACGACCCGTCCCGTGAGGCGGGGAAGGAGGTCTGCCGTGGCCTGCCCACCGGCTGCCGAATCACCACCTGCCCGGCAACCCTCGGTGAAGGTGATCCTCGCCAGCGCCGACGTTCAGCGCGTGGTCGACCGCATCGCCCACCAGATCCTGGAGAAGACCCAGGGCGCCGCTGACACCGTCCTGCTCGGCATTCCCACCCGGGGCGCCCCGCTCGCACGACGGCTCGCCGCCCGGATCAGCACCTTCGAGGACGTGGCCGTACCGGTCGGTGTGCTCGACATCACTCTCTACCGCGACGATCTGCGCCGGCACGCCACCCGCGCGATAGGCCCCACCGAGCTGCCGCCCGGCGGCATCGACGGCAAGCGGGTCATCCTCGTCGACGACGTGCTCTTCTCCGGCCGGACGGTCCGGGCCGCGCTCGACGCGCTCAACGACGTGGGTCGCCCGTCCTCGGTGCAGCTCGCCGTTCTGGTCGACCGCGGCCACCGGGAGCTGCCCATCCGCGCCGACTACGTGGGCAAGAACATCCCGACCTCACTGGCCGAGAGCGTCAAGGTGACGCTCGTCGAGACCGACGGCACGGACGGGGTCAAGCTCTACGGAGGTACCACCTCATGATCCGGCACCTGCTCTCCGGCGCCGACCTGGACGCCGCCACCGCCACCCGGATCCTGGACACCGCTGCCGAGATGGCCACGGTCGCCGGCCGCGAGGTCAAGAAGCTGCCCGCGCTGCGCGGGCGGACGGTGGTGAACCTGTTCTACGAGGACTCCACCCGGACCCGGATCTCGTTCGAGGCGGCCGCGAAGCGGCTCAGCGCCGACGTGATCAACTTTTCCGCCAAGGGCTCCAGCGTCGCCAAGGGTGAGAGCCTGAAGGACACGGCGCTCACCCTCCAGGCGATGGGCGCCGACGCGGTGGTCGTCCGGCACCCCGCCTCCGGTGCCCCGCACCGGCTGGCCGAGTGGGTCGACGGTTCGGTGGTCAACGCCGGCGACGGCACCCACGAGCACCCCACCCAGGCGCTGCTCGACGCGTACACCATGCGCTCGCGGTTGGGGCGGCTCGCCGGGCTGTCCGTGACCGTCGTCGGCGACGTGCTGCACAGCCGGGTGGCCCGCTCCAACGTGCTGCTGCTCTCCACCCTCGGCGCGAAGGTGACCCTGGTCGGTCCGCCCACGCTGATCCCGGTCGACTGGGCGACCAGGGCGGCCGCGGCGAACACCTCGGGCGGCGGCGCGGCGCAGTCACCCGACATCACCGTCTGCTATGACCTCGACGCGGTGCTGCCGACGTCGGACGTGGTGATGATGCTGCGGGTGCAGCGGGAACGGATGACCGACTCCTACTTCCCCTCCGCCCGCGAGTACGCCCGCCGGTACGGGCTGGACGGGCAGCGGATGCGCCGGCTGCCCGAGCACGCGATCGTCATGCACCCCGGACCGATGAACCGGGGCATGGAGATCACGCCCGAGGTGGCCGACTCGGCCCGCTCCACCATCGTCGAACAGGTCACCAACGGGGTCTCCGTCCGGATGGCCGTCCTCTACCTGCTGCTCGGGGGGAACAACGCATGACCGCGTACCTCATCAAGGGGGTCAGCCTGCTCGGCGCCGAGCCGACCGATCTGCTGATCCGCGACGGCGTGGTCGCCGAGACCGGCGCCGACCTGGCCGCCGACGGCGCCACCGTGATCGACGCCGCCGGGTTGGTCGCCCTGCCCGGCCTGGTCGACCTGCACACCCACCTGCGCGAGCCGGGACGCGAGGACGCGGAGACGGTCGAGTCCGGCTCCCGCGCGGCGGCGCTCGGCGGGTACACGGCGGTCTGCGCGATGGCGAACACCTCCCCGGTCGCCGACACCGCCGGCGTCGTCGAGCAGGTCTGGCGGCTCGGCCGTGAGGCCGGCCTGGTCGACGTGCAGCCGATCGGCGCGGTCACCGTCGGGCTGGCCGGCGAGCGCCTGGCCGAGCTTGGCGCCATGGCCGACTCCGCGGCCCGGGTGCGGATCTTCTCCGACGACGGGCACTGCGTGGCCGACCCGCGGCTGATGCGCCGCGCGTTGGAGTACGTGAAGGCGTTCGACGGGGTCATCGCCCAGCACGCCGAGGAGCCGCGCCTCACCGAGGGCGCGCAGATGCACGAGGGTGCGGTCTCGACGCGCCTCGGGCTCACCGGCTGGCCGGCCGTGGCCGAGGAGGCGATCATCGCGCGCGACGTGCTCCTCGCCGAGCACGTCGGCAGCCGCCTGCACGTCTGCCATGTCTCCACCGCCGGCAGCGTGGAGGTGCTGCGCCAGGCCAAGGCCCGCGGCGTACGGGTCACCGCCGAGGTGACCCCGCACCATCTGCTGCTCACCGACGTCCGGGCCGAGACGTACGACCCGGTCTACAAGGTCAACCCACCGCTGCGCACCGACGAGGACGTCACCGCGCTGCGCGCCGCGCTGGTGGACGGCGTGATCGACATCGTCGCCACCGACCACGCGCCGCACGCGGTGGAGGACAAGGAGTGCGAGTGGGCGTACGCCCGGCCGGGCATGCTCGGCCTGGAGACGGCGCTGTCGATCGCGCTGGAGGTGCTCGGCCCCCGCTGGGACCTGATCGCCGAGCGCATGTCCCGCACCCCGGCCCGGATCGCCGGGCTGGAGTCCCACGGGCTTGACCCGGCACCCGGTGTGCCGGCCAACCTCACCCTGGTCGACCCGGCGGCGCGCCGCGTGGTCGAGCCCGGTGAGCTGGCCAGTCTGAGCCGCAACACCCCGTACGCCGGCATGTCGCTGCCGGGTCGCGTCGTGGCGACCTTCCTGCGCGGTGAGCCGACGGTTCTGGACGGAAAGGCTGTCAAATGATCCGAGCGAGGAGTGCAGCGGAGCGGAGCCCCGCAGTCCGGACCGAAGGGAATGCGGCATGGTGAAGCGCAGGCCGGCGATCCTGGTTCTCGAGGATGGGCGGACGTTCCAGGGCGAGGCGTACGGCAGCGTCGGGGAGACCTTCGGCGAGGCGGTCTTCAACACCGGCATGACCGGCTACCAGGAGACCCTCACCGACCCCTCCTACCACCGTCAGGTGGTGGTGCAGACGGCGCCGCACATCGGCAACACCGGCGTCAACGGCGAGGACGACGAGTCGTCCCGGATCTGGGTCGCCGGGTATGTGGTGCGTGACCCGGCTCGGATCGGCTCCAACTGGCGTGCCAGCGGCGGGCTGGAGGACCGGCTCGCCGCCGAGGGTGTGGTCGGTATCGCGGGGGTGGACACCCGGGCGCTGACCCGGCACCTGCGCGAGCGCGGAGCGATGCGGGTCGGCATCTCCAGCGTCGAGGAGGATCCGCGGGCCCTGCTGGCCCGGGTCCGCCAGGCTCCGGAGATGGTCGGCGCCGACCTCTCCGCCGAGGTGACCACCGCCGAGCCGTACGTGGTGAAGGCAGACGGGGAGCACCGGTTCACGGTCGCCGCGCTGGATCTCGGCATCAAGCGCAACGTGCCGCGCCGGCTGGCGGCCCGCGGGGTCACCACGCACGTGCTGCCCGCCACGTCCACGATCGACGACCTGCTCGCCACCGGCGCGGACGCGGTCTTCTTCTCACCCGGACCGGGTGACCCGGCGACCGCCGACGGTCCGGTGGCGCTGGCCCGCGAGGTGTTGAACCGGCGGATCCCGCTCTTCGGCATCTGCTTCGGCAGCCAGATCCTCGGCCGGGCGCTCGGCTTCGGCACCTACAAGCTCGGTTACGGCCACCGGGGCATCAACCAGCCGGTGCTGGACCGGTCGACCGGCAAGGTCGAGGTCACCAGCCACAACCACGGCTTCGCGGTCGCCTGGCCGGGCCGCGAACAGGAGCTCAGCGCGGTGCAGGTGCCCGGAGCCGGTTCCGGCGCGGTGGTCCCCGACCAGGTGATCGACACCGAGTTCGGGGGCGTCGAGGTCTCACACGTCTGCCTCAACGACAACGTGGTCGAGGGGCTGCGGGCCAAGGACGTGCCCGCGTTCACGGTGCAGTACCACCCGGAGGCGGCGGCGGGTCCGCACGACGCGGACTACCTCTTCGACCGCTTCGCCGAGTTGATCGAGGGCCGTGCCCTCGGTCAGGGGCGCAGCGAGGGCCGTGCCCTCTACCGGAACCAGAGCGAAGGCGGAAACTGATGCCCAAGCGGAGCGACCTGAAGCACATCCTGGTCATCGGCTCGGGGCCGATCGTGATCGGGCAGGCCTGCGAGTTCGACTACTCCGGCACCCAGGCGTGCCGGGTGCTGCGCAGCGAGGGGATCCGGGTCAGCCTGGTCAACTCGAACCCGGCCACGATCATGACCGACCCGGAGTTCGCCGACGCCACGTACGTCGAGCCGATCACCCCGGAGTTCGTCGAGCTGGTCATCGCCAAGGAGCGTCCGGACGCGATCCTGCCGACCCTCGGCGGGCAGACCGCGCTGAACACCGCGGTCGCCCTGCACGAGGCCGGCGTGCTGGAGAAGTACGGCGTCGAGCTGATCGGGGCCAACATCGATGCGATCAACCGCGGCGAGGACCGGCAGCTGTTCAAGGACATCGTGGCGAAGGCGGGTGCCCGCCTCGGCTACGAGGACCCGTCGACGCTGGTGCCGCGCTCGCGCGTCTGCCACTCCATGGACGAGGTTCGGGAGACCGTCGCCGAGCTGGGCCTGCCAGTGGTGATCCGGCCGTCGTTCACGATGGGCGGCCTCGGCTCCGGCATGGCGCACACGCAGGAGGACCTGGAGCGCATCGCGGGTGACGGCCTGGCCGCGAGCCCGGTGCACGAGGTGCTCATCGAGGAGAGCGTGCTCGGCTGGAAGGAGTACGAGCTCGAACTCATGCGCGACCGCCACGACAACGTGGTGGTGGTCTGCTCGATCGAGAACGTCGACCCGATGGGCGTGCACACCGGCGACAGCGTCACCGTGGCCCCGGCCATGACGCTCACCGACCGGGAGTACCAGCGCCTGCGTGACCTCGGCATCGCCGTGCTGCGCGAGGTCGGGGTGGACACCGGCGGTTGCAACATCCAGTTCGCGGTGAACCCGGCCGACGGGCGGATCGTGGTCATCGAGATGAACCCGCGGGTGTCGCGCTCCTCGGCGCTGGCGTCCAAGGCGACCGGCTTCCCGATCGCGAAGATCGCCGCGAAGCTGGCCATCGGCTACACCCTGGACGAGATCCCCAACGACATCACGCTGAAGACCCCGGCGGCGTTCGAGCCGACGCTTGACTACGTGGTCGTCAAGATCCCGCGATTCGCGTTCGAGAAGTTCCCGGGCGCGGACGCGGAGCTGACCACCACCATGAAGTCGGTGGGCGAGGCGATGAGCCTCGGGCGCAACTTCACCGAGGCGCTGAACAAGGCGATGCGCTCGATGGAGACCAAGGCGGGCGGCTTCTGGAGCGTGCCGGACCCGGTCGGGGCCACCAAGGAGAACACCCTCGCCGCGCTGCGTACGCCGCACGACGGGCGGCTCTACACCGTCGAGCGGGCGCTGCGGCTGGGCGCCTCGATCGCCGAGGTGGCCGCCGCGTCCGGCGGGATCGACCCGTGGTTCCTGGACCAGATCGCCGGCCTGGTCGAGCTGCGCGCGGAGATCGTGGCGGCGCCGGTGCTCGACGCCGAGCTGCTGCGCCGCGCGAAGCGGGCCGGCCTCTCCGACCGGCAGCTTGCCGCACTGCGTCCCGAGCTGGCCGCCGAGGACGGCGTACGGACGTTGCGGCACCGGCTCGACATCCGGCCGGTGTACAAGACCGTGGACACCTGTGCGGCCGAGTTCGAGGCGACCACGCCGTACCACTACTCGTCGTACGACCTGGAGACCGAGGTGGTCGGGTCGGCGCGGCCGAAGGTGCTGATCCTCGGCTCCGGACCGAACCGGATCGGGCAGGGCATCGAGTTCGACTACTCCTGCGTACACGCCGTCCAGGCGCTGCGTGCCGCCCCGGCGGGTGGCGCCGGCACCGGCGGCTACGAGACCGTGATGGTCAACTGCAACCCGGAGACCGTCTCCACCGACTACGACACCGCCGACCGGCTCTACTTCGAGCCGCTCACCTTCGAGGACGTGCTGGAGGTCTGGCACGCGGAGGACACCTCCGGCAAGGCGGCCGGCGGGCCGGGCGTGGTCGGCGTGATCGTGCAGCTGGGCGGGCAGACCCCGCTGGGACTGGCACAGCGGCTCAAGGACGCCGGAGTACCCGTGGTGGGCACCTCCCCGGAGTCGATCCACCTGGCCGAGGAGCGGGGGGCCTTCGGCGCCCTGCTGACCCGGGCCGGGCTGCGCGCGCCGTCGTACGGCCTGGCGACCTCGTACGACGAGGCGAAGGCGATCGCCGACGAGATCGGCTATCCGGTGCTGGTCCGCCCGTCCTACGTGCTCGGCGGGCGAGGCATGGAGATCGTCTACGACGACGCGACGCTGCGCGGCTACATCGGGCGGGCCACCGACATCTCACCGGACCATCCGGTGCTGGTGGACCGGTTCCTCGACGACGCCGTCGAGATCGATGTGGACGCGCTCTGCGACGCCGACGGTGAGGTCTACCTCGGCGGTGTCATGGAGCACATCGAGGAGGCCGGTATCCACTCCGGAGACTCGTCCTGCACTCTGCCGCCGATCACCCTGGCCGGCTCACACCTGGCCGAGGTACGCCGGTACACGGAGTCGATCGCCCGGGGCATCGGCGTACGCGGCCTGCTGAACGTGCAGTACGCGCTCAAGGACGACGTGCTCTACGTCTTGGAGGCGAACCCGCGGGCCTCGCGTACCGTCCCGTTCGTCTCGAAGGCGACCGCCGTGCCGCTGGCCAAGGCCGCGGCCCGGATCGCGCTCGGCGCGACGATCGCCGAGTTGCGTGCCGAGGGGCTGCTCCCGGAGACCGGGGACGGCGGCACGATGCCGGCGGACGCCCCGATCGCGGTGAAGGAGGCGGTGCTGCCGTTCAAGCGGTTCCGTACGCCGACCGGCAAGGGCATCGACTCGCTGCTCGGCCCGGAGATGAAGTCCACCGGCGAGGTGATGGGCATCGACACGAACTTCGGTCACGCCTTCGCCAAGTCGCAGTCGGCCGCGTACGGCTCGCTGCCGACCGGTGGCCGGATCTTCGTCTCGGTGGCCAACCGGGACAAGCGCGCCATGATCTTCCCGATCAAGCGGCTGGCCGACCTGGGCTTCGAGATCGTCGCCACCACCGGCACGGCCGAGGTGCTGCGCCGCCACGGCATCGCGTGCGAGCAGATCCGCAAGCACTACGAGGCGGGCGAGGGCGAGGACGCGGTCTCGATGATCCTCGGCGGTGACGTGGCCCTGGTGTTGAACACCCCGCAGGGCTCCGGCGCGAGCGCCCGCTCCGACGGCTACGAGATTCGCAGCGCGGCGGTCACCGCGGACATCCCGTGCATCACCACGGTGCCCGGCGCGGCGGCCGCGGTCATGGGCATCGAGGCGCGCATCCGGGGCGACATGCGGGTCCGTCCCCTCCAGGAGTTGCACGCCGCCCTGCGGGCGGCCCAGTGACCCGCCGCGTCGCTCCCGACCCGGAGCACACGTCGATCATGAAGTCATTGCGACGACACGCCGTGGGCGCTGGCAACAACTTCATGATCGACCGAGCGGTGGGCGGCTCGGCGTGGTGATGTTCGAGCGCGTCGTACGACCCGTGCTGTTCCGGATCGGGGGCGGGGACGCCGAGGCCGCGCACGAGTGGACGCTGCGCCGGCTGGCCGTGGTGTCCCGCCGGCCGGCGTTGCTGGCGGCGATGCGGGCCAGGTACGCGGCGCGCGCCCCGCGCACCGTGTTCGGGGTGGAGTTCCCCAACCCGGTCGGCCTGGCCGCCGGGATGGACAAGGACGGTGTGGCGCTGCCCGCGTGGCCCGCGCTGGGGTTCGGCTTCGTCGAGGTCGGCACGGTGACGGCCCACGGCCAGCCGGGCAACCCCCGGCCCCGGCTGTTCCGGCTGCGCGACAGCGAGGCGATCGTGAACCGGATGGGCTTCAACAACTCCGGGGCCGAGGCTCTGGCGGCCGGCCTGGCGGCGCTGCCCCGACCGCTCGGCGTGCCGCTGGGGATCTCGCTCGGTAAGTCCAAGGTGACCCCGCTGGACGAGGCCGTCGAGGACTACCTCGCCTCCTACCAGGCGCTGAAAGGGTACGGCGACTACTTCGCGGTCAACGTGTCCTCACCGAACACCCCGGGTCTGCGGTCCCTACAGGACCGGTCCCATCTGGACGCGCTGCTCGCCGCGTTGGTGGGGGAGAAGCCGGTGCTCGTGAAGATCGCTCCGGACCTCACCGAACCGGCGATCGCCGAACTGCTGGAGGTCTGCCTCGCGCGGGGCGCCGCCGGGGTGATCGCCACCAACACCACTCTCGCCCGGGACGGCCTGGCCGACGCCGACCGGGCGCGAGGCGCGGAGACCGGCGGTCTCTCCGGGCGGCCGCTCGGGGCGCGGGCCCGGGAGGTGGTCTCCTTCGTGCATCGCGAGACGGGTGGACGGCTGCCGGTGATCGGGGTGGGCGGTGTCCTCGACCCGGACGACGCGACGCGGATGTTCGACGCCGGCGCCAGCCTGGTCCAGCTCTACACCGGCTTCATCTACCGGGGCCCCGCCCTGGTCCGTGCCGCGGTGCGCGCGGCGACACCGGCGCGGCTGCCGGCTCGATGAGCGCGGGCGCGACGCCGGTGCCCCGCCGGGTGACCCCCGGACTCCGGCTCGCGCCGTACGTTGCCCGGCTCGCGCCCCGCAGGATTCGGCTCGTGCGGGGTGCGGGCCGGCTCGCATCGGGCACGGGCCGGCTCGCGTCCAGCGGACGAACGCCGGGCCCGGGCCGGCTCGCGCCGGTGCGGGTCGGTCCGGGCGGTGGCCGGCCCGGAATCGTGATCGCCGCCGTGCCGGCCGGCGGGACACCGGATGTGCTGTCGGTCGGCAGAGCCGTTGTCGACCGCGCCAGGATCGTCGTACGCCGTTGCGCGGCGGCTCGCCCTCCGGAGGTCCGCCGACGGAACGCGCGGCTCACGGCTACGCCCGGCAGGGCGGGCGCGCCCGGGCTTCTGGCAACCGACCCGCCGCGTCGCCGGCGAGCGGCGGGGCTGGCGACCGCGGTGGCGGCGAGCGGCGGCGGTGCGGGCGACCGCGGTGGCCGGCGGTCTAACGGCGGGGCGGGCGACGGCGATGGCCGGCGAGCGGCTCCGGCAGCGCCCGGTCGGGGTTCTTGTCCACCGTGCCGCCTCGTGAGCCCGCCCGGGTTTCGCGGCCGTCGTGGAGGCGGTGGCGGCCGGGTTGAGCGGGTGCGTGGCGGCCCGGACGCCGCACGGGCCGGTGAACGGTCGTGCGGGCCGCTGCAGCGGCCGTGGAGCAGTGTGGCCGGTGCGGGGGCGCGATGCGGGTCCGCCGAGCCGGCGGAGAGGCGTACGCGGGCGGCATCGTGCCGTCCGTGGGGACCACGAGAGAGGGGAAGCAAGGGGATGGAGACCTTCGGCGCCCGGTTGCACCGGGCCGTGGCCGAGCGGGGGCCGCTCTGCGTCGGAATCGATCCGCACCCGGGACTGCTGGCTCGGTGGGGGCTGTCGGACGACGTGGACGGGCTCGACCGGTTCGCCCGGACCGTCGTTGACGCCCTCGGTGACCGGGTTGCGGTGGTCAAGCCTCAGTCGGCATTCTTCGAGCGATTCGGTGCCCGAGGTGTCGCGATTCTTGAGTCAACTATCCGACAGTTGCGGGATCGCGGCTCGCTCGTTCTCCTCGACATCAAGCGTGGCGACATCGGATCGACCGTCCGCGCCTACGCCGAGGCGTACCTCGATCCATCCAGGCCGCTGTATGTCGACGCGGTGACCGCGAGCCCCTACCTGGGAGTAGGTTCGCTGGCCCCGATGTTCGAGCTCGCCGCCGAGCACGGCGGCGGCGTCTTCGTGCTCGCCCTCACCTCGAACCCGGAGGGACCCGAGGTGCAGCATGCCCGCACCTCCGACGGACGGACCGTCGCGCAGACCGTGATCGACGAGATTTCCCAGCTCAACGCCGGTGCGGAGCCGCTCGGCAGCTTCGGGCTCGTGGTCGGGGCGACCATCGGCGACACCGGTCACGACCTGTCCCGGGTCGGCGGTCCGTTGCTCGCGCCGGGCCTCGGCGCGCAGGGCGCGACCGCCGCCGATCTGCGTACGGTCTTCGGCGCGAGCCTGCCCGCGGTGCTCCCGTCGTACTCCCGCGAGGTGTTGGGCGCGGGCCCGGACGTGGCCGCGCTGCGTGCCGCGGCGGACCGCGCGCTGGCCGCGTGCAAGGCCGTCGTACCCGTCGCCGGCTGACTGACGGCTCGGTCACTTTGCGATGATCATCGCGCGTCCACGTTGCCGAAACGTCCGGCGACCGCTAGTTTTCCCCGCGCTGGGAACCACGGACCCCTTGGTTCACAGCGACACCACGTTTCACAGTGCGGTGGTGCGTCCCGCCCGCCGCTATAGGGACCTGAGGAGAACTGGTGCCGCTCCCGTCACTGACCCCCGAGCAGCGCGCTGCCGCGCTGGAGAAGGCCGCGGAGATCCGCAAGGCCCGTGCTGAGCTGAAGGAGCAGCTCAAGCAGGGCAAGACCACCCTCGGAGCCGTTCTCGAGCGGGCCGAGTCCGACGACGTCGTGGGCAAGCTGAAGGTGTCGGCCGTCCTGAAGGCGATGCCGGGCATCGGCCAGATCCGGGCCACCCAGATCATGGAGAAGCTCAAGATCGCCGACAGCCGCCGCCTGCGGGGCCTCGGCGAGCAGCAGCGCAAGGCACTGCTTGGAGAGTTCGCCGCCAACTGAGCGCGGTAGCGTGTAGAAACAAGCAGTGAGCACGGAAGGCGGGGCGCGTCCGGCGGTTTGGCTCACTGTCCTGGCCGGCCCGTCGGGCATGGGCCGGGAGAGTGTCGTCGAGCTCGTCCGGGCGCGCTCGCCCGCTGTGTGGCGGCCGGTTCCGGCGACCACCCGACCCCGCCGCGACGGCGAGGTCGACGGGGTGGACCGCGTCTTCCTGACCCCCGCCGGGTTCGACCGGCTGATCGCCGTGGGTGGCCTGCTGGAGTGGTCCCGGGCGGGCCCGTACCGGCGCGGCACCCCGTACGAACCGCTGCGCTCCCGGCTCGCCGCCGGGCAGCCGGTGTTACTGCCGCTCGACATCCCGGGCGCCCTGGCCGTCCGGGAACGCCTCGCCGACACCCGGCTGGTACTGCTCGCCCCGCCGAACCACCGGCCGGATCCGGCCGTCGCCGCCGCCTTCGAACTCGCCCTCACGCACGACCTGACCGATCGCGTCGCAGATGAGCTGGTAGGCTTTCTCGGTTCTTCTTATCCGACTCCGGCCGGCCCGCGCGTGCGGGGCTAGGAGCCTCTCGCGCCCGCGCGGTCCGGAGTCGGCCGCGGTTCACGCGAGTCGGCCGCGGTCGCCAGTCCGCACCGCTTGGGCGGTTCGACAGACGCAGAGGTAATTCGTGGGATCCATCGCCACCAACCCCGAGGGCATCACCAACCCGCCGATCGACGAACTCCTCGAGAAGACGACGTCGAAGTACGCGCTCGTCATCTTCGCGGCCAAGCGGGCCCGCCAGGTCAACGCGTACTACAGCCAGCTCGGTGAGGGCCTGCTGGAGTACGTCGGCCCGCTGGTCGAGACCACCCCGCAGGAGAAGCCGCTCTCCATCGCCATGCGCGAGATCAACGCCGGGCTGCTCACCGCCGAGCCGACCGACCAGCCGTAGTACCACCGCACCGCGATGTCCGCCGAGATCATCCTCGGGGTCGGTGGCGGCATCGCCGCCTACAAGGCGTGTGAGCTGCTGCGGCTCTTCACCGAATCGGGCCACCGGGTCCGGGTCGTGCCGACCGCGTCGGCGCTCCGCTTCGTCGGGGCGCCGACCTGGGCGGCGCTCTCCGGGCAGCCGGTCGCCGACGACGTCTGGTCCGACGTGCACGAGGTGCCGCACGTGCGCCTCGGCCAGCACGCCGACCTCGTCGTGGTCGCGCCGACCACGGCCGACCTGCTCGCCAAGGCCGCACACGGCCTCGCCGACGACCTGCTCACCAACACGTTGCTCACCGCTCGTTGCCCGGTGGTGCTGGCGCCGGCCATGCACACCGAGATGTGGGAGCACCCGGCCACCGTGGCGAACGTAGCCACGCTGCGCGCCCGGGGCGTGCTGGTCGTCGAGCCGGCGGTCGGGCGACTGACCGGCGTCGACACCGGCAAGGGTCGCCTCCCCGACCCGGCCGAGATCTTCGCGGTCGCCCGCCGGGTGCTGGCGCGGGGCGTCGGCGCACCCGCCGACCTGGCCGGGCGCCGGGTGGTGGTCACCGCCGGCGGCACCCGTGAGCCGCTGGATCCGGTCCGCTTCCTGGGCAACCGTTCCTCCGGCAAGCAGGGCTACGCGTTCGCCCGCACGGCGGTGGCTCGCGGCGCCCAGGTCACCCTGATCTCGGCCAACGTGTCGTTGCCCGACCCGGCGGGAGTCGATCTGGTCCGCGTGGGCACGACGGCGGAGCTGCGGGAGGCCACGCTGAAGGCGGCAGCCGAGGCCGACGCGGTGGTGATGGCTGCGGCTCCGGCAGATTTCCGGCCGGCCGTCTACGCGCCTGGCAAAATCAAGAAGGCGGACGACGGCAGCGCGCCCACCATCGAGCTCGTCACCAACCCGGACATCGCCGCCGAGCTCGGCGAGCGTCGCCGGCCTGATCAGGTGCTGGTGGTGTTCGCCGCGGAGACCGGTGACGCCGAGGCGAACGGCCGAGCCAAGCTGGCCCGGAAGCGAGCCGATCTCATCGTCATCAACGAGGTGGGTACGGACAAGGTCTTCGGCGCCGACACCAACGCGGCGACCGTCATCGGTGCCGACGGTTCGGTCACCCCGATGCCCGAACAGTCCAAGGGGGACCTCGCCGACGGCGTCTGGGACCTCGTCGTGACGCGGTTGTCCGGTCGCCCGTGAGGGTGGAATCGGACGCGACCGACTCCGCCGCCACGGACCGTGGTGACTAGACTTCCGCCGAACGACTTTCACACGCTTAGGAGTGCCGTGACACGCCGCCTCTTCACGTCCGAATCGGTCACGGAAGGCCACCCGGACAAGATCGCCGATCAGATCAGCGACGGCATCCTCGACGCGTTGCTCACCCAGGACCCGCGCAGCCGGGTCGCGGTGGAGACCCTCATAACCACCGGCCAGGTGCACATCGCCGGCGAGGTGACCACCAAGGCGTACGCGGACATCCCGACCATCGTCCGCAGGACCATCCTCGACATCGGTTACGACTCGTCGAAGAAGGGCTTCGACGGCGCGTCGTGCGGCGTCAACGTCTCCATCGGCGCCCAGTCCGAGGACATCGCGCAGGGCGTGGACAACGCCTTCGAGCTGCGTACCGGGGCGTCGGAGAGCGCGCTGGACGCGCAGGGCGCCGGTGACCAGGGCATGATGTTCGGCTTCGCCTGCTCCGAGACGCCGGAGCTGATGCCGCTGCCGATCGCCCTCGCCCACCGGCTGGCCCGTCGGCTGGCGGCGGTGCGCAAGGACGGCACGATCCCGTACCTCCGGCCGGACGGCAAGACGCAGGTCACCATCGAGTACGAGGGGCTGCGCCCGGTCCGGCTGAACACCGTGGTGGTCTCCAGCCAGCACGCCGCGGACATCTCGCTGGAGTCGCTGCTCACCCCGGACATCCGCGAGCACGTCATCGCCCCGGAGCTGGAGAGCCTGGGCCTGGACACCGAGGGTTACCGGCTGCTGGTCAACCCGACCGGCCGGTTCGAGATCGGTGGCCCGATGGGCGACGCGGGCCTGACCGGTCGCAAGATCATCGTCGACACCTACGGCGGGTACGCCCGCCACGGTGGCGGGGCGTTCTCCGGCAAGGATCCCTCGAAGGTGGACCGCTCGGCCGCGTACGCGATGCGGTGGGTTGCCAAGAACGTCGTCGCCGCCGGCCTCGCCGAGCGCTGCGAGGCGCAGGTCGCGTACGCGATCGGCAAGGCGCACCCGGTCAGCCTCTTCATCGAGACGTTCGGCACCGAGACCGTGCCGGTGGCCTCGATCGAGAAGGCCGTCACCGAGGTCTTCGACCTGCGCCCGGCCGCGATCATCCGGGACCTGAACCTGCTCCGCCCGATCTACCAGCAGACCGCGGCGTACGGCCACTTCGGCCGGGAGCTGCCGGCGCTGACCTGGGAGAGCACCGAGCGGGCAGCCGACCTCAAGTCGGCCGCGGGAGCCTGACCAGCACCACGCGCAGCGACCGGCGACCCGCTGACGGGTCGCCGGTCGCACGTGTCTGCGTGGATGTCCCCCTGGCCCACCTGGACCGGCTCTTCGACTACCTGGTCCCGGCCGCGCTGGACGAGCAGGCGGTGCCGGGCACCCGGGTGAAGGTCCGCTTCGCCGGGCAGCTGGTGGACGGCTGGCTCCTGGAACGGGTCGACAGCTCCGACCACCCCCGACTGGCGTACCTGGAGAAGGTCGTCTCCCCGGAGCCGGTGCTGTCGCCGGAGGTGGCCCGACTGGCCCGGGCGGTGGCCGACCGGTACGCCGGCAGCCTCGCCGACGTGCTCCGGCTGGCCGTACCGCCGCGGCACGCCCGGGTGGAGAAGGAGGCGCGCCCGGAGGGCCTCGGCGCGCCGGTGACGACCCCGCCGGCCGTGCCGGAGCCCGAGGCGGCCCCGGACGTCACGCCGGCGCCGCCGACGCGTGATCTCGCGCCGGCCCCGCCCGAGCCCGCGTCGGCCCCGCCCGAGCCCGCGTCGGCCCCGCCCGCGTCCGGCCCGCCCGAGCCCGCGTCGGGCCCGCACGGCCCCGGAGAGCCCGCGACCGGCCGGCCCGCGCCGGCCGTGTCCGCGCCGGTACCGCCCGGCCAGCGCAGACCCCCGACGGATCCCGGGCCCGGCGGGTGGCGCGACTACCCGGCGGGTCCGGCCTACCTGCGGGCACTGGCCGACGGGCGGGCGCCCCGGGCGGTCTGGTCCGCGCTGGCGGGGGAGGACTGGGCGACCCGCTACGCCGAGGCGGTCGCCGCGACCGTCGCCAGCGGCCGGGGCGCCGTGGTGGTGGTCGCCGACAACCGCGACCTCGACCGCCTCGACGCGGCGGTGGGCGCGGTGCTCGGCCCGGGGCGGCACGTCTGCCTCTCGGCGGCGCTCGGCCCGGCCCGCCGTTACCGGGCCTTCCTCGCCGCGCGGCGCGGTGACGTGCCGGTGGTGATCGGCACCCGGGCCGCGATGTTCGCCCCGGTCGAGCGGCTGGGCCTCGTCGCGATCTGGGACGACGGGGACGACCTGCACGCCGAACCACGCGCCCCGTACCCGCACACCCGCGAGGTGCTGCTCACCCGGGCCCAGCTGGCCGGGGCCGGAGCGTTGGTGGGCGGGTTCGCCCGCACGGCCGAGGCGCAGCTGCTGCTGGAGACCGGGTGGGCGCGGGAGGTGGTCGCCGATCGGGCCACCGTGCGGACGCGTACGCCCGCGATCACGCCGACGGGCGACGACCCGCAGCTGGCCCGCGACCCAGGGGCGGCCACGGCGCGGCTGCCCAGCCTGGCCTGGACGGCGGCCCGGGAGGCACTCCGCGCCGACCTGCCGGTGCTGGTGCAGGTGCCGCGCCGCGGCTACCTGCCCTCGCTCTCCTGCGCGCAGTGCCGCACGCCGGCCCGTTGCCCGCACTGTGCGGGTCCGCTCGCGCTGCCCTCAGCGACGGCGCCGCCCGCCTGCCGCTGGTGCGGCCGGGTCGCCGCGGCGTACACCTGTCCCGAATGTGGTGGCCGGCGGCTGCGGGCCGCGGTCACCGGCGCCCGACGCACCGCCGAGGAACTCGGACGGGCGTTTCCCGGCGTGCCGGTCCGCACGTCGGGCCGGGACGAGGTGCTCG
Organism: Micromonospora avicenniae; assembly: GCF_900156065.1. Lineage (GTDB taxonomy): Bacteria > Actinomycetota > Actinomycetes > Mycobacteriales > Micromonosporaceae > Micromonospora > Micromonospora avicenniae. Next base: position 52,304 of record NZ_FTNF01000017.1, on the reverse strand, counting down.
CCACCGTGCCCGGCGGGGCGGGTCTGGTGATCGCCACGCCGGGCGCCGAACCGGTGGCCGAGGGCGGCTACGGCACGGTGCTGCTGCTCGACTCGTGGGCGCTGCTCACCCGGGCCGACCTGCGCGCCGGGGAGGAGGCGCTGCGGCGCTGGCTGACGGCGGCGGCGCTGGCCCGGCCCGCCGGAGCCGGCGGCCGCGTGGTGGTGGTTGCCGACGGGGCGCTCGCGCCGGTGCAGGCGCTGCTGCGATGGGACGCCGGCTGGTTCGCGGCCCGCGAGTTGGCCGAGCGGCGTGAGCTGGGCTTCCCGCCCGCCGTCCGGATGGCCAGCGTGACCGGGCTGCCCGCGGCCGTGGCGGACCTGCTCGACGAGGCGCGGCTGCCCGACGACGCGGAGGTGCTCGGTCCGGTGCCGGCCGATGGCGAGCGGGAGCGGATGCTGGTGCGGGTGCCCCGCGCACGGGCGGCCGCGCTGGCCGGGGCGCTGCACGCCGCGGTCGGCGCGCGCAGCGCCCGCAAGGCCGCCGACCCGGTCCGCCTTCAAGTCGATCCCCTCGACCTCTTCTAACCCCCTCCCGCCCCCCGTTGGGGCACTCTTTCCCGGAAAGTGCGGCCATTCGGCGCTGAACGGCCACGCTTTTTGTGAAAGTGCGCAGGAGGGTGGGGCAGGCGATGTCGCACGCCGCGTCCGGCGGGAGCCTGATTATCGGGTGGTAGCATCGCCCGTCATGCCGGGCGGACCATGGCACGACGATGGGGGAATGCGTCGAGGCCACGCCAGGACGATGAGTTCGAGTCTCCGGTGATCAGGGGTGGACCAGTCGTGACCGTTCGTCAGTCGATCGTCTTCAACGGTGACCTCGGCAGCGGAAAGAGCACCGTGTCGATCGAGATTGCCAAGCGGCTGGGCCTGCGCCGGGTCAGCGTCGGCGACCTGTACCGGCAGATGGCGCAGGAGCGGCAGATGACCGCCCTCCAGCTCAACCTGCACGCCGAACTCGACCAGGCGGTCGACGGCTACGTCGACCAGCTCCAGCGCGACATCGCCGCCTCCGGTGAGAGCCTCGTCATGGACTCCCGCCTGGCCTGGCACTTCTTCACCGACGCGCTCAAGGTGCACATGATCACCGAGCCGGGCGAGGCCGCCCGCCGGGTGCTCGCCCGCCCATCCGGGCCGGCGGAGAGCTACACCTCGCAGCAGGAGGCCAAGGCCAAGCTCCGCGAGCGCAGCGAGAGCGAGCGGGGCCGGTTCATCATCCGCTACGGGGTGGACAAGGCCCGGCTGCGCAACTACGACCTCATCTGCGACACCACCCGGGCCACGCCCGAGGAAGTGATCGAGCACGTGATCGCGGCGTACGAGGGGACGCTCGGCGCCGACGTGCTGCGGGACGGGCCGCCGCTGCTGCTGCTCGACCCGGCCCGGGTCTACCCGACCGAGGACATCGCCACCCTGCGCGGACTCTGGGACTCGGAGTTCGTGGGCGAGGTGGCCGGTGCGGGCGACGAGGCGATGGAGCCGCTGCGGATCGGCTACACCGGTGAGTACTTTTTCGTGGTGGACGGGCACCGGCGGCTCAGCGCCGCGCTGCAGAGCGGCTTCCACCTCGTACCGGCGCAGCTCGTCGCCGAGGTGGACGAGCCGGTCGTCGGCGGCATGAGCGCCGTGGAGTACTTCACCGCGCAGGTCAGTCCCGGCAAGGTCTACGACTGGGAGGCCGCGCACGGCATCGAGCTGCCGCTGCCCGAGCACGCCCTGCTCGGCGGGGACGCGGTACTCGCCGGCGAGCCGGGGCACGGCACCTGACGCAGGCACGGCCGCCCGGCTCCCGTAGCGGCGGCCCGGATCGACGGCTTCCCACGTCCGGCGCCGTCGCGCGTGACGCTTTGCACACCCGCGCCGATCGATCATCGTACGCCGGCCGGGTCCGCCCGCGGCACTCCGTAGACTGGTACGGCCTCGATGATCGTCCCACCCTAAGGAGCCGTCCCGCGTGACCGTCCAGCCCATCCGTCTGTTCGGGGATCCGGTGCTGCGCACGCCGGCCGACCCGGTGGTCGACTTCGACGTCGAGCTGCGCCGGCTCATCGCCGACCTGACCGACACCATGCGTGAGCAGAACGGCGCCGGCCTGGCCGCGCCTCAGCTCGGGGTGGGTCTGCGGGTGTTCACCTTCGACGTCGACGACGTCCTCGGCCACCTGGTCAATCCGGTACTCGAGTTTCCCGACGAGGAGGAGCAGGACGGCCCGGAGGGCTGCCTCTCCATCCCCGGGCTCTACTTCGACACCAAGCGCCGGCAGAACGTGATCGCCAAGGGCTTCAACGGCTACGGCGACCCGTTGCAGATCGTCGGCACCGGGCTGATGGCCCGCTGCGTGCAGCACGAGACCGACCACCTCGACGGCGTGCTCTTCGTCGACCGGCTCGACCAGGCCGGGCGCAAGGAGGCGATGAAGGCGATCCGCCAGGCGGAGTGGTACGACCCCGCCGCCCCGCCGGTGGTCAAGCTCAACCCGCACGGCTCGGCCGGCAGCCCCTTCGGTCTGGGTGGGTGATCGGCCGGTGCGTGTGATCTTCGCCGGCACGCCGGCCGTCGCGGTCCCGTCGGTGGCCGCCGTCGCCGCCTCCCGGCACGAGTTGGTGGCCGTGGTCACCCGCCCCGACGCGCCCGCCGGGCGCGGGCGGGGCCTGTCCCGATCTCCGGTCGGGGCGTGGGCGGACGAGCACGGCGTCGAGGTGCTCACGCCGGCCCGTCCCCGCGAGCCCGAGTTCCTGGCCCGTCTGCGCGAGCTCGCGCCGGACTGCGTGCCCGTGGTCGCGTACGGGGCGTTGGTCCCGCCGGCCGCGCTGGAGATCCCCCGGCACGGCTGGGTCAACCTGCACTTCTCCCTGCTGCCGGCCTGGCGCGGCGCGGCGCCCGTGCAGCACGCCGTGCTGCACGGCGACGAGCTGACCGGGGCGAGCGTCTTCCAGTTGGAGGAAGGGCTGGACACCGGGCCGGTCTACGGCACGCTGACCGACGAGATCCGCCCGACCGACACCTCGGGTGACCTGCTCGATCGGCTCGCCGTCTCCGGCTCGGGTCTGCTCGTCGCCGTGCTCGACGCGATCGAGGACGGCAGTGCCCGGGCCGAGCCGCAGCCGGCCGACGGGGTGTCGCTGGCCCCGAAGCTGACCGTGGACGACGCCCGGGTGCGCTGGACCGACCCGGCCTTCGCGGTGGACCGGCGGGTCCGTGCCTGCACCCCGGCGCCCGGTCCGTGGAGCACGTTCCGCGGCGAGCGGATCAAGCTGGGCCCGGTCGTCCCGGTGCCGGACGCCCCCGCGCTGAAGCCTGGTGAGCTGCTTGTCGAGAAGTCGCGCGTGCTCGTCGGCACCGCTACCACCCCGGTACGGCTGGGCGAGGTGCGGGCCGCGGGCAAGCGGGCCATGCCGGCGACCGACTGGGCACGCGGTGCCCGGGTCGCGGCCGGAGAGGATCTAGCATGAGCAGCCCTGGACCGGTGCGCGACGAGGGGTCGCCCGACGAGCGGTCCGACCTCCGCCCGGCCAGCCCCGGCGATGGCCAGTGGGGCGCACGCGGGCGACGTGACCGGCCCGGCGGTGGGCGACCGACCCCCGGCGGGCGCTGGTCCGCGCGCGCCGGTACGGACCGGCGCGCCGGCCGCGGCGGCCGGCCGGCCGTGGACCGCCCGCGGCAGGCCGCGTACGAGGCGATCGCCGCGGTGCACCGGGACGACGCGTTCGCCAACCTGGTCCTGCCGGCCATCCTCCGGGAGGAGGGGCTGACCGGCCGGGACGCGGCGTTCGCCACCGAACTGACGTACGGCACGCTGCGCCACCTCGGCACCCTGGACGCGATCCTGACGGCGGCGGCCGGGCGGGACGTGCAGCGGATCGACCCGCCGGTGCGGGACGCGCTGCGCCTCGGGGCGTACCAACTGCTGCACACCCGGGTGCCGGCGCACGCGGCGGTCTCCTCCACGGTCGACCTGGTCCGCATGGTCGGGCCGGGCGCCACCGGCTTCGCCAACGCGGTGTTGCGGGAGGTCGCCGAGCGGGACGCCGACGCCTGGGTGGAGCGGCTCGCGCCGAGCATGGAGAGCGACCCGATCGGGCACCTGGCGCTCGCCTACAGCCACCCCCAGTGGGTGGTGCGGGCGTTCGCCGAGGCGCTGGGCGGTGACCTCGGTGAGACGACCCGGCTGCTGATCGAGGACAACGAGCGGCCCCCGGTGCACCTGTGCGCCCGCCCGGGGCGCGTCGGCGCGGTGGAGCTGGCCGACGAGGTCGGTGGCGCGCCGGGCGCCTTCTCGCCGTACGCCGTCTACCTGAGCGGCGGCGCCCCCGGTGACCTTCCGGCGGTGGCCGACGGGCGGGCCCATGTGCAGGACGAGGGCTCGCAGCTGGTGGCCACCGCGTTGACGCTCGCGCCGCTGGACGGCCCGGACGGTCGCTGGCTCGACCTCTGCGCCGGGCCTGGCGGCAAGGCCGGTCTGCTCGGCGCGATCGCCGCCGAGCGTGGCGCCCGGTTGACCGCCGTCGAGGTGGCCGAGCACCGGGCCCGGCTGGTCGCCCAGGCCACCCGGGATCTGCTGGTGACCGTGCTGCACACGGACGGCCGTACCGTCGGGCAGGACGCGAAGCTGCCGGAGGAGCACTTCGACCGGGTTCTGGTCGACGCCCCCTGTACCGGCCTGGGCTCGTTGCGGCGTCGCCCGGAGTCCCGCTGGCGGCGGCAACCGTCGGATCTCTCCGCGCTGACCCGGCTGCAGCGCGAGCTGCTCGGGGCGGCGCTGCGTGCGGTCCGCCCCGGCGGCGTCGTCGCCTACGTCACCTGCTCGCCGCACACCGTGGAGACGCACGTGACGGTGACCGAGGCGGCCCGGCGTTCCGGTGTTCCGGTCGACTTCGTCGACGCCCGCCCGCTGCTGCCGGCCGGCATGCCGGGGCTCGGCGACGGCCCGACCGTGCAGCTGTGGCCGCACCGGCACGGCACCGACGCGATGTTCCTGGCCGTCCTCCGCCGCGGCTGACCCCGCCGCGCACTCCCTGACGCGCACTTTCACGGAAGGAGTGGCCTCCGCGCCTGCGCAGGCCACTCCTTCCGTGAAAGAGGCCGGGTTCCGGGTAGGGGCGGCAGCGGTCAGCGGACCGGGAGGCCCTTGTTGCCGGCGCCCTTCATCGAGCGGGTGAGGGTACGGTCGCTGACCCAGAGGAAGCACTGCACGCCACGGTTGCCGTTCTTCCAGGCCTCCTCGAGCGGGTGGTAGAAGATCGTCCCGGCCCGGTACTGCACGTCGGAGTCGTTCGGCACCTTCACGTACGAGGCGATCAGCTTCCGGCACGCCTTGTGCAAGCTGAGGGTCGTGCGGGTGAACTCGTCGTAGCTGATGTCCGGCGCCTGGTAGACCCCGACGAACTCGGCGTGGTGCTTGGCGGTGCAGGCCTTCGGGACCATCTCCTCGATGTCATCCTTGACCAGCTTCGGGTCGAAGCAGCCGTACGCCAGCTTGGACGTGCCCTTCAGGGCGTCCCGCAGGCTCCCCGAACGTGGGTCGATGTCGGGCTTGTCGAGGCTCGCGATCTCGCTGGCGTCGCAGCGGAACCACCGGGCCCCGCCGGTCCACGCCGCGGGTGACGGGAAGACCACGTCGACGTTCAGCCGGCCGGAGCGCCAGTCGGCGCCGACCGCCTTGTTGACCTCCCGGTCGCATTCGGTGCGCGCGGCGCGCATGCCCACCGAGCCGGCCGGTGGCGGCGTGCTCCGCTTCGCGCCCGTACCGGTGAGCGTGCCGACGTGCAGCGTCTCCGTCCGGTGCGGCTCAGCGCAGTCCACCGGGTTGTAGGCGCTGAGATAGCCGACATCGGAGATGGCGAGGTGGCAGACTCCGGGCTCGGGGACGAACGCCTCGGCCGCGGCGAAGGTGGGCCAGTCATCGGTGAGTTCCGCGTCGAGACCGGCCGGGGCGCACCCGGCGAGCCCCAGCACCGCCACCGTGCTCACCACGGCCACCGTCCACCACCGTCGCATCCGCCGACCTCCCCGCCGACCGTGGTCACGCTCACCGGCGATCATCGACCGGTTGCGCCACGGCGCTGGAGCATACGGCACCGGCACTCAGATCGCTGGTAGTCCCTGTGGCCCCACCCCGCACATCGACCGGGTGAGCTTCCGGTCGTCGGTGCGCAGGAAACGCCGCATCCCGGTCGCCCGTCGGGCTCGTCCGTGGCGGGCGCGCCGAGGACCCGGGCGATGCGTCACCGTCCGGAGTGGAGTGTCGCCGGGTTCGCGCCGATCGGCCGGTCGCGAGTTGCGGTCCGTCCGGAAAGCGCCCGGGCCGGCCGGCTCGGCACCGGCGGTAGCTGCCGGGTCGCGCTCCGTCCCGGAAGCTGCCGTGGTGGCGGTGACCGGCGGCGACGTTCGTACACTTGCCCGGTGACCGTACCGCCGCCGATCGTCGCGCCGAGCATCCTCGCCGCCGACTTCGCCCACCTCGCCGATGAGGTCCGTGCCGTCGAAGGTGCCGCCGACTGGCTGCACGTCGACGTCATGGACAACCACTTCGTGCCGAACCTGACCATCGGGCTGCCGGTGGTGCAGAGCCTCCGGGCGGCCACCGAACTGCCGTTCGACGTGCACCTCATGATCGAGGATCCGCGACGGTGGGCACCCGGCTACGCCGACGCCGGGGCGTACAACGTCACGTTCCACGCCGAGGCGTGCGACGACCCGGTGGCGCTCGCCAAGGACCTGCGCTCGGCCGGGGCGAAGGCCGGGCTGGCGATCGACCGGGACACCCCGATCGAGCCGTACCTCGACCTGCTGCCGAGCTTCGACACCCTGCTGATCATGACGATCAAGGCCGGTTTCGGCGGGCAACGTTTCATTCCGCAACTGCTCGAGAAGGTGCGCGCCGCCCGCCGGCACGTCGCCGCCGGGCACCTGGAGCTGCGCATCGAGGTGGACGGCGGGATCGCCGCCGACACCATCGAGCAGGCCGCCGCGGCCGGCGCCGACGCCTTCGTGGCCGGCACCGCGGTCTACGGCGCCGACGATCCCGCCGAGGCCGTACGCCGGCTGCGGGCCCTCGCGGAACGCGCGACCTCCGGGGCCTGACGTGGACCCGGCGGAGGAGCGACCGGACGTCATCCTCGTCGTCGACGACGACGAGGACATCGCACGCTTCGTCGAGTTCAACCTCCGGCTGCACGGCTTCGAGGTGATCCACGCCGCCGACGGCCAGGAGGCGCTCGAGGTGATCGAGCGGCAGCGGCCCGACCTCGCGGTGGTCGACCTGATGATGCCCCGGATCGACGGGCTCGAGCTGACCCGGCGGCTGCGCGCCGACCCGATGACCTCGGCGCTGCCGGTGATCATGCTGACGGCCAAGGGGATGACCGTCGACAAGGTGCACGGCCTCAGCGCGGGTGCCGACGACTACCTGGTCAAGCCGTTCGACACCGCCGAGCTGGTGGCCCGGGTCAGCTCAACGCTGCGCCGCAACAAGGAGTTCCGGGAGGTCTCGCCGCTGACCGGCCTGCCGGGGAACAGCCGGATCCGGCGGGAGATCTCGGACCGGGTACGCAGCGGCGCCGACTACGCCGTCGGATACATCGACATCGACCGGTTCAAGAGCGTCAACGACCGGTACGGCTTCGTCCGGGGCGACGACTTCATCTCGGCCCTGGCCCGTAGCGTGCACCGGGCGGTGGTCTCCGTCGGGCTGCCACCTGCGTTCCTCGGTCACGTCGGCGGCGACGACTTCGTCATCGTCTGCGCCCCGGACCAGATCCGGCCGCTGACCTCGCAGGCCGTGGTGGACTTCGAGAAGGCGGCCGACTCGCTCTACGACCCGATCGACCGGGAGCGTGGCTACGTCGAGCTCAAGGACCGGCGGGGCAACATCCGCCGGGCCGCGCTGGTCACCCTCTCGATCGGCGTTTCCCTCTCCGACGCCGGCAAACGCTTCACCGACCCGCTCGAGGCCATCGCGGTCGCCAGCGAGATGAAGTCGGTGGCCAAGGGACAACCCGGGTCGTACGTGGCGGTCGACCGGCGACGTGGAGTCACCTGAGCCGGCCCGGGTGTGAACTACCTCGCCCAGGTGGCGGCTGCAGCCGGTCGGCGTGTAAGACTTCCCTGTACCCACCACGCGCTGGCGGGACTCGGTGAAATTCCGAACCGGCGGTGATCCACGGCGAGACCGTGGTCAGCCCGCGACCCGGTCGGCTCTGCCGCCCGGTGGACCTGGTGTGAATCCGGGGCCGACGGTTGGGAGCGGGACATCCCGCCCCAGACAGTCCGGATGGGAGACAGCGCGCGGGACGGACGGGTGTGCCCGGCCGCCGACCTCGGCGTGCCCTGTCACCCCTGCGGGTCGGCTGTGCCGTACCCGGATCTCCGCCGCCGCACGCCCGCGGCCCGATGCCGCCTCCCGACCCCGCCCGCGCGCCACCGGCGAGCGAGAAGGCAGGGACAAGGCGAATGGCGAGCGTCTCCGTCGACGAGGCGATGCGTCGTGCGATCGAACTCGGTGCGCGCGGACTCGGCACGACCAGCCCCAATCCGGTGGTCGGGTGCGTGCTGCTCGACGCCGAGGGCGAGGTCGTCGGCGAGGGCTTCCACGCGTACGCGGGCGGGCCGCACGCCGAGATCGTCGCGCTCGCGCAGGCCGGCGAACGCGCCCGGGGCGGCACCGCGGTGGTCACGCTGGAGCCCTGCGACCACACCGGTCGCACCGGCCCCTGCAGTCTCGCGCTCATCCAGGCCGGGGTCGCCCGAGTGGTGATCGCCGTGCCCGACCCGAACCCGGTGGCCTCGGGCGGCGCCGCCACCCTGCGCGCCGCCGGCGTCCGGGTCGACCTGGGCGTACGCACCAGCGAGGCGGAGGCCGGCAACATCGCCTGGCTGACCTCGATGCGCCGGGGCTGGCCGTACGTGATCTGGAAGTACGCCGCGACGCTGGACGGGCGTTCGGCGGCGGCCGACGGCACCAGCATGTGGATCACCTCGGAAGCCGCCCGGATCGACGTGCACGCGCTGCGTGGCACCGTCGACGCGGTCGTCGCCGGGGTGGGCACCGTGCTCGCCGACGACCCCCGGCTCACCGCCCGGAACCTGCGCGACGGCAGCCTCGCCATCCGCCAGCCGCTGCGCGTGGTGGTGGACAGCGAGGGACGTACCCCCGCCGACGCCCGGGTCCGCGACGGCGCGGCCCGGACCTGGATCGCCACCGTGGCGGAGGTCGGCGCCGGCAAGGACGGCCGGGTCGACCTGCCGGCGCTCCTCGCCGAGTTGCACCAGCGCGGCGTGCGGGCGGTGCTGCTGGAGGGCGGGCCCCGGCTGGCCGGTGCGTTCCTGGCGCAGGGGCTGGTCGACAAGATCGTCGGGTACGTCGCGCCCCGGCTGCTCGGCGCCGGACCGGCCGCGCTCATCGACGCGGGTGTGACGACCATCGCTGAGGCCATCGATCTTGAGTTGATCGACGTTACGCAGATCGGTCCGGATCTACGGATCACCGCGCTGCCCCGTAAGAGGGAGGGCTGACATGTTCACCGGCATCGTCGAAGAGTTGGGTGAGGTGGTCGCTGTGACGGCGACCGCGGGAGACTCGGCGCTGGTCGCCGTCCGCGGCCCGCTGGTCACCGCCGACGCCCGGCATGGTGACTCCATCTCCGTCAACGGCGTCTGCCTGACGGTGGTCGACGTCGACGCGGGCGTCTTCACGGCGGACGTGATGGGCGAGACCCTGCGCCGCTCGGCGCTCGGCACGCTGCGCCCCGGCGCCCCGCTGAACCTGGAGCGCGCCGCGACGCTGGGCAGCCGGCTCGGTGGGCACCTGGTGCAGGGACACGTCGACGGGGTCGGCGAGGTGCTCTCCCGGGAGCCGGCGGAGCAGTGGGAGACGGTCCGTTTCCGGCTACCCGCGCACCTGTCCCGGTACGTGGTGGAGAAGGGTTCGATCACCGTCGACGGCGTGTCGCTGACGGTGGCCGCCGTCGGCCCGGACTGGTTCTCGGTGGGGCTGATCCCCACGACGCTGAAGCTCACCACCCTCGGCGCGCGCGAGGTGGGCGACCCGGTGAACCTCGAGGTGGACGTGGTGGCCAAGTACGTCGAGCGGCTGCTCGGCGACCGGCTGGCTACCGGCGAGCCCGGGGCGCTGCCCGGCGTCTCGATCACCGGCCCCGGCGGGGTCGGCTCACCCGGCGAGGCCGGCTGATGAGCGCGCAGAGTTGGCTGCCCGGCGATCGGGCGGCCGAGTACTTCAACTACGGCGCGTTCTGCGCCTGGGGCGTCGCCAGCCGGTGGCGTACGTCGCAGGCGCTGCGGCCGGTCCGCTCTTCGATCCCGTCCACCTACCCGGAGGCCGTGGCATGACCACCTTTGGCACCATCGAGCAGGCGATCGCGGACATCGCCGCGGGGCGGCCCGTCGTCGTGGTAGACGACGCCGACCGCGAGAACGAGGGCGATCTGATCTTCGCGGCCGAGCTGGCCACTCCGGAGCTGGTCGCGTTCATGGTCCGGCACACCTCCGGTTTCATCTGCGTGCCGCTCGTCGAGAGCGAGGCCGACCGACTCGACCTGCCGCCGATGCACCACACCAACCAGGACCGGCGGGGCACCGCGTACACGGTGACCGTGGACGCCCGGGAGGGCGTCACCACCGGCATCTCGGCGGCCGACCGGGCACACACGATCCGGCTGCTCGCCGACCCGAGCACCGGCCCGGCCGACCTGGCCCGGCCGGGGCACGTGGTGCCGCTGCGGGCCCGGCAGGGCGGGGTGCTGCGCCGTCCCGGACACACCGAGGCGGCCATCGACCTCACCCGGCTGGCCGGCCTGCACCCGGCCGGCGTGCTCTGCGAGATGGTCAACGACGACGGCACCATGATGCGGGTGCCGGACCTGGAGAAGTTCTCCGCCGAGCACTCGCTGACGATGATCACCATCGCCGACCTGATCGCGTACCGGCGGCGGACGGAGAAGCAGATCGAGCAGGTCGCCGACGCGCGGATGCCGACCCGGCACGGGGTCTTCCGGGCGATCGGGTACCGCAGCACGCACGACGCCGCCGAGCACGTCGCGATGGTGTACGGCGAGATCGGCGACGGGAAGGACGTCGTGGTCCGGGTGCACTCCGAGTGCCTCACCGGAGACGTCTTCGGCTCGCTGCGCTGCGACTGCGGTCCGCAGCTCGACGCCGCGCTGGCGCGGGTCGCCCGCGAGGGGCGCGGAGTGGTGCTCTACATGCGCGGCCACGAGGGGCGGGGCATCGGGCTGCTGCACAAGCTTCAGGCCTACCAGTTGCAGGACCTGGGCCGGGACACCGTGGACGCCAACCTGGACCTCGGCCTGCCGGCCGATGCCCGGGACTACGGCACCGGCGCGCAGATCCTCTACGACCTCGGGGTGCGGTCCATGCGGCTGCTCACCAACAACCCGGCGAAGCGGGCCGGGCTGGAGGGGTACGGCCTGACGATCACCGGCCGGGAACCGCTGCCGGTGCGTCCCCACCCGGAGAACGTGCGGTACCTGCGTACCAAGCGGGACCGGATGGGACACCTGTTGGAGTTGGACGACGTCACCGAGGCGCCGGTCGGCAAGGTGTCCGCCGGCGACGAGATCGGAGCATAGACATGGCGGGATTCGGGGAGCCCACGACGGCGCCCGTTGACGCGACCGGAATGACGGTGGGTGTGGTCGCCGCGCGCTGGCACGGCGAGTTGACCGACCACATGGTCGAGCGGGCGGTCGCGGCCGCCGAGGCCTGCGGTGCCCGTGCGGTGGTCGCCCGGGTCGCCGGCTCGGTCGAGATCCCGGTGGTGGCGCAGGCCATGGCCCGTCGCTTCGACGTGGTGGTCGCGCTCGGCGTGGTGATCCGTGGCGCCACCGCCCACTTCGAGTACGTCTCCCGTTCGGTCACCGACGGACTGACCCGGGTCGCGCTCGACGAGGGGAAGCCGGTCGCGCACGGTGTGCTCACCGTGGACAACCTGGAGCAGGCCCGGGACCGGGCCGGCCTGCCCGGCTCGGCGGAGGACAAGGGCTGGGCGGCCACCGTCGCCGCGCTCGACGCGGCGCTGGCCGTCCGGTCGGTCGGCGTCGCCAACGGCCACCGGGTCGGCTTTACCGGCTGAGCGCCAACGACACGAGTGGCGGCCCCGGGGGAACATCAACCCCGGGGCCGCCACTCGTCGGCGTCCCGGTTGCGGCGTGACAAAATCCGCCGGTGAGCCGCATCGAGCACGTTGAGCTGCCCGGCCTGCGCATGGCGTACCGCGTCTGGGGCCCGGCCGACGGGCGACCGCTGGTCGCGCTGCACGGCGGTGCGACGACCGGCGCGACCTGGTCCGGGCTGGCCGGCGCGCTCGACGGCGTCCGGACGTACGCCCCGGACCTGCGCGGTTTCGGAGCCACCGACCGTCCCGGCCGGTACGGGCTGGAGTTGTTACGCGACGACGTGCTGGCGTTCCTCGACGCCCTCGCGCTGCCCCGGGTCACCCTGCTCGGTCACTCCTCCGGTGCGGTGGCGGCGTACCTGCTCGCGCAGGCGCACCCGGAGCGGGTCGCCGCGCTGGTGCTGGCGGAGCCGCCGCCACCGGTGCCGCTGGGCCTGCGGCTGCCCGACCGGCCCGCCGTGGAGCCGCCCTACGACTGGGCGGCCCGGACCGCGGTGGTGGCCGAGTTGAACGACCCGCCTCCCGACTGGTGGGAGAGGTTGACGCAGATCACGTCACCGACGCTGCTGGTCGCCGGCGGGGCCGCCAGTCATCTGCCGCAGCGCGAGCTGGCGCGGATGGCCGACCGGATTCCCGCCGCCCGCCTGGCCCGGATCGACGGCGGGCACGCGGTGCACACCGCCCGCCCGGCCGAGTTCCACCAGGTGGTGTGGGATTTTCTCGCGTCGACGGCGGGCTGACGCCGGCCGGGTCCGAGCCGCCGGCTCCGAAGGCGGTAGGAAACGCCGTGCCTCGACCCGGGGCGCGCCACCGGTCCGGGAAGCTGGAAGAATCGCGGCGTGAAGACGTTCGAGGAGTTGTTCGCCGAGCTGCAGGCCAAGGCCGCGGCCGGCACTTCCGGCTCGGGCACCGTCGCCGCCCTTGAGCGGGGCGTGCACTTCATCGGCAAGAAGGTCGTCGAGGAGGCGGCCGAGTCGTGGATGGCCGCCGAGCACGAGGGCCGGGAGCGGGCCGCCGAGGAGATCTCCCAGCTGCTCTACCAGACCCAGGTGCTGATGCTCGCCACCGGGCTCGAACTGAAGGACGTCTACCGACATCTGTGAGTGCGTCCCGTCGTCGACCAGAACCGACTGCTAGGAGCACTCCGTCATGCTGCGTGTCGCCATTCCCAACAAGGGCACCCTCGCCGAGCCGGCCGCCCAGATGCTGCGCGAGGCGGGCTACCGCCAGCGCACCGACCCGAAGGACCTGGTCTGCCGGGACGAGCCCAACGACATCGAGTTCTTCTACCTGCGACCGAAGGACATCGCCACCTACGTCGGCTCCGGTGACCTGGACCTCGGCATCACCGGCCGGGACCTGCTCATCGACTCGGGCGCGGTGGCCGAGGAGGTGATGGACCTCGCCTTCGGCCAGGCCACCTTCCGGTTCGCCGCCCGCCCCGAGGACATCGACTCCGTGCAGGACCTGGGCGGGCACCGGGTCGCCACCGCGTACCCGGGGCTGGTCCAGCGGCACCTCAGCGAGCTGGATGTGAAGGCCGACGTGATCCGGCTCGACGGCGCGGTGGAGAACGCCGTACGACTGGGTGTCGCCGACGTGGTGGCGGACGTGGTCGAGACCGGTGCGACCCTGCGCCAGGCCGGCCTCGTCGTCTTCGGCGAGCCGCTGCTGCGCTCGTCGGCGGTGCTCGTACGCCGCGCCGGCGCCCCGGCGCACTCGCAGGCCGAGCAGCTGCTGCGTCGCCTGCACGGGGTGCTGGTGGCCCGCCGTTACGTGATGCTCGCGTACGACGTGCCGGCCGGCCTGCTGGACCGGGCCAGCTCGCTCACCCCGGGCATCGAGTCGCCGACGGTGTCACCGTTGCACCGGGAGGGCTGGGTCGCGGTGCAGGCGATGGTGCTCCGCGACGACGTACACCGGATCATGGACGAGCTCTACGAGCTCGGCGCCCGGGCGATCCTCGTCACCAACATCCACGCCTGCCGGCTGTGACGGCGACGCCTCCGGCGGCCGTGCCGGAGCCGGCCCCGCCCTGCCCGGAACCCGCAGCGGCGTCGCCTCCGGCGCAGCCCGGTCCACGGTCGCCCGGAGGGGAGCCCGTGCGGCCGGCGGGGTCCGGTTCGCGCCCGGCCACCCCGGGCGTCGCTCCGCCGCGACCGGTCCCGCCAGCCACGAGACCCCTGCCGGTATGGGTGGCCCTCTCCCTCGTGGCCGTTGCCGGCGTCGCCTCGGCGGCGCAGGGCGCGGCCAACGGCGAGTTGGGCGCCCGGGTCGGCGAACCGACCCTCGCCGCGGTGGTCAACAACCTCGGCGGCACCCTGCTGGTGGCCCTCGGGCTCGTGGTCCTGCCGTCGATGCGTACCGGGCTCGCCGCGCTGCGCCGGGCCCGGCTGCCCTGGTGGTCCTACCTGGGCGGGTTGGGTGGCGCGGCGATCGTGGTGCTCGGCGCGTACGTGGTGCCGGTGCTCGGCGTCGCCGTCTTCACCATCGCCCAGGTCGCCGGGGGAAGCCTGGGCGGGTTGGCGGTGGACCGGGCCGGCCTCGCCCCGGTCGGCCGACTGGCGCTCACCGGACCCCGGATCGCCGGCGGGCTGCTCGGCGTGGCGGCGGTGGCGCTGGCCCAGTTCGGTCAGCCGGTGGGAGAGCTGGCCGTCGGGCTGGTCCTGCTCGCGGTCGCCGGTGGGGTCGGGGTGGCGCTGCAGTCCGCGCTGAACGGTCGGGTCTCCGCGGCCGGCTCGGCCGCCGCCGGCGTGGCGGTCAACTTCGTGGTCAGCACACCGGTGGTGCTGCTCGTGGCGGCCGTCGCCGGCGCGCTCACCGCGCCGCCCGCCAGCTGGCCGGACGCCTGGTACCTCTACACCGGCGGCCTGCTCGGCGTGGGCATCGTGGCCGGCCTGGTGGTCGGGGTCCGCTCGGCGGGGGTGCTGCGCACCGGTCTGGCCCTGGTGGCCGGTCAGCTCGGCGGGGCGTTGCTGCTGGACGAGCTTCTGCCCGGCGGCCCGGGCGCCGAGCCCGCCGTGCTGGTCGGGGCGGGGCTGACCCTGCTCGCGGTAGTCGTCGCAGGTCGCCGTACCCGCCGGCGCTGACGCCGCCGCAGCCGGCTCGGGCGGTCACCGTCCGGTCCGTCGTGGCTCGGGCAGCGTGGCGGCGGCGGACGTGCCGGAGGCGGGTGGCAGACTGGTGGGGTGAGCGAACCCGAGCTGATCCGTCTGCGGCCCCGGCGCATCCGGGTGATCTGCTGGGCATCCGCAGCCGTCCTGTTGGTGGTCTTCTCCGTGGTGGCGACTTCCCTGCACGGCCCGACCGGAGACGGCTACGGCACCTTCCAGCGCGGCGACCAGCTCGCCATGGTCGGTCTCGGCATCTTCGGCGCGCTCGGCATCCTGCTGTTCACCCGCCCCCGGGTGGAGGCCGACGCGCGGGGTGTCCGGGTGCGCAACCTGGTCGGCTCGTACGAGCTGCCGTGGGAGGTCGTACGCGGCATCCGCTTCGACCGGGGCGCGCCCTGGGCCAGTCTGGAGCTGCACGACGACGACCTGATGCCGATGGTCGCCCTGCAGGCCGCCGACAAGGAGTTGGCCGTCGAGGGGGTGCGGGCGTTGCGTCGCCTGCACCAGGCCCACCTGGACCGCCTGACCGAGAGCGCCCCCAACCGCTGACCCCGCCACCCCACCCTCACCGGCATTGGCCGCTCTTTCACGGAAAGAGTGGCCAATTCGCGTCGAATGGGCACTCTTTCCGTGAAAGAGCGCCGGTCCGCCCGGGGGCGGTTGGGTGGGGGTGTGGGGAGGGTGTAGTGTTGTCGAGTCGACCAGGCTGTCCGCATAGATCGGGCGGCCATGAAAGTGGAGCGCCTGCTCCCACCCGAGTCGCCGCTACGGTGGCCGGGTCCGGTCACCGGTTCCGGGCATGTCCCGGCGCCGGATGCGCGATCATTTGATCGTGCCGACCGGTCGAGCAGGCCCTGGCATGTGCCGGGGCCTTCTGCTTTCCGGGTCGGCTCCCGCCCGGGAGCCGCAGGGTCGGCACCTGGCAAACACTCGACTCGAGGAGGCCCCATCAGCGTCGAACCACGCGTGAACGAGCAGATCCGGGCACGTGAGGTCCGACTGGTCGGCCCCGAGGGTGAGCAGGTGGGCATCGTCCCACTGGAGCGCGCCCTTCAGCTGGCCGCGGACGTCGATCTGGACCTGGTCGAGGTTGCGCCGATGGCGCGCCCGCCGGTGTGCAAGCTCATGGACTTCGGCAAGTTCAAGTACGAGAGCGCACTGAAGGCGCGCGAAGCGCGGCGTAACCAGCAGCAGACCGTCATCAAGGAGATGAAGCTCCGGCCGAAGATCGATCCGCACGACTACGAGACCAAGAAGGGTCACGTGGTGCGGTTCCTCAAGGCCGGCGACAAGGTCAAGGTGACGATCATGTTCCGCGGTCGCGAGCAGAGTCGGCCGGAGCTGGGTTACCGGCTCCTGCGTCGGCTCGAGTCGGAGATCTCGGAGCTGGGGTACGTCGAGGCCGCTCCGAAGCAGGACGGCCGAAACATGATCATGGTGCTCGCGCCGCACCGCGCCACCAAGGCAGCCGCGGTCGCCGCGACGGCCTCCCGTGGCGGGGCGCCCCGGGAGCGGGCCGAAGGGTCTGCCACCCCCGAGGCCGGCGAGACCGCAGCAGCCGGTGAGACCGGCGCAGTCGCCGACAACAGCGGCGAGTAACAGGGGAGAAGACGTTCCACATGCCGAAGATGAAGAGCCACACGGGGATGGGCAAGCGGGTCAAGGTGACCGGCAAGGGCAAGATCGTTGCCCAGCAGGCCGGCCTCCGGCACAACCTGGAGAAGAAGCCCTCCACCCAGACCCGCCGGCTGACCGGCACCGTCGTGCTGGCCAAGGCCGACGTGAAGCGCATCAAGAAGCTGCTCGGCCGCTGACGCGCGCCACCCGACGTAAGAAGGAGTTGAGATGGCACGCGTCAAGCGGGCTGTGAACGCCCAGAAGAAGCGCCGTACCCTGCTGGAGACCGCGAGCGGCTACCGCGGTCAGCGCTCCCGCCTCTACCGCAAGGCCAAGGAGCAGGTGCTGCACTCGATGCAGTACTCCTACCGGGACCGTCGCGACCGCAAGGGCGACTTCCGGCAGCTCTGGATCCAGCGGATCAACGCGGGCGCCCGCGCCAACGGGATGACCTACAACCGCCTGATCCAGGGCCTCAAGCTGGCCGGCATCGAGGTCGACCGGAAGATCCTGGCTGACCTGGCCGTCAACGACGCCGCCGCGTTCGCGGCGATCGTCGAGCTGGCCCGGGCCGCGGTCGCGGCCGAGGGCACCGGCGGTGCGGCGGCTCAGGCCGCCTGATCCCCTGCGTCTGAGGCGCCCCTCGTCGACCCCGACGGGGGGCGCCTCGCTGCAAGGATCGAGGAGAAGATGCTCTTCACCCCGCGTACGCCCCGGGTGGTCGCCGCCCGCCGGCTGCACCGGCGCCGCGACCGCGAGGCCACCGGCCGATTCCTCGCCGAGGGCCCGCAGGCGGTGCGCGAGGCGCTCGCCGTGCCGGGCGTGGTCACCGAGCTTTTCGGCACTCCGGCCGCCCTCGACCGGTACGCCGAATTGGCGGCCCTGGCCGCCGGCGGTGACGTGCCGGTCTCCGAGGTGACCGACGACGCGCTCGTCGCGCTCGCCGAGACCGTGGCCCCGCAGGGCCTGGTGGCCGTCTGCCGGCACCTCGACGTACCGCTGGACCGGGCCCTCGACCGCCGGCCCGGGCTGGTCGCGGTGCTCGCCGAGATCCGCGACCCGGGTAACGCCGGCACGGTGCTGCGTACCGCCGACGCGGCGGGGGCGGGCACGGTCGTGTTCGCCGGAGACGCCGTCGACCCGTACAACGGCAAGTGCGTGCGCGCCTCGGCGGGCAGTCTGTTCCACGTCGACGTGGTCCGCGCCGACGATCCGGTCGGGGTGGTCGCCGCGTTGCGCGCCGCCGGGTTCGCGGTGCTCGCCACCACCGGCTATGGCGAGGAGGACCTCGACGACCTGGCCGACGCCGGCCGGCTCGCCGCGCCCACCGCCTGGCTGTTCGGCTCCGAGGCGCACGGGCTGCCGCAGGCGCTCACCGAGGCCGCCGACGCCCGCGTCCGGGTGCCCCTGCACGGGCGCGCCGAGAGCCTGAACCTGGCTGCGGCCGCGGCCGTCTGCCTGTACTCTTCAGCGAAAGCACAGCGCCGACCGGGCTCCGGTCG
The DNA here is from genome assembly GCF_900156065.1 of Micromonospora avicenniae. GTDB lineage: Bacteria > Actinomycetota > Actinomycetes > Mycobacteriales > Micromonosporaceae > Micromonospora > Micromonospora avicenniae. Next base: position 33,883 of record NZ_FTNF01000017.1, on the reverse strand, counting down.
CGCGGACGTCACGACCGGGGAGACCAGCCGTCCATGAACGCGCCACGGCGTTCGTTTAGCCAGCCCGCCGGTGCCGGCGGGCGGCGGGCCTGACCCTGCTCCCTGCGTAACTCCCACCGGCGGGCTGCGGCGAAGCCGCGCGTCCGTAGACTCGCTTAGCCACCCTCCGAGGGTCGGCGCCGCCGTGAGGGAGTACCCGTACGCCATGACCTACCGCAACGATCCGTACGACCCGAAGCAGGTCGCCCTGCTCGACCCCGCCGCTCTGGCCGCGGCCGTGGCCGACGCCGAGAAGGCGTTCGCCGAGGCCACCGACCCGGACGCGCTGACCGCGCTGCGCCCGGCGCACCTCGGTGACCGGGCGCCGGTGTCCCTGGCCCGCCGGGAGATCGGCGCGCTGCCGCCGGCCGCCAAGGCCGACGCCGGTAAGCGGGTCAACGAGGCCCGCCGCGCGATCGAGACCACGTATGCCGCCCGGGCCGAGGCGCTGGAGCGCGAGCACGCCGAGCGGGTGCTGGTCGCCGAGCGCGTCGACGTGACGCTGCCGTACGACCGGCAGCCGCGCGGCGCGCGGCACCCGTTGAGCACGCTGATGGAGCAGATCAGCGACCTGTTCGTCGGAATGGGCTACGAGGTGGCCGAGGGGCCCGAGGTCGAGCTCGAGTGGGTCAACTTCGACGCGCTCAACATCCCCGCCGACCACCCGGCGCGCGGGCTGATGGACACCTTCCACGTCGACCCCGCGGACCGGTCGGGCCTGGTGCTGCGTACGCACACGTCGAACGTGCAGACCCGGACGATGCTCAGCCGCAAGCCGCCGATCTACGTGATCTGCCCCGGCCGGGTCTACCGCACCGACGAGGTGGATGCCACCCACAGCCCGGTCTTCCACCAGGCGGAGGGCCTGGTGGTGGACAAGGGCATCACCATGGCGCACCTGCGCGGCACGCTCGACCACTTCGCCAAGGCGATCTTCGGCCCGGACGCGAAGACCCGGTGGCGGCCGCACTACTTCCCGTTCACGGAGCCGTCGGCCGAGTTCGACGTGTGGTTCCCGGAGCACCGCGACGGCCCGCAGTGGGTCGAGTGGGGCGGTTGCGGGATGGTCAACCCCCGGGTACTGCGCGCCTGCGGGATCGACCCGGAGGTCTACTCGGGCTTCGCGTTCGGCATGGGCATCGACCGGACCCTGATGGTCCGGCACGGAGTCAGCGACATCCGCCACCTCTTCGAGGGCGACGTCCGGTTCAGCCGGGCGCTCGGGACCGAGGCGTAGGCGATGCGGGCACGAGTTACGGAGACGGTGGTCTGAGTCATGCGAGTTTCTGTCAGCTGGCTGCGGGAGTACGTCGACCTCCCCGCCGACCTGTCCACCGGTGACCTGGTGCAGGCCCTGGTCGACCTCGGCATCGAGGTCGACTCGGTGACCGACCTGCGGGAGAACGTCACCGGGTCGCTGGTGGTCGGTGAGGTTCTGGAGATCGAGGAGCTGACCGGCTTCAAGAAGCCGATCCGGTTCGTCCGGGTCGACGTCGGGGCCGCGAACGGCACCGGCGAGCCGCAGGAGATCGTCTGCGGTGCGCGCAACTTCGCCCCCGGTGACCGGGTGGTCGTCATCCTCCCCGGCGGGGTGCTGCCCGGTGGCTTCGCCATCGGCTCGCGCAAGACGTACGGGCGGGTCTCCAACGGCATGATCTGCTCGGTCCGTGAGCTGGGCATCGGCGACGACCACGACGGCATCCTGGTGTTGCCCGGGGAGAGCCCGGCCAAGCCCGGTGACGACGCCCGACCGGTGGTCGGCCTCGACGAGGTCGTGCTCGAGCTGGACATCACCCCGGACCGGGGGTACGCGCTGAGCCTGCGCGGTCTGGCCCGGGAACTGTCGCACGCGTTCGGGGTGCCGTTCCGTGACCCGGGCCTGGCGCCCGCGCCCGGCGGCACGCCCCAGCCGGCGTACCCGGTCGAGGTGCGGGACACGGTGGGCTGCGACCGGTTCGCCGCCCGGCTGGTCCGCGGCGTCGACCCGAGCGCGCCCACGCCCGCCTGGATGCAGCGGCGGCTCACCACCGCCGGGATCCGGAGCATCTCGCTGCCGGTCGACATCACCAACTACGTGATGCTCGAGCTGGGTCAGCCGATGCACGCCTTCGACGCCGACCGGATCACCGGGCCGCTGGTGGTCCGCCGCGCCGAGGCGGGGGAGAAGCTGACCACCCTGGACGGTGTCGACCGTGTCCTCGCCGCCGAGGACATGGTGATCTGCGACGACAGCGGGCCGATCTCGCTCGCCGCGGTGATGGGTGGCGAGACCAGCGAGGTCGTCACCGGCACGACCGACGTGCTGTTCGAGGCCGCCCACTGGGACCCGGTGATGGTGGGACGCACCGCCCGCCGGCACAAGCTGTTCAGCGAGGCCGCCAAGCGTTGGGAGCGGGGCGTCGACCCGGCCCTGCCGCTGGTCGCCCTGGAGCGGGCGGTGCGGCTGCTCACCGAGTACGGCGGCGGCACGGTGGGCGACGGGATCCTGGACCTCGACCACGTGGTCCCGCGTACCCCGATCACTCTGGCCGCGGACCTGCCGACCCGGCGGATCGGCGTCGACTACCCGCCGGCGCGGGTGGTGGCCCTGCTGGAGCAGGTGGGCTGCACGGTGGCGCAGGGCGCCGACCGGCTCGCCGAGGACCCGGGCTCGGTCGGTGTGCTCGCCGGCGCCGGGGTGGCGCTCACCGTCACCCCGCCGAGCTGGCGTCCCGACCTCACCGACCCCGCCGACCTGGTCGAGGAGGTGGTACGCCTCGACGGGTACGACAAGGTGCCGTCGGTGCTGCCGGTGGCGCCGGCCGGTCGCGGCCTGACCTGGCAGCAGCGCCGGCGCCGGGCGATCGCCCGGGCGCTGGCCGACCGTGGGTACGTCGAGGTGCTCGCCCACCCGTTCGTCTCGCCGGAGCTTCCCGACCTGCTCGGCCTGCCGGCCGACGACCCGCGCCGGCCCGCGGTGCGGCTGGCCAACCCGCTCTCCGACGAGGAGCCGATGCTGCGCACGACGCTGCTCGGCCCCCTGCTCGGGGTGCTCAAGCGCAACCTCGGCCGGGGCCACCGCGATCTCGCGCTCTACGAGATCGGGGCGGTCTTCCACCCGCGGCCCGGCGTGGGCAGCCCGCCGGCGATGGGGGTGGACCGGCGGCCGACCGACGCGGAGTTCGCCGCCGCCGACGCGGTGGTGCCCGCGCAGCCCCGGCACCTCGCCGCCGTGCTGACCGGCGAGATCGAGCTGTCCGGCTGGTGGGGCGGCGGGCGCGCGGCCGGGTGGGCGGATGCGGTCGAGGCCGGGCGGACGGTGCTGGCCGCCGCCGGCATCCCGACCGACCGGGTCGAGGTGCGGGCCGCCGAGTACGCGCCGTGGCATCCGGGTCGCTGCGCCGAGCTGCTGGTCGACGGCCTCGTGGTCGGGCACGCCGGCGAGCTGCACCCGACGGTGCTCGCGGCGCTGGAGCTGCCCCGCCGTACCAGCGCCGTGGAGCTGAACCTCGACCTGCTGCCCGCCGCGCCGGTGCTGTCGGCCCCGGCGGTGTCCGGCTTCCCGCCGGCGCTGATCGACGTGGCGCTGGTGGTGGACGGGTCGGTACCGGCGGCGCAGGTGCAGCAGGCACTCGTCGAGGGTGCCGGCGAGCTGCTCGAGGACGTACGCCTCTTCGACGTCTACACCTCCGACCAGCTCGGGCCGGAGCGCAAGTCGTTGGCGTACAAGCTGACCTTCCGCGCGCCGGATCGCACGCTCACGGTGGAGGAGGCGGTGGCCGCCCGGGACGCGGCGGTGGCCGTGGCCGCCGAACGTTTCGGCGCCACCCTGCGCGGCGCCTGATCCGGTGCCGGTGATCGGTTGGGTGGTGGTGGCCGTCGTGCTCGTGGCGGCCACCACCGGCCTGCTCTGGGCCCGCCGGCACCTGATGCTGGTCTCGGTGGTGGGCCGCAGCATGGAACCGACGCTGCGCCCCGGCGACCGGGTGCTGGCCCGGCGGGTGCCGCTGGCCGGGGTCCGTTCCGGTGACGTGGTCGTGGTGGTGGCGCCGGCGGCGATGACCGGCGGCCACCCCACCCGGCCCGGTGACGGCGAGCCGGGCCTGCTCATCAAGCGGGCGTACGCGGTGCCCGGCGACCCGGTGCCGGTGGACCGGGTACCGCTGCTCGGGCAGCGCCCGGAGCGGGAGGTGCCGCCGGGGCACCTGGTCGTTCTCGGCGACAACCCGCCGTTCAGCTACGACTCGCGTGAGTGTGGGTACATCCCGGAGCCGGATCTGCTCGGGGTGGTGATCCGGCCGCGTCTGCGGCCCTGAGACGGACGTGCCGCGCGGCCGGTCACCGGCCACGCGGCACACCCGGGGGCGATCAGCACAGTGAGGTCATGGTGCTGGCACCGGCCGAGCAGTAGTAGCCGCATCCTCCGCAGTTCACCGCGCAGGAGCCGCTGTAGCTGCACCGCTTGAAGTAGCAGGTGCCGCATACCGCGCACCACGGGTCCGGCGGACAGCCGGCCGCGGCGGTCACCTTCGGCACGAACACACCGAGCAGCCGCTCGCCGAGGCCCTCAAGTCGACGGAACATCCGTTCACCTCCTTCCGACGGGTCGTCGATCGATGCCGGCACGCTACGGCCGCCCCGTACACCGCACCTACAGCCGACGCGGGAACCGGCGCGCGTCGATGTATCAGTGCTGTATCCGTCCCTCCTAGCCTGGGCCTCCCCACGCTGAGGAGGTGGAGACGGATGCGAGCGGTGGAACTGGCCGCGCGGTTGCTACTGGCCCTGGTGTTCGTCGCCGCGGTGGTCGGCAAGTTGCGTACCCGCGCCGGCTTCGCCGAGTTCGTCGGCTCGGTCGGCCAGTTCGGTGTGCCGGCGCGATGGGCGTCGCCGGTCGCCCGGCTGGCGGTCGCCGCGGAGGCGGCGGTCGTGGCGCTACTCGCCGTCCCGGCCACCGCACCCGCCGGGCTGGTGCTCGCCGCCGGGCTGCTCGGCGTGCTCACCGCGGCCATCGTCGGCGCCCTGCGTCGCGGGGCACGCCCGGCCTGTCGCTGCTTCGGCGCGGCCGACGCGCCGATCGGTCCCCGGCACGTGGCGCGGAACCTCGCACTCACCGTGGTGGCCCTGCTCGGGCTGTCGGGCTGGGCAACCGCCGGGCCGTCGCTGCCGCCGGCGGCAGCTCTGCTCGCCGCCGGGGTGGCCGTTCCGCTCGCCGCAGTGGTGGTGCGCCTCGACGACCTCGTGGCCCTCTTCGCCCCCGCTTCGCCCCGGGCGACCCGCCCGGCCGGCCGTTCCTGACCCCGCGATCCGAAGGAGCCCTCATGGCGCTGTTGACCGTCGCCGTCGTCCTCGTCGCCGCGCTCGGCCTGCTCAACCTGGTGCTGCTGCTCGGCGTGATCCGCCGGCTCCGCGAGCACACCGACCTGCTCAGTGACCGGCAGGCACAGCCGCCGGAGGTGATGTCGGAGGTCGGCTCGATCCCCGGGGAGTTCGTCTCGACCACGCTGGACGGCGAGTTGCGTACGCGTGCCGACATCCCGCCGATGACGCTCGTGGCGTTCCTCTCGCCGGCCTGTGAGCACTGCGAGGAGCAGCTGCCTCTTCTGATCGAGCGGGCCCGGACCATGCCCGGTGGCGCCGAGCACGTCTGGATCGTGGTGGTCGGCAAGGGCCCGGACACCGAGCCGTACGCCGCCCAGTTCGCGGGCCTGGCGACGGTCTTCGTCGAGCCGGGCACGGGCCCGCTTCCGCTCGCCTTCGGGGTCAAGGGGTATCCCGCGTTCGGCCTGCTCGACGAGCGCGGGATCGTCGCGTCGACCGCGTTCGGCATCGCCCGGTTGGACCTGCCGGTGGCTCGGTGACCGGCCCCCGCCTGACTCCGCGCCGGGCCGCCCGGCACGCCCGCGCGGCCCTCGGTCTGACCTGGCGCGCAGCGCCCGGGGGGACTGTGGTCGACCTGCTGCTGGCGATCCTCGCCGGCGTGACGCCGGTGCTCGTCGCCGCGCTCACCAAGCTCGTGCTGGACGTACTCACCGGTGCGGGGCGGGCGGGAGTGTCGCTGGTCCTGCTCGGCGTCGGTCTGGCGCTGGTGGCGGCAGCCGGCGTGGTCCTGCCGCACCTGCGGACGTACGTGGAGAAGGAGCGGATCCGGGCGGTGAGCCGGCTGGTGCGCCGCCGGTTGCACGACGCGGTGCTGCGCCTGGTGGGCCTGGTCCGGCTCGAGGACCCGGCGTTCCAGGACCGGCTGCAGGCGGCCCAGCAGACGGGGCACCTCGGTCCCACCCAGCTCACCGGGAACGCGTTCGGCGCGGTGCAGAGCGTGCTCGCACTCGGCGGTTTCCTCGGCGTGCTGCTGGCACTCAGCCCGGTGGTCGGTCTGCTGGTGCTGGTCGCGGCGCTGCCCACGCTCTGGCTCCAGCTGCGTCTCAACCGTGCCCGGGCCGCGATGGTCCTGCACCTGGAGCACTTCCAGCGGCGTGACCTGTTCTTCGCCCAGCTGCTGGTGGGTGTGCCGGCCGCCAAGGAGGTCCGGCTCTTCGGTCTCGGCCGGTTCTTCGGCGACCGGATGCTCGACGAGCTGCGCGGCATGCACGGCGTCGAGCAGCGGCTGGACCGCCGCGAGCTGCGCGCCCAGGGCCTGCTCGGGCTGCTCGGCGCCGCGGTGGCCGGTGCCGGGGTCGTCTACACCGTGACGGCCGCCGCGGCCGGCCGCCTCACCGCCGGCGATGTGGTGATCTACCTGGCGGCCGTACCCGGGGTGCAGGGCGCGCTGGGCAGTCTGGTCGGTCAGCTCGGCGCGATCCACCGGGCGCTGCTCCTGTTCGACCACTACGACGAGGTCGTCCGGGCCGAACCCGACCTGCCGGTGCCCGCCGCGGCCCGGCCGGTCCCGCCGCTGCGGCACGGCATCGAGCTGCGTGACGTCTGGTTCCGGTACTCACCACGGCATCCGTGGGTGCTGCGTGGGGTCGACCTGTTCCTCCCGGCGGGCGCCACCACTGCGCTGGTCGGGCTCAACGGGGCGGGCAAGAGCACGCTGGTGAAGCTGCTCTGCCGGTTCTACGACCCGGAGCGCGGCACGATCCGGTGGGACGGGGTCGACGTGCGGGAGTTCGACCCGGCGGCGCTGCGTGAGCGGCTCGGCGCGGTGTTCCAGGACTTCATGCCGTACGACCTGACCGCTGCGGAGAACATCGCGGTGGGGGACCTCGCCGCCCGCGACGAGCCCGACCGGGTGCGCGCCGCCGCTCGGCAGGCCGGCGTCGACGAGACCCTGACCGGGTTGCCGCGCGGCTACGACACCCTGCTCACCCGGATCTTCTTCGACGGTCCGGACCGGGACGACGCGCAGGCCGGCGTGGTCCTCTCCGGCGGGCAGTGGCAGCGGGTGGCGCTGGCCCGCGGCTTCCTGCGGGCCGACCGGGACCTGCTCATCCTCGACGAGCCGAGCTCGGGACTCGACGCCGAGGCGGAGCACGACCTGCACACCCGGTTGCGCGAGCTGCGCCGTGGGCGTACCAGCCTGCTCATCTCCCATCGCCTCAACGCGGTGCGGGACGCGGACAGGATCGTGGCGCTGGCCGACGGCCGGGTCGCCGAGTGCGGCCCGCACGACGAGCTGCTCGCCGCCGGCGGCGGGTACGCCCGGCTCTTCACCCTGCAGGCACGGGGCTACCGCGAGGACAGCCCCACGGCGGTCTGACCCGCAGCCGGTGGCGGCGTGTGGTGTCGGAACCCGTCGGGCGCGTGGTGCTCACCGGCCGGCCGGGTCTTCGACCGGCCGGCCGGAGCGCCGCGGTTCAGCGGCCGTCCGCCACCGTCACCGGCGTGCTGCCGGTCCCCGTCGGCTCGGTGGCGCCCAGCTCGGCGGCGTAGAGCCGGACCAGGTCCCCGATGCGGTACCGGCCCGGCCCGGCCGGCTCGGCGAGCTGCGCCGCCACGAGCTGGTCGAGCGCCCGTACGGTCTCGTCGGTCGGCGCCCCGGTCAGCGCGGCGGCCAGCTCCGGGGTGACCGTCCCGGCGGGGGCGTCGCCGAGCCGGCGGAACACCGGTGCCGCCGCGCCCAGCCGGCGGTAGCTCGCGGTCAGCCGGGGGCGCAGGCCGGTCTCCGCCAGCCGGTGGCGCTCGTCGCGCAGCAGCCGGGCCAGCCGCGCCATGGACCAGTGCGGGCATTCGGCGAGTCGGCGGGCTGCGGTACGCAGTGCCAACGGCAGTCCCTCGCAGAGCGCGACGACAGCCGCGGCGGCCTCCGGCTCGTCATCCACCCGGCGGTCCCCGGCGGTGGCCCGCAGCAGCGCGAGCCCTTCGCCGGGCGGCATCGGGTCCAGCCGCAGCGCCCGGGTGAACGTGTCGGACACCGGGCAGCGGCTGGTCACGAGCAGGGCGCAGCCGCCGCGTGCCGGGAGCAGACCGTCGACCTGGGCGGGGTCGGCGACGTTGTCGAGCACCAGCAGCACCCGGCGGTCGAAGAGCGACGACCGGATCCGGGCCCGCGCCTCGGCGAGGTCGTCCGGCCCCGGGGTGGCGGCTCGCAACGGCCGGAGCACGCGCATCGCCACGTCGAGCGGCGACAGTGCCGTCCCGTCCACCGATCCGCCCAGGTCGAGGTGGAGCTGACCGTGCGGGAACGCGTCCAGGGTCTCGGCTGCGGCACGCAGCGCGAGCGCGGACTTGCCGGCGCCGGGCATCCCGTAGACCGCCATGGTGAGGGGAGTGTCGCCCACCGTGGTCAGCGCGACACGCAGCTGGGCCAGCTCGGTGCGCCGGCCGACGAAGGGTGTGGTCGGGCAGGGGAGTTCGTGCGGCACCAGCACCGGCCGGGGATCCGCCGGGCGGTCCCGGGTGCGGGCGGCCGGCCGGCTCGCCAGCAGCCGGGTGTCGTGCCGCCGGACGGCCGCGTACAGCTCGGTCAGCTCCGGGCCGGGGCCGACGCCCAGCTCGCCGGCGAGTGCCCGGCAGGCGGCCCGGTACGTGTGCAGGGCGGCGGCGCGGTCGCCGGCCCGGCACTGGGCGATCATCAGCAGCGCCCAGGCCGGCTCGCGCAGCGGATTCTCCGCCAGATGCCGCCGTAGCAGGGCGAGCAGTGGATGGCTGCCCGGGTCGCCGAGGTCGAGCCGGCACTGGGCGTACGTCTCGCGCACGGCGGCCCGCCGCTCGCGCAGCTGGTCGAAGGCCGCGGCGGTCGTCGGCCCGTACGCCGCCGGGGGCGGCTCCGCCGCGGACCAGAGGGACAGCGCCCGCTCGAACAGGGGTGCCGCGACGTCGAGCCGGCCGTCGACGCGGGCCGCGTGCCCCTCGGTGGCCAGCCGCTCGAACTCGGCGGCGTCCAGCTCGCCCGGGTCCACCCGGAGCCGGTAGCCACCGTGTCCGCCGTGTAGCCGGGGCGACTCGTCCGGTGCGGCGAGCAGTTGACGCAACTGGCTGGCGTGGGTACGCAGGTTGGCCACCGCCGAGGCGGGGGCCCGACCGCCCCACAGCTCCTGGCGTAGCCGTTCGACGGGCACCACCGCCCCGGTGTGCAGCAGCAGGGTGACCAGGAGCGCGGTGGGGCGGCCGCCGGGAAGCCGCAGCGGGCGACCGTCACGCAGTGCCCGGATCGGACCGAGGATCTTGAACATCAGCCCCATGCGACCTCCGCTGCGCACCCCCGAGGGCTCGGCTCCGGGCCCCGCACCACGCCGATCCAATTATGGCAGTCGATGTATCGGTTGTCGGTCTCGCTGTCGTTCGCCCGCAGTCCCGGTGGGTAATTCTCATGCAATAGACTGCATGAACTTGCGGCCACCGATCACCGCTGCTAGGTTGAGTGCATAGTCATGCGGAGGTGAGTATGGGGATCCGAGTTGCGGTCGGGGGAGCGAGCGGCTACGCCGGCGGCGAGCTGCTGCGCCTGATCGCCGGGCACCCGGAGTTCGAGCTGGTCGCCGCCACCGCGCACAGCCAGGCCGGGCACCGGGTCGACGTGGTGCATCCGCAGCTGGCCGGGCTCGACCTGGTGCTCGGCGCGTCGGGGCCGGAAGCCCTCGCGGACGCGGACCTGGTCTTCCTGGCCCTGCCGCACGGCGAGTCGGCCGCGCTCGCCGCCCAACTGCCGGCCGAGGTGCGCATCGTCGACCTCGGCGCCGACCACCGACTCGCCGACCCGTACCAGTGGGCGCAGTACTACGGCGGCACGCACGCGGGCCAGTGGACCTACGGCCTGCCGGAACTGCCCGGGCAGCGCGAGCTAATCGCCTCCTCGACGCGGGTGGCGAACACCGGCTGCTACGCCGCCGCCATCAGCCTGGCGCTCGCCCCGCTGATCGCCGCCGGCGCCGCCCGGCCGGACGACGTGGTCGTGGTCGCCGCCTCGGGCACCTCCGGCGCGGGTCGGGGTGCCAAGGCGCACCTGCTGGCCAGCGAGGTGATGGGCGACCTGTCGCCCTACCGGGTCGGCACCCACCAGCACGTGCCCGAGATCAAGCAGGCGACCCGCGCGACGGGCCTCTCCCTCACCCCGGTGCTCGCCCCGATGCCGCGTGGCATCCTCGCCACGGTCACCGCGCTGCCCGCCCAAGGGGTCGACCCGCAGACGGTGCTCGCCGAGGCGTACGCCGACGCGCCGTTCGTGCACGTGCTGCCCGAGGGGCGCTGGCCGCACACGGCCGCCACGCTCGGCTCCAACTCCTGCCACCTGCAGGCCACCGTCGACGTCGACTCCCGCCGCCTGATCGTGGTGAGCGCGCTCGACAACCTCGGCAAGGGCGCGGCCGGTCAGGCCGTGCAGAACGCCAACCTGATGTTCGGCCTGCCGGAGACCGCCGGCCTGTCGGTGTACGGGGTGACCCCATGAGCGTGACCGTTCCGCAGGGATTCCGGGCGGCGGGCGTCGCCGCCGGGCTCAAGGCCGGCGGCGCCGCGGACGTGGCGCTGGTGGTCAACGACGGCCCGGACGCGGCCGTGGCCGGTGTCTTCACCGCCAACCGGGTGAAGGCCGCGCCGGTGCTCTGGACCCAGCAGGTCGTACACGGCGGGGCCGTCCGCGCCGTCGTGCTCAACTCGGGTGGCGCGAACGCCTGCACCGGCCCGGCCGGGTTCCAGGACACGCACGCCACCGCCGAGCACGTCGCCGCCGCCCTCGCGGCCGCCGATCCGGCCCTGGACCTCGGGGCGGGTGAGGTGGCGGTCTGCTCGACCGGCCTGATCGGTGAGCGGCTGCCGATGACCGCGCTGCTCGCCGGCGTGGACGACGCCGTGCGAACGCTGTCGCCGGCCGGCGGTGCCCCCGCCGCCGAGGCGATCATGACGACGGACACCCGGCCGAAGACGACAGTGACGCAGGGCGCCGGATGGACCGTCGGAGGCATGGCCAAGGGCGCGGGCATGCTCGCGCCGGCCCTGGCGACCATGTTGTGCGTCGTCACCACCGACGCGGTCGCCGACTCCGAGACGCTGACCGCCGCGCTGCGCGAGGCCTGCCGGGTGACGTTCGACCGGATCGACTCCGACGGCTGCATGTCCACCAACGACACCGTGTTGCTGCTGGCCAGCGGTGCGTCGGGTGTCACGCCCGCTCCGGGTGAGCTGGCCGCCGCGGTCACCGCCGCCTGCCACGACCTGGCACAGCAGCTCATCGCCGACGCGGAGGGCGCCACCAAGCAGATCGCCATCGAGGTGCTCGGCGCGGCGAGCGAGGACGACGCGGTCGAGGTGGGCCGCGCGGTGGCCCGCAACAACCTGGTCAAGACCGCGCTGTTCGGCAACGACCCGAACTGGGGACGGATCCTCGCCGCCGTCGGCACCACCGCGGCCGCGTTCGAGCCGGACAGCATCGACGTCGCGGTGAACGGGGTCTGGGTGTGCCGGGACGGCGCCGCCGCCGAGGACCGGTCGAAGGTCGACCTCACCGGGCGGGACGTGACCATCCGGATCGACCTGCGCTCCGGGACCGCCGCGGCCACCGTCTGGACCAACGACCTCTCCCACGCGTACGTCCACGAGAACTCGGCCTACTCGTCGTGAGCGCGAGGAACGCAGCGAAGAGCCAGGCAGTCGCGAACGGAAGGCGGGTAGGAGCATGACCCTCTCCGCCGACCTCACCCGTTCCCAGGCCAAGGCCGCCACGCTGATCGAGGCGCTGCCGTGGCTGGCCCGCTTCTCCGGCGCCACCGTCGTGATCAAGTACGGCGGCAACGCCATGGTCGATCCCGAACTGCAGCGCGCGTTCGCGGCCGACATGGTCTTCCTGCGTTACGTCGGCCTGAAGCCGGTCGTCGTGCACGGTGGCGGACCGCAGATCTCGGCCATGCTCGGCCGGCTCGGCATCGTCAGCGAGTTCCGCGGCGGACTGCGGGTCACCACCCCCGAGGCGATGCAGGTCGTCCGGATGGTGCTGGTCGGTCAGGTCGGGCGGGAACTGGTCGGGCTGATCAACGCGCACGGTCCGTTCGCGGTCGGCCTCTCCGGCGAGGACGCGGGGCTGTTCACGGCGGTGCGCCGCCCGGCGTACGTGGACGGCGAACCGGTCGACGTCGGCCAGGTGGGTGACGTGGAGTCGGTCGACGTCTCCGCGGTCACCGACCTCATCGCGGCCGGGCGGATCCCGGTGATCTCGACCGTCGCGCCGGACGCCGACGGGGTGCTGCACAACCTCAACGCGGACACCGCCGCCGCCGCGCTCGCGGTCGCGCTGGAGGCCCGCAAGCTGGTCGTGCTCACCGACGTCGCCGGCCTCTACGCGAACTGGCCGGACACCACGAGCCTGATCTCCGAGATCGAGGCCGACGACCTGGCGAAGCTGCTGCCCACGCTCGAGTCGGGGATGGTGCCCAAGATGGAGGCGTGCCTGCGGGCGGTGCGCGGGGGAGTGCCCGCCGCGCACGTCGTCGACGGCAGGGTCGCCCACTCCACGCTGCTGGAGGTCTTCACGTCGGAAGGGTTCGGAACGATGGTGATCGAGTCATGAGCGCGCTGGTGCAGCGGTGGAGTCAGTCCATGATGGACAACTACGGCACTCCGCCGCTGGCCCTGGTCGCCGGCTCCGGCGCCGTCGTGGTCGACGAGGACGGCCGGGAGTACGTCGACCTGGTCGGCGGTATCGCGGTCAACGCCCTCGGTCACGCCCACCCCGCCGTGGTGGCCGCCGTGTCGAAGCAGGTCGCGACGCTCGGCCACGTCTCCAACCTCTACGTCGCCGAGCCACCGGTCGCCCTGGCCGAGCTGCTGCTCGCGCTCGCCGGGCGCCCCGGCCGGGTCTTCTTCGCCAACTCGGGCGCGGAGGCCAACGAGGCGGCGTTCAAGATCTCCCGGCTGACCGGTCGTACCCATGTGGTCGCCACGTCGGGCGGCTTCCACGGCCGGACCATGGGTGCGCTCGCGCTCACCGGACAGCCGGCCAAGTCCGACCCGTTCCGCCCGCTGCCCGGCGAGGTCACCCATGTCGGGTACGGCGACGTGGCCGCGCTGGAGGCGGCCGTCACCGACGCCACCGCGATGGTGATCCTGGAGCCCATCCAGGGTGAGAACGGGGTCGTCGTGCCGCCGGCCGGCTACCTCGCCGCAGCCCGGCGGATCACCGCTCGGCACGGCGCGCTGCTGGTGCTCGACGAGGTGCAGACCGGCATCGGGCGTACCGGGCACTGGTTCGCCCACCAGGCCGACAGCGTGGAACCGGACCTGGTCACGCTCGCCAAGGGGCTCGGCGGCGGGCTGCCGCTCGGCGCGACGCTGGCCTTCGGCCGCGCGGCCGAGCTGCTCACTCCCGGCTCGCACGGCACCACGTTCGGCGGCAATCCGGTCAGCTGCGCCGCCGCGCTCGCGGTGGTGAGCACCATCGCGCACGAGGGCCTGCTCGACCACGTCAAGCGGGTCGGCGAACGATTGCGCCGGGGTGTCGAGGCGCTCGGTCACCCGCTCGTCTCCGGTGTACGCGGAGCCGGCCTGCTGCTCGGCGTGGTGCTCACCGCGCCGGTGTCGCGGGTGCTCGCCGAGGCGCTGCGCGAGGCCGGCTTCCTGGTGAACCCGGTGCAGCCGGACGTGGTCCGTCTCGCCCCGCCGCTGATCCTCACCGCGGAGCAGGTGGACGCGTTCCTGGCGGCCCTTCCCGCCGCCCTCGACACCACCGCGCCCGCCGCCGCTGCGGACCGTTCTCCGTCCGGGTTCGCCCCCTCGACGGTCTCCCCGATGACCACCACGACCGCCCCGGAGACGACCGCATGATCCGGCACTTCCTGCGTGACGACGACCTGAGCCCCGCCGAGCAGGCGACGGTGCTGGAGCTCGCCGCCCGGATGAAGGCGGACCGGTTCCGGTACCAGCCGCTGACCGGGCCCCGTTCGGTGGCGGTGCTCTTCGACAAGCAGAGCCTGCGTACCCGGACCTCCTTCGACGTCGGCATCGCCGAGCTGGGCGGTCACCCGCTCATCGTGGACACGCAGGGCACCCACTTCGGCCGGGGCGAGACCCTCGCCGACGCCGCGCGGGCGCTCTCCCGCTACGTCGCCGCGATCGTGCTGCGTACCTACGGCGACGATCGCATCGCCGAGCTCGCCACCGGGGCGAGCGTGCCGGTGGTCAACGCGCTCACCGACGGCTACCACCCGTGCCAGCTCCTGGCCGACCTGCTCACCGTCCGGGAACGCTTCGGCGGCACCGCCGGCCGGACCCTCGCGTACGTCGGCGACGCGGCCAACAACATGGCCAACTCGTACCTGCTCGCCGGAGCGACCGCCGGCATGCACGTACGGGTGGCCGGGCCCGTCGGGTTCTCCGCCGACCCCGTGGTGGTGGCCCGGGCCGCGGAGATCGCGGTCGGCACCGGCGGTTCGGTGAGTGTGCTGACCGACCCGGCCGAGGCGGTCAAGGGGGCCGACGTGATCGCCACCGACACCTGGACCTCGATGGGGCAGGAGGACGACGGGCTGGACCGCATCACGCCGTTCCTGCCGTACCAGGTCAACGCCGAGCTGCTCGCCCAGGCGGCGCCGGGCGCGATCGTGCTGCACTGCCTGCCCGCGCACCGGGGCGAGGAGATCACCGACGAGGTGCTCGACGGCCCGCAGAGCGCGGTCTTCGATCAGGCGGAGAATCGGCTGCACGCCCAGAAGGCGCTGCTCACGTTCCTCATCGAGGCCACGACCCTGGCCCCGGACGCGGCGGCGCCCGACGCCACCGTGACCAGGGAGACCACATGACCGCCCCGCTGACCCGCGCCGCCCGGCACGCCCGCATCGTCGAGCTGATCCGGGACAAGGCGATCCACTCGCAGCCCGAGCTGGCCGACCTGCTCGCCGGCGACGGGATCCAGGTCACCCAGGCGACCCTCTCCCGGGACCTGAAGGAGCTCGGCGCGGCGACCGTGCGCGGCGGCGACGGACGCGGCGTCTACATGATCCCGGAGGACGGCCACCGGCCGCTTCGGGACGCCGAGGCTGCCCCGGCCCGCCTGGTGCGGCTGCTGCACGAGCTGCTCAACGGGGTCGACTCCAGCGGCAACATCGCCGTGCTGCGGACCCCGCCGGGCGCAGCGCACTACCTGGCCAGCGCGTTGGACCGAGCGGGCCTGCCCGAGGTCGTCGGCACGATCGCCGGCGACGACACCATCCTCGTCGTGGCCCGCGAGGCCGACGGTGGGGCCACGCTCGGCGAGAAGCTCGCCGGCTGGGCCCGCCGCGAAGAGAACGTTGAAGGGAGCAACACACCATGACCGAGCGGGTCGTCCTGGCGTACTCCGGGGGGTTGGACACCTCCGTCGCCATTCCGTACCTGGCCGAGCAGACCGGCGCCGAGGTGATCGCGGTCGCGGTCGACGTCGGCCAGGGCGGCGAGGACATGAACGTCATCCGGCAGCGCGCCCTGGACTGCGGCGCCGTGGAGTCCGAGGTGGTCGACGCGCGCGACGAGTTCGCCGCCGAGTACTGCCTGCCGGCGATCCGCGCCAACGCCCTCTACATGGACCGCTACCCGCTGGTGTCCGCGCTGTCCCGGCCGCTGATCGTCAAGCACCTGGTCACCGCGGCGCGCAAGTACGGCGGCACGATCGTGTCGCACGGCTGCACCGGCAAGGGCAACGACCAGGTGCGCTTCGAGGTCGGCCTGGGCGCGCTCGCGCCTGACCTGAAGATCATCGCCCCGGCCCGGGACTTCGCCTGGACCCGGGACAAGGCGATCGCGTTCGCGGAGGAGAAGGGCCTGCCGATCGACGTGTCGGCCAAGTCGCCGTACTCCATCGACCAGAACCTGTTCGGCCGTGCGGTGGAGACCGGCTTCCTGGAGGACATCTGGAACGGGCCGATCGAGGACCTGTACTCCTACACGGCCGACCCGAGTGAGCCCCGCGACGCCGACGAGGTGGTCATCACGTTCGACGCGGGCGTGCCGGTCGCGGTGGACGGCGAGACGGTCACGCCGTACCAGGCGATCCTCGAACTGAACCGTCGCGCCGGAGAGCAGGGTGTCGGCCGCCTCGACATGGTCGAGGACCGGCTCGTGGGCATCAAGAGCCGCGAGGTGTACGAGGCGCCCGGCGCGATCGCGCTGATCACGGCCCACCAGGAGCTGGAGAACGTGACGGTCGAGCGGGACCTGGCCCGGTTCAAGCGCGGTGTCGACCAGCGCTGGGGCGAGCTCGTCTACGACGGCCTCTGGTTCTCGCCGCTGAAGCGGTCGCTGGACGCGTTCATCGACGACGCCCAGCGGCACGTCTCCGGCGAGGTGCGGCTGACTCTGCACGGCGGTCGGGCCACCGTCACCGGCCGGCGCTCCGAGGCCAGCCTCTACGACTTCGGCATGGCCACCTACGACACCGGCGACACGTTCGACCAGTCCCTCGCAAAGGGCTTCGTGCAGCTGTGGGGTCTGCCCAGCCGGATGGCCGCGGCCCGGGACGCCCGGCTCGGCGAAAGGTGAGCGTTGCGAGCGCGAGGAGTGAGCGAGCGCAGCGAGTGAGCCCCGCAGTCGGGAGCGAAAGGTGAGCACTGCCACAATGGGTCCGGTGGACGACAAGAGCCTGACCGAGAACAGCGCGGCCACGAATCGGACGAGCCTGTGGGGCGGCCGGTTCGCCGGCGGCCCCGCGGAGGCTCTGGCCCGGCTGTCGGTGAGCGTGCAGTTCGACTGGCGGCTGGCCCCGTACGACATCGCCGGCTCGCGGGCGCACGCCCGGGTCCTGGCCGGCGCCGGCCTGCTCGACCCGGAGGAGTTGGGGAAGATCCTCGCGGCGCTGGACGACCTGGAGGCGGCCTGCGCCTCGGGGCAGTTCCGCCCGACGGTGGACGACGAGGACGTGCACACGGCGCTGGAGCGCGGCCTCTTGGAGCGGCTCGGCAGCCTGGGTGGGAAGCTTCGCGCCGGCCGGTCGCGCAACGACCAGGTCGCCACCGACCTGCGGCTCTACCTGCGCGACCACGCGCGGGGCGTGGCCGCCCGGCTGGTGGAGCTGGCGGAGGCGTTGGTCGAGCAGGCCGAGCGGCACGTGGACACGGCCGCTCCGGGCATGACGCACCTTCAGCACGCGCAGCCGGTCACCTTCGGGCACTGGCTGCTCGCCCACGTCCAGCCGCTGCTGCGGGACCTGGAGCGGATGCGGGACTGGGACGAGCGGGCCGCGATCAGCCCGCTCGGCGCGGGCGCGCTCGCCGGCTCGGGGCTGCCGCTGGATCCGGTGGCGGTCTCCAAGGAGCTTGGCTTCCGCACGTCGTTCGCCAACTCGATGGACGCGGTGGCCGACCGGGACTTCGTCGCCGAGTTTCTCTTCGTCACCGCGATGATCGGGGTGCACCTGTCCCGCCTCGGCGAGGAGGTGGTGCTCTGGACGTCGCAGGAGTTCGGCTGGGTGGAGCTGGACGACGCGTTCGCCACCGGCTCCTCGATCATGCCGCAGAAGAAGAACGCGGACATCGCCGAGCTGGCCCGCGGTAAGTCCGGCCGGCTGGTCGGCGGGCTGATGAGCGTGCTCACCATGCTCAAGGGCCTGCCGATGACCTACGACCGGGACATGCAGGAGGACAAGGAGCCGGCCTTCGACGCGGTCGACACGCTTGAGCTGCTGCTGCCGGCCCTCGCGGGGATGATCTCCACGATGACGGTACGGGTCGACCGGCTGGTCGCCGCCGCTCCGGTGGGGTATTCGCTGGCCACCGAGGTCGCCGACTGGCTCGTCCGCAGGGGTGTGCCGTTCCGCGACGCGCATGAGATCACCGGGCGGCTGGTCGCGCTCTGTGTGGCCCGCGACTGCGCGCTGGACGAGGTTTCGGACGCCGACCTGGCCGCGGTCAGCGAGCACCTCGACCCGTCGGTGCGTGACGTGCTCTCGGTCCGTTCGGCGCTCGCGGCCCGGACCACGCCCGGCTCCACCGGCCCAGGGCCGGTGGCCGACCAGCTCGCCACCGCTGCCGACAAGCTGGCCGGCTGGCGGGAGTGGGCCGCCGAGCGGGTCGTTCCCCGCTGAGCCCGGCTGCCCGGATCCGCATGACATCAGGGAAGCTGCCGCCCCCAGCGTTCGCCGGGGCGGCAGCTTCCCTGAATCCGCTCGGTGCCGGGGCCGTTCAGCCGGTCGGCCGTTCCCGCTTCGGCAGCTTCGCCACCACCGCGTCATACGACGCGTCGACCGCCTCGATCAGCTCCTCGTCGTCGATCCCGCCGTCGAGCCGGAGGGTGTTCCAGCCGGACCGTCCGATGTAGGGCATCACCCGGGCGTCCGCCGGGTGCCGGTGCAGCCACTCGTCGGCCACCTCCCGGCTCGGGCCGCACTTCACGCCCAAGGTGGGGTCGGTGCTGGGGGAGCCGAGGAACGCGAAGATCCGGCTGCCCACCTTGACCACCTCGTCGTCCTCCCACGGCTGGTCCAGCCACGCACCGGGCTTCGCCAGGCAGTACGCCAGCATCTCCTCGCGTCGCATCACGCTCTCCCGTCGGGTCGGCTCCCACTGTTGATCCCACTGCGGGCTCGATGGAACCTGGCCTGAAAGTGCCGGCTGAAGCTCCGGGCGTATGTAACTAGTCGGCGGTGCGTGCGGTGAGGCGGTCGTAGCGCTGCTGCGCGGCCTGCGCGCTGCCCAGGCCGAGCCCGAAGGCGATGGCCTGCCAGGTCATTCCGCGGCCGCGGGCCGCCTGCAACAGGCCGGTCTCCAGCACGTCCACCTCTGTTCGAACGTGCGGGATCAGGGTGAGCGCGGCCATCAGGTCGGCCTGGTCGACCGGTTCCTCACCCGGTTCCAGCTCCGCACCGCCAGCGAGAGCCATCACCAGGGTCGCCGCCTCGTAGGCGTCCGGGACGTCGGGGTGGGCGTACCGCCGGCGGCTGGCGTCGGTGCCCGCGTGCCGTTCCGCGATTCGCAGCAGCGCCGCGTAGTTGCGGTGCGCGCGAGCCTGGGCAGCGTCCGGAGCGGTGAACGGATCGTTGTTCAGCGTGGCCATGTCGTCCATTGGAACCCCTTTAACACTTCCTTGTCAACAGATTGTTGAAGATCGGGACGGCGGGACGGGCCGGGACCGAGCAGGCAGGGTGGTGGGGCCGCATTAACCGATCGTTTCCCCTATGCTTACCGGGCTTTTGCGCGGCGCTTGTTCAAACGGGGGAGGGCACCGCAGTTGACCAGCCTCGTTGCGCTCTTGGTCGCCGTCGTACCGGGAGCCCTGTTGGGGTTCGCCCTGCCGCCGGGGCGGTACCGCTGGGCGGCCTGGGCGGCGTCCCCGGCGCTCACCCTCGGCCTGATCTCCGTGGCCATGGCCTGGCTACGGCCCCTCGGCCTGCCCGACAGCGCCGCGGCCGTACTCGTCGCCGAGCTCGTGCTGGCGGGCGCGGCGATCACGCTGTCGCGGCTGCTCGGTCGCGGCCTCGTCGAGGACGGCGCCGACCGCGGTGCGCGGTCCCGGTGGGCCCGCTTCCGGCTGCCGTCGGTCCGCCCACGTCTGGCCGACGTCGTCGGGTTGGCCGTGCCGGCGGTGATCGCCGCCGGCTACGGCTGGCTGATCGTCGGCCGGCTCGCCGCCCCGCCCGGGTGGGACGCGATGAACCACGGTTACCTGAGCCGTCGCATCCTGGACACCGGCACCACCGCGATCACCGCCGCGTGCAGTTCCGGCTCGACCGACACCGTGACCTCCTGCGAGTTCTATCCGCTGGCCGCCAACGTGGCCTGGGCCCAGGCGACACAGCTCTCCGGCGGTCGCATGAGCACCGTGATGACCACCTGGGCACTGCTGGTCGGGCCGTTCGCTCTGGCCGCCGGCATCTACGCCTGCGTCCGGGCGCTGGGTGGGCGCCCGGTCGTCGCGGCGGCCGCCGCCACCGCGCCGGTGTTCATCGGCCCGATGTGGGTGTCGTTGCTCTCCGGCCGGATCACCGAGCAGGCGGCGCCGTGCCTGGCCGGCGGGCTGGCGCTGCTGATCGCGTTGGCCTTGCGAGGCCGGCATCCGGTGCGGATGGGTCTGCTCGCCGGCCTGGGCGGTGCCGGGGTCGTCATGATGCACTCCTACGACGTGCTCTTCATCGGCGTGCTCGCGCTCGGCCTGGCCGTGGCGTTGCGAGAACGCCTGCGGTGGCGGACCGTCGGGGCGGCCGCCGTCGCGATGGTGGTCGCCGGGGCCGGCACGCTCGCGCCCCTGCTGGGCACGATCGTCGGCGCGGGCGGCGAGCGCCTGACCGAGAAGCCGCAGCTGCTCGGCCGGTGGGGCGAGGCTGTCCAGTTCTGGTTGACGGATCCGCAGCGGTACGTCCTGCTGGGCTTCCCGACGCCGGGCACCGAGCACGTCGCGCCCTGGCCGTTGAGCGTCCGGATAGGTCTCTGGATCACCGTCGCGTGCCTGCTCGCCTCGCCGCTGGCCCTGGTACTCCGGTCGCTGCGTTGGGCACGGCCGTGGCTGGTGGCAGGGTTGGTCTTCACGCTGGTCGGCATCGTCACCATCAGTTCGAACGCCGCGCTCGTGCAGAGTCTGGCCGCCCTCTGGTACGGCGATCCCGCACGCCCCTGGTCGATGATCTTCCCGGTGTACGGGGTGGCGACGGTGGCCGGCGCCGTGGTGCTCGGGCTCGGCCTGCGTCGTCTGCTCGCCCTGCTCGGCGGGCGGGTGACGGCGTTGCGGCGGCCCATCCGCAACCTGACGCCCGGCGCCGCTGTCGCCGCCGCGGTGGTGCTGAGCCTGGCGCTGCTCGCCGCGGTGCCGGGCACCTGGCACCCGCTGCGCGGTGAGGTGAAGCGACGGGCCCCGGTCGGCGACTCCTACAGCCGCGCGTTCGAGTGGCTCGACGGCCGGGTGCAGCCCGGCCAGGTCGTCGCCTACGACCGGCACCGGCAGTTCATGACGTGGTCGTACGCCGACTACGGCACGCCGTTGCTCTTCGGTATCCCGCCGCTGGAGAAGGCGGTCGCGGACAACTGGGAGGACCGCTGGCGTGCCTGGCGCTGGTTGGTCAACAACGCCGACGCGCCAGCCGCCGGCTGTGCCGTTCGCCGGCTCGCCATCGGGTACGTGATCGTCGGCAGCGGGAACTACCCGGGCTGGCGGGCGCACTATCGACAGTCGCGTCTGGACCGGAGCGACCGCTTGACGCTGGTGCACCGGGTCGACGACATCCGGATCTACCAGGTCACCGAAGCGGGACGGGTCTGTCCGGACCAGGCTGGGTAATCTGTCCGCCATCCGGCCGGAAACACCCGGTGATCGGATGGCAGCCAACAGCTGAATTAGTTGTTACTTTCGTGGATACCCGACCGTCCGGCCGCCCGCAGGACGACGAGCCGCAGGCCGGGCAGGAATTTCCACCGCACGCCGACCCGGTTGTCGGGCGGCAGAGGGAGACGGGGGCAAGGTGAACCACAGGCACCTCAGCAGGCGACCGGTGATCGGTCGCGGCGCCGGCCGGCCGGTTACGGCCTGCTTGCGACGGGAGGCCGTGCGTTGATAGCGCTACGTGTCTACCGGATGCTGCCGAAGGAACACCGGCTCCGGATGCTCCAGGTCCTGCCGCCGCAGCGGCAGCTCTGGCTGGTGCGTCGACTGACCCGGATCTCCTCGCGCGGGACGCGCACCCCACTGGGCAAGCTGCGCACGGTACGCGATGGCGCGGGGCAGGTCCAGGCGCGGGTGGTCGCGGCGGCGACGCCCGCCGAGCGGTGGCTACACAACCTCGACCTGGTGACCGCGGCGTTCGACGAGGCCGGGGTCTCGTACTTCGCGGTGCCGACGCTGAACGAGCGCCGAAGTGCGGTCGCCGTACGGGAGCAGGATCGGGACGCGGCGCTGCGGGCGCTGGCCACGGTGAGCGCGAAGGACGGCGTGACGGTCCGCCTCCCCGATCGCGCACGGCCGGGCCGGCAGGGGGGTGTCGCGCAGGTCTTCGCCGCGGTCACCGACCCGTTCGGCCGTACCGTCCTCGGTCGCGCCTTCGCCTGCGACGTGGAGTTCTGGCCGGACGCGCCGGCCGAGGAGTACCCGATCCCGCACATCGTGGCGCCACGTCCCAACCGGATCGCCGCGGCCCTGCCGACGGCCGGCGCCACCGTCGCCGTGCCGACCCGGCGGCTGAGCCGCTTCGCCGGTGACGACACCACCTGCCGGAGCCGGGCCGAGTTCGCCGGTCTCTCCTACGACGAGGTCACTTTCCCCATCGACGTGGTCTACACCTGGGTCGACGGCGACGACAGCGACTGGCGCGAGCGCAAGAACCGCGCACTGCGTGAGCACGGTGCGGCCGAGATGAACGAGGTCGCCGCGAACGACGCGCGCTACGTCAGCCGCGACGAGTTGCGCTACTCCATGCGGTCGCTTGTCGCGTACGCGCCCTGGGTCCGGCAGGTCTACCTGGTCACGGACGATCAGGTCCCGCCGTGGCTGGACGTCACGCACCCGATGGTCCGGGTGGTGCGGCACCGGGAGATCTTCGCCGACACCGGGCGGCTGCCGACCTTCAACTCGCACGCCATCGAGTCCCGGTTGCACCGCATCCCCGGGCTCAGTGAGCACTTCATCTACGTCAACGACGACATGTTCTTCGGCCGGCCGTTGGTGCCGACGGCGTTCTTCCACGCCAACGGGATCGCCAAGTTCTTCCCCTCACCCGCCCAGCTCGACGTCGGCCCGGCCACCGTGCACGACGCCCCGGTCACGGCCGCCGGTAAGAACAACCGCCGGCACATCGAGGAGCGCTTCGGGCGCACCATCTCGCAGAAGATGCGGCACGTGCCGTACCCGCTGCGCCGCAGTGTGCTGGAGGACATCGAGCGGCAGTTGCCGGACGAGGTGCTGGCCACCGCCGAGCACCAGTTCCGGCACCCGAAGGACCTGTCCATCCCGTCCTCGCTGCAGCACTACTGGTCGTACCTCTCCGGCACCTCGGTTCCCGGCTCCATCCGGTACACCTACGCCGACCTGGCGCACCCCTCCACTCCGGTGAAGCTGGCCGCGCTGCTGTCCCGACGGCACTGCGACGTGTTCTGCCTGAACGACACCGACTCGAGCGAGGTCCTGCACTCCGAGCAGCAGGCGATGCTGGCGGACTTCCTCTCCGCGTACCTTCCGTTCCGGGCGCCCTTCGAGGTGTCGCCGGAGGTGGAGGCGCAGCGGCGGGGACGCACCGCGTCCGCCCTGGCGGCGGAGCTGCTCACCGCCCCGCCGGCGGGCGCGGCTCCGCGGCAGGGCGTCGGTCGCGCCCCCCTCGGTCCGGCCGGCCAGCCCGAGCCGGTGCACTGACGGGCGAGGTGGTGGCCGGGCGCGCGGCCACCACCCGCACCGCGGGCGGCGCGGCGTGGACGTGTCGGCGATGCCGGGTACGACGGGTGTGCCGGTCCGACTCCGGCCGGCACGCCTCCGGTCGCAGCGGTCCGCAGGTCAGACCGGCAGGGTGGACGGGCGGCGGCGCGGGACGTGGCGGCGGTACGGGCTCACACTCTCCTCGCCCACCAGCCAGAACCGCCAGGGCGTGTCGTGCGCCGCGGCGACACCGACGCGCGGTCCGGCGGCGATCAGGGACGGGTCGACGGGTGCCGGCGGCGGGGTCAGGAGCATCGGCCCGGAGCCGTCCAGGGCTGACGTGCCGTTGGCGTCGCGGCCGAGTCCGAGCGCCGTGACGAGCCGTGCCGGCCCGCGAGCGAGGTCGCGATCCGGGGCATTGCCGCGGCGCTCCCGGGCGATCTCCAGCCCATCGGTCACGGCTCCGGCGCGCAGCAGGACGGCCGCGGCCTCACCCTCGCGGCCGCACACGATGTTCATGCACCAGTGCATACCGAACACGAAGTACACGTAGATGTGTCCCGCCGGTCCGAACATGACCTCGTTGCGCGGAGTCGGCCCTCGATGGGCGTGTGAGGCGGGGTCCTCCCCGGTGCCGGCGTACGCCTCGACCTCGGTGAGCCGGATCCGGACGCCGTTGGCCGACACGGTCCAGCCGAGCAGGGTTCGGGCGGTCGTCGCGACCTGTGCGGCGGGTGCCTGAAGCCAGGGGTACGTCATCGTGGGGCAAGGGTACCGGGGGAAGAGGAGCCCGGCCTCCGGCGGTGCTGGGCGGGCCGCGTGGACGGCTTCGGGCGGGGTAGTCCCTGGCCCGGAAGGGTCCGCGACCGGTGGGGTGACGGCCGCCACGATGGTGGTCCATTGTTGGAATTATTGAGTCGTCAAGTATGTTGTCGGGTGCGTAACGGCCGCCGGGCCGCGGCCAACAACCCGAGGAGCATGTCATGCAGTTCGGAGTCTTCAGCGTCGGTGACGTGACTGTCGATCCGACCAACGGTCGGGAGCCGACCGAGAGTGAGCGGATCAAGGCGATGGTGGCCATCGCGTTGAAGGCCGAGGAGGTCGGGCTCGACGTGTTCGCCACGGGCGAGCACCACAACCCGCCGTTCGTGCCCTCGTCGCCGACGACCATGCTCGGTTACATCGCGGCACGTACCGAGCGGCTGCTGCTCTCCACCGCGACCACGCTGATCACCACCAACGACCCGGTGAAGATCGCGGAGGACTACGCGATGCTGCAGCACCTGTCCAACGGGCGGGTCGACCTGATGATGGGGCGCGGTAACACCGGCCCGGTCTACCCGTGGTTCGGTCAGGACATCCGCAACGGCGTCCCGCTCGCCATTGAGAACTACGACCTGCTGCACCGGCTGTGGCGGGAGGACGTGGTCGACTGGAAGGGACGGTTCCGCACCCCGCTGCAGTCGTTCACCTCCACGCCGCGTCCGCTGGACGGCGTACCGCCGTTCGTGTGGCACGGCTCCATCCGCAGCCCCGAGATCGCCGAGCAGGCCGCGTACTACGGTGACGGCTTCTTCCACAACCACATCTTCTGGCCGAAGGAGCACACCCAGCGGTTGGTCAACCTCTACCGGCAGCGCTTCGAGCACTACGGCCACGGCTCCGCCGACCAGGCCATCGTCGGCCTCGGCGGGCAGGTCTTCATGCGGAAGAACTCGCAGGACGCGGTGCGTGAGTTCCGGCCGTACTTCGACAACGCCCCGGTCTACGGGCACGGGCCGTCGCTCGAGGAGTTCACCACGGAGACCCCGCTGACCGTCGGCAGCCCGCAGCAGGTCATCGAACGCACCCTGTCGTTCCGCGACTACGTGGGCGACTACCAGCGTCAGCTCTTCCTCATCGACCACGCCGGGCTGCCGCTCAAGACCGTGCTGGAGCAGCTCGACATCCTCGGCGAGGAGGTCATCCCCGTGCTGCGTAAGGAGTTCGACTCGCTGCGTCCGGCGCACGTGCCGGTGGCGCCGACCCACGCCTCGCTCGTCGCCAAGGCGGGCGGAGCCAAGGACACCACCGTCCACGCCGTCGACGACGTGACCGGCAAGGCGCCGGAGGCGAACCGATGACCCAGCGCACCCTCGCGGTGGTCTCGGCCGGCCTCAGCCAGCCGTCCTCCACCCGCCTGCTCGCCGACCAGCTCGCCGCCGCCACGCGCGACGAGCTGGCCGGCCGGGGAGAGACCGTCGAGCTGCGTCACGTCGTCCTGCGCGAGCACGCCCACGACGTGGCCAACAATCTGATCACCGGTTTCGCCGCCGAGTCGCTGCGCGCCGTGCTCGACACGGTGACCGGCGCCGACGGGGTGATCGCGGTCACGCCCATCTTCAACGCGTCCTACAACGGGCTGTTCAAGTCCTTCTTCGACCTGATCGAGGCGGACGCGCTGACGGACCGGCCGGTGCTGATCGCCGCGACCGGTGGCACGGCCCGTCACTCGCTGGCCATGGAGCACGCGATGCGACCGCTCTTCGCCTACCTGCACGCGGTGGTGGTGCCGACGTCGGTCTTCGCCGCCCCGGAGGACTGGGCGAGCGGGACGGCCGACGCCGCGCTGCGATCCCGGATCGAGCGGGCCGCCGCCGAACTCGCCGAACAGATGCACCGGCGGCCGGTGTCCACCGGGCCGTCCGACCCGTTCGCGCTGACGACCAGCTTCGAGGAGTTGCTCAACCGGCGCGAGTCCTGAGCGGGGCCGCGCCGCCGACGGGTACGTCGAGGGCGACCGCGCAACGCTCGTCAGCCCGCCCGACCCTACGGGTGGGCGACGAGCACCGGGCAGTGGGCGTGCTGCACCAGCGCCTGGCTCACCGAGCCGAGCAGCATGCCGACGAAGCCGCCCCGGCCCCGGGTGCCCACCACCACCAGCGCCGCGTCCCGGCTCGCCTCGATCAGCGCCTGCTCGGCTGACGGCGCG
Organism: Micromonospora avicenniae; assembly: GCF_900156065.1. Lineage (GTDB taxonomy): Bacteria > Actinomycetota > Actinomycetes > Mycobacteriales > Micromonosporaceae > Micromonospora > Micromonospora avicenniae. The sequence continues at coordinate 7,227 of NZ_FTNF01000017.1, read as the reverse complement.
CGGACCGCCCGGCCCGTGACGGTCAGGTCGGGGTGCTCGACCCGGGCCGCGGCGACGGCGGTGGCGAGCAACGGTTCATCTTCCGGGTGCGTCGCCCCGCCCGCCCGCGGGACCTGCGCCCGCACGGCATCGGTGTGATCGTCTCCCGTGACGTGTACGAGCACGAGCTCGGCGCCGCGCCGGACGGCCTCGTCGGCGCCGTAGCGGACCGCCAACGACGCGGACTCGGATCCGTCGACGCCGACGAGCACCGGTCCCAGCACGGGCACCGGCCCGTCGGCCGGGCGTACCACCAGCACCGGGCAGTGCGCGTGCGCGACGACCTGCGTGCCCACCGAGCCGAGCAGCAGACCGGTGAAGCCGCCCAGACCCCGGCTGCCCACCACCACCAGTTCCGCGCGGTGCGACTCCTCGACGAGAGCCGCGCCGGGGCCACCGGCCACCTGCCGTACCTCGACGTGCAGCCCCGGCTGGTCGCCGGCCAGCTCCGCCGCCGTCTGCTCCAACATCTGCTGGGCGGCCTCGGTCGGCGCCGGCACACCCAGGTCGTACGGGTTGAGCGGTGCCCCGTACCCGAGCGGATGCAGGTAGCCGTGCACCAGGTGCAGCGGAAGCTGCCGTCGCACCGCCGCACGGGCCGCCTCCTCGGCCGCGACGAGGCTCGCCGGGGAGCCGTCCACCCCCACCACGACGGGTCGGTTCATGCGGGCCTCCCAACGCTCGACCAGGTCATTGTCGGCGTCGGCGTACCCGCCCGGGGCGTTTCCCACCCGCCCGGCGCCGCTGCCGCCCAAGTCGCACCCGCGACACGCCAGACCTGCACCGACCCGCCGAGACCAGGCCACGGTGGCCGGCCATCGCACGTCGCGCGCACGCCACGACGACGAGCGGCCGTGCCGACCGGGAAACCGGTCGGCGCGGCCGCAGTCAGGAACGGTCGGCGGTACCTGCCGCCACCCGCGTCAGGACCCCTCGCCGGTACGCGCGTGCCGCACGATCGCCACCGGCGACTGCGTGTGGTGCAGGACCGCGTGGCTGACCGAGCCGAGCAGCAGGCCGCCGAGCGCGCCGCGACCGTGCGCGCCGACGACCACCAGCTGGGCGTCGCGGGACTGCTCGATGAGCGCCTGCGCAGGGGAGCCGTGAACCAGCTCGTGCCGGACCGACACCTCCGGGTAGCGCTCGGCGTGACCGGCCACGGACTCGGCGAGCACCCGTCGCTCGTCGTCCGCGTACGCCGCCAGGTCGGTCGCCGGCGGAACCACAGCTCCCGGGAACAGCACGACCGGGTCCAGCCAGGCGTGCACGGCGACCAGCGAGGTGCCCCGGCGAGCCGCCTCCTCGAACGCGAAGTCGACCGCCTCGATGGACAGTTCGGACCCGTCCACGCCCACCACTACCGGGCCGTCGGCGCGAGGCTCACCCCGTACGACGAGCACCGGGCACTGCGCCCGGGCGGACACCTGGACGGTGACCGACCCGATCAGCAGACCGGCGAAACCGCCCAGGCCACGGTGCCCGAGCACCACGAGCGCGGCGTCGCGGGCCTCGTCGAGCAGAACCGGGGTCGCCGCTCCGTCGACCACGGCGCCGGTGACCGGAACGTCCGGGGTCACCTTGCCGGCCTCGGCCACGGCCTGGGCGACGAACTTCTCCGCCTCATCGCGCAGTCCGGCGGTCTCCGCGGCGAACGGCGCGGGGCCGAGATCGGCAACGGTGAGCGGCCAGCTGAACGCGTGGACGATCCGCAGCGGACGGTGCCGGTGTTCGGCCTCCCGGGCGGCCACCCGGACCGCGTCCAGGGCAGCGTCGGAACCGTCCACACCCACCACGACGGGGGCTCCGGTGTTGATGGTCATGCCTACCTCCTTCGTCCGGTTCGAGCTTTCCTCGCCGGCCGACGGTCGGTCAGGGCAGCTCGTCCCGGATCGCGGGCCGTTGGTCCCGGATCACCCGGCTCGGCCCGCTGTCCTCACGCATTACGCGTCTGGTCGCCGTGCTGCTGCGCGACCGCCCGAAGGTACCGCCGCACCCGACCACCACAGCTCGGGCGTCGCGTCCGTGTGACCCCGGTCCAACATCCTGTCCCCGGAGGCGCCCGCTGCGGTCGAATGAGGGGATCACCACCCGCCCGGCCGGCCACGGCCGCCGCCGGCGTGCCCACGGCACCCGCGCCCCGGGTTCCCGGCCGCGGGCCTATCCTCTCCGCGTGACCGCTGAGCTGCGCCTGCGTCCCGTGCGCGACGACGACCTGCCGGAGTTCTACCGCCACCAACTGGATCCAGAGGCGATCCGGATGGCGGCCTTCACGGCCGACGACCCCGCCGACCGGCGAGCCTTCGCCGACCACTGGCGCCGGGTGCGTACCGACCCCGGGATCGTCTCGCGGACGGTCACCGTCGACGGGCAGGTGGTCGGTCACGTGCTCGCCTTCCCCGTCGGCGAGCAGACGGAGGTCAGCTATTGGATCGACAGGCGGCACTGGGGCCAGGGGTACGCCACCCGCGCGCTCGGCAGCCTGCTGCGCGAGCTGCCACAGCGTCCGGTGCACGCCCGCGCCGCCAAGGACAACCTGGGCTCCCTCGCGGTGCTGCGCAAGTGCGGGTTCGTCATCCGGGGCGAGGACCACGCCTACGCCGCCGGCCGTGGCGGCGACGTCGAGGAGTACGTGCTGGAACTGAACGCCTGACGGCGGCGCGCCCGCCGGACACCCGCAGCTGGAGGACCACTACCCTCGCGGGGTGAACTGGCTGGAACTCTTCGGCTGGGTCGGCTCCGCGGTGCTGGTCTGGTCCCTGCTGCAGACGAGCGTCCTGCGGTTGCGTGCGTTGAACCTGATCGGTTGTCTGATCCTGATCGGTTACAACGCCGCCCTCCGGGTATGGCCCATGGTCGGGCTCAACGTCGTACTCGCCGTGATCAACGTCTGGTACCTGCGCCGGATGCTCGCCACCCGGCACGACGAGACGACCTACCAGGTCGTCGAGGTCGGCGTCCACGACCAGTTCCTGGCCCACACCCTGCGGGTGCACGCTGTGGACATCGCGAAGTTCAACCCCGGCTTCCGCTGGCCGGCCGGCGACGACCGGCCGACCGGCACGGCGGAGCGATCGGCGTTCCTGGTGGTCCGCGCCGACGAGGTGGTCGGTGTGGTGCTGGCACACGCCGAGGCGCACGACGTCGCCCAGATCGACCTGGACTACGTCACCCAGCGGTTCCGCGACTTCACGCCGGGAGAGTTCGTGTACCGGCAGAGCCGCCTCTTCACCGACCGGGGTTTCCGCCGGGTGGTCAGCCCGCCCGGCATGGTCGCCCCGTACTACCACCGGCTCGGCTTCCGCCGCACCGGCGACGCGTACGTCCTCGACCTGCCGGTCGGCTCCTGAGCCGCCGGTCGCCCGGATCCGTACCCGCCCGGCGAGGATTCACGGCCCCGCCCGCTGGGCACAGATGCGCGTACGCCGACCGGGTCCGCCGGGCGGTGGCGCCGGTGGAGTCCGGCGCGGTCGCGCGAGGGAGAGCCGGGCGTGCAGAGCTACTGGGGCCAACTGGCCTTGGTCGGGGTCCTTGTCGTGCTGAACGCCGCCTTCGCCGGCAGTGAGATGGCCCTGGTCTCGCTGCGGGACAGCCAGATCCAGCGGCTGGAACGCGCCAGCCGAGCCGGGCGCGTGCTGGCCCGGCTCGCCACCGACCCGAACCGCTTCCTGGCCACGATCCAGATCGGGATCACGCTCGCCGGCTTCCTCGCCTCGGCCGCCGCGGCCGTCTCGCTGGCACGCCCGCTGATCCCGCTGCTCGGGCCGCTCGGCGCGGCGGCCGAGCCGGTCGCCATCGTGGTGGTCACCCTCGCGCTGACCTTCGTCACCCTGGTCTTCGGCGAGCTGGCCCCGAAGCGGATCGCCATGCAGTCCGCCGAACGGTGGGCGCTGCTGGTGGCCCGTCCCCTGGACCTGCTCGCCGGCCTCACCCGCCCGGCCGTCTGGGCGCTCGGTGCCACCAGCGACCTCGTCGTACGGCTGGTCGGGCTCGACCCGAGCCCGCAGCGCGACGAGATCAGCCCGGACGAACTGCGGGACATCGTCTCCGGCAACCACGGCTTCACGAAGGAGCAGCAGACCATCATCGCCGGCGCCGTGGAGATCGCCGACCGGCGGTTGCGGGCCGTGCTGGTGCCCCGGTTGCAGGTCTTCTGCCTGGACAGCGGGACGACCGCGGAGGCCGCCCGGCTGGTCCTGGCCGCCACCGGCCACTCCCGCGCGCCGGTCGTCCGTCACGGCGGGCTGGACGACGCGGTGGGCGTGATCCACCTGCGGGACCTCGTCGGTGTGCCGGCGGACCGGCCGGTCGACGAGTGCGTACGCCCCCCGATGCTGCTGCCCGACTCGCTGCCCGTGGTCGACGCGCTGCGCCAGTTCAAGGCCGAACGCCAGCACATCGCGCTGGTGGTGGACGAACGCGGCGCGGTCGACGGCATCGTCACCCTCGAGGACATCCTGGAGGAGATCGTCGGGGAGATCTACGACGAGACGGATCGGGACGTACGCGCGGTGCGCACCGATCCGGACGGCGCGCTGCGCCTGCCCGGCACCTTTCCGGTACACGACCTGCCCGCCGTCGGCGTCGAGCTGCCGGGCCGCCCGGCCGGCGACTACACCACGATCGCTGGGCTGGTCCTCGCCTGTCTCGGGCACATTCCCACGGCCACGGGTGAGGACGTCACGGTCGACGCCTGGCGACTGGAGGTCGCTCGCATCGACCACCGGGCCATCACGGAGGTACGGCTGCGCCGCCGTGCCGATCCGGCCGCGGACGTGCCCGACGCGCAGCCGCTCCTCGACGGCGCACGCGGCTGACTCGAGGTCAGGCGGCGGGGGCGAGATTCTGCAACCGGACCTGGCCGCGCGCGACGAGGCGCTCATCGCCGTCGGTGATCTCCACCTGCCAGAGCTGCTGGCTGCGGCCCCGGTGGATCGGGGTGCCGACCGCGGTCAGCTCGCCGTCGCGTACCGCGCGCAGGAAGTCGGTCTGGTTCGACACCCCCACCACGGTGCCCCGGTCGGCCAGCCAGACAGCGGCGCCCACGCTCGCCGCGGTCTCCACCACCGAGCAGTAGACCCCGCCGTGCTGGATGCCGAATGGCTGGTGCAGCTCGGGGCGGACCTGCCAGCGGATGACCACCCGGTCGCCGCTGACCTCATCGAACTTGAGGCCGAGCAGGGCGACGAAGCCCCCGGTTGGATCCGGCATCTCCACGGCGCCTCCTTCTCACCTTCGTTGGAGCGCCAGCCTAGTCTCCGCGAGCCTCGCCAAACCCGGTACGGGCCAGGGCCGGAGATGGGGGAGAATTGGTGACCGTGACCGACAGCAACCTCCCGCACGGGCGGGACTCCCTGACCGACGACCTGCTGTGGCGGGGCCTGATCCAGGACTCGACCGGCCTCGACGAGCTGCGTGAGCTGCTCGACGGCGGGAGCACCACCTTCTATGTGGGCTTCGACCCGACGGCGCCCAGTCTGCACGTCGGCAACCTGATGCAGGTCGTGATGGGCCGTCGGCTCCAGCTGGCCGGGCACCGGCCGCTGTTGCTGGTGGGCGGCGCCACCGGCCAGATCGGCGACCCGAAGGAGAGCGCCGAGCGCAACCTGAACCCGCCGGAGGTGATCGCCGGCTGGGTTCAGCGCATTCGTGACCAGCTGTCGCCCTTCGTCTCCTACGAGGGGGAGAACGCGGCCCGGTTGGTCAACAACCTGGACTGGACCGGCGAGATGTCCGTGGTGGAGTTCCTCCGGGACGTCGGCAAGCACTTCCCGGTGAACAAGATGCTGGCCCGCGAGGTGGTCAAGGCTCGGCTGGAGACCGGCATCAGCTTCACCGAGTTCAGCTACCAGCTGCTTCAGGCGAACGACTTCTTCGAGCTGCACCGCCGGCACGGCTGCCAACTCCAGTACGGCGGCTCCGACCAGTGGGGCAACATCACCGCCGGCGTGGACTACATCCGACGCCGCGGCGCCGGACCGGTGGAGGCCTTCACCACGCCCCTCGTCACCAAGTCCGACGGCACCAAGTTCGGTAAGAGCGAGTCCGGCGCGGTCTGGCTCGACCCGGAGATGACCAGCCCGTACGCCTTCTACCAGTTCTGGCTCAATGCCGACGACCGCGACGTGACCCGCTACCTGCGCTACTTCAGCTTCCGCTCCCGCGAGGAGCTGGAGGAGCTGGAGAAGGCCACCGCCGAGCGCCCGCAGGCCCGGCTGGCCCAGCGGGCACTCGCCGAGGAGCTCACCACGCTGGTGCACGGGGAGCGGGAGATGGCCCAGGCGGTGGCGGCCAGCCAGGCGCTCTTCGGTCGGGGCGCGCTCGATGAACTCTCGCCGGAGACCCTGCGCGCCGCGCTCACCGAGGCTGGGCTGGTCCATCTCGACGAACTGCCGGACGTCGCCGGCCTGCTCAAGGAGTCGGGGCTGGTACCGAGCATGAAGGAAGCCCGCCGGGTGATCGCCGAGGGCGGTGCGTACGTCAACAACAACCGGGTGACCGAGGTGGACGCCACGGTGTCGACGGAGGACCTCCTGCATGGTCGGTACCTGGTGCTGCGCCGGGGCAAGCGCTCCTTCGCCGGCGTTGAGCTGCGGCGATAGTCGTTTGTCGACGGTGTGACGCGCGACGCGTCCCGCGGATTTGACGATCGGTCCGCGGGACGCGTAACTTTCTCTCTGCCAGCGCGGAACGGACGAAACGGGGCGAAAGTCCTGGAGGCCGGAGCGTGGCGGAGACCTTCGGGTCGGCGGGGCTGAGCTTCGCTGATTCAAAATCTGGGCGGTGCCCCGGGTTCGCTGTAGGGCGGATTTGGTGGGGCGGAACCGGCCGGGTATGGTCGACGGTCGGCAGGGTGCCGGGCGAGCTTGCGGGTGACCGTGGCGGCCGGTCTGCTGAATTCCTTTGATGAAGGCGGCGGTAGCCGGTGGATTCGGGGGTGCCCGCGTTATGGGTGGAAGCGTGTGAAACCGGGTTACAGCGGTTTGACAGTGCGGAAATCGGCGGGTAACGTAGTAAGAGTGCCCGGCGCGGGAGCGGCGGGACGCGGAGCGAAATGCCCCGGATGACGGGCCCTCTTGTTGGGGGTTTGTCGGATGGTGTGTGGTTGTTCTTTGAGAACTCAACAGGGTGCTTGATAAGCCAGTGCCAAATTGATTTATTACCCCGGACTGGTTGGCCTCATTTTGTGGG
>NZ_FTNF01000029.1 GCF_900156065.1 Micromonospora avicenniae | reverse complement strand
AGCCTTCCTGCATCACTACAATCACCACCGGCCTCACTCAGCCATCGGCGGCCTACCACCCATCACCAGGTTGACCAACGTCCCTGGACAGCACACCTAGGCCGTGTCTTCAAGGGTTCACAACCATTGCAGTAGCGCGGCGATGGTGGCGGTGGCCTGGTACGAACTGGCGGTCGTAGCGGGCGCTTCTGCTCGGTGGGCGCCTGCACCCGGTTCAGGCACCGGCCTCCAGCACGGCGAGGTCGCGTACCGCGTAACGGTGATGCTCGGCCTCTTCCTTGAGCACCACCTTGAGGCAGCGGCGCACGACGTATTCCTGGTCTGGGTACGGGTCCGCCGGCTTGCGACCACACACCCGATCGAGCTCGGCCTCGGTGAGCCCGTCGACGACACGCCGCATCGAGGCCATGCGGGCGAGCCGCGGCGCGAGTACCTCGTCGAGCGTCGGGGTGGCTTCGAGGGTGAGCCCGAGCTTCGCCACCGCCTCGGGCGGCATCCCGCCGTGCGGGAGGCCCAACGGGTGATACGGCTCATCCTTTTCGAGCACGGCATTACCGAGCCAGGCATCGGTGGCCATCAGCAGATGCCGTTGGGTCTCGACGAACGACCACTCGCCGTCGACCTGCTCGTGCAGCTTGGCCTCGGGCAGGAGCCTGGCGCGATCGAGCGTCGCCTCCCATTGCGCTTCGATGGCATCCCAAGCAGCCCGGTAGTCGACGGGGGACGCGGCGTCACGCGCCAGCACCCGCGTGGGATGCTGCCGGTCGAGTTCGGCCTCGACGTAGGCGGTCACGTCGACGTCGTTGACAACGACACGCTCGAAGGCGCCACCGAGGTAGACGTCGCCCCCATAGCAGTCCACGATCTTCAGGCCGCTGACCTCGCAGTCGCGAATCTCGAGGCCGGAAAGATCGCACAGGTGGATGCGGGCGCTACGGAACTGGTCACTCTGGGCGTACGCAGCAGGCATCGGGACAGCTTCCCGATCCGGTCCCGCCCGCGTCAATGGGTAGCAGGGCGTGAGGGTTCTGCCGTACGTCGGGAAGCCGCCGAAGTAGGCGTGCCGGATTCGTGCCAGATCTTTGGCCACCACAGCAGCATGAGGAACACCAGGCCGTGCGCCAGGACGAGCGGCCCAGATATGCGCCGTAGGCGCATTCTCCTACCCATCCGGCTAACTCGGACGCCTGACATGGTGCCGGCCCACCAGCAGTCCAGAGCCGTCGCGACCGGGTGCGGATTGGCGCGCTGTTCACCAGCGACGCGGTGTTCCTGCCCTGGGCGCTGTACTGGTACTGCTGCTGCGCCGACCCCGCGGCGAAACCGCTGACGTGCACCGGTACAACCATGACGACTGGGCCTTGAGCCGCTGGAATGCGGTTCGGGTGCTGCCACACGGGTCCACTCTTGCGAAACGCCCTGGTGCGGTAGGCCGCACCAGGGCGTTTGGCATCTCTGATCTTTCGGGTCGATGTGTACCGGCTCCGTGCCAGGTCAGGCGTTGATCCGGATGACCTGGCACGGTGCCGGTGGCCTCGTCAGGCGACCCGCTCGATCCGCTGGTCCTGGGTCTCCTCGACGACTACGGGTCCGCCGAGTTCTTCCTGGGCGGCGCCGGCCCGACCGTGGGCCTTGTGCAGCAGGTTGATGACGACGGTGAAGACGGCCGTGAGGATCGCCATCGCGATGACGATGAGGTGGAATTGCGAGGCGTACGTCGCACCGTGTCCCGGGGCACCGGCCGCGGTCGTCTCAGCGACGACCGGGTCGGCGATGCGGGATCGCAACAGGGCCGCCAGGACGGCCGCGTAGGCGCCCACCACGACGGCTTCGCTGCCCAGCCGCATGAAGTTGAGGACACCGGCGGCCGTACCGCTGCTGCGCGCCGGGATGGCGAGCAGCGCTTCTCCGTCGACCAGGCCGATGGGGAAGCCGAAGCCGAAGCCGAGCAGGATCATGGGAGCGATGAGCAGCTGGGGCGAGGAGTCGGCCCCGAGCAGCAGCAGCCCGAGATCTCCCAGCACCAGGGCGACGAGCGCCGCGTTGATCATCGTCATGGGTCCGATGCGCTTGAAGCGCGACGTCAGGAAAGACGCGATCATGGGGCCGAGGAGGACCGGGACGGTCATCGGAAGCATGAACAGGCCCGCGGTTCCCGCCGACATGCCGTGCACCGCGCTCAGCGCAACCGGCAGGTAGCTGAGCACCGTCACGTAGCCGATGGCGGCCGCCACGGGGACCAGGACCATCGACAGGAACTTCTTGTTGGCCAGCAGGGAGAAGTCGACGGCCTTCTGGCCTGCTTCACGTTCGTGCCGGAGGTGCGGAATCGTCGGGGACCCGAGCAGGGCGACGATCATGACCACGGCGAAGAGTCCGAAGACCCCGCGCCAGCCGATACCGGCGACGAGCCCTCCGGAGATCGTCGGGCCGAGAGCCAGTCCGAGGCCGATGGTGGTTCCGAACAGGGCGAAGGCCCGCGCTCGCTGTGGGCCGTCAAAGGCGTTGGACAGCAGTGCCGCTGCGCCCGTGAAGACCGCGGCGCCACCGGCTCCGGCGAGGATTCGACCGACATCGAGGGTCAGCAGATTTCCGGACACGGCGCTGACGATCGATGCCGCGAGGATGATCACGAGGCCCGCGAGGAAGGTCGCCCGGTAACCGATCCGGTCGGACAGTACCCCCCAGAGCAGGGTGAAGACGGCGAAAGCCGCGTTGAAGCCGTTCACAACCCATTGCAGCCCGGTGGGCGAGGTGCCCAGATCCTGCGAGATTGCCGGAATCGCGATCGCTGTGCCCGAGATGCTGATCGGCATCACGAACACGGACAGGAGTACGACTGCCAGCAGCCAGGTCTTGGACCGCTGGGGTGAGCGGTGGGATGTGCTATGACTCGACATGACCTCTTCTTAGGTATAGTGACGCTCGTTACCTGAGCGGATTCAGGCGGTACTGAATGCCCTGGCGACGCCTAATGGCTGTGCAATCGGGCCCCGGCTGGAATGCGCCGGGGAGCGTCGTACCAGGTTGCAGAAGCATCAAGTAGCCGCTGAATCAACTCATTCCAGTGCGGCGATCACCCCCACTTATCGCCGCTATAACCGATGCCGGTCGCTTTGGAAATACCTCCGGTAAGTCGAGGCTGCCGCGACTGCCGGCCGGGCTGGCCCGGGCCGATTCTGAACGGGTGCTGCTCGACGACGTTGGCGCTGCGCGCTACCGCAGTGCGCGCCGGCGCAGGGGATCGGGGCGGTCACTGAGCGAGCGGCGACCGGCGTGGAAGACCTCGGCGCCGGAGGTGGTCCTGCTGGGCCGGATACCGTCCCGGCCACGCCTCGCCGGGGCTGTCGCCAGCGTCTGGCCGTGGCCCGGCACGCGCTCGCCGAACGTGAGGGCCGGACCCGGGATCCGGTAGCGCAGGCCAGGGCCATGTAGTTGCCGGCTGGCTCCTTGCAGTGATTGCCGGCCAGCATCGGATGGCGGAGCAGGGCGCCTTTTTAGACCGATCATTCTGGATAGGGTAAGGTCCCGGAGGTGGCGAGGAGAAAGGCATTCGATCCGGACGCGGTGTTGCAGCGGGCGCTCGAGCTGTTCTGGGAGCGTGGATACGAGGCGACGTCGATGACGGATCTGGTCGAACATCTGGGCATCGCCAGGGCGAGCATCTATGCGACCTTCGGCAGTAAGCAGGACTTCTACGCCCTGGCGCTGCGGCGGTATCTGGACGTCACCGATCCGAAGATCATGACGGAGCTGTCGCAGCCGGGGCCCGTGTTGCCGGCGGTTCGGGCGTTGGTGGACCGGTATGTGACGGAGGCGGCCGAGGACGAGCGGCAGCTGGGCTGCATGGTCGTCAACAGCGCTGTCGAACTCGCCGGCCGGGAGGAGCGGGTGGCGCGGCTGGTGGAGGTCAGCTGGGCCCATCTCGAGGCGGCACTGACCTCGGCGTTGCTGCGGGCCAGGGCGCAGGGCGAGTTGCCGCCCGAGGCCGACCCTCGGGCGCTGGCGCGGTTCCTGCTCGTCTTCTTCCAGGGGGTACGGGTGCTCGGGCGGGCGCCCGACGCCGGTGTGCGACTGCGTGATGCGGCCCGGATCGCCGTCTCAGTGCTCGGCTGACGCGCTGTACGCGTCCGGGTCGACGTCGGCACGATAACCAGACCGACCGGTCTCGAATGTCGTCCGGCAGCTGAACGGGGGCGGTGGCCCCTGGTGACGGCGCCGCGGGCCAGAGGTCGTTCGGCGTATCGCTATCGCCGCGGGTCGCGCCATCAGTGCCGCGGCTACGAATCCGGCCAGTAGTGAGGAGAGCACGTGACCATGAGTGAACGATTCGACGGCAAGGTCGTCCTGATCACCGGCGGAGCCGGAGTCATCGCCGGGGCCACCGCACAGGCGTTCGCCGGCCTCGGCGCCACCGTGGTGCTCGTCGGGCGCAATGCGGACAAGTTGGCCGAGGCTGCCGCCCGGATCGATGCCCACGGTGGCAAGGTCGACTGGGTCACGGCCGACGTGACCGACAGCGACCAGGTTGCGGCAATGATCGCCGAGGTCGTACGCCGGCACGGCGGACTGCACGTCGCATTCAACAGCGCCGGCATCTTCGGCACGAGCGCACCGGTGGCCGATCTCGACGAGGAGACCTGGCGGGCGGTGCTCGACGTGAACCTGACCGGGGTCTTCCTGACGATGAAGCACGAGATCGCTCATATGCGCCGCAACGGCGGTGGCGTCATCGTCAACATGGCCTCCAATATCGGCGCTCACGGACGCCGCCCTGGCCTGGCCGCCTACGCCGCTTCCAAGGCTGCCGTCAGCGTGCTGACCCAGACCGCGGCGCGAGATCACATCGCCGACGGCATCCGGATCAACGCCGTCAGCCCCGGCGCGAGCGACACCCCGATGTCGTACCGGCCCGGCGAAGGCCAGGCCGACCGCGACGCCCGTATCAGAGCCGCTGTGCCCGCTGGACGTGTCAGCGATCCCGCCGAGGTGGCCGCCACCGTCGTCTGGCTCGCGTCGGAGGCCGCCAGCTTCGTCGTCGGGCACGACCTCGTCGTCGATGGCGGCGCCACCGCCTGAGCCGCGCAACGTGGGCGGGCGCGGTTCCAGCCGCGTCACGCCTCGCCGGGCCATCACATATGGGGCGGCGTGCCGCGGCGTCACCTATGGGATTGTCGAGAGGATTCGCGGCCCGGATACGAAAAAGGGCGCTGTCGCGGCTCGCGACGGCGCCAATGCGCGGCAACGGGGATTACGACATCGGCGCCGTCGCTGTTCGCGACGGCACCGATGCGGCGATTCAGCCCTGGCGGCCCTTCCAGTGCGGGTTCGCACGGTTTACCACGACCGTCCGGCCGCGGCGGCGTACCACCACCGAACCCGGCTTCTGCTTCAGGGAGCGCAGGGAGCTACGTACCTTCATCTCGGACCCTCCTCGGGGTGGGGTCTTCGGTTCCGTGGGTGTCAACGCCGGGGCCCGGCCCCAGATTCCCCGCCCTACCGACACCACCCGGGGTCCGCTCAACCGAGGTGGCTGTCGATCTCGGCCAGCTCCTCGGCGCTGAAGTCGAGGTTGCTCAGCGCCGCGACGTTGGCCTCCAGCTGCGGCACGCTGCTCGCCCCGATGATCAGGCTGGTCATCCGCGGGTCGCGCAGCGCCCAGGCGAGGGCGAGCTGGGCCAGTGACTGGCCGCGCCGCTCGGCGATCGCGCCGAGCCCCCGGACGGTCGCCATCCGCTTCTCGTCCAGGTCGCTCTCGTTCAGGAAGACGCTGGTGCGTACCCGGGAGTCGGACGGGATGCCGCCCAGGTAGCGGTCGGTGAGCAGGCCCTGCGCCAGCGGGCTGTACGCGATGCAGCCGGCCCCGGCCGCCTCGAGCGTGTCCAGCAGGCCGTCGGCCTCGGTCCACCGGTTGAGCATCGAGTACGACGGCTGGTTGATCAGCAGCGGCGTACCCAGGTCGCGCAGGATCGCGGCGGCGCGGGCGGTCTGCTCGGAGTTGTAGTTGGAGATGCCGACGTAGAGCGCCTTGCCGGAACGGACGACGGCGTCCAGCGCGCCCATCGTCTCCTCCAGCGGGGTGTCCGGGTCGAACCGGTGCGAGTAGAAGATGTCGACGTACTCCAGCCCCATCCGGCGCAGCGACTGGTCGAGCGAGGAGATCAGGTACTTGCGGGAGCCCCACTCCCCGTACGGGCCGGGCCACATCAGGTAGCCGGCCTTGCTGGAGATGACCAGCTCGTCGCGGTACGGCTTGAGGTCGGTGGCCAGCATGCGGCCGAAGTTCTCCTCGGCCGTGCCCGGCGGCGGACCGTAGTTGTTGGCCAGATCGAAGTGGGTGACTCCGAGGTCGAACGCGCGGCGGACGATGTCCCGCTGTCGCTCGTACGGGCGGTCGGGGCCGAAGTTGTGCCACAGGCCGAGGGAGATGGCGGGCAGCCGCAGGCCGCTGCGGCCGCTTCTCCGGTAGGTCATGGTGTCGTAGCGGTCGTCCGCGGCGAGATGATTCACGATCATGAGCCTATGTCGGGTGGCGGTGTCCGGCGAGTCGCCGGGCGGCGGTGACCAGGTCGCGGCGGGCCGGCGTCACCCGCCCGGCCGGCGAGGAGTTGACCACCACGCCGGCAAGAGAACGGGGAGCCAGATGGACGACATCACCGCCATGATCATGGATGACCACGCCGCGTTCCGGCGCGGGTTCGCGCGGCTGGACGACGCCCGGGACGAACAGGAGCTGCTGGGCATCTGGGAGGCGCTCGCCCTGCACCTCGACATCCACGCCGAGGCCGAGGAGGCGATCCTCTACCCGCACCTCGTCCGGCACGGTGACGACGGTGAGGCCGAGACGGTCGACGCGGTGGGCGACCACAACAAGATCCGCGACGCGATCGCGGAGGCCAAACTGCACCCGGTGGGCTCCGACCAGTGGTGGGCGGCGGTGTGGCGGGCCCGCCGGGAGAACAGCGAGCACCTCGCCGAGGAGGAGGACGAGGCGCTGCCCGACTTCCGCCGGCACGCCGGCGCCGAGCTGCGGGCCGAACTGGGCCACCGCTGGCTGACCTTCTACGGCGAGCACAAGAACGGCCGCAACCTGGTCTTCCGCGACAAGGACCCCCAGGGGTACGTGCGCGAGCACCGCTAGCGCGGTGACCGGGAACGCGGCCGCCTGGTGAGCGGGCAGGGCACGGGATATCCCCGGCGCGGGGGAGTCGCCGCCGGGTGTGCCGGCCCGAGAATGAGTCGATGAGGCCCCTGGCACCGCTGATCGCCGCCAGCACCTGGCGGCGCGGCGTGTTCCTGCTGCTCGGCGGCGTGCTCGTGCTGCCGTACGTGCTGCTCGTGGTGGCGTTCCGGCAGGTCTTCACCGGGCCGGCGATCCCCTGGCCGCTGACGCTCGGACTGCTCCTGGTCGCCGCGCTGATCGCCGGGGTCCCGCTACTGCTCGACGGGAGCCGCGCGTTGGAGATCGCGGCGGCCCGGGCGCTGCTCGGGGTGGACCTGCCGGATCCCGCGCCCACCCACCGGGCCGACCGGGAGACCCGGCTGCGCGCCACCCTCTGGATCGCCACCCACCTGGTGATCGGTGGACTGCTGATCGTCGCCCTGCTCATGGCGGTACCGATGGCGCTGGCGTTCATCGCCCAGCAGTTCGGCATCGGCGCGGAGCTGCTCCGGGAGGAACAGTTCGGCCCACTCGACGGGCGGGACACGGGCTGGCTCACCCTCACCGGCGTGCTGCTGCTCGTCGGCCTCGGCTACGCCGTCGCCGGGCTCGGCGCGCTCGCCGCGACGATGGCGCCGGTGCTGCTCGGGCCGGCGCAGGCCGAGCGGATCGCCGCGCTCGAGGCCCGCGCGACCCGGCTCGCCGAGCGCAACCGGCTGGCGAGGGAACTACACGACTCGGTCGGCCACGCGCTCACCGTGGCGACCTTGCAAGCCGGGGCGGCCCGCGCGGTGCTGGACACCGACCCGGAGTTCGTCCGCCGGGCGTTGGCCGCCATAGAGGAGGCCGGCCGGGCCGCGATGGACGACCTCGACCACGTGCTCGGGGTGCTCCGGGAGCCCGAACACGGCCGGCCCGCACCGGCGCCGCAGCGTACGCTCGCCGACCTGGACCGGCTGGTGGCGGACAGCCGCGCGGCGGGCCTGCCGGTGGACGAGCGCCGTACCGGAGACCCGGCGGCCGTGCCGGCGGCGGTCTCCCGGGAGGGGTACCGGATCGTGCAGGAAGCGCTGACCAACGCGGCGCGCTACGGCCGGGGGACGGTCGAGCTGCGGCTCCACGTCGGGCCGGACGCGCTGGAGCTGGAGCTGGTCAACGAGCTGCTGCCCGCGCCGCGCCGCCCCGACCAGGGTGGCGGTGGCCGTGGCCTGGACGGCATGCGGGAACGGGTGCTGCTGCTCGGCGGGCAGCTCGCCGCCGGACCGGCGGGTGGCCGGTGGCGCATCGGCGTGCGACTGCCGTACCGGGAGGCGCCGTGAGTATCGGAGTGCTGATCGTCGACGACGACGAGCTGATCCGGGTCGGACTGCGCGCGATCATCGACGCCCAACCCGACCTGCGGGTGCTCGCCGAGGCCGCGGACGGTGCCGAGGTGCTGCCGCTGGTCGCCCGGCACCGGCCCGCGGTGGTGTTGATGGACGTCCGCATGCCGGGCATCGACGGCATTCAGGCCACCCGGCATCTGCTGGCCGCCTCCGCCGAGCCACCCCGGGTGCTGGTCGTCACCACCTTCGCCAACGACGAGTACGTCTACGACGCGCTGCGCGCCGGCGCCAGCGGGTTCCTGCTGAAGCGGGCGCGACCGGCCGAGGTGGTGGAGGCGGTGCGGGTGGTCGCCGCCGGTGAGTCCCTGCTGTTCCCGGCGGCTATCCGGCGACTCGTCGGTGCGTACGGCGGGCAGGGTGGGGATCGGCTACGCGCGGCCCGGCTGACCGAACGGGAGGCCGAGGTGCTGCGGTTGATGGCCGCCGGACTGTCCAATCCGGAGATCGCCGCGCGCCTCGTGGTCGGGGTGGAGACGGTGAAGACCCACGTCGGCAACGTGCTGGCCAAACTGGCGGTGCGGGACCGTACCCAGGCCGTCATCGTCGCGTACGAGTCCGGTTTCGTCACCCCGTCCGGCTGACGGCGCGGGTGAGGTCACCAGGTCCGGGGGCGGTGCCGGTTCCCCCGGGAGGGGGACCTGATTCCCCACGGCACGGGAGGGTTTCCGGGCCGAGCGAGCCGACGCTGAGGTTATGACGATCACCGATGCACCGCCTCGCCCCGCCACCCGCTGGCCCGACCGGCTCGCCCCGCTCGCGGCCGGCTGGCTCGGCCTCTGGGGCGTCCTCGCCCTGCTCGCCACGATCACCGGCGCCGGCTACCCGTTCGGCGCGAACGACCCGCACGGCGACACCAACCTGCTCCGGCTGGTCCCCGTCCGGTTCGGCCCGTCCCTGTTCGCCGTCCTGCTGCTCACCGCTGCGGTCGCCGCGCTAGCCATGGACCGCCCGGCCGTCCGTTCGCCCCGTCAGCTGCGGGCACTGCTCGCCGGCTACGGCTGGGCGGTCGCGGCCTTCCTGGCCCTGGTCGTCCCCGACGCCCGAGTGCTGGTCATGCTCGGTTACGCCCCGATGTTGATCATCGGCGCGCCGTTCGGCTGGCCGCCGGTCGACTACTCCGACGTCTTCACCTGGGCCCTCTTCGCCCGCTTCGCCGCCGTGATCGGCGGGCTGCTGCTCGCCGGCGCGGTGCTGGTCTGGCAGCGGCGTAGCGCCGAGGCGTGCGCCGCCTGCGGGCGCGGCGACGCCGAGCGCGGCTGGACCGCCCCGGCCGCCGCCGCCCGCTGGGGCCGGTGGGCCGCCGGGATCGCCGCCGCCATCCCGCTGGCGTACGCGTCGACCCGTTTCGCCTGGGCCGCCGGGGTTCCGCTCGGCATCTCCCGCGAGTTCCTCGCCGAGATGCAGGCGAACGGCGCGGTCTGGGCCGGGTTCGGGCTGGGCGCGTTCGCCACCGTCGGCGCGGTCCTCACCCTCGGCCTGGTGCAGCGGTGGGGTGAGCGGTTCCCCCGCTGGATGCTCGGCCTGGCCGGTCGCCGGGTGCCCGTGCGGCTCGCCGTGACCCCGGCCACCCTGGTGGCGGTCGCGGTCACCGCGGCCACGCTCGGGCTGATCGCGAACCCCCGGTTCTGGGCACTGGCCGGAGCGGATTTCAACCTGGCCACCGCGCCGGTGCTGCTCTGGCCGGCCTGGGGGCCGGCGCTGGGTCTGGCCACGTACGCGTACCACCTGCGCCGCCGGGGCGGCTGCGGTCGCTGCGGGCGTGGCTGAGGGTGGGAGTGGGGGTACCCGGCAACGCACGGGCAGCCCCACCCGTACCGCGCTAGCGTGGTGCGGGTGACTGCTCCCAACCCGGTAATCCCGGTTCCACCGGCCGACCTGCCCCGCACGCTCGGCGAGCTGCGGGCGGCCGGCCACCGCTACCGCACCGTCAAGCAGGAACTCCGTGACAACCTCATCGCCCGGATGCGCACCGGCGCGGACCGGTTCCCCGGCATCGTCGGCTACGAGGACACCGTCCTGCCCGAGGTCGAGCGGGCCCTGCTCGCCGGGCACGACCTGGTCCTCCTCGGCGAGCGGGGTCAGGGCAAGACCCGACTGATCCGCTCGCTCGCGGCGCTGCTGGACGAGTGGACCCCGGTCATCGCCGGCTCGGTGCTCAACGAGCACCCCATGCACCCGCTCACCCCGGCGTCCCGCGCCCAGGTCGCCGAGGCCGGCGACGACCTTCCGGTCGGCTGGCTGCACCGATCGATGCGGTACGGCGAGAAGCTCGCCACCCCGGACACCAGCGTGGGCGACCTGATCGGCGACGTCGACCCGATCCGGATCGCCGAGGGCCGGACCCTCGGTGACCCCGAGACGATCCACTTCGGCCTGGTGCCGCGGACCAACCGCGGCATCTTCGCCGTCAACGAGCTGCCCGACCTGGCCGAGCGGATCCAGGTGGCGCTGCTCAACGTGCTGGAGGAGCGGGACATCCAGGTCCGCGGCTACCAGCTGCGGCTGCCGCTGGACCTGCTCCTGGTGGCCAGCGCCAACCCGGACGACTACACCAACCGGGGCCGGATCATCACCCCGCTCAAGGACCGGTTCGGCGCGGAGATCCGTACCCACTACCCGGTCGACCTGGAGCTGGAGCTGGCCCTCATCCGGCAGGAGGCCGACCTCGTCGCCGAGGTGCCGGAGCACGTGCTGGAGGTGCTGGCCCGGTTCGCCCGCGCGGTGCGCGAGTCGCCGTCGGTGGACCCGCGTTCCGGCGTGTCCGCCCGGTTCGCCATCGCCGCCGCCGAGACCGTGGCCGCCGCCGCGCTGCGCCGGGCGTCCCTGCTCGCCCCCGGTGCCGTGGCCGGCTCGGACGACGAGGCGACACGCCCCGAGGCACCGGTGGCGCGGATCGGCGACGCCGTCTCGGTGACGTCCACGCTGCGCGGGAAGGTCGAGTTCGAGAGCGGCGAGGAGGGGCGGGAGATCGAGGTCCTGGCCCACCTGCTGCGCACCGCGACCGCCGAGACGTTCCGGGCAAGGCTGGCCGGACTCGACCTCTCCGGCTTCACCGACCTGGTCGCCGAGGGCACCGTGATCGAGACCGGCGAGCTGGTCGGTTCCGCCCACCTGCTGCGGCAGGTGGGCACCGTGCCGGGGCTCGCGAAGGTGCTGGACCGGCTCGGGATGGGCGACGCGCCCATCCCGGCGGAGGCCGCCGCCGGTGTCGAGTTCGTGCTGGAGGGGCTGCACCTGACCCGCCGGCTGGGCAAGGACGTGACGGAGTCCGGCCGCACCGTCTACGGCGGCCGGGGCTGAGCATGGCCGGCAACCGGTTCCGGTACGGGCAGTGGCGCGGCGGGCCGGACCCGCTCGCGCCCCCGTACGACGTACGTGAGGCTGTCGATGCCGTCGGCGCCGAGGTGCTGGCCGGCGGCAGCCTGCGTGAGACGCTGCGTGACCTGCTGCGCCGGGGCCCCAACGGGCGGCGCGGCCTGGACGAGCTGGCCGCCAGGGCGCGGCGGATGCGCCGGGAGGCGCTGCGCCGGGGTGACCTGGACGGGGCGGTGACCCGGTCACAGGCCCTGCTCGACCAGGCACTCGCGGCCGAGCGGGACGAGTTGCGCGGCCGGGAGGACGACGCCGCGCGCTTCGCCGAGACGGTGCTGGACAACCTGCCCCGCTCCACGGCGCGGGCGGTGCAGGAGCTGTCCGGCTACCAGTGGGCCAGCAAGGAGGCCCGCCGCACCTACCAGCAGATCCTCGACGGGCTCCGCGACGACGTGCTCGGGCAGCGTTTCGCCGGCCTGCGCGACGCGGTCCGCGCGACCGCAGACCCGGCGGCCCAGCAGCGGCTCGGCGAGATGATGCACGACCTGAACGACCTGCTGGCCCGGCACGCCCGGTCGGAGGACACCGGCGACGCGTTCGCCGAGTTCATGCGCCGGCACGGCGAGTTCTTCCCGGAGCAGCCGAAGGACGTCGACGAGCTGATCGACGTACTGGCCCGCCGGGCGGCGGCCGGGGAACGGCTGATGCGCTCCCTGTCGGACCGGCAGCGCGAGGAACTGGCCGGGCTCATGCAGCAGTCGCTCGGTGAGCAGCTGGCCGGCGAGATGTCGCAGCTCGACGCGCACCTACGGGCGCTCCGGCCCGACCTGGGCTGGGGACGGGGCGAGCGGGTCCGGGGAGAGCAGCCGCTCGGCTACGGCGAGGCGACCGGGGTGCTCGACGAGATCGCCGAGCTGGACGACCTGCTCGACCAGCTGGACCAGGAACATCCCGGGGCGACGCTGGACGACGTCGACGTGGAGGCGGTCGCCCGTACGCTCGGGCGGGACGCGGCCGACGACGTACGCCGGCTGCGGGAGCTGGAGCGGGAGCTGCGCCGGCAGGGCTGGGTGACGCGCGACGCCGAGGGGCTGACGCTGAGCCCGAAGGCGCTGCGCCGGCTCGGCGGCACCGCGCTGCGGCGCGTCTTCGCCGACCTGACGGCCGGGCCGCGCGGTCAGCACGACCTGCGCTCGGCGGGCGCCGCCGGCGAGGTGAGTGGCGCCTCCCGGCCCTGGGAGTACGGCGACGAGCAGCCGCTGGACGTGGTGCGCACTCTCACCCGGGCGGTACGCCGGGCCGGTCCGTCGGTACCCGTGCAGCTCGCGGTCGAGGACTTCGAGGTGGTGGAGACCGAGCGGCGTGCCTCGGCGGCGGTGGCGCTCTGCGTCGACCTGTCGTACTCGATGATCTCGCAGGGGCGGTGGGGGCCGATGAAGCAGACCGCCCTGGCCCTGTCGCACCTGATGGCGACCCGGTTCCCGCAGGACGCGCTTCAGATCATCGGGTTCGGCCGGGAAGCGATGCCGCTGACCCAGCACGAGCTGGCGGCGGTCGAGCCGGACATGGAACAGGGCACCAATCTCCAGCACGCGCTCCGGCTGGCGGGCCGGCACCTGCGCCGGCACCCGGACGCCGAGCCGGTGGTGCTGGTGGTGACCGACGGGGAACCGACCGCACACCTCGATCCGGACGACGGGGAGGCGTACTTCCACTGGCCGCCGTTGCCGGAGACGATCGAGGCGACGATCCGCGAGGTGGACCGCCTGGCCCGGTACCGGGCGACGCTGAACCTGTTCATGCTCGGCGACGACCCGGGGCTGCGCCGATTCGTCGACGCGGTGGCCCGCCGTTCGAAGGGCCGGATGTTCACTCCCGATCCGGACGACCTCGGCGAGTACGTCGTCTCCGACTACCTGCGCTCACGCCAGCGCCGCCGCTGACGCCGCACGTCGTCGATCACGCGAGTTGGGGCGGCCGGGGGCCCGTCCGGGTGAACCGGCCACCACAACCGCGTGATCGGCGGGGCGGTGCGGGGTTGACTGGGTTGGTGGAGAGCGGGAGGCTGCGGCGCGCGTACGACGAGGTGCTCGCGGAGGTCGACGCGGGCGGCTTCGGGCCGCCGCCGGTCGGTCAGCTGAGCGCCGAGCAGATCGTGGCCCATCTGGCCGCCAACGACGAGCTGATGGTCGAGGCGACCGAGGCGGTGCTGGCCGGATCGCCGTTCGCCTACTACGACCTGGAGACCATCCACCGGCCGCAGGTGGACGCCCTGGTCGCGGAGCACGGCGGCCTCGCTGGGTTGGCCACCCTGCTCCGCGCCACCAGCCAGAAGCTCTGCGCGCTGACCGACCGGCTCGGGCTGGCCGCCGAGACTCCGGTCGAGACCCACCTGCGCGAGGGCTTCGACCTGCGGGTCGACGACACCCTTCCCTGGGGCCGCACCCTCGACCTGCACACCACCGTGCACCTGCCGAAGCATCTGGCGCAGCTGCGCATGCTGCGCTCCGGCTGACCCCGAGGGCGACCGGCTGACCCCGAGGGCGACCGGCTGACCGCGGGGGCGACCGGCGGTCAGCCGGATCATCCGAAACAGCCCGGCGGCCGGCCGGATCATCCGGAACGGGCCCGGCGGTCGGCCGGATCACCCGGAGGGGCCCGGCGGGGCAGGTCCCGATGCTGGGCCGATACCTCGGAGGCATGAAAATGCCCCTGAGGTATCGGGCTCCGAGGGGACGTGGCTGCGGGGCCCATCAGCGAGCGCACGTGGGCACCTGCCGCAAGGCGCGTCGCCCCGCCGCCGCCCGCACGTCACTCGACGACCCGGACGTCCTTCCAGAAGGCCACCCGGTCGCGGACCATCTCGGCATCCGGCTTCGGGTCCGGGTAGTACCAGACGGCGTCGGCGCTCTTGCGCCCGTCGTGCTCGAGGGAGTAGTACGACGCGGTGCCCTTCCAGGGGCAGACCGTGTGGGTGTCGGACTCGCGGATCAGGTCGTCGCGCAGCGCGGAGCGGGGGAAGTAGTGGTTTCCCTCGACCACGACGGTGTCGTCGCTCTCGGCGATGACCAGGTCGTTCCAGACGGCTTTCGGCATGCGTCCCACGCTATGTCGCCCGACCCGCTCGCGACCACCGATCTTGCGCTCGGCCCCGGGACGCACCGCGGGGTGCCGGGTGAGGTCGGGTCAGCGGGTGGGCTCCGGGTCGGTGACGTCGGCGACGGTGGCACCCAGCAGTTCGATCGCCGCGTCGGCGTCCACCGCCACGGCCACCCCGTGCTCGCCCGCGCCGAGGGTGATGGTCCGGCCGCGTACCCGTTCGTCGGCGATCACCGGCCAGGCCGTGGTCGCGCCGAACGGGGTGATGGTGCCGCGCTCGTAGCCGGTGACGGCCTTCGCCGTCGCCGCGTCCGGCATGGAGATGCGGTTGACGCCGAGCAGGGCGCGCAGCTTCGGCCAGGAGATGACGCGGCCGCCGGGGGTGAGCACGAAGAGATGGTCCTCCGGGCCACGCCGCACCACGATCGTCTTCACCACGTCGGGGACCTCGACCCCGCGTACGGCGGCGGCCTCCGCGAGGCTGGTCACCGCCCCGTGCTGGATCACCCGGTACGGCAGGCCGGCGGCGTCGAGGGCGGCGAGCGCGGGTGACGGCATGTCGTGCACCGTAACCCGTGGCGGGCTGGTGGGGAGTGTGAAAAGGCCAACGTGGACATCCGGTGCCGTTGCCGTCATCGGGCGTAGAGTGATCACATGGGCGCGGTCCGTGTGGATCTTCAATCGGTCGACCATGACAGTGCGGTGACGACGCTGCGGCGCTCGTACGCGGCGGTGCCGTCCGGCGAGCCGATCCGGCTCGCCAAACGCACCTCGAACCTGTTCCGGCCGCGTACCGAGGTGCGAACGCCGGGGCTCGACGTGAGCGGGCTGACCGGGGTCATCTCGGTCGACCCGGCCGCCCGCACGGCCGACGTGCAGGGCATGTGCACCTACGAGGACATGGTCGACGCGACCCTCCCGCATGGGCTGATGCCGCTGGTGGTGCCGCAGCTGCGCACCATCACGCTGGGCGGCGCGGTCACCGGGCTGGGCATCGAGTCGACATCGTTCCGCAACGGCCTGCCACACGAGTCGGTCACCGAGCTGGACGTGCTCACCGGCTCCGGCGAGATCGTCACCGCTCGCCCCGACGGCGAGCACGCCGACCTCTTCGCGGCCTTCCCGAACTCGATGGGCAGCCTCGGCTACGCCACCCGGCTGCGCATCGAACTCCAGCCGGTGCGGCGGTACGTGGCGTTGCGCAACGTACGGTTCACCCGGCTGGAGGCGCTCACCGACGCGGTCGCCGAGGTGACCGCCACCCGGTCCTGGGACGGCGTGCCAGTGGACGCTATGGACGGGGTGATGTTCAGCCCCGGCGAGGCGTACCTGGTGTTCGGCACGTTCACCGACGAAGGTGCACGGCCCAGCGACTACACCGGGCAGGACATCTACTACCGGTCGCTGCGCCGGCGCATCCGGGACACGCTCACCACTTACGACTATCTCTGGCGCTGGGACACCGACTGGTTCTGGTGTTCCTCGGCGTTCGGCGTGCAGCACCCCGTGGTGCGCCGGCTCTGGCCCGCGCGCTACCGGCGCAGCGACGTCTACCACCGGCTGGTCCGGCTCGAGCACCGCCACGGTGTCGCCGCCCGGATCGAGCGGCTACGCGGCCGGCCCGCCCGGGAACGGGTGGTGCAGGACGTGGAGATCCCATTGGAGCGGACGGCCGACTTCCTGCGCTGGTTCGCGGGCGCGGTCGGGATGACCCCGGTCTGGCTCTGCCCACTGCGACTCCGTGAGCCGGCGGGTCCCGGCTCGACCCGGTCCTGGCCGCTGTATCCGCTGCGGCCGGGCCAGGACTACGTCAACATCGGTTTCTGGGGGAGCGTGCCGATCGCCGAGGGCGCCACCGACGGTGACGTCAACCGGTTGATCGAACGCGTGGTGTCGGAGATGGGCGGGCACAAGTCGCTCTACTCCGACGCGTACTACGACCGGGACTCCTTCGAGCGGCTCTACGGCGGCGCGACGTGGCGCGCCGTCCGGGACCGCTACGACCCGGAGCACCGGCTCACCGGACTGTACGAGAAGGCGGTGGCGAGAGCATGAGCCTGACCGATCGTGACCAGGGGGCCACAAGCGTCCCCGACACCCCGCCGGCGGGGGGCCGGCGGTCGCGTACGACCGTGGCGGACGTGGTCCGCGCGGTGACCATGGGTGACCTGCCGATACGGATAACCGGCTACGACGGCAGCGCCGTCGGTCCGGCCGACGCCGGGATCACGTTGGCCGTCCGCTCCGAGCGGGGGCTGTCCTACCTGCTCACCGCTCCGGGTGACCTGGGTATGGCCCGCGCGTACGTCAGCGGCGACCTGGGGCTGGAGGGGGTGCATCCGGGCGACCCGTACGAGGCGTTCCGGGTGCTCAGGGACGACGTGCGGCTGCGCATGCCGTCGTTGAGCGAGGCGCTGACGCTGGTGCGGGGGCTGGGCTGGGAGCGGCTGCGCCCGCCGCCGGCCCCGCCGCAGGAGGCCCAGCCGCGTTGGAAGCGGGTGATGAGCGGGCTGCGGCACTCCCGCTCCCGCGACAGCTCGGCGATCTCGCACCACTACGACGTCTCGAACGCGTTCTACGAGCGGGTGCTCGGCCCGTCCATGACGTACACCTGTGCGGTCTTCCGTTCTCCGGACGACACGCTGGAGCAGGCCCAGGCGTCGAAGTACGACCTGGTCGCCGCGAAGCTGGCGCTCAAGCCGGGGATGCGGCTGCTCGACGTGGGCTGCGGCTGGGGCGGCATGGTCCGGCACGCGGCTCGCGAGTACGGCGTCAAGGCGCTCGGTGTGACGCTGTCGAAGGCGCAGGCCGAGTGGGCGCAGGCGGCGATCGAGCGGGAGGGCCTGAGCGAGCTGGCCGAGGTACGGCACATGGACTACCGGGACGCGCCGGGCGAGGCGTTCGACGCGATCTCGTCCATCGGGCTGACCGAACACATCGGGGTGCGAAACTACCCGGCCTACTTCGGGGCGCTGCGCGACCGGCTGCGCCCGGGCGGGCGGCTGCTGAACCACTGCATCACCCGGGCTGACAACCGGGCTCCGCACCGTTCCGGCGCGTTCATCGACCGGTACGTCTTCCCGGACGGTGAACTGGCCGGGCCGGGCCGGGTGATCAGCGAGGTGCACGACGCCGGGCTGGAGGTGCACCACGAGGAGAACCTGCGGCAGCACTACGCGCTGACGTTGGCGGGCTGGTGCCGCAACCTCGTCGAGCACTGGGACTTCTGCGTCTCCGAGGTGGGTGCCGGCACCGCGCGCGTGTGGGGGCTCTACATGGCCGGGTCGCGGCTCGCGTTCGAGCGCAACAACATCCAGCTGCACCAGGTGCTGGCCACCCGCAACAACCCGGACGGGAGCAACGGCTACCCGCTGCGTCCGGACTGGCTGCCCTGACCGGCGCCTGATCCCGACGAACGGCCGCGCGACACGCGCGGCCGTTCGTCGTTCGGTTCGCTGACACCGTGGGCCCGGTGCCCCAGTCAACCTTCGGGCGCCCGCCGTCGTCCTTGCTGGGGACGGAAGGAGAGCCGGTGCGGCGAAAGAATCGCTTCGAAGGGCTGGACGTCCTCGTCGCCGAACGCGGGCGAGCGCTGCTCGCGACGGCGGTGCTGCTGACGGGCAGCCGGGTCGCCGGTGAGGACCTCGTGCAGGCGGCGCTGGAGCGACTGATGCGGAACTGGCACCGCGTGCACGGTGATCGGGAGGGGTACCTGCGTCGCACGCTGTACCACCTCGCGGTCGACCGGTGGCGGCTGCGCAGGCGACGGCCGGAGGTGCTGGCCGAGGTCGAACCGCCGAGCCAGCCGGACGGCACGGACGCCCTGCACCTCCGGCACGCGCTCGTCCAGGCGCTGGTCAAGCTGCCGCCCCGGCAGCGGGCCGTGCTGGTGCTCCGCTACTGGGAGCAGCTCAGCGAAGCGGAGGCCGCCGAGGTGCTGGGCTGCTCGGTCGGGACGGTGAAGTCCTCCGCCTCGCGGGGGCTTGCCCGGCTGCGTGAGCTGACGGCCGGGTGGGCGCTCGAAGACGCAGCTGTGAAGGGATGAGGCAGCAGATGACCATCAATCTTGAAGATCAGTTGACCACCGGCATGCGTGACCAGGTCAGCGGTCTGGTGTTCAGTCGCGACGTGCTGGGAGACGCTTCCCGGCGGCACCGGCGGCGCGTCGTTCTGCACCGGACGGCGTACGCCGCCGGCGTCGTCGCTGTGGTGGGGGCATTGGCCGCGGTCGCGGCCATCGGCGCCGGTGCCCCCGAAAGCGCGGAGAAGCCGCCGGGGCCGCTGGCCGAGCGGCCTCCGGCGGCCACCGCCGACTCGCCGCAGCTGCGGCTCGCCGCAGCGGCCGCAGCCAGCGAGAACATCAGCTACCGGATAAAGGTCACGACCACCTCGAAGGACGAGGCGCCACCGGAGGGCGAGCTGCCCGAGCCGGCGAGTGCAAGCTGGGTCACCACGGGGGCGTTCGATCCGACGACGGCCACCGGTTACCTGGAATCGCCGTACAACGGAAAGCTGCGACCTGTCATCGCGGCGGGTTACGAGCACGAGCGGCTGGTCGACGGTGTCCGCTACACAGGGGCACGTGACGGTACGGACCTCGACAACGGGAAGATTTTCTGGAGGAAGTACCCGGGGAAGCAGGACAACCTCGACTACGACATGGCGATGGGTGGCGGCCTGGGTGCCTCGGCTGATCCCCAGCAGCTGTTCCGGCTGCTGCGCGGGGCCGGCGCCACGGTGACGGAGAAGGCCGCCGGTGTCTATCACTTCGAGGTCACGGTGAAGGACGCATCCGACGGGATCGTCGCCGACGACTTCGTGGGCGACGTGACGATCGGCGCGGACAACCGGATCGCGAAGGTCGCCTATGCCCGTACGGCAGAGACGCGTATCCGCGGCAGCGACTTCACGTACCACCTCGGCGTGGTCATCGAGCTGTCCGGTTACGGCGCGCCGGTGAACGTCGAGGTGCCGGCCGGGGCCGACCTGCTGCCGTCCAGGTAGGCGAACGTCCCGCGAAAGGCCGCGCGACACGCGCGGCCTTTCGTCGAACCGATTGACAAACAAGTTTTGTACGTACAAACTGATTTTGCCATGAGAGATGTCCTGTACCTGGAACAGATCGAGCAGGCCGAGACCCTGCTCAAGCCGCAGCGCGTGGAGGTGTTGCGGCAGCTGGCCGAGCCGCGCACCTGCACCGAGGTGGCCGCCCGGCTGGAGCAGACGCCGCAGCGCGTCTACTACCACGTCAAGCAGTTGGTCGCGGCCGGCCTCGTCGACCTGGTCGCCGAGCGCAAGGTCCGCGGCATCACCGAAGGCATCTACCAGGCCGCCGCCCGGTCCTACTGGCTCTCACCCCGGCTGGTGGGTCGCATCGGGCTGCGCCGGGCTCGCGACGAGCTCAGCCTGGGCTACCTCCTCGATCTCATGGAGGAGGTCCAGTCCGACATCGCCGCCCTCGATCGGGCCGCGCCCGAGCTGCCCTCGATCGGAGTCTCGGGCGAGATCCGCGTGCCGGCGGAGCAACGCCAGCAGTTCCTGCGCGACCTGCAGACCACTCTGCAGGACCTTTTCACCCGCTACGGCGGCGCCGAGGGAGACGCATTCAAGCTCGCCGTGGCCTGCTACCCGAAGGGGAAAGACCGTGAGTGAACCGATTGAGCTGCACGTCCGTCTCGCCGCCCCGGTCGAGGCCGTCCGCCGGGCCCTGACCGACGCCGCCGAGCTGCGCGTCTGGCTGGCCGAGCACGCCGAGGTCGAGCTGCCCCAGCGGTACGAGTTCTGGGGCCGCTACACGCCCGAGGGCGACGCGCCCCACCAGCGCCCGCTGCACGTCGACGACGAGACGCTGCGCTTCGCGTGGACGCTCGACGGGGTGGAGACCACCACCGAGTTCCGGCTGCGGGCCGAGAACGCCGACTCGACCATCCTCAGCCTGAGCCAGAGCCACTGGGACTTCGCCGACGTGATCAGCGGCGCGATCCGCGGGGTGCTGCAGACGTACTGGTGCCTCTCCGTCGCCAACCTCGCCCTGCACTTGGAGGGCCGGCCGCTGCTGCCGAAGGTCGACTTCACCTCCACCGAGATGCGCGGCGAGATCGTCATCGACGCGCCGATGGCCAAGGTGTTCACGTCGCTGACCGACTCCGAGCAGGCCAGCGCCTGGTTCGGTCACCCGATCGGCATCGAGCCGTGGGTCGGCGGCCGCTACGCGATGGGCGGCTTCGAGGCGGGCTACGCCGCCAAGGTCGTCGACCTGGACCCGGGACGCAAGGTCTCCGTCGACTGGGGAGCCCCTGGCGTCACCACCTGGGAGCTGGCCGAGTCCGACGGTAAGACCAAGCTCACCTTCGTGCAGAGCGGCTTCGACGAGTCCAACCCGCCGTACGCCGCCTGGGCCGGATCGCTGAGCGGCCTGTACGAGCTGCGCCGCTACAACGAGCTGGCGGACTGGCAGTCGATGTGGCTCACCGAGGAGCCGAGCGCCGAGCCCGAGACCGTCACCGCGGGCTGACAGATGGTGCCGGCGTGGCCACCTCCATCGAGGTGGCCACGCCGACGGTCTCCGTGCGGCTGGTCGCGTTACGGGCGGATGCCGAAGGGGCCGAGCGAGCCGTAGTCGAGGCGGATCGCCTCGGCCATCGTGAAGACGCTGGACTTGGTGAAGACGTCGGCGCCGCCGAGGCGGTCGACCCAACGCGGTACGAGGTCCTCGCTGGCCCGGGTGACCACCGCGTCCAGGTAGGCGTTGAAAATCGCCCAGCCGTTCTCCTGATCGACCGAGTCGAGGATCGCGCCGAAGTCCACATCGGCGTACGCGGCCTCCGTGGTCGCCCGTACGTCCGCGATGTACTCCTGCTGAACCACCACGTCGTCGCGGGTGCCCAACCGGGTGAGGTGGCCACCGATCAGCTTCTGGAAGGGGTACTCCAGCGCCCGCTCGTGTGCGGTGACCCAGCCGGGGATGTCGGACGAGACGGCCAGGTAGGCGAACGGCACCCAACCGGGGAAGATCACGTCCACCAGCATCAGCGTCTTCTGCCGGGGCGCGTAGACGAACAGGTTGCCGGGTGAGTGGTTCGGCCCCTGGTAGCTCAGCTCGAGTCGCTGGTTGCCGCGCCTGACCTCACGGCTGGTGGCGAAGGTGTGGGTGGGGGCCGGCCGGTTCGGATCCTTCACCCGGCTGAGGATCTCGGCTGCGTCGACGTGGGCGTACCTGCGGGCGGTCGAGGGGTAGAGAACCGCCGCGCCGATGTGGTCCGCGTGGTGGTGGCTGTAGACGACGTCGGTCACCGGCCGAGGGGTGACCTCGCGGATGGCCCGCAGGATGTTGTTGCCGAGCGTCGGGGGTGCGTCCACGGCGATGACGCCCTCGTCCGAGACCAGGAACATCATCTGGTACATGCCGTCGGTCAGCCAGTACAGGTCGTCGCCGAGCTCTTCCACGAGATAGCCCTTGGCGGGAATGGCCGGTCCCTTCGCCGCCGGCGGTACCGGAGCGGTGCCGGTCGTGGTGGCGGCGGCCGCCGGAAGCCCACCGAGCAGGGTGGCCGCGGAGCCGGCCGCGGTCATGGCACCGGCTGCGCGCAGTAGCGTACGGCGCGGAATCCGTAGGGATCGCTGGGGGAACGCCGCGTTGCTCATGACAGGTCTCCTTCGTGTGTCCCAGTGGGACGAGGTCGAGCCTTTCGGACCCGTCAACGATCATCGAAGCCGTTTTCATCCATCTGGTTGAATTCGTGACGTACGGAACAGTGGCGGCCTTCACGGCCGCGACGGCACGGTCCGGGGCGGCGCGATCGTCCGCGCGCCCTTCCGGTGCGATCGCGGCCTATCCTGGCGGATCATGACGAGCAGCGAGCAGCGACTGGCCGCGATCCGGGGCGGCGTCCCGCCGCGGCGACACAACGCCCGGACGATCGCCGCGCTGACCGGTAACCCGGGCTGCACCCGGCGGGCGATGCTGGACGGCGCCGGGGTCGACAAGACCGGGCTGGCCGAGCGGATCGGCTTCCCCGCCCGCTTCGGCCAGTCCAGGTTCGCCATCACCCGCGGCAACACCTTCGAGGCGCAGCTCAAGGCCGACGGCGGTGTCGAACTGCTCCGGCTGGTCGCCGAGCGGCTCGGCGTCGAGCCCGGTGACCGGGCCGACTGGACCGACCTCGGCGCCGCCGACGACCTGCCCGCGCGGCACACCCGGTCGCGCGAGCTGCTGACGGCCGCCGTGCCCACCGGCCCGCGCCAACCGGCCGCGCTCTTCGACCATCCGCTGCTCAGCCTCGAGGTCGCCGGGCGACGTGTGCACCTCGAACCGGATCTGGTCGCCGCCCGGCTGGCCGGCCGGTTCCACGTCGTGGAGATCAAGTCCTTTCCGGTGATCGACGGGCAGGCCGATCCGGCGAAGGTGTCGGCCGCCGCGACCCAGTCCGCGGTGTACGTGCTGGCGCTGCGCGAACTGCTCGCCGCGGCCGGGCACGACCCGGAACTGGTGTCGCACGACGTGGTGCTGATCTGCCCGCGTGACTTCGCGAACCAGCCGGTGGCGAGCCTGCTCGACGTACGCAAGCAGCTGCTGGTGCTGCGCCGTCAGCTGACCCGGATGGATCGCCTCGACGACCTGCTGGCCGCGGTGCCCGCGGACTTCACCGCCGACCTGACCGCCGACCCGGCGACGCTGACCGCCGCGCTGGCCCGCGTCGAGGCCCGGTACGCGCCGGAGTGCCTGGCCAGCTGCGAGTTGTCCTACTTCTGCCGGCACGAGGCGCGTGGCCAGAGCGGGGCGATGGGGCGGCCGGTGCGGGAGGCGCTCGGCGGGGTCGGCACCGTGGCGGAGGTGATGGCGCTCGCCTCCGGCGAACGCACGCCCGAGCCGGAGCAGGCGGAGGCCGCCGCCCTGCTGCGCGCCGCCGCCCGGTTGCGCGCCGACGCCCTCGGCGCTTCGGCATGAGTACGCTGCGCGCGCTCGCGAAGGCGCAGGCCGTCGCCGCCGGGGTGGCCCAGCCGGTGGCCACCGTGCGCCACGTCCATCTGCACGAACGCCCACTGGTGCTGGTTCCGCTCGCGCTGGCCGGCGAGGCGAACGCTCCGCTGGCCGCCCTGGTCGGCGCCGCGCCGGACGAGGCGAAGCTGCTGATCGTGCCCCAGCCCCGTAACCGGAGCCAACGCTTCGCGTTCGCCGCCGAGCTGGCCTCGGTCGTGCTGCCCTACCTGGACGCGTACCGGGGGGTGAGCGAGGCGGTGGCGGTCGACCGGGGCCGGGACGTCCGCCACCGGTACGTGGACGCACCGCAACTGCTGGTGCCCAACCCGGCCGGGATCAGCTTCCTGCGGCTGCTCGGCCGGTCGACCCGGTTCCGCCGCCCGGACGGGGAGTACCCGGTGCATCCGTCGGTGCCGCTGCTCGGGCGCTGGCTGACGTTCTTCGCCGAGCGGGCCGAACATCCCGGCTCGTCGGCGCTGCTGGCGATGACCGACGCGCTGACCCTGCACTGGGCCACCGGGCAGAGCGCGGTCGAGGACCTGCACCTGCCGGCGCTGCTCGGCTGGATCGAGCCGTCGGCCGGGCTCACCGGTGCCGAGGCGGCCGCCCGGGCCGAGGACCCGTCGACGCATCCGCCGGCCGGCCCGGCCACCGATCCGGACTTCGACAACCGTCGGCTCGCCCCGGCCATCGAGGCGTACGCCGAGGCGGAGGAGGACCCGCAGGCGCGCGCCGAGGCGTACGCGGAGCTCGAAGCGCTGCTGCGTGACCAGCTCGCGCCCACCTGGGAGCTGATGTGGCGCGGCGTCGGGTTGCTGCGCGGGCTGACGCCCGGAGCCCGGGTCGAGGGGCGCTGGGCCGGTGACCGGGACGCGTTCACCGCGCACGCGGAGCACGTGGATTCCGGCGGTGGCCCGCAGCCGCGCCTGGACGGCGCGGTGGCCGCGGCGGTACGGCTGCACCGGCTGGAGCGGGCCCTCACCTCGTACGCGGTGCAGCGCGCCTACGACGATCCGCTGGTGATGGCCGAGCACCGGCTGGCCGGTGAGGCGTTCGTCGGTGACGTGACGCTGGCCGACCCGAAACGGGTCGACGACAGCGGGAAGCGGCCTGTGCTTCGTCCCCGGATCCAGCTGGTCACCACCGAGCCCGTGCTCGTGCCGGTCGGGGCAACGTTGTACTGCCCGACCCGGCCGTCGCAGAAGGCCCGGGTGGTTTTCGTGACCCCGGGCGCGGACGGCAAGACCGAGGTGGTGTTGGAGCTCTCCGGCGGAATGGGGCGCGGACTGACCGCGCCGCCGGGCAGCGTGCCGGAGGTGGGGGAGCGCCTCTGCTACACCACTCTGTCCGATGCGTACCTGCCGTCGGGGGCGTTTCCCGCCCCGGAGGAGACGCCGTGGACCCACGGCGGCCCGCCGGGTTCCGTGGCCGGTGCTCCTGGCGCCGGTGAGCTGCCCGGCGGTGAGCTGCCCGGCGGTGAGCTGCCCGGTTCGGACGGTGATCCCGGGGAGGAGTGGGCCTGACCCGCTGGCACACCTGATGCCCGGCGGACGTGCGGACGCTCCCGCCACGTTTACCGCCAGTCCGGACGGCCCAGCCTCTACCGGCAGGGAACTACACCACGGTGCGTGATCGCTGGCCGCCGGTTCTCGCAGCGGTGCGGGCGCGTCCGGAAGCGCGTCAACGCGGTCGACCGGGACGGGCCGGCGACAGCGCGGAAGGTCGCAACGACCGCCGCCGTCGCGCGAGGGTGACGCTCCGTATATCGGGAACCAGCCGGTCGGCCCCTGGCGGGGCAACCCGAACGCTGGCTAGGCTTTCCGCGTTTGGCCGGGGCGGTCCGCGCCGTAGGGGTGCCCGCACGGGAGGGAGCCGGAGCGAGCGTGCCGCCGCAGGACCTGGAGCAGGCGCCCGCCTGCGCCCGCCCGGCGTCCGCCGACCGCGGGTCGCCCGATCGCCGCCGGACCGGCCGAGTGTCGTCCGGCTCGGCCCGCCCACGTCGGGTCGGGCTGCTGGTCGCGGTGGGCGGCGTACTGCTCCTGACGGTCTGGTTGGCGGCGGCGTTGCCGGGAGCGGCCCTGGCCAGCGATCTTGGTGCACTGCTGGTGTCCGGCTGGGCCGTGATGGCCTGCGTGGGCGCGGCGCGCCGGCAGCCCGCTTCGCTGCGTCGGTTCTGGACGCTGCTGGCCGCCAGCACGGGGCTCGCCGCGGTCGGCCGGGCGCTCTGGGCGGCGCAGCGACTCACCGGCGGCGAGTTGCCGCACATCGCGCTCGTCGCGGCGGTCTACCTCACCGGGATCCTCACCGGCACCGTCGCGCTGCTCTGTGTGCTCACCGCCCCGCGCAGCCCGGTCGGCCGGGCCCGTGTCCTGCTGGACGGGGTGATCGTCGGGCTCGCTCTGGTGCCGATCGTCTGGGTGGTGGTGTTCCGCGACGTCGACGCGGCGGCACTGGCCGATCCGGTCCGCACCCTCGGGCTGTTCTTCCCGATGCTCGACCTGGTGCAGCTGACCGTCCTGGTGGCGGCGGCCGGCACGGCACGTCCGGTCTGGCGGCCGATGACCATGATCGCCGGCAGCCTGGTGACGCGGGCGTTGGCCGACACGGCGTACGTCGCGCTCGCCGCGCGAGGCGACTACGTCGCCGGTCACCTCCTCGACGTGTGCTGGCCGGTGAGCTACCTGCTGATCGTCGCCGCCACCTGGTATCCGCCTCCGCCGGTCTGCACCGATCCCGACGACACCGCCGATGCTCCGCTGCCGCCGTGGTGGCAGGTGGCCCTGCCGTACCTGCTGGTGGGTGGTGCGATCGGGGCGGTGATGCTGGCCCGGAAGCCGACCGGCCAGACCCCGCACCTGGTGTTCGTGGGCATGCTGGGGCTGCTCGCCGCCCTGGCCGTACGGCAGGGCCTGGCCGCTCAACAGAACCTGTGGCTGGTGGCCCGGCTGCGCACGCTCGCCTACACCGACCAGCTGACCGGGCTGCCGAACCGGCTGATGTTCATTCGCCAGCTGCGGCGGGCGCTGCGCGTCGAGGGTCCGGTGGCGGTGCTGATGCTCGACCTGGACGGGTTCAAGCAGGTCAACGACCGGTTCGGTCACGCCACCGGGGACACTCTGCTGACCCGCCTGGCGGCGCGGATGCGCAGCGCCGTGGACGGCGACGGCATCATCGCCCGGCTCGGCGGGGACGAGTTCGCCGTACTGGTCGACGGCGAGCGGTCGGCACCGCCGGAGCGGTTGGCCGAGCGGCTGCTCGACGCGCTGCAACCCTCCGACGGTGAGGAGCACGCGGGGGTGCATCCCTCGGCGAGCATCGGCATCGCCGAGTACGGCCCGCAGCACACCTCGCACACCGATCTGCTGCGCGACGCCGACATCGCCATGTACGCGGCCAAGGCGGCGGGGAAGTCGGCGTACCGGGTGTGCACGCCGGAGCTGCGTGAGGCCGCGGTGTCCCGGGCGGAGCTGATCGCCGACCTGCGCCGGGCGGTCGACGAGGGCCAGTTGCACCTGGAGTTCCAGCCGATCGTCGACCTGGCCACCGGGGCGGTACGCAGCGCGGAGGCGCTGGTCCGCTGGCGGCACCCCCGGCTCGGACTGCTCAGCCCGGCGCGGTTCCTGCCGCTGGCCGAGGAGACCGGGCTGATCGTGCAGATCGACCGGTGGGTGATCCACGAGGCGTGCCGGGCGGCGGCGACCTGGCGGGACCGGCCGACCGAGGCCACCGTCGCGGTGAACATCGCCGCCGCGCACCTGCGCCGGCCGGACCTGATCGCCACGGTCACCGCAGCCACCGCCGCCGCCGGGCTGGCGCCCCGGACGCTCACCCTGGAGCTGACCGAGTCGGCGCTGATCGACGGCAGCGAGGCGGTGCTGGAGCGGCTGCGTCAGCTGCGTGAACTGGGCATCCGGATCGCCATCGACGACTTCGGCACGGGCTACTCGTCGCTGAGCTACCTGCACCGCATCCCGGCCACCGAGCTGAAGATCGACCGCTCGTTCGTGGCCCGGCTCGACCTCGACGACGACCGGGCGTACGCCACGGTGGAGATGGTGACCCGACTCGCCAACGCGTTCGACCTGTCGGTGGTGGCCGAGGGGGTCGAGACGGAGCGGCAGCACGCGGCGGTCGCCGCGATCGGCTGCCTGCACGGCCAGGGTTACCGGTACGGCCGCCCCGGTGGCCTGGTGCAGCTGAATTCGCTGCTGGGCCGGGCAGAATCGGGCTTGACCCTCACGTAACGGCAGGCGGCAGCCTGGTTTCCGGAAGGGAGGGAACCATGGCGTACACGGTTGGTCAGGTGGCGAAGCTCGCCGGCGTGACGGTGCGGACGCTGCACCACTACGACGAGATCGGGCTGCTCTCGCCGAGTGGGCGCAGCTCGACGGGCTACCGCCGCTACGACGACACGGACCTGGAGCGGTTGCAGCTCATCCGTCACTACCGCGAGCTCGGGTTCCCGTTGGATCAGATCACCGGGATCCTCGACGATCCGGCGGCCGATCCGGCCGCGCACCTGCGCCGTCAACACGAGCTCCTGACGGTACGGATCAAGCGGTTGCAGGAGATGGTCTCGGCGATCGAGTTCGCATTGGAGGCGAGGAAGTTGAACATCCGGCTGACCCCGGAGGAGCGGTTCGAGGTCTTCGGGGACTTCGAGCCGGAGGCGCACGCCGAGGAGGCGGAGCAGCGGTGGGGCGGCACCGAGGCGTACGCGGAGTCGAACCGGCGGGTGTCCCGGTACGGCAAGGACGACTGGCTGCGGTTCAAGCAGGAGAACGAGGACTGGGCGCGGCGGATCGTGGCGGTGATGTCCTCCGGCGCGCCGGCGGACGGCCCCGAGGCGATGGAGCTGGCCGAGGAGCACCGGCAGATCATCGGCCGCTGGTTCTACGAGTGCTCGTACGAGATCCACACCGGCCTGGCCGACATGTACCTGGCCGACGAGCGCTTCACCGCGCACTACGAGAGCATCGCGCCCGGCCTCACCGCGTACCTGGCCGAAGCGATCCACGCCAACGCGATCAGCCGCGCCTGAGCACGGACCCGTTCCGGCCCGGCGTACCCGAAAAGGGGTGTCCGCCGGGCCGGGAACGCCCGATCACGGCCCGAAGGTGCCGGCCTGCGGTTCAACGAGGTAGTCGTAGACGGTGCGGGCCAATCGCCGTACGGTCTCGTCGCCGCCGGCCATCGGGCCGGAGGTGAGGAACGCGACCGCGACCTGCGAGCTGGGCAGGAGGTAGTAGCCGACGTCGTGCGAGGTGTCCGGCAGGTCGCCGGTCTTGTGCGCGACGGGGACCCCGGGTGGCAGCGCGGCTGGGATCTTGGTGTTGAGGGTCTGCTCGGCCATGAAAGCGATCATCAGGTCGCGGGAGGCCGGGGTGAGGATCTGCGCGTCCCAGACGGCGCCGAGGAGCGCGACCACGTCGTCGGGGCTGGT
The DNA here is from genome assembly GCF_900156065.1 of Micromonospora avicenniae. Classification (GTDB taxonomy): domain Bacteria; phylum Actinomycetota; class Actinomycetes; order Mycobacteriales; family Micromonosporaceae; genus Micromonospora; species Micromonospora avicenniae. The sequence goes on along the minus strand of NZ_FTNF01000029.1, from coordinate 41,906 downwards.
GTAGTTCTCCTCGCCGCGCATGGCGGCCTCGGTGTCGAGCATCTTGCGGGCCAGGATCGTCTCCCGCTGGTTCATCGAGTCGATCAGATCGTTGACCGGCGCGAAGCCGCCGAAGTAGTCGATCAGCACGTTCGCGGCCGTGTTGTCGCTGTACTTGATCATGTATTCGGCGAGCCGGTGCAAGGTCACCACCTGCGGGAACGTCTCGTGCTGCAGTTCACCAGTGCCGTCGACGACCTGGGCCGGGGTGACCAGCACTCCGTCGTCGAGGGAGACCTGGCCGCAGTCGACCCGGCGCAGCAGCTCCACCAGAATCCACAGTTTGATCACGCTGGCGGCCTTCGGGCGGAACGTGCCGTTGACCGCGATCTGCTGGTCGCCGTACCGGCCGGAGAGGTCCCGCACCGTGACCCCTGCCGGGTTGGCGGTGGAGGCGTCGACGACCTGCTGGAGCTGCCCGGTGAGCGGAAGCAGCCGGCGACCGGCCACCGGATCGCTGGGCGGCTGCGGCTCGGTGACCACCTCACCGACCAGCCCGTCCGGCCCGGCCCCGGGACGGGTCACCTCGACGATGCCCCGGCTGCGGCCCACCAGCGGCACGTCATACGCGTAGGTGGTTCCGTCCACCGTGACCTCGCCGCTGGCCACCCGGCCGCGTACCCGCATGTCCGGGTCGGCGATCCGGCCGGTGTCGCCGTCGCAGGCCCGGTAGCGCACGGTGCGGGTCTCGCTGTCGACAGAGAAGGCTCCGCCGGGGAAGGCCAGCCAGGCGAGGGTGCTGGCTGGCGGCCGCCGGTCCGGGGTTTCCGGCGTCGGGGCCGGTCCGCCGCCGTCGGCCACGGCCGGACCGGTGGGCAGCAGAGCGAGGGCGACGCCCGTGGCGGCCAGCTCCGTGAGGCGTACGTGCCAGGCGCGTCGTCGGGAAGATGAGACCTTCTTGTCGGCTTTCTTCACGTTCGTACGATATGAAGCGCGTGCGGCGGATGGCGTCGACGCGGCTCGGGTCACCCGTCCGAGCGGCGAACCGGCCGGCCGGTCGAAGGACTGCCTGTCACATCGGCGGTGGGGTGGGGATGGGTTCCGGGGGCAGACTGGGCGCCAGCCGGCGCAGCGAGGTGAACGTCGGCACCAGCGCGTCGTACAGCTCGGCGAAGAGTGGCAACAGCGTCGCGTACGTGGCGGCGGCGGCCGGGTCGGGTCGGACGATCTCGTCGATCCGGACCAGGTCGGCCGCCACGTCGATGGAGGGGATCAGCCCGAGCGCCTGCATGCCGAGCAGCGCCGCGCCGAAGCTCGATCCCTCGTGCCCCGCCGGGAAGCTCACCGAGACGCCGAGCGCGTCGGCGAGGATCTGCCGCCACAGTCCGCTGCGGGCGAACCCGCCGCTGGCCCGGACCTCGCGCACCTCGTTGCCGGCGGAACGCACCGAGGCCAGCACCAGCGCGAGCTGCTGGCAGACGCCCTCCATGGCGGACCGGACGAGATGCTCCCGGCGGTGCCCGTGGGTCAGGCCCACGTACGCGCCGCGGGGCAGGGCGCTCCAGTGCGGCGCGCGCTCGCTGAGCAGGTACGGCAGCATGATGAGCCCGCCGGAGCCGACGGGCGCGCGGGCGGCCAGGGCCACCAGTTCGTCCTCGGCGTGCGCGCCCAGTTCCGGGGCTAGCGCGTCGCCGGCCCAGCTCAGCACGATGCCACCGTTGTTGATCGCGCCGCCGACCGTCCAGCGGTTCTCGGTGAGCGCGTAGCAGAACACCCCGCCGAGCGGGTCGACGCCCGGGTGTTCCACCATGACCCGCATCGCGCCGCTGGTGCCGATCGAGCAGGCCACCATGCCGGGGTGCACCGCGCCGAGCCCCAGGTTGGCCAGCGGCCCGTCGCCGGCGCCGACCACGACCGGGGTGCGCTCGGGCAGGCCGGTGGCGGCCGCCGCCTCGGCCGTGAGCCGGGGCAGCACGGCGGTGGTGGAGACCAGTTGGGGCAGCTTCTGCGCGGTTATCCCGGCGATGGCGAGCGCCTCGGTGTCCCAGTCCAGCCGGTGGATGTCCATCAGGCCGGTGCCGGAGGCGACCGAATGGTCGGTGACCAGCATCCCGCAGAGCCGCAGCAGCACCCAGTCCTTGATCCCCACCCAGTGGGCGACCCGTTGGAAGAGCGCCGGCTGCTGCTCGGCGAACCAGAGCAGCTTCGGCAGCGGGGCCATCGGATGGATCGGTGTGCCGGTTCGCCGGTGCAGGGCGAGCCCGGACGGTACGGCGCGCAGCCGCTCGGCCTGCCGGCTGGCGCGCGAGTCGGCCCAGGTGATCGACGGGGTGAGCAGGGCGCCGTCACCGTCCAGCCCGATCAGGCTGTGCATCGCGGTGCCGAACGACAGGCAGGTCGGCGGGCGGTCCAGCTCGGCCACCGTGGCGCGGACCGACGTGACGACCGCGTCCAGGATGCGCTGCGGATCCTGCTCGGCGTACCCGGGCTGCGGTTCACTCAACGGGTAGCCGGCCGAGTTGCCGGCGAGCTGCCGCCCGGTCGTGTCGTAGGCGACGGCCTTGGTGCTGGTGGTGCCGATGTCCACGCCGAGCACCACCGGCGGGGCGCCGCCCGACCCGGCCATCGACGTCAACTCCCTCCTGCGCCGGCTGCGGCTGACGTTACCGAGGCGCAGGCCGTCACGGAGGGCGATCACCGCTGGTCGCGCCGGCGTCGGCCGGTGGTGGGCCGAGCGTTCGACGCCGTGGGGCTGTACGAGGGCCCCGCCGGCGACCAGAATGAGCGATCATCGTGAATGTCCCTCGGACAGTGAGGTGCGGGGGTCCGCCACGGGGGAGGAGAACGATGAAATCCTCAGTACGCCTCGGCGCGGCGGTGGCCGCCCTGGGGCTGATCGTCACCGGGCTCGGCGCCGCGCCGGCCGGTGCGCACCAGCGGGATCGCGGCTACTCGGCCGAGATCCGCCGCGCGTCGTACGGCGTGCCGCACATCACCGCGGCGAACTTCGCCAGCCTCGGTTTCGGCGTCGGCTACGTGCAGGCCGAGGACAACCTCTGTGTCATCGCCGAGACGGCGGTGACGGTCAACGGGGAGCGGTCCCGGTGGTTCGGGGCGAGCGGCTCCACCGACGCCAACGTGCGCAGCGACCTGTTCTACCGCAAGGCGATGGCGGACCGGACGGTCGAGCGGATGCTCGACGGCCGCCGCGACGGGGTGCACGCGCCCACCGACGAGATCCGCGACCTGGTTCGTGGCTTCGCCGCCGGCTACAACTCCTACCTGCGCAAGGTCGGGGTGGGGAAGCTGACGGATCCGGCGTGCCGGGGTCGGGCGTGGGTACGCCCCCTCACCGAGTTGGACGTCTGGCGTACCAGCTGGGCCAGCATGGTCCGGGCCGGTTCGGCGGCGATGCTGGACGGGATCGTCGCGGCGGCTCCGCCGGGCGCCACCGGGCCGGCGGGCGTGCAGGACGCCCCGGGCGCGGCGGCGGTGCTCGCCGCCGCCGACGGCACGACCGCCGGTATCGGCAGCAACGCGTACGGGCTGGGTGAGGCGGCCACCGCCAACCAGGGCGGAATGGTTCTCGCCAACCCGCACTTCCCGTGGGACGGTCCGGACCGCTTCTACCGGATGCACCTGAAGGTGCCCGGCCGGTACGACGTGGAGGGCGCGGGGCTGATCGGCGACCCGATCATCGAGATCGGACACAACCGGTCGCTCGCCTGGAGCCACACCGTCTCGACGGCCCGCCGTTTCGTCTGGCACCGGCTCGCGCTCGTCCCCGGTGACCCCACCTCCTACTACCTCGACGGCAAGCCGCGGAAGATGACCACCCGCACGGTCACCGCCCAGGTGCCCGGGCCCGACGGCCGGCTCGTCCCGGTCAGCCGGACCTTCCACGACACCCACTACGGGCCGGTCGTGGTGGTGCCCGGCACCTTCGACTGGACGACGAGCACCGCGTACGCCATCACCGACGTCAACGCCACCAACAACCGTGCCTTCGACGGCTGGCTCCAGATGGGCCGGGCCTCGGACGTGCGGGACCTGAAGCGGGTGCTCGACCGCTACCAGTTCCTGCCGTGGGTGAACGTGATCGCCGCCGACGCGCGTGGTGAGGCGCTCTACGCCGACCACTCGGTGATCCCCCGGGTCACCGACGCGCTGGCCGCCGCCTGTATCCCGGCCGAGTTCCAACCGATGTACGCCAGCAGCGGCCAGGCCGTGCTCGACGGCTCGCGGTCGGCGTGCGCGCTCGGCTCCGACCGGGACGCCGCAGTGCCCGGCATCCTCGGCCCGGCGCGCCTTCCGGTCCGCATCCGCAGCGACTACGTGACCAACTCCAACGACAGCTACTGGTTGGCGAACCCGAAGGCGCCGCTCGAGGGCTACCCGCGGATCATCGGTGACGAGGGCACTCCGCGCAGCCTGCGTACCCGGCTCGGGCTGGACCAGGTGCAGCAGCGGCTGGAAGGCACCGACGGGCTGCCCGGCCGCGGGTTCACCGCCGAGCGGCTGTGGCAGACGGTCTTCGGCAACAGGGTGTACGGCGGTGAACTGGTCCGCGACGACCTGGTGGCGCTCTGTACCGCCCAGCCCGCCGCCACCGCCTCTGACGGCACGACCGTGGACCTGCGCGGCGCCTGCACCACGCTCGGGCGGTGGGATCTGCACGCCGACCTGGACAGCCGGGGCGCGCACCTGTTCACCGAGTTCGTCCTCGCGGGCGGTCTGCGGTTCGCCGACGCCTTCTCGGTAGGCGATCCGGTACGCACGCCGAGGCGGCTGGCCACCACCGACCCGCGGGTGCTCAGGGCGCTCGCCGACGCCGTGCGCCGCCTCGACGGCATCGCGCTCGACGCGCGGCTGGGCGATGTCCAGACCGAACCGCGCGGTGACCGGCGTATCCCGATCCACGGCGGACGCGCCGAGGCCGGCATCTTCAACATGATCGTCAACAACCGGGTGCCGGGTGTCGGCTATCCGAAGGTGGTGCACGGCTCCTCGTTCGTGATGGCCGTCGAGCTGGGTCCGAACGGCCCGTCGGGGCGGCAGATCCTCACCTACTCGCAGTCGACCAACCCGAACTCGCCCTGGTACGCGGACCAGACCGAGCTCTACTCGCAGAAGGGCTGGGACACCATCAAGTTCACCGAGGCGCAGATCAAGGCCGATCCGAACCTGCGCACGTACCGGGTGGGGGAGGGCCGCGGCCACTGACCCGCCGACCGACGCGCCCGCCGGACCCGTCTCGGGCCGGCGGGCGCGGCGCGTCCGGGGCCGGTGTCGCGCGACACGCCCGAACCGGACGAGCTGCTGCGACAAAACCGCCCTATCGTCCATGTTGCTCCGCCGATCGGGCATTTCGTCCACGCTGGCGGATGCGGGTCGAACGCCGCCGGAGTTGACACCTGTGACACCCCGGTTGGTGGCCTGCACGGCGAAGGAGTCGGCATGGCAAGGACTGATTCGACGGGTTCCACTTGGCGGTACCGCTGGGCGCACCGGCAGAACGAGCGCCGGCACCGGACGTACCGCAGGGCCGAGGCCGACTGGCGGCGGCGGGACGACGAACTGCGCCGGCTGCGCGGGCTCGCCGCCGACTTCCAGGGCAGCGCAGCCGCCGGTGGTGGGCTGCCGCTCGAACTCTCACCCGACGAGGTGGTCCTCTGGGTGTGGCCCGCCGTGCAGCTGGCCGAGGTGCGGCACACCGGCGTGCTGCCCGCGCCGGACCTGGCCGTGCGCGCCGAGGTGGCGCCGCTTCGGCCCCGCCGCCCGGACGGGGTGCGGGTCACCGACGCGGGGATGGCCGTCATCACCAGTCGCCGCCTGGTGCTGCTCGGCGGGCGCGGTCGGCGCGACTGGGCGTACGGGAAGATGACCGGCCTCGCGCACGACCCGGCGGCACCGGTCACGCTGATCCAGACGCTCGACCGCCGGCGTACCTCCGGCGTACTGCTGCCCGTCGAGGCGGCAGCCGACTTCCGCTTCAAGCTGACGCTGGCGTTCGCCGACGCGATCGAGCAGCGCGACGCGGTGATCACGCAGCTCGACGACCTGATCGCCGAGCACGCGGAGCTCAAGCCGATACGGCCGGCCGTCGCCACGCCGGCGCAGGCTCGGCTCTCCGGCCTGGTGCCCGGTGGCCGGCGTACGGTCGCGGTCGCCGCCGCGCTGGCCGTGCTGGTGCCCGCCGCGCTCATCGAGACGGGGCCGTCCGACCCGGGGGCGGAGGTGGCGATCGCCGCCACCCCCGTCGCCACTCCGAACGTCGCGCCGCCGGTCCGTGCGGCGGTACCCGCGCCGGTCAAGGTCGAGACGGCGGCCTCGGTGCCGGCCTCGGCGACGCCCCGGCCCAAGCGCACAAGCCCGTCACCGACACCTCGGCGGGAGCGGCTCTGCGGCGCCCCGCAGAACCCGATGGGGTACGACTTCTGCGGCGGCAACCGAATCCGCAAGCCCGCCGCCGAGATCTGCGACCACTTCGACTGCGCCCAGGAGTTCTGGGCCGGCCGGGGCTACCTGGTGCAGTGCCGCGACGGTGTGGTGAGCCTGACCGGCGGCTACCGGAACGCGTGCGCCGAACATCGCGGCGTGCGCCGAACGGTCTGGACCTGACCAGGCTCTTCGGGCCGGTGGGTGGCCACGACAGGCCGTGCAGGTCGGCCCGCACAGTACGCGAACGTGGCAGGCCGTGCGGGACGGCCCGGACAGTAGGCGGAATTCAGGCTTGATACCGCTGAGTCATAAATATGCCTCAGCGGTATCAGGCTCTCGGTCGTAGTCGCCGCAGTTCGTTCGAGCAGCGGCCCGCCAGAGAGGTCGCACGCGAGAGGGCGCCACCTTCGACGCCTTCCAGTCGCGTTCGGGCATGTTGTGCGGGTCGGCGTGTGCGCGCAGCGGCAGCAGGCTGGCGAAGATGAGCGCCGCGCCGACCGGCAGGTCGGCCAGGCGGCAGATCCCATAGAGCGGGAGAAGGAGCAGGAGCGGCGCTGCGAGCTGACCCCAGCCGATCATGTGTCCGTTTTAGTGCATACTGTGGCTTCTGTTCGGGATGATGGGGTTATGGAGATACGCTCCGACGATGGTGCGCGGCTGAGGATCCGGCCGGTCGGCTACCAGCCGGGCGTCGAGCCGCCGGTCGATGTCGAGCAGGCGGAGGACTGGGACGACTGGCTCCTCATCGAGGTGGATGCCCGCACCGCGGACGGCCAGGCCTGGTCCCACTGTGATCCGTGCCTGACAGTGCCCGAGGCGGGAATCCTCGCCGACTGGCTGCGGCTGCAGGCCGACCTGGGCGCCTCACCCACCGCGCTGCCCGCGCTGCTGCGGTTCGCCGAACCGAACCTCGCGTTCCGTACCCGCGTCATCCGGCGCCGGCGAATGGAGCTGACCGTCGAGTTCTCCTACGAGTCGCTGCCACCGTGGATGCGTCGCCCGCTGACCGCGGTGTACCCGCTCGCGCTGACCGTCTCGGCCGACGCTCTCGCCGTGGCGGCCGAGCAGTGGGCGCGGGAGGTTGCTGCGTACCCACAACGGGTCATCTCCTGACACATTGCAGCGTGAAGGCCAAATCTCTCTTACCGGAATAAAGGGGAGCATCGATCCCTGGCGCGTTTCCTGTCGCCTGCGGGGGCGGTTGTACCGCGCGTGACCACCACATCACCCGGCACCCTCGTACCGGCGACCGTGCTGCCGACCTGGCGGGTCGCCTGGGCGGACCGCGAGAACGACCGACGCCGTCGTGCCCACCACGCCGAACTCGAGATGTGGCGCCACCGCGCCGACGAGTTGACCCGGCAGCGGATAGAGGCGGCCGCCTTCCTCGGCTGCACCGAACCCCGCACCGGACTGCCCGTGGAACTCGACCCCTACGAACTCGTCTTCCGGATCATCCCCACCGCGGAGCTGATCGAGGTGGCGGCCCGACACGTACCCGGCCTGCCGCAGCCCGCGCTCAGCGTCGGACCGCACGACCCGTCGGGCCGTACGCTGCCGAAGGGCCTACGGGTCGCGGACACCGGCGTCGCCATCGTCACCAGCCACCGCGTGGCGTTCGCCGGCCGCGACGTCCGTCGCGAATGGTGGTACGAGGACCTCGACGCACCAGCCCACCACCCGGACGTGCCGCTCACCCTCCTGCACCCGAGGCGGCCCGGTCGGCTCGCCGGCCTGCGGGTGCCGGCGGTCGTCGTCGCGAACACCCGCTTCTACCTCGCCCTGGCCCTCGCCTCCGCCCGGAACGAGCGCGCCGCCGTCATCGCGGAACTCGACGCTCTGCTGGCCACCCACCATCGCAACCGGCCGATGCCGCCGGTGCCGGTCGAGCCGTGGCAGGCGCCGCTGACCGCGCGGCGACCCGGTCGTCGCGCCGTCGCCGCCGTCGCGGCCGCCGCGTTCGCGACGTTGACCGCCGGCGCTTACGGGTCGGGGGAGAACGCCCCGCAGTACCGGGCCGAGGCGGGTGTCAGGAGCGACGTCGACCCGCCGCTGGGGATCGGCGCGCTCATCCCGACCCTCGCCCCGGTGCCCGGCTCACCAGGTGGTGGAGCGGTCGCACCCACGAGCCCGGCGCCCGGAGGCACCTCCGGTGGCGGGCCGGAGGGCGGCGACCCGACCGGACCGGCACGATCGACGGGCTCCGGCTCGACCGACCGTCCGGCGGCCGGGGGCGCCGGTGGAGGCTCGCGCCCGGACACGGCGCCGCCCGCCCCCGCCGCGACGCCCACCGCCCCGCCCAGCACGGCAGCACCCTCGAGCCCGGCTCCGGCCCCCAGCAAGCCGCCGAGCAGCAGCCCGCCCCCGCCGGCGACGTCCGCGCCCGAGCCGAGCGGCGCACCGGCCGACGAGGACAACCGGCTGCTCACCATCTGCCTCGACCCGCTCCGGCTGCCGCTGCTCGATCCGCTGCTCTGCCCGCGCGACAACTGACGCGACAAACTCGCCGTCCCTGGCTCCGGCGCACCGCCGGTGCCGAAGTCAGGGGCAGTCAGGGGCAGCCGACGCCGTCCTCACCCCGTGGCACCGAAGTCGGGGACGGTGAGGGTGCCGTCCGGCGCGAGCGGAAATCCCGGGTTCCAGGCGATCTCCCAGACGTGCCCGTCCGGGTCGGCGAAGCAGCCCGCGTACCCGCCGTAGAACGTCTCCCGGGCCGGCCGTGTCACTCCCGCTCCGGCTGCGGCCGCGGCGGCCATCACCTCGTCGACCTCGGCACGCGACCGGACGTTCTGGGCCAGGGTCATCCCGCCGAACCCGCCGCCACCGGGGTCGTCGACGCCCGCGTCGGCGGCCAGCTTGGCGCGGTCCCAGAGCACCAGCGCCGAGCCGCCGGCCTGGAAGAAGACCGTCTGCTCGACCTCCTGGCCACGCCAGCCCAGCCGTTCGTAGAAGGCCCGGGCCCGCGGCAGGTCGGCGACGCCGAGGGTGACGAGACTGATTCGCTGCTCCATGGTCACTCCGGCTCGTGGCAGACGGCTTCGACATCGTTTCCGTCCGGGTCCCGGACGAAGGCGCCGAAGTAGGTGGGGTGGCACGGCTGATCGAGCATCTGCGCTCCTTCGGCCGGTTGTCGGCCCCACGTTAGGGCCTGCCTGTGACAACAGCCGGCGAGGTGCAGTCGGCACGCCGGATCGCGCCGGGAGAACCGGAAACCAGGGCCTCCACGGCGTACGTCCAGGTCACCGGCCTCCGCCGGGTGGCAACGGCCGGCGGCATGCTGTCATGTAGCCCGTGGAGGAGTCAGAGGTACGGCGCACCATCGACACGGTGTGGCGCATGGAGGCCGGGCGGATCGTCGCCGCCATCGCCGGGATCGTCCGCGACGTCGGACAGGCCGAGGAAGTGGCGCAGGATGCGCTGGTCGCCGCCCTGGAACAGTGGCCGCGCGACGGGGTGCCGGCCAACCCCGGCGCGTGGCTGACGACCGTGGGTAAACGGCGGGCGGTCGACCTGGTACGCCGCCGGCAGACCGGTGAGCGCGTGGTGGAGGCGATCGGCCGTGACCTCGACGAGCAGATCACCGTCGACTTCGACGCCGCCGTCGAGGACCGGATCGAGGACGACCTGCTCCGGCTGATCTTCGTGGCCTGTCACCCGGTGCTGTCGCCGATCGCGCGGGCCGCCCTGACCCTGCGCCTGGTCGGCGGCCTCAGCACCGGCGAGATCGCCCGCGCCTTCCTCACCACCGAGTCCACCGTCGGGCAGCGGATCACCCGGGCCAAGCAGGCCCTCGCCGATGCCGGGGTGCCGTTCGAGGTCCCCGGCCCGGCCGAGCGCGCCGAACGCCTCGGCTCGGTCCTGGAGGTCGTCTACCTGATCTTCAACGAGGGTTACGCGGCCACTGCCGGCGACGACTGGATGCGCCCCGCCCTGTGCCAGGAGGCGCTGCGGCTGGCCCGGCAACTGCAGGGCCTCATGCCCGGCGAACCCGAGGTGCACGGCCTCGCCGCGCTGCTGGAGATCCAGGCGTCGCGGTTGCGCGCCCGTACCGGCCCCGACGGCGAACCCATCCTCCTCAACGACCAGGACCGGACCCGCTGGGACCGGCTGCTCATCCGCCGCGGGCTCGCCGCCCTCGACCGGGCGGCGACCGAGCACCCCGGCCCGTACACCCTCCAGGCCGAGATCGCCGCCTGCCACGCGCGGGCGCACGCGCCCGAGGAGACGGACTGGGAGCGGATCGCCGCGCTCTACGCGGAGTTGGCCCGGCTCGTACCCTCGCCCGTCGTGGAACTGAACCGGGCCGTCGCGGTCGCCCAGGCCCGCGGACCCGCCGCCGGCCTGGAGGCGGCCCGGGCGCTGTCCGACGAGCCGGCGCTCGCGCGGTACCACCTGCTGCCCAGCGTGCTCGGCGATCTGCTCGCGAAGCTCGGTCGCCACGACGAGGCGCGGCGCGAGTTCGAGCGGGCGGCGGCTCTCACCGGCAACGCGCGCGAGCGGGAACTGCTGCTCGGACGGGCTGCTGCCTGCGCTGATCCGCCCGCGTCCACCCCTCCGGCTGGGGTGTGACCGCCGTCACAGTAAACCCGTGGGCCTTCATGTCGGATCGCGGCCGACACGATCGACGCGTCAGTGAGAGCCACCAAGACTCGCCGTTTGAGAGGAAGTCCTTCAGATGCGTTACATGCTCATGCACAAGCTCGACGAGGACCAGCCCGGCACCTTCGACCCGAGCCCGGAGTTCGTCCAGCGGATGGGTGCCTTCGTCGGCGAGGCGGCGCAGGCCGGCGTGCTGCTCGCGGGCGAGGGGTTGCTGAAGAGCAGCAAGGAGTCGGGCCGCATCACCGTCGAGAAGGGCAAGACCACCGTCATCGACGGCCCGTTCACCGAGACCAAGGAGCTCATCGCCGGGTTCGCGCTGCTGGAGGTGCGCTCCAAGGACGAGGCGATGGAGTGGGCGAAGCGGTTCGTCGACCTCTTCATCGCCGACGGGGTCGACGTCGAGGTCGACGTACGCCGCGTCAACGAGGGCCCGGCCGCCTGACGCTGAGCCGGTACTTGTCGGGGGCGCGGACGGAACGGTCCGCGCCCCCAAGTCTTTCTGCATGTACGCGCGAGGTATATACGCGAGGTATACGCTCAGCGTATGGTGTTCGGCATGAGCGTTCCCATGACTCTCCTCGGCCTGCTCGAACGCGAGCCCAGCCACGGCTACGACCTGAAACGTGACTACGACACCTTCTTCAGCCGCGGCAAACCGCTGCCGTTCGGCCAGGTCTACGCGACCCTCAGCCGCCTCGTCCGCGACGGGAAGATCGTGGTCGGCGAGGTCGAGCCGGGCGTGGGTCCCGAACGCAAGCGCTACGTCATCACCGAGCGCGGCGCGACCGAGGTCGAGTCGTGGCTGACCGAACCGGTCGAGGCCGAGCCCAACCTGCAGACCGTGCTGTTCACCAAGGTCGTGCTGGCGCTCATGCTCGGCCGTCCCGCGGAGGAGTACCTCGACATCCAGCGCGCCACGCACCTGCGCCGGATGAAGGAACTCACCGAGATCAAGCGCGCCGGCAACCTGGTCGACACCATGCTGGCCGACCACGGCCTGTTCCACCTGGAGGCCGACCTGCACTGGATCGACACCACGGCCGCGCGGCTGGACGCCCTCGCGAAGGAGGTGCGGGGATGACGGCCGTCGAGGCACGCGACGTGAAGCTGTCCTTCGGTGAGACCCCGGCGCTGCGCGGCGCCAGCGTCGCGGTGGAGCCGGGCGAGATCGTCGCCGTCATGGGCCCGAGCGGCTCCGGCAAGTCCACGCTGCTGCACTGCCTGGCCGGGATCCTGGTGCCGGACGCCGGTGAGATCCACTTCGACGGCCACCGGATCGACACCCTCAGCGAGCACCGGCGCAGCGTCCTGCGCCGGGACCGGTTCGGTTTCGTGTTCCAGTCCGGGCAGCTCGTGCCGGAGCTGACCGCCGAGGAGAACGTCGCGCTGCCGCTGCTGCTCAACGGGGTTAAGCGGGCCGCCGCGCTGAAGGAGGCGCGGCCCTGGTTCGAGCGGCTCGACCTGGCCGGGCTCGAGCGGCGCCGCTCCGGCGAGCTCTCCGGCGGGCAGGCGCAGCGCGTCGCGCTGGCCCGCGGTCTCGTGGCACGGCCCGGCGCGCTCTTCGCCGACGAGCCGACCGGTGCGCTCGACTCGCTGACCGGCGAGCAGGTCATGGACCTCCTCGTCTCCTCCGCCCGCGAGCAGGGCACGACCGTCGTCCTGGTCACCCACGACGCCCGCGTCGCCGCGTACGCCGACCGGCAGGTCATCGTGCGTGACGGCAAGGTGAATGCGTTGGTGTCGGCGTGATCCGGTTCGCGGTCAGGCTCTCCCTGGCCGGCGGGCGGGAGGCCGCCGCCCGGCTCGTCGTCATCGGTGTAGCCGTGGCGCTCGGCGTCGGCATGCTCCTGGCCACGCTCGCCGGCATGAACGCCGTCGACGCCCAGAACCAGCGGTACGCCTGGCTCAACACCGCCGTCGCCCCGGCCTCCGCCGACCCCGCCGCCGAGCCGATGTGGTGGCTCATCCGGGAGGACTACCACGACGGCGACTCGATCGGCCGGGTCGAGGTCGCCGCGACCGGCCCGGACGCGCCCGTCCCGCCGGGCATCCCGCGTCTGCCCCGCCCCGGCGAGTACTACGTCTCGCCCGCCCTCGGCGAACTGCTGCGGACCACCCCGGCGGCGCAGCTCGCCGACCGGTTCCCCGGCCATCAGGTCGGCACCATCGGCCGGGCAGCCCTGCCGTCGCCCGACTCCCTGCTGATCGTCATCGGCCGCACCCCGGGCGAACTGGAGCCGCTCGGCGCGCGCAAGGTCACCCAGATCATGACCACCTCGCCGGACGGCTGCCCCAGAGGCTGCTACGTCGGCATCAACCGCGACGGCATGGCGCTCGTGCTCTCCATCGTCGCGGCCGCGCTGCTGTTCCCGGTGCTCATCTTCATCGGCACCGCCACCCGGCTGGCCGCGACCCGCCGGGAGCAGCGATTCGCCGCGATGCGCCTGGTCGGCGCCACGCCACGGCAGATCTCGGTCATCTCCGCCGTGGAGTCCGTGCTCGCGGCCGCGGTGGGCACGGCCGTGGGGTTCGGCCTGTTCCTCGCGGTCCGCCCGGCGCTGGCGGCGATCCCGTTCACCGGCGAGCGCTTCTTCGCCGCCGACCTCTCACTCACCCTCACCGACGTCCTGGCGGTGGCGCTCGGCATCCCACTCGGCGCCGTGGTGGCCTCCTGGTTGGCGCTGCGCCGGGTGCAGATCTCCCCGCTGGGCGTCGCGCGCCGGGTCACCCCGAAACCGCCGCGCGCCTGGCGGCTGATCCCGCTGGTCGCCGGGCTCGTCGAGCTGGCGTACTTCGTCGGCCGGCGGCCGCCCACGACCAATGGGCAGCTCACCGCGTACCTCTCGGGGTTCCTGCTGATCCTGACCGGGCTGGTGCTGGCCGGGCCGTGGCTGACCATGGTCGGCGCGCGCCTGCTGGCCGGGCGGGCGAGCCGGCCGGCGACGCTCATCGCCGGGCGGCGTCTCGCCGACAACCCGCGGGCCGGCTTCCGGTCCGTGAGCGGGCTGATCGTGGCGCTCTTCGTGACCAGCGTCGCCACCGGCATCATCACCACCTACGTGGCCAACCGGGGCGAGCCGCGCACCGACTCGGTGGCCGCCACGTCCCTGACCATGTGGTTCCCGCGCGAGGACGGACCCGCGCCGACCGCGGACCAGATACCGGCCGGTCTCGGAACGATCCCGGGGGTACGCAGCGTGACCCTGGTCCACGCCAACCCCGTCGACGAACCACCCCCGATCCAGATGCGTGGAACACCGGCGGGATTCGATCCCTATCGATCGTGGTGGCCGAGCGTCATCACCTGCGCCGAGCTGGACCGCCTGGCGGTGTTCGGCGCCTGTCCCGCCGGTGCGCGGGTCGTGGCCGTGGCCGACGACCTCATCGGCGAGCGCGCGTGGGACCTGACCAACGACAGCTACGTCTGGCCCGCCGCCGACCTGGACCCCGCGCAGGTCGACCGGCAACCGATCCGCTCGGTGGTCGTCAACACCACCAGCCGCGCCGCATTCGAGCAGGCCCGGACCATGCTCATCAACGCGTTCCCGGCGAATGGATTCCCGGCCAGCATCGCCGAACGGGAGTCGAACTCCGCCCGGCTCATGGTGCAGTTCCAGCAACTCGCCAACGTGGTCATGCTGGCCAGCCTGCCGGTCGCCGGGTGCAGCCTGGCGGTGAGCGTCGCCGGTGGGCTGAGCGACCGGAAGCGCCCGTTCAGCATGCTGCGCCTCACCGGCGTACGGCTGCGCACCCTGCGGCGGGTGGTGGCGCTGGAGACCGTCGTGCCACTGCTGACCGTCGCGGTGCTGGCCATCGGGATGGGGTTCCTGGCCGCGCACCTGTTCCTGCGGGCCCAGCTGAACTACACGCTGCTCGCGCCGAAGCCGTCGTTCTACCTGATGGTGGCCGGCGGGCTGGCGGTGTCGCTGGGCATCGTCGCGTCGACGCTGCCGCTGCTACGTCGCCTCACCGGGCCGGAGACCGCCCGAAACGACTGAGTTAGTCAGGGGAGGGCACGACGACCTCGTCGTGCCCTCCCCGCCGCAACGGGAGCACAGCGTCGCGCAGGCGCTGCGACCGTGAGCGCCAGTGGCGCTTCGTCGGGAAGTTGATGACGTATCGGTGCCGGCCGGGAACACCCGAGTCGTACACGAACATCTGCCCGAGGCGGACGGCGCCGACGGCGCACGCGGCGCGGTAGGCAGCGTAGTTCGCGGGATACGCCCGCTTGAACGCCAGCGCGATGCCCTTGCCCATCACACCGACGGTGTTGACGGCGTTGACGAGGGCTTCGGCGTCTGCATCGAGCAGGTTTCCATGCCGGATCGTGATCACCAGATCGTGGTATCAGCCGAGTCCGACATGCGTCCGCTCGGTGGTTCTCGCTTGCCCGGCGCGCGACGATTCGCTTTGTGATGTCCGGGCCGCAGCTGGGCGCGGCTCGGGGACCACGCCGAACGCTCACGTTGTGGGAACATGGTCTGTCCGTTGTGAACGGTCCCGATCCCGCCGGGAGGCTACCTCGTGGCAGACACCGCCCCGCCCGCCGTCAGCGATCAGATCTCGTCGATCGACACCAGCGTGCCGCACTCCGCACGCATCTGGAACTACTGGCTGGGCGGCAAAGACAACTTCGAAGCCGACCGGATGGCCGGCGAGCAAGTCCGCGCCATCTTCCCGGCGATGGTCGAGACCGCCCGGCAGTCGCGGGCGTTCCTGACCCGCGCCGTACGCTTCCTCGCCGGTGAGGCCGGCATCCGGCAGTTCCTCGACCTCGGCACGGGCCTACCCACCGCGGACAACACCCACCAGGTCGCGCAGCGGGTCCGACCGGAGAGCCGCATCGTCTACGTCGACAACGATCCGATGGTGCTCGCCCACGCCCGCGCACTGCTCGTCGGCGCACCCGAGGGCCTGACGAAGTACCTGCACGCCGACCTGCGCGACCCCGACGCGGTGCTGCGCCAGGCCGCCGAGCACCTCGACTTCACGCAGCCCGTCGCCGTGCTGCTGTTCGGCGTCATGGGCCACATCGGCGACGACGACCAGGCCGCCGCCATCATCCGTACGCTGCTCGCCGCCGTACCCTCCGGCAGCTACCTCGCGATGTCCGACGGCACCGACACCAGCGAGGCGGTCGTCGAGTCACACCGGCAATACAACGAGAGCGGCGCCATGCCGTACCACCTGCGCAGCCCCGAGCGGATCGGCCGGTTCTTCGAGGGGCTGGAGCTGGTCGAGCCGGGCCTGGTGCCGTTCACCCAGTGGCGCCCCGAGGTCGGCGCGGCTCCTGCTGGCGTGGATGGGTACGGAGCCGTCGGCCGCAAGCCCTGATAGCAGGGATTCACCCGCTTACGGGTTCTCGTGTGCTGTTAAGCGCTCCGGCTGCCCGCGCTGTACGGGTCCGCGGTCCGGGCCTGCGCTGGCCGGCCCCATACCGCCGTCGGTGCCCACCCCACCGTGGAAGCCGCGACCAGTCGGCTCGGGACGAGGCGCAGTATCACGCGGCGCTGCTGCTGCGGATGGTGACCGAGAAGGGCGGACTGGCGACCGCCCGGCAGTTGCTGCACCACCCGGTGGTGTCGGACGGGTTCGCGGCGCTGTGGGAGCGGGGGGCGGGTGGACCTTGCGGAGGCGGTGGTGATTCGGCCGCGGTTCCGGACGCTGTTCACCGAGGAGGAGTTGGCGATCGCCAGCAGCCGGGCGGTGGTGGATGCTTCCTCGCACACCACGATCTGAGGCCCCTGCCTGCCGCCGCTCATGCAGCGATTACCAGCCGCCGTTCGGTCAGGACTGTTGACTATTCGTCGGTTCTGACCGCAGCAGTGTCGGCGAACAATCTGACCATCCCAGATGCGTCGTTGTGCGACGTGGACTCGTCAGATCTCGGGGGTGGCGATGGTGGGAAGACGGGGCATTGGCGACTTCTACGCCAACGCTGAAGGCCGCGATTCGGAACTGCCTGGGTACGACTGGGAGAACGACGATCGTCCTGACCGTACTCCCGACGTATGGCTTGATCGAGCCGTCTCGTCGTCCTCTGCTCAGCGCCCCAGCGCGCTGCCGGCCGCGACGACGAGAATCGCGGTAGGTCAGCGGCGGTCCGCCAAGGGCGCGACTGCGAAGGCGAAGCGGGCCACCAGTTCCCACCCCCGCCCTTCGGAGCGCGCAATAGCGGACGCCGCCCATAGCGTTCGAGCGAAAATACCGAACATTGGCCCGAAGGGGATCGCGAAACGGCTCCGGCAAAACGGCTGGACCTTCATCGACACGGCAGCCGTCGACCGGGCGTTGAAGCGTCATCCGACCCCCAGTACGCCGCAGATGAGCCGCAGTGCACCCAGCAAGGCGACCCAGGCCCGCAGCCAGCAGCCGGGCCGGGCAAAGCCCGTAATCAGTGAATACCGCCCTGTCATGGTCGGTCGGCGACTGCGCGACTTCACCAGGACCGCTCGCAATCTGGCCGCACACGACCCCGACTTGAGCTTGGCGGGAATGGTGCGCCGCCTTCAGCGTCGAGGTTGGCCCATCTGCAACGAGGCAGACGTGCGGAAGGCGTTGGGTATGAGCCCCACACCTGCCTCGACGGGTCGAGTCTCGTCGTCAGGGAATGGCCGCCGCCCAGCGGTAAGCGGCATCGGCCCTTCGCCGCGAGCGGCGTCCCGGCCTCCCGCCGACATTTGCCTATCGTGCGGCGTACGCCCCTCGATCCTCGGCATCTGTCGTTGCTCCTAGCGATTGTCCTGCTGGTCACGCGGCGATAGCTCGGGCCGCGGCATAGAGGTCAGCGGGGAACGGACGTACCAGCTCCCACTGGATGCGCATGGGCCGATCCCCGCTGTGCCGCCGGTACGTCATTGGTCCGGCGTACAGGTACGCCGGAACCCCCAGCGCACCCTCTGCGACCTTGGTTTCCCGCACGAACAAGTGCACGGTCGACCCCTGCGAAGCGTGGTTGATGTACCGCTGCCCTGTCGCCGACGCCGACGACGTGGTGCTCTGCGACTCCCATTGAAAGAGCGTCTCGGTGATGGCTCGGTCGGCGTACATCGTCGTGGGGGAGTAGTGCTGCTCCGACTTGACCAGCGTGACGAAGAACAGATCCGCCTGCTCCTCCGGCAGCCACTTCACGCCTTCCCGCAGCGACCCCGGGTTCGGCATCCCGAAGGCCGCGCACGCCTCGTTGCGGCTGTACCGGGCGTGCACCCGCAGCGGCACCCCGCCCGGCCCGACCGGCTCGGTGACCCGGTGAATCCGATCCCGCAGCACCTCGGCGACCTGGCGCAGCTCGGCGCAGCGCGCCGGCTCCGCCCAGAGTCGAGCCAACCGCGCGTCCCGCTCCGACAGCGGCGCGTTCGGCCCCCACAGGCTGAAATGCAACATGTCCAGCAGCCGCCCGCCGGTCAGCGGTCCGCCCGTCGCCACCTGATCCCACAGCGCCAGCCGCTCCGGGTCGTCGGTGTGCAGCATCCGGCCGATCGCCCGCCCCAGTTCCCGGTCGTCCGGCCCCGGCACGGACGTGTCCACCCGGGCGAGCCGCCGCAGCCCGGTCCACCCGCCGAGCGTCGCCGACCGGTACAAGTCCTCAATCTCCAGGCCGGAGTCCCGCAGGAAGTCCGCGAGGGTCACGTCGCCGAGCTGGCGCAGCTCGGCAACCATGCTGTTCTTCGATGATGGGACCGCCTTCTCCAGATTGCGGAGCACGACCTCCTTCGCCACCCTGTCCAGCTCGACGTGGCACCCGCTCGGCAACGACGGGAAGTCCTGCTCGACTGTGTCGTACACCTCTCGGCGCCTGACCCCAGTTAGCGCCCGCCAGCGCAGGTCGAACCGGAAGTTGGCGTGCTGCCCGCCGATGAAGTCGAGCACCGTCAGGCAGGGCTTGTCGTCGTCCAGGCGCAGACCACGGCCGAGCTGCTGAAGGAAGATCGTCGCGCTCTCGGTGGGCCGCAGCATCAGGATCGTGTCGACCATCGGCAGGTCGACACCCTCGTTGAACAGGTCCACGGTGAAGAGCACCCGCAGCTTGCCGGCCTTGAAGTCGCGAATCAGCGCCTGCCGGCCCGTGCTGTCGACCTTCGAAGTCACCGCCGCGGACGGTAAGCCCTGCTGGGTGAACCAGTCCGCCATGAACTCGGCATGCCCGATGCTCACGCAGAACCCGAGCGCCCGCATCCGCGCCAGATCGACGAGGTCCCGGGCGGCCCGCAGCACCATCCGAGCCCGTGCCTGGTTGCCGGTGTAGAGGCTGTCTAGCTCCGTCGGGTCGTAGCCCTGTCCGCGCTTCCAGCGCAGCTGCGACAGGTCCACGTCGTCGTGCAGCCCGAAGTAGTGGAACGGCGCCAACAACTGCCGGTCCAGCGCCTCCCGTAGGTGCAGCTCCACGGCCGTGTGCCCGTCGAACCACCGCCGCACGTCGCCGCCGTCAGCTCGGTCGGGGGTCGCGGTCAGCCCCAGGAGTACGCGAGGCTTCAACCGCTCCAACAACCGCGCGTACGTCGGCGCCTCGGCGTGGTGGAACTCGTCCACGATCACCATGTCGAACCGCTCGGGGTCAATCTCCTGCCGACGCAGTGACTGGATCGAGGCGAACACGTGCCGCCACTGCTTCGGTTTGTCTCCGCCGACCATCGTTTCGCCGAAGCTGCCGTCTCCCATCACCTGCCGGAACGTCGATCGGCTCTGCCGCAGGATCTGCTCCTGGTGGGCGACGAACAGCAGCGAGTCGACGGTCTTGTTGCGAGCCAACCGGCGGTAGTCCAACGCGGCGACCACCGTCTTGCCGGTGCCTGTAGCCATCACCACAAGGTTGCGCCAGCGTCCGTGGACCTGCCGCTCCGCATCCAGGTCGGCGAGGACCTCCCCTTGGTACGGGTACGGCCGGACGTCCAGGTTCGCGATCTCGGTTGGCGCCTCCTCGCCGCGTTCGCCCCGTAGCGCGTGACCGAGCCGCTCGCCGTCCTGCGTCGGGTCGTACGCCTCGAACGCCGGGTCGTTCCAGTAGTCCTCGAAGGTAGCCTCGAACGTGTCGATGACGTGCGGTTGCTCGACGTTCGAGATCCGTACGTTCCACTCCACCCCGTCGACCAGCGCTGACTTGGACAGGTTCGATGAGCCGACGTACGCCGTGGTCATGCCGTTGTTGCGGCGGAACAGCCACGCCTTGGCGTGCAGGCGGGTGGTCCTGGTCTCGTAGGAGATCTTGATGTCAGCACCCAGTTCAGCAAGCCGCTCCAGGGCCCGCTGGTCGGTAGCGCCCATGTAGGTGGTCGTGATCACCCGGAGGCGGCCGCCGCGGGCGATCAGGTCGCGGATAGCCGGCTCGATGAGGCGCAGGCCGTACCACTTAATGAACGCGCAGAGCAGGTCGACAGAGTCGGCCGAGGCCATTTCGTAGGTGACCTCATGCCCAATCCGCGGCTGGTGCTTGCCGTTTACTAAAAGCGCTCCGGTGGAGAGCGACGTGGTGGGGCGTGGCGGGAAGACAGGCTGCGCGGGCGCGGTGGGCGGTGCGGCGATGGCGTGCAGCAAGTGTTTAGCGTCGCTCACCTGGTCTTGTCCGGTTGCCGCTTGCGGGCTGAATGTGGCAATGGTGTCGGCGATGCGATTGGCCAGATCGACCTGACGTTGGAGCTTGTCATCTCCGCTGGCGACAGCTCGCAGGGCGCGGGCGGCTAGGCCGGCGATGTGGCGGGCAAGAGTATGGTGCGCGTCGGCGGGGTCGAGCTTGTCCCGTTTGACCAGGATGGGATCGACATGCTGCAGACGGTCGGCCAACTCGCGGGTTATGAGGTGTTCGTAGACGCCCCGCCCAACATCCGTCATCCGAGCAACCTAACCGTCTCGAGCCTGGCTTGCTGCCCGACCTTCACTCAAGTTCCCAGCGGATGACACATTTGGCAGCGCAAGCGCGAGCATGCTCCCCTCGGTCACGCTTCGAATGCCGTACAGGCCGACGCGCGAAGTGACGCGGCGCTAGGGCCGCTACCTGGGAAAACGCCGATGGCAAGAGTTGGATGGTGGGAGGCAACATCCACTTGGCGGGTGATTGACAGCGCATATAGGCCGGATCGCCTGAGCCGAACGGGGGATTGGAGCGGGACCGCGCCGGCGGGACATCTCCGGGTAACCTCGCCGACACGCCTTGTGGGGAGGTGAGGGCGATGCTCGTTGGGTGGAGAGTTCCGGCCATCTGTGGCCGCGGGAGTCGCGGTGATCGCGGTGCGGGTGCCGCCGGCATGCCAATGACGGCGCTTGCTGGAGCGAACGGGCACCCGGACCAGGTAATCCCCTTCGAGGGCAAGACCGCTGGTGCCCTTGCTGCAGCGAGTGGAGGTATGCAGTTGACTACAGAGTTTCTGCCTATTGCCAGGATGCTCGAACGGGCGAACAGAGCGAAGGAAGACTCCGACACCTCCTACTTTTTCGATCTACTGTATGTCGGCGAGTCCCTAATAAAACTCTTGACGCTAGAACTTCTAGCTGCCCTGCAAGACGATCGCCAGCAGCACAGATACTCCCTTGAATATCGTTTAGTGCGCGCCAATAGTATCGGCGAATGGGCGGACGTGTTGGACGAAGCCCTAACGGGGCCCGCCAGTCAGCTGCTTGTGCCGGCCGCTCGGGATTCACAACGCGCTCTCAGTGTTCAGCTTGGGCCATCCGAGTATGGCTGGCAGCGCGACGCCGTGAATCTACTCAATGAGGCATGCCGATGCGTCGACTCAACCGTTACGGAGTCGAGCCGCCAGAAGATTACGTTCCGGCAGTGGGTTCGCCAGTTCGTATGGCTGAGAAACAGAACCAGAGGCCACGGAGCCCCCAGGGCCAGCACGCTATCTAAGGTATGCCCCAAGTTGGAAGCATCTTTGATGCTGATCATTGGCTCCGCGCCGGCCTTTTCGCGGTCTTGGGCCTACGTTCGCCGAAATTTATCAGGAAAATACCGGGTGAGTGGGTTCGGTGGAGACAGAAGCGCATTTTCAAAGCTAACCAAAGAGAGTAATCACGGGCTGAGCGACGGTACTTATATCTACCAAAATGGGTATCGTCCGGTACGACTACTGTTTACCGACCCCGATTTGACTGATTTCTTCCTGCCCAACGGCAATTTTCAGAAGCTTACGTTCGAAGTGTTGTCGTACGTTTCGGACGAACGGAGATCCGAGGACGGAAGCAAGTATGTCCTTCCCGTGCAAGCGCAACCCGTCAGTGAGACAACCGCGAGACCGCAACTTGACGTGATTGGGAACTCCTTTTCGAACATGCCGCCGCGTCGTTCCTCCTATGTGAGGAGAGGTGAGCTAGAGCGTGAACTCGCCGACCTTTTGAGGGACAGTAGGCATCCGGTTGTCACGCTCCATGGACGAGGAGGGGTGGGGAAAACTTCGTTAGCCTTGGAGGTCCTTCATGGCTTGGCCGACGAGAATAACTTCTTTGCAATCATCTGGTTCAGTGCGAGAGATATAGACCTGTTGCCTGAAGGTCCCCGCGTGGTCAAAGCAGACGTCGTATCGACGGAAGACGTAGCCAAGGACTTCGCACAGTTAATGGTACCGGAAAAGCCCCTGAAGCTGACCGAAGCTCAGAAGTATTTGACGGACTGCCTCTCGGGAGAGGACGGGGACGGGCCATTTCTGTTCGTTCTTGACAACTTCGAGACGATTCGCGAACAGGCGGAGCTTTACAGCTACCTGAGTAATGCGGTGAGACTGCCGAATAAGGTTCTTATCACCACTCGCAGTCGTGACTTTAAAGCTGACTACCCAGTTGAAGTCGGAGGGATGACCCGGTCCGAGTTTTCGGTGCTGGTGTCTGAGGTTAGTGCACGTTTGAACATTTCGAATTTGATTGACAGCTCCTTCAAGGAAGACCTGTTCGAAGAATCGGACGGACACCCGTATATAGCGAAGGTGCTGTTAGGTGAAGTCGCCAGCATGGGCAAGAAGGCCTCGTTGAAGCGGGTTATTGCGGGCAAGGATGCCATGCTGGATGCGCTATTCGATCGATCGTTCGCGGCGCTATCCCCTGCAGGGCAACGTGTATTCCTAACTCTTTGTAGCTGGCGTTCTCTCGTGCCCCGAATTGGCCTTGAGGCAGTGCTCCTTCGGCCAGGGAATGAGCGGTTGGATATCGAGAGGGCGCTCACGGAACTCCAGCAGCTTTCTCTGGTAGAGACCACGTTCGAGGAAGCAACGAAGGCCGACTATCTTTCTGTTCCACTGGCGGCGGCGCTATTCGGTAGAAAAAAGCTTGTTACAAGCCCTCTGAAAATTGCGATCGAGGCAGATCTTGAATTGATTCGAGGATTCGGTGCGACCTCGACAATAGATCTCGCCCGAGGTCTTGGGCCGAGGGTCGATCGGCTGGTTCTTGCGATAGCGAGCCGAGAGGGTAAGATCGGCGATCTGTCGCAGGAATTTGCGGTAATTGAGTATATCGCCAGTTCATATCCTCCGGCTTGGTTGAATCTTGCAGACCTTTATCAGGACCTAGGCTATCCGAACCAAAAGGTGATTACGGCGATAAACCGCTACCTTGAAGCGCGTCCGGGAGATCAGGAAGCGTGGAAGCGGCTTATTCAGCGCTATCGGACGTCTGGTGATCCTGTTGCAGAAATGCACGCTCGCCTGCAGCTTGCTGAAATCGCACGACCGCCATATCGCGATCTAAGTGAGTCGGCGTCCCGGCTGAACCGTCTACTGTCTCGCAAGGAAATCGACCTTAACGCGGATGAGCGGCGCTTGATCATCCAAAGTTTTCGGCGGCTGATGGAAGTAAGGGCAGACGAAGCAGACGCAACCGACCTATCAAGACTGGCCTGGCTGTGCATGTACGATCAGGATGCTGACGCGGCAAACCATTGGGTAGTTGAGGGGCTGGAACGGGAGCCCGGGAATCAGCACTGTGAAAGCCTAAGGCGCCGACTGGGGGACTCGCTAGGAAAGCATTGAGCATAGGGCCGGGGCGGGACAGTCGCTCGGAACGTACGTCACTGTTGCCTGCCTCGACCAGGCGGTTCCATGGTCAGTGAGCGAGTCCGCCTACGGTTGGCCCTGAGGTCGTTCTGCCACGAAGACCCCCAGCCCTTGGTGGCCGTACAGCTCGCCGGTCTCGATGAGGATCGTGATGGCTTGGCGCACCGTCGTTGCGCTGCCGACCTCGTACATCTCGGCTAGCGCCTTGGTTGACGGCAGCTTGTGGCCGGGTGGCCACTCGCCCGAAGCGATGCGGCCCCGGATGTCGGCGATGATCCGTCGGTAGTGCGGTTCGAACTGTCGTGCGGGCATGCGAAGGACTCCCAGCTAGGCCCACACATCTGATCACGGGCGCTGGGAGAACTTCAAGGGCAACGTTCACTTTACCAGCAATGCCGCTAAGGTGCGTTGAAGAGGAAACACCCCAGCTAGGCACTGTGGTGGACCTTCGTCGGAGCAGCCCGACGTCGCCAGTCGGCCTTCCCCGAGCCCGTCTGAACGGCGTGCTGCTCCGACGCCCCAACCTGCTCATGCAAGCACCGCGAGGCCGATCGCCGGAGACAGCCTGGCCTTGGGACGCGGGGGCTGACGAGACAGGCCCGGGGCGGGTGCCGGGCTCCGGCTGGTAAGGACGCGCGGCCGTGCCTGCCGCCCCCGCCCGCCTCGGTGCCGCACTTGAACTTCGACATCGACCAGCAGAGGAGGGCCCCATGTACTGCCACGCTGACGGCCGACCCCGGCAGCCAAGTAAGGCCAAGAGCTCGTGTCACCGATGACCGCGCCGCGCTGGATCATTCACCTGCCCACCACGCTGACCAGTCTCGACGGCGCCGTAATCCTTGCGACGGCGCTCCGCGACTCGCTCAGCCACGTCACGGCCATCGACTTCGGCGAGACCACTCTCAGCGAGGAGGACAGCCAGTTCCTGCGTACCCGAATCTGGTGTGACGCCCGGCTCGACGTGGCTGTCCGCTGCCGGCGGCGCGACGGGCATGCCGGGCCGTGCAGTCCCGCCGGCGAGGAACTGTCCCCGATAGCGGCGACGGGTGGCGCCGAAGAGGCACCACCCGTCGCCTGACGGAGTCCGCTACGCGCCGGGGACCACCACGAGGCCGTTGTTGTAGTCGGCCAGCAGCACGTCCTTGTGGCCGTCGCTGTTGATGTCGCCGACCGCGAGACCGCGGTGCTCGTAGTGGGAGGCGTAGTAGGCGTTGTAGCCCTGCTGCTCGCGGCCCAGGCGGCCGTCGGGGCGCTGGAGCAGGACGCCCACCTGGTACCAGCCGCCGTGGGCGACCACCACGTCCAGCCGCGAGTCGCCGTCCATGTCCTCGAGGACGACCGGTTCGGGCATGTCGGACGCGACGTAGACCTGCCACGCGGCGAGCGCCCCAGTGGCGTCGTGCGTCAGCACGGAGATCCGCGGGTCGGGCATGTTGCCGGTGACGGTGACGACCACGTCGGCCCGGCCGTCGCCGGTGACGTCGCCGGTCGCGAACGAGTGCGCGTCGATCTCCTGCCCCTCCGGCACGGGAACGCCGGCCGGAGCGGCGAAGGTGCGCGCGGAGGTCTGCTCCACGACGATGACCTTCCGGCCGTCGAGGCGTACCAGGTCCAGGCCGGGACCGCCGGTGACGTCGGCGACTCCCAGGACCGGACCGGAGAGCGGCGTGGTCACGGCAACTGGCGCGGCGAACTCGCCCGTCCCGGTGCCGTAGCGCACGAGCACCGACTCGTTGGTGGTGGCCACCAGGTCCAGCTTGCCGTCCTGGTCGAGGTCGATGACGTGTACGTCGCCGAGGGCCGCGCCGAACGGCAGCGCCACCGGTGCGGCGAGCCCGCCGGTGGACTGGCGGTACAGGTCCAGCCCTTCGCCGGAGGCGACCAGCAGTTCGTTGCGGCCGTCGCTGTCGATGTCGGCGATGACCGGGACCATGCTGCCGCCGGTCGGCGCCGACGTGGCGTAGCGGACGGGCGCGGCGAGCCGGTGCTCCGGCAGCTGGACGTAGAGGTACGCCGAGTGGTTGAGGTCCCCGGCGTCGGCCTCGATGCCGGTGGTGAGCACCACGTCGGTGAGCCCGTCGCCGGTGAGGTCGCCGGCGGCGATGGCCGTCTCGGTCGAGCCGACCCGGGCCGCCTCGGACGGGCCGAAGGACACCTCGCCGTACGCCGGGTCGATCTGCAACGGCAGGTCCGCCGAGGAGCTGCCACCGTTGTTCGGGTTGGTGCCGTAGCCCTCGAATTGGGCGTAGTAGCTCACCGAGCTGGCCTTCGGGGTGGTCACCATGGCGGCGTACCCGTGCCAGAGGGTGGCCTGGCCGACGACCTCGCTGCCGGCCATGAAGACCACCTTGCCCCACGGCTCGGACCCGTCGGCGGTGCGGACCCGCGCGGACAGCGCCACCGACTGGCCCTGCTCGGAGCGGGTCGGGTCGACGGCGATCGTGGTGGTGGTCGCCAGGCCGGTGTACGCGGCACCGGACGCGAACGGGCCGGCCGCGCCGTTCGCGGCCAGGGCGCGCACCTTGTATTGGTAGTAGTAGCCGTCCGAGCGTCCGGTCTCGCGGAACGACGGCTCGGTGGTCGTGGTGATCAGGCTGTCCCCGTCGATCGGGTGATGCCGGTACACCTCGTAGCGGGCCGCGCCGGGCACCGCCACCCAGGTCAGCTCCATCACCGACGGGGTGCCGGTGAGCCGCAGGCCGCTCGGCGCGGAGAGCACCGGCAGGGTGGTGGCGCTCGCCTGGGGCGACTGGCCGGAGAGCTTGTTCCGGTACTCGGCCTGCACTACGTAGTAGTAGGTGGTGGCCGGGGCGAGCCCGGAGTCGAGGAATTCCAGGCTGGTGCTGCTGCCGACCTGGGTGTAGGGGCCACTCGACCCGGTCGAGCGGGAAACCCGGTACGACGATGCCTGCGGCGCCGCCTGCCAGTTCACCCGGATCTGGGTGGACGAGACAGCCGTCGCGCTGGTCGCCGGCGGCGGGTTGATCGCCGGCCCGGCCTGGGCGGGCGTCGCGGTCAGTAGGGTCACGGCGGCGAGCGCCGCCACCAGGGCGATGCCGAACCGTCGTAAGCGGGTGGGTGTGTGCGCCATCGGGCGTCCTCCGGTCCCCGTGTTGATCATTCCGTGAGTACGGCGCTTCGCCGTCGTACCGCGTCACATTGATCTGCCGCGCGATCAAGCTTCCGATGTGACGCCAGGCGAGGCGGTGCCGGACGCTGCCGGCGGCGCGACCAGCACGATGGCCCGTGCAGGGGTGCGGAGTAGTAGCCTCCGGGAATGCCCGTCGCCCTGATCGATGACTTGCTGGCCGGTTTCACGCCCGCGCAGCCGTACAACGCAGACACCGCCGCCAGTGCCCCGGCGGCGCGGGGCGTGCACGTGGTCCTCGACGGGGGCACAGTCGTCTACGTCGGCTGGACCGGCAACCTGCGTCGGCGTCTGCGGCAGCACCTGACCGGCAGCCGGGACTCGTCGGTGCTGCACGAGCAGGTCGGCCAGCTCCTCGACACCCCGACCCGGGCGGCGACCGCCGAGGACATCGCCGGCTGGCTGGGCCGGCGTGAGGTCCGCTGGCAGGAGACCGAGAACCCGGAGGGTACGAAGGACGCGCTGGTCCTGGCCCTCATGCCGGTCTTCAACCGGCAGGTGCCCAAGCCTCGCCGGACCACCTGACGGGTCGAGCGGCCGTCGAATGGGGCCGCACCTAAACCGGCCCACCGGGAAGCGGCAGCCGGGACCGTCATACGCAGCCGGCCCGCCGGGACGCGGCAGCCGCCCCGGCGCGCCGCCGGTCCGACCTCGTCACGCCACCCGGAGGCCGAGCAGTTCTGCCGTGCGGTCCCACAGGCGGGCCGCCAGCTGGTCGTCGTTGGCGTGTGGGTGCACCGGCCCGTTGGGCTTGAGGCAGTGGTAGTAGCTGCCGTTGGCCGTCTCCGGGTCCGGCATCGTGGCCAGGTGGACCAGCGGCGCGGCACCCTCCTCGAGAGTGGCTACCCGGCCCAGCAGGCGGTACCGGGACAGCGCGGCGATCAGCGGGGTGCTCCGGTTGATCGCGGTGCCGGGCACCACGCCCGGGTGGAACGCCGTCGCGGTCAGCCCGGTGCCCTGCGTACGGCGGGCCAGCTCGCGGGTGAACAGGATGTTCTGCAGCTTCGTGATCCCGTACCGGAGCATCTCGGATCGCTGGCGTGCGCCTTCCAGGTCGTCGAGGTCGATGCCGGTGGACCGGTTGGCCTTGCTGGAGGTGGCGATGACCCGCGCCGGTCCGGGGGTGGTGAGCCGGTCCAGCAGCAGGTTGGTGAGCAGGAACGGGGCCAGGTAGTTGACCTGGAACATGGTGTCGTGGCCGTCCTCGGTGCGGCTGCGCCTGGCCAGCACGACGCCGGCGTTGTTGGCGAGGACGTCGATGCGGGGGTAACGCTCCAGGAGGGTGTCGGCGAGCTTGCGTACGTCGGTCAGCCGGGCGAAGTCGGTGACCAGGGGCTCGCCGCCGATCTCGCGGGCGACGGCGGCGGTCTTCTCCGGTGACCGGCCGACCACCGCCACGGTCGCGCCCAGCCGGGCCAGGCGGCGGGCCGCCTCGGCGCCGAGGCCCGCGCTGGCCCCGGTGATCACGACGGTCCTACCTGCCATGGGCCGATCGTTCACGGAATCCATCCTCACCAATGAGACGACGGCTCATCGTAGGAGATCAACCGGGGCACCTGCTACCGAAGTGACAGGCACCGAGGTTGCAACGATCGAACAGGGCGCCTGCCACCGGATCGGTGACAGGCGCCCTCGGAACGGCTCAGGTCAGTTGGTGCCGCCCGGCTGGACGACGTTGTTGACCTTCAGGGTGTACGGCGCGTACTGGGTGACCTGCTCGGTCGGCTCGTCGTAGGCGACCACGGCGACGACCTTCGGGAACTGGCTCAGCTTCGCCAGCTGCGCCCGGTTGAGGGTGAGGTCGGACTTGCCGTCGAACTCGAACTGCGAGGCGCGCGAGTGCTTCTCGTCGATGCCGATGAGGCGCAGGTTCCAGTTGTCGACGGCGACCGGCTTGATCTCGGTGGGCGAGTCGAACGGGGCGAGGCTGCTACCGTCGCTGACCGTGGTGCCGCCGACGGTGATGTCGTCGATCAGCCAGCCGCCCTCGTTGACGCCGCCGTCGCTGAGGTAGCGGAAGCCGAGCAGGACGGACTTGCCGGCGTACGCGGACAGGTCGTACGTGTGGGCCTCGAACCCGTTGGTGGTGCCGTTGACGCCCGGGCCGAGCGGCCCGTCGACCGTCTTGTCGCCCGCGATGGCGGTGTAGGTGGCACCGCCGTCGGTGGAGACGGTGACGTAGCCGTAGTCGAAGCCGAACTCCGCGCCGTACTTGGCGACGAAGCGCAGCGTCGGGTCGGCCGTCGGCACGGTGACCTGGGTGACGGCGGCCGCGTCGGTGTTGTTGCCGTTGCCGGAGAACAGCACGGGGTTGCCCGCGCGGTCGGGGTCGTTGTCGACCACGGTCCAGGCCAGCGGCTGCGCCGGCAGGGTCTTGGCGCCCTGGAACGACAGCGACTTCAGGTCGCTACCGCGCAGCAGCTTGCCGTCGGCCTTCTGCAGCGGCACGTAGTCGGCGCCGTTCGGGGCCGCGCCCGGGGTCGCGTACGCGGCCGGGTTGTCCAGGTTGACCGTGGAGCGCAGGCTCTCGGTGGTCACCCGGCTCTTCGGCACGCCGAGCATGGTCCCGCGGCTGGAGTCCCCGACGATCTTGTCGACCAGCGTCATCGTCTGGTAGTCGTGGATGACCTGGTACATGTCCTTGGCGCCCTCGGCCTTCAGCGCCTCCTCCAGGCTCGCCAGACCCTGCCGGTCACCGTCGTTGTGCAGCCGGTGGACGATGTCGTTGCCGTACCGGTCGTAGAGGAACTGGATGAACGCGTAGGCGTTGCCGTAGTCGGCCAGCACCGCGTTCGCGTTGGGGCTCTCGTCCCACAGGTTCAGCGAGTTCTCCGGGCCGCCGCAGTCACGCGGGTTGGCGTTGTACGGCGTCTGCACGGTGCCGAAGCCCTGGTAGCAGAAGAGGTGACCGTCGGCGCCCGGGTCGAACACGGTCGCCTTGGTGTTGACGTACCCGGTGATCGTCTGGGCGAAGTCGGACAGGCCCTCGTTGAGCCAGACGCCCTCGAACGGGTCGGTGTAGTACTGCGCCAGGTGCTGCCACTCGTGCGCGAAGGTGCCCTCGTAGCTGAACGGGCGGGCCGGGCGGCTGGTGCACAGGTCGTCGGTCGGCTCGTTCGGCGGGTTCGCCCCGGTGCGGTGCAGCCAGTCGAACGCGTCGATGGTCATCACGTTGCGGTCGAACAGCTCGTTGAGCTGCGCCGAGAAGAAGCCGGCGACGTAGGTCGGCGCGGCCGGGAAGTCGTAGTAGTTGTCGTCCCGGACGTTGTCGACCAGCGTGACCGTCTTGTTGCCGGCCCCGGTGTAGTCACCACCGTTGCCGTCGGCGTCCGGCCCGACCTGGGCGTTGGTGCCGTCCCGGTCCGGCGGCCGGCTGAACGCCGCCGTCTCCTTCGGGTACATGTTGGTGTCGAACTCGTGGACGAAGCTCTGCACCTGCTCGTCGGTGATCTGCGTCGTCGAGGCCACCTGGTTGCGGCAGTCGTTCGCCGGGAACGAGACGTCGTTGGCGACCCACACCTCGATGTTCTCGCCGACACCCCGCAGCGTGTAGTCCTTGCGGTAGTAGGTGCCGTCGATGTCGTCGAGCCCGAGCCACTGGCGGACCGTGCCGATTGCCGGCGTCTGCGCCGCGGCCTTCGCCCCCGAGCGCGCCTGGGCGCGCGGCTGGTAGCGGGTCGGCGTCGCGACCTCGTGGCCGTCGACCTTGAACGTCTTGCGGGCGAGTTCGCGGGTGTCGTCGCTGGGCCGGTCGTTCTTCGTCGCCGGCTGGGCGGGAGCGGCCGCCGCGCCGGACGCGGGAAGGACACCCAGGAGCGGTACGACGATTGCGATGGCTGCGGCACCGGCTATCCGGCTGCGTGCCATTAGCCCCCCTTTGGGTTGGCTGAGTTTCGGTGGCCGACGCTCCGTTGCAGGCCACCGGGGTATCGCTCCTGTTCGTACCGCCAGATCGTTGCCTTTGGCAATGATCGGCGGGCATGATCCACAGCACCGTCCACAGAGCCGGGCCGGGCCCGGCTGGAGCGCCGGGCCCGGCCCGACGTACGGCCGGTGGGTCAGTGACCTGCGCCGTTAGCCGATCAGCCGGCCCGCAGCGCGGTGCTCGCCAGCGGCCAGGTGCGGTCGTCGGTGACGTCGGCCAGCTCGATCCCCTTCAGGATTTTGATCATCTCCGCGTCGGGGAGCCGGCCGTCGCTGTCCACCTGGATGGTGGTCCTACCGTCAGCGGTCCACGCGGTGCAGAAGCCGTTACCGCACTTCGGCTCGGCCGGCGGCTGCTCACCGTCCTTCAGCGCTTGGTTGGACTTGGCGTTCGGCAGGACGAGGATCTGGAAGCTGCCGGGCGGGTCCTCACCCTCCGGACCGCCGTACGGCTCGGTCAGCCCGCTCGTGGGCAGGGCCGGGGCGGCGAAGATGGCGCCGCCGTAGTTGCCGTCACCGGCGCCGGCGATGCCGTTGAGGCCGGCGAAGGCGTGCTGCCCGATCTCGGCGGCGCGGTAGCCGGCGGGTACGTACTCGACGTTGAACGGCACCCGGGCCGGGGTCGGCGCGCCGGGCCGTAGCCCGCCCACCAGGCCACGCAGGTCGGCGAAGCCGACGTCCGACGGTTTCGCGAGGGTCTCCGCGACCGCCCAGGCATCGTCGGTGTACTCCCAGGCGAGCGCCCGGCGCAGGTTCTGGCCGTAGGACGGCCCGTCCCGCTCGATTGCCTGGTGCCCCTCGACGGTGACCCGGCTCCCGCCGAACTTCCGCGGGTCGAAGGCGCCCGGGCGGTACACGGTCAGGTACGCGTAGAGGCTGCTCTCGCCCTCGGACGGCTGTGGGGCCGTTGCGGAATCGACGGCGCGGTCGTGGGTGACCAGGCCGTCGATGTGCAGCGCGGCGATCTGGTACGCCCTCGACGCGACGGCCGGGTTCTGCACGTGGAGCTTGCCCGCGTCGAACCGCTGGAAGACGTAGGTGAACGGGTCGTCCGGGAACTCCCAAGTGGGAGCCGGGGTGAGCGGCGAGGCGGTCGCCGCCAGGGACGTGGCCGCAGCGGGCAGTTGCCCGGCGGGCGGGCGCACCGCGGTGCCGGGTAGGCCGATGCTGCTCGCCACGACCACGCCGGTGACGGCGAGCGCGGCGGAGGCCACGGTCCACCCGGCGCGACGGCGCCTCTGCACCGTCCGGCCGGCGGTCACGATGTCGTCGACGGTGTACCGGGGCGGCGGCGCGTCCGACGCCGCCGTCTCCACCAGCTCATGCACGTGCACTGGTCTTCTCCCGTTCTGGTCGCATGGTTTCGTCCAGGTCGATCCGGTCGGCGCCCAGCACCTGACGGAGGCGGGCGAGGCCGCGTGAGGTCTGGCTCTTGGCGGTGCCGACATGGCAGCCGAGTGCGTCGGCCGTCTCCTCCAAGCTCATGCCGAGGTAGTGCCGGCAGAGCACGGCGGCACGCTGCCCGGGCGAGATGGCCTGTAGGGCGGCCCGGATCCGCAGCCGGTCGTCGACCAGCGTCAGTTCGTCGCGTCGCGCCAGGTCGGGAAGGGCGTCGCCCGCCGCACGTTCCCGTCGCCACGGGCGGCGCTTCTCGTCGATGGCGGCACGTACCACCATCGTCCGCACGTACAGGTCGGGTCGCTCCAGCCGCAGCCAGCGCGGGTACAGCTTGGCCAGCGCCGTCGCCACCGCGTCCTCCGCCGTGTGCCAGTCACCGCAGGTGACGTACGCGAGTTTCCGCAGCACGGGCAGTTGG
Source organism: Micromonospora avicenniae (assembly GCF_900156065.1). GTDB lineage: Bacteria > Actinomycetota > Actinomycetes > Mycobacteriales > Micromonosporaceae > Micromonospora > Micromonospora avicenniae. The sequence continues at coordinate 9,019 of NZ_FTNF01000029.1, read as the reverse complement.
GCGGCGACGAACTCCCGGAAGCGTTCCTCGTCCTCGGCTCTCACGCGGTTAGAACGGCGCGGGCACAGCCGGATGTTGCCGCGTGTGAGGAGATTTCTTCTCCGTCTTTTGTGGGGCCTACCCGGATCCCCCTCCTTACTCACAATTTGCCGAAGTGTCAGGTGGTGTCGGGTAGATCGTTCCGTGTCGTCGGAAGGGTCGAGGCATGACTCTTTCCACTCCTGGCCTGTCCGGCCTGCGCCGGGCCGGCGCGATCGCCGCCGCGGCCCTGGCCGCGATCAGTCTCGGTGTCGCCCCGGGCGCTCCCGCCGAGGCCGCCACCGGCACGCTCCCGCTCGGCGACGCGGACCTGACCGAGGTCACCACCAGCAGCACCCTGGCCGAGGGCGTCACCCTGACCCGCATCGTGCGGGGCACCGAGCCGGCGCCGGCCGACCAGATCAACACCACCACGCGGGGTCCGTGGGTGGTCAACGTCCTCACCATCGACCCGCACACCGCGCGCGGCCACCTGAAGGCCACCTACGGCCCGGACCTCGCCAAGGTCGAGAAGACCACCGATTTGGTACGCAGCTCGGGCGCGCTGGCCGGCGTCAACGCCTCCTTCTTCACCTTCACCGCCAGCCAGCTCTACCCGGGTGACCCGGTGGGGCTGGGGCTGTTCGGCGGGAAGCTGCTCAGCGAGCCGGTCACCGACCCGGCCGAGGCCAACTTCGTCGTCGACGCGAACAGCAACCGGGCCGTCACCGGCAAGCTGAGCTGGTCGGGCAGCGTGCGGAGCCGGGAGACCGGGGCCGTCCTGCCGCTGGAGTTCGTCAACCACCCGCCGGTGGTTCCCGCCGGCTGCGCCGCTCTCGCCGACCAGACGCAGTGCACCCTGCCCGGTGACGTCGTCCAGATCACCCCCGAGTTCGCCGCCGCCACCCCGTCCGGCGCGGGTGTTGAGGTCGTGCTCGACCGGCGCGGCTGCGTGGTCCGTACCGCCACCACCCGCGGCACCGCGCTCGCCACCGGTCAGACCTCGCTGCAGGCGACCGGCCAGGACACCGTCGCCCTGCTCGACGTGGCCGGCGCCGGATGCGTCGAGCAGAAGTCGACCCTGACCGACCAGAACGGCGAGCAGCTCCCGCTGCGGCCCGGGCTGTTCGGGGTGACCGGGCGGTACCAGCTGACGAGGAACGGCCAGATCGTCGTGCCCGCCGGGGCTCCCGGTGACAGCTTCTTCGGCCGCAATCCCCGTACGATCGCCGGCACGATGCGCGACGGGAAGATCGTGCTCGCCACCATCGACGGCCGGCAGACCACCAGTGTCGGCACCACGATGGACGAGACGGCCGCCGTCGCCCAGGCGCTCGGCCTGACCGACGCGATCAACCTCGACGGCGGCGGCTCCACCGCGATGGCCGTCGACGGGGTCCTGGTCAACCACCCGGGCGGCGCCGAGCGGGCTGTCGGCGACGCGCTCGTCTACGTGGACGGCCCGTACCACAACGGGCACTGACACCTCAGCGGCAGCGTGCGGGTGGTGCCGGCCATCGCGCCGGCGGCACCCGCACGCCGTCCCGCGTCGAGGTGGTCGAGGCGTGAACTGCCGGCTGGACCCGCCTAGGAATCGGTGGAGCTGGATCGAGGTAAGGGTTAGCACCTCGGATGCTTCAGAGCTGAATCGTTTGCGACATCAGGTGTCGGGGCTGGCTGGTGCACAAGACCCTGATGCGTTGGCGACATCAGCTCGGTAGGGCACGAGGTGGACGTCCCCGTCGCGACCGGCCGGGGACTACCACCGTTCTCCCGCCGGTCCTCGACCGGGCCGTGGCGGGTCGAGCCCCTGGGTGCTGGCCGGCGTGGCGACCAGGGATCCCTAGCCCGTCGGCCTGTTCAGGCCCACCGGCGTGGTGGTGCCAGCCGCGCCCCGACCGTGGTCGGGGCTGCGGTGACCCGAGCGGCCAGCGGGCGGTCGGCTGCTCACGCGCCCGGCGGCTGGTACTTGAGCTGCTTTCGGGTGGCCTCGTCCACCTCTTCCGGCGTCAACACGGGAGTGACACGGGTGTCGACACCCCCGGCTGCCCGGATGGCGATGGCCAGCGCGGCTGCCGTCTTGTGATCGGGCAGCTCGCACACCACGTACGTGTCATGCGCTCCGAGACCGAAGCAGAGTGACTCGACTCGCCCGCCGAGCCCTTCGATCGCCTTCGTGGCGGCCTCGGCCCGTTTGCTGCCGCCGTCCATGAGCAGGCCCTTGATCCCGTCAACGGTGTAGGTCGACTTGAGCAGGAACTTAGCCATCTCGACGTCACCTCTCCATACGTCGGTGCGCCACACGGGCGCGCCCGGACTGCCCTTGCGGCGTACCACGGCTGCGGTCAGCCGCCCTGGCGCTGCACCCGTCCGCTGCCCTCGACCTTGGCCCGCCCGTGGTCCCGTTCCGAGCCGGAGGTGCCGGTGGCGGCCCGCAGGTGCCGGCGCTCGGGCGAGCGCTCCACCTCCGAGCCCTGCCTGCCCCGAGCTCCGCTGCCCGGATGACGCCGGCCGCGCGCCGACTCGCCGCCAGGATCATGCTTGTTCGGCTTCTGGCTACCCATGGCCGGCGCGTACCCGGTCCGTCGGCGGCTAGTCCATCCGTTCCGCCCGGTAGGGCTGCCGCGCCGCGACGCGTTGGCACCGGTGCCGACGCCGTGGCTCGACCGGCCCGCACCAGAGGCTGCCGGTAGGGTGCGGGCAGCGGTGAGTGGGGGTGGAGCACGTGCTGGCTGGGCTGGAGCTGCCGCCCGCGGTGGAGGCGGAATGGGTCATCAGGGCGGTCCTGGCCGATCTGCGCTCCGGCGAGCACCGCGGTGTGGTCGTGGACTCGCCGCCCGGCGCCGGGAAGTCGACGCTGGTCGTCCGGGCCGCGGTCGAGCTGGCCGCGGCCGGCGAAACCCTGATCATCGTGGCGCAGACCAACGAGCAGGTCGACGATCTCATCGACCGTCTCGCCCGCAAGGCCCCCGAGCTGCGGATCGGCCGCCTCTCCGCCGCTGACTACCAGCCCTCGGAACGGGTGCGGGGGCACGCGACGGTGCGGGTGGCAGCGAAGGTCGCGGACCTGGGTGGCCCGGCCGTCATCATTGGTACGGCCGCCAAATGGGCCACGGTCAGCGAGGGCTGCTGGCCATGGGCGATCGTGGACGAGGCGTACCAAATGCGTTCGGACGCCCTGCTGCGCGTGGCCGGCCGGTTCGAACGGGCCCTGTTCGTGGGCGACCCCGGGCAGCTCGACCCGTTCTCCACAGTGGATACCACGCGCTGGACCGGCCTGAGCTGGGATCCGATGCAGTCCGCGGTGGCCGTGCTGCTGCGACACAACCCCGAGCTTCCCGTGCACCGGCTGCCGGTCTCGTGGCGGCTGCCGTCGTCGGCCGCGCCGGTGGTCGCCCGGGCGTTCTACCCGTTCACCGGATTCCGCGCCGGCACCGGTCCCGACGATCGGGCGCTGTCGCTGACGAAGGCCGGGCCGGGGGACGCGGTCGACAGCACGATCGAGGTGGCCGCCGCGTCCGGCTGGGGGCTGTACGAGCTGCCCGAGCGGCAGACCCTGCGTACCGACGTGGAGGCCGCCGCGGCTTGTGCGGCGCTCGCGGTGCGGCTGCTGGAACGTGGCGCGGTCGCCGTCTCCGAGCACCGCCCGGCGGGCGCGCCGGTGACCGCCGACCGGATCGCCGTCGGGGCGGCGCACCGCGACCAGGCGGCGGCCATCCGGGCGCAGCTCGGCGCGGCCGGCGAGGGCATCACCGTCGACACCGCCAACCGGCTGCAGGGCCGGGAGTACGACGTGACGATCGTGCTGCATCCGCTCTCCGGCCGTCGCGACGCCACCGCGTTCCACCTGGAGTCGGGGCGGCTCTGCGTGCTGGCGTCCCGGCATCGGCACGCCTGCATCGTGGTGGCCCGCGACGGCATCGCCGACCTGCTCGACGCCCACCCGTCGACCGAGCCCATGCACCTCGACGTGCCGGTCAAGTTTCCGGACGGCTGGGAGGCGAACCATTCGATGATCAATTACCTGAAGGAGCGCGGCCTCCGGAGCTGAGCCGCAGACCGCGCTTCCCCTGATCGTCAGGTCAGTGGCGGCCGATGAAGATGCCGATGCCGTTGGCGACCGCGCGCTCCGTACCGTCGGAGGGGTTGTTGCGGGCCGTGGCGGCCGTCTGACCCGGCTCCTTAACGGCGACGGTGGTGGAGCCGCCGCCGTCGAGGTTCACGGCGGCGTCCGCGCCGAGGGTACGCATCAGGTCGGCCAGCTCGGCGATCGTGAAGCCGGCGCTGGCCGGCGCGCGGCCGGCCAGCGCGACCAGGTAGACGGTCCGGCCGTCGGCGCTGACGCCGGCCGAGCTGCGCACGGCGGCGGTCTTGGTGTCCAGGCCGGCGAGGGGCTGCCCGGCACGCAGGATCGGGGCGCCGCCGACCGCGAACGTCAGCTTCGGCTTGCCGGCGGAGACAAGCTTCTCGTCCACCTGCACCCGGTCGCCGACGACCAGGTCGTCGAGCGCGTCCGCGCCGGCTTCGCGGCCGACCAGCACCTGGGTGTCGCTGGGGATCGCGCCCGTGCCGGGTGTGCTGCTCACCGAGGTCACCACGCCGTCGCGCACGGTCACCTCGTAGGTGTGGCTGCTGCACGGGTCGAGGCGGCTGGTGTCGCTGCCGCAGGTCGACCGGACCCGGTTGGCGGTGCCCCAGTCGGAGTTGAACACGCCGACGCCGCCGACCGGCAGCGCGTACTGGTTGAGGCCGTCGAGCGTGATCGTGCCCTTCTCGCTGCGCACCTCACCGGCGAGGCTGAGGGTGTCGACGCGAGCCTTGCCGTTCACGCCCACCCCGAACACGTCGCGGGTCGAGGTGCCGGGGGCGAGCCCCGGGCCGAAGCGCTGCGCGTTCGGTACGGCGAACTTCAGGTCCTCGCCGTCGGCGATCTCCGGGCCGGACGCCGAACCGGTCGGCGCGACACTGGTGTGGGTCTCGCTGATGTTGAAGAAGTCGCCGTTCACACCGGCGACGGCACCCTGATCGTTGGTCATCGCCGAGACGACCTGGCGCTGCGCGACGGCGTCGGGGTGCAGCAGGTCCAGGGAGACCTCGTTCTTGCGCAGGTCGGCGGTGAGCAGGTAGCCGACGGTGACGCCGCGCGGCGTGTCCACCTGGAAGGAACCGTAGGTCACGCCCGGGGCGAGCCGCTCGGTCGAGGTGAAGGTGATCGGGGAGTCCGCGGTGGACCCAGCGGTCGGAAGGGTCTCCGCCTGGGCGGCGCCGGCCGGTGCGAACGTGCTCAGCCCCGCGGCGAGCAGCACCGCCAGACCCGGGCGTACGAGCTGCGATGCCCTCATCGCCGCTCCTTTCTTCTCGGGAACCGAGCCGCTACCCGGCGGCTCGGGCCAGCCCGACGGAGGTGCCGGACCAGCGGAAACGTCCCGAGAAGTCGATCATGCGAGGGTGAACGGTTGAGGTGGGCGACCTGAACCGTAAGTGCCCGTTCGGGCATCTGCCCTGCGCACGGGCATCCCCTTACGGTCGGCTCCCTCGTCGCTCGCGGACCAGCGCGCGGCGATGGCGCTCCACCGCCCTGCCGTGCGCGTGCCGGATCAGCCGTTCGACCTCGGCGAGACTGCGCGCGCCGGGGTTCAGCACGCAGGCCCACGCGGCGGTGCCGTAGGCGGGGCGCGGCAGCACCTCGTCGAGCGCCGCGAAGTCGACTTCGCTCCGGTGCTCGGTGGCCTGCGCCGGCGGGTAGCCGAAGACGCGCTCGAACTCGTGCCGCCCCAGGTCGAGGTTGAGCCGGAAGACGCCGGGCCGGTCGAGGCGGGAGGCCTCGTCGAAGCCCGCCATGTCGCGCCCGCCCAGCGTGGCGAACGGCGAGCGGCGATCCGGGCCCACGTAGAAGAACCGCCAGCCCCACGCCACCTCGGGGGCACCCGACTCCTCGGTGGCCACGAGCAGTTCGACACCCGGCAGGGCGAGGATCCGCTCGGTGATCTCGTCGGCGGTGGGCCTGGACCCGACTCCGGGTGCTTCAGCAGTCATGACCTCAACCGTATCGTTGAACCAGCTTTTGAAACTTCTCACGATGAACGGTCAGGAGCAGCGTGTTGAACCCTCAAACCGCAGGACACTCCTACCGGCCGGTGGACCTGGCCCGGGAGCACGGCATCTCCACGCAGGCCGTACGCAACTACGAACGCGATGGGGTCATCCCCGCCGCCCGGCGCAGCCCGAGCGGCTACCGCGCGTACACCGAGCTGCACGCCGCCGCGCTCCGCGCCTACCTGGCGCTCATCCCGGCGTACGGCCACGCGGTCGGCGCCGAGATCATGCGCGCGGCGAACCGTGGCGACGTCGACGCCGCGCTGCGTGCCGTGGACCTCGGTCACGCCCAGCTGCTCCGGGACCGGGAGACCCTCGACGCCGTCGAGGTGACCGTGGGCGTGCTCACCGCCGCGCCGACCGGTGACCGGCCGGAGCGGCCGCTGCCCGTCGGCGCTCTCGCCCACCGGCTCGGCGTGACCCCGGCGACGCTGCGCAAGTGGGAACGGGCGGGCATCCTCACCCCGGCCCGGGACCGCGTCTCCCGGCAACGCCACTACAGCCCCGACGACGTACGCGACGCAGAACTGGCCCACCTGCTGCGGCGGGGCGGCTACCTGCTCGAACACATCGCGACCGTCATGCGGCAGGTACGCGCGGCCGACGGCCCCGAACCGCTGGCCGCGTCCCTGAACGGGTGGCGGCAGCGACTCACCGCTCGGGGCCGAGCCATGCTGGTCGCCGCCGCCCGCCTATCCGACTACCTGACGGCCACCGGCCACTGATCGGGCGTCAGCGGCGGTTGTAGCGGTACATGGTGAGCGTGCCGAAGACCACCACGAAACCGGCGCTCCACAGCAGCAGCCACATCGTGTTCGTCGGATCCGACTGACCGGCCATCGCGGCGCGTACCGCGGCCACCAGGTGGGTGATCGGGTTGGCCTTCACGAACGCCTGGAGCCAGCCCGGCATGGTGCTCGGCTCGACGAAGACGTTGCTGAGGAAGGTCAGCGGGAAGAGCACCATCATGCTCACCCCCATCACCGACTTCTCGCTGCGCAGGACCAGGCCGAAGAAGGTCCAGACCCAGGAGAACGCGAACGAGAAGACCACCAGCAGGCCGATCCCGGCGGCCACGCCCAGCACGCCGCCATCGGGGCGGAAGCCGAGCACCAGCCCGACGCTGAGGATCACCACGGCCGCCAGGACGTACCGGAGCACGTCGCCGAAGATCATGCCGACCAGTGCGGCCGGCCGCCAGACCGGCAGCGTACGGAAGCGGTCGAAGATGCCCTTCTCGATGTCGGTGTTGAGTCCGACCCCGGTGTACATGGTGATCATGACGACGCTGGTCACCATGATGCCGGGCAGGAAGAACTGCAGGTAGTCACGCGGGCTGTCGGCGAGCGCCCCGCCGAACAGGTACGTGAACATCAGCACCATGATGATCGGGAAGGCCGTCACGTCGAAGAGCTGCTCCGGCACGTGCTTGATCTTCAGCAGCGCACGCCAGCCGAAGGTCAGCGACGCGGCCAGCGCGCTCGGTCTCGCCGGCCGCTCTCCCGGTGCGAGGACCGTCGCCAGCGCCTCGGCGGACGGTACGTAGACGGACGGCGCGCGGCCGGACGTCGTCGCGGCGTTGCTCATCGTGCTGCCTCCAGCTGCTCGTCCCGCTCGTCGTCCGGGACGGCGGGGTGGTCGGTCAGGGCCAGGAAGACCTCGTCCAGGCTGGGCTGACCGAGGGAGAAGTCGTCGACGACGATGCCGGCGCGGGCCAGGTCCGCCAGCGCGCGGGCCGCCTGCTCACCGGCGGCCAGGTCGTTGCCCTCGCTGCCCACCCGGGCGGTGAGCGCGAGCGAGTCGGCTTCGAGCTGCACCGGTACGCCGAGCGCCGCCTGCAGCACCTTCTCGGCCTCGGGTCGCTGCGCCGCGTCCCGCAGTCGCAGGTGGACGGTCCCGGCACCGATCGACGACTTCAGCTCGCCCGGCGTGCCCTCCGCGATCACCCGGCCGTGGTCCACCACCGCGATCCGCCCGGCCAGTTGGTCGGCCTCGTCCAGGTACTGCGTGGTCAGCAGCACGGTCGTGCCGTGCGCCACCACCGCCCGGACGATCTCCCACACCTGGTTGCGGCTGCGCGGGTCCAGGCCGGTCGTCGGCTCGTCCAGGAAGAGCAGGTCCGGGGTGTTCAGGATGCTCGCCGCGATGTCGATGCGCCGCCGCATGCCGCCGGAGTACTTCTTCACCTGCCGGGCACCCGCGTCGGTCAGCCCGAACGCGGCCAGCAACTGGTCCGCCCGCTCCCGGGCAGCGGGTTTGCGCAGCCCGAGCAGCCGGCCGAGCAGCACCAGATTCTCGACGCCGGTCAGGTCCTCGTCGACTGAGGCGTACTGGCCGGTCAGGCTGACCCGGGCGCGAACCCTGTCGGCCTGGGTGACCACGTCGTGCCCGAAGACCCGCGCCCGGCCACCGTCCGGCCGCAGCAACGTCGCCAGCACCCGCACCGCCGTGGTCTTGCCGGCCCCGTTCGGGCCGAGCAGGCCGTAGACGGTGCCGGCCGGCACCTGGAGATCCATCCCGGCCAACGCCCGGGTCTCCCCGAACGAGCGGGTCAGCCCCTCGGCCTCGATGGCCAGGCCGGTCGTGCGCTCACTCATCATCCGAACCTTCCTTGGTTGCGTTCACGAGACACAGGGGCGCGCCGCAACCGGCTTGGCCTGCCAATCGTCGTACGCGAAGTCGATCGCCTGTTTCAACGAGGCCGCAAAGCTGTGGTTGTACTCGGGCGGTACCACCCCGGGACGCGCTCGTCCCGGCAGTCGGCCCCGTCGTGCTCCACTTTGGTGGCTGGGGACGGCCGCCAGATCGTTCTAGGGCGTGTCCTGTCGATCATGGAAGCCAGATGATTGCGGCGATGAGGACGAGGCTGGCCCGGTAGAGGGATGCGCGTTTGGCGTAGCGGGTG
>NZ_FTNF01000058.1 GCF_900156065.1 Micromonospora avicenniae | reverse complement strand
GGGCCTGTCAGTTCGTTTGTGTAAGGGCCTGACCTGGTTGGTGATGTTATGCCTTGTCCAGGCGTCCGGGGAACATGATGTCGAACTGGTTCATGGCGATTTTCCAGTTGTAGGTTGACCTGCCTGCGCGGGCGGCGCGGGCGGTGCGTCCGATCTGGCGGCAGCCGAGGTAGAGCAGCTTGATCAGGGCGTCGTCGGTCGGGAAGTGACCGCGGGTCTTCGTGATCTTTCTGAGTTGATAGTTGATCGACTCGATCATGTTCGTGGTGTAGATGACCTTGCGGACCTCTGGTGGAAACGCGAAGAAGGGGATCACCTGCTCCCAGGCGGCGTCCCACTGTCGGCGGATCGCCGGGTACTGCCGGCCGATCTCCGAGTCGGTCCAGGCGTCGAGGGCGTCACGGGCGGCTTGTTCGGTGGGTGCGCCGTAGATCAGGCGCAGCTGCGCGGCGACCTTCTTGCGGTCGGCGTAGTTGACCCACCGCAGCGATGCGCGGGTCAGGTGCACGATGCAGGTCTGCACCAGCGCGTCGGGCCAGACGGCCTCGATGGCGGCGGGCAGACCGACCAAGCCGTCGCAGACGACGATGAGCACGTCCTGCAGCCCTCGCGCGCGCAGGTCGTTCATCACCCGCAGCCAGAACTTGGCGCCCTCGGTCTGCTCGACCCAGATGCCCAGGACTTCCTTCTTGCCGTCGACGTCGACCCCGACGGCCAGGTGCGCGGCCTTGTTCTTGACCGTGCCCGCGTCGCGGACCTTGCAGACGATGGCGTCGAGAAACACCACCGGCCATACCGGATCCAGTGGCCGGGACTGCCACTCCTTGACCTCGTCCAGGACCGCGTCGGTGATCTTGGAGATCAGGTCCGGGGACACATCGATGTCGTAGATCTCGGCGAGGTGGGCCTGGATGTCGCGCACGGTCATGCCCCGCGCATACAACCCGATGACGATCTTGTCGATGCCGTCCAGGCGTCGCTGCCCCTTGCGTACGATCTTCGGCTCATGGGTGCCGTTACGGTCCCTCGGCACGTCGATCTCCACGGCGCCGGCCTCGGTCAGGACTGTCTTGGCCGAGTACCCGTTGCGGCTGTTACCCGATCCCTGTCCCGCCGGATCACCCACCTCATAGCCGAGATGGTCGGTCAACTCCTCCGCCAACGCCCGCTCCAGCACGGCCTTGGTCATCTGCCGCAACAGACCACCATCACCGAGCAGTTCCACACCCTGCTCGCGGGCCTGCGCAACCAACGCCTCCGCCTGCTGCTGATCCACCAGACGCGGCTCATCAGCATCCCTGCGCCGCCGCCCCACCTCAACAGTGTCCTGCACATCGCTCATTGGGTGTCCTCTCTCGAGTCGCTCAACGACTCAGAACAGAGGTCACGCCCTTACACAACAGATCTGACACCCTCT
>NZ_FTNF01000021.1 GCF_900156065.1 Micromonospora avicenniae | reverse complement strand
GCTCCATCACTACAATCACCACCGGCCCCACACTGCTACCGGCGGCAAGCCGCCCATCACCAGGTTGACCAACGTCCCTGGGCAGTACACCTAGCGCGACCGCGAGCGGGCGCGGGCGCGGGCGCGTGAGGCAAGCATGAAATGATGCAGCCACCGGGGTAAGGTTTTCAGAGTTTCACTCGCGTAGCCGATGAGATGCACCGACTTCAATTCGCCGCAGACGCTCGACGCTGATTCGCCCGCGGCACCCCTCGGTTGCGGCCCATTCCTGGAGGGTGTTCGAGGGGTTCGTTGTGGACGGCGGTCAGGCTACTGCGTCGAGACGCTCACCGCGTGGTGCGAGACGGCACCTGGTCGCCGATGCGAAGCGCTGGCGACCTCCGAACTCGTCGTCCGGGCGCTCCAGAACACGATTGCGATCGGGTTGATCGGGTCCAGGTGAAGGCGGGGCGGGCCCGGGCCGGCTTTCCGCGCGTGACACGGTGGTGCTGCGAAGAGATCGCGCTATCGCGCGAGCACGTCATGAGACGGCGACAGGCTCGTCCGAGGAGCCCCGCGCGCAGGCCCGGCAGTTTCAGCCGCCGGTCTTCGCCTGCGCAGACTCGGCGGCAGCGCGGTCGGAATATCCGGGGTGTCGGGCGTCGATCAGATCGGCGTAGGTGGTCGTCCGCGAGAGAAACTCGACCACAAACGGGCAGATTGCGGTGATCGTGCCCTCGCGGGCGCGGATCTCGTCGAACACTCGCCGCACCATCGCGCCCGCCACGCCTTGGTGTTGATGACTCGACTCGACCTCGGTGTGCCGGAGGGCGTACCGGTTGGGCTTCAGGTGGGTGTAGTAGAGCCAGCCGACCAGCTCGCCGTCCCGGTAGAGCTCAAAGCGTCCCCGTTCGACGCTGTCGATCAACTCCTCGGCCACCAGCGCCTGCTCTTCGCTGCTCATCGCCACACCCTTCCGACATGTAGATACGCCGCGAGATCAGACGACCTCGCTTGGGACCCTGCGGTCCAAGCATGGCACATGGTTGGCGGTAGTGCGGGGATCGATTACCGCATCAGTGGACCGGGCGGTCCATTCACGCCTTACTAGGCGCGCCCGGCGATCACCGGACCGAGACGAACGACACGAAGAAGCGACCCGTCCGGGTGTCCAACCCGGCTGATCGACGATGTCCGCGACACGGAATGTGACCCCACTCACGGACCAAACAGTCCGATGCCGAATTCCGGCCGAGCCACTCTCGGGCCGGGGTCTCTTGGACATCGACCCGTTTTCCGCGCAGCTTACGACGCCAGAGGCGATGGGTTCCGGCGGCAGAGCGCGTGTGCGGTGAAGCATCAGATTGGACTATCTAGTCCGACTTGGCTAGCCTGCTGAGGCCACGGGCCAGTGTCTTGTTCGATGTCAGGAGAGTTCGATGGACCCTATTTCCGCCTCCGGTGGGGACGTTGTCGACGGCCAGCCGGTCAGCGCGGCCGACATGGTCGCCGCCCTGACCGCCGCGGAGTTCGTGTTCGAAGACGGGGCGACTCAATCGTTCACAGCGGATGGGCGAACGACCTACGTCGAGAGAGGCAGACCGTCGGCCGGCGAGTGGTCTGTTACGGGTGACGGGACCTTCGCCTCCTTCTGGCCGCCGACGTACCGGGCGACGTACACGGTCCGGTGGATCACCGACGATGGCGTACGGGTAGGCGTCAGCTTCACGGACACCCGGAGCGGCGTCCGCTACGACGGCCGGTACCGGTGACGGGACGAGTCTCGAGTCGCGGCCGGGACCGCCAGCCGGCGATAGTGACCCACGCGACGTCTGGGGACTATCCCGGCCCATTTCGGCGACCGGTGCCCGGCAACACGCTGACCAAGCTTCTCGGCACCACCGACGCCAAGCAGATCGGTCTGCTCTACCTCGTCACCTCGTTCTTCTTCTTCAGCGCCGCCGGCATCGAGGCGCTGCTCATGCGCACCGAGTTGGCCCGCCCCGGTTTGCAGTTCCTCTCCTCCGAGCAGTACAACCAGCTGTTCACCTCGCACGGCACGATCATGATGTTCCTGTTCGCCACCCCGTTGGCGTTCGCATTCGGCAACTTCCTGGTGCCGTTGCAGATCGGTGCCCCGGACGTGGCGTTTCCCCGCCTGAACGCGCTCGCCTACTGGCTGTACCTCTTCGGCGGGCTGTTGGTTCTCGGCTCGTTCGTCCAGCCGGGCGGTGCCGCCGACTTCGGGTGGACCGCGTACACCCCGCTCAGCCAGGAGGCGCATAGCCCCGGCGTGGGTGCCAATCTCTGGGTCGTCGGCCTGGTGCTGTCCGGCGTCGGCACCATCCTGGGTTCGGTAAACCTGATCACCACGGTCCTGACGCTGCGGGCGCCAGGGATGACCATGTGGCGGTTGCCCTTGTTCACCTGGGCGATGTTCATCACCGCGCTGCTGGCGATCATGGTCTTCCCCCTGCTGTCCGCGGCACTCCTGGCGCTGCTGTCCGACCGCGTGGTCCACACCCACGTGTACGACGCCAGCACCGGCGGACCCATGCTGTACCAGCACCTCTTCTGGTTCTTCGGCCATCCCGAGGTCTACATCGTCGCTCTGCCGTTCTTCGGCATCATCAGCGAGGTCATCCCGGTCTTCTCCCGTAAGCCGCTCTTCGGCTACAAGGGCATGGTGCTCGCCCTGTGGGCGATCTTCTTCCTCTCGTTGAACGTCTGGGCTCATCACCTGTTCGCCACCGGGCAGGTGCTACTGCCCTTCTTCTCGGCCACAACCTTCATCATCGCCGTACCGACCGGCGTGAAGTTCTTCAACTGGATCGGCACGATGTGGAAGGGGCAGCTCACCTTCGAGACACCGATGCTCTTCTCGGTGGGCTTCCTGGTCACCTTCCTCTTCGGCGGCCTCACCGGTGTGCTGCTGGCCAGCCCTCCGGTGGACTTCCACACCCACGACACCTACTTCGTCGTCGGGCACTTCCACTACGTGCTCTTCGGCACCATCGTCTTCGCCGCGTTCGCCGGCGTGTACTTCTGGTTTCCGAAAATGACCGGCCGGCTACTCGACGAACGCCTCGGCAAGGTGCATTTCTGGACCATGTTCGTCGGCTTCCATACCACCTTCCTGGTGCACCACTGGTTGGGCAACAAGGGCATGCCCCGCCGCTACGCCGACTACCTGCCTCAGGACGGCTTCACCACGCTGAACACCGTCTCCACAATCGGCGCGTTCATACTCGGCACATCCACCCTCTTCTTCTTCTACAACGTCTGGAAGTCCTGGCGGTTCGGCGCCGTCGTCTCGGTCGACGACCCATGGGGGTTCGGAAACTCGCTGGAGTGGGCCACTACCTGTCCGCCACCGCTCCGCAACTTCGACCGCATACCGAGAATCCGCTCAGAACGCCCCGCCTTCGACGCCAAGTACGGACCTGTCGTCTCCGACCTCGGCCGCGACCTGCCCCAACGCGCCGCCAGGCCACCGCAGCGAATGCACGAAGTGCTGCACCGGCAAGAGCACGCGCCGCCGGTACCCTGCGCGGAGGGTGCGGTCGGCGCGGAGGCGGCAGCCGGGTACGAGCCGATGCCGGACTCGGGCGCGCGTCCGGTCGACGTCCCCAGACCCGAGGAGATCCGCCGGCCCGGCTTCGAAGGCACCCGAGAAGCGAACGAGAACCCGCTCGACTCGCAACGGAGACCGGACCAAGGTCCACGCACTCGGCGGGATCCGGGAGAGATGAAGGGGGAATGATCCGGCCGCGGCTCAAGCCCGGCGGGTGAGAATCGCCGACGCCGAGCATCCGGGCGCCGGGAGCCTCACCGCACCCGGCGAGCCTTGGCGACTGCGCGCTCCGCGCCCGGTGCACGGTGCACCGGGCGCGGAGCGTAGTCCACGTCCGGCCGACCCAGTAGCGCATTCCCCAAAAGATTCCTGAGGCATTTTCGCGCAACTAACGTAAGGGCCACCCCTTCCAGTCAGGTCGGCCGGCGCGTACAGGCAGGGGACCTGGATGCGCCAAAACGGAGGCAGCATGGACAACTGGTTCATCACAGAGTCGGTGTCACGCAGTGCAGAATCCGAAACGGACCGGCGAAGGCTTGCCGCCCTGGTAGATCCAGGGATGTGCAAGGCCGACCCGGCGGGTGGTGGCTCGCCGAGCGACGCGGCCATCCTCAACTTCGCACTCAACCTCGAATATCTCGAAGCTGAGTTCTATCTTCGTGCGACGACGGGATCCGGGCTTCCTGACGAGATGACCACCGGCACCGGGGAACGCGGTGAGGTGTCCGGCGGAGGGTCAGTCAACTTCAGCAGCAAGTTCGTGCAGCGGTTCGCGAAGGAGATCGCCTCCGACGAGATGCAGCATGTGGCCTTCCTGCGATCCGCGCTCGGCAGTGCCGCTGTTGCTCGTCCCGCGATCTCGCTGGATGCGAGCTTCACTACGGCGGCGACCGCCGCTGGTCTGATCAAGCAAGGCGAAAGCTTCGACCCGTACGCCAACGACCTCAACTTCCTGTTCGCGGCGTTCCTCTTCGAAGACGTCGGAGTCTCGGCCTTCAAGGGATCCGCGGCACTGCTGTCGAACAAGACGTACCTTGACGCGGCAGCCGGCCTGCTGGCGACCGAGGCGTACCACGCGGGGATCGTACGATCCGCGCTCTACAGCGTTGGACTCACCGACGACACGGTATTCGACTCGGTGCAGAAGCTCTCCGACGCGCGAAACAGTCTCGATGGCCCGGCGGATGACGACCAGGGTGTCGGCACGGCGGCGAACCCGAACTTCATCCCCACGGATGAGCACGGGATGTGCTATGGCCGATCGGCCCAGTCCGTCTTGAACATCGTGTACTTGAGCCCCACACCGGCCGCCTCCGGTGGGTTCTATCCAGCCGGTCTGAACGGCGAGGTCGTGATGAGCGCCGGGGCGGCCTGAGCCTGCGGCAACGCCTTGTGGAATGAACCTGGGTGCGGGAGCCGTCCGCCACACGTCGGGCCGGATGGTTTCCCGCATCCTGCATGGGGTCGATCGCGCTGCGGTCGACCGCGTGGTCACAGCCAATAATCCGGTGACGTCGGTAGTCATCTCCGCGAAACTGGCCGACGTGGAAGAGGTAGAGGTCGTCGTCGCCCATCGGGAGCGCGCGACGCTTCGCGTCGGCGACGTGTTCCTGAAAGTCGACGCTGATCAGGCCCGCATCGAAGTCGAGGTCGAGGCGATGGCGCTGGCGCCGATCCCCACTCCGGAGATCCTGTGGCGCAAGCCGTCCGTACTCGCGCTCGCTGCTGTCCCGGGGAAGGTGCTGGGCCGCCTCGGCGAGCCGTCGACCGCGTCCTCGGCGGCGTGGGCTGCGGCTGGTGCCGCCGTGCGGAGGCTGCACGACGCGCCGCTGCCGCCGTGGCGTAGCCGGTGCCTCGACGGGTTGGCGTCGCGGCTCGACATTGAATGCGAGTGGCTCGTCACCAGCGGCACCCTCCCCGCTGACCTGGTCACCCGCAACCGCCAGATCGCCGAAGCCGCGCTGAGGCCGCGGACGCCGGTGTTCATGCACGGCGACCTGCAGATCGCCCACGTGTTCCTCGAGGACGACGAGGTCACCGGCGTGATCGACTGGTCGGAGGCGGGCCAGGGCGACGCTCTCTTCGACCTCGCGTGCTTGACGCTCGGGCACGAGGAGCACCTCGGCGACGTCGTCGCCGGCTACGGAACCGACGTCGACCTGGACGTTGTCCGCGCGTGGTGGTCGTTACGGAGCCTGCTGGCGATCCGCTGGCTGGCGGAGCACGGCTTCGACCCCGCCGCGCCCGGCTGCGAGATCGACGTGTTGAAATCCCGGATGTGAGGCCGCCCGACACGAGTGCTCTGCGCGATCTGCACGTGTCGCGGTGCCGTCCGATCCGGCCGAGCCGACTGATCCGCCGACTGTCCAGCACCGTCGGGGCACGCGCTCGTGAGCGGCCCAACTGTCCGAGCCCGGTGGCCCGCTTCCAAATCTGACCCCCGGTTACGGGCCGCCGGGCGTCCGGGCTCCGCGGCCCTCGTCGTCAGGTCATGATGATCAGCTTGCCGCGCCTGGGCCCACTCCGGAGTTCGAAGTCGGTGAGCGCCGGGATCGCCTCGCTGAGCGGCACGACTCCGGCGATCGGCATCCGCAGCGCCCCCTTCTCGGCGGCCCGCGCGACTTGTTCGAGGTCGGCGGGGACCGCCTTGGTGACCAGCACCTCGTACGGCCCGGGCAAGGCGGCCCGCGCGAACTTCGCGGGCGCGGGGTGGATGTCGACGATGTGACCGCCGGGCTTCACCAACGTCTTCGCCGACGTGAGCGGCAGCTTGCCGGAGGCGTCGAGGACGACGTCGAACCGCCCCGCGAGTTTCGCCGGGTCGAAATCGAACTCGACGATCGGGGATACGCCGAGGTCGTGTGCCTCCTGGACGGCGGTTCCGCGGCAGCTGCCGGCGACGGAGGCGCCCATCATCAAGGCGAGCTGGACGGCGGACCGGCCGACCCCGCCGAGAGCACCGGCGACGAAGACGAACTGGCCGGCCTTCAGCTTGCCTTTGTTGACCAGCGCCTGGTACGCGGTGACTGCGGGCGTCGGTAGTGCGGCGGCCTCTTCCCAGGAGATGTTCGCCGGCTTCTTCGCGACGCCGTTCTCCTCAGCGACGACCATCTCGGCGAATGCTCCCGCCCCCTTGATGCTCGCCCCGCCGAGAACCTCGTCGCCGACGCGGACCCGGGTGACGCCTTCGCCGACCGCCTCCACGACGCCGGAGAAGTCGTGCCCGAGGGCGCGCGGGAACTTCCGGCCGGTCACCGTCTTCAGCCTGCCGCGGCGGATGCCCGCGTCCATCGGGTTCACCGCCGCCGCCCGCACGCGGACCAGGACCTCACCCTTGCCTGGCAGTGCTGGCTCGAAGTCCTCGAGCCGCATGACCTCGGGGCCGCCGTACTCGTGATACTGGATGCGCTTCATGGCGCCACCCTCCCCACCTTGATGTCTCTCAGAGACATAACCATAGCACCGCCACGTCACCAAGTGACATCACGGTGGGGGCATGGAGACGCGCCCAAATCTGCTTACGTGCCAATGAAAATGCCGTCTGCGCTGTTCGTGGACCGCGCGACGGCCACTTACCCCCTGATCGCAGATAGGATGCACCCAGGCCTTGCGACGTCTCCGAGAGACGTCAGACGGAAGGGTGTCAGCGCGGGACGTAGAGCGCGCGCAGCTCGGCCAGGGTCTCGGCAATGATCAGCGACAGGGATCGCGACTCGCCGTCGGCCAGCCATTGAACGAACGCCACCGTGAAGACGATGGCGGCGGACTCGGCCGCCAGCATGGCCGCGAGGTCGCTGACACCCCGGTCCCGCAGGGCTTCACCGAGGCGTCGGGCCAGGTCGGCGTACTTCTGGCGCTGACGTTCCCGCAACGCCGGCTCCGCGTCGATGATCGCCTGGTTGGCCCGCGCCCGCTCGCGCGGCACATTCACGAACAGGTCGGCCGCGCGAGCCAGGGCCAAACCCACCAGCCCCATCGGCGACTCACCCTCCGGCGCCTGCTCGACCCCGGCAACCAGGGCGGCCTCAAGCTCCGACTGGCCGGAGAACAACACGTCCCGCTTGTCGGGAAAATGCCGGAAGAATGTACGCCGATTCAGCCCGACGGCTTGCGCGATCTCTGCCGCCGTCGTCCGCTCGAACCCCTGCCGCGCGATCAGCTCAAGCGCCGCACTCTGCAGCCGCGCCTGCGCCCCGGGCTCCCAACGCGCCATGATCCCCTGTCCGCCTCAGCAGTGACGCCATCCAGAGACATCGTACGTCCCAGGACGCCGGACTCAGGCCCGGCGGCCGCCGACGATCGTCCAGGCCGGGGCGGGCGGGCGGCAGCCACCACCACGCCCTGATGGAAGGCGGTTGGTGCACCGCTGGTGTTGCTCCAAGCCGGCGGCCGGGGGCGGGATCCCGAGCTCGGCCGGCTGCTCCGGTCAGTGCTCGCCCGCCCCCGCGCTCGCCGTCAGCTGCGGCCGAGGTCGGTGTAGAAGGCGCTCGGCTCGCCGGCCAGCGACGCCTTGACGTGGGCGCTCCATTCGTCGGCGATGACTTCCAGCTTGTCGGCCTCGATGCCGTCGAGAGCGGCGCGGACGACATCGGCGGGATCGCCCTTGTCGCCGTCGTAGCCGGCCATCATCTCGGTGTCGGCGGCACCCAGGTGCAGGCCGGTCACCAGGGTGCCCTGGCCGGCCAGTTCGAGTCGGATGCCGTTGGTGAGGCTCCAGGCCGCCGCCTTCGTCGTGCCGTAGGCGTTGGCCCCGTCGTGCGAGAACCACGACGCCGCGGACAGAACGTTGAGGATGGCGCCGCCGCCGTTGCCGCCGAGCACCGGAGCGAAGGCTCGCACCATGCTGAGTGTTCCGTAGAAGTTGGTGTCCATCTCCAGCCGAACGTTGGCCAGGTCGCCGGTGACCAGGTTGGTCCAGGTGGCGACCCCAGCGTTGTTGATCAGCAGGGTCACATCGGAAGCGATCGCCGCCGCGGCGGCGACCTGCTCCGGGTCGGTGATGTCGAGCCGGACGGCCGCCACGCCAGGGGTGTCGATCCGCTCCGGGTTGCGGGCCGTCGCGTAGACCTTCGCCGCACCACGCTCGAGCAGTTGGTGCGCGAAGTGCCGGCCGATGCCCCGGTTTGCGCCGGTGACCAGCGCGATCGAACCGTTGATCTTCATGTCTTGCCTCCAGCCAGGAAGGGTGGGCCGTTCGCGAGCTACGCTAAAACCTGACGTTGACGTGAGAGGCAAGAGCTGTGGTCGGGGTCACCCGCGGGAGAGGAGCCATGCCCATGCGGATCGGTGAACTGGCCGCGAGGACGGGCGTGTCGGTGCGGGCGTTGCGTTACTACGAGGAACAGCAGTTGCTTACCTCGATCCGCAGCAGCGGTGGGCAACGCCACTACCCGGACGACGCCGCCGACCGCGTGCACCTGATTCAGACGCTGTACGCCGCCGGCCTGTCCAGCAAGACGATCCTCGACCTGCTGCCCTGCGTCGACGCGAAGGTCAACACCCCGGCGTCCCGCGCCCTGCTGCGCGCCGAACGGGACCGCATCGACCAGCGGATCTCCGAACTCGTCGCGGCCAGGGAGCGACTCGACGCGGTCATCACCTCCAGCGAAAGCCCGGCGAGCGGGTGCACCCACGTGGATCTCGCATCGGCGTAGTACTCGAACCGATTTTGAAGCGGCAGTCTCAAGAGGGTCGTCGCCCGGTTGCGTGGAGGAGGCTCACTCCCCCAGCGTCCGCACCGCGGTCGAAGACACCGCGGCCAGTTCAGGCTGCGCAGGCAGAAACACCGTGGGGACATCCAGCGACTGGTTCATCGCGGCGAGCTGGTACTCGGCGTGAAGGTCGGTGGTGTTACGCACGCCGCGGACGATCACTCCTACTTCATTGCGGTGGCAGTAGGTGGAGGTCAACCCGCTCCAGGCCGCAACGGTGACCGAGGTCCACTCGATCGGCAGGCTGGCGCGAACAGCCGCCGCTCGCTCCTCCTCGTCGGCGCCTGGATGCTTGTTGCTGTTGACCGCGACGAGCACGACCACTTCGTCGAAGAGGTCGCGTGCCCGGTCGACCACATTCAAGTGCCCGGAAGTGAAGGGATCAAAGGTGCCGGGGTAGACCGCGCGAACACGTACGCGATCGGGGGTGCGTGCTGTCGAACTTGGCTCTGGCCGTCCCCGGAAGTAGGCGGGGTGCGGGTCCTCGGGTCTCAGAGCCATCGTTGTGCTGCCTCGACGCTGTCCCCGCCACTGGTGTTGAACGCGATGGCGGCCTGGGGCGCATGGCGGCGGATCAGGTTCACGACCTGTTCGAAGAGCGGAAGCAGTTGCTCGGCCTTGCGGATCCCGCCACCGACGACCACGACATCCCAGGGCCGGCTCGTCAACGATGCGATGAGAGTGGACTCGGCGGATTCGTCGAACACGATCAGCGTCATGGCCGCGTCGATGCCCTGCGCAGCGAACCGGGCCAGCTCCGCATCGAGCGCCGCACGAAGTGCGTCTGCGTCGACGCCAGGTATCGCTTGCGGGTCGTAGCCGACGACAAGTGCAGAAGGCATGCGGCCAACCTACCGCCCCGCCCGGCCATGATCCGCCGGACAGCTTTCGGCTGACGCGCTTGGACGACGAATCCCGAGCCGTCATGCCGCGCTGACCCGAGTGCTGGTCAGTTCGGGGTCAGCACGATCCTCCCGAAGACCTCGCCGGCGTCCGGCTTCTGGTGCGCCGCCACGGCGTGCTCCAACGGCAGCACCTCGTGCACAACCGTCTGGAGCTCGCCACGACGTACGGCGGCGAACTGTTCCATCCGCACGGCGCGTCGATCGGGCTCAGCTACCGTCGCGGCGCTGAAGGTGGCGAAGGACATCGACTTCTGGAACGCAGCCATCAACCTCGTGCCGAAGTCGGCCGGCGGCTGGCCCCCGACCGCGCCGACGACCACGAGCCGGCCGTTGGGGTTGAGCCTGTCGAAGAACGAAGGCATGCCTTGACCTGCCACGACGTCGATGATGACGTCATAGCCAGCGGGATCGTCCGGCTGCCCTTCTCCGGAGCGGTTCAGCACGTGGGTCGCACCGAGGTCGCGCAGCCGACGGCCGCGTTCCGGGGAGGAGGTGGTGACCGCCACAGCGCTGGCACCACCGTGCGCGGCAAGTTGGACCGCCATGATCCCGATGCTTCCGGCCGCGCCGCGGACCAGCACGGCCTCCCCGGGGGAGAAACGAGCGTGGGAGAGACCGAAGTGGGCGACGACGCCGGCGCTGCCGAGCGTTACGGCATCGACGGCGGAAAGACCCACCGGGAGGGGTACGACCTCCGCGACCGGTGCAATTGCCTGCTCGGCGTATCCCCCACCCGTACCGGTGAACCCCCACACCCGCTGCCCGAGCCATCCGGGGTAGACGCCGTCGCCCACCGCGGTCACCGTTCCGGCGACCTCGCCGCCTGGGATGTGTCCCTCTCGATAGCCGTAGGCGGCGAGAGCGCCGCTTCGGATCATGACGTCGACGCCTGCGACTCCGATCGCCTCGGTGGCGATCAGCACCTGTCCGCGAGCGGGAGCCGGGTCAGGGATGTCGATAAGAGCCAGCCCTTCGGGGCGTCCGAATTCTTCGATCGCGATTGCCTTCACGGTTGTCCCTTTTCGTGAGCTGGATCCGAGCCGCCGTGCGGCGACCCTGCCTGCTCGGGAACGGTAGCGGACGCCGGCGTCCGCTTAGCTATAGTGAGACAGTGGCCGACGATTTGCCTCACAAGTTGCGTTCCGACGCCCTGGACAATCGCGAGCGCATCCTCGACGCGGCTCGGGCGGTATTCGCCGCCGAAGGCATGGACGTGCCGATGCGCGAGATAGCCCGACGCGCCGGCGTCGGACCCGCCACCCTGTACCGCCGCTTCCCCACGAAGCAGGCGCTGGCCACTGAGGCTTTCACCGAGCAGATGCACGCGTGCCGCACCATCGCCGAGGAGGAACTCGCCGACCCGGATCCGTGGCGCGGCTTCTGCCGAATGATCGAGCGACTCTTTGAGCTGCAGGCACGAAACCGCAGCGTCACCACGGCGTTCACCTCGGCCTTCCCCCACGCCATCGATCTCGCCGCGGAACGCGAGCGCACGCTCGGCTCGCTCGCCGAGCTCGCGCGCCGTGCCAAGGACACCGGCCAGCTACGGCCCGACTTCGTCCTGGACGATCTCATCCTCGTGCTCATGGCGAACGGCGGCCTGCACGCCGCATCGGCAGACGCCCGGATTGCTGCCTCTCGCCGCTTCGCCGCGCTGGCGATCCGGGCGTTCCGCGCCTGATCGTCGCTCACCGCGATACCCCGTGGTCCGGACGGGTTTCGGGCACGTGCGGGAAAGAAATGTTGTTGGGCTCGGCGCAAGCCACCTGCCTGTTGCCCGGTATCAGACACCCAACGGGTACGGGCCGGTCGACGCCGAAGCGCCGACCGGCCCGTGCCCGTGCGGTGAGGCTCAGCAGCGATCCGGCTGCAGGACCACGTCCGTGCTGACCGTGCTACCGGAGCGCACCTCGACCCGCTTCGTCAGGTCGCTGAATCCGTCCTTCGAGTAGACCAGCGTCACCGGGCTGTCCCGCTTGTCGACCCAGACCGACCAGTTCCCGGCCTCGTCGGTCCACAGCGTGGTGGTGGAGTGTTTCGTCCTCACCGTGACCATGGCGCGCGACAGCGGTGCGACGGAACCGGTGCAGTCGGCGCCACTGACCGTGCCGCTCACCCGGCCCCACCTCTTCGGCGGGTCGACGTGCATGGTGACCTGGACCGGTGCGGGCTGCACCGGACCGTCGACCCGGACCGCCAGCGCGGCCAGGTAGTCGCCCGGCTGATCCACCGTCGACGCGTTGCCGGCGTTCAGCTTGAGCGTCACGGTCCTGCTCTGCCCGGGCTTGAGCGTGAAGGCACTGTCGCTCTCGGAGAGCCACGGTACGTCGCCGGTCGGCCCGCAGATGTCGTATCCGGGCAGCTCCTGGGCGGTGGCGGTGGCCTCGAAGTACTGCCGTGCCCCGCCAACCCGGTACACGCCGCACGCGGCGGCGCCACGGTAGAACGGCGTGGGCGCGTTCGGCAGGGCGTGCCACTCCCCGGCCACCGGATCGTACGCGTGCCCCTCGTTGGTGACCGACGACGTCGGGCCCGTGCCGCCGGCGACGCCGCCGCTGAGCAGCAGTTGCCCGTTGGCGACCGTCGACGCCGCGCCCCACCAGCCGGTGGGCAGGTCTGCGGCGCGGGTCCACGCGTCCGTGCGCGGGTCGTACGAGTAGGTGGCAGCCGACCCGTCGCCGGTCGTGAGGTCCACACCTCCGGCGCAGATGACCTGCCCGGCCAGTCCGCCGCAGGACATGAACGCCCCGCTCGCCGGGTAGTCGGCCCGGCTGCTCCACCGGTCGCGTGCGGGGTCGTAGGCGAAGACGGTCGTGGTGGCGGGCATGCAGTCACCGACGGTGCAGCCGGACACCACGTACAGCTGGCCGTCGAGCACGGCACCGCCGGCGGCGCCGCGCGGGGCGGGCATCGGTGCGCCGCGCGTCCACGCTCCGGTGGCCGGGTCGTAGATCTGCACGTCAGTGACCGCGTCCAGCGGGCCCCAGCCGCCGGCGACGACGAGCCGGCCGGAGAGGAACGCCGCCACCGGTCGCTGTACGGGCACCGGCAGGTTCGGCAGCGGGGACCACAGCAGCCGGACCGGGTCGTAGACGTACGCCCTCGCGGTGGGTCCGTACCCGTCGGACGTGCCACCGACGACGTAGACCTTGCCGTCGTCTCCGCGGGCCATCGCGTGGTCCATGATCGGGCCGCCCGGATAGTCGGTCATCGGCGCCCACGCCGGAGCGTCGGACGCCGTCGTGGCGCCCATCGCCGGCGGGGAGGTGACGGTCGGCGGGGAGGTGACGCGCTGCCCGCCGGCGGCGCGCCGGACCGCGGTGGCGCCGCCCGGGACCCGCCGCGCCGGCACCGCGGTTGCGGCGGCGACCCGTGCGCCGGCGGGGACGAAGCCGCCGGGCTGCTCCACGAGCGAGACGTGTGCCTTGGCCGAACCGGAGTTGGTGACGGTGAACGATGCCTGCCCGCTCTCGCCGAGCCGCACGTCACGCGTCACGGTCGACCGGTCGACGGTGAGCGCCGCTGCGGCCAGCGAGAAGTCGGCTCGGGTGACCGTGTCGGCCGCGACGTGCACCGATCGGGTGAGGCTGACCCGGTTACGCGCCGACACGGTGAACTTCTGGTCGCCCACGTCCTGCCCGAACAGGGCGAAATAGCCGTCGCCGAGGTTGTCGTCGTCGGGCGTGGCCACCGAGGTGGCCTGCGAATCCGGGTGGGCGACCGAGGTCACGGTGGCCCCGTCGACGCCGTCGCCGGTGTTCGCGTCGAGGACCCGTCCGGCGATGATCCCGCCGGCCACCGGGTCACAGGTTCGCCTGCCGACGTACACGTCGTCGAGTTCCCAGTAGCGGGCGAACTGTCCCGCGTAGTGGAACTGCACCAGCACCCCGCTGCGGTGCGCGGCCTGCGGGATCGGCAGGGCCAGGGGTCCGTTGATGATGGCCAGCGCGTCCTGCTTCCAGATCGTCGACCAGGTGGCACCGCCGTCGATCGAGACGCGTACGTCGGCCGACTGGGTCGGCAGGTAGCCGACGAAGCGGGTACGCAGCCCGACGACGGGGTGGTCGACGTCCGTGAGGTCGACCGGCGGCGTGGTGAGCGTGGTGTCCTTGCGGTCCTGGAACTGGGTGTCGATGAGGGCGAAGTTCCCGCTGCCCGTCGTCTCGTTGGTGCGCGGGATCACCGTGCCCCGGTTGAACTCCCACCCGCCGTTCTCGGTCGCGTTGTCGACCCGCCAGCCGGTCGGCACGCCGGTGGAGTCGAACGGTTCGGCGGGCAGGCCGGCGTAGTTGTGGTGGTAGCCGGCGGCCCCGCAGATCTCGTCGTCCACCGGCACCGCGAAGTCCCGGCCGACATCTGTGGCGTCGACGGTGATCTGCGCGTCGGTGGTGCGGTACCCGGCCGGATCGGCCCGCACGCTCAGGGTCAGGGCGGACTCCACGGGCACCCGCATCTGGTAGCGGCCGGTGAACGGATCGGTGCGCACGGCCGGCAGTGGGGTGCCGGGCGCGGAGACCGTGGCGTACAGCGGCCAGCCGTGCCCGGAACCGTCCTTCACCGTGCCGGCGAGGGTGACCTGGGGCTTGGCGTGCAGCGCGAGATCCACCGTGGCGGTCTGCCCGTCGGTGACCTCGACGTCACGGGTCACGCCGGCGTAGCCGAACGCGGCGACCGCCACGGTGAACGTGCCGACGGATTCCGTGACGTCGTACCGGCCGGCGGCGTCGGTGGTGGCGGTGACGCTGCGGCCGCCGCCGCTCACCGTGACTGTGGCGTTCGCGATCGGCGCGTGGCTGGTCGCGTCGGTCACCGTGCCCGCGAGATGGCCGTGCGGACCGGGTGCCCGGAACGCGGCGACACCGTTCGGCGTTCCGAGGCCCGTCGGGCCGTCGAATCCCTCACCGGCGGTGCACAGGTACGCCGCCGCCGGGTCGCAGTTGCCGTTGCGGCCCGTCGTGATGTCGTTGAGGCTGCCGGCGGACGCGGCGTAGGGGTACCAGTTCGGTGTGTCGCCGGCCGGCGTCCGACCGGCGAGGGCGTACACGCCGGCGATGATCGGGGCGGACAGGCTCGTGCCGCCGGCCTGCGCCCAGCCGTAGCCGCCGAACGTCTGGTAGACCGCCAGACCGTTGAGCGGATCGGCGAGGGCGGACACGTCGGCGACGGTACGGCCGGGGCATCCGGGGTCGGCCTGGAAGTAGGGCTTCGGCTCGACAGTGGAGCATCCGCTGCCCGGTGCGCCGGAGTAGTTGTCCCACACCTGCTCGGTCCAGCCGCGGCTGGTGCTGTCATCGCGGGTGAGTCTGGTACCGCCGACGGCCGTCACGTGCGGTGACGAGGCAGGGAACGACATGCCGTACCCGTAGTCGCCGGAGGCGGCCACGATCGCCACGCCCGGGTGCTGGTAGTGCTTGCCGTAGGTGGAGCTCACGTCGGGGTGTTCCGGGCCGCCGTACGAGTTCGACACCACCTGCGCGCCGCTGGCGACCGCCTGGTCGACGGCCTGGCCCAGGTCTGCGACCGAGTTGGTGTCGGCCTCCACCAGTAGGAGGTGACAGCGCGGGCACACCGCCGACACGGTGTCGAGGTCGAGCGAGATCTCCCCGGCCCACGATTCGTCGGGGATGGGGTAGTCGTGGCCGCCGCGCTGGTCGATCTTCTTGAAGCAGCCGTTGTCGGTGGTGCACGGGGGCAGGCCCCAGTGCGCCCGATAGACGGCGAGGTCCGCCTCGGCCGTCGGGTTGTCGAAGGCGGCCACGACCGCGACGGTGATGCCGTCACCCCCCGCGGCCGGCAGGTTGTACGCGGAGACGAGGTCGGCGGGCCCGTACCCGTAGACCGGATCGTCGGCGCTGGCCTGCCGGGACGGCGCCGACGGTTGCGTGGGGGCTGTCGGCGGGATGCGGCGGATCGAATTGCACTGTGCGTACCCCACCTGCGCGGGTCCGCTGCACACTCGCTCGACCCGCCACTCGCCGGACGGTCCGGAACCGGTCGCGGTGGTGGCGAGATCTGTGGATGTCGTGGTCAGCGCGGCCGCGTGGGCCACGCCCGTAGCACCTTGGGCGACCAGTGTGCAGACGGCCACGGCGGCCACCGCGAGCGCGCGTAACAAACGACGCGACATGATTGCTCCTCCTCAATCGTGCCGGCACCGAACGTCACGGTCGTCATGCGTCGCCGCGAGGGGATCCCACATGCTCTCCATGCACCTTGATCACCGGCGGCGAGACATTAACAGCGTGGTGGCGCGCAACGGTGCCCGATTCGGCCAGGTGCCTGTTCCGGACGCACGGGCCTATGCTCGCGCTGTGCTGGACAACGGGGAGCGGGGAGCATGGGACCTGGTCGGGCTGTCCGACCTGGACCAACAGGTGTACCGGCGGCTCCTGCTCGACCCGAGGGCGGACGCCGATTCGCACGCCGACGCGCTGCGGTGTTCCACCGCGCAGGTACGCGCCGCGCTGGACCGTCTGGCCTCGTTGGGCCTGATCCGCCACGACACCGAGATCGACGGCCGGTACCAGGCCGTGGACCCGCTCGCCGGCTTGGCCGCGTTGGTGCGGGATCGCCGACATGCCCTGGACCGGCTCGAGGCCGCGTCGTACGAGTTGTCCCGGGTCTTCGCCGCCGGACTGATGCGCACCGAACCACGACGGCTCTTCGAGGTGGTCGAGGGACGCACGGCGACCGCGAGCCGCATCCACGACCTGCTCGGCTCGGCGAGGACGGAGGTGGTCGGGATCGACACCCCGCCGTACGTCGCGCCGAACAGCACCCCCATCAGCGACGCCGAACTCGGTCTGCTGCAACGAGGCGTCCGCTTCCGCTCGCTCTACGCCAGCCAGGTCCTCGACGAACCGGCGTTGGTCGCCCGCATCCAGTGGATGGTCGACAACGGCGAGGAAGCCCGGACACTGCCGCAGGTGCCCATGAAGCTGCTGGTGGTCGACCGGGAGACCGCCGTGGTGCTACTCGCCGGCGAAGAGACCGCGCCGGAAACCCTCTCGGTCGTCGCGGCCCGGTCGGCGCTGACCGACGGTCTCCAGGCCATCTTCGAGCAACTGTGGTCGCACGCCAGCCCCATCCGGTTCGGATCGGGCCGCCAGGACGCGCGCGACGCCGACACGAGCAAGCTCATCGACCTGCTCAACGCGGGAATGAAGGACGAGTCGATCGCCCGTCACCTCAGGGTGAGCCCGCGGACGGTCCGGCGCCGGATCGCCGCTCTGCTCGACGACCTCGACGCCACCGGCCGGTTCCAGGCCGGGGTCCGTGCGGTCCGGCGCGGCCTGCTCTGACCCGGCCCGGCATGGCCGGTTGACGAGATCATCATCAATGATCAAGATCGTGACTGCTCGATGGTCGCCGGACAGGCATTCGGACACCATCGAGGCCCACCGTCCAATCCGGACGGTAAGACGATCTCGAGGAGTGCGGCGTATGCGTCGACGAAGGTTACCGAGCCTGTTACTGGGCACCCTGCTGGTGGGCGTCGCCGCGGTCGCCGTGACGGCCACCGGCGCCCCCACGGCAGACGCGGCTCCGGCCGGCACGCCACCGACGGCGTCCCCGACCGGAGCCGCCACGACGATCACCCTGATCACCGGGGACCGGGTCATCACCGACGGTCGCGGCGGGACGGCCGTCGAGCGCGGGCCCGGACGCGCCGGTACCGACTTCGTGAGCCAGACGATCGGCGGCCACCAGTACGTCATCCCGGCCGACGCGTTGCCGCTGCTCCAGGACGGCCGGCTCGACCGGCGGCTGTTCGACCTGACGACGCTGGCCGAGTTCGGCTACGACGACCGGTCCGGTGAACTCCCGTTGCTCGTGTCGTACCCCGGTTCAGGCACGAAGAAGGCGGCCGCCGCGCGTACGGCTTCGACCGTCGCCGGTGCCCGCGTGGTGCGCGACCTGTCCAGCATCGGCGCCCTCGCGGTCCGCGCGGACCGTGCCGGCCGCGCGAGGCTGTGGCAGTCGCTGACAGGCGGTACGGCGACCGCCCGCACGCTGTCCACCGGGGTCGACCGGGTCTGGCTGGACGGCAAGCGCACGATCGACCTGGACGTGAGCGTGCCGCAGATCGGGGCGCCCGTAGCCTGGCAGGCGGGCCTGGACGGGACCGGCACGACAGTCGCGGTCCTGGACACCGGAGTCGACGCCACCCATCCCGACCTGGCCGGGCAGATCGTCGGCATGCAGAACTTCACCAGCACGCCCAGCACGGACGACACGGTGGGGCACGGCACCCACGTCGCGTCGACGATCGCGGGCACCGGCGCCGCCTCGGGCGGCCGGTACAGGGGTGTGGCACCGGGGGCCAAGCTGCTCATCGGCAAGATCTGCGGCGACAGATCCTGCACGGAGTCCGACGTCCTGGCGGGCATGGCGTGGGCGGCACCGCAGGCCCAGATCGTCAACATGAGCCTCGGTGGTGGCGACACCGCCGGCATCGACCCGCTCGAGCAGGCGGTCAACGACCTCACCGCCCAGTACGGCACCCTGTTCGTGATCGCCGCCGGCAACGAGGCTGCCTCTCCCGTCGGCTCGCCGGCCAGCGCGGACGCCGCCCTCGCCGTCGCCGCGGTCGACAGCACCGATCAACTCGCCTCCTTCTCGAGCCGGGGCCTGCGCGTCGGTGACCACGCGGTCAAGCCCGACATCGCGGCGCCGGGCGTGAACATCGTGGCGGCCAAGGCCGTGCACGGCGCCGGCGGCACCCCGGCGCCGGTGGCCGGTTACACCACGATGTCCGGGACCTCGATGGCGACGCCGCATGTCGCGGGCGCCGCCGCGATCCTCACCCAGGAACACCCCGGCTGGTCGGCGCAGCAGCGCAAGACCGCCCTGATGGCGGCGGCCAAGCCCACCGCGGGGGTGACCGTGCTCGGGCAGGGCGCAGGTCGGGTCGACGTGGCGCGGGCGATCAGCCAGACGGTGGCCACCCAGGAGGGCAGCGTCAGCTTCGGCCGCCAGCCCTGGCCGCACACCGACGACGCGCCCATCGTGAAGACCGTCACCTACCGCAACGACGGCCCGGACCCGGTGACGCTGTCGCTGAGCGTGCAGACCGCGGCGGGCGTACCGGCGGGCGCCTTCACCACGGGCGCCACCAGCCTGACCGTGCCCGCGGGCGGCACCGCTTCGACCACGCTCACCGCCGACACGGCCGTCGACGGTCCGGACGGCTACTGGACCGGCTACCTGTCCGCCACCGCGGCCGGCGGCGTACAGGTGCAGACGCCGTTCGCCGTCGACCGGGAGGGCGAGGGCTACGACGTGACCCTCGTGCACACCGGACGCAACGGTGCTGCGGCGACCACCCGCTACACCTCGATCGTCAACCTGGACACCTACGAGGTCATCTACGAGTGGACCACCAACCCCACGCCGGTGCTGCATCTGCCCAGCGGACGGTACGGGTTGTACACCTGGATCAACGGCCCGGACACCGACCCGACGCGCTACTCCTCGACCATGCTCGTGCAGCCCGCGTTCGTCGTCGACCGCCCCCTGACGATCCAACTCGACGCCCGACTGGCCAAACCGATCTCGGTCACCGTGCCGAAGGCCGACGCGGTGCCGACGCTGATCGCGATCAACGCGACCTGGTACGCGGGCCCCGGCAAGGGCGCCGTCGCGCTCAGCACGCCGGCCGCCTTCGCCGGGAACTACGTCGGTCAGATCGGGTCGGATGAGCCCGCCCCGGAGTTCAAGAGCTCGATCGGGGTGTCGTTCGCCGCCTTGACCGGCGGCACCGTGCGCAACAGTCCGTACGTGTACGACCTGGTGTGGTTCGACCGGGGCGGCATGTTCGACGGTCTCACCAAGGCACCGCAACCGGCCGACCTGGCCACCATCGAGTCGACGTACGCCAGCACCGGAATGCCCGGAGAGGACGGCGTGGAAGCCAACGGCGGCCGGCTCGCGCCAAGCGACACCTACTGGACCGTGTACGTCCCGTTCGAGCTGCCGTTCCGCCGCACCGAATACGTCAACACCGACGGTGGGGTGGGATGGAGTTCCACGTTCATGCACCGGTCGATCCCGGCGGGGAGCACCTACCCGGTGACGATGTACCAGTCGAACGAGCCGTGGCAGACGTACCTCGGCGGGCGCACGTACCGGCAGTCGTGGAACCAGGCGGTATTCGGCCCGTCGTCGACCAGCCCGACCGGGCCGGCCGACTGGCTGACCCGCACCGGCGACGTGATCCAGGCCGGAGTGCCGATGTTCGCCGACGGCACCGGTCGACCGGGCAACTCGAACGTCGCCGCCACCCGCGTCGCCCTCTACCGCGGCGACACGCTGCTCGGCTCCGTCGACAAGCCGGTCGGGCAGTTCACGGTGCCGGCCGAGCCGGCGACCTACCGGCTGGAGGCATCGGCGACCCGGGCCGAGCCGAGCACGTTGTCGACCAGCGTGTCAGGCGTATGGACGTTCCGGTCCGGGCACGTGGCGGAGGAGACGCCGCAGCGGTTGCCGCTGTCCACTGTGCGGCTCAGCCCGCGGCTGGACGAGCTGAACGAGGCGCCGGCGGGCCGGCGCTTCGACATCCCGTTGACGGTGGAGCGGCAGCCGGGCTCATCGGCCGGGCGTACGAAGCGGGTGTCCGTGGAGGTGTCGTACGACGACGGGCAGACCTGGCGGCGGGCGGTCGTCACGGGCTCAGGTGACCACCGTGTCGCGAAGGTGAGCCATCCGAACGCCGCCGGGTTCGTGTCGCTGCGGGTGCAGGCGGATGACGCCGCCGGGAACACGGTCGCCCAGACCGTGATCCGGGCGTACGCCATCTCCTGATCCCGGGGCACGTGCGGAGGGGGTGGCGGGCGACGGCCCGCCACCCCCTCCAGGCCGACATCCAACTCGTACAGATCGAGACCCGCACTCCGACACGAAGCCCGCTTGCGATGACGACCATCGGATCGGCTCGTTCGACCACGACCTGAGCTGGACCAGTTCGGTCAGATGGCCAGCCCGGCGCCCCCGGACACGACGATCTCCTGCCCGGTGATGTAAGCGGCGTCGTCCGAAGCCAGGAAAGCGACAGTCCCGGCGATGTCTTCTGGCGTTGCGAGGCGGCCGAACGGATTGTGCTCGGCCATCGCCGTCATCGTCCCCGCGACGTCATCGGTTGCCGTCCGGATCGAGGCTCTCGTCATCGGAGTGTCGGTCATTCCGGGGCTGACCGCGTTGATACGAATCCCGCGCGGTGCGAGCTCGAGCGCAAGTGTCGGGATCATGGCCAGCACCGCGCCGTGTGACCCGGCCGCGACGCTGCTGCCGGTGAGGCTGCGCGTTGCTCCGATACCCACGGTCACAATTACCGAAGCGCCGTCGGCAAGCAGCGGCAAGGCCTTGACCAGGGTGAAGAACACCCCTTTCGTGTTGACGGCGAACACCTCGTCGTAGCCCGATTCATCCCAATTCTCCAACGTCATCGGACGGTTGACGCCGGCGTTCAGGAACAGCGTGGTCAGACTCCCGAACTGTCGTCCAACTTCGGACACGAGCTTGTCGATGTCCGATGGCGAACGCGCGTCAGATTGCAAAACCAGGACATCGTCGGGCAATTCCTGGCGCGCGCGAGCCACACTCTCCTGACGTTGTCCGGTGACGGCAACGCGGTAGCCGCGCTCGTGCAGAGTCCGCGCGGCCGCCTTCCCGATTCCGCTGGTGCCGCCCGTGATCAGGGCCGTACGTTCCGACATCATACTCACTTCATCGTCATTGTTGGCTGGACTGGACGGGCCAATGGCAACGCGCCGCCGGCATGGCGGCCTGGCTGATCTGGTCAGAGTTGAGGCTCCTACTGGACTATACCGTCCAAGCTTGGCCAACTCCGGGTGCCGACCTGCGTCCGGGCAGTGGGCCGCCTCACCCAGTCCCCGCCCACAACAAGTCACCAACGGAGCCGAGTTCCTCCGGGACCTCCCGCTCGCACGCCCCGCAGCGAAGATTCGTCAGGTTCTAGCGTCCTGCCCGGAATTTGCCAAACATCCCTTGCATGTCTGGTCTAGTACAGGCACGCGACCGGCGCTGTCAGAAGCAGGGCCGATGGCTCCGTCATCTCTGCGCCGAGGGCAGGATCGTCGTGCAGTGCCAGAGGAGTCTCGGCCCGACCGAGACTCCTCTGGCATCTCTTGCTGACGGGGGTATCAGGCCGCGCAGGTGATCGGCTGGAGACCCTTCGAATGGAGTACCTGGTTGAAGGCGGGCACGTCGGTCGTAACGATCTCGCCGAGCCGGTCGAGCTGCTTTTGAAGTTGGCCGGACAGCTCCGCCAGGACCTCATAGCTCTGGTCCGTCGGCGGACTCTGCGTACTCTCGATGACGCCGCGTAGCCCGGCGATCTTGTTGTTCAGCTTGATGGGAAAGTTGAGTGGGTCTTGTCCGCTGCGCAAGCGGGTCTGGTACAGCTCGTTCTCTACCACGGAAAGGGCGTCCTGGAGGCTGCGCCCGGCGACTGTGACAGCGTCGTCGCCCGCCCGCTCGATCCGGTCGGCAATCTGGCCAGAGCAATCACGAATCGCGATGACGCCGTTGTTCGCGTCGCTGGTGCGGTCAACGGCTTCCTTCGCCAGTTTGAACTGTGCGACCAGGTCGGCGTCGCTGACCTGGGTGAGCCGCGAGTCCCGCAGGATCTCGAAACTTTGGTCCAGCGACTGCCCGTTCACAGTGAGCCGGACACCGTGCGTGCCCACTGGCGCCTGTGCCCCGGTCGAGTTCGCCGACCAGTAGATGAGACCGGGGAAGCTCGTCGAATTGGGATACCGCAGGTTCCAGTTCTGGGTCCGGGTGCCCGCAGTGGTCGGCAGATTGACGGTCTGGATCACCTCTCCCTGCGCGTCGAGGAACGACATCGTGGCCGACTCGACCGGTTGTTTGATCGTGTAGCTGACGGTGGCGTTACTGCTGACCCCGCGGACCGGGTTGTTCGGGTCCTTGAGGATCGCCAGGTCGTTCTCCTGATCCGGAGCGGTGTTCGTCGGTGGGATCACCGCAGGTGGCGGGCTCACCGACGGCAGCGGCGTCACCGGTGGCACGGTTTGCTTGAAGTCGGCGATGTCGCCCGGCGTCGTCTGCCGGGTCAGCCGACGCAGCAGTGTGGCGCCGTCGTCAAGCACCCAGAAGCTGCGGCCGTGGGTGGCGATCACCAGGTCGCCGTTCTTCACCGTGAGGTCGGTCACGGGAATGTCCGGCAGGTTGAGCGACAGGGGCTGCCAGTTGTCCCCGTCATCGAACGACACGTACACGCCGTGCTCGGCCGCTGCGTACAGCAGCCCCTTGCGCTCGGGGTCCTCCCGCACCGCGTAGATCCAGTCGTCGTCGGCGATGCCGTTCGTGATCTTCTCCCAGGAGGCCCCCCAGGAATGCGTCCGGAAGATGTACGGCCGGAAGTCGTCCAGCCGGTACCGGTGGGCGGACACGTACGCCGTATCGGTGTTGTGGTGCCCGGCGTCGATCATGCTGACGGTGCTGTACTTCTCCAGTCCTGGCGGCGTGACGTTGCGCCACGCCTGCGGCCGCGGCCCGGGGTCACCGCCCTGCCGGGTGACGTGCACCAGACCATCGTCCGAGCCGGTCCAGATCACGTTGGGGTCACGGGTGGACGGCGCGATCGAGAACACCGTCGCGAAGTACTCGACGCTGGTCTGGTCCTTGGTGATCGGGCCGCCGGAGTCACCGAGGGTCTCCGGGTCGGCGTAGGTGAGGTCCGGGCTGATCCGCTGCCAGCCCTGCCCGCCGTTGGTGCTCTTGTAGACGTACTGGGATCCGACGAACAGCGCGTCCGGCTCCGCCGGGTTCGTCACGATCGGGTACGTCCACTGGAACCGCTCCTTGATGTCCTTGGCCGGCGAGCCCATGGGGTTGTCCGGCCAGACGTCGATGCGGCGCGAGCCGATCCCGCTCAGGCCGCTGCGGTCGAGGCGGGTGAGGTTACCGCCGTAGTTGCCGGCGTAGAAGACGTTGGAGTCCCGGGGATCCACCGCGACGTAGCTGCTCTCGCCGCCGCCCACGGTGAAATTGTCGGCTCCTCCGGTGCTGGACACGCAGACGGTCGACCGGTCCTGCTGCGCGCCGCAGACCAGGTAGGGGTCGTTGTTCGTCGTCGCGACGTGGTACATCTGGGCCGTCTGGTAGTCCTGGGCAGTCCAGTTGGCGCCGCCGTTGGTCGAGACGTTCGCGCCGCCGTCGTTGGCCTCGATCATCCTGCTGTTGTTGTGCGGGTCGATCCACAGGTCGTGGTTGTCGCCGTGCGGCGTGGAGATCGTTTGCCAGGACGCCCCGGCGTTGTCGGAGCGGTAGAAGGAGGTGTTGAGGACGTAGACCCGGTCACGGTTCACCGGGTCGGCGTAGACGCGGGTGTAGTAGAACGCCCGTTGGCGTAGGTTCGCGCTGTCGTCGACCAGTTGCCAGGTGGCACCGGCGTCGTCGGACCGGAACAGCCCGCCGTTGGCCGCTTCGACAATGGCGTAGACCCGGTTGGAGTCGGCACCGGATACGCTGACCCCGATCTTGCCGAGTGGACCGTCCGGGAGGCCCGGGCTGTTGGTCAACTCGGTCCAGGTGCTGCCGCCGTCGGTGGACTTGAACAGGCCACTCGAGTCCCCGCCGCTGTTGAGCAGCCACGGCTTGCGGTAGGCGTGCCACAGCGCGGCGTACATCACCTGCGGGTTTGACGGGTCGATCGACAGGTCCACCGCGCCCGTAAGGTCGTCGCGGTAGAGGGTCCGCTGCCAGGTCTCGCCACCATCACTGGAGCGGAACACGCCGCGCTCGGTGTTGGGGCCGAAGCCGTGGCCGAGCGCGGCGACGAACACCCGGTCACAGTTGGTGGGATCTACCCGGACGCGGCCGATCATCTGGGTGTCGGAGAGGCCCATGTGCTTCCACGTCGCGCCGCCGTCGGTGCTCTTGTAGACACCGTCACCGGGCAGAACATCGCCGCGGAACTCGACCTCGCCCATCCCGATGTAAACGATGTCGGGATTGGTGGGGCATACCTCGATCGCGCCGACCGAGGCACTCGTGATCTGGCCGTCGGTGACCGAAGACCAGTTCGCGCCACCGTCGATGGTCTTCCACAAGCCACCGCCCGTGGCGCCGAAGTAGTACTCGTTCGGGCGTGCGGTGCTGCCCGCCACGGCAATCGATCGGCCGCCCGTGGTCGGGCCGATGTTGCGCCACTGCAGCGACTCGTAGAGGCCAGGGTCGACGAGTTTACTACCCGACGCGGCGGCCGGGCCGGTCGTGGCAGTTCCGAGCCCGGTGACGGCCAGCAGTAGCGCGAGGAACGCGCCCATGGCTCGCCGTGACCACCCGGGCCGCAGTCTTCCGTCGGCGCGTATTGGTGCGGATGGTTTTTCCGCTCGCTGATGTACGTGTCCGGTCATACTCAATCCCTTTGGATTTGATACGGATGTCGAGGGCGTTGCGCTGGTCGGGTGACCGCCGCCGGGTGGTCGCACGTCCGAACGTCAGTCGTTTCGATCGAGATGCAACTTCCACATGCTGCGCCCGTAGGTCGCCGCGTAGAGCGTGTTGGTCGACGCCTGGTATTCGAGGTCGTTGACCGGAACCCGGGGCAGGCCCTGCCCGAGGCCGTACCACCGGACGTCCGGGTTCTGGCTGTTCGCCTTGGCCACGTTCGCGGTGAAGACGCCGAGGTCGGTGGCGACGATGATCCGGTTGCGGTTGAGCGGGTCGATGACGATGTCCTGGACGGGTGCCATCGACAGGTTGCCGCTGATGTCGACCCAGTTGGCACCGCCGTCCGTGGTTCGCAGGACATGGGCGTCGTTGTCGGCGTTTCGCAGCCCGGAGTACGTCACGTACGCCACGTTCGCGTCCCTCGGGTCGACGGCCACCCGGGTGACCCAACGATCCGGCAGGTCAGGGTCGGTGAAGCGGGTCCAGGTCTGGCCGAGGTCCTTGCTCCCCCACAACCAGCCGTCGTCGGTGCCGGCGTAGATGACGTTCGGGTTCGACGGCGCCGCGGCCACCGTGGTGATCGTGCCGAACGGGTACGACGGGTCGGTGCCCGACTCGGGGTTGCTGAGGCTCGGGCTGATCGCCGACCAGGTCCCTGTCTGCGCCCGGTTGGTCGAGCGGTTGAGGATGTTACCGCCGTAGTAGACGACCGCCGGGTCAGTCGGGTCCAGCTGGACGGGCGTCTGCCAGTTGCGGCGTTGCGAGACGGTCTGGTTGGTGAAGCTCGAGCTGTTGTTCCCCGCGTTCACCGAGCGCGAGCAGTTGCCGAACTGGGAGCACGCGTACACGAAGTTGTGGTCACTCGGGTCGATGAGCGTGTAGAGACCGTCGCCGCATCCGCCGTACGACCCCCAGTCCCCGGTGACGACGCCGGCCGAGTTCCACGAGCGGAGGCAGCCGTTGTCCTGGGCGCCCCCAAGGCCTCGGTCCAGGTTCCGCTGGCACCATTTCCGGTCGACCAGTAGAAGCCGCCGTCGTTGCCCTCATAGGCTCGGTTCGGCGTTGTCGGGTCCCAGGCCATCGCGTGGTGGTCGGCGTGGAGGTTGCCGACGTTGGCCCAGGTGGACCCGCCGTTCTGGGACAGCCGCAGGCTGACGCCGGCGATGAACAGCCGGTCAGGGTCAGCCGGGTCGACCCAGGTCTTCGACGTCCACACCGTGTCGCCGCCCGGGTTGGCGTTCGTCATCGTGCGGAACGTCGCCCCGCCGTCGTCGGATCGGTAGAACCCACGGAAGCCGCGTTGCGTCTGTCCCCCACCGTTTGCGGTCTGGTTCCAGTTGCCGGTCGTGATGTAGACGCGGTTCGGATCACTCGGCGCGATCGCGACCGCCATCCGGGCCTGTGCTGTCGTTGTCTGGTTGTCAGTCGACGCGAACCCGATCGTGTCGCCGGGGGTGAACGATGTGATGCGGTCGTTTTCCAACCGGGTCCAGGTGGCGCCGCCATCGGTGGTCAGATAAATGCCGGTGCCTGGCCCGGTGTAGCAGCGGCACATCGACTCACGGTGGTGGTCCCACATCGGCACGAAGAGCTTGTCCGGGTTCGTCGGATCCATGGCGATGTCACTGGCGCCCGTGAAGTCGTTGAGGCCTTCCAGGACTCGGCTCCAGGTCGCGCCGTAGTCCGTCGACTTGTACAGCCCACGCACACCGCCGGGCGCAAACAGCGAACCGCCGGCGGCGGCGTACACGACGTTGGGGTTCTGCGGGTTGAAGCGGATCGCGCCGATGGTGCTGGACCCCTGCAGCCCGATGCGGGTCCAGGTGGCTCCGTGGTCGGTCGACCGGTAGAGCCCGTCGCCGCCGTAGCTCAGGCTACCGCCGCCGGGGTTGACCTCGCCTGTCCCCACCCAGACGTCGCCGTTCGGCGCGACTGTCACCGCGCCAATCGAGTGCGGGAAGTCGTCTGGCCACGCGTTGGTCATGTTGACGCCGGCGTCGTCACTGCGCCAGACACCCGCCGTGGACACGCCGACATAGACGCGGCCAGGCTGCGTCGGGTCGGGCGCGATGTCGGTCACCCGACCGCCGACGTTCGACGGCCCGACGAGGGACCAGTTCGGGTCGGCGAGCCCGTGCAGCTCCGGTGGAATCGCCGCGGCCTGCTGCGCGGCCAGTTCGAGGTCGCCGGTCGTGATGACGTCGCCCGGTGCTTGCCGGGAGTCGAGATAGACATCGCGCAGCTCCGACTCGTCCTCCTCTTCCTCCTCGTCCTCGCAGTTCGTGCCGAAGTCCGGATCGTCGGCGTCGCACGCGACGATGTTGTTCGGGTCGTCCGCATCGGCTGCGGCGGCCAACGTGGACGGTGCTGCGGCTCCGACGGCGGCCAGCACAACAGCCGCCACGAGCCCAGCGATCCTTTGTCTCATTTTCCTCACCCCGCTCGTCCGTCTCGGAAGTGCACCTCACCGGACCCCGCGCAGTTCCCCGTCGAGGGCCGGTGGCCCAGCAGAGGCTGGGCTTGGTGGGACATCGACCGCATTGATCGGCTGCCGAAAGGCCCATTGATCAAGCAG
Source organism: Micromonospora avicenniae (assembly GCF_900156065.1). Classification (GTDB taxonomy): domain Bacteria; phylum Actinomycetota; class Actinomycetes; order Mycobacteriales; family Micromonosporaceae; genus Micromonospora; species Micromonospora avicenniae. The sequence goes on along the minus strand of NZ_FTNF01000021.1, from coordinate 67,960 downwards.
AATGAAACGTTACGCTCGCGGTGTTTACATCGTCGTCATTCGATTTCCTGAGGCGCTCGAAAGTTCGACCGACGACATCGGCTGTTCGGCCGATGGACCTTCGCCCGCATAGCCGACTCGTCAGCCCGCGACAGTGGACGGCGATGTGGCGTGACCGCGCGGTCACCCCTGCCTGGCGTGGCGGAGGCCGATATCGGTCGTGGCGCGCAAGCACCGTCAGCGGGGCGCGAGCGTTTTCGGCGGCGACGACGGCGAAAGGGTGCGGCGGCGCCGATGGAAGCGGGGCTGCGGATCCGTTGGCTGTGCTCGACTCCGAAGAACGGCACCCCCGGAGCGGCCGCCGCTCGCTCCGGGGGTGCCGCTGCGTTCGCTAATCGTCGGCGTTCAGATCGTCGTGCTGAGGACCGACCACCGACAACGCACGGGAAGCTGCCTCAACTCGCGGCACGGCGCTCTGCGGAAGGTGTCGATAACTGGCGACGACGACGACATCGGCTCGGCCGTGGACCATCATCCCCTGCACCTCCCGCCAGCGGGTCTGGTCCTGGTCGTCACGTACCAGACCGACGAGCTGGTAGTCGTGCCTGCTGCACCAGTTCAAGCAGATGCGCTCCCAGCGCCGTATATCCGGCCCCTCGGGGAGGTAGATGACTGCTTTAAGCATGTCGATCTCCTGATCGTCTTGTCGGAACTGACGGTGATCAGGAGCGCGGCGCGGTGGTGGGGGCGCACGTTGGACCGAGCGACCGTCGGCCCGCTCGTTTCTTGACCGGGTGGCCCGTCCGCAGCTTCCAGGACCGGGCACGGCGTAGTCGAGGACGGCGCTCGGCCGAATGTGAGCGGCGAGATCGCTTCCGGTCGCCGCGGTTGCGACGGCGACGGTGACGACCTGTCGCGCCGAGGACTGGCGAGACACTGAGGTTTGACAGATTCGCCGAGAGAATCCGGTGACGCGGTGTGACTTCGAACGGTCCCCAAGTCGAGCACGGGACATGCGCCGCCACGCCTGCGCAGCAGACATTCCCTCGGCCGCCGGCACCGCGAGCGGAGCCCAGCCCGAGCCGCCAGTGGACGAGGCTGACAGTACCGCGACCGGCGCTACGAGGAGCTTCGCTCGCTGGTCCTCGTGGCGGCGATGCGCCCCTGTTGCCCGCGACCTGACGACCTTCGGCGGCTTGGGCGCCTTGTTCTTCAGCGGCTTGCGCTTCGGTACCGCGGTACTCGTCGCCCTGATGGGTACCTCGTCCAGGTTCACGCCCAGGCCCTTGCCTGCCTGGCCGCCGTGCCCCCAGTGACCCCGTGCGTCGGCGCGGCCGTCACCCCCGGTGCGACCCACGGCTACTCGTGAAGGATCCGCATGCGCTGCCTCGGCATTGAGCAGCAGCCACAAGCCACACCCAGCGACAACGGACAGGACCAGGAGGGCAAGCCGTGTCATCCCGACAGCCCGTCCCGGCCGGCGCGGTCCATGCGAGGGCAGAATCTCCGCAAGCACGACTCGGCCGGACGACCAGTCTCTGTCAATAGATCCCTCCACGAGCCATCCAGAGACAGACCAGTTTGATGGGGCGGGGTTGGAGAGTGCAGAAATCCATCATTTTGATTGGCGTCCGGGTTCCCGCACCCCGTTACGTCGTGTGCTGCAGATCACATTCTGCGCGTTCGCAAATGTTTCATTACGCGCACAACTGCCGTGTCGAGCCGGCGACCAGCTCGGCATGAGCACAGTTCACCATCCAGCGCTGACGACAGGGTGGCCAAGTTGGACCAGGTGATGTCGGTCAATTTGAACGCGTCACCGGCCGCCGCACCGTGAGGGTCACGCGACCTACTCGTCCAAGGGGACGACGCTGGTCACCCCCAGGCCCGCAGTCTCAGGCAGCACGACCGTCGCGCCTTCGTAGCGCATCCCCCCGGTCACGGCGTCACGCTCAAGCCACCAGACCGCGTCCAGGTCGCTGACCATGCTGGTGCCGTACGCCGCGACGAGGCTGGCGGCCGCTCCGGTACCGATCTCGGTCTCCAGCATGGATCCGACCATGGTGCCCATCTGTTGGGCTTCGGCGAGTTCCAGCAGGGTGCGGGCGGGCCGGAGTCCACCGAATTTGGCCAATTTGACGTTCACCATGTCGGCCGCGCGGCGGCGGATCACCTCGACCAGATCGGCGACGCCGAAGACCGTCTCGTCGGCCATCCACAGACCGTGCCGACGGTGACGGTGCCGCGGTGGACGTAGCGCTCCTGTCGTACCTATGCCGCGGCCCGCCGCGCGTACACCTCTATCTCGATTTTCATCCGGGGGTCGGCGAGGCCGCACACGAGCATCGTGGCGGCCGGCCGGACGTCGCCGAAGTAGCGGCGCAGGACCGGCCAGCAGGACTCGAAGTCATCGCGGTCGGGCAGCAGGTAGCGCACCCGCACCACATCCGCGAAAGTGCACCCCGCCTCGGCGAGCGCGGCCTCGATGTTGTGCAGGCACTGCTCGGCCTGCTCCACCACGCTGTCGGAGATCGTCATGGTGGGGTAGTCGAAGCCGGTCGTCCCGGACACATGCACCCAGTCGCCGTCCACCACGGCACGGGCGTAGCCGATCTGCCCCTCGAAGGTCGAGCCGCTGAGGATCGCACGTCGCTCTGTCATGTGCGAACGCTAGGTGGCAGCCGGGAATACGTCCAATAGAGCCTGCGGCATGACGTGATATCTCTAGGCGTATGGCGCGCCCCGAACTTCCCCTCGCGCAGCTGCACGCGTTCGTCGTGCTCGCCGAGGAACTTCACTTCGGTCACGCGGCCGCTCACCTGGGCATCGCCCAGCCGCCGCTGAGCCAGCAGATCCGCCGGCTGGAAGACAAGGTCGGCCACGCGTTGTTCAGCCGCGAACCAGGACGCGTCACGCTCACCCCGGCAGGACGCGAACTGCTGCCCGCGGCGCGGCGGGCGCTCACCGATCTTGCGGACGGTCTGGCCGCGGCCCGCGCCGTTGGCAGCGGCCAAGCCGGACGCCTACGGATCGGCTTTGCCGCCTCCCTCGCCCTGACCATCCTGCCCGACCTGCTGCGCACCTTCGGGCAGCGGTTCCCCGGCGTGCACCTGGACATCCGAGAAATGACCACCGCACCGCAGATCACCGCCCTGCACGACAAGGCCATCGACATCGGCCTGCTGCGCGAACCGCCCGCCGGCGAGGTGGAACTCGGATTCAGGACGGTACTCAGCGAGCCTTTCGTGGCCGTGCTGCCGGCCACCCACCCGCTGGCCGCCGGGACCGTACAGCTCGCGCAGTTGGCGGACTCACCCTTCGTGCTGCTGCCCCGTGCGGCCGGTCCACAGCTATACGACCAGATCACTGGCCTGTGCACCGCAGCAGGCTTCACGCCGCACATAGTTCAGCACGCGGTGGAGTGGCAGACTGTGTGCGCGCTCGTGGGGGCTGGTCTGGGCGTCTCGCTTGCCCCGGCGAGCATCCGACGCATCCGGCTCAAAGGCGTCGCATTCCGCAGGGTCGAGCCCGGCACCGCCCGCACGCGAGTCGCCGTCGCCTGGCGCAAGAACGATCAGAACGCTCTGGTCAAACACCTGCTGGCGACCGTCAGCCCAAATCCGCCGGACAGGCCGTAGGCCTCTTCGGGTTGCCGCCGCCACCACGCGGCGCTCTCAGTTGCCGTCGATCGCCTGGGTGAAGCGCGTCAGCATGTCTCGCAGCGCGGCGGTTACCTGCGGGTCGACGATGATTCCGTCCGTGGTCACCGCATCGCGCGTGACGGGGATACGCGCGCACGCCGACGTCAGCAGGTTCGCGTCGACGTAGCCGAGCACGGTCTCCAGTGTTTCGCGGGCTCCCTCACCACGCCCGGGAGCTGCCACCGAGAGCCAGGCGACCGGCTTGCCGTTGAGTTCTCCGCTCCCGATCAGCCACTCGAGGAGGTTCTTGAGGCTGCCCGGGATGCTGCCGGCGTACTCGGGGGTGCAGAACAGCAGGGCGTCCGCGTCCTCGACCGTGCGGCGCAGCTCCGTGACAGCGACCGGCGGTTCCTGGTCGCCGGGGACGAACGCGGGGAGGGCGACGAGTCCGTCGTACAGAGTGGTGGTGACGTCATCGGAAACGAGCGAGGCGACCGTACGCAGGGCTGCGGTGTTGGTCGACCCCGCGCGGGTGCTGCCGGAGATCAACAGAAGGTGCGTCATGAAGGGACCGTACGGCAGGCCAGCTCACGATCCACCGGATAGCCACCTGCGGTGAGTGCTATCGCACGCATCGCGGGTCACCTGGATCCGCTCCGGCGAGCCTGGTGGGGCTACCCGCCGGTTGCGGTCGGCCGGAGTCGCGGCGGGTGTCGACGATGTCATCGCCGAAGGCGGCAGCGAGCGCCTTCGCGATCAGGTCCGGTAGTTCGGCCCGTCCGTCGTCCTCGGCCCACCGCGTCAGTGCCGTGTGCAGAACGGCCAGGCATGCGCTGGCCGCCGCCTGGGCGTGGAACGTCGTTTCGGGATCGGTGGCGTCGTCCTCGATGGCGGTGACGATGGCCTGCTGAAGGGCGTAGTGGTTGTCCAGGTGCTTGGCCCGCAAGGCCGGCGTGGAAATCATGAGCCGAAGGCGGGCGAGGAGGAACCGCCCGTCCGCTGTCAGGTCGTTTCCGTGGCGGCCGCTGGTCAGTGCCGTGGCCGAGTCGATGAGCGCGCTGCCGATGCGGCGGACCAGGGGCTGCGCGGCGGGCGTCGCGGCGATGCACTCGGCGACGAGCTGGCCGTGCTGGTCGATGAGGACGAGATCCTCTTTCGTGGGGAAGTGCCGATACACGGTCATGGGAGACACGCCTGCGGCTTCGGCGACGTCGGTGACGGTCGTGGCGTCGTAGCCGCGCTCGGTGAACAGACGTACAGCGTGCGCCTGGATCACGCGTTGCGTCTCGGCTCGCCGTTGCGCTCTCAGGGTTGAGTGCTGATCGGGCATGTGGTAGACACTACCGCACTGGTAGTTACTATCGTCTTGGTAGTGACTCGCATCGTGAGGTTGGTTGGCATGAATGAGCTGACTGGCAAAACGGCTCTCGTGACTGGAGCGTCCCGTGGCATCGGGCGGGCGATCGCAGCCCGGCTGGCGACAGAAGGGGCAATGGTCATCGTGCATTTCGGCACGGACAAGGACGGTGCGACAGCGACGGTCGACGAGATCGAACGGGCCGGTGGAACCGCGCTCGTCGTCAGGGCTGAGCTGGGCGTGGATCACGACGTCGACACGCTCCTCGCCGGAGCCGAGGCCGGCCTGGCCGGTCGGCCACTCGACATCCTGGTCAACAACGCGGCGGCTACGCCCGCCGGCCCGCTCGGGGCCACAACGCGCACCGAGTTCGACCGCCTCTTCGCGGTGAACGTGCGCGCGCCGTACTTCATCATCCAGCGAGCATTGCCACTACTGCGCGACGGTGGCCGCATCATCACGCTCTCGTCCGTGGCAACCCGCATGGCCAACCCCACCCAGACGTCCTTCGCCATGACGAAAAGCGCGGTCGAGACGATGAGCAGGACCTTGGCCATCCAACTCGGTACCCGAGGAATCACGGTGAACGCGGTTGCTCCCGGCGCCACGCGGACGGCGACCAACGGATCTGCGTTCGAAGCGCCGGGCCTGGCCGAACTCATCGCTGGAATGACGGCACTCAACCGGCTGGGCGGGCCCGACGACATCGCCGACGTCGTCGCGTTCCTCGCCTCCGACGCTGCACGCTGGATCACCGGTCAGGTCATCGACGCAAGTGGTGGCCTGTTCCTCGGACCCCGCGCCTGACCGGAAAGGAGAAGGTCCGATACCGGAGCCGGACCGCGAAGAGGCCCACAACTCCGCGGCCAGGGCCGCTCAGACGCCACGAAGTGTGATTCGTCTGTAGCTGGTTCGCCGGCATGATTACTGGAGGCTGAGCCTCCTCTCGTCACGTACCAAGTGGCGCAAGTCTTCTCGTGCTTCCGCCACTCGGCAGGGCGGGCCGCATCATCACCGTGTTGGCAAAGGAGTCGCCGAGGCGGCCACGCCACCGAAGATCGGCGAGACCTTGGCGGAGCGGCTCGCAACCCATCTGGCGTGCGCCGCGCATGCGTTGATACCAGTAGTGTCGGCCGACTCCGACGTTCAGGAGCGCCACCGTGAACAGTGACCCGCCTCCCAGGCCGGAACCGGTGCGGGCGCCCGAACCTGTGCGGCTCCGGATCGCCAAGGCTCCGGCCCGACCTCCGCAGCCTGTTCCCAGGAAGTTCCGGATGTCGCCGTCACGGCCGCCCATTGGCCACCGGCGTTCACGAGTCCTGAAGCTGTTGATCTATCGTCTGCCGAATGGGTATCTCTGCCGACGCATATCGCTGGGAAACCGCACGCGGCGGCCAGATCCCGCCCGGCGCGGTACCGCACGGCTACGAGGCGGACGGCGAGCCGCTGTGGGCGTGCCGAGTCCGGATGCACGGCGGTGTGCACCCGGGCAAGGTCCGCCCGGGCTTCGGCGCGGCCCAGGCCACCTGGAACGGTAAAAAGGTCAGCGTCGACGAGTACGAGGTGCTGATGGACCGCGGCGTCTGGGGCATCTCGTCCGCCGGCGCGGTGCCCACGGACGCGCTGCCGGCGGGCCGGGAGGACGACGGTGAGCCGCTCTACGTCGCCCGCGCGGCGGTCGCGCCCGGCACACTGCACATCGGCAAGGTGCGGCCCGCGTTCGGCGCCGCCAACATCGGATACGGCGACGGCGAGCAAAACGTTCGTTCGTACGAGGTGCTGCTGCACCCGTCGTCGTCTCTGCCGCCAGAGTCCTCGGGGCGTGCCGGCATCCAGATGGGACCTACCTACGCCGATTTCGGCAGCGAGCCGCCCCGCACCGGAAACGTCGCGATCACGGGCACCGACCGGTCCTCGGCCGCGGACGACCATTTGGCCATCGGCGCCGGCGGGTCGGTCGAGCTGAAGTTCGACGTGCCCGACCCATCCGTCGTCCGCGAGGCCTGCGTCGCCCTCTTGGCGCTCGCGTCGATGCTCTCCCAGGCGCCTGGACACGCCCCGCTCACCGTTCGACTCAATGGCCGACCGTTGGCCGACCGGCTGCGGATCCCGAACGGCGGAGGACTCCCGCAACGACTGGTCTTCGCGGTTCCGGCCGAGGAGTTGGTGGCCGGCTGGAACACGTTGCGGATCGACAACGGTGACGACGCCCGGAGCATGCTGTGGCTGTACCGGGTGACCATCGACCCGATGCACGCACACGATCAGGCGCGGCTGGCACTCGAACGGCAGGCGATCGCCGAGCCGGTGCTGCGGTACGCGACCACCGTCGGTGAGGTCACCATCTTCATCGACCGCGGCGAGCAGGCCGTCCTCGACCAGGCAGCCTGGGCCGACGCGTCCGGCACCGAATACGCGATCACGTTCGAGAAGCAGCAGGCCGCCATCTACGGCTGGAGCCGGCAGCCGGGTGAGCGGCCGAGGGAGTTCCGCGGCCGGCTGATCGAGCGCAACTCCTTCGCCAAGGAGGCTCGACGCTTCTCCCAAGAGGAAGGCTGGAGCGGCGGGTGGCACCACGCCGCTGACCTGCTGGTCCTCGCGGTGGGTGTGCCCGACCGCCCGCTCACCAGGCTGACCTGGCGCGATGCCCGCGGCAACAACGGCACGATCGCCTTCGACGACGGCGGGTTCCTGGGGACCTACCAGCGCGTCGGGGAAGGCCCCATCGGCTACCGCGGCCGTCCCGCGTAGAGGTGATCCTGAGCCCGCAGGCCGGATCGGTGGTGGGGTCCCCCAGTTCGGATGAGAGCACTGCAGGCACCGCCCGGCGCTTGACCTTGGCCCATGGGCAAGCCCCACCGTGGTCCCTGCCGGCCACCGGGCCGGGCAATCCCCCTTCTAGGGCAGAGAGGATGTCAGCTGGTACACCGCCGTGTTCATGTCGATGCCGTTGTAGAAGTTCACCGCGACGTAGTGCCGATCCTGGTACCAGCTCTGGTCGTCGTCGAGAGTGATCGATCCCGTCGCGAAGCTGCCGTCGGCAGCGACAGCGGCCGGGATGGGCGTGCCACTGCGGTCGACGAACACCCGGACGGTCCCCTTTTCCATGAAGTCGGGATAGGCCGTCAGGTCGACTTTTCCGCGAAGGGTGAAGGTCCTCGCCGGCACCGCGGTGATGGTGTCCGGGGCAGCGATGCTCGCCGCTGTCAATCGCACGGTTTGACCCGAGTCAGTCACCGCCTCCGTCTGGTCCAGCAGGTTCAGCGGCGTCGTGTTGTAGACCGTGCGCTGCAGCGTTGCCGGGTCGATGTAGGAGACGTTCTCCACGACGAAGTTCTTGATGTTCTTGTTCCCTCGGAAGCCCGCATCGAGCGTGTTCGTCGTGTAGAAGTCCGAGTTCCGGTAGTAGACGTTCTCCACCGGTGACCGCGACGCCGCACTGGACATCTGGAAGGTCGTCCGACCTGGCGTCATGCTGGGCGCGGTGTCGACGTTGTCCAGGTAGATGTTCCGGATGGTCGGGTTGAACACGTCCGCGCCTGGGAACGGGACGGTCTCGGAGTAGTTGCCGTCGAACTGCACCATCCCCGAGATGCCGCTGCGCAACAGGCAGTCCCTCAGGTAGATGTTCTCGACGTAGCCGCCCCGGTTGGAGTTGGTCTTGATCTTCAACGCCAGCGACAGTCCGGGCCCACCGAACTCGTTGTCGTGGATGAAGACGTTGCGGACTCCCCCGGACATCTCGCTGCCCATCGAGACCGCCGCGGACCCGCCTCCGTCGTTGTTGTAGACCGAGTGCCGGATGATGATGTCCTCGCTGGGATTGCGGTGCCTCCTGCCGTTGACGTTACGCCCGGCCTTGATCGCCGCGCCGTCGTCGCTGACCGTGACGTGGTTGCCTTCCATCACCACTTGACTGCTCGACTCGGGGTCCACACCGTCGTCGTTGTTCCAACCGCCGGCCTCGAAGTCCTTGGTCTTGTCGCTGTAGATGTCGAGGTTGCGGATCAGGACGTTCTTCGAGCTGACCGGATGCACGACCCAGAACGGCGTGTTGCGGATCTTCACGTCCTCGATGAGGACGTTGCTGGACGCGTAGGTCTGGATGAGCGATGGCCGGAAGGTCGACTTGAGGGGCACCGCATCGGCAGGCGGCGCCACATTCCGCACCATGTCACCGTCGATCACGGGAATGGTCGCGGGCAGGTGCCCGTCGTCGGAGAAGATGCGCTTCTGGATCGGCACGTCGGCGTAGTTCATGGCGTTGAGGACGCCGTTGGTGCCGTACGGTGCGTTGGTGTCCTTGTTCTCCACCGAGGGCTCACCCCAGTAGCCCTTCTTCCAGGGACGCCAGTTCCACATGTCCTCCTGCCCGTCCAGCAGGCCGCCGCCGGTGACCGCGATGTCGGTCTGGTGCAGCGCGTAGACGAAGGGCGAGAAGCTGTAGAGGTCGCTGCCCTCGTAACTGGTCAACACGACCGGGTAGTACTCGTTCGTCTTGTTGCGGACGAACTTCACGGTGGCGCCGGTGTCGATGCGCAGGTTGATTCTGCTCAGCAGGGTGATGGCGCCGGAATAGTAGGCCCCGTCGGGGTTGCGCGAACCGCCGGCTGGGACGACGACGATGCCGCCGCCCGCCCGGTGGCAGTCGGTGATCGCCGCGGCGATGGCATCGGTGTAGTACCAGACCTGATGCGACGCGTAGACGAGCGGTGAGGACTTGACCGCCGGATCACCGGCCTCGTTGCCGACGGCATACCGCTCGGTGACCTGCCGGACCAGGTGCGCGTACCGGTGGTCGGTGATGTCGCAGCGGCGGTCCGGGAACACCGGAGTGCTCGCGTTGACGGTCCGATCGATCCCCTCGTACCGGGGATGGTTCCAGTAGACGCCGTCGCGCCGCTCGGCGTCCGGGTCATCGATGGCGAAGGTGTAGCTGCCCACGGAGTGGTCGTCCTCGGCGGTGACCCGCAGCCGGTCTCCGGCCTCGATGCGCTCGGCCCGCTTCTCCCTGCCGTCCGCATCGACGACCGTGAGCCGTTGCCGCGACCGGTCGGAGGCGACCAGCTGGCCCGTGACCGCCGGCACCCGGGCGCCGGCGCGCACGGTGATCGTGGACGTGCCGACGTTGGCGACGATGGGCGCGGAGCCCGGGCGGGCCACCACCACCGTGCCCGTCGAACGCACTTCGGGCCGGCCTCCGGGGGCCGTCGTGTCGTCCGGCCCGGCGGCGAGGCTCGTGCCCGATAGCCCGGCCGTCATGCCCGCGACCACGCCCAGGCACAGCAGAACCCGCGTACGACGCTTCACTCCTCGGCTCCCCTCATCGGGCCTGACCCTTCAGATCTCGCGGACGTCGCAGCGCACGGCGAGACGAGGGGCTTCCGGCCGCACGCGGGGTGACTGCTCGAGCGGCTGCCGCGTTCATGCCGAGGCCGGTTCGAGCGGCACGCCGTTCTCCAGCACGTTGCGTAGTACGAGGTCGTCCACGTACTCGACCACGTCGGGACTGCTGGTCGTGCCGAAGTCGATGTCGGTGAGGGTCACGCCGCGGATGTGCGCATCTGAATAGCCGCGGAGGTTGAGCGCCCGCCCGGCCGAACGCACGGTGAGGTCTCGGACGTCGATGTCGCCGACGACCGGGTTGAAGCCGTATCCGGGGCCTTCCTCGTAGTAGAAGTTGATGTCGATGACGGCGCTGGCGACCTCGCCGATGCGGATGTCGCGGGCGTGGAAGCCAGTGATGAAGCCGCCGCGGACCGAGTTCGTCTTGAACCGCAGCGCGATGTCCAGGTTGGGGCTGGACATCTCGCAGTCGTCGACGAAGACGTTGCGCACACCGCCGGACATCTCGCTGCCGATGGTCACACCGCCGTGGCCGTCGCGCATCACGCACCCCTCGATGAGGATGTCCTCGCTTGGTACGGCGACCCGGCGCCCGTCGGCGTTGCGCCCGGACTTGATCGCGATGCAGTCGTCCCCGGTGTCGAAGGTGCAGTCCCGGATGACGACCAGCCGGCTCGACTCCGGGTCGCAGCCGTCGTTGTTCGGGCCGTGGGAGTCGACGGTGACGCCCTGGATCAGGACGTTCGTCGACAGCGTCGGGTGGATCTCCCACATCGGGGACCGGACGATCGTGACGCCCTCGATGAGCACGTTGCGGCAGCGGTACGGCTCGATGAACGACGACCGCAGATAGTCCCCCTCACCGAAGACTCGCTGCGCGACCGGCACCCCCTGTTCGGCCATCGCGAACAGCCGGGCCCGGGCGTCGTCCTGCTTTGGGTCGCCGGGCTTCCAGCCGTACTCCGTCTTGCCCTTCCACGGCCACCAGTGCGCGTTGTCCGCCTGGCCGTCCAGCGTTCCGGCGCCGGTGACGCCGATGTTTTCCTGACCGTAGGCGTAGATCAGCGGCGAGTAGTTGTAGAGCTCGACGCCCTCGAACCGGGTCAGCACGGCGGGCAGGTAGTCGGCCGGGTTCTGGCTGAACAGCACCACGGCGTCGGCGGTGACGTGCAGGTCGACGTTGCTGAGCAGGTGGATGGGGCCGGTCGCGAAGCGGCCGGCCGGCACCAGCACGTGGCCGCCCCCGGCGGTGTGGCACGCCTCGACCGCCCGCCGGATGGCCGCTGTGCAGTCGGTGACGCCGTCGCCCACCGCGCCGTAGCGGGTGACGTCGAACCAGCGGTCCGGGAAGTGTGGGCGGCCCACCTTGGCGCTGATGTACCGGGCACGGGCCCACGGGTTACCGGCGCGCATCGGATCGGCGTACGCCCGACCGCCGACCAGCGGTGTCAGAGCTGCGGCGGCGCCCGTCGCCGCCGCCCAGCGAAGGACGTTACGCCTGCTGTGTTCGGTGGTCATTGCACTCTCCCGATCGTCGGTTGGCACAGGGTCCGGTACGGGCGGGCCGGTCCCGCCGGGGCGGGACCGGCCGGTGCTCAGTGCGAGAAGGTGACGATCTGGGCGGTGCCCGGTGCCACGGTCACCGTGGCCGACCGGTGGTCGACCGGAACGGCGACCGCCTGCGGCGTACCGCTGGCGACGCCCGTGGGTGCCACGGTCTTGGCCACCCAACGAGATCTGACCGGCGTCCAGCGAGGCGAGCCCCTCCGGCGCGTCGCTCCGCAGGGTCACCTGACGCCCGGTGCGGCACGCGGCGGGCAGGTTCAGCGTCACCGCGTCCTGGGTGCTCTCCGCCCGGGCCGGGTCCTGGACGTTGATGAGCACCACGGTCAGCGCGCCGGCCTCCCCCTCGACGGCGTAGGCGCGGAGCTTGTCCAGGTGCTCGTCGGCGACGTCGAGGTCGACGAAGCGGCCCTGCGGCACCTGCCGGAACGCCCAGATGCCGTAGTAGAGCGGGTTCGCGGACAGCTCGTCCGCCTCGAGTGACGCCTGGGTTGCGGCACAGAACGCGCCGTAGTACCGGTAGGAGATCGGGTAGTCGGCGGAGTCACGTGGCTTGAAGTCGCCGCAGACGCCTGTGGTGTTGGTGTGGAACTGCAGCCGGTCGACGCCGCTCTGCGCCGCCTGAAGCAGGTAGTCCAGCGACCACAGCGCGGTCGCGTACGAGTTGCTGACCTCCGGCATGCCGCTGCACGAGGCGTTGTTCGACTCGTTGACGGTCACCGGGACCGTGCCGTGCAGTTGGTCGTCGACGGCCATGATGCCGGCCAGCTTGCTGCGGGTGTTCGTGTACGTGAGCGGGGACATCAGCTGCTCGACGGTCACCCGGGACGAGCCGCAGTGGCTCCACGGATACCAGTGCGAGGCCAGCTCGCCCAGCACCTGCTTCGGCTCGGTGGCGGTGTCGGCGAGTGCGGCGGAGACGAACCCCTCCAGCCGCGTGTTGGTCTTCGCGGTGTTCGCCGACGGACCGATCACCTTGAGGTTGGCGTGCGGGAGCGCCTGGTCGATGGCGACCCGGTACTGCTTCGCCGTCTCCCACAGTTCCGCTTCGGTGAGGGTGGTGACGTTGTCGTACTCGTTGCCGAGCTCCACGCCGATCAGGTCCTCGCCCAGGGCTTCGTGCGCGGCCGTGACCTCCGCGACCACCTGCTCCAGGCTGACGTCGGGTGACGGGTCCCGGGCAGGATTTTTGATCTTGGAAGGGTCGATGACCGTCTTGAGCGGGGCGCCGAGGGTCACCTTCCAGCCCGTGGCGTCGAGCAGTTCCTTGAGGTGGTCCAGGTCGCTCTGATCGACCGTGCCGCCGATCGCCTCGGGCGGGGCCGGCACATCTGTCCACTCGCCGAACGCGGGCCACACCAGATCCATGGAGTAGCCGCCGAGCCGGATCACACCCTGCGGGCCGAGCGTCTGCAGCCGCTCGGCCATCCGTTCCCGGGTCAGGTAGCCGTGCGCGAAGTCCGCCGACTCCACCGAACCCTGGAACTCGCCGCTCAGCACCGCGTTGCGTCCGTCCACGGTGGCGGTGAGGGTGAGGCTCGTCGCGGCGGCGGTGTCGGCGGTGGCGGGCAGGGCAACGGCCGCCACGAGCCCGGTCGCCAGCGCTCCGGCGACCAATGACCGGCGCAGGAGGCCCGGCCGTAGGCGAGTGGGTGCCGTGAGGCGGGCCGCCCCGTCGACAGCTTCGTTGTGCGGATCCATCAATTCTCCTTGCGGTGGTGGCCGGAGTGCGGCATCACGGGGCCAGACCGATCCGTCGAGGGCCGGCGCCGAAGCTAGTGCGGTGTCCAGAAACGTTCACCGGGCCGTGCCGGGCCCAGACGACGACCGGCGGCGTTGGAGTCGGGCCTGGATACAACACCGGTATCCAGGCCCGACTCCGCCTTGCCGGACCGCCGCCTGGACCTCGCCGCGACACCGCCAACGTTCCTGGACACCGCACTAGTGCCGCGTACGTTGGGCGAGGTAGAGGTCCTCGACGGACGGTGCCGACCCGTGGTCGGCGAGCAGTGATTCCAGATCGCCGGAGAAATCGCGGGGCAGGCCGCTGCCGGTGTCCTCGACGCCCTGCACGCCGACGGTCACGCTTCGCGGCGCCACATCGGCGATCGTGATCGCGTACGGCCGGCCGTTGGTGATGCGCACGTTCCAGTGCGTCATCCGCGCGCCGAACAGCGGTCCGGACGCGGCGGATCCGCCCACCCTTCCGTTGTTCTCCAGCGTGATGTCGGTCCGGACGTTCTCGAACGGCAGTGCGCGGTGGGTGTCGAACGTGCCTTCCGCCATGCGCCCGCCCCGGTAGACGTTGCCGGCCGAGAGCCCCTCCACGTTGAGGCCGTGGTGGATCGCGCCGGAGGGTACCGGCACGGTGAAACGTTCGATTTCGAAGTCCTCCACCAGGTTGTCGTTCGACTGCATCCGGCAGGCGAAGCTGTGGTGGGCGGCCCGCCCGCCGACGGTCACCCCGGTGATGGTGACCGACTTGGCGGTTGTCAACCCGAACCCGAGGTCGCAGTTCTCCACGCGGACGTCCCGCGCCCAGCAGTCGTGGACCGCTTGGAAGCACACCCCGTTCGAGCCCGGGTGCCGGTTGTGCGCGGTCTGCGGAACGAGTTCGTTGCGGATCGTGAGGTGCTCGACGCCGGCGTCGTGGACGGTGGGGCCGATCGCGCGCAGCCGGGCCGGCCAGCCGGGCCGCAGGTCGTACTTGAGGGGCTGCGCCAGCCGGATCATCCGGTCGCCGAGTACCGCTGCCACCCGCACCGGCCACTGCAGGGTCGCGTACTGCACGTACTGCCCGCCGGACCCGGTGACGAGTTGCGGCGCGCTGCGGGGCCAGTCGTAGTCCCGGGTGCCGGGCACGTCGCCGGCGAGGTGGCGCAGCAGGCTCGCGTCCGGTGGGTTCTGGCACTCGAGCACGACCATGTCGCCGGGGGTCAGCCGGCTGGTGCCGGAGACCACCAGGGTCCGCTGGCCGCGGGAGGCGCTACCTACCTCGGCGAGTACGTCACCGAGCAGCCACCCCTCGGTGCCCGCGTAGTCCTCGGCCTCGGAGCGGGCACGCCGCTCGGGCGCGACGAACCAGATCTGTCCCCCGGTCCACGACCAGCGGCTGTTGCCGTTGGACTGGCGGTTCGGCCGGTAGCCGTCGTCGAGGGTACGGGTGCAGTGCAGCACGGTGGCGTCCCGGCCGGCCCCGCGCAGCACCACCCCGGACCAGTGCATCCAGACCGGCCCGGAGAGCGTCCAGGTCCCGGGCGGCACCAGCACCACTCCCCCGCCGTGCTCGCCGGCGTGGCGTACGGCCGCGTTGAACGCCGCGGTGCAGTCCGTCCCGTCCGGCCGGGCGCCGAAGTCGGTGACCTTCGTGGCGACCCGTGGTCGCGGCGGCCGCTGGCCGAGCCGGTAGCCGGCGGTCGACACGTCCGGGAGCAGCGGATGGCTGCCTGACGCCTCCCGCCACTGCCGGATGAGCTCCGCGGCGGTGTCGCCTGGCGGGGTGAGGTCATCCGGGACGGCCGCCCGCGCGGGGTCGGCGACGCCGGCGAGCGTCGTGGCCGCGGTGGCAGCGGCCCCCAGACCGAACAGCCCGCGTCGGGTGATGGCGGGATCCGTCATCGGCGCCATGGCCTCTCCTCCGAACCTCGTCGGGGACCGCGCGGACCTGAAATCGTTTGCGGTCCGACGTTCACGACACCAAACAGTTGGTCACTGGTCAATGCGTTACGAGCCTGAAACTTGTTTCAGAATCGATCATCGTCCTCGGCGATCGCCGCCGGGCGGGTGGACGAACCTCCCGGTGGAGCGGCGAACCGGCCGGACCACGATCGCGTTTGAAACTTGTTTCATCCCCTTGGACGCATTGACGGACGCCCCCGCCGTTTGTTGCCATCAGGTAACCGCAAACGGTTTCAGAATGCTGCGACGCCCGGCGGCGCAGGCACCTGGCCGGAAGCGAGACCGCCCGTCCGTCACACCCACGAGGACGATGTCATGAGGATCCGGCTTCCCAGACCGATGGTGTCCTGCCTGTCCGCCAGCTCAGCGGCACCGCGGACCTCGAGGTCGAAGCACCGCCGGGGACCACCGCCGTACGGTTTTACCTGGACGACGTGCAGATCTCCGAACTGACGTCGTGACCGGGCAGACTCCCGCCACACTCCGGCTCGACGTACCGGCCGGCGCACACCAGGTCGCCCTGCTCGCGGGCGACGCCGGCTTCGCCACCGACGCGATGACCGTGTCCAGCGAGGGGCGCACGCTCGCCCACCTGACCGACCCGGCGCCGACCGGGCAGTTCGCCTGGCTGACCTTCCCGGTCGACGCAGGCGCGGACGGACGCGCCGTCGACCTCGGCTTCGCCGCCGACAACACCGGCCAGTACTGGCGCTTCGCCGCGCTCGTCCTGTCCTGAACCCCGACTCTGAAAGGGCAACTCGACATGACAAGACACCCGGCCCGCGGTGTCGCCGCGGTCGTGGCGTTGGCCGTGCTCGCCTACCCCGGCGTGAGCGCCGCCGCAACCGCCGAACCCGCCGAATCCCAAGCCTCGGTGCGGCTCGACCCACGGCGCATGGTGGGCGGCGGGTCCGTCCCCGCGCACTTCGTCGGATTCAGCATCGAGTGGTCGCTGATCGAGCGGTACATGGGCCCGGACGCCCGGCCCGCCTTCGTGAATCTGCTGCGCAACCTCGACACCGGCGTGCTGCGCATCGGCGGCTCGTCGCAGGACGTGATGCAGTTCGACGCGAACGCGTCGAACACCAACGAGGTGATCACGCCCGAAGATCTCGCGGACATCCGGGCGACCCTCGACGCCGCCAACGCCGACGGCCGCGACACCCCGCGCTGGGGGGTGACCCTCGGCACCGCCATGGCACCGGCCACCGCCGGGCGGCCCTGGCGCGGCCCGGAGCACGCCAGGGCCTTCGTCACGCAGGGGGTCCGGCCGGCGTTCTCCGGTGCCGACGACTACGTCGCCGCGGTGTCGCTCGGCAACGAGCCGGACCTCTCCTACGGCTACGACCTGCCGGAGTACCTGAGCGACTTCGCCGCCTACTCGGGCGCGGACGTCACCGGGCCGTACCCGCTTGTCACGCCGAACACCAGCGAGCCCATCGCACCCTGGCAGAGCATCGCCGACGGCAGTGTGGAAACCCGCTTCTTCGGGGACTGGCCCGCCATCCTCGACGCCACCGCCGGTCCGACGAAGGCGAAGGCCGGCAGCTTCGGCCCGTGGGCCGCGGACCACTTCTACCCGCTGGCCCGCACCTGCGCATCGGACCCATACCGCTGCCCGACCATCGCGGCCCTGCTCTCCGACGAGCGGCTGGACAACTTCACCTACCAGGTACACACCCACGCCGACGAGGCCGCCCGCCACGGCCTCGCCTACCGGGTCGAGGAACTCAACACCACCGCCGGACGCGGCGCCCACGGCGTCAGCGACGTCGCGGCCAGCGCGCTCTGGGCGCTCGACGCGATGTTCAACGCGGCCTGCCCCCGGCCGCCGCACGCCCCGTCGGTCAACGCCGAGTGCGGCACCGGCGCCGTCGGTGTGAACTTCCACAACGCCGAGGTGCGGGCCTTCTCCCACCCTGAGGAGGGCAACGGCTACTACAACACGGTCAACTTCGACCCGTCGCCGGCCATGGGATCGCCGACCCCGGCCCCGGAGTACTACGCGCTGCTGTTGTTCTCCCGCTTCGCCCAGGGCACCACCGGCCTCCGGTCGGTGCCGGTGAACGTCAACGCCCCGCCGGGCGGGCAGGTCAAGGCCTGGCGCGTCGACGGCGCCGCGTCGGAGCGACGGCTGTTCCTGATCAACAAGGGTGACCGGCAGGCGTCGGTCGACGTGGCGGCGCCCGGCAGGACGTACCAGCTCGATCGGATGACCCCCGACGACCCGAGCGGCGCGGGCCGCACCCTCGACGCGCCGGGCGTACGCATCGACGGCCGGGTCGTCGCCCCGGACGGCAGCTGGCCCGGATTCCAGCCCACCACGGGCACCACCACCGCTGGGCACGTCCGGATCACGTTGGGCACCGGCGAGGCCGTCGTCCTCACGATGCACGGCCACGACGCCTGAACCGTCCTTCACCGCGAGCGTGGAAGGCCGCCCTGACGATGACGATGCATCGCCGACATCTCCTGACCGCCGCCGGGATGCTGCTGGGCGCGCCTACCTGCCCGCCTGGCAGTGGGAAGAAGACGCCTCGGCTGCATGGGCGCCTTTGCGGGCGTCGAGTTCGGTGTTCACCGCGCGGCGCACAGTTCGGCGAGGCGTTCCAGGGTGCTCGCCATCTGCGTCTGCCACCAGGCGCGCCCGCTGTCCACTTCTGCGCGTTTGTCCTCCGGCAGGCGCGAACCGTCGAAGATCTCGGTCACGACCGTCGCCCCGGCTCCGTCCGGCACCAGCTCGAAAATCCACTGGTGGCCCCAGGCGGCCCCAGGCTCAGTGGCGTCCGGGTGCCCGCGACCGGGCCTGGGCTCCCAGCCGATGCGGCGGTCCGGCTCGTACTCGACGACGTGGTTGTTCATCTCGTAGTCGCCGTAGCGCTCGTAGTGCATCCGCATCACGAAGACGTCGCCCACGCCAGAGACCACGGCGTCGGAGACACCACCGCGCAGCATTCCCGAACCGTCGAGGTCCACGTGCCGTCCGGGATCGGCCAGGATCCGGAAGATGTCCCCGGCCGGGGCGCCGATGCGCCGGGACACCACCACCACAGGTTCGCCTGTCGTAATCGTCAACCCGCTCCTCCGTCAACCGCAGAGCATGAACCTGACCCCGCCTGGAAGCTACACCGGGAGTACGACATGCCTGGGCCGAGCCGTACGAGCCCCACGCTACGCCTCCCGGCAGGAGGTCTCAGGCGGTGAGTCGGGCGACGTGGTCGATCAGGACGTCGCGGAAGCCGTCGTGCTCGGGGAGGTCCGCACCGAAGACCTCCTCGACGTTCAGCAGCGAGTCGACCAGTCGATTCGGGTCGCCCGCGCCGGCGGCTGCGGCCATCCGCAGCCGGTCGGCCAGCGGGTCGTCGAGCGGAAGTTCGCGTCCGCCGGCGTCCCGGCCCTTCGCGACGTACACCATCCAGGCCGCGACCGCGAGTGCGGCCTGCCGCGGGATCGCCCCGGCGGCCAGGCGGTCGCGGACGGTGCCGAGCAGCCGGACCGGCAGCTTCTGCGACCCGTCCATGGCGACCTGCACGGTCCGGTGGCGCAGCGCCGGGTTGGCGAACCGCTCCAGCACCTGCCGCCGGTAGCCGGACAGGTCCAGGCTGTCGGGCACGCGCAGGGTCGGCGTCACGTCCTCGATCATCAGCGCCTCGGCGGCGGTGGCGAGCTCGTCGTCGGCGAGGGCGGCCGCGATGGTGTCGTGACCGCGCAGGGCCCCCAGGTAGGCGAGCAGCGAATGGGTGGCGTTGAGCATGCGCAGCTTCACCGACTCCCAGGCGGCGACGTCGTCGGTGAACACCGCGCCGGCGAGGTCCCAGGCGGGCCGGTCGGCCGCGAAGTCGTCCTCGATCACCCACTGGCGGAACGGTTCGGCCACCACGACGCCCCGGTCGTCCAGATCGAGGACTGCGCGGACGTCGGCGCGGTCGTCGTCGGTGGTGGCCGGCACGATCCGGTCGACCATGCTGGACGGAAAGCGCACGCAGGCGGCGATCCAATCGGCGAGCGGCCCGGACTCGGCCTCCGGCAACGCGTCCAGGAAGTCGTGCACCAGCCCGCGCAGGACCTGGCCGTTGCCGACCAGGTTGTCGCAGGAGAGCAAGGTGACGGGTCCGGCGGCGCCGGCGGCCCGGCGCTGGAGCCCGCGGACGAGCTGCCCGACGACGGTGCGGGGTGGACATCCGGCGAGGTCGGCGGCGACCTGCGAATCGGACCGGTCCAGCCGTCCGGCGCGGTCGCGGCGATAGCCCTTCTCGGTCACGGTGAGCGTGACAACCCGTACCGCCGGATCGGCGATCCGGTCGACGACCGCCGCCGGGTCGCCCGCACCGAAGAGCACCTCGCGGACGCTGCCGACGACGCGCAGGGGCGCCGCGCCGCGGCCGCGCTCCAGCACCGAGTACAGGCCGTCCTGCGGCATGAGCTGCTCGCGTACGGACGCCGACCGCTGGGTGACCCCCGCGATGCCCCAGTCGTCCCGGCCGGCGGCCGCCGCGGCCAGTTCCGTGAAGACCGCCTGGTGCGCCCGGTGGAACGCCCCGATCCCGAGGTGCACGACGCCGACCCGCAGCGCGCGCGGATCCACCGGCGGCGGGGTGAACGCGCCACGGGACGCGAGGTCCAGGGTGTCGAAGCGCAGCCGCGGTGTGGCGTCCGGCCCGTCGGTCACAGCACGGCCCCCAACTGCCACGGGACGATCTCCTCGCCGCCGAGGCCCAGCTCCTCGCTCGCGCTGCGGCGGCCCGACGCCACGTCCAGCAGCAGGTCGTAGACCCGCCGGCCCATCTCGTCGACAGAGACGCCCTGCTCGACGATCGGCGAGCAGTCCAGGTCGATGTCGCCGGCCATCCGGTTGGCCAGTTCGGCGTTGGTGCCGAGTTTGACGGTCGGGACCGGGCGGCTGCCGAAGACCGAACCGCGTCCGGTGGTGAAGCAGATGAGGTTGGCTCCGCCGGCGACCATCCCGGTCACCGAGACGGGGTCGTAGCCGGGGGTGTCCATGAAGACGAGCCCGGGTCGCGGGATCGGCTCCGCGTAGTGCCGCACCGCGGCGAGCGGGCTCCTGCCGGCCTTCGCCACCGCGCCCAGCGACTTCTCCAGGATGGTGGTGATGCCGCCCGCCTTGTTGCCCGGGGACGGGTTGGCGTCCATCGTGGTGCCCTGCCGTGCGGTGTACTCCTCCCACCACCGGATCCGCTCCATCAGCGCCGCGGCCGTCTCCGAGCTGGTCGCCCGCGCGGCCAGCAGGTGTTCGGCGCCGTAGATCTCCGGTGTCTCGCCGAGCACGGACGTCGCGCCGGCCGCCACCAGCAGGTCCGAGGCCACCCCGAGGGCCGGGTTCGCGGTCAGCCCGGACCAGCCGTCGGACCCGCCGCACTGCAGGCCGAGCACGAGTTCCTCGACCCCCACCTCGGTGCGTGCCGCGCCGGCGAGGTCGCGCATCATGCCCCGGACCAGCTCGACGCCGCGGGCCACCGCGGCGGACGTGCCACCCAGTTCCTGGATGGTGTACGACGACACCGGCACATGCTCGGCCACCCCGAGGTCGGTCATGAGCCCGGCCACCGCGTTCACCTCGCAGCCGAGCCCGATCACGACCAGCCCCCCGATGTTCGGGTTGCGGGCGTAGCCGGCGAGGGTACGGCGCAGCAGGTCCCACCCTTCGCCCCGGTCGGCCATCCCACATCCGGTGCCGTGGGTCAGCGCGACGACGCCGTCGACGCCGTCGACGCCTTCCGCGTCGTCCTCGGTGACCCGGGCGATCTTGCGCGCGACGGTGGCCGAGCAGTTGACGGTGGTCAGGACGCCGACGTAGTTGCGGGTGGCGACCCGACCGTCGGGTCGGCGGTAGCCCTGGAAGGTGCGCCGCAGGTCGGCGGGAAGGTGCGGCACGGCGGTTGTGTCTTCCCCACCGGCCATGCGGGCGGCTGCGTCCTGCGGCATCCCGAGGTTGTGCGTGTGCACGTGCTCGCCCGCGCGGATCTCCGCCAGCGCCCGGCCGATCACCTGGCCGTACTTGCGTACCGGCGATCCAGCGGCGAGGTCACGCAGGGCGACCTTGTGCCCGGCGGGCACGTCGTCGCGCAGCGGCACACCCGCCGCCGTCAACTGCTCCCCCGCTTTCATCGGGGTCGTCGCCACCGCGACGTCGTCGCTGTCGTACAGGAGCACCAAGCTCATTGGTTCGCCTCCCTCGGCGCGGGTGTGCCGTGCCGTCCGCGGGCCGGGCGGGTCACAGGGACCTGGGCGTCGGTGATCCTCACGGCTCCGGTTCCTCCTTGACCCGGGCGACGAGCTGGGTCGGGTTGACGTACCGGAGGGCGATGACGAGCAGCACCAGCATCATCGCGGTGTACATGACCGCCATCGCGTCCACCGACTGCTGGGCGCGGATGCCGGCCGCGGACATCGAGTAGTAGAGCGCGACGACGAGGGTCTGCGAGTCCGGGCCGGCGGTGAGGAAGGTGAGCTCGAACATGCCAACCGTCCGGACCAGGACGAGGATCGCCGAGGCCAGCATCCCCGGTAGCAGCAGGGGCGCCAGCACGCGCAGGAACACCGAACGCATGCCGGCTCCGCACATCCGGGCCGCGCTCTCGATCCGCGGGTCGATCTGCTCGATGAACGGCGTCATGGTCAGGATCACGAACGGCACGGATGGGACGAGGTTCGCCAGCACGACGCCGGAGAGGTGGCCGGCGAAGCCGAACTTGTAGAGCACGGTCGCCAGCGGGATGCCGTAGGTGATCGGCGGCATCAGGATCGGGAGCAGGAAGACCAGGTAGATGGCCCGCTTCCCGGGGAAGTTCCGGCGCGCGAGCACATAGGCCGCCGGTACGCCGATCACCAGCGACAGTCCCACGACGAGCAGGGAGACCTCCAGGGTCACCTTGATCACCTGGAACAGCGCGAACTCGGTCCACGCCTCGCCGTACCACCTGGTGGTGTAGCCGTCCGGGAGCCAGGTGTCGAACCAGCGCTGGCCGAACGAGCTGACCAGCACGGATCCGACGACGCCCAGCAGGTTCAGGAAGAAGAAGATGACCGCTCCCCAGACCAGCCAGGCGGCGGGACGGGCGACGACTCGCCGCTGGGTACGCACGTCGGTTGTCGCGGTGGTGACCATCAGCCCTTGCCTCCCGTGGAACCGGTGTAGAAGCGGGTCCGGGCGAACAGCACCACCGAGATGACCACCAGCTCGATCAGGCCCATGATCATCGCGATCGCCGACGCGTAGGGGTAGTCGTACTGCTCGTAGGCCGCCTGGTAGGCGGCGATCGAGATGACCCGGGTCTCGCCCGCCGGGTTGCCGACCAGGACCGCCGACGGGAACACGCTGAACGCGAGGACGAACGTCAGGCAGAACGTGGTGGCCAGCCCGGGCATCAGCAGCGGCAGCGTGATCATGCGGAACCGCTGCCACCAGCCGGCACCTAGGGTCGCCGCGGCGCGCTCCAGCGTCGGGTCGATGCCGGACAGGTACGACAGGACGAGCAGGAACGCGAAGGGGAACCCGGTGATGATGAGCGAGAAGAAGACGCCCCAGTAGTTGTGGACGAGCCGGATCGGCTCGTCGGTGAGGTGCAGCGCGGTCAGCACCCGGTTGAACCACCCGGTCGGGCCGAGGAAGTTCAGCAGACCCTGGGCGGTGAGCACGGTGCCGAGGGTGATGGGCACCACCAGCAGGATCGTGACCAGCCGCTTGCCGCGGAACCGCCCCCGCATCCGGTACGCGATCGGCACCGAGGCGAGCACGTTGAGCAGCGCGGCGGGCAGCGACAGGCCGAGGGTGGTCCAGATCGTCCCGCGCTGGTAGGCGTCGCTGAAGAAGCGCGCGTAGTCGCTGAACGGGCCGCCCTCGGTGGGCTGGAAGGACAGGCCCAGCCCGTAGAAGAACGGGTAGAGGAAGAGCAGCACGACGAAGAGCAGCGCCGGCGTGAGTAGCCACAGTTGACGGTCGACGCCGCGCTCGGCGAGACGATGCTGCCAGTGGACCCGCGCGGGCGGCGGCGGCCCGGCGGAGGTCGCCACGGGGGTGGAAGTCGTGACGCTCATCCGACCAGCCCTGGTTCCTCGACCACGGCAGCCGCCCCGTCGGCGTGCCGGATGGCGGCCGGATCGCCGGGAAAGACGAGCAGCCGCTGCGGGTCGATGCTCAGGGTGACCCGGTCGGCGGGCGCCACCCGCTGGTCGGTACGCAGGTGGACCCGGGCGCCGGCGGAGGTGACCGCCTCCGCCGCCAGTTCCCGGCCCTGATACTCGACCACCTCTATCTCCGCCGGCACCGCGTTGGTCGTCGCGCCGGCCTGATCGACCCGGACGTCCTCGGGGCGCACCGCGACGATCACCTCGCCGCCCGGCGCGACCGGGCCGACCGGGACACCGATGAGCCGCAAGCCGTCCAGCTCGACGGCGACGGTGTCGTCCGCCGCCTCCCGCACCCGCATCGTCCAGAGGTTGCGGTAGCCCATGAAGTCGGCGACATGCCAGTTGGTCGGGCGGGTGTGCAGCTCCTCCGGGGAACCGATCTGCTGGACCCGGCCTTCCCGCAGCACCACCAGGCGATCGGCCAGTGAGAGCGCCTCCTCCTGGTCGTGCGTCACGTAGACCGTCGTCAGCCCCAGCGACTGGTGCAGCCGGCGGATCTCGGTACGCATCTCGAGACGCAGTTTGGCGTCGAGGTTGCTCAGCGGCTCGTCCATCAGCACCAGCGACGGCTCCAGGACGACCGCGCGGGCGATGGCCACCCGCTGCTGCTGGCCGCCGGAGAGCTGGCCGGGTAGCTTGCCGGCGTGCTCCTCGAGGCGTACCAGGTGGACGGCCTCGTCGGTGCGGCGGCGGATCTCGTCCTTGGGCAGCCGCCGCATCTTCAGCCCGAACGCGATGTTGGCGCGTACCGACATGTGGGGGAACAGCGCGTAGTTCTGGAACACCATCCCGAAGCCGCGGCGCTCCGGTGGCAGCGTGTCGATGCGCCGGTCATCCTGCCAGATGCTGCCCGCCGTCAGGGGCAGCAGTCCGGCGAGGCAGTTCAGGGCGGTGGACTTGCCGCAACCCGAGGGACCGAGAAGGGCGACGAACTCGCCCGCCTCGATCGTCAGGTCGAGGTCGCGCAGCGCGTCATGGCCGCCGAAGCGGCGCGACACACCCTCCAGTCGCAGCTGGGTGAAGGCTTTGGTGCCGGCGGTCATCCCTGCTTAACCTTCCCGCTACCGATCTCGCGGTCCCACCTGTCGAATGCCGCCACCAGTGCCTTCGCGTCCAACGGCACCTCCGTCGGGTTGTTCGCGATCAGCGACTCGTACTCCGGCCGGCCGTAGTCCCGGATGGCGTCCTGGCTCTTCTGCGGGGCGTCCGACAGATTCACGCCCTGCACCGCCGGGCCGGGGTAGAAGTAGCCGTCGTCGTACGCCTTGGCCTGCTGCTGCGGGGTTAGCATGAACGCCAGCAGAGCCAGCACCGCGGCCTGGGTGTCCGTCGACGCGCCCTTCGGGATCACCGCGTAGTGCGCGTCGGTCACCCAGTGGAAGCCCTGCAGCGAGGTGACCTTGGCTTCCTTCGGCACGGTGCCCAGCACGCGGGGGTTGATGTCCCAGCCGGTCGTCGACGCGATCACGTGCGCCGACCCGTTGGCCAGGTTCTTCATCGTCTCCGTGGTACCGGACGGGTAGTAGTCGACGTACTGGTTGAGTTCCTTGAGGTAGGCCCAGGTCTTCTCCCACCCGTTCACCGGGTCCTTCGGGTCCTTGTCGCCGAGGATGTAGGGCAGCCCCATCAGGAAGGTACGCCCGGGACCCGAGTTCGACGGACGGGCGTACTGGACCTTGCCGGGGTGGGCCTTGGCGTACGCGAGAAGCTGGTCCGCGCTGGTCGGCGGGGTCGCCACCGTCGCCGGCAAGTACTCCAGCAGCGGGCCGGACGGGTAGTAGGTGACTGTCACGCCCGCGTTGCCGGCGAGCTTCTGCATGGCAGCGGCCGGTGCGAGGTAATTGTTCATGCCGGTCAGCCGGCTCTGGAACTTCGGCAGGACGTCGAGCCACAGGCCCTGGTCGATACCGGCCGCGAGACCGTCGACGCCGGTGAGCACCAGGCCGATGTCCACCCGGTCGGCGTTCTGCTGTGCCTTGATCTTGCCGACCAGCTCCGGGGCGGGCGACTTGGAGTAGGTCACCCGGGAGATGACGTCCGGGTTCTTCTTGACGAACTCGTCGATCATCCCCTGGGTCAGTTGCAGGTTGCCCGCGACGTCGAGAATGTTCAGCGCCACGGCCTTCTTCGGTTTGTCGGGAACCTCGCCATCGCTGTTGCCGCCGGAGCCGCCGGAGTTGTCCGGGGCGCCGCAGGCGGCGGTGACGGTCAGCAGGGACGATGCTGCGGCGATCAGGGCGCTCCGCCGGGTGATGCCCATGAAACTTCCCTCTCTCGGTCGTCAGTCACGGTGGTGGTGGTTGGGGGCGCGTCCTCTCGGCCGGATGTCAGTCGGTCGGCGCGACCCCGGTCGAGGCGCGAACCAGCAGCTGAGTGGGGAGCTCCCGACGCGGCTTGCGGACGCCGTCGGGCTGCTCCAGCAGCGACAGCAGCAGGTCGACGGCGGCGCGGCCGGCCTGCGCCTTGGTGAGCGAAACGGTGGTGAGCGTGGGCGACGACATCGACGACATCTGGATGTCGTCGATGCCGATCACGCTGATGTCCTGCGGTACGCGCAATCCGCGGTCCCGGAGCCGGCCGAGCAGGCCCAGCGCCATGACGTCGTTGTAGGCGACGACGGACGTGACACCGGAGGCGATGATGAGATCCGCCGCGGCGATCCCGCCCTCGAACTGGGGCGGGAAGTGACCGGCCACGTACAGGTCCATCCCGGCCGCGTCCGTCGCCGAGCGCAGCGCCCGGATCCGGTCGCGGTTGGACCAGGACGTACGCGGACCACCGACCCAGGCCACCCGGTGGTGGCCGAGCGCCGCCAGGTGCGCCACGGCCTGCCGGATCCCGTCCGAGTTGTCGAAGACGACGGAAGGCACCCGCCCGAAGCGCCGGTTGACCATGACCAGGGTCGTGGTCGCGGCGAGCGTGAGGATGTCCTCCTCACGCCCTCGGGGAGAGCAGAGGATGAGCCCGTCGACCTGCTTGGCGAGAACCCGTACCAGATCGCTCTCCGCGGCCGGGTCCTCATCGGAGTCGGCCAGGAACACGGCGTAGTCCGCCTCCCGGGCCCTGGCCTGCACGCCCTTCACCAGACTGGGAAAGAACGGGTTGGCCAGGTCCGGCACGATCAGCCCCAGGTTGCCGGTCCGGCCGGTGATGAGACCGCGCGCGGCCCGGTTGGGTTCGTAGCCCAACCGCTGGGCGGCGCGCAGCACCCGTTCCCGGGTCACCGAGTTGACCAGTCCGGGCATCGACAGGGCCCGGGACACGGTCGACGGTGACACGCCGGCCTCCCGGGCCACGTCGCGGATCGTCGTGCGCAACGGTTCACCTCCTCGATCGTGGAACCGTCACGTCCGAAGTCTGAAAGCGATTGCAGAAGTCTGTCAATACTGTTGCGCATGAATGTTCATGGCTCCGCTACAACCCACCCTTGTAACTGAGACCTGTCGATGCAATCCTTTGCAGGGCCCGTTCCATCGAAGCCGCAGAGGAGAAGTTCGTGGCACAGCTGCGTCTGCATCCCGACCGCGCGCTACCGGCTGGCGACGACGTCCGCGCCGTAGCCCGCCGCATCTACCACTCCACCCGGGAACTGCCGCTGCTCTGCATGCACGGGCACGTGGACGCCGCCGTCCTCGCCGACGACGAGCGCTTCTCCGACCCCGCTCACCTGCTGGTCGTGCCGGACCACTACGTGACCCGGATGCTCGTCTCGCAGGGCGTCACGCTCGACCAGCTCGGCGTCCCCCGCCTCGACGGGACGGTGGTCGAAACCGACCCTCGCGCCATCTGGCGGCTCTTCTGCGCCCACTGGCACCTGTTCCGCGGCACCCCCAGCCGCTACTGGCTGGAGCACGAGATCGCCGAGGTGCTCAAGCTCGACCTCACCCCCGGCGCCGACACCGCGGACGAGCTCTACGACCTCATCGACGCACGACTGGCCGAGCCGGGCTTCCGGCCGCGTACCCTGCTCGACGCCTTCAACATCGAGCTGCTGGCCACCACCGACTCCGCGACCTCGCCGCTGCACGACCACGCCCGGCTCCGCGAGGCGGGGCTCGGCGATCGGGTGGTGCCCACCTTCCGCCCGGACGCCCTGACCCATGTCGGCCACCCAGGCTGGGCCCGCCAGCTCGAGCAGCTCCAGGAGCTGACCGGCGAGGACACCGGCGACTACGACGGCTACCTCGCGGCCCTGCGCGCACGGCGCGCGGCGTTCGTCGCGGCCGGTGCCCGAGCCACCGACCACGGCCACCGCGCCGCCACCGCCGAGCCGCTGAACCCGGCCGAGGCGCGGCGGCTCTACACCGAGGCGCGCCACGGCACGGCCGGCCCCGACGCGACGGAGGCCTTCGCCGGTCACATGCTCTACGAAATGGCCCGGATGTCCTGCGACGACGGCCTGGTCATGCAGATTCACCCCGGCGTGCTGCGCGACCACGATCCCGAAATCCACCGCGACTTCGGCTCCGACCGCGGCTTCGACATCCCGATCACGGCCGAGTTCACCCGCTCGCTCCGGCCGATGCTCAACGCCTTCGGCCGCGACCCGAGATTCCGGCTGGTGCTCTTCACAGTCGACGAAACGGTCTACTCCCGAGAGCTCGCCCCACTCGCCGGCGTCTACCCGGCCGTACGCCTCGGTGCGCCGTGGTGGTTCCTGGACAGCCCAGACGGGATGCGCCGATTCCGCGAACTGGTGACGGAGACGGCCGGCTTCTACAACACCAGCGGCTTCGTCGACGACACCCGGGCGTTCCTGTCCATCCCGGCCCGGCACGACCTCGCCCGGCGCGTCGACGCCGGCTACCTGGCCCGTCTCGTCCTGGAACACCGGTTGAGCGAGGACGAGGCGATCGAGACGGCAGCCGACCTGGCCTACCGCCTTCCCCGGGAGGCCTACGCCCGGCGGAACTAGCGAGGCGTCCGGGTCGAAGCAGCGAAAACCCGCAACACAACACCGAGGGTCTCGGTCTGGCGGCTGTCACGTGATCCCTACCTCGCGTGCCGGCCAGCCCGATGACGTGCCGGACGAGAGGAGCGAGGGATGTCGCAGCCCAGACAAGGAAATCGAGGTGTGCAGCACGACCAGCGCAACATGGTGGGTCGGGTCAGGCGGTGGTCCGCGGCTGTCGCGACCGGCGTCGTGCTGGCCGCGTCCCTGACGTCGGTCGGGGTGACGCCGGCGTACGCCTCGGCGGGTGACTTCACCATCTTCGACGGTCGGGCGACCGCTCCGATCCTGATCGACCCGTCCTACGGCGGCGATCATGGAGATCGGGACTACACGCAGGTGCGCCGCGCGGTTCAGGACCTGCGGCAGGACGTCGCCATGGTGACCGGGGCGATCGACCCCGGTGACGTGCAGAGCGTGTTCGTCGACGACGAGTCGGCCAAGGAGACGCGGCTGGCAAAGGCCGACCAGCGCAAACTGCCGGCCCTGCTGACCGAGGCCGCGGGTCAGCAGACCGCGATCATCATCGGCCAGATCGGTCAGAGCCGGCTGATCGACGAGATCGTCGGAGCCGGCAAGTTCGACGAGGCCACCGGGATCGAGGGCAGATGGGAGGCGTATGCGGCCAAGACCATCAAGGACCCGGTTCCCGGGGTCGACAAGGCACTGGTGATCGCGGGCAGTGATGCCCGGGGGACGATCTACGGCATCTACTCGATCTCGGAGGAGATCGGCGTCTCGCCGTGGTACTGGTACAGCGACGTGCCGGTCAAGCAGCGGGACGACCTCGACGTCAAGGCCGGGACCCGGATCGACGACGGGCCGGACGTCAGGTACCGCGGATTCTTCGTCAACGACGAGGAACGCACCATCGCTTGGGCGAAGCGGAAGTTCCCCACCGGCAACGGCACGCCTGATGTCAACTTCTACCGGCACGTCTACGAGCTGATGCTGCGGCTGAGGCTGAACACGCTGTGGCCCGCGATGCACCTGGCTTCGACGGCGTTCAACGCGGTCACCGACACCGGGAGGTACGACGAGGGGACGCCGATCAACGCTCGCGAGGCGGCAGCGTACGGCGTGGTCGCATCCTCGTCCCACGCGGAGCTGATGCTGCGCAACAACGAGGGCGAATGGCGTCAGTGGTACGACCGCAACAAGGACGCGCTCGACATCAAGGGCACGGACGCCGTGGCGGCCTTCGACTATTCGATCAACAAGCCCGCGATCCTGGAGTACTGGCGCCAGCGGGTGGTCGCCAACGCCGACTTCGAGAACATCCTCGCCCTGGGTATCCGCGGTGTGCACGACAGCGACGCCGTGTTCACACCCGGTAACCCGTACGGGTTCAAGGACAAGGTCGAGATGGAGGCCGACGTCATCCGCGAACAGCGCAAGATGATCGCGGAGGTCTACGGCAGCGCCGACGCTGTGCCGCAGGTGTTCATCCCCTACAAGGAGATGAACGATCTCTACAACGCCGGGCTCAAGGACCACATCCCCGACGACGTGACCCTGATGTGGGCCGAGGACAACCAGGGCTACCTGCGCCAGGTGCCCACGCGGGCCGAAGCCGCCCGGTCCGGCGGGAACGGCGTCTACTACCACGTCTCCTACTGGGGCGAGCCGAAGAGCTACCTGTGGCTCAACTCGACGCCGATGTCCTTGATGGTGCAGCAGCTGCATCGGGCCTGGAACTCCGGTGCGGGGCGCTACTGGATCCTCAACGTCGGGGACATCAAGCCCGGCGAGATCAAGCTCGACCTGTTCGCCAAGCTCGCATGGGACGTCGAGGGCTACGACGACACGAACATCGGGAGCAGGTTCCTCACCGAGCACCTGGAGCGAGACTTCCGGCTGAAGGGCAACGACGCTGCCGTCGTCGCCGACGCGTTGGAAAGGTTCGACGCGCTCGAGAACACCAAGCGCGCCGAGTTCTGGGGAGAGATCAACTCATCCAACGCGGACTCCGGAAGGATCCACACCGGTCAGGCCTTCCCGTTCAGCGCCACCTCGGACGGGGACGAGCTCCAGCGCTACATCAACGAGTCCAACGAGCTGGTGGGCGTTCTCGAGGGTGTCTCCGCGAAGCTCGACCCGCGCTCTCGCTCGGCGTTCTATCAGCAGGTGCTCCACCGAGTCCGGTCCTACCGCAACATGGCGGAGCAGATCGGCTACTACTGGAAGAACCAACTCGCCGCCGCCCAAGGTCGCTACGCCAGCGCGGGAAGCTACGAGCTGCTCTCGAAGCAGGCCCGTGAGCGCATCCTCACCGACGAGGACTACTGGAACACGATCAGCGACGGCAAGTGGGACCACGCCATCGGCCACAGCCATCCCGAAGGGTTCCCGAACGAGGGCACGGTCATGCTCACCAACGACCGGTACGCCCGGGTGGCCGCGCCGGCCGATGCGGTGGGCGCTGCCGCCGAGGGCAGCAAGGAGCCTGGCCGGGGCACGCTGACGTTCAACTCGGCCGCGCCCGACGACAAGCGGTTCTTCGACGTGTTCTCCCGCGATGACGTGGCCGACCCGCAGGAGTGGGTTGCCGAGGCCGACGCACCGTGGATCACCCTCTCGCGGCGCTCCGGCACGACCGCGACCGAGCAGCGGGTCACGGTGACGGTCGCCAAGGACCATCCAGCCACGACGGGGACGATCCGGGTCTTCAACGCCGCCGACGGCGCCAAGGTCGGCGACCCGGTCGCGACGTTCACGGTCGACGCGGAGCGGGCCGCCGTGGATCTACGCCGTGCCGCCGAGCCGGCGCACCTGGAGGCCAACGGTTACGTGGCCCTCGAGGCCGAGCACTTCTCCGCCAACGTGCCCGGCGCCGACGGGAGCCGGTGGGCTCCCCTTCAGGGCGTGGGTCAGCGCGGAGCGTCGATGGGTAGCTTCCCAGAGATCGCGCCCCGGGTCGACTCCGCCTTCGAGACGACCGCCCGCCTGAAATACCGGGTCTACTTCACCTCCACCGGGAAGTTCACCGGGACCTTCTACCGGATTCCGACGCTGAACGAAGGCACAGAGGACGACGGCACGCCGCGAACCGCGCGCACGGCGGTCGGGCTCGACGACCAGGTCCCCAGCCTGCTGCGCGGCAACTCCGTCGCCGGAACCAGCACCAGTACCTGGGGATTCAACATCATGCGTCAGATCGAACCGCTGAACTTCACCGTCGACGTGACCACACCGGGCTGGCACGAACTGATGGTCTACCGCTCGGACGCGGCGATCCTCTTCGACCGGATCATCATTGAGACCCGCGACGGCGCGGTCGGTGACAGCCTGGTCGGCCCACCCGAGAGCCCGAACAACATCGCCGCGCCCCAGAGGGCGAGCGCCGCACCACTTCCCGGCGTGATGCCGGAGCTTCACCGGCTGCCGGCAGTCGAGACGTCGGTGGGCCGGACGAGCACGGTCGAGGGTGTGACGGACGTGGTGGCCGCGGAGTCGGACAACACGACCGCCGCCTCGGTCGCGGTCGAGGGCGGTGAGCTGAGCATCACCGGGCACAGAGTCGGGAAGGCCGAGGTCTCCATCACCACCGGTGGCGGTGAGACCTGGGTAGCGCCGGTCACGGTGACGAGAGGCGAGGGCGCGCCGGACGGCCCGTACCTGGAGCAGGACGGCCTGGTCGTCCTTGATGCGGCCGACGCGCTCGAGAACAGCGCCTCAGCCCACGCGACCGCCAGCAACAACGGGACACACAGCTGGGCGCTCGCTCGCAACGGCCTGCAGGTCGTCCCACCTGCCGACGCCAGCGCGAAGGCGAACTGGCTGGCGACCTCGACGGCTCAGGCCGAGGCGTTGTTCAGTGCCGGACCGACTGAGAAGGTCAACGGGAGCTCGGCGGCAGGGGCACCGCCGCAGCTCGACTTCACGGTCGACATCCGGACCGCTGGCAAGTACTACCTGTTCGTCAACTCCAGCAACCCGAACCCCGACGCCGACTCCTACCACGTCCTCGTCGACGGGCAGTGGAGGTACCAGTCGAGCAAGTCCGGGCCGGAGACCGGGTTCGAAACCTGGTACGGCACCACGAGCGTCGCTGCGGCCGCGTTGGCGCTCGAGCCGGGTGAGCACACGATCACGCTGGCGCCTCGCGAGGCCGGGCTCGTACTCAACCAGATCGCCTTGACCACGGACGACACACCCGGCCTTACCGGCTTCCAGAAACCCAGCGACCGGAAGGCGAGCGCCTCCTGACGCTCTGACACCGAGCAGCAGCAGATCCTGCCCCGCCGCGAACCGGAACGGCCGGACCTGAAAGGTCCGGCCGTTCCGTCGTGTGTGCGGAGCTCCTCAGCGCCCGACGAGACGGACTCACCCGCATCTCGCGGCGCTCGGGCCGGCGAAGGTCGAAGCGGAGTGTCCAGGGCAGACAGGAACGACGACCATCACTACGCTCGGCTGGGCAAGCAGGCGGGCCTCGTCTGGAGTCGATTTCAGAGGAGCAGGGATGATCCGTGGCAGGAAGGTGTCGGCCGCCGCGGCGGCCGGTGCATTGAGCATCGTCACGATTTTGGCTGCGGGCGGATCGCCCGCAGCCGCACAGGCAGCCGGGACAGCGACTGCGGCAGCCGACGAGTCGATCACCCACGAGGAGAACCCACGGGTCCCGGAGGGGGCCGCGTGGACGGAGGCGTACTTCCCGTCCTCGGACGGCAGCGGCGTCGAGCTGCACGCCGACGTGCTGCGCCCGGCGCACCTGCCGCCGAACGCGAAGACGCCGGTGATCCTCTCGATCGGCCCCTACTTCGCCCACGCCGGCCAGACCGGCCCCGAGGGCTGGGACCGGGTCGGACCGTCGGCCCGCTTCCAGGACTTCGTCGACGGCGCCGACCTGATGGCCCGCGGCTACACGTTCGTGATGGTCGACCTGCGCGGCTTCGGCGGCAGCACCGGATGCCTGGACTGGGTCGGCCCGGGCGAACAGGCCGACGTCCGCGCAGCCATCCAGTGGTCGGCCGGCCAGTCGTGGTCCAACGGCAAGGTCGGGATGTACGGCAAGTCCTACGACGCAGTCACCGGGCTGGTGGGCAACAACCTCAAGATGGACGCCCTGAAGGGGGTCGTCGCCCAGGAACCCGTCTGGGACATGTACAACTACCTGTTCAGCAACAAGGTGCCGCGCCCCAACGTCACGGGCACACCGGCGGCCTACAACTCGATCGCGGTCATGCCTCCCATGGCCGACGACAGCGACCGGTACAAGGCGAACGCGCTCTACGAGACGAGCCATCCGGAGTGCTTGAGCGACAACATGACCAACAACAACAACCCTGACGCCGACTCCGCGTACTGGAGGGCCAGGAACCTGGCCAAGGACGCTGCCGGCACCAGGACGCCGTTGTTCGTGACCCAGGGCTTCATCGAGTCCAACACCAAGCCGGAGGACATGCAGGAGTACCTGGACAACCACCAGGGTCCGGAGCGCGGTTGGCTCGGCCAGTGGGACCACGTGCGGGGCAACGACACCGAACGCGACGGCCGGTTGGCGATGGGCCGTACCGGTTGGTTCGACGAGGTGATGCGCTTCTACGACCAGTACCTCGGCGGCACCCGCCCGTCGGTGACCGACCCGGCGTACGTCATCGAGGACAACCTCGGGCACTGGCGCGCGCAGCGGACCTGGCCGTCGACCGCGTCGTCGTACGACGCGCGGCTCTCCACCGGCCGGTACGTCGACGACGGCAGCGCCGCGGCGGCGGTCGCGGAGACCACCGCGATGGATCATGGCCGGTGGGACATGGAGCGGGCGCCCCGGACCGAGGTGCTGTCGCGTGCCGAGAAGAACGCCGCCAAGCAGGGCGACGCCCCAGCCAACAGCTTCTGGACCTGGTCGATGCCCGCGCCGCAGCAGCTCCGGATCACGGGTACGCCGAGGATCACGCTCAACGCGAGCGCGAGCGGGAACGTGATGGTGCGCCTGTGGGACGTCGCTCCGGACGGCACGGCGACGATGTTCGACGAGAACGTCGCGCTGGTGGAGCGCGGCGGACGCGTCTCGTTCGACCTGAAGTCGACCGACTGGACCTTCGAACGTGGGCACCAGCTGGGCGTCCAGATCGGGACCATCACCTCCAACAGGTGGCGGGACGTGCCCTCCGGCCACACGATCAAGGTCTCCGGCGCCCGCCTCACCTTGGACGTGCAGAACCCGCGGTTCGACGTGGCGACCCACGGTGACCGCTCGCCGTTCCTGGACTCGTACCTGGCGGCGAACACCACCACGCTCAGCGACGTGGGCCGCGGCACCTTCCCGTTGAGGCCCTCCCGGATCGGCTGACTGAATGGCTGCCCGGTGCCCGCCGCCTGGCGGGTGCCGGGCAGCCAGAACGGCGGCTGTCGTACCAACCGCTACGCGACGCACATCGGACAGACAACTGTGTGACCCAGACCACAGTCTTTACCTTGTGCCACATGGCCATTACCACCTCCGGCGGCTGCTACACCGTTGGCGAGATGCTCGATGCAGCTAAGGACCGCGGCCAGCTCAACGGCACCCAGATATTCGGACTGGACATCGCCGAAAAGGTGATCTTCGAGCACTACGTGACGATCACCAACCAAGCCGCGTTCCTACAGGCGGTGCTCGACCAGCGGGACTGGCCCGACCACGGCGGCAAGCGCAACTACAGCGAGATGCTGGCCGCGCGCAACAAGCACGTCACGGTCGAGCAGCTGATGGCCGAGCGGATGCAGTGGCCGGACATCGTCACCCACGACGGCGTCTCCGCCCCGCCCATTGCGGCTCTGCTCAACTCTTTGATCCTTAGCCCCGCTGCGGGCGCCGGCCCGGCAGCGCCGAAGCCAGCGCTGCCGCGTGGCCGGCACGAGTTCTACGAGATCAAGCCAGACTCCGACACCGGCCGCCAGCGCGGCTTGGCCAAGCTCGAAAACATCACCCGGGTCTACCGCAAGTATCGGCTGCCCTACCGGCCCGGTGACTACTACCCGCCGTATGGCAAGGAAGTGAAGATCCCGCTGCCGGTCAACCGGCTGTTCGTCGTGCTGTGCGGGACGCTGCTGGCCCGACACGGATTCAAGGCGATCCGGATGGCTCTTCAGGTGCGCCGGGAGGTCAGGGGCCTACTGCTGTACAAGATCTGCGTCGAGATGGACTCCGACGACGGCAGTCGCCGGAAGGTGCTGGTCAAGGCCTTGGCCAAGCACATCATGGCCGCGTACGTCTACTGCTTGGCTCCGGAGCGCTTCAAGGATCTGCAGCTGGAACTCGGCGACACGTCGTACGAGGGTGACGCCGTCCCGCGCATCAAGTGCCGGTTCGACGTGATCGACCAGCTGAGGCCGTTCCAGAGCGGCATCGAGGAGGCCATGTTCCAGCGCGGGCTCGTGCTGCCCGGCGAGGAGTGGCTGCTGGTGTGCGACGAGGCCGCCCACCGGCAGCTGGTGCCGCTGCCGGGCCCGAACGTGGACACGCTCTGGGAGCAGTTCCGTAAGCAGGCCGAGGCGTGGGCGGAGTTGCTCGGCGGACGCCGGGGGGTGGCGATGCTGCGCCAGGACGTGCTGGTGAAGGTCGAGGAGATGGCCCGGATGGCGAACATGGCCGTGCCGGGGCTCAAAGAGTTCGCCAACGCGGTGATTCGCTGGATCAACGAGCACCCGTACCTGGCCGTCACCTTGGTGGTGGTGCCGGTGGTGGTCACCGGCGGACTGGCCGTGGCTATCGACGCGGGGCTGCTCGCGGGTGGGGCACTGGCCGCCGCCGAGCTGAGCGGGGGCGAGCTGGTCGGCGCCAACATGATCGGCGGGCTCGGCCGAACCGCGCTGCCGCAGCTGGTGGTGGAGGCCGGCTCAGGCCCGCAGGTCGCCCTCGCGACGGCCAGCCGCGGTGCGGCGTTGACGTTCCAGGATGTCGCGCTGGCACAGGTCGGCGGGGCGGGGGGCGCCGCGAACACCACCAGCAACGTCGTACCGCTGCTGACGACCGCGATGCGGGCGGCCGCGCCGGTGGCCAGGGCCGCGGCGGCGGCAGCCGGCGGGATCGCGGTAATGACCTTCTCCACCCAGGCGTACGCCGCCACCAGCGCCCCGCCGCCAGCACCCCCGGCCGAGGCGCAGCCGGAGCAGCCGCAGACGACCGTGAAGGCCCCCGACCCCAAGCACCTCATCGCAGAGGTGTCCTCAGGGGTGTACGTGGTGCGGGCCATGGCCGCCCACCGGGGATCGCGGGACCCGGTCAAGGGCGACCTAATCAACATCCATGACTACGGGCAGACCCGCAACCACCAGGACCTGTTCCGGTCCCCCGAGCCCCCGCCCCCGTTGAAGGTCCGCTACTTGGGCCGCATCACCGTCCGTTGACCTCGAGAGGTGCGTGTTCGTGGAACTCACCAACAGCAAGCGGGTACTGCTGAAGGCCAGCTACGTGCAAACCGAGCTGAGCGACACCGAGCGCTCCCGGATCGGATCGGTCGGCGGCCGTGCGATGGAGAAGGTCAACTTCGTCCGGGACCTGGCCCCAACGGAGCAAGAACTGCGCGCGCTGCGGCCCGCTCTGCCGGACGACCACCACCTGCTGGACCTCGCGCAGACGCTCATGGCCGAGCCCGCCGAGCACCTGCCCGTCGCGGGGCGGCTCGCGGAGCTGGACGGCTCGGCATACCTACGGCTGGGGCACGCCATCGCGAGGCTGCGGTCCACCCCGGCGGCCACCTACATGGTGGCGGCCTTCGAGCAGCGCCTGCGAATCGCGCCGGTCGGGCGGCTGCACCTGGAGCGCATCGAGATGTCGCCGGCCGGGACGGAGAAAGGCGAGCTGGTCTTCACCGTGCCGCTGACGCCGATGGAGACGGTGACGGTCTCACACAAGGAATGGTCCACCACCAAGGACGAGTACGAGCAAATCATCTCGGACTACTTCGAGAGTTACAGCGAACGCGGCGTAGTCGACAAGACCGATGCGTCGATCTCGACCGAGAACGAATCCCGGCACACCAGCGCGTTCAACTTCGGCTCGAGCGTCAGCGGCGGGTACGGCCCGGTGACCGCCTCGGTCACCGTCGGTCTCAACAACTCGTCAGAGGACCGCGCTGCGGTGAAGGAGAGCGTGCAGAATACGCGCGAAACCACCCAGAAGGCCTCGGCGCGTACCCGGCAGGAGCACAAGGTGTCGGTGAAGCTGGAATCGACGCGAGGCGCCGAAGACACCTCCTACCGCACCATCACCAACCCGCACGCCGACCGCGCGCTGCGCGTCGACTACTACCGCATGATGCGCAAGTGGCGCGTCGACCTGTACCGCTACGGACTGAGGCTGACCTTCGACATCGCGGTGCCCAACCCAGGTGCGCGCCTCTGGGCCCGCCACCGCGAACTGGCCGACCTCGACGTGCGGATCCGCACACCGTTCTCATTCGCGCTGTCAATCGACGACATCACCGAAACGAGCTGGACCAGCCTGGGCAAGGAGTACGGGGTCGCATTGGAGCCGCCGCCGGCCGAAGGGATCAGCATCCCGTACGCGCACCGGTTCGAGTCGGGCAAGGACGTCGACGGGCCGATCGAGTTCACCGCTCCGCCCGGCTACACGATGGGCAGCGGGTTCGCCGGGATCATCGAATGGTGGGGTCCGGCTCAGGGCGATATGCCTGTGATGCTGTGGCCGACCGAGGAGACCCAGATGCAACTGCAGTTGCCCGCGCCGGGCACCGGAATCGCCGAGGTGAAGGGCAAGGGTATTGTCGGCGGCGACAAGCTCATGGTGACGTTCATGAGGGCGCCCGAGTACACAATGCAGTTCTCGCTGGTTGCGGGCGCCAAGCGACAGGACCGGACGTTCTGGGACTGGAAGCAGCGGGTGTGGACCGCCCTGCGCGACACCGCACTGGCCAAGCACCAGACCCAGCAGGCGCTGCTGCAGGACAAGCGTGACCGGCTGTGGATGCTGCTGTCGGGCAAGGACACTCTCACGCTGCGGCGACTGGAGCGCGACGAGCTGATGCGTACTGTCCTGACCTGGCTCGTCGGGCCGGAGTTCGAGACAGCGCCGAACGAGGTCGGCAGCATCATCAAGCAGTCCGTGGACCGAGACGCCGACAGCCTCGACACCCCGGACGACAAGCCGCAGCCCGACCGAAACCTCACTGCGGCCCAGTGGGCAACCATGTCCGGCTTCGGAGACCTGGTCAAGTTCATCCACCACGCCGTCGAGTGGGAGAACCTGCTGTACTTCCTATACCCGTACTTCTGGGGCAGCGACGACCTGGCCCGGGAAAAGCTGCTGTTCGAGCACGGCGACCCGGTGCACCGCGACTTCCTTCGAGCCGGCTACGCCCGGGTGGTCGTGCCGATCCGGCCCGGCTTCGAGGAACGATTCACCCACCTGCTCGACACAGGCAGCCCGACGGGCCAGTCGCCGTACCTGACGATCGCTCAGGAGGTGAGCGCTTTCGCGCACACCAACTACGCGGGCATCCCACCGGCGAACCCGGAGCAGCACGCTCGGCCGCTGCTCTACCCGCAGCAGCGCACCACCTGGGACATCATGCAGCGTGTGGTCGAGGAGTTGGAGCGCTACCGCGACGCGAACGACGAGTACCCGCCGCAGCTGGACGACTTGCCCGGCAGCCCCTTCCACGATGCGTGGAACCGCGAGCTGGTCTATCGGCTGCCGGGCAGCGGCAACGACTACGACCTCATCTCGTACGGAGCCGACGGCGAGCCAGGCGGCGACGGCGTCGACGCCGACATCTCGGCGGCGGCAGGAGCGTCGCTCATGGCCACCTGGTTCGACTACACACCGACCAGCGGCATCGACATCGACGTCCAGTCGATCCCGCTCTGAACTGCCGTCCTTCGCCGATCACCCGGTCGGCGACCGGACGGGGCAGCGACTACGGCTCCTCGGCGCCCGAGCCGCAGCGCATCGCGGCACGCGCGGATAACAGCTGGCGACGCTGGCGGCTTGTGAGTCATGGTTGCGCGGTGATCACGGTCCAGCGGGTGCGGGTGCGGTGGAGCTCAGCTGCACGCGGCGCTCGGCACGCCAACCTCCGCCGTGGACTGAACCGGCCGGTACCACTTCCTGCCTCACTACCGATGGGTGACGTGGCCGTCCACGAGGTGCTCTATGACGACGCGGCCGGCTACGTGGGCCACGACGAGGTGCTCAGCGGGGGCATAGAGCGAGCCCGCGAAGTGGGCTTGTGGCTCACCATTGAAGGTTCCACGACGGCTGTTGATCGGTTACCCGGCGGTGCGGCATATCCGCGCGACCGTGGCACGGCCCGCCTCTTCACCCTCTCGCCGGGGCAGGTAGGCCGCTACCGGGCCAACTTCCGGTTCACGGTCACTCGGTGCGCCTGCAACCCCAGCTGGTTCTACGAGGATTGGGTAGTGCACGTCGGCAACGGCCCAGTAGAGCCCGACGGGTTCATCCATCGCAAGCCGGATCATGATGCCGACAACCGCGTGCATCTTTACGGCGGATAGGTGAGGCCGACCGCAGGCACCCTCGCTGGTGGAGCCGGTTGGAGCGCGGCGACAGCGGAACCCGGCCAGCCGCCGCTCGCGTCGGCTGGCGGTCTGGTCGGCGGCGTCAGAACCAGGCCCATGGGCGGGTGAGCCGCCACAGCCGTCCACGCCAGCGAGCACGCCGAGGGTGCGAGGAGAGCGGGCCGGACGGCGGCCTGAGGCAGTGGCTGCGGGACCACGAGTCACATCGGGGATGCCTCGGTTGACCTCAACCAGACTAGAGGTCGCATGCTTTCGGCGTTCGCGTCGGCGAACGGATGGGAGTCAGTGTCATGCGAGTTGTCCAGGCGGTTCGTTTCGGGGGTCCCGAGGTTCTGGTTCCGGGTCAGGCGCCCGACCCGGTGGCCGGGCCGGGCCAGGCCGTGGTCGACGTGGCGGTGGCGGGCATGACGTTCGTGGAGACGCAGATCCGGCGTGGCACCGACAGATGGCATGAACGGCCGCGGCTGCCGTACGTGCCGGGCGGTCTGGTGGCCGGGCTGGTGAGCGCGGTCGGCGCCCAGGTGGATCCGGTTTGGCTGGGGCAGCGTGTCGTGGCCGGAACAGGAGAAACCGGTGGTTTCGCCGAGCGGGCGGTGGCGCCGGTCGGGGAGCTGTTCCCGGTGCCGGACGGCCTCGGCCTGCCGGAGGCCATCGCCCTCTACAGCGACGGCAGCACCGCGCAAGGGCTGGCCGAGCACGCCAAGATCGGCCCCGGAGACTGGGTTCTGGTCGAAGCGGCGGCGGGCGGGGTGGGCAGCCTACTGGTGCAGATAGCCCGTGCGATGGGCGCGCGCGTCGTCGGAGCCGCTCGCGGAGACCGGAAGCTCGAGGTGGTCCGGGAGCGCGGCGCCGATGCGGCGGTTGACTACTCCGAACCAGGTTGGACCCGGCGGGTGCTCGAAGCGACCGGTGGCGCGGGACCGGATGTGGTGTTCGACGGCGTCGGCGGCGAGATCGGGCGTGCCGCGTTCGAGGTGACGGCCCGCGGCGGCCGTTTCTCGGTGCACGGAGCCTCCAGCGGTGAGGCCACGCTCATCGACCCTGCGGAGGCGCGCCAACGGGGCGTGACGGTGATCGGCATCGAACAGCTCTTCGACTTCGGACCGCATGTGGCGCGGTGGGCGGAGCAGATGATGTCGCAGGCGGCAGCGGGACTCGTCCGGCCGCTCATCGGGCAGACCTTTCCGTTGGAGCGTGCCGCCGACGCGCACGCCGCGGTCGAAAACCGCACCGCCGTGGGGAAGACCCTGCTGTTGATCTGAGGGCCTGCACCTGGGATCGCTGGCCAAAGGCCGGAGCACTGGTCCGCATTCCGGTAGCAGTTCGCTCGGCAGCCGAGAGATGAGGTTCGCATGTGCCCTCGCTAAACGGGTAGGCCAGTTCGAACACGTCGTGAGGCTGTCGGGCGACGTCGACCCGAGCAGCTTCGACGCGAGCCCTTCCCGCGGGAGGGTGTTGCCGTACGGCGTAGACAAGGCGCACCTGAACCCAACCGCGGCGCATCGCGGTCAGGGCTCGTAACCGGAGTTTCGAGGGCGATCCGGCCGGAGAGGGGAATCGGGTGGAATACCAGGATTTCATCAACGCAGTGGCGACGCGGGCAAAGGTTTCGACCGATCAGGCGGCGGCACTCACCGCCACGACGTTGGAGACGTTGGCAGATCGGATCAGCGCCGGCCAGGCAGAGGACCTTGCCTATCAGCTTCCGGACAAGCTGGCCGACCACCTGCGCGGACCGCGTGGACGGGAACAGGCTACGTCGTTCGGGTTTGAAGAGTTCGTGCGGCGGGTGGCGGACCGCCCGAACATCGACCGTGCGCTCGCCGGTCCCGGGGTCATCGCGGTGCTCACCACGCTCCGTGAGGCTGTCACGCGTGACGAGTTCCAGAACGCGGCGGCCCAGCTTTCGAAGGACTTCTGGCAGGTGATCGAACCGGTGGGTGCCGGTGGCGGGCGACGCCCCGGCTCTTAGCACGCCTTTTCGGAAGGCAGCAGCTGTGCCCACGCCTTCCTGACCTACGTTCGCGGACGGTGCCGCTGGCGATCGCCTCCTGCTCCCAGCGGCTCCCGTCGCTGACCTGCCGCCGGCAGCACGGCCGCCACCCTACGAGACGGGGCTAGCGGCGAGTCCGGTGCACGCGCGCAGGTCTGCGTACTCCCGGTGGATCCGGGCCACGTCCCGCCCGCCGGCGAGTTCGGGTCGACCGGTACGTCGGGAGATCGCCGCGGGCAGCAGTTCCGTCTTCGAGATCGCCGAATTGTCGAGGGTCACCCGCAGCACTCCCGTGTCGTTGCTGTACGCGTCGTCACGCCACCACAGGAAGTTGCCGAGCCCGTACTGCACGAAGGTCTTACCGAGCCACCCGTCGCCGAGCAACAGGTGGGCGTGGGTGCCGACCACGATCGTGGCACCCGCTTCGGCCATTTCGCGCGCGAACTCGCGAGCCTCGTCGGGTGGGCACGCGTCGCCCTCGGTGCCCCAGTGGACGTAGACGACAACCACGCTGGCCTGGCGTCGGGCGGCGCGTACCGCCTCGACGGCGCGCGGCAGGTCCCGGGCCATCGCGATGCCGGCCCGGTTGTCG
This sequence comes from Micromonospora avicenniae, assembly GCF_900156065.1. Lineage (GTDB taxonomy): Bacteria > Actinomycetota > Actinomycetes > Mycobacteriales > Micromonosporaceae > Micromonospora > Micromonospora avicenniae. Next base: position 25,228 of record NZ_FTNF01000021.1, on the reverse strand, counting down.
GTGGCTCTCCACTCCGACCACAGCTCGGAGACCTGGCTGAAGCCGAGGACAGCGATTCTGGTACCGCGTATCTCGGTGATCCACGGCCGGTACGCTGCCGCCGCGTCGGCGCCCGCCCCGACGGCGGGCATACCGGCGGCCCTGGCTGCGTCCACGGTGTCGGTCAGCCCCGTCCGCCCGTAGTCCAGCGCGTGGTTGTTGGCGATCGACACGACGTCGATGCCGGCGGCCTTTACGGCGTCATACGCGCTTGCCGGCGCTCGGAAATGGAACTCCTTCGGTTCGGGGGTGCCGCGCGTGGTTACCGCCGTTTCCAGGTTGACCATCGCCAGGTCTGCGGCCGACAGGGTCGACGAGATCGACCCAAACGCGGTGGCCGGGTCGCCGAGCAGGTCGGCCGTCCGGTCGGCGAAGTGCACGTCGCCTGCGAAGGCCAAAGTGATCTCGGTGGGGTGCGATGGAGAGGCGGAAGAGGCGGAGCGGGTAGGCGCACCGGCCGGCGGGGTCCGGGCGGGATCGCACGCCGTGACGAGCAGGGTCGCCGCCAACGCGACGAAGCATGGTGCCGAGTTCACTCAGCGCAGCGTACGGAAACCCAGCCGACCGTGGGCCTGTTCGGCCAGGATCGCCCTTGGCCCAACCTTCGTAGTCCCCGGCTGGAACGATCAAAGGTAACGGGGGGTGCAGCCCGCCTGGATCACCCTTCGGACAGCGTCTGGCGGCCTTCCGCTCGCCCCCCGAGGTGAGAGGTGGGGGTTGCGTACTGATTTGTGGATGCGGGGATCCGCACGTTCGCGACGAGGAGGCGTACGACCTCGGAATCGCCGATGATGACGGTGCCGGCAGCTACGAGCCCGGCCAGGTCGTCGCCGCCGAAGGCGCCGAGAAGGGTATCCGTCGTGGTGACCAGGACTGCGTCCGGTTCTTCGGGCGGCTCGTGGGCGACCTCGGCGCCGTCCGGGGTGAGGCGGACGCCGAACACCCCGGCAGGGCCGTGGTCGCGTAGTTCGATCCGCAGCGTCGCCTCGGGCCGCTGCTGCGTCGGGACGAAGAAGGTGCGGATGGTCAGCATGGCGCTGTCCGCGCTGACGAAGCGCTGTTCCCCGGTCGGCGGGGCGGCCAGCGCCCAGGTGCCGAGCGCGACGACGATCGGCTCGAGGCCGCGACCCCACGTCGTCAGCTCGTAGACCCGCACATTGCCTGGCGGAGGCAGCTGCCGACGGCGTACGACGCCCGCGCCGGCCAGCTCGCGCAGCCGGTCGGACAGCGCGTTCGGGCTGGCGGTCGGGAGCGCCTGCTGCAGGTCAGTGAACCGTTTCGGCCCGAGCAGCAGCTCGCGCACCACGAGCAGCGACCACCGCTCACCCACGATGTCGAGGCCACGCGCGATGCCACAAGCCTGTCGATAACCCCGCTGAGCCGGCACCGAACACCTCCCTTTCACACTTGCTCGATCATAGCATCCACTATTAGCCTCATAGCCCTTACCTGAGGAGGAGCCCATGACCACGCCAGCAGCACCCCCGCTCGCCGACCGCGAAACCTGGCAGAAGCAGCTCGACGAGCTCCGGCTCCGCGAGAAGGCGCACACCCGTGAGGGCGACGCCATCGCCGCGGCCCGTCGGCGGCTGCCGATGGTGGAGGTCGACCCGACCACCCGTCTGGTCGGTGCCGACGGCCCGGTGCCCCTGCTCGACGTCTTGGAGGGGAGGACCCAGTTGTTCGCGTCGTACCACATGTGGCACACGGGCAGGCCGGCCGCCGACCAGTGCGAGGGCTGCACGTTCTTCACCGGCCAGGTGCTCGAGCTGTCCTACCTGCACTCGCGCGATGTCACGTTCGCGGTCTTCTGCCAGGGGCCGTTCGAGGAGTCGTCGCGCTACCGCGACTTCATGGGCTGGCAGGCGCCCTGGTACTCCGTGCCCGCGGAGTCGCTCGACCCGCTCGTCGCCGGGCGTGCGTTCGGAATGAAGGCGTGCTACCTGCGCCAGGGCGACCGCGTGTTCGAGACCTACTGGACCACCGGGCGCGGCTGCGAGGCGATGGCACCCTCGTACGGGTTGCTGGACATGACCGTCTACGGCCGCCAGGAGGACTGGGAGAACTCGCCAGAAGGCTGGCCCCAGCGCTTCCGGACCGACGGCGATCAGTTCCGCCTCGACGGCCGGCCCACATCGCAATGGTCGCGCCTCGCCGCCGGCCGTGACGACGACCTTGGCACCACCGGGCACGCCGACAGCGAGCACCACTGCCACTGCGGTTCGACGCCGACTGAGTCATGAACCTCCCCCGGCGATGATCGGTAGCGATCCCCTCCGATGGCTGCTGACGGTGGCCTTCGGCGGGGCCTCCATCTCTCCCCGCTCCAACGCCTGCGCCCATCCCCAGCGGGGCCTTCCCTGGTTCGCCTCGGAGGTTGATCGTGTAATCCATCAGTTCTGAGCACCTATCGGGCAGGCTGTTTCCCAGCACTCCTCTGGGGAGGTGGTGGCCGGTGGATAGACGGCCGGAGGTGTTCGTTCGGCAGTGCCGATGGCTGCGGGCCAGCGGTTGCAGCGGATCACCAGGACGGCGAAGAATCCGGTGAAGCATCGGGCGACCACCTGGTGCTGATGTCCGCCCAGGTGCGGCTGGCGCCGGACATTGGTCGCCTCCTCTGATCCGCAACGCTTTCCGGCTGACGTGGCGCAAGTGGTGCGGAGCTGAATCATGTCCGGCGGCGGTGCAGGCAGTCGCGCGTCGGCAGGCGCCCCGCATCGGTGGACGGAGTACCGACGGCACTTTCGGTGGGAGCTGGACATTTACGACCGCGACCGAGCGTCGCTTGACATGTCATCGCAGAGTGTCTGCAATGGACGGCGATGCCGGGGAGGAAGCTTGGTTCGTTCAGCAGATAAGTACGACGCATTCATCTCCTACAGTCACGCGCTGGACGGGAAGCTCGCTCCGGTCGTGCAACGCGAGCTGGAGCAATTTGCCAAGCCCTGGTACCGGATGCGCGCGATTCGAGTCTTCAGGGACGATGCAAACCTGTCGGCATCATCGGATCTCTGGGCGTCGATCGAACTGGCTCTCGCCTCATCGGAATGGTTCGTGCTCATGGCTTCACCAGAAGCCGCGCGATCCGAGTGGGTCAATCGAGAAGTGGCGTGGTGGGCGGCAAACCGCTCGCCCGACCGGCTGCTCATCGTAGCCACCGGGGGCGAGTTTGCCTGGAACGCACAGACCGGTGATGTGGACTTTGCGCGCAGTACGGCTGCGCCGCCCGCGCTGCGCGGCCTGTTGGCCGCGGAGCCGCGCATCATCAACCTGCGCTGGCTGGCCGATGCGAACCTTGCAGATGCCGCAAACCCGAGGTTACGTGAAAGCATCGCGGACTTGGGGTCGGCGATCCGCGGCATACCGAAGGATTTGCTCATCGGCGAGCACGTGAGGCGACATCGGCAGGCGATGCGGCAGGCACGCGCTGGGATTGCAATCCTCTCAACGCTGGCCGTGTGCCTCTTTGCCGCGAGCGTCTTCGCGATCGGTCAGCGCAACGAAGCCGAGCGCAACGCGCGTTCGGCGTTGGCCCAGCTCTTCGCAGCAACAGCCGTTGCCGAGATGCAGGTGCAGGCGGATCGAGCGCAACTCCTGGCTGTCGAGGGCTATCGGATGGAGCGCAATCCTCGTACTCGCGCCGCCCTACTGGAGGTCAACACCGCGAGCCCTCATCTCGTGCGACAGATACCAGCGGGCGGAAGGGTGACTGCCCTCGCCGGATCAGCGGACGGCAAGACGATTGTTGCGGGCACCGAGGATGGCCGGCTCCTTCGATGGCGGCCGGACGCGGGCACGCTGGACGAGGTGCGACTAGGGCCGAACCCGATCGGCGGGATCGCGATCAGCGCGGACGGCGCCACCACATTGGCCATCGACGGGACCGTCGCGGCGACCTGGACGGGAGAAGGGGACGCCCCACCCTCGAGGTTCGATGTCAAGGGCGGGTATGCGATCGCCGCTTCACCATCGGGACGGCTCGCCGCGGTGATGGTGAGGAGCGGCACGGATTCGGAAGTCGAGACCACCGTGTCGCTGTACGAGGCCACGACGGGGAAGCGGCTTCATTCCACCCGACCGCGAAGTTCCTGGTCTCAGGTGGGTATGCCGAACGAACGCTCCATCGTCCTGGAGGGCGGTACGGGCTCGTGGGAGGTCCTCCGCACCAGCGACCTCTCCTCATCGGGATACTCCGACGACCCGAAGGTACCCGCCGGGGACTATGTGCCCGGCTCCTCCACGAGCCTGGGGTACTCGGGATACGTCAAGTACCGGAACGTGCTCGTCTACCCGAACGGCGATGCCGAGACCGACATACCAGGCGCGGAAGTGCCAGTCGCCGAACCAGAGGTGCTGGCGATCCGGGACGACGGCGGGTACGTCGCGGTGTCGGGCGGGGGAACACTCTGGGTCGCCGGCACGTCCGAGGACGCCGAAGATCCCACCGAATTGACCGGGAGCGGCCGGATCGAGGCCATGGCATTCCTCGGTAAGACGTCTCGGCTCGTCTCCACAGCTGGCGCGTCGCTCGCGCTGTGGGATCTGAACCAGGTGTCGCGGCTGAGCCTGCCGTTCCGGGTCGACGTACCGGAAGTCGCGAACTTCGGCCCGCCGCCCCGGATCGCCGTCACGAGCGATGGTGCGCGAGTCGCTGTCGTCGGCGGCAACGGTGACCAGGGCGCGATCCACGAGTTCACCACCGAGGCGGTAAGAACCACAGCGATCCCGGCGGGCCGGCTCGACAACGTCACGCCCGTCTGGAGCGCGACCGGTGAACACTTGTGGCTCATCGGTGACGGTGGCGCGGCACAAGTCCTTACCTCCGAGGCGCGCGACGCCGGCACCTGGCCGGCGTTCGGCGAGGCGGAAGTCCTCGCCGCCGGGGTCTCACGCGATGGCCAGGAGGTCGTCGTGGTCGATGACCGCGCAGGGGTGCAGGTGCGCCGTGCAACGGACGGCAGCGTAGTTCGCGACCTGCCAGGCGCGGTCGATCCCGTGATAAGTACCTCGGGACCCATGAGCGCCGGGCTGGCTGCCGTCAGTGCGGACGGCAGGACTGCGGCCGTCGTGCACGCCGAGACGAGCCAGAGCGTCGCGGTGATCGACACGAAGTCACTGCACTCGAAGGTCCTGCCCGGTCCGCCCGCATCGGCGGTCACCTTCGGCGACGGCCACCTGCTGGTGGTCAGGGAGAGCGGCGATCTTGAGGTTTGGGATCAGGGCGGCGAATCGCGGCTGCGAACTGTGGCCGGAGATGTCGGCTACGCGAGGGCGATCACCGTCGTGCCCGGGACCGGACTTGTGGTTCGCCTCCGAGCGAACGGGCAGGCCGTAATCATCGACACCAACGAGGGTGCGGTGGTGGGCTCCGTGCAACTGCCGCCGATGACGCGAGGTTCGACGGCCAGCCCGTGGCACGCGACCGCCATGGTCGGCGCGGCCGGCACGGGCGAGCTCCTCACCGCGACGTCGGGAGGCAGCCTTGTCCGATGGTCGATGAGAGACGACGTGTTGTTGCGGATCGCATGCGACACGGCGGGTCGCGACCTTACGACCTCGGAGTGGGAGTCACTCGCCGCCGTCGGTCCACCTGAGGACCTGTCGTGCGGCCGTCCGTCGGCGTGAGCGCGGGGGCTCCGTGTCCCGTGGCCGTCTCGTCTGGGCGCACTACCGCCGGCGCCGGCGGTGATCGCCGCTGACAGGAGTCGATAGCCTGTTGGCGTCCGTCACCCGGTGGCGCGGCCGTTCAGTTTGGAGCCGAGGATGGAGCAGGGAATGGATCGGTGGCAGTGCCTGCGCGCGGCATCCGAGCACTGACGGCGGCCCGGTGGGGACTCGTCGCGACAGTGGTCGCCGCCCTCGCGCTGGGTCTGTGGGGGCTGCGGGACTACACCAGTGACCCCCGGCACGAGACGAACGACGGGCTACTGGACCTCATCTACTACGACCTGCAGCTGTTCGTACTCGGCTCCAGCCCGCTGGAGGCCGGGGGACCGATCCCATGGCCGCTGCAGATCGCGCGCTTCCTCGCCCCGGCGGCGACCGTCTATTTCCTGTTCGAGGCCGCTCGCGCGATGTTCGCGGACACCTGGCGAGTCGTGCGGCAGCGGAACATGTCCGGGCACGCCATCGTTACCGGCAAGACGCCGACAGCGGCCGCGATCGCCGCGGAACTTCAGGCGAGCGGCCGTCGGGTGATCCGGACCGAGACCGGTGACGCCGGCAGCCTTTACGACGCGGGCGTACAAGGTGCACGAGTGCTGTACGCCTGCGCGGACGACAGTACCGACAGCAGCATCAACGTACTGGCAGCTGCCACCGCCAGTCGGGCCCGTCGCGCCCGAAAAGCCGGGCCACTGGCCGTCTACGCCCAGGTGAGCGACCCCGCCTACGCCCTGGCGCTACGCGCGCGTCACCTGAGCCAGCCCAACACCGGTTCCGACTTCTTCAACACCGACGAACTTGCCGCGCGGGAGCTTGTGCGCCGTGATGCAGCCACATTCGAGGACGCCGTTCCGCATGTCGTCATCGCCGGCCTGGGCGCCTTCGGCCAGGCGCTCGTCGTCGAGCTGGCGCGGATGTGGCAACTATCGCCGCGTTGCGGCGAGCGGCTGTCGGTCACGCTGGTCGACCCGGCGGCGGAGATCATCGCCGACGATCTCCGGCGGCGTTGGCCGGCGGTGGTGCAGTCCTGCCTGTTACGGCCCTTCCCAGGCGATCTGCGCACGGCAGTCGACGACGAGTCCGTACCGCCGCATCGCACGTATCTGTGCTTCGACGACGAGGACGCCTCGGTGCTGGCGGCGCTCACCTTGGCGCCTTTGTGGCGCGGCGGACCACATTCTCTGGTGCTGCCGCTGGACCGGCTGGCGCGGCTGGTCGAGGTCTTCGGACAGGACTCGACCACCCTCCTGGACGACATCGAGGGTCAGTTGTGGCCGATCAGTGTCGGCAGTTTGATCTTCAACGTCACTCCCGGCGAATCCGGAACGATCCACGAGGACATCTACGAACGCTTGGCCCAGTCGATCCACCATATTTATCTTCAACGCCGGGTGGCCCAAGGCGCGCGCCTGGGCGACACGGCCGCGATGGTTCCCTGGGAGCGGCTCGAGACCGGCTTCCGCGAGGCCAACCTTCAGCAGGCACGGAACATCGGCGCGAAGCTGATCGCACTGGGATACACGGTCGCTCCACGCACCGGCTCCGGCGTCGACCGCATCGACGACACGCTGATCGAGTCGCTGGCGGTCGCCGAGCACGACCGATGGGTGGCCGAACGGATCTCACAGGGCTGGCGATTCGGCGAGGTCAGGGACGACCGAGTAAAGCTGCACCCCAGCATCAAGCCTTGGGGTGAGCTGTCGGAAGCCGAGCGAGACAAGGATCGCGACGTCGTGCGGGACATCCCTCTGATACTCGCCGATTACGGGCTGCAGGTCGTGCGCCTGACACCGCCCGCTGTCGCACCTCCGACCACGTAGCCTGCCGACGAAAGAGGCTCGGACGGACGGCGGCTCCGGGTGGAGGTGCCCACCATCCCGAGGGTCACGCAGGTCCAGTCGAGGCGACCTCTTCTCCACGGCCCGGGCTGATTCGTGCCGGCAGCACGGGTCACGGATGGGACGACCTGTCCGGTACCTCGCACCCGTGCCGGGCGGCCCGCGACGCACTCCCCTTGTAGATCCGGAACCTCGTTCCGTATAGTTACGGAACAAGGTTCCGCTTGTCTTGGAAGGGGACGCGTCATGGCCGTTCTGGTCACCGGAGGCATGGGTTTCATCGGGTCGCACACCGTGCGGGCGCTGCTCGACCAGGGCGAGGAGTGCGTGCTCATGCAGCGCCGCGCCCGCGGGCTGCCGCCCGTCCTCGCCGACGCCCAGGTCGCGATCGAGCAGGGTGACGTCACGGACCTGCCGGCCCTGCTGGACCTCGGCACCCGCCACAAGATCACGGAGATCGTCCATCTGGCCGGCTCCATGCCCTGGCCGATCGGCGCCGACGAGCCGATCCCCGCCACCCGCAAGGCGCTCGGCGGCCTGCTCAACATCTTCCAGGTCGCTCAAGAGTGGGGCGTACGGCGAGTGGGTGTCGCCAGCACCATCGGCGTCTACCACGGCCTTTCCGAGTACGGCGCCCTTCGGGAAGACCTCCCGCTGCCGATGGACTCGTCCCACGTCATCCCCACCTTCAAGAAGATCGGTGAGCTGCTCGACGACTGGCTGGCCCCGGCTGCCGGCCTCGACGTCGTCAACTACCGGATCTCCGCCACCTGGGGCCCGGGTGGCCACGAGGACCCGTTCTTCCCGGCGCCCGCCCTGATCCACGCGGTCGCCCGCGGCACCGAACTCGACCTGTCGTCGCAGGCCGGAACACCGTACGCCGAGGACGCCCTGGATCTGTGCTACGTGAAGGACACGGCACGCGCGATCGCCCTGCTACACCTGACCGACAAGCTCAACCACCGTACGTACAACGTGGCCTCGGGCCGGGCCACGTCGAACGCCGACGTCATCGCCGCCATCAAGACCCTGGTCCCGTCCGCCGACCTGACCCTGCCGTGGCGCGGGTCCGCTCCCCCGGCATCCTGGCTCGACATCACCAGACTGAACGAGGACACCGGCTACGTCCCCGCGTACGACACCGAGCGCGCCGCCGCCGACTACATCGCCTGGCTGCGCGCGGGCAACGACCGCTGAGTTCAATCGCACCACACGGTCAGAGCCTCCTCGGCAATCCTTCGCCGGGGAGGCTCTGACCACTACTGGTGGACCGGTTCGGCTATCTCACAGGCGCGGGTCCTCCTGGACCTTCAGGGCGTTGAGGATCGCGTCGCGCTCACCGGTCTCGCCGCGGAGCTCGATCTTCAGATCGCCACCCGCGTGCTCGACGGTGACCATGTTCAGGTCCGCGGTCAGCGCACCCGCCTTCGCCTGCACGTCGTGGTCGTAGAGCACGACGTTGCCGTCGGCCAGGACATCGAAGGTACGCTTGCCGACCTTGACATTCTCGATCTCCGCGAAGTCGAGGCCGATCCGGTACTTCCCGGCGGGCGCGTTCTTGAACACGTAGCTGAACGTCTTGCCGGTCCGCTGGGTGCGGAACAGCTCGTCGTCCTCAGTGCCGGCGATGTCGGCCTTGGTGGCACGCGCCGTGCCGTCGACGTAGCCCCACGATCCCGAGCCGAGCGCCTGGTCGGGCGACCAGACGAAGCCGTCCGCACCGACGTGCCCGGACCCGCCCGCGTCGACACCCTTCCAGTAGGCCGAGGTCGCCAGGCGGACCGGCTTGAACTGGGTCTCACCCTTGCCGGCGTTCGACGCGACGAGCACGTCCCCGACGAGCACGCCGGGCTCGACGTCGGCGTTGTCGGCCGTCGCCGTGACCGTGGTCGACTCGCCGGCGGCGAGCGTGACCGTGCCGGTTGCGGCCGCCCCCGTGAGGGTCAGCCACGGAAGGTCGGCGGCCTCGTGGCCGCCGTCGCTGGTGCGATTCTGCTCGCTGAGCCGCACCTCGAGCGGGGCGGAGCCGCTGTTGGTCACGGTCACGTCGGCCGTCGCCTTCTGGTCCGGGCCGACGAGCCAGTCGAGGTCACCTCCGGTGACGGTCGCCACGCCCGTGGTCAACGCGGTGTCGACCACCTCGGCCTGGTCCTTCTTGGTGATGGTCACCGGGTGGCTGGCGGTGACGTAGTTCGGTGCGCCGACCTCCACGGTGTTCTCGCCGACCAGCGCCTGGGCCTTCCACCGGCCCTTCGCGTCGGCCGTGATGACCCGGTCACCGTTCGGCCCCTTGAGCGTGACGATCGCGCCCGCCATCGGCTTGCCGTCGTTCGCGTCGGTGACCGTGCCCTCGATCGTGCCCGCGGCCGGGAGGGTGTACTCCAGCCCCAGGCCGGCCGTCAGGACGGGCTGGTTGAAGGAGTACTGGCTCGCGAGGTTGCGCGTGAGGCTCTCCACGCCGACCGTCGCCGACGACCCGCGGGTGACGGGGTTGTCGCCGCCGATGCCGTCGCCGTACCCGATCTGGATGCGGCCGTCCGCGATCAGCGTGACCGAGAAGCTCACCCGAGCCGTCTGATCGCTGTAGAAGGTGGCGTTGCGCCACTCGATGACCTCGGCGGCCAGGCCGTCCACCTCGGTCCTGCCGAAGTAGATGTTCGCCTGGTCGTCGACGACGAGATCGTCCCAGAGCGGGTAGATCGCGTCCATCGGGTACGGCGACGGCAGCTCCGTGTTGCCCCCCAAGGTGCTGGCCCGGTCGAAGACCAGCGCACCGTTCGTCGTCACGCACACGCCGTCCCAGGCCGTGTCGTAGAACGGGAACAGGAAGCTGGAGTCGAACCACAGCACGCCGCAGGAGTCATCGCCGTGCCACCCGGACTCCTCCGTACCCTGGCGGTAGAGCCCCTCGGTCACCTTCATCGAGTACGAGCGACCGGCGGGGGCCACCGGCACGGGGCCCGGCTCCGGCTGCTCGGGCTGGGGCTCCGGCTCCGCCTTGTCTCCGCGCGGGTCGAGCGTCACGCGCAGCGCCGAGATGCTCGGGGCCTGCAGGCCCTTCCCGCCCCGCAGCTCCACGGTCAGCGGACCACCGTCGTGCTGCACGACGGCGCTGTGCCAGTCGGCGGCGTTCGGGCCGACGGCTGCCACGGCGTCGTAGGCGTACTGCGTCAGCTCGCCGTCGACGAGGACGTCGAACACCCGCTTGCCCTGCTTCACCTGTGCGATCTCCGCGAACCCGAGGTCGACGGCGTAGGTGCCCTTCGGCGCGTCGGGGAACGTGTAGACCAGGTCCTTGCCCGACGTGGTGCGCTGGGACTGGAACAGCGTGTCGTCCTCGGTGCCCTCGATCGCGGAGCCCGCGGAGATCGTCTTGCCCTTCCCGTCGTAGCCCCACGCCCCGTGACCGGCCGCCTGGTCGGCGGACCAGGTGAAACCGGAGGCGTCGGTGAACTTCGCGCCGCCGGCGTTGACGCCGACCTGGTACTTCGTGGTCGTGAGCGTCACCGGGACGTAGGTCTTGGACTGCCGTCCGGAGTCGGACCGCACGACGATGTTCGCGCCGAGGACTCCTGGCTTGGCGTCCTTCGAGGAGAGCGAGACCTTGACGGTCGTCGACTCGCCCGGGGCGAGAGTGCCGCCGGTCGAGGAGAGCGACAGCCACGGCAGGTCGGTGAACAGGTCGTCCTCGACGTCGACCAGCACGACGTCGTCGGCGACCTGGTCCGCGGCCCACAGCGCGCCGGTCGAGTCGGTCTCGAGGCCGCCGCCCTGCGTCGCCTTCTGGCCCGGGAACCACCACGCGTTGACCAGCGAGCAGTCGTCGGGGTCGACCTGCAGCAGGCGGGTGGGCCTGTTCGTGGTGAGGTCGGTGTACCAGATGGTGTCGGACGCCTGGTTGTAGGCCAGGCCCATCACCTCGGGCAGCGGCGGTGCGCAGAAGGACAGCAGCGCACCGGCGTTGTCGTGGGACGTGCCGGCGACGGTGCCGATCATGCCGTTCGCCCGGCCACCGACGTAGAACACGTCCTCGGCCGGGTTGTACGCCAGGCCGGTCAGCTGCAGCGTGGACCAGTCACCCTTGATCTGCCGGGTCTCCTTGCCGGTTTCCCGGTCGAAGCAGTGGATGTAGCTGGCCGGGCTGTCCTCCATCTGGCACATGTCACCGGTCTTGGTGTCGAGCGCCATGTCGAACGCGCGGTACGCGGGGTTCCACGAGGCGTCGAAGACCTTGCCGGTCGGCTTGCCCGTCACCGTGTAGGCGCTGTTGGTCCGCTCGATGTAGTCGTGGATCCAGACGTCGCCGTCGTACCCGATGCCGGAGGGCTCCTTCTCCGCGATGGTGCCCGGGATCTCGATGCGGGTGATGACGTCACCGCCGGAGGTCGTACCGACCTTGGCGGCCGCCTGTGCTTCCGCGGCGCTCGCCGTCGCAGCCTTGCCGTCGGCGTTCGACGGCTTCATGCCGCTCGCACCGGCCTTCCACGCGGTGAGGTCGATCTTGCTTTCCGCGCCCGTCCCGGTGCGCGTGGTGGCGCCGGTGGGGTCGAGCTCGGGGTGGCGCGCGGCCTCGGCCAGATCGTACGTGAGCGGGGCGGAACCGTTGTTGGTCAGCGTCAGCGAGCCCACACCGTTCTGGTCGGTGCCCATGACGGCGTCGAGGCCGCTCGCCTTCAGGCCGGCGACACCCGTGGTGAGGCGCGCGTCGACCGTCGCCTTCGCGTAGAGCTTGTCGAGGGTGAAGTCGTACGACCCCGTCACGTAGTTCGGCGCCTCGACGGTCATCGTGTAGTCGGCGACCGGCAGCTGGCGGTGCACGATGCCCGTGCCGTTGGTCGTTACGCTCTCGACGAGGCCGTCCTTGTCGGTGAACGAGACCTTGGCGCCGGCCACCGGCAGCCCGTCGTTCTTGTCGACGACTGTCGCGTCGAGGTAGCCCCAGTCGGGAAGGTCGTAGGTGACGATCATCCCGTCGTGGAGCACCGGGACGTTCTCGGAGAACCGGATGCCGTCGACGCCGGCCCAGCCCTGGATGCCGGTGGTGGTGCGGGCGCCGCCGGTCACCGGGTCGTCGGTGCCGATGCCGTCGCCGTACCCGAAGATCACCTTGCCCGAGCGGGTGAGCGTGGCCGAGAAGTTGACCGGCTCCGAGTACTCGGACCGGATCGGGTAGGCCCAGATCTTGGCGTTGCGGTACTCGACGACGAACGCGTCCTCGCCGTCGACCTTGGTGGCCGCCGTGAACACTCCCCCGCCCGGGGCGAACTCGACGGGGGACGTGACCCAGAACGGGAAGATGCCCGCACCGCCGCTGCCGGGTCCGGTGGAGGTGTCCGGGGAGATCACCCCGCGCAGGCCGATGCCGAGGGTGTCGTGGCTGCCGTTGTAGAGCGCGATCGGGAACGGCAGGTTCACCGTGGCCCACACGCCGCTGGTGAACGCGACCTGGTCGGTGCCGCGCAGGTACTCGCCTTCGGAGACGGCGCAGCTGTAGCCGCCCTTGTCGACGACGAGCCCGACCGGGATCTCCAGCGACTTGTTCTCGTCGCCCACGGTGAGCGGGAGGGACGTCGGCGAGAAGCAGGCGTTGGGTGTGACGGCGAGCCCGTACTGGCCCTCCGGCACACCGGTGATCGTGAACGCGCCATTGGCGTCGGTGCGTACCGGCTTCAGCGGCGTGTTCGTGACGGTGACGTCCGCGTTCGGGACGGGCTGCTTCTTGTCGTCGACGACCTTGCCGCTGATGTCGTGCTTCGCGGCGGCGGTCAGCGGCAGCTTGACGGAGGTGTCCTGGCCGAGGGTGATCGTGACGTTGGCGGTCGCGGTCAGGTAGCCGAAGACCTTGGTGCTGAGCTGGTAGTCGCCGACCGGGAGGTTCGTGGTGAACCGGCCGTCCTTGTCGGTCCCGATCGACCGGCTGAACGGTCCACTGATCGTCACGTCGGCGGCGGCGACCGGGGCGCCGTCGGCGGTGACGACACCGGTCAGGGTGCCGCCCTGCCGGGGCGCGAGCTCGAGCAGGCGGACGAGGTCGAGCCGGCCCTCACCGTACTTGTTGTTGAAGTCGGCGGTGCCGCCGCACTCGGTGTCGTCGACGTCGACGGCCGACTCGGCGAGCAGGCGGCGGGTCTGGTCGACCTGCCCGATGAGGGTCGGGTCGTAGCTCCACAGGTCGGCGACGGCGCCGGCGACGTGCGGAGCGGCCATCGACGTACCGGCCATCTCGACGTAACTGTTGTTCGGGTAGGACGACCGGACCGCGACGCCCGGAGCGGAGATCTCCGGCTTGATCCGGCCACCCTCACCCTCGCCCTTGCGGGAGAACAACGCGAGCGTGCCGTCCGAGTCGTACGCGCCTACGGAGTAGGCGCTCTCGGCGGAGCCGGGCGAGGAAACGGTGTCGCAGTCCGCGTACGGCGTGCTGTTGCCCGACGACCAGACGCTGAAGATGCCCGCGGCGCTCCAGGCCTCGTCGATGGCCTGGAAGAAGTCGTCGAAGGCGTGCTCGACGGTCTGGCCCCACGAGTTGTTGATGACGTGGGGGCGCTTGGACGGGTCGGGGTTGTTCCCCTGGAGGTCGGTCGGGGCGAGCAGCCACCAGCCTGACTTGAGCAGCGACTCGACGCCGGTGCTGTCGCAGCAGCCGTTCGTCGCGATCCACTGCGCGTCCGGGGCGACGCCGACGTGGTTGGTGCCGTCGTCGCCGACCATGGTGCCCATGGTGTGCGTGCCGTGTCCGTTGTCGTCGCACGGCACGGCGGTGCACGTGCCGCGGGCGGCCATCCAGTTGTAGTTGTGGTCGACCGTGCCGTCGGGCTTCGTGCCGCGGTACTGGTGCATCAGCGCGGGGTGGTCGAACTGGACGCCCGAGTCGAGGTTGGACACGGTGATGCCCGCACCGGTGGCCCCCATGGCCCAGGCCTCGGGGGCGTGGATGGCGTCCAGACCCCACGTGACGGTGCCATCCTCGGCGGCGGCCTTCGGGGCGGCGGGACGGACGGCCTGGTCGGCCGGCGTCTTCTCGTCCACGGGTTCCACCAGCGCGACCTGCGGCGCCGCGTGGATCTCGGCGACCTGCCCGATCGAGGCGACGTCGAGCGCGAGCTGCTGCGTGCCGCCCTTGACGAGCACGGCGTTGACGAGCGGATAGGACGTGTACTTCACGCCCGCGGCGTCGAGCTCGGCGGAGACGGACGCCGCGGAGCTCTTCGCTGCCGCTTTCAGCGCGTCGTAGACGAACTGACCGCGGGCAGTCCAGTCCGCGATCTTCTTGGCGGGAGCGAGATCGGCCTTGGTGTCGAACGTGATCAGAAAGTCGGAGACCGGCTCCGTGCGGAAGCGGTCCTTCAGGTCCGACGCGACCTTGTTGGCGGACGCGCCGGGATCCGGCTCAGCTGCGGACGCCGGTGGTGGCTGGATCATGCTCAGGCCGACCGCTGCGGCGACCGCGGCGGTGAGGGCTTTGAGTCTCATGTGGAGTCCTTTGACCTACAGGGGTTGGTAGGGGTCGTGGCTCTCGTGGTCGTCGGCATCGTCGGCGACGTCAGGGGTGTCGGGGGCGCCGACGCGCGGCTCGCGCGACAACTCGAGTGGCGGCTGGTCCTCGATGACCGCGTCGTCACGCTCGCCAGGTCGCTCAGGCATGAACTGCCCTAGGGCCATGGATCATGAAGTCATGCTCGGGGCGACGAGCGGCGTTAGCTATCCAGCGGATACGTCAATTTTCACGAAGGTTCATCGAGGGAGTCTTCTTCTGCGAACACTCCGGCCTCCACTGCCTTGACCGCGAGCGCGGTCCGGGAGCCCACCTTCAACTTGCGCATCGCCGCCCGCAGCTGTTGATCCACGGTGGCCGGAGACTTGGCCAGGATCCGGCTGATCTCCCGGTTCGTCTTGCCGGCGACAACCAGTCGGACCACGTCGAGCTCACGAGGTGAGAGCCGGTCGCCGTACCCCCGTCGCCCGCCGCGCCACAATCGCGGAACCTCGCCGCCGTGTTCGCGAAGTCGCTGTGCGACACGGTCCGCATCGCCGCGAGCTCCGAGCTTGAACAGTTGCTCGTACTGTGCGGCCAGTAGCTCTCGGCCCTGTTCGAGCCGGCCGAGCGCCATGAACGCCTCGGCTTGACGCTCGCGGGCGAGCATGGCGTCGTAGGGGCGCGGCAACACGCTCCAGGCGCGCGCCGCCCGGTCGTATGCCGCCGCCGCGCGGGCGTGGTCTCCGGCCGCGGCGGCCAGCAGGGCACGGCATACGGTGAGCGCGGCGCGAGGGGCGGGCGCCGTACGGCCACGCAGTCCCCTGGCGAACTGGTCGACCAGGCGTGTCGCGGCCTGGTGGTCGCCTGCGGCGAGATGCGCCTCGATCCGGGCGGGGACGAGGTCCGTCGCCCAGACCCAGATGCCCTTTCTCCGGACCGTGTCCATCGGTTCGTCCGTGACCTGCAAGGCCCGGCCGCTGTTTCCGTCCGTCAGCCACAGTCGGGCCAGCGCAGCGGCGGCCTCCATCGTGTCGTCGGCCGCGCCGAGACGGGCGGACTCCTCGAGGACCAGGCGGAACTGCTCCTCCGCGGCGCGCCGCCGTCCGGCCGCGGCTGCCAGCCGGGCCGCGAGCCGGACGGTGCCGAGGTAGAGCCCCGGCCGGTCGCGGTCGGCATCGGCGAGCGTCGCGCTTCGCTCCGCGAGCCCCTCCCACCGGCCGGTGAGCCACGCCAGGTTGGCCTGTTCGAGTCGGACGTTGTATTGCAACCGGGACGCCTGCTCGGCCTCGGCAAGGCGCATGGCCACGACGAGATGTTCCTCCGCCTCGGCGTACCGGCCCCAGATCAGCGCGCCGGTTCCGACATTCGCGTGGATGCGGGCCACGTCGAGGCGCTCCGCCGAGGTCGCTCCGTCGATGGGGAGGTCGGCGACGACGTCCCACGCCTCCTCTTCGCCGAGCATGAGCAACGCGGCGGCCCGGTTGCCGGCCAGATTCAGCCGCTCTGCGGGCGAATCGAATTCGGCGGTGAGCTCAGCGGCGCGATCCAGCCATCGGCGGTGAGTCGACGCAGGCCACGGGCCCGCATAGGCCCAGCCGAGATAGGTCATCGCCCGAGCCGCCTCGACCGGGTCATGGTCGAGGTTGACCACCGCCTGCTCAAGCTCGCTGAGCGCGGCCTGCGCCTCTCCCCCGAGAATCAGGAGCCGGCCCAGGGGGTTGCGGATCTCGGCCTGCTGGCGTGCGGAGAGGCCGGGGCTCTCCAGCACCGCACGCAAGGTACGGATCACGCGGTGGTAGACCTCGTCGACCGGTTCACGGCGGCCCAGCGCGGCTACTCCGGCGATCCGCGCGACTCGCGCCCGATCCGACGGCGACAGCTCGGGCCACGACAACAGATCGACAAGCAGGGCGACCGCCTTGGTGTGGTCACCGGAGGCCATGGCCAGCGCGGCGCCCTGCTCGGCGTACCGCGCCCAGGACTCCGTCTCACCCGCCTCACGGAAGTGGCGGGCAAGGCGGGCGACAGGCGGCGGCTCGATCTCCTCCAATGCCCGGCCGGCCAGCAGGTGGAAGTGTTTGCGATCGGTCAACGGGATCGCTTCGTAGACGGCGGTGGCGGCCAGCACATGCCGGAATCGCCACTGGCCACGGTCGTCCCCGTCAAGGATGCCGGCAGCGGCCGCCTCCGCGATGGCGCCACGACACGCGGCTGGTGACAGGCCGGCGGTCACCGCGATCGTGGCGACCGATGACCGCTGAGCCAACGTCGCCGCGGCTCGCAACACCTGCTGCGCCGTCGGCGACAGGCGGCCCACCCGCTCCCGGGTGGAGTCGCGCACCGTTGGCGGCACCTGCAGCTCACGCAGCTTCAGCCGGACCCACTGCCCGTCGCGGAAGACGAGGTCGGCACGGTCGCACATGAGGCGAACCGACTCCTCCAGCGCCAGCGGAACCCCACCCGTCCGCTCGTGCATGAACGTCGTGAACTCCTGCGATATCGGGTTACCGTCCAGCATCGAGGACACCAGCGCCGCCGTGTCGTCGGGTCGCATCGGCGCCAGGGCGATCCTCAGCTGGGTCACGCCGGCGGGCAACCGGGAGGTCAACCGCAGCAGCAACGATCCGGCGTCCACCTCCTCCGGGCGATAGGAGATCACGAGGCTCGGCCCGTCCGACTGCTGTCGGGAGGTGACGTACAGCAGGAACTCCAAGGTCACCTCGTCGGCCCAGTGCGCGTCCTCGAGTACGAGAACGTCGACCCGCAGAGCCCGGAGCAGCTCGTCCAGGGCGCGGAACAGGCGATGCCGTGCCGCCTTCGCATCGTCCAAGGGCTCCAACGCGGGCGGCAGGTCCGAGGACCATTGCGGGAACAGGGGCCGTAACGCACCCGCAAGCTCGGTGAGCCGCAATCGCGACGCCGGGCGGTCGATCCCACGGAACGCGTCGACGATCGGCCCCAGCGTCAGCGACTCGCGAAGCGGTGGGCACACCGAGACCAGGGCGGTGCGCTGGTGCGGCGCGGCCAACCACTCTCGCAGCAGCCGGCTCTTCCCGATCCCCGCCTCGCCCTCCACCAGCACGATCGCCGGTGGCCGGGCCAAGGCGCCGGTGAGCGCCGCCATCTCGCGATCACGGCCTACGAAGTCCGGCGTGGAAACTGTTGGTGAAGTCCCGTCGTCCTGGGGCGAGGGGTCGAGCATGCGTGATGATCTCGTTTTTCGATGCTCGGGCGCAAGTACGTCTCACAGACTCGCGCTGCGGGAGCCTCGTACGTGTCCCGCCCAACCTCGAGCAGTTGCTGTCGAGACGGCTACCGGCGTTGGCCGACTCGGAGGCTCTGAGGAGTGGCGGGGCTTGACGGATCCCGATGGTAAGCCGTAGCTTACCGTTCGTGGCCACTTACCGAATTGAGGACGGGTGGGACGCCCTGGGCGACCCGACGCGGCGGGCGATCATCGCTTGTCTCGCGGAGCAGCCAAGGGCGGTCGGCGAGCTGGCCGAGGTGCTGCCGGTCAGCCGGCCGGCGGTGTCGCAGCATCTGCGGGTGCTGAAGGGGGCTGGTCTGGTGACGGACCGTACGGCGGGCACGCGGCGCGTCTACCGACTCAATCCCGCCGGCGTGGCCGCGTTACGAGATCAGCTCGACACCTACTGGAGTCGGGCGTTGGACGGCTTCAGGGACGCCACCGAGCGTCCTGACGAGGAGGAATCATGAGTGGCACGGATGCGGTGGTGCGGCGGCAGATCGTGGTCGACGCGCCAGTTGAACGGGCGTTCGCGGTGTTCACGGAGAGGTTCGGCGACTTCAAGCCGAAGGAGCACAACCTGCTGGGTTCGCCGATTGTGGAGACTGTGTTCGAGCCGAAGGTCGGTGGGCACATCTATGACCGCAGCGAGGACGGCAGTGAGTGCGCCTGGGCGCGAATCCTCGCCTTCGAGCCGCCGGACCGGGTCGTGTTCAGCTGGGACATCAGCCCGGCATGGCAGGTCGAACAGGATCCGGACAACGCCAGCGAGGTCGAGGTCCGGTTCGTCGCCGAAACACCGCAGCGGACCCGGGTGGAGTTGGAGCACCGCAACCTGGACCGGCACGGTCCGGGCTGGGAGTCGGTTCGTGACGGCGTCGCTCACGACCAGGGCTGGCCGCTCTACCTGGACCGCTACGCCGATCTGTTCATCGACGCCAGATAACGCGGAGGCGATGAGGCTGGCGGTCAGCGAACCTTCTGGCGAGGGCGTTGATGATCGGCTTCCAGTGTCCCGCCGGCGAAGACGGTGAACGCGGTGGCGAGGAGCGCGAGTGCGCCGTACCCGATCGCGATGTGCGGCACCGAGAAGACGCTGGAGAGTTGAGCGGAGATGAGGCTGGGGATCGTCGCACCGCTGTAGCTGAGGAGATACACGACGGCGAAGATCGGTGCCCGGTCCCGCGGAGCGCTGCCGTACAGCAGCCCACGCGTGGCGGCGCTGATGGCGATGCCCTGAGCGGCTCCCGCAACGATGGTTGCGGCGATGAACAGCGGCAGTGCGCCGGTGATGATCGCTGTGAGGATGCCGGTCCATCCGGCCAGGAAGCCGATCATGCCGATGCGTTGAGCTGCGGCCGGTGAGAACCGGCCGCCGAGGGGCGCACCCAGAGCGCTGGGGCCCATGTATGCGGCGAACACCAGTCCGAGGACGAGCGAGTTGCTGGTGTGAAGTTGATCCTCGACCAGTGCGGGTACGAAGGCCTGGTAGAAGGCCCCGGTTGCCCAGGTGGCCAGGAGCACCGCGGCCGCGACGGGGAGCAGATGCCGGACGCGGACCGGTACCCGAACGCTCGGTCGCAGTGAACTCCAACCGCCAGGCGAGGGAGTAACCGTCTCCGGGCTGATGGCGACGAGCCCCGCAGACAGGAGGAGCAACCCGATGACAACCAGGTAGATGAGGTCACGTGGCCAGGGGCCGAATTGGACCAGGGCGCCGGAGGTGATGGCGCCCACGGCGAGACCGAGCATGACGGTCTGACTGGAAGCGACGGAGGCCAGCCAGGTCGGCCTGGTGGGAGCGGCGTCGACGATGTAGGCGGTGAGGCTGCTGCTGGCCAGCCCCGCGCCGAGGCCCATCAGGAGCCGACCGGCGATGAGGATGCCGATGTGGTGCACGTTCAACAGCAGCAGACAACCCAGTACGAGCAGGACGAGGCTGGCGATCGCCGCGGGCCGCCTGCCCACATGGTTGGACAGCCGTCCCAGCACCAGCAGTGTGCCGAGAGTAGCGGCGGAGTAGGCGACGACGGTCAGCGAGATTCCGGCGTTGGTGAACCCGTCCTCGGCCCGGTAGATGTTGAAAAGAGGGATCGTCGAGCCCACTGCGGCGAACACGGCCACCAGTGAGACCACCGCGGATACGAATGCGAGCCCGAGCTTTCCGTCCCGGCGGCCCAGATCGGTCGCTGGGGTTACGTGTTGCATAGAGCCGTCTTTCTCTTGTCATGAACCATGCTGGCGCTTCTGAGGGTTCGAGGGCCGCACCTCCACGCGCCCGGCCACCCTTCACCTCGTTCCGGTCCCCCTCATTCCCTCCGGGCGAGGGTCACGAGCCGCGCCGCCACCGCGGCGAGCAGGGCGGCGGCAAGGACCATGAAGCCCGCCGTGAGGAACACCATCTGCAAGGTCGTCGATGAGACAAGGACCGCGCCGAGGCCGGACCCTGCCGCCAGGGCCACCTGGAGGTTCGTCACATTCACTGCGGACGCTGCCTCTGGGGTTTCCGGGGCCGCGTCGAGTATCCAGACCAGGGTTCCCGGGTTCACGACTCCCCAGAACAGGCCCCACAGCACGAGCAACAGGCCGGCCAGCCAGGGCAAGGAGCCCAGGTACGCCAGCCCA
This sequence comes from Micromonospora avicenniae, assembly GCF_900156065.1. GTDB lineage: Bacteria > Actinomycetota > Actinomycetes > Mycobacteriales > Micromonosporaceae > Micromonospora > Micromonospora avicenniae. The sequence continues at coordinate 4,338 of NZ_FTNF01000021.1, read as the reverse complement.
ATGAGTAATGCGGCCACCACCGTCGCCGCCCCGGCGAAGCTGCCGATCACCCCGCGCTTGAACAGCGATCCGGCGACGATCGAGCCGACTATGCCACCGCAGCCGTAGATGACGTAGAGCAGGGAGATCACGCCGCTGGACAGTTGTGTGTGGTCCATGAGGAATGGAGTGATGTACGTCCAGGCGGTGAATTGGCCGATGAACACCACCGCGCCCGCGGCCATCCCGAACCGGGCGGCCCGTCGCGTCACGACCGCTACGAGATCACGCAGGTGCGTACGTCCGTCCGGGGGAATACCCGGCAGCACGACCGCCTGCACGACCACGACAAGCAGTGTCGCCGCCGCCGCAATGGCGAACGTGAGACGCCAGCCGACGAGGTTGCCGAGGAACTGTCCCGCAGGCAACCCCACCACCGTTCCACCGGAAATGCCCGCCGCGATGATGGTGATGGCGCGAGTGCCGCCGCCCCGGCCCACCAGCTTGGGTCCGACCGGTGAGACCACGGTCCAGAAGGCGCCGAGAGTTGCGCCGAAGAGCATGCGGGCGATCAGCACCAACGCGAGGTTCGGCGCCGCCGCGACGGCCGCGTTCGACACGAGCACCGTCAGACCCAGGACGAGGATGACCGAGCGCCGGTTGAAGCGGCCGGAACGGAGGAAGAACAGCGGCGCGGACACCGCGGCGCTGAAACCCGGCACGAGCACCATCAACCCGGCGAGCCCCAGCGAGACATCCAGGCCGTCGGCGATCTGCGGCAGCAGCCCCACCGGGAGCGTCTCCGTCATGACGATGACGAACGCGCCGAGCGCGAGCGCACCCACGGACAACCAGCCCCGCCTGCTGCCGGTCTCTGGGGTGGTGCGGTCAACTACAGGTTCGATCGGGATGGCGGCGGTGCACGACGATGCCGCGACCACACGCACCGGCGAGGGGTGGTGGGTCGGCGCCACCTGTTCGGTGTCGGTCATGTTCTCCTCACTGATCGCATGCTCCTGACAGGGCCGGTCACCCGAGGACGTTCCGCGCGACTCACGCACGCATTCGAGATGACTCACGTGCCGATTCGGCGGAATGAGAGCGGCACAGGCTGCGTGGTTGGGTGGCCGTGTCAGGCCTTGATGAGCTTGATGATGTGGCCGAAGCTGAGCTCCGAAGCAAGCGCTGTCAGGTCTCCCCCCGCCAGCTTCGCCGCGGCCGCCCGGGTAGCTGCGAGAGCGTGCGTGTACGGGTCGACCCCGAGGCTGATCCGGCGGACACCGATCGCCTGAAGTTCCGCGAGGGTGGCCGTGTCCTTGGGGCTTACGAGGATGTTGACCGGCTTGGGCGCGACGGCCTTGATGACTGCGCTGATCGAGGCCATGTCCGGCAGGTTCGGCGCGTACAGGACGTCAGCTCCTGCTTCCGCGAAGGCCGTGAGGCGGCGGATGGTGTCATCGAGGTCGGAGATCCCCCACAGGAAGTTGTCCGTACGGCCGGTCAACACGATCCGTCCACGCGCAGCCGCGGCTGCGGCCTCGATGCGCCGAACCGCGTCATCGAAGCGACGAATCGGGTTCGAGGGCTCACCGGTGGTGTCCTCGATTCCGATGCCGGCGAGACCGCGGGCGATGGCAGCGTCGACAGTGGCCGCGACGTCTTCGGGAGTCTCGCCGTAGCCATCCTCGAAGTCGCCGTTGATCGGCAGACCGCTCACGGACGTGAGTAGGGCGGCATGGTCAAGGTGCGTGTCGCGGCTGATGGCGTGGATACCGTCGAGCCGGCCCAGTGTCGCGGCGAAAGCCGCTGAAGAGGTCGCGATGGACTTGAATCCGGCCTCTTTGAAGAGCAGAGCCGACGGGCCGTCCCATGCGTTGGGCATGATGAACGCGTCGGGGCCGCGATGGAGTTCGACGAACTGTTCGTAGCGTGCCCGGGCGGCAATGTCAGACATGGTGGCGGGTCAGGCGCCTGGGGCGATCGCGCAGGCGGAGACGCAGACCCAGGTGCCCTCGCGCTTCTGGTACACGTCCGTGTACAGCGCTTCTTGCAACACTCCATCGGCGATCATGGTGTACGTGACGCGGCCGTGGATCAGCGCGACGTCGCCGAGGATGCGGATCTTGACGTCGCGCAGAGCGATGTCTTTGATGGGTCGGGGCTTGGCGATGTATTCGAGGTACTCCTCACGGTTGCGGGTGACACCCGGTGTCTGCACGATGAAGTCCTCGGCGAGGAATTCACTGAAGCGCTTGGCATCGCTGGCCTCGTCCGAGTGGATGTAGTCGAGGTTGAGCTGTTCGAGGATCGCCAGATCTTCAGCGGACTGCTTGGTGCCGTTCATTTCTTGTTCTTCTCCATGAAGTTCGACTTTCCCCTGAATAGATTGTCGCCCCGTGCCGTTATGCGGTGTCGGCATGAGGGTCGTACCGCCTAGTTGGTCTCAGATTCGTCGCGCCGTTTTCCTGACTACGTCGCAATAGCGGTCGGGCCTCGACGCCCGCCCACCGCAGTCGGTTTCGCGGCTGATGACTCCTGCCTGCCCCGTCCTCGATATGCGGCAGATCGGCCCGACGGGTTCGACCCCGCCGACCGCGTGGTAACAGGACGGTTTGGTCCAGCTTAGGGCCTCGCGACACCGCTCGCAAGCGCACGACCCAACCATGCTGGGCCTGCGACTCGCCTCGGCCCTGAACAGGTCGGAGCGGGCGGCTGGCGGCGCAGCCCATTGGCGCACGCGGTCGTCCGGCACCATTCAGGAGCGCCTCCGGGAAACCCAGGTCCATGGACCATAACGTCCTGTTGTTGGCTAGACTGTAGCAGTCCGCTCCCCCGGCCTTGATGGCCCGGCGGTTACCTGCTGCGACACTGGCGCAGGCGGCGGCTACAAGCTTCGATATTCGCTCCGGAGCCCTCGATGGCTCGCGATAATCCAAGTTGAGCCAACCTCCACCGACCCATCCCGACCAGATATCGCTGTAGCTGCTACCACCGACGTCTCCGCTGGCACCAGGGTCGACGATTCGAGGAATCGGCCGACCGCACTCTTACCCGTCGAGGGGCGCTGAATCAGCACTTCCACAGCTTGCACGCTCGAAGCGGCATGTCGAACGACCGCCCGGAACAATCTCTAGGCGCGAGTCATGGACTACCTAGTCCAGAATGTGTCGCCTGGGAGACATGCGCCGCATAGGGGTCGCACGTCATGATCCCCAGGTGCCCTGTTGTGCCGCAGGCCACCGCCAGCCGGCCAGGCTTGGCGACTCGCGCCACGCATGTCTACGCTGGACGCAATGGTCCAGTCGATCCACCCCGGATTGCGGACGACCACATCGCCACCGCAGAGAATCCCATCCCCGGGGCGCTCGCCGGCGGTGACGGCATAGACGCAGTGATCAGGCGCGGCCCCAGGTCGCTGACCAGCGGCGAAATTCAGGAGACAACATGGCGGGCAACGCCGAGGACATGATCACATTGACCAGTGCTACGCAGGATTTGAGTGGCTCGGACCTGTCGGGAGCCGTGGCGCCCGACGCGGAAGACCTCGTCATCACCGACAACAGCGCGCTCGGCATCTACGAGGCCAAGATAAAGGGCCAGACAGCCGCTGGGATCGTCTACAACAAGGTAGGGAGCCGCGTCGTGCTGATGGCGACATCCGTGCTCCCCGAGTTCCGAGGGAAGGGATTAGCCGCCAGGCTGATCGGAGGCGTCCTCAATGAGCTGCGAATGCAAGGAAAGACCGCTACCGTCACGTGTCCGTTCGCGGCATCATTCGTCAAGTCCCATCCGGAATATGCCGACGTCCTGGATCCGGCATTCCCCGGCGCGCAGCTAGTCTGGCATGGGCACTGAACACCGGTCGTCGGCGCCCGAACCCGCGCTTTCCGCCGAGAAGATGCAGGCCCGCTGGACGATGCCGCCCAGTTGGTCGCCGACCGTTCAACCAACACGAACAGGGAGCCGAGATGTCTGAGTCCTTTCCACTCGCCACTTCACCCGAAGGCGTCGTCGCATCGCTAGTGCCGTGACCACGAACGTTCACGGTGTTGGTTGACACGCCGGCCGGCCTGTCGGTCTGGCGGCGTTGCGGCGGTCAGGCTGTGGCGGTGGCAGATCTTGTACGCGTGCGGCGGCTGAGTGATCAGGAAGGTCAGCAGCTGCTCAGAATCACCCGCCGGGGAACCGGTTCCCCGATCCGACTACGACGGGCGATGGTCGTGCTCGCCTCGGCTGGCGGGAACACGGTGCCGGCGATCGCCCGTCTCGTGCAGGCCGATGAGGACACGATCCGGCAGGTCATCCACCGGTTCAACGAGATGGGGATGGCCAGCCTGGACCCTCAGTGGGCGGGTGGCC
>NZ_FTNF01000014.1 GCF_900156065.1 Micromonospora avicenniae | reverse complement strand
CCCACAAAATGAGGCCAACCAGTCCGGGGTAATAAATCAATTTGGCACTGGCTTATCAAGCACCCTGTTGAGTTCTCAAAGAACAACCACACACCGATCAGAAGCCCTGCTCCGCAGGACCCCGTTTCGGGGCAACCGCTCCAAACTACCCGAACCGAACCTCGTCGTCAACCTCGACCTGAGGTGATCAACTAGTTGGCCGGACCCACGTCGACGCACGCCCGAGCTGGGCGGTCGTTGCTGTCGTGGGAAACCGCAGACCGGCCGATCGCCGCTTCGCGGCAACCCGCCCGACTCCTGCCGGCTTCAGTACTTTAGCCGGTCGGCTTCGCGTTCGCAACCCCAAGTTTCGGAGTGTTTCCGCACCGCCCGGCCCAGCCTCGCTCGGCGTCTCCACCACGAGCCTGGCGCCCGCTCTCGGCCGGTTTGTCCGGCCTCCCGCGTGCAGAGAGAAAGTTACGCGGACGGCCGGGAGAAGGCAAATCAACGTCCGCAACTGTCTGCGGACGACCCCCACCCGCACGGCGGAACCACACGGGAAACGTGTCCCACTCCCCCAGGTCGACCGCATCGCCTGACCCACGCCCCGGTTCACCGGCGCGGCCGGCGGGCTGTCATCTCGCGCGGAGTGCCCGTACGCACGGATGACTGCTCCGCGCGACCCGTGTCCCCCGGTGCCCACACGTGCCAGAGTGTCTGTCATGGATGTCGTCTCCGAGCAGTCCGCCGCCCCGCTCGCCGAGGAGGCGATGCTCGGGCTCCTCCTGCCGTTCTGGCAACTGGTGATCGGTGCCTTCGTTCTCGTCGTCGTCGTGTTGTCGCTCGGTCGGCTGGCTCGCCGGGGACGTTCGCGCATGACCACCGCGCTGGTGGTGACCGCCGCCGCGATCGCCGGCTTCGCCGTGATCGGGGTGCTGTTGCAGGGGTGACCCCCGTCAGAGCCGTCGGTTGGCGAGGCTGGGCAGCTCGGCGCGAATAGTGGCGAGCCGGTCGAGGTCCAGATCGGCGAACGCTACGCCGGCGCCGTCCGGCACCTGGGTGAGCACCGTCCCCCAGGCGTCGACCACCATGCTGCGACCGAAGCAACTGCGTCCCGGCTCGTGGTCACCGATCTGGCCGGCGGCCAGGACGTAACACTGGTTCTCGATCGCCCGGGCGCGCAGCAGCACCTCCCAGTGGTCGCGGCCCGTGTGCAGCATGAATGCGGCGGGAACCACCAGCACCTGAGCGCCGCCCTCGGTCGCGAGCCGGCGGTACAGCTCCGGGAAGCGCAGGTCGTAACAGATGGAGAGGCCGACCCGCACTCCGTCGACGGTCACCACCACCGGCTGTTCCCCCGGCGCCACCGTCGCCGACTCACGGTAGGACACGCGGCCAGGGATCTCCACGTCGTACAGGTGGATCTTCCGGTAGGAGGCGGCGAGCGCGCCGCTGCGGTCAAAGACCAGCGAGGTGTTCCAGGTCCGCTGCGGGTCCGGGCTGGCCTCGTGGAAGGAACCAGCGATCACCCAGATGCCCAGCCGACGTGCGACGCTCGCGAAGAACTCGCTGACCTCACCGCCGATCGGCTCGGGCGCGGGCATCCCGGCAGCCGGGCCGAGGTAGTCGACGTACTCCGGTAGAAGTGCGAGGTCCGCGCCGCCGGCCGCCGCCCGCTCCAGCAACTCCGCTGCGACGGCCAGGTTGGCCTTGCGGTCCTCGCGGGCGTTGAGCTGGCAGACGGCGACGCGCATGAGCCTCAGCGTACGGCGAGGACCGCCCCGCGGACAGGCCCGGTACTCCGGCAAGCCGGGGCACCGGGCCTGGAAACCTGGACGGAGGAACTCCGGCTAGGCGGACTTCTCCTCGCGGTCCCGGCGAGCGCGTCGGCCGGTGAACTCGCGCGGCACGATCGTCGGGTTGACGTTCTCGAGTACGACCTCACGGGTGATCAGCACTCGTGCCGCATCCGGGTTGCTCGGCACCTCGTACATCACGGAGAGCAGGACCTCTTCCATGATCGCCCGCAGGCCCCGCGCCCCGGTGCCGCGCAGCATGGCCTGATCGGCGATCGCCTCCAACGCCGGCTCCTCGAACTCCAGCTCCACGCCGTCCAGCTCGAAGAGGCGCTGGTACTGCCGAACCAGCGCGTTGCGGGGCTCGGTGAGGATCCGCACCAGGGCGTCGCGGTCGAGGCTGCGCACGTTCGTGATCACCGGGAGCCGGCCGATGAACTCGGGGATCAGCCCGAACTTGAGCATGTCCTCCGGCATGACCTGGCTGAAGATGTCGTCGGTCGACCGCTCGGAGACCGACCGGAGCCGGGCGCCGAAACCGGTGCCGCCGGAACCGGTGCGGGCCTCGATGATCTGGTCGAGCCCGGCGAAGGCACCACCACAGATGAAGAGCACGTTGGTGGTGTCGATCTGGATGAACTCCTGGTGCGGGTGTTTCCGGCCGCCCTGCGGCGGCACGTTCGCCACGGTGCCTTCCAGCATCTTGAGCAGCGCCTGCTGGACGCCCTCACCGGAGACGTCCCTCGTGATCGACGGGTTCTCGGACTTGCGGGCGATCTTGTCGACCTCGTCGATGTAGATGATGCCGGTCTCGGCGCGCTTGATGTCGTAGTCGGCGGCCTGGATGAGCTTGAGGAGGATGTTCTCCACGTCCTCACCGACGTAGCCGGCCTCCGTCAGCGCGGTCGCGTCGGCGATCGCGAACGGGACGTTCAGCATCCGGGCGAGGGTCTGCGCCAGGTGGGTCTTGCCACACCCGGTCGGCCCGAGCAGCAGGATGTTGGACTTGGCCAACTCGACGGTGTCCGTACCCGGCGCGCCGGCCGCCTCGGCCTGGATGCGCTTGTAGTGGTTGTAGACCGCTACAGAGAGCGCCTTCTTCGCCTGGTCCTGGCCGACGACGTAATTGTCGAGGAACTGGCAGATCTCCATCGGCTTGGGAAGCTCTTCCCACTTCACCTCGCCGGACTCGGCCAACTCCTCTTCGATGATCTCGTTGCAGAGATCGATGCACTCGTCGCAGATGTAGACGCCAGGCCCCGCGATGAGCTTCTTGACCTGCTTCTGCGACTTACCGCAGAAGGAGCACTTCAGTAGGTCGCCGCCGTCACCGATCCGTGCCACCTACGTTCTCCCTGCACTCAGTCGGCCGGAGACCCGGCCATGACCCGCGGCGGCAGCGCCCCCGCCTCGTCTCGTTCACTCCGCCGGTCCGACCCAGCGAAGCGGTACAGACCCGACGTTACCCGCTGGCGGAGTTTTCTCCGACCCCCAAAACGGGTGTGTCAGAGGTCGGCCGGGATCAACGCCCCGGCCGACCTCTGACCCGGTACCGGTCAGCTGGCGGCGTTGGCGGCCAGCAGGCCCTTCTTACGGCTGGTCAGGATCGTGTCGACCAGCCCGTACTCGCGGGACTCCTCGGCCGTCATGATCTTGTCGCGGTCGATGTCCTTGCGGACCTTCTCGATCGGCTGGTTGCAGTGCCGCGAGAGCATCTCCTCCAGCTGGGTCCGCATCCGCAGGATCTCCCGGGCCTGGATCTCGATGTCCGAGCCCTGCCCGTAGCCGCCCTCGGTGGCCGGCTGGTGGATGATGATCCGGGAGTTCGGCAGCGCCATCCGCTTACCCGGCGTACCGGCCGCGAGCAGCACCGCCGCGGCACTGGCGGCCTGCCCCAGGCAGACCGTCTGGATGTCCGGCCGGACGTACTGCATGGTGTCGTAGATCGCCGTCATGGCCGTGAACGAGCCACCGGGCGAGTTGATGTACATGATGATGTCGCGGTCCGGGTCGGTGCCCTCGAGCGTCAGCAGCTGGGCCATCACGTCGTTTGCCGACGCGTCGTCCACCTGGACGCCGAGGAAGATGATCCGGTCCTCGAAGAGCTTGTTGTACGGGTTCGACTCCTTGACCCCGTACGAGGTGCGCTCCACGAACGACGGCAGCACGTACCGGTTGTGCACGGCCGCGAACTGGGGCGGCAAACTCAGGTCGGTCATCGTCAGCTCCTCAGCTCAGGGTCCCGGCACCTTCCGGAACCTGGGTGGCTCCGGTGATGACCTTGTCGATGAAGCCGTAGTCCACAGCCTCCTGGGCGGTGAACCAACGGTCGCGGTCCGAGTCCGCCTCGATCTGCTCGGGGGCCTGACCGGTGTGGTGCGCGACCCGCTCCTGGAACATCCGCTTCGTGTAGAGCATCTGCTCCGCCTGGATGGCGATGTCGGCGGCGGTGCCGCCCACGCCACCCGACGGCTGGTGCATCATGATCCGCGCGTGCGGGAGGGCGTAACGCTTGCCCTTGGTGCCCGCGCAGAGCAGCAGCTGCCCCATCGAGGCAGCCATGCCCATCGCGACCGTCGACACGTCGTTGTCGATGAACTGCATGGTGTCGTAGATCGCCATACCCGAGTAGACCGAGCCACCCGGGGAGTTGATCCAAAGGTTGATGTCGCGGTCCGGGTCCTCCGCGGCGAGCAGCAGCAGCTGCGCGCAGATGCGGTTGGCGACCTGGTCGGTCACCTCGCTGCCCAGGAAGATGATCCGCTCCTTGAGCAACCGGTTGTAGACCGAGTCGTCGAGGTTGCCAATGTTGTCGCCACCTCGGGCGTCAATCGCCCGGAGCGGCTTCGGTGGGATGTGCATGTCGGTCATGGCAGCCCTTCGCTCTCCGTACCGTCCTACCCGACACTAACCGCTCGGCCGGGCGGCAGAGTCCCGGTCGTGGCACTGTTCGCTCACAGCGCAGCCACCGCCGGGACGTACCCGGAAAAGGGTTTTGGCCGCCACCCACCGCAACCGGTGGATGACGGCCGCACCCGACGATCAGTGCTCGTGGTTGTGGTGCTCGGCCTCGTTGGCGGCGCGCAGCGCGTCGAGGCTGACCTCGTTGCCCGCAGCGTCCTTGATCGTGATCCGCTCCATGATCGAGGAGAGGACCTTCCCGCGCCGGACGTCGCCGTACACGGCGGGCGCCGTGCCCGAGCGCACCAGCTGGTCGTAGTACTGCTGCGGCGCCATCCCGGCGTGCTGGGCCCGGTGCACGATCTCGTGACCGAACTCGTCGTCCGAGACCTCGACGTTCTCGGCGTCGGCGACGGTGTCCAGCAGCAGCTGGACCTTGACGCCCTGGGTGGCCGCGTCGGTCAGCTCGGCGTCGATCTGCTCCTCGGTCTTCTCCTCCGAGGCGAGGTAGTCCTCCATGGTGGCGCCGATCCGCTCGAGCTGGTCGATCATGGCCTGCTTGCGGCTCGCGACCTCCTCGCGGACGACGCCCTCCGGCGCCGGCACCTCGGCGGCGGCGATCAGCTGCTCCAGGGCCTTGTCCCGGGCGGCGTAGATCTGCTCGACCTGCTTGCCCCGGGTCACCCGCTCGCGCAGGTCGTTGCGGAGCTCCTCGATGGTGTCGAACTCGCTCGCCAGCTGGGCGAACTCGTCGTTGAGCTCCGGGAGCTCCTTCTCCTTGACCGTGCGCACGGTCACCGCCACGTCGGCGTCCCGGCCGGCGTAGTCGCCGCCGACGAGCTGCGTGGTGAAGGTCTTGCTCTCACCCGCCGCGACGCCGACCACGGCCTCGTCCAGGCCCGGCAGCAGCTGCTTGCTGCCGACCTCGTGCGAGATGTTGGTCGCCGAGCCGCCCGGCACGTCCTCGCCGTCGACGGTGGCGTGCAGGTCGATCTGGACGTAGTCGCCCTCCTGGGCGGCCCGCTCCACGGTCTTCAGCGTCGCGAACCGCTCGCGCAGGTTCTTCACCTGCTCGTCGATCTCGCTGTCGTCGATCTGGAGCTCGTCCACCGTCACCTCGACGGTGGCGAGGTCGGGCAGCGTGATCTCCGGGCGCACGTCGACCTCGGCGGTGAAGTTCAGCGAGTCGCCGTCGGCGAACTCGGTGATCTCGACCTCGGGGCGACCGAGCGTCTTCAGGTCGTGCTCGCGGACCGCGGCGAGAATCTGCTGCGGGATGGCCTCCTGCACCGCCTCGTTGAGGACGGTGCCCCGGCCCACCCGCTGGTCGATCACCGCGGCCGGTACCTTGCCCCGGCGGAAGCCGGGAACCTGGACCTGCTGGCCGATCTCCCGGTACGCCTTCTGGAGGCTCGGCTCGAGCTCGACGAACGGCACCTCGATGGCGAGCCGCACGCGCGTCGGGCTCAGAGTCTCGACGGTGCTCTTCACAGGCGTACTCCTTGACGGATCTCAGTTGAGTCTGGGCGTGGATTCAGCCCATCGAGTGTAGGCGAGCCGGCCGGGCACTCCGGCAGCGCCCGGGAACCGCAGCGGAAACGGCGGCACCCGGGGCGACCCGGCCGCGGACGACAGTCGGGGTGGCGGGATTTGAACCCACGGCCCCTCGCTCCCAAAGCGAGTGCGCTACCAAGCTGCGCCACACCCCGTGGCGACGAAGAGTGTATGCCTTCGCGCCCCGGGTCGGGCCCCGGGGCACGGCCAACCCGACACTTCACGCAGTTCCACCCGCGCGTCGACGCGCCGGCACGCACCGGTCAAGCCCCCCCGGCAGCCTGCCGGGCGGCACCGGCGGGGCGCGGACGAGGCCCGGGCCGGGCGGGATCCGGGCCGGGCGCGACTCGCCGGGAAGCGTCGGTACGCCGCGCCGGGAGAGCTTGACTTCCCCGCACATCGAGTCGATCTCGATACCCGTGGCGCGGCGGATCGGGTGGGGCTGCGCGCGGCACCGGCGCATTGGGTAGGCTGTCGGGCGCGCCTCGCGTGTCGAGGCGTACGCGGGCGTAGCTCAATGGCAGAGCTTCAGTCTTCCAAACTGACGGTGCGGGTTCGATTCCCGTCGCCCGCTCCACCCGCGAAGGCCCAGGCAGACCGCATGATCGCGGCACCTGGGCCTTTCGCATCTCCGCCATATTCGATCTTGCATGCCATCCGCGTGCCATTCAGCGGCGGCGTCGGCCCTCACTGGCAACCCGGCGGTCCATCGCTGAGGCGATCTCGCGGTCCTGCTCGCTGGTGGCGTGCTGGTAGATCAGGGCCAACGCGCGTGGTGGCATGTCCCATGCGGTGCATGAGCTCGTGGGTGCTCGCCCCAGACGCGGCGGCGCGACGACGCGAACACCAGCCGCCGACTTGGGCGGGCCGAACTCCAGACAGTCTTTCAGCGCGGCGAGCTTGCGGCGCACCCGAACTGTGGCGGCGTCAAGTACGCCGTGACCGGAGTTCCGCGGTGTCGGGACCTTGGACTCTGCATTTCCCGCCCGGGATCGCCAACCCTGAAGTCCTGATAGGCCGGACCGGTCGAAGGAGGATGTGGTGGCGAAGTTGGGGAGCTGGCCATTGTCCGAGAACGCCATTCGCGCGATGTACGCGGGGGGCCGCGGCAACGCGGCGGCCCGCCGGTTCGCCCGGGTGTGGGCGGCCGTGCACGGCGCCGGCCTGCTACCTCGGCGCTGGGTGACACTGGAGGTCGCCGGACGCCGTAGCGGACGGCTGGCCCGGTTCCCGCTGGGCATGGCCGACTGGCGGGGCAACTGGTATCTGGTATCGATGCTGGGCGAGAACTGCAACTGGGTCCGCAACGTACGGGCGGCCGACGGGCTGGTGACCATCCGGCACGGGCGGTCCCGGGCCTGCCGGCTGGTCGAGGTGCCGGTTGACGAGCGCGCACCGATCCTCAAGCGGTACCTGGCGACGGTACCCGGAGCCCGGCCGCACGTTCCCGTCGACCGGCACGCACCCTTGGCCGAGTTCGCGGCCATCGCGGCGCAGTACCCCGCGTTCCGCGTCGAGGCGGCGGGCGAGAAGTCGGACTACTGAGGCCGAAGTTGATCTCGGATTTCTCCGGTCACCCGTGCCGTCCAAGTTCCAGAAGCCGGTACGCCGGACGGTCACAGGGGGCATGAACGGGTCACGCGCTTCCTACTTCGACCTAGCCCACCAGGTCCTTGTTGGCCGTGATCTTCGTCCTTCCAAACCGACGGTGCGGGTTCGATTCCCGTCGCCCGCTCCACCGCTTCCGACCCAGGCCAGAGGATTCACTCCCGCTCCTGGGCCGGTCGGCCACTCCCCGCCCCGATCTTGCGGGCCATCAGCTCCTTTGGCCCGCCCCTGAGCCGGGCCTGCCGAGCGATCCGCCGAACCATGGTTGAGGCGATCTCGCGGTCCCGCTCGCAAGTCACGTGCTGGTAGATCAACCGCCGCCCGCGTGCTCGCGTGCCCCCATCCGCTGCATCCGGTAGCCAACTGCTCGACATCCTTGATGTCGGGGCATCGCCACCCCCAGGACACCCCGACATCAAGGAAACCGAGTCGATCAGCTCGACGGCCGGGGGCCGCCCAGCCAGCCGGGGAGTGTCCGGTCACTGTCCGACCTTGATGCCTGGTTCACCGGCCATGAACTGGATGACCTGGCGGGGCTCCTGGCCCGGCCGGTTCGGAGCCCCCCGCTTGCCGACCGGCAGGATCACCCGGCGGTACGTCGACTCCAGCATCATCGCCGTGGCGGTGTACCAGGCGATCACCGCGGAGGCGATGAAGATGTAGGCGCCCGCCGTCCGCCAGCCCGAGATGCCGGCGATCTGACCGACCGCCTGGCAGGTGGCCCCGGCCGCGAGCGTGGCGAGCACCAACGCCACAGCGATGTTCTCCGCGAGCGCGGCGAACGCCCCCGACCAGGTGATGGCGGCGAGTGCGATGAACCAGTAGCCGAGCGGCACGAAGGGGTCCGGCGGGGTCAGCGCGCCGACCGCGACGAGCAGGAAGAGCACACCGTACGCGAGCCAGAATGCTCCCCAGATCCCGTGCATGGCGGTGGCCAGGCCGTCGCGTGCCCGGTAGGCCCACATTCCGGCGAGGAACTGGGCGAGCCCGCCGGTGAAGGCGGCGAACGGGAACAGGAAACGCGGGGTCCCGGTGTCGCCGTACCAGCCGGCGAGGTTCGCCGCCACGACGAAGGTGGCGGCGGCGAATCCGAACAGACCGAGGATGGAGGGCGCGGCGACCGGCTGCAACGAGATCTGGGCGTGGTTACGCCAGAACTCGAACTCGCCGTCGTGCGCTGGCGCGTGGGGCACGCGAGACATCTGACCCTCCTCCTCACGACGGCGGACCCTCCGCCGGTCCGGACGGACATCGGCGCCGTCTACCCCCTACGACAGGTCCCATTCGCCTCCGTGCTCCCGCTGTGCCGGTCGGGCCGTCGCGTGCCCCAGGCAGAAAACCCGTCGCGTGCCCCGGGGCAAAAAATGGCTGGTCCGGGCCGGGCGGACGGGCGAAGATCCGGCGCATGCCCCAAGCCACGCTGCACACCGCCCGGATCCGGCTCGTCCCGCTCGCCGACGAACACCTCGAGCACGAGGTGGAACTCGACGCCGACCCCGAGGTGATGCGCTACCTCGGTCCGGCGCGTACGCGGGCGGAGGTGGAGTCGGCGCACCACCTGCGGCTGGCCGCGGCGCAACGGGTGCCGGGGCTCGGCTTCTGGGCCGGATTCGTCGACGGTGACTTCGTCGGCTGGTGGATCCTCGAGCCGCCGGAGCGCGCCGACCAGGGCCCGGTGGCGGGGCAGGCCGAACTGGGCTACCGGCTGCTACGCCGGTACTGGCGCCGGGGGCTGGCCAGCGAGGGTGCCCGCGAACTGATCCGGCACGGCTTCGAGGATCTCGGGCTGACCCGGATCTTCGCAGAGACGATGGCGGTGAACGAGGGGTCCCGGGCCACGATGGCCTCCGTCGGTCTGCGGTACGTCCGGACGTTCCACCTGGACTTCGACCACCCGCTGCCCGGCACGGAACTGGGTGAGGTCGAGTACGCGCTCACCCGCGAGGACTGGCTCGCCGGACGGTCGTTGGGGGCGGCCCGCGACTGAGTCGAGCTCGCCCGGCCGGTCGACGGTGCCCCGCCGGGCCGGACCCGGTGGCGGATCAGGCGTGGTCGTTCGGCGCGGGGCCGGCGCCGACGTTCATCCGGTAGATCCAGACCGGGTAGTCGACGTGGTTCGCGCCACCGGACAGGCCCGGCGTGCGGTGCAGCTGCGCGGCGGGCAGCCAGAGGTCGCCGTCGCTGTCGATCCACATGGCGTCCACCCAGGCCAGGCGGGGGTCGGCGACCAGGGTGGTCACCTTCCGTTCCGGGGTGATGCGCAGGACCCGCCGCTGCTCGGCGTCGCTCAGGTAGATCGTGCCGGTGGCGTCGATGGCGGTGCCGCCGGTCGTCGGCGTGTCGAGCCACGGTTCGACGTACCCGGCCACCGTGGCGGGGTCGAGCGCCGGGTCGTCGAGCCAGCGGGTCTCGATGCGGGACAGGCCGCCGGAGGCGGGTTGGTAGTACAGGTGGCGTCCGTCCGGCGACACCTCGAGCTGGTCGACGTGCAGGACGATCTCGTTGCCGTCGGGGTCGTGCAGTACCTCCCCGTCCGCGACCAGCCGCCGCCCCACCGTGCTGGGGTGCCCGTCCAGCACCCGACGGGCCCGCCGGGACCCCAGGTCGAGCACGATCAGGCCGGGCGCTCCGGCGTCGGTGAGGTAGGCGATCCGCCCGTTGAACCGCACGTCGTCGACGTAACTGTCGTCGCGGACCGCGTCGGTGAGGTCGTAGATCCGGGTCACCTCGCCGGTGCCCGGGTCCACCACGATCAGCCGGGCGCCCCCGGGGACCTGCCGTCGGCCCAGCCCGGGCGCACCGGAATCGATGATCCACAGCTGGCCGTCCGGCCCGGTACGTACGCCGTTGACGTGCACGTACACCCCGTCGGAGCGCGGCTCGTCCGGGGCGGCGTTCCACGACTCGTCCGGCCACGGAACCCGCCGGCCGTCCGGCAGCGCCTCGGCGACCTGCACGCCCGGCGAGTCCGCACCGGGGAAGCTCACGAAGATGCGTCCGTCGACGGTGGTCACACCGGTGCAGACGCGATCGTTCGGGAGCATCGGGGTCAGGCGCGGGTCCTCCCGGGTCGGCAGTGGCATGCGTTCCTCCAGCGGCCGCGTGGGCGGTCGTCCCCAGGCGGGGTGACGGCGGCCCCATCCCCCGCCCCTGGCCGGCCAAACATCATCACCGCGCCGAGCATCCTTGACATATGTCGATCTTTCGACTGGTGTGGGGTCAGCGACATCGATTTCCCACAGGAGGGCACATGATCGTCCGACGACGGTGGGCGGCAGCGGCCACCGCAGCGATCCTGGTCAGCACGGTGCTGTCCCATCCCGGCTCCGGCGTCGCCGCGCCGGCCCCCGCACCATCGCCCAGGGTGACCCTGGCCGGTGGAGAGACCGCGCTGGTCCGGGTGCAGCTCCGCGACCAGGCTCAGCTCGACCAGCTGGTCGCCCGGGGTGCGGACCTCGCCAACCGACCCCGGTCGGTGGACGGGCGGATACTCGCCGACGTGGTGCTCACCGGTTCCCAGCTCGCCGAGCTGACCGCGCAGGGGGCCACCGCGCTCCAGGTGGTGCAGCGCCCGGGTGACGGCGAGCGGCACTTCGCGGAGAGCGTCCGCGCTGCTCAGGCCCGCACCGCCGCCGGGCTGCGCGCGCAGTCCGCCGACCAGCGGACGGCGAGCGCGACGGCGGCCGTGGACACGCTCCAGTTCCTCCAGGCGTACTGGTGGACCAGCGGTGGGCAGACCTTCGTACAGACCGAGGTGGCCACCACCGCGACCGACGACCCGGACGTCGAGATCACCGTGAACTGGCGGACCGCCGACGGCGCGACCGGCTCGTTCCCGCTCTTCCGGTTCGAGGACTCGGGCGAGTACCAGTACCACTACGCCCAGCCGGTGCCGGTGCCGAGCCGACCGGTGCAGGTGACCGCCACGTCCAGCCTGGGCGGGGTGAGCCGCGCCGTCACCCCGACGTCCTGGCCCGGCGCCACTCCGCCGCCGCTGCCCGGCGGTTACCAGAAGGACTTCATCGACGCGTACCTCACTCCGGTGGACATCCAGGCGCGGATCAAGCGGCTGGCCCGCCAGTACCGCGATCTGGTGGACGTGATCGACCTGCCGTACAAGACCCAGGGCTACCGGCGTACCGCCGCCGCGTACCTCGGTGACCCGGCGGCCGCCGCCGTGGTGGTGGAGTCCGTGCGTTTCGGCGACCAGAACATGAACGGTGTCCAGGTCCGCACGGTCGACCCCGGCCGGGCGAACCGGCCGCTCACCGCGACCTACCGGGACCGGGTGCTGACCGTCTCCCTGGCCACCGACGGCGCCGGCAAGGTCACGAGCAGCACCGACCAGGTCGCCGCCGTGATCAACGCGCGCTTCGCCAACCGGTTCCAGGCGTTCGTCGAGCAGGGCTCGGCCGGCCTGCCCATGCCGGTGGTTGCGCCCGTACGCCTCGACGACGGCCTGCAGGGTACGGAGGTGCCGACCAAGCCGTGGACCGTGCAGGCGCTGCGCATCGGCGTCCACCGCGACGGCTCCCGCGTCGGCGTACTGGCCTATTCCCAGGAGCACGCCCGGGAGTGGGCGACCCCGCTGGTCACGCTGGAGTTCGCGGAGCGGATGCTGGCCAACTCACGCACCGACGCGGCCACCCGCGAACTGCTGGAGGAGACGGACATCTTCGTCATCCCGGTGGTCAACCCGGACGGCGCGAACTACTCCTTCCACGACTTCAACTTCCAGCGCAAGAACATGGTGAACCACTGCACCGGCGCCAGCCGTGACCCCGGCAACCGCGACTCGTGGGGGGTGGACCTCAACCGCAACTACACGGTCGGTTCGTACTTCGACGGTTACGTGGGCGCCAGCGGCAACTGTCTCTCCGGCTCGTACGCCGGCACGAGTGAGCTCTCCGAGGCGGAGAGCCGCAACGTCGTCGCGCTGGCCCGGGAGCACAGCAACATCCGGTTCGCCATGAACGTGCACTCCTACGGCGGCTACTTCATGTGGCCGCCGGGGGCGTACAAGGCCGACGGGCGGGTCACTCTGCCCCGGCCGTCGATCGACGAGTCGAAGCTCTTCCAGGACAGCGCCCGGCGCATCGTCGGCGCGATCGCGCAGGAGCGCGGCACGGTCACCTGGCCGTCGCAGACCGGTCCGGTCGCGGACGTGCTCTACTCGGCCGCCGGCAACTCCGCCGACGAGCTCTACTACGAACTCGGGATCTTCGCCTGGGACTTCGAGGTGGGCAACGACCGCTGGAACGCGGCCACCGGCCAGTGGGAGGGCGTCGGTTTCCAGCCGCCGTTCGAGGAGGCGCACGGCGAGTCCCAGGAGTACGCCGGCGGGCTCGTGGAGATGGTCCGGGTCGCCCGCGACTACGCCGCCGCGCAGGAGGGTTGACGAACACCGGGCCGGCCGGGGCTTACCCGGCCGGCCCGGTGCCCGCAGCTGCGCCGGCCGGCCGCGGATGAACCGCGGCCGGCCGGGTAAGCAGCACCATCCTGGCGGAGAACGACCAAGGTCGCGGCGATCCCCGTGACCGGACGCGCGGGCGGGCGGCACAGGCCGGCCCGCCCGCGGCGTACCCGCGGATCAGTTTCCGGTGATCCAGTTCCAGGCGGATACGACCCACTCGGTCTGCTGGAGCCACGCGACGCCCAGGCCGACAAGGAAGACCGCCGTGATCAGGTGCGCACCCCGGGCGGTACGCCGGACCCGGCCGAGCTGACGCTCGATGATCACCCGGCCGAGCAGCCGGGAGAGCGCGAAGAGCCCGACCGCGACCAGCAGGCTCAGCACCAGGATGAAGATCGGGCCGGTCAGATTGCCCTGGCCGGAGATCGCCCAGATGCCCCAACAGATGAAGGCGAAGAGCCCGCCCGCGGCGCTCCACTCACCGCCGCGGCGAAGCTGGGCCAGATGCCAGCTCACCGGCCGCCGCGGAACCGGTTCGCCCGGCCAACCCGTTCCGGTCGGCTCCTCCACCACCGGGAACGGCTCGGTCTGCGGCGCCCGTGGCTGACCGACCGACGCCACACCGCGGCGGTAGCCGTCCCGCTGCTGTGGCACGACCCCGGGCTGCGGCGGCACCTCGACGGTCCGCTCCGCCCACGGCTGTGTCTGGTCCGCCATGCTCGTCCCCTCCCCCTGACCGACGGCGCCGACGGCGCCTCGGTCCGAGGGTAGCCACCCGGCAAATCGGTCGCCGAGCCCCACCACCACCCGTCTCCGGACGGACCGACCCGCCGCGCGGGCCGGTCCCGGTCGCCCGCGCCGCAGGGGTGACGGGAATCTGCGGGCAGCGGTACCCGGGCCACGGCGGTACGGTCGGTGGATGGGTGATGCGGAGCGACGGCGACGCCGGCTGCGGCACCAGGGCGGTGAGCAGACCCGGGAGCCCGAGGGGACCCCGGCCACCACCGCACGGGTGTACGACGGCAGCGAGCCGTCCCGCCGCCGCGGCGCTCCCGGCGACGAGCGGGAGGGTGAGCGTGGGTTGCGCGGCCTGGTCGGGTCGGGCTCGTCGCAGGTGAAGCCCAGCGCCGCGCTGCGGGCCAGGGACGCCGCCCGGCCGACCGAGGAGGACCTGGCCGAGGCCGAGGCCCGGGTCGTCGTCGTGCGACGCAACTGGGTGCCCCGCGAGGAACTGCCCCGGCCCCCGCGTTGAGGCGGCCGGGAACGGCTGACCGCTTCGAGATCACGCTCCGGCCGGCACTTCCTCCGCCGCGTCGTCGACCGGCCGGGTCGGGACCATCGGTCGTGGTCCCGCCCCGGAAGGGTCACGGCAGCGGCGGGAGTTCCCGGCTCGCCTCGTACGCGGCGACCTGCGCGATCCGGCGGGCGTGCCGCTCGTTGCCGGAGAACGGCGTACTGAGGAACGCCTCGACGATGGCGGTCGCCTCGTCCAGGGTGTGCTGCCGGGCGCCGACGGCGACGATGTTGGCGTCGTTGTGCTCCCGGGACAGCTGGGCCGTCTCGATGTTCCAGGCGAGCGCCGCCCGCACACCGGCGATCTTGTTGGCGGCGATCTGCTCGCCGTTGCCGGAGCCGCCGATCACCACACCGAG
The DNA here is from genome assembly GCF_900156065.1 of Micromonospora avicenniae. Lineage (GTDB taxonomy): Bacteria > Actinomycetota > Actinomycetes > Mycobacteriales > Micromonosporaceae > Micromonospora > Micromonospora avicenniae. The sequence continues at coordinate 155,062 of NZ_FTNF01000014.1, read as the reverse complement.
GCTTCCCTCGTCGGCCACCACCCGGTCACCCGTGTGCAGGCAGAAGGCCGGGTAGTCGTCGTCGGGGTCGAAGACGTGCGGACCGACGTCCACCACCTCGTAGCCCTGGTTGGCCAGGTAGCTGGCCAGGTGCACCTTCAGCTCGTAGCCGGCGTGGTCGGATCCCAGGTAGACGCGCATACCGCGCAGTCTGTCAGGCCGCGCCCGGTGACGCTTCGGGGGCGGCGTCACCGGGCGTTTTCGTCACAACTCAGCGGGGCAGCTCGGCGACGACCAGGCCACCGCGCGCCTTCGGCGTGAACCAGGTGCTCTTACGCGGCATCTTCTCCCGGGCCAGGTTCACGGCCACGAAATCGTCCACGGTCACCGGGGCGACCAGCACGGCCAGCTCGGCCCGACCGGAGTCAACCTCGCCGGTCAGCCAGCTCGCCGGGTAGTCCCCACCGACGTACGTGATCCGCTTGTCGCCCGGGTCGAGACCGAGCGCGTCACGCAGCAGCAGCCGCTCGACCAGGGCGTGGTCCAGGTTCTCCAGGCGCCCGCCGGCGACCCGCGGCAGCCGCACCGCGTACCCCTGACCGGCGAGCCGGAGGTGGACGGTGCCGCCGGTCGCCGGGACCTCGACCGGGCCGTCGATCGGGCTGATCTCCGCGCCGGCCGCCCGCAGGCGCTCCAGCAGCTCGTCGCCGCTGGTGGTCAGCTCGCTGACCAGCCGGTTGTACGGCTGGATGGCGACCGAACGTGGCGTGGTCACCACGGCCAGGAAGCGCGGTAGGCCGCCGGTCTGGGCGGCGAGGCTGCGATGGTTGCCGTCGGCGACCACCAGCTCCCCGCCGCCGGCGAGCGCGGTCAGCTCGTCCTGCTGCCGCCCCGGCCCCACCAGCCAGATCGCGTGGGTGCGCCCCGCCTGATCGGTGTCGGTGGCCGCGGGCACGCCCGCCGCCTCGGTGGCCGCAGCGAGCGCCTCGTGCAATTCCGCACCGCGCCCGGTCTGCAGCAGCAGCACCGGGGAGAGCAGGTGGCCGAGCGCCTCGGCCAGGGCGACCCGCTCCCGGACCTTGGCGATGAAGACGTCCTCGTTGCGGATCACCAGACCGGGCTCGTCGGCGCGCGTGGAGATCTGGTCGGTGTCCACCACCGCGAAGAGCCCGTACGCGGTCTCCTCACCGGGCGCGGTGATCCGGTAGAGCACCACCACCTGCTCGGCCGGGGTGTAGCTCCCATCGGCCTTGGCCTCGGCCAGCCGGGCCACGGCGTCCGGCAGCGCGTCGAGGAACGACTTGCCGAGGCTTCCCGGGGCTCGGTGCGGCATCTCGATGCCGAGAGCACTGTGCGGGTTCGCCTCGATGATCGCGGTGATCTCCGCGTCGTCGGCGAACTCGTCGTAGTTCTGCGCGCCGGTGCCGCCAGTGGTGATCCAGGCCCGGGCGATCGGATGCACGATCGTCATGCCCGCTGACGCTACCGTCGCCGTACCGACCACGGACGCGGACCCGGGCTGCCGTCCATCAGGTGAAAGCGTCGGCCCGGGCGGACCGGCCATCGCCGGCGGGCGGTCAGAAGCGGCGCTCGGCTGCGGTCCGGCGGTGCCGGCCGCCGGCGGGCGTGCCGACCGGGTCGGGTACGCCGGCCGGGCGGACCGCCGAGGCCGGCACGGTCCGCCGCGTCGTGGGGGCGGTGGTCGACGGGGCCAGCACGGCCGGCGCGGGCACCGCGCCGGGCGTCGTCCGCCGGGTCCGGGTCGGCGCCGCGCCGGGCGGCGTCAGCCGGGACGTCGCAGCCACCCGGGCGACGCCCACCACGATCGGCGGCGCGAGCAGGTCCGCCACGTCCCTGGGCAGGTCGGGTCGGATCGCCGGCCAGCGGGAGTCGTCGACCGACCAGTACGCGGGAGTCTCGGCCGCCTCTTCCAGGTTCAGCGGATCGTCACCGGACACATGGCGGTGCTTGGCCATCGGAATGCCTCCACGAGCTGCGAACTCAGCGATTACGGCTGCGGCGGACATCCGGCCAAACGAGGTCGGCGGCGGGGCGGTGACGGGCGCGGTAACTGTGTTAACAGGGGCCCCGCCGGAGACGATGACGAGGGCCCCTTCGCCGCGCCTCAGTCGAAGATCGGGTCGGCGTCCCGGGTCCGCTTCAGCTCGTAGAAGCCGGGGGTGCCGGCCACCAGCAGGACGCCGTCCCACAGCCGGCCGGCGGACTCCCCCTTCGGGGCCGGTGTGATGACCGGGCCGAAGAACGCGACGGTGCCACCGTCCGGGCCGGGGGCGTGGATCACCGGCGTGCCCACGTCCTCGCCGACCGGGCGCATACCGGCCTCGTGGCTGGCGCGCAGCGCCCCGTCGTACTCGGTGCTGTCGCCGGCTGCGGCGAGCGCCGGGTCCAGGCCGGCGTCGGCCAGCGCGGCCGCGTACAGCTCGGGCCCCCGCTCCTGCTTGCCCAGGTGGATCCGGGTACCGAGCGCGGTGTAGAGGTCGCGCAGCACGTCGCCGCCGTACCGCTGTTCCGCGGCGATGCAGACCCGCACCGGCCCCCACGCGGTGCTCAGGAACGCCCTGTAGCTCTCCGGCAGGTGGTCCCGGCCCTCGTTGAGCACCGACAGGCTCATCACGTGGAAGCGCACGTCCACGTCGCGGACCCGCTCGACCTCGAGCAGCCAACGAGACGTGATCCAGGCCCACGGGCAGGCCGGGTCGAACCACATGTCAACGGCGACACGTTCGGTCACGAGGAGGTCCCTTCGAAACGAGGACGCCGGATGTCGGACGTCTCTCCCGATCCTCACCCCGCAGGGCATCGACCGACAGAGGAATGAGACCGTGACCTCGGCCACCGCGGCAGGCCGGTGCATGGAAGACTCGGCTTCGGGCCGACCGCCACGAGCCGGTCGGCGGACGGGCGCCGCGCGGCGTAATGCGAATGGGATGGAGACGAACAGTGCCGGGAGTGCGCAACCTGACGCAGGTCGAGGCGACCGAACGGGCCCGCCTGCTCGAGGTGACCGGGTACGACATCACTCTGGACCTGTCGACAGCCGTGCAGGCGGCTGAGGGTCGTACCTTCCGGTCCACGACGGAGGTGCGCTTCCGCTGCGCCGAGCCGGGCGCGAGCACCTTCATCGAGGTGGCCGCCGACTCGGTGCGGTCGGCCACGCTGAACGGGTCCCCGGTCGACCTCGCCGACTGGTCCGCCGAGAAGGGGCTCGCTCTCGCCTGCCTGCAGAGTGAGAACACACTGGTCGTCGACGCGGACTTCGCGTACTCCCGCAGCGGGCAGGGCCTGCACCGCACCGTCGACCCGGTCGACGGCGAGACCTACCTCTACAGCCAGTTCGAGACGGCCGACGCGCAGCGGGTCTTCGCCTGTTTCGACCAGCCGGACCTGAAGAGCGTCTACACCTGGCGGGCCACGGTGCCGGAGCACTGGCGGGTCGTGTCCAACATGCCCGTCGACCGGGAGGAGCCGGCGGACGAGGGGCTGAAGACCGTCCACTTCGCCCAGTCCGCGCGCATGAGCACCTACATCACCGCGCTCTGCGCCGGGCCGTACCACGAGGTGCGCGACAGCCACGACGGCATCGACCTCGGCGTGTTCTGCCGGGCCTCGATGGCGCAGTACCTGGACGCGGACGACCTCTTCCTCATCACCAAGCAGGGCTTCGACTTCTTCCACGAGCAGTTCGGCGTCCGCTACCCGCTGCCGAAGTACGACCAGCTCTGGGTGCCCGACTTCAACGCCGGCGCGATGGAGAACTTCGGCTGCGTCACGCACGCCGAGTCGCACTACATCTTCCGCTCCCAGGTGACCGACTTCGAGTACGAGCAGCGGGCCAACACGATCCTGCACGAGATGGCCCACATGTGGTTCGGTGACCTGGTCACCATGCGGTGGTGGAACGACCTGTGGCTCAACGAGTCGTTCGCCGAGTGGGCCAGCCACTGGTGCAACACCCACGCGACCCGCTTCCGTGAGGCGTGGACGACCTTCCTGTCCATCCGGAAGAACTGGGGCTACCGGCAGGACCAGCTCTCCTCGACCCACCCGGTCTACACGGAGATGCCGGACATGGAGGCCGTCGAGGTCAACTTCGACGGCATCACGTACGCCAAGGGCGCCAGCGTGCTCAAGCAGCTGGTGGCGTACGTCGGTGAGCAGCCCTTCCTGGCCGGGCTGCGCGCGTACTTCGGCAAGCACGCCTGGGGCAACGCCACCTTTGACGACCTGCTCTCCGAGCTGGAGGCCGCCTCCGGCCGGGAGCTGCGGAAGTTCGCCGCCCAGTGGCTGGAGACCGCCCAGGTCAACACGCTGCGCCCGGAGGTGACCGTCGGCCCGGACGGCACGTACCAGCAGGTGGTGGTGCGGCAGGAGGCGCCGGCCGACTACCCGACGCTGCGTACCCACCGGATCGGGGTGGGCCTCTACGACCTGACCGACGGGCGTCTCGTCCGCCGGGAGCGGCTGGAGGTGGACGTGGTCGGCGAGCGGACCGAACTCGGCGACCTGGCCGGCGTCCGGGCGGCCGACGTGCTGCTGCTGAACGACGACGACCTCACCTACACGAAGCTCCGGCTGGACGAGGGCTCGATGGCAAACGTCGTGCAGCACATCGCCGGTTTCGAATCGTCGCTGGCTCGTGCGCTCTGCTGGACGGCCGCCTGGGACATGGTCCGCGACGCGGAGCTGGCGGCCCGGGACTACGTTGCGCTGGTGCTGGCCGGGCTGCCCGCCGAGAGCGACATCAACCTGGTCACCGCCACCCTGCGGCAGGCCACCACGACGCTCACCCTCTACGCCGACCCGGCCTGGGCGCCGACCGGTTGGGCGGGGCTGGCCCGTACCGCGAAGACGGCGCTCGCCGCCGCCGAGGCGGGCAGCGGCTTCCAGCTCGCCTGGGCCCGGGCGTACGTCTCGGCGGCCCGCTCCAGCGAGGACCTGGCGACGCTGCGGGGTTGGCTGGACGGTACCGACGTGCCGGCCGGCCTGACCATCGACACCGAGCTGCGCTGGAGCCTGCTCGCGTCTCTGGTCGCCAACGGCGCGGCCGGACCCGCCGACGTGGACGCCGAGTTGGCGCGCGACCGGACGGCGAGCGGCGAGCGCGAGGCCGCGTACGTGCACGCGCTGGTGCCCACCGCCGAGAACAAGGCCGCCGTCTGGGCGCAGCTCACCGGTCCCGAGGCGCTGCCGAACTCGCGGAACCGGGCGCTGTTGCAGGGCTTCACGCACCCGACGCAGGTCGAGCTGGTCGCGCCGTACCGGGAGAAGTACTTCGCGGCGGTCGCCCAGGTCTGGGCCAGCCGGGACAGCGAGCCCGCGCAGGAGTTCGCCCAGCTCGCCTACCCGACGTACCTCGTGGAGGACGACACGGTGGCGGCCACCGACGCCTGGCTGGCCGGCGACGGTCACCCGGCGCCGCTGCGCCGGCTGGTCGCCGAGGGGCGCGACGGCGTGGTCCGCGCCCTCAAGGCCCGCGAGCGGGACGTCCGCAGCGCCTGACGCTCGACGCGACCAGGCCCGGGGCCGGCGTGGGTGGGAGCCCGCGCCGGCCCCGGGCCGTTATCGTGGCGAAGAGGAGGTGACGTGATGGCACAGCCGGGATACGAGTGGCGCCCACCCGAGCGTGGCTGGCAGGAGCAGGATCTCTCGGACCTGCCGGAGGACGGGAACCGCTACGAGATCATCGACGGGAGCCTCCACGTGACCCCACCGGCCGGACCCGACCACCACGAGCTGGCCGACGATCTCCGGATGGCCCTGCGCCTGACCGCTCCGAAAGGCTGGCGGGTCATCCGGGAGGTCGGCGTCCGGGTGCCGGGCGGCAACTTGATCCCGGATGTCACGGTGCTCAAACCGGGTGCGTCACGTGCGCGGATGTGGGCCGAGGCTGCCGACCTCGCGCTGGTCGTGGAGGTGGAGTCACCCGGTAGCCGCCGGCACGACCGGTTCACCAAACCCGCGCTCTACGCCGAGGCCGGCATCCCGGCGTACTGGCGCGTCGAACGGGGCGATTTCGGCCCGGTGATCTACCGCTACGGGCTTGCCAAAGGCGTCCACTACGACCTGCTCGGCACGGTCGGCCCGGACGACCCGGTCGAGGTGACCGAGCCATGGCGGATGCGTCTCGATCCGGGCGACTGGCCACGCTGACAAGAGAAGCCCGGTCCGCGCGAACGCGGACCGGGCTTCGTCGTACGAGGGTCAGCCCCGGCCGGCGTGGCTGGCGAGCTGGTCGAGGCCGTTGATGATGCCGCCGGCCAGGTCGCCGAGGCCGAAGGCCGCCACCATGGAGAGCGCGGCGAGCCTGGCGTACGTGTCCGGGATGCGCTTACGCGCGTGCCGGCCGGTGACGACCTCCAGCCGCCGCTGGTTCGGCGACACCGCGATCAGCACCGAACGGTCCGGCTCGGCGAGCTGACGGTGCAGCCGCTCGGCGTGCTCACGGATCGGCTCGTCGAGGCCACCGACGAAGACCGAGAAGACGAGACCGGTGCCATGGTCGGCCAGACGGAGCGCCTCGTCGATGCGCAGCAGCTGCCGAGTCGAGAACGGGCCGTCCAGCACCTCGGGCGGGTTGCCCCTACCGACCTGCGCCTCACCAACGGTCACTTGCGCCTCCGGTTCCACCGGCCGGCGCCTCACGGCCGGCCTGCTCCTGCTTTCGGCTGGTCAGCGCCGGTGCCAGCGCGCCGGCGGCCAGGGCGGTGCCGGCCGAGTCGGCCAGCTGCTCCGGACGGCCCAGGAACCAGACCGGAGTGAAGTCGAAGGGCCGGCCCGGCCGGTAGCGCTTGGCGCCGCCGCCACCGCCATTGCCGCGGCTGGCGGCGTACGCCAGGCCTCCGATCACCAGTATGGCTGCCGCCGGGATGCCGACGAAAACCAGCAACGTGTCGGTAACAGACAATCCCAACGCCCCCAGGCGGAAGAAGAGACCTCAGGCATCAAGGTCGGTGGACAGGTTCAAGGCGTCGACCGCCCGACTCCGCTGCCATTCACGTTAGCGGAGTCGACGGCCCGCCAGATCGCGGGGTGCCGATCCCAACCGCCACTGGAGTTCTCCAATTCCGCAGCGGTAGCGATCAGCCGCGCGTCGTCACCGTACCGACCGGTCAACAGGATGCCCACGGGTAGTCCCGCCCCAGTCGTCCCTACCGGCAACGAGACGGACGGCTCTCCCGTGACGTTGAAGATGGCGCAGTACGGCGAGAACCGGCGTTGCAGGTCGAAATCCGTCGCCGGGTCACCGCCGGAGGTGAACCAGCCGACCGGTGCCTGCGGGGCGGCGAGCGTGGGGCACAACAGCAGATCGCAGCCGGCGGTACGGCGAGCGCCGAGACGCACCTGGGCCTGAAGTTCGCCGAGCGTGGCGGAGAGCATGCCCGCCGAGACCCCCGCGCCCCGGTCCCGCAGGAACCGGGTCAGCGGCAGCAGTTCGCTCTCCCGCTCCGGCGGCACCGGCGAGAGCGCCAGTACGTACCAGACGACCTCGAACAGCGGCCACGCCGCGGGCCCGAACGGCGGCGGCACGTCGACCACCTCGTGACCGGCGGCGGCGAGCAACTCCGCGGCCCGGTCTACCGCGGCGACGCAGTCGGGGTGCACCGGCTCCTCGGCAAGCATCGGCGCGGTGAACCGCCCGATCCGCAGCCGGCCCGGCGTGGCGGCGCGGGCCGCCGCGAGGTAGCCCCCGGGTGGCGGCCCCGGCGACAGGTAGGGCTCGCCCGGCACCGGCTGCGCCAGCACGTCGAGCAGGGCGGCGACGTCGGTGACCGTACGCCCGATGGGGCCGTGGGTGGGCAGGCCGAACGCGCCGAAACCGAGCGGGCCGCCGGAGACCACCCCGCGGCTGGGTTTGTAGCCGACCAGACCACAGAGCCCGGCGGGGATGCGCAGCGAGCCGCCACCGTCGGAGCCCTGTGCCACCGGCACCAGCCCCGCCGCCACCGCGGACGCCGCACCGCCGCTGGACCCGCCGGCGGTGTACGAGAGGTCCCACGGGTTGCGCGCCGGAGGCGCCACCAGACCCTCCGAGTAGAGCGAGCAGCCCAGCTCGGAGGTGGTGGTCTTGCCAAGGCTGACCAGACCGGCGGCCCGGATGAACCGGACCACGTCCGCGTCGACGGGTGGCACGAAATCGGCGAAGGCGGCCGAGCCGAAGGTCGTCCGCACCCCGGCGGTCAGCGTCAGATCCTTGATGGCGGTCGGTACGCCGTGCAGCGGCCCGCGCTCGTCGACCGGTACCGCGTCGGCGGCCCGCGCCGCCTCCCGGGCCGGCTCGACGGTGACGGTGACGAACGCGCCGACGGTGTCACCGAGCGCCGCCACCCGCGACAGGTGGTGCTCCACCAGTTCCACGCTGGACAGCTCACCGCGGGAGATCGCGGCGGCCTGATCCAACGCGGTCAGGTCGTGCAGCTCGGCCATGCCCTCATCCTGCCCGTCCGCGTGCCATCGGGCGCGAAAGACACGGAAGCGTGCGTCGCCCGGTTCCTTACCGCCCCGAGTTCGCCGTGGTTCGCACGTCCCGGGCGATCTGCGCCCTTTCCCGCGTCCTCGGCGATTCGGACCCGCTTCCTCGCGGAACTCCCGGTCGTGCCTCTCGCGCTCCCGGGACGTGTCGGCACTGATCGTCGACGTCGCTAGCCTCACCAGGGAACCTCGGCGGATTGCGGACGGAGGAGGCCATGGCCCTGCGGTTCGAGCACCGCGACACCGAGATCGGCGTGAGCCTCGTCGACCGTGTGTGGCGCACCCGCTCTGACGCGGAGGAGACGATGACGTCCGCAGCACGCACCTGCTGCCATCTGATCCTCTCGCGGGCGCAGGGACGTCTACTCGCCAGCCTGCGTGGTCCGGAGACGAAGGCGACCACGGCACCGGTCCCGCCGGGCACCGAATTCCTCGGGGTCCGGTTCGCGTTCGGTGCGGTTCTTCGGCCGCATCCTTCAGCCTCGATCGTCGATGGGCACGTGCCGCTCCCAGTGACGGAATCGGGCAGGATCGTCATCGGCGGCGAGGCCTGGGAGGCGCCGACATTCGACAACATCGAGCACTTCGTCCGGCGGTTGCAGGACGCGGGCCTGCTGGCGCGATCGCGTCTCGGGGACGAGGAGCAGGTCGCCGGGCATCCCGAAGCCGGCCCGACCGAGCGGACCCTGCAGCGTCGCTACCGAGCGATCACCGGACTTTCGCGAACCGCCGTCAGACAGATCGACCGCGCGAACGCCGCAGCCACGATGCTGCGCGACGGCCTCGACTGGCACACAGTCGTCGAGACGTTGGGGTACTTCGACCAAGCCCACCTCGCGCATGCGCTGCGTCGCTACGTCGGGCACACCGCGCGCGAACTGCAGGCGGGTCACTTCGCCTCGATGTCGTTCCTGTACAAGACCCACCCTGGGCCCGGCAGCTAGCGTCCGGCTGCCAGCCACCCTGGCCGGCTGTCCGCGACCCGAGTTCCGAGGAGAACCGTGCTACTCAGCGTCAACACCTTCGTCAGTCTCGACGGCGTCATGCAAGGACCCGGAAACCCCGACGAGGACCGCTCCGGCGGCTTCGACCGCGGCGGGTGGCTCGTACCGCATGCCTCGACCCACACCAACGAGGTCGTCGAGGGCTGGTTCCGTGAGGCCGACGCGTTCCTCTTCGGCCGTACCAGCTTCGGCCTGCTCGGCGGGTACTGGCCGAAGGTCACCGAACCTGACAACCTGATCGCCACCAAGCTCAACACGCTGCCGAAGTATGTGGTCAGCTCCACGCTGACCGACGATGAAGCCGATTGGCGCCCGACGACGGTCCTGCGCGCTGACCTGGTCGACGAGGTACGCCGCCTCAAGGAGCTTCCCGGTAAGGAACTCCAGGTTCACGGAAGCTGGAGACTCGTACAGGCGCTGCACCAGGCAGGACTGGTCGATGTCTACCGGCTGCTCCAGTACCCGGTCATCGTCGGCACGGGGAAGCGTCTGTTCCCGGACGGAACGACGCCGGCGACGTTCGCAACCGTCGAGGAGAGCTCGCACGTGCTGCCCGGCGGCGTCGTCTCGCTGACTCTCAAGCCCGCGAGCCTCGGCGCGCTCTCCGCAGGCGCGTACACGGTGGACGAGGGACGCTCGACGACGGTCCTCAACTGATGTCCGCGCCCGACAGCCACCCGTCGAAGGCGGCGAGCCGGGTGGTGGCCCCGTATCGGACGACGAGTTCGCCGAAGCGGGTAGCGACGCCCTAGCGGCCGAGGAAGCGCAGGGCGTTGCCGGACAGCAGTTTCTGCCGCTGGTCGGCGGTGAGGAAGTCCGCCCGGTGGACCACCTGCCCCACCGGTCGCTCGCCCAACGGGTACGGGTAGTCGCTGCCGACCAGCACGCGGTCCTCCCCCATGGTGTCGACCAGCAGCCGCAACGCCGCCGGGTCGAAGACCACCGAGTCGACGCAGAACCTGTCGACGTACGTGCTGGGCGGTGCGGTGGACGCCCCGCGCACCAGGTCACCGCGACGGTGCCAGGCGTTGTCGGCACGCCCGAGCCAGAACGGGAAGCTCCCGCCGCCGTGCGCGAAGCAGATCCGCAGGGTGTGGGGCACCCGGTCGAAGACCCCGCCGAGGATCAACGCCAGCACCGACAGGTGCGTCTCGGCCGGCATGCCGGTCAGCCAACGGGCCATCCAGCGATCCAGTCGAGGCCCGCCGGGCATGTCCCACGGGTGCACGAAGACGGGGGCGCCCACCTGGGCGCAGTGCGTCAGGAACTGGACGATCCCGGCGTCGTCGAGGTCGCGGTCGCCGACGTGGTTGCCGATCTCCACCCCGACGTGCCCGGCGGCGAGGCAGCGGTCCAACTCGGCGCAGGCGAGGTCGGGGTCCTGCAACGGCACCTGGCAGAACGGCACCAGCCGTCGCCCGCCGGCGGCGGTCACCTCCAACGTGAGGTCGTTGAAGATCCGGGCCACCTTCGCCGCCTGGTCGGCCGGCCGGTCGTAGCTGAAGAAGACCGGCGTCGGCGAGACGACCTGCACGTCGACGGCGTCCGCGTCCATGTCGGCCAGTCGGGTCGGCGCGTCCCAGCACTCCGCGCCGACCGGCCGGAACTCCGTCTCCCCCACCATGATCATGGCGGCGCGTTCGGAGTCGATCCGCAGCCAGGGCCAGCCGGACCCGCCGCACGCGGCGGCGAGGTCCGGCCACCCCTTCGGCACGACGTGCGTGTGCACGTCGACCAGCGGTGCGCGCATCAGCCCTTGCCCGGGTGCAGCGCGCCGCAGCCGGCACAGGTACGCGCCTTCTCGTCGGCGTAGAACGCCTGGAAGACCGGGGGCAGGTCGGCGGCGATGTCACGCACCTGCAACTCGACCTCATGCACCTTGTGCCCGCACTCCTGGCAGTACCACTGGAACTTCTCCAGGGTGCCCTCCTCGCGGACCCGCTCCACGACCACGCCGATCGAGCCGGCCTCCGGACGCTGCGGCGAGTGTGGGGTGTTCCGCGGCAACATCCACATCTCCCCCTCGCGCACGTGCACCGTACGCGGCCCCTCCGGGAGCATCAGGTTGATGTGCATGTTGCCCTTGACCTGGTAGAAGAACTCCTCGTACGGGTCGACGTGGTAGTCGGTCCGCTGGTTCGGGCCGCCCACGACCATCACGATGAAGTCGTCCCGGCCGGGGAACATCTCCTTGTTGCCGACGGGGGGCTTGAGCAGGTGCTGGTTCTGCGCGATCCAGCCCGGAAAGCTGAACGGCTCGGCGATGTCGCTCACGACTGACCTCCTGAGGGAAGAAGGGCCACGGCCTGAATCTCGATGAGCAGGTGCGGGTGGGGCAACTGGTGCACGGCGACGGTGGTCCGGGTGGGGCCCGTGGCGTCGAAGTACTCCGCCCACACCTCGTTGTAGCCGCCGAAGTCGTTCATGTTCACCAGGTACGACGTCACCTGGACCAGGTCGGACAACTCGGCGCCGACCGACCGGAGCAGATCGGCGATGTTCTCGATGACCGCACGTGTCTGCGCGCGGATGTCCAGGTCGGTGGTGCCGAACTCGTCCACCTGCACACCCGCGAAGGTGTTGTCCGGTCGCCGGGACGAGGTACCGGAGACGAAGACGAAGCCACCCGCGACCTTCACGTGCGGGAATTTCCCGCGCGGCACGGCCTTGCCCGCTACGACGCGCGCCGCGCCGCCGCTCACGACGCGGCCCGCAACGACGCGGTGCCGAGCTTCTCGACGACGGCCCGGACATGCGCGCCCGGTCGCAACGGGACGGCTGCGGTCGCGGCACCGGCGAGGAACAGCCAACCCTCACGCAGCCCCACGCCGTGCCGGCCGGCCAGCCGGATCCCCTCGTCGAGGGCACGGCGCGGGTCGCCGAGGATCGCCGCGGTCGAACCGACCTGGGCCACCCGACCGTCGATCTCCAACAGCACGCCCAGGTTCTCCAACCCGTCCGGCACCGGCGACCAGGGGCCGACCACGAAAGCCGCGGCCGACGTGTTGTCGGCGACGACGTCGGGCAGCGAGAACGTGAAATCGGCGTACCGCGAGTCGATCAGCTCGATCGCCGGCGCGACCGCGCGGACCGCGTCGGTGAAGTCGCCGACCGGCTCGCCCGGCTCGGGGAGGCGGTCCAGCAGGAACGCCACCTCCGGCTCCACCCGCGGGTGGATGTACGCCCCGGTGTCGACGGTGCCGCCGTCGGGCACCCGCATGACGTCGGTGAGCCGGCCCCAGATCACCTCGTCCACGCCGACCTGGGCCATCTTCGCCCGGCTGGTGAGCCCCATCTTGAGCCCGACGAGTCGCTCCCCCCGGTCCAGCCGGCGCTGCAGGAGCGCCGTCTGCACCGCGTACGCGGCGTCGACGTCGAGACCCGTCTCCGCGGCGAGCTGCCCGATCGCGGTGGCGGTGTCCGCGGCGAGGCCGAGCCGCTCGGCGATCCCCGCGACGTCCGGCCCGATCATGCTGAGTCACCCTTCGTCCGTGCGGCCCACCGGCGTGCTTCGTTCCTCGCGCTCACTTGCCCTCCCGGCCGGCGAGGTCCAGCGCCACGTCGACGATCATGTCCTCCTGGCCACCGACCATCCGGCGCCTGCCCAGCTCCACGAGGATGGAGCGGACGTCCACCCCGTACTTCGCGGAGGCACGCTCGGCGTGGCGCAGGAAGCTCGAGTAGACGCCGGCGTACCCGAGCGAGAGCGTCTCCCGGTCCACCTGCACCGGCCGATCCTGCAACGGCCGGACCAGGTCGTCCGCCGCGTCCATCAACGCGAACACGTCGCAGCCGTGCTTCCAGCCGTGCAGCTCGGCCACCGCGACGAAGACCTCCAGCGGGGCGTTGCCCGCGCCGGCGCCCATCCCGGCGAGTGAGGCGTCCACCCGGACCGTCCGCCCGTACGGCGCGTCGGGTCCGGCCGGCCCGGACCCGGCGATCCGGCCGTGCTCGACCGCCGTCACGCTGTTCGCCACGCCGAGCGACAGGTTGTGGTGCGCGTGGATGCCGATCTGCGTCTCCGGCTCCAGCACCTGCCGGTACGCGTCGACCCGCTCGGCCACGTCCGACATCAGCAGCCGGCCACCGGAGTCGGTGACGTAGACGCAGTGCGCACCGTACGACTCCATCAGCTTGGCCTGGGCGGCCAGCCCGGCCGGGTCGTTCATGTGCGACATCATCAGGAACCCGGAGACGTCCATGCCGTTCTCACGGGCCCAGGAGATGTGCTGGGCGGAGATGTCCGCCTCGGTGCAGTGGGTGGCGATCCGGACGCTGGTCACCCCGAGCGCGCGAGCGGCCTTCAGGTCGGCGATGGTGCCGATGCCGGGCAGCAGCAGAGTGGTCAGTCGCGCGTTCGTCAACGCCTCGGCCGCCGCGGCGATCCACTCGGCGTCGCTGGCCGCGCCGTGGCCGTAGTTGACGCTGGAACCGGCGAGCCCGTCGCCGTGGGCCACCTCGATGGCGGCCACACCGGCCGCGTCAAGCGCCGAGGCGATGGTGCGTACCTGCTCGACCGTGTACCGGTGGGCGATGGCGTGCATGCCGTCGCGCAACGTCACGTCCTGGATGTACAGGTCGGTCACGCGGTCACCCCACTGTTCACGGCCGCGGAGCCCCGCTCCGCCGCACTGCCGGTGCTCACGGCCACCCCCGTGGCCACGGCCTCGCGCCGGGCCACCAGCCGTTCGGCGGTGCGCAGCGCCGCCGACGTCATGATGTCCAGGTTCCCGGCGTACTCGGGCAGGTAGTGTCCCGCACCGGAGACCTCCAGGAAGACCGAGACCTGCAGGCCGAACAGGTGGCAACCGAGCGACGGCACGTACGTGTCCACCCGGTCGAACTGCACGTCCTGCTTGAGCCGGTAGCCGGGCACGTATTCCTGCACGGTCGCCACCATCTCCGCGACGGAGGCCGCGATCGCCCCGGTGTCGGCCTCCGGATCCGCGCAGAGACAGTAGACCGTGTCGCGCATCAGCAGCGGCGGGTCGGCCGGGTTGAGCACGATGACGGCCTTGCCCTGCTCGGCACCGCCGACGACCTCGATGGCCCGGGCCGTCGTCTCGGTGAACTCGTCGATGTTCGCCCGCGTGCCCGGGCCGGCCGACCGCGAGGAGATCGAGGCGACGATCTCGCCGTACGCCACCGGCGTCACCCGGCCCACGGCCGCGACGATCGGCACGGTGGCCTGCCCGCCGCAGGTGACCATGTTGAGGTTGCGCTCGTGCAGGTGCTCGTCGAGGTTGACCGGCGGCACCACGTACGGGCCGATCGCGGCCGGGGTCAGGTCGATGACGCTGCGCCCGTGCGCGGCCAGCACCGCGTCGTTGCGCCGGTGCGCGCCGGCCGAGGTGGCGTCGAAGACGATTTCGACGTCGGCGAACTCCGGCATGGCGACCAGGCCGTCCACCCCACCGGCGGTGGTGGCCACGCCGAGCCTGCGCGCCCGGGCCAGGCCGTCGGATTCCGGGTCGATGCCGGCCATCGCCACCATGCGCAGGCTGTCACTGAGCCGCAGCACCTTGATCATCAGATCGGTTCCGATGTTGCCGGAGCCGATCACCGCCAC
This sequence comes from Micromonospora avicenniae, assembly GCF_900156065.1. Classification (GTDB taxonomy): domain Bacteria; phylum Actinomycetota; class Actinomycetes; order Mycobacteriales; family Micromonosporaceae; genus Micromonospora; species Micromonospora avicenniae. The sequence goes on along the minus strand of NZ_FTNF01000014.1, from coordinate 140,020 downwards.
CCCGACACTCATCGAGCCAACCTCTCGTTCGCGACCGCAGGACTCGCAAGCTCGCTCACCGGTCACCGTCCTTTGCGAAGCAGGTACGTACCGAGCCGAGGCCGGAGATCCGCGCCTCGTACGCGGCGCCGGGCGTGACCGGCACCATCGGGCCGAGCGCCCCGGAGAGCACCACGTCCCCGGCGCGGAGCGGGTCACCCGAGCGGGCCAGGGTGCGCGCGAGCCACTCCAGCGCGTGCAGCGGATTGCCCAGGCAGGCCGCACCGGCGCCGACCGAGACCGGCTCCCCCGCCTGCTCCAGGACCATGCCGCAGAGCCGCAGGTCCACGTCGGAGAGACGGCGCGGGGTGGCACCGAGCACGAAGAGCCCGCTCGACGCGTTGTCGGCCACGGTGTCGACGATGGAGATGTCCCAGTCGGCGATCCGGGAGGCGACGATCTCGATGGCCGGCAGCAAGTGGTCGACCGCGCGGATCAGGTCGGCGGTGGTGATCCGCTCGTCGGGCAGGTCGGCCCCGAGCACGAAGGCGACCTCCGCCTCCACCCGGGGCTGGAGCAACCGCCCCATCGGCACCTCGACGCCGTCCGGGACCGCCATGTCGTCGAAGAGCACCCCGAAGTCCGGCTGGAATACGCCGAAGCTCTCCTGCACCGCCCGGGAGGTGAGCCCGATCTTGGCCCCCACCCGGCGGTGACCCTCGCCGAGCCGCTGCCGGGTGTACACCTGCTGCACCTGGTAGGCCGCCTCGATGTCCCCCTCGGGCAGCAGCCGTCCCCGCAGGGGCGGGCACGGCTTCCCCTCCTGGCGGGCGCGCACGAGTTCGCGGCTCGCCGCTTCGATGTCGACGGTCATGGCCGCTCCTCGATGCGTACGGTGGCGCCGGGGTGCATCCTGCCCGGGGCGCCCGCTCGCGGCCCCCCGCGGACGAGCCGGATGGCCGGCCCGCTCATGCGAGGTCCACGCAGACGTTGGTGAGTTCGGAGTAGAAGTCCAGCGAGTGGATGCCGCCCTCGCGGCCGATGCCGGACGCTTTCACCCCACCGAACGGGGTGCGCAGGTCGCGCAGGAACCAGGTGTTCACCCAGACGATGCCGGCGTCGAGCCGGACACCGGCCCGGTGCGCCCGGCCCACGTCCCGCGTCCACACCGTCGCCGCGAGGCCGTACTCGGTGCCGTTGGCCAGCGCGTACGCCTCCTCCTCGTCGTCGAACGCCGCCACGTGCACGACCGGCCCGAAGATCTCCTCGCGGTTCGTCCGGGCATCCGGGCTGAGCCCGGTCAACACCGTCGGCTGCACGTACGCCCCGCCGTCGCGGGCGTCCCCGAAGCGCGGTGTGCCACCCCCGGCGAGCACCTGCGCGCCCTCGGCGCGGGCCACGTCGTAGTGGCCGAGCACCTTGGTGCGGTGCCCGTGCGAGATCAGCGGCATGGTGGCGGTGGCCTCGTCGATCGGCCAGCCGTACGCCAGTTCGCCCGCCCGTTTCGCGAGCCGTGCGGTGAACTCCTCGAAGACCGGCCGCTGCACGTAGATGCGTTCGGTGCAGAGGCAGACCTGCCCACCGTTGGTGAAGCTGGAACGCACCGAGCCGGCGACCGCCGCGTCCAGGTCCGCGTCGGCGAAGACCAGCCCGGCGTTCTTGCCACCGAGCTCGAAGCTGACCGCCTTCACCCCGTCGGCGGCGGCGCGCATGATGGCGCTGCCGGTGGCCGACTCGCCGGTGAACGTGATCGCGTCGACTCCCGGGTGCCGGGTGAGGTGCTCCCCCGCCGAGTCCGGCCCGAACCCGTGCACCAGGTTGAACACCCCCGCCGGTACGCCCGCCGCTGCCATCACCTCCGCGAGCAGCGTCGCCGAGGCGGGGGTCTCCTCGCTGGGCTTCACCACCACTGCGTTGCCGCAGGCCAGGGCCGGCGCGACCTTCCAGGTGAGCAGCAACAGCGGCAGGTTCCACGGAACGATGACGGCTACCACGCCGACCGGTTTGCGCACGGCGTAGTTGAGCGCGCGCCCACCGGTGGGGGTGACGGTGGTGAACGACTCGGTGGGCGCGGACGCGACGATCTCGGCGAAGGCCCGGAAGTTCGCTGCCCCACGCGGGATGTCGAGCGTCCGGGCCTGCGAGATGGACTTACCGGTGTCGGCCACTTCGGCGGTGACCAGGTCGTCGAAGCGGCGCTCCAGCTCGTCGGCGACCCGGCGCAGCACCTCCGCGCGCTCGCGCTCGCCCATCCGGCCCCAGGGGCCGCGCAGCGCCGACCGGGCGGCGGTCACCGCGTCGTCCACGCAGGACGCGTCCGCCTCCACCACCTCGAACACCGGGTCGCCGGTGACCGGGCTGGCCTTGGTGAAACGCCGCCCCGAGTCGACGAACTCACCGGCGACGAAGTTGCGCAGCAGGCCCGGCCCGTCCGGTGCGCGCCCGGTCATCAGCCGGGGATCCCACATGACGGTCATCGACGCCTCCCTCGGCCGAACGCCGCACCGACGGCGCCGACCAGCAGGGCCGCCGCGCCCGCGGCGACCACACCGAGCGCCTGGTGTTGCCGGCGCACCCGACTGACCACCTCGGCGTACGGGGTGGTGGAGAAGGACACCAGCTCGTAGCGGGAGACGTACCGGCCCGGCAGCGCCCGCTCCAGCGCGTGCTCGACCTTGCGGCCGAGCTGGAACAGCGGTGAGGCGACCTTGTCCCGCATCTCCACGAAGTTCGCCAGCGCCATCCGGGCGATCGCCTCGGTGTTGTCCTGCCGGCGCTGCTGGAACAGCGGCAACGCGGCCGCCCAGTCGTCGCCGCACTCGTCCAGGCAACGGTCCAGCTCGACCACGTCCTCGAACGCGCAGTTCGCGCCCTGGCCGTAGAACGGCACGATGGCGTGCGCCGCGTCGCCGAGCAGGCCGACCTTTCCGGCGGCCTGCCACGGCGTGCAGCGGACCGTGCCGAGGACACCTACCGGGTTGTGCTGGTAGTCGTCCACGAGGTTCGGCGCGAGCGGGATCAGGTCCGGGTAGTGCTCGGCGAAGTGCCGTTGGATCGCCGCCGGGCTGCCCAGCGAGGCGAAGGCCGACGTGCCGTGCGTCGGCCAGAAGAGCGTGCAGGTGAAGGAGCGGTCCGGGTTCGGCAGCGCGATCATCATCGAGGTGCCGCGCGGCCAGATGTGCAGGGCGTCCGGATCCAGCGCGAAGTCGCCTCCCATCGGCGGGATGGTCAGCTCCTTGTAGCCGTAGTCGAGGAAGTCCAGGCTCTCGTCGAGCAGCCCGTTGGCGAGCAGCTGACCCCGTACGGCCGATCCGGCTCCGTCCGTGCCGAGGACCACCTCGGCGTTCGCCGTCACCTTGCCCTGTGGGGTCTCGAACGTCATCTCGCCGGTGGCCGGGTCGAGGCCGACGAGCCGGTGATCGAAGGCGGCCCGTACGCCGGGCAGCGCGGTGGCCGCGTCGAGCAGGGCGTTGTTCAACGCGCCCCGGCTGATCGAGTTGATCGCCCGGTCCCCGGAGGCGCTGTAGGACTGGAACTGCGGTTCCCCCGCCACCGGGTGGATCATCCGGCCGCGCATCGGCAGGGCGTCGGTCATCACCTGCTCGTCGAGGCCGATCCGGCGCAGCGCGTCCAGGCCGCGCTCGGAGAGGGCCAGGTTGATCGAGCGGCCGCGCTCGACCCGTCCGGTACGCGGATCGGGCCGCCGCTCGTAGAGCGCCACCCGGTAGCCGCGCCGGGCCAGGAAGCAGGCCAGCAGGCAGCCGGCCAGCCCCGCGCCGACCACCGCGATCTCGTCGTGTTCCCGGTTCATCGGGTCACCTCCGCGACGGTCGCGGCCAGCGCGTCGGCGACCCGCCAGCAGTCGTGGTACGTGGAGTAGAGCGGGACCGGGGCGAACCGGAGGATGTCGGGCTCTCGGGCGTCGGCGATCACGCCGTGCTCATGGCGCAGCCGCTTGCTGAGTTCCGCGGCGCTGCCGGCGGCGACGCGTACCGACAGTTGGCACCCGTGCCGCTGCGGATCCCGTGGGGTGACCACGGTCAGCGGCCGGTCGGCGCTCACCTCGTCGAGCAGCCGCCGCAGGTATCCGGTGAGGCGCAGGCTCCGCTCGCGCAGCGCCGGCATGCCGACGGTGTCGAAGAGCTCGAGCGAGGTGCGGACCGGCCCCATCGAGAAGATCGGCGGGTTGGAGATCTGCCACGCCTCCACGGTGGCCGGTGGCCGGGACACCGGAGTCATCTCGAACCGGGTCGCGGCGTCGGTGCTCCACCAGCCCTCGAAGCGGGGCAACGTCGGGTCGCCGAGGTGCCGCTCGTGCACGAACGCCCCGGCCAACGCCCCGGGCCCGGAGTTCAGGTACTTGTACGAGCACCAGGCGGCGAAGTCCACCCCCCAGTCGTGCAGGTGCAGCGGCACGTTGCCGGCGGCGTGCGCGAGGTCCCAGCCGACGATCGCGCCGGCGGCCCGGCCGGCCTCGGTGATCGCCGGGATGTCCAGCAGCTCGCCGGTGAGGTAGTTGACGCCGCCCAGCAGCACCAGCGCCACGCGGTCGCCCGCCGTGGCCAGGTAGTCGGTCACGTCCCCGGTGCGCAGGGTGTCCTCACCCGGGCGGGGCCGCAGCCGGACCACTGTCTCGTCGGGGTCGAGCCCGTGGAACCGGGCCTGGCTGCGTACGGCGTAGCTGTCCGACGGGAAGGCGCTGTCCTCGATGACGATCCGGGTACGCCGCCCGGCCGGGCGGTAGAAGCTGACCATCAGCAGGTGCAGGTTGACCGTGAGCGAGTTCATCACCACGGTCTCCGCCGGCCGGGCGCCGACCAGTCGCGCGGCCGGTTCGGTGAGCAGCTCGTGGTACGGCAGCCAGGGCCGCTGCGCCTCCAGGTGCCCCTCGACGCCGAACTGACGCCAGGCGTCCAGGTCAGCGAGGAGCTCCTCACGGGTGGCTCGCGGCTGTAGTCCGAGCGAGTTCCCGGCCAGATAGGCGGCCTCCGGGTAGCGACCACCGTCGGCGGGAGGCACGTGGAACAGGTGGCGGTGCCCGGGATCGGTCGCGTCGAGCTGGCGGGCCTCGTCCTCCGGCGCGGTGATTCGGGGTGGGACGGAGTGAGGGGCGTTCATTCGGTTGCTTTCTCGCTCTCGTTCACATGCTGGTGCGGGCCGACCACAGCTCGGGGAAGACCACCCGGGCCATGCTGCGCTGCAGCCACGCCAATCCGGCGGAGCCGCCGCTGCCGACCTTGGCGCCCATCGTCCGCTGCACGGCCTTGACATGCTGCCAGCGCCACTCGCCGAACTGGTCGGCCACCTCGGTGAGCGCCTCGCCGAGCAGCCGGAGGTGGTTGTCCGGCTGCTCGGCGGCGTAGATCGCCACCCAGGCCGCCTCGATCTGCGGGTGCGTCTCGTGCTCGACGCTGACGTCCCGGTCGAGCACCTCGGCGGGGACGTCGAAACCGTGCCGGGCGAGCAGCGCGACGACGTCGTCCCAGAGGCTCGGCGCGGCGAGGGTCTCGCGCAGCTCGTCGTACACGTCCGGGTGCCGGCGGAACGGCCGGATGAGCGCCGGGTCCCGGAGACCGAGCAGGAACTCCAGCTGCCGGTACATGGCGGACTGGAAGCCGGACGCCTCGCCGAGCAGGTCGCGGAACCGGTTGAAGTCGGCGGGCGTCATCCAGCGCAGCCCGCGCCAGGCCGCGTTGAGCGCCTCCAGGTGCAGGGCGGCCCGGCGCAGCGGCGCGAGCGCGTCCCAAACCTGGTCGGCGCGGATCATCGCCTGGGCCTGGAGCAGCTCGTAGCGGGTCAGCCCGAAGTAGAGCTCCATGATCTGGGTGACCATGAGGAAGGACATCTCGCCCGGGTCGTCACTGAGCGGTTGTTGCAACCGGTGCAGGGTGCTCGCGTGGGTGTACACGTCGTAGGGCACCCGGCCGGCGAACTCCAGAGTCGGCTTGCCGCCGGTATGTGCCGCCTTGGCCGCCCGCTGCTGCGGCGTGACCGGGCGTACCGCCGAGGTCAGCGTCGGGCTCCGCAGCTCCATCTGCTCCACCTGTCGTCTCCTTCGAGCCGGATTCACAACATGATGTCGCGGGTGGTTCGCCCGATGGAATGCCTGATCGACGGTACTTCCCGACGCCCACCTGTCGCGCGAAAGGCATGAGGGCGCTTCTGGTTAAGGAACGTAAGATCGGCCAATGGACGACATGGACTGGACGCTGCTACGGGAATTGCAGACCGATGCGCGCCTCTCCTTCAGCGAACTCTCCCGCCGCGTGCACCTCTCGCCACCCGCGGTGGCCGAGCGGGTGCGCCGGCTGGAGGAGTCGGGGGTGATAACCGGCTATCACGCCCATGTCGACCTGGGCCGGGCCGGGCGCACCGTGGGCGCGCTCATCCAGATGAACTGCTACGGGCCGCGTTGCATCCTCAACAACGAGCAGGTCGCCGGGTGGCCGGAGATCCTGGAGATCCACCGGATCACCGGAGACGCGTGCTGTGTCCTGCGGGTGGCGGCCGGGTCGATCGTCGAGTTCGAGCGCGTCATCGACCGGCTCGCCCCGCACGGTCAGCCCTCCAGCACGATGATCCTCTCCACCCCGCTCGACTGGCACCCGATCACCCCACTGCCCGGGACCGCCGGACCGGAGGCCGACCTCCGCCGCCGCTGACCGGGCACGTCACCGCACTGTCGCAGCACGTCCGCCCGGATCCGCCCCGGGTTTGCCGGCGGACCAGAGGGAAAGCACCGCGGGTCGCCCCAGCAGGACCGGTGCACCGGTGCCGGGAGGGAGGATCATGCGGGGTCAGCGACCGGACGGCGGTGTGGTTCCCGCCCCGTCGATCATCAGCAGGCTGCTCGGGGCGTTCGCGCTGATCGCGGCGTTCGTCCTGGTCGGCGCCGCGCCCGCGCGGGCGGGCGAGAACGTGTTCGTCGAGGTCACGCCGAACAGCGTCCAGGCCGGCGAACGAGTGAACATCCGGGCCAGCTGCGACAACAACAACCGGCAGGCGCAGGTCGAGTCGGACGCGTTCGGACGGGTGACGGTACGGCCGGACAACGGGTTCCTGACCGGCTCGGCCACCGTGCCGCGGGACAAGCAGCCCGGTGACTACCCGGTCAATCTGCGCTGCCCGAACGGGAGCAACGCGTCCACCATGCTCACCGTGCTGAACATGGCCCAGCCGAGCAAGGGCCCGGCCACCGGCGGTGGGGGCACCGCCACGGGTGGGCGCACCGGCACGATGCTGCTGGTCGGCGGGCTGGCCGCGGCCGGCGTCGCGGTGGCCCTGGGCATGCTGGGCAGCCGCCGTCGCGGAGCCGGTTCCTGATCCGGGGGCAGCATGGCCCGCTCAACCGCAGGGCGGAGGCGGCCGGATCGGAACACGTTCCGGACGGCCACCCGGTCGGCGCTGCGCGCGTCCGGACGGCTGACGGTCCGGGCCTCGCGCCGGCTGGGCCGGGTCGCCCGGCACGCGCTCTCCGCAGGCGTCGCCACCGCCGATCCGGGGACCGCGCCGCTGCCGGCCCGGCCCGGACGCCCGCGAACGCGCCACCGGCTCGCGGCGGCCGGCGGCCCGGGACTTCCGGTGATGCTCGTCGCCGCGCTGATGGTGCTGATCGTCGCGATGCTCGGGGTGGAACGGGTGACCGGGCTCAGCGTCCTTCCGGACCAGCTCAGCGCGGGCCTGCGCCCGCCACCGAAGAAGTTTCCGGTGCTGCCGGCGAGCCCACCGGCGGAACTCTCCATCCGCACGATCGACCTGCGCGCCCCGGTGCACCACGTGGGGATCGCCGCGGACGGCAGCATCGGGGTGCCGGACGTCAGCCAGGCCCACGAGGCCGGCTGGTACGACCAGGGCCCCACCCCCGGCCAGTACGGTCCAGCGGTGATCGTCGGGCACGTGGACACCACCAGCGGACCGGCGGTGTTCCACAACCTGAAGGAGCTGCGCGCCGGCGACCAGGTGGAGGTGACCCGGGAGGACGGCACCGTGGCGGTCTTCGAGGTCAACTCGGTGCAGCGGTTCGACAAGAACGAGTTGCCGGTGGACGACGTCTTCCGCGACTTCAGCCGCCCGAACCTGCGCCTCATCACCTGCGGTGGCCGGTGGGTCGGTGGGGCGACCGGCTATGCGGACAACGTGGTGGTCTTCGCGTCCCTGGTGAAGGCACACCGATGACGGTGACCGTCGTCGGTGCCGGTGATGCTCGCGCGCCGGATCAGGCCGCCTCGGGCTCGCGCAGATCGAGCCAGTCGGCCCAGCGTGGGTCGGGTGCGCGGTGGCCGAGCACCCGCCAGGCGGTCCCTTTCGGTGCCGCGGGTGCCGAGTGCAGCCGCCAACCCAACTCGGCGGGAGTCTTGTCGCCCTTCGTGTGGTTGCACCGGGCGCAGGCGGCCACCACGTTGTCCCACGCGTGCCGGCCACCTCGGCTCCGGGGAAAGACGTGATCGATGGTCTCCGCCGGCCCGCAGCAGTAGGCGCAACGCCAGCCGTCGCGAGCGAAGATCGCCCGGCGGGACAGCCCGACGTGGGTGCGGTAGGGCACCCGGACGTACCGGGTCAACCGGACCACCGACGGCACCGGGAGGGCATCCCGGGCGCTGTGCAGGATGCCGTCACCATCGGCCACGCAGACCGCCTTCGCGGACAGGACGAGGATCGCGGCACGACGCACCGACACGACACACAGCGGCTCGTAAGTGGCATTGAGGACCAGCGCACCGGAGCCCACCGTAGGTCGTATGTCAGGCATCGCGCTCACCCTCCCGGTTCAGCGGCCACCTTCCGCGCGCCGCCGACCGAAGTTGGGCACAGGGCCACCACGGTCGACGCCGGCCGGATCACCGACGTCCGTTGCGCCAATCGTCCCTGATCGGACCCCGGATTGCACGTACTAATCCGGGGTCCCTCGTGAAGCATTTTCCGGACGTGGCAGGATGACCGGTTTCGCCCCCGGCAGGACGGGCGCCTGGTTCCGGGTGTCCGGCTTCGTCGCCGCCGGCCAACCGGACGATCGACGCAACCACGTCCCCGGCGTCACCCGACGGTGGGTCGGCCACGGTCCCGCCGACGGATTGCGGTACGAATTCACCGTGACTGCCTCCGCCCTCACGGTCCTCGCCGCCGCCCTCCCGGACGACAAACCCAGCCCGGAGTGCCTGAACGAGGCGCTGTGCAACGCCGTCTGGCGGGCGACCCACTGGTCCTGGCTCGCCGAGGGCAGCTACTGGATCCTCGTCAAGCCGCTGCGGGTCATCCTGATCGTGCTGCTCGCCGTGGTCGCCCGCTGGGCGGTGCACCGCACGATCAGCCGGCTGGTCCGCACCACCAGCGACGCCGGCGTGCCGGCCATGCTGCGGCCGCTGCGTGAGCGGGTACCGACGGCCGCGACCGAGCCCGGGGAGTTCGTGCCGGAACGGCGCCGGCAACGGGCCGAGGCGATCGGCTCCGTACTGCGCAGCCTGACCACCGCGTTCGTCTTCGGCATCGCGCTGCTGATGATCCTGCGCGAGTTCAGCTTCGACCTGGCTCCGCTGCTGGCCAGCGCCGGGATCGCCGGCGTGGCGCTGGGCTTCGGCGCGCAGAGCCTGGTCAAGGACCTGCTGGCCGGCCTGTTCATGTTGATCGAGGACCAGTACGGCGTCGGCGACACCGTCGACCTGGGCGAGGCGACCGGCGTGGTCGAGTCGGTCGGGCTGCGGGTCACCACGGTCCGGGACGGACGCGGGGTGCTCTGGTACATCCGCAACGGCGAGATCATCCGGGTCGGCAACAAGAGCCAGGGCTGGGCGCTCGTCGTGGTCGACCTGCCGATCGGCTTCGCCGGTACGGAGGAGGCCACCGCGGTGCTGCGTACCGCTGCCGCCTCCATGGCGGTGGACCCGGAGCTCGCCCCGGAGATCGTCGAGCCGCCCGAGGTGCTCGGCGTGGAGCAGATGACCGTGGAGGGCGCGGTGATCCGGACGGTGGTGAAGACGACCGCGGACGGCCAGTTCGCAGTCGGCCGGGAGCTGCGCCGCCGGCTCGCCGAGGCACTGGAGAACTCCGGGATCACCGCACAGATCGCCGCCGCCCGCCTGTTCCCCGGCACACCGGCCCGGCCGGCGGCCGACGGGGAGACCGGCCGGAGCGGCGCAACCTGAGTCTTTCTCGGCCATCCATCGATGGAGGGGTCGCGGGCCGCGCGGCCCCTCAGGTATCGTCCGTTCGTTCAGTCGGAGATGCGACGATCTATCCGTTCGCCCTAGCCAGTCGTCAGACGATCGGGCAGAATCCGGGGCACGCGTTCCCGCCAGAAGCGTGCTGCGTCCTCGCTGATCCGCAGATCTGACGAGAGTTCCCGAGCCGGCGGCCACCAGTGGCCCGCCTCCCCGGGAACGATGGAGGCGACGGTGACCGACGAGCGACCCTCTCCGGAGGGGCCGGCGACCTTCCGTGAGGTCTTCGCCCAGCGGGAGTACGGGGCGGTCTTCGCGGCGGGCGCACTTTCCTGGGTCGGCGACTACCTCGCCAAGGCCGCGGTCACCGTGCTGGTCTACCAGGAGACCCGGTCGGTCGTGCTCTCCGCCACCGCCTTCGCGGTCAGCTTCCTGCCGTGGCTGGTCGGCGGCCCGCTACTCGCCGCGCTGGCGGAGCGTCACCCGTACCGACGGGTGATGGTGGTGTGCGACCTCATCCGGATGGCGCTGATGCTGCTCATCGCCATCCCGAACCTGCCGATCTACCTCGTGCTGGCGCTGCTCTTCCTCGCGACCCTGGCCAACCCGCCGAGCCAGGCCGCGAAGTCCGCGCTGCTGGCACAGATCCTCAGCGGCGACCGGCTGGTGCTCGGGCTCTCGCTCAACGCCAGCGCCGGTCAGGCGTCCCAGGTCGTCGGCTACGTGGTGGGCGCCGCGATCTCCCAGTTCGACCCGGCCGTCGCACTGCTGTTCAACGCGGCCACCTTCGGCGTCTCGGCGGCCCTGCTCCGCTTCGGAGTCCGCGAGCGGTCGGCGGCGCTGCACGAGACGGACCGCACCCACCTGCTCCGGGAGACCGCCGAGGGTTTCCAGATCGTGTTCGGCACCCCGGTGCTCCGGGCGATCGCCGTGCTGGTCTTCAGCTCCATGCTCTTCTCGATCGTGCCCGAGGGCCTGGCCGTGGTGTGGGCGGACCGGTCTGGCGGCGACCTGGACCGGGGTCTGGCGCAGGCGGTCATCATGGCGGCCAATCCGGTGGGTTTCGTCCTCGGCGGGCTGCTGATCGGGCGCGTCTTCGGCCCGGCCCGCCGGCTTGCCCTGATGCGGCCGCTGGCCGTGCTCGCCCCGCTGACCCTGGTGCCCGCCCTGCTCGACCCCTCCCCGGTGGTGGTCGCGCTACTCGCCGCCGCCTGCGGTTTCGCGGTCGCGGGCATGCTGCCGACCGCGAACGGACTCTTCGTCCAGGCCCTGCCGGACGCCTTCCGCGCCCGTGCCTTCGGCGTGATGGCTACCGGGATGCAGGTGATCCAGGGGCTGGCGGTGCTGGTCACCGGAGCGCTCTCCGACCGCTTCGACCTCCCGTCCGTGGTCGGCGTGTGGAGCGCCGCCGGCGTCGTGTTGATGCTGGTGGCCACTCTGACCTGGCCGAGTCGCCCGACGGTGGAGGCCGCCGTCGCGGCCGCCTCGGGCGGACACACCGGCACTCGACCCGGATCCGCCGGAGTGCCCACGGCCACCGCCCCCGCCGGCAGCAGGAGCAACGGAGCAGGGGCGGACCTACCGGACGGCGATGCCATCGACGGCGAGCGGGCGCGGCACGCGGTCACCTGAACCCGCCTGTGGTCACCGCCGTCGAGGTGGCGGCGCCGTGGGTGCCGCCGCTCGACGGCGCGGCTGAGGGCGGCCGACATGAAGCCCGGCCGGATCGGGTCCGTGCGTTCGGAATCGCCACCCGTGACCCGGCGCACAGAGCGGCGGCGGTCTCCTCCGTGCCGCCGTGGGCGGAATGCCTGGCAGGATGGAACGGTGAACCCCGCAGGCGAATCCGACCGCTCCCAGCCGTCGCAGACTCTCTTCGACGCCATCGGTGGCGAGCCCACGTTCCGCAAGCTCGTGGACGAGTTCTACGCCGGCATCGCCACCGACCCGCTGCTGCGACCGATGTATCCCGAGGAGGACCTGGGCCCGGCGGCCGACCGGATGACCCTCTTCCTCATGCAGTACTGGGGTGGCCCGAACACCTACTCCGCGCAGCGGGGACACCCTCGGCTGCGGATGCGGCACGCACCGTTCCGGATCGGGGTGGCCGAGCGGGACGCCTGGCTGCGCCACATGCGCCGGGCCGTCGATCGACTCGACCTGCCGGCGGACCATGCCACCGCGCTCTGGGACTACCTGGAGCGAGCCGCCTACTTCATGGTCAACGTGATGGAGGACCCGGCCTGAGCCACCGGCCGCGCCCCTGGCGGGCGCGGCCGTCAGGCCGTCAGGCCGTCACGCCGTCACGCCGTCACGCCGTCACGCCGTCACGCCGGGGCAGCACACGGCACCGGCCCGCGCCGCACCGGATGCTCCGGGCCGCAGGGCGGACCGCCCCGGGCCCGTCCCGGAGCCGGTCCGGCCGCCGCCCGGCCACCGGAGCCCCCGGATGGGCGACTCGGAGTTCAGAGCAGGGCACCCTCGTCGTGCAGCCAGTCCACGAAGCTCGTGGCCACCGCCGCGCCACAGTCGAGCATCTCGACCAGGAGCGCGTCGTGCGTCCCGGCGCCCATCGGCACCTGCAACTCCGCGTAGATGGGTAACTGGCCACGCTCGGTCGGATCGCCCACGTACGCCTTGCAGAACCGGCGGGTGTGGTTCCACTCGTTGACCACGCGGTAGGCCCGGTCGGCCCAGTCCGGTGGAACCGTCGCGTGTGGACGGGCCCGCATGACCAGGATCTCGTCCTCCGGACCTTCGAGGGTTACCAGCACGGCGTGCCGCTCCCACATGGCGAGCAGGTTGCCGTCGCCGTCGGCCAGATAGCGCACGTCCAGCAGATCGAGCGCGTCGCAGACCCGGCTCAGCGTGACCGGTGCGACGGTCGCCGGAATCTCGGCGAGCACCGGTCTGTCGTTGGGCTTACAGTCGTCTCCCGGTTGGCGCTGGGCCGGCGGTCCGACCCGGACGGTGCCCTCCACTGTGATCCCGCTTCGAGTTTCCGGGTCACCGCCGTTGGCGGGACCGGGGCGCCATGACCACCACGGCATCGCTCGCGCACCTCACTCCCCAGCGGATCCAGCCGCCTACCGTGCGTTGGATCCGAGGATGGACGGTACCCGGACAGCCGGGATGAGGCATCCCCCCAACGGCCGCACCAAGCCAGAAGGATGAGTGCAGGTCATCCGTTCGGACGAGGCGTGAGGGACGTCACGGCAAGAGCCGAGCCCTTCTGCAACCAAGCGGCTCCGTACGGTCCCACCAGTCCGACCCATCGGCCGACGGCACGCACCTGCACGTCGGCCACCCGTCCGGGCCGCTCCGGCGTGCCCAGGAAGCCCATCCGGACGAGCCCCTGCACCAGTCGCTGCGGCACCTCCACGGCCGGGCCGGGCGGGTCTTCCGGGGTCACCACCACGGCCACGTGGTCGAGCAGGGCGTCACGCAGGGCCCGTTGCCCCACCGCTCGGCCGCCCACGCCCTGCTCGCTCGCCGTACGCAGGGTGCCAGCAGCCGCCTGAGCGATCCGCCACACCTCATCGGCGGGCAGGACCTCCACCGGACGGCTCGCGGCCGGAGGCAACGGCCACCGCCACTGCGCGTCCCGGCGGGGTGGCAGCGCCGAGCCGGAGCGTTCCAACTCCGCCAGCAGATCGGCGGCGCCCACCGCGACGTCGCCGGCGCCCGGACCGGCGACGGTCCGCACCACCAGCACCTGCCACGGCAGGCGGGCCCAGATTGCGATCCGGTCCGTCCCGACCGGCCGGAGCCGGACCGGCGCGGACCGGTCCAGCCGGACCAACCGGGCCAGGAACGCCTCGGCGTCGGTCACCCCGGCGATGCCGTGACCGCCGTTCGGCGCCGCGGCCCGTTCCGGCGGAGTGCCGTGCGCCGCACCGACCCCGGCCGCCGCCTCCGGGCGGGTCATGCGGACCCGCCCGACGGGGCATGGTTCAGCAGGAACTCCCGCTCCCGCTCGGTGATCCGGCGCGGCACCTGCCGGCTCAGGTCGAACGGCACCAACACCGAGCGGGCCCGGCCGGCCAGCACCTCGCCGTCGTAGAGCTCGTACGCGACGGTGAACCGCGAGGGCCGGATCTCCTCCACCCACAGCTCGATACGTACGGTCGGCGCGGCCTCGGCGGTGCCCCGGTCGAGGGAGTAGTCGACCGGGCGCAGGTAGTCCACCTCGTGCCGGCGAATCACCACACCCGCCGCGAACGAGTCCACCCCCCACGCCCGGGCACCGGCGAACATCAACGCCACCCGTGCCTCCTCGTACAGGGTGAGGAAGCGCGAGTTGTTGACGTGCCCGTAGGCGTCGAGATCTGACCAGCGCAGGGCGCAGTGGTAGACGAACCGGTCGGCCATGCTCAGTCGCGCGTCAGCTTGCGGTACGTCACCCGGTGCGGCCGCGCCGCCTCGGCCCCGAGCCGGTCGATCTTGTTCTTCTCGTACGCCTCGAAGTTGCCCTCGAACCAGAACCACTTTGCCGGGTTCTGGTCGTCGCCCTCCCAGGCCAGGATGTGCGTGGCGACCCGGTCGAGGAACATCCGGTCGTGCGAGATGACCACTGCGCAGCCGGGGAACTCCAGCAGCGCGTTCTCCAGGCTGGAGAGGGTCTCCACGTCCAGGTCGTTCGTCGGCTCGTCGAGCAGGATCACGTTGCCGCCGATCTTCAGCGTCAGCGCCAGGTTGAGCCGGTTCCGCTCACCGCCGGAGAGCACCTTGGTCGGCTTCTGCTGGTCCGGACCCTTGAAGCCGAACGCGGCGATGTACGCCCGGGACGGCATCTCGACCTTGCCCACCATGAGGTGGTCCAGCCCGTCGGAGACGACCTCCCAGACGGTCTTGTCGCCGTCGAGGCCCTGCCGGTTCTGGTCGACGTACGACAGCGAGACGGTGGGGCCGACGTTGACGTCGCCGCCGGTCGGCTGCTCCAGCCCGACGATGGTCTTGAACAGGGTGGTCTTGCCGACGCCGTTGGGGCCGATGATGCCGACGATGCCGTTGCGCGGCAGCGAGAACGACAGGTTGTCGATCAGCAGCCGGTCACCGAAGCCCTTGCTGAGGGTGTGCGCCTCGATGACCGTGCTGCCCAGGCGCGGGCCCGGCGGGATCTGGATCTCCTCGAAGTCCAGCTTCCGGGTCTTCTCCGCCTCGGCGGCCATCTCGTCGTAGCGGTCCAGGCGGGCCTTGGACTTGGTCTGCCGGGCCTTGGCGTTGGAGCGGACCCACTCCAGCTCCTCGGAGAGGCGCTTCTTCATCTTGGCGTCGCGGCGACCCTCGACGGCCAGCCGGGCGGCCTTCTTCTCCAGGTAGGTGGAGTAGTTGCCCTCGTACGGGTAGGCCCGGCCGCGGTCCAGCTCGAGGATCCAGTTGGCCACGTTGTCCAGGAAGTACCGGTCGTGGGTGATGGCGATCACGGTGCCGGCGTACTTGGCCAGGTGCTGCTCCAGCCACTGGACGCTCTCCGCGTCCAGGTGGTTGGTGGGCTCGTCGAGCAGCAGCAGGTCGGGCGCCTCGAGCAGCAGCTTGCAGAGCGCCACCCGGCGGCGCTCACCACCGGAGAGCTGGGTCACGTCGGCGTCCGGCGGCGGGCAGCGCAGCGCGTCCATCGCCAGTTCGAGCTTGGAGTCGATGTCCCACGCGTCGGCGTGGTCCAGCTCCTCCTGGAGCCGACCCATCTCCTCCATCAGCTCGTCGGAGTAGTCGGTGGCCATCTGCTCGGCGATCTTGTTGAACCGCTCCAGCTTGGCCTTGGTCTCGGCGACCGCCTCCTCGACGTTGCCGAGGACGGTCTTGGCGTCGTTGAGCGGGGGCTCCTGGGCGAGCATGCCGACGGTGAAGCCGGGCATCAGCCGCGCCTCGCCGTTGCTCGGCTTGTCGAGCCCTGCCATGATCTTGAGGAGGCTGGACTTACCGGCGCCGTTCGGCCCGACCACACCGATCTTGGCCCCCGGCAGGAAGTTCAGCGTCACGTTGTCCAGCACGACCTTGTCGCCGTGCGCCTTGCGCGCCTTTTCCAGGACGTAGATGAACTGGGCCACGGTGCGGACTACCTCCGTAGGTTTCGACTGGGAGCCGGCGGGCGAGGGCACGGGCGGCGGATGCCGCCGCAGCCGCCGGCCGGGCCGGCCGCACGCACGCCATCGTCAATCCTGACAGGTATCCGACGCCGCGCCCACATCACCCCGCCCGGGCGTACCGCCGCGTCGCGCCTGCTCCGGCCCGACGGCCGCCCCGGCGTCGGGCGGGAGCGTGGCTGTTGGCAAGATCACCGACGGGATTCGGCGAGCGTGGCGAGGGTAGGGAACTCCGGCACGGTCTCCCAGACCTCGCAGCTACGCTCAGTACGCCCATGCGGTTGATCCGCCCAGCACCGGAGGTGGCCGAACGTGACCGTCCGCAGCTCCTTTGTCGTAGTGGCGAACCGCCTGCCGGTCGACGAGGTGAGCACACCCGAGGGGCGGCAGTGGCGGCGCAGCCCGGGTGGGCTGGTGACCGCCCTGCACCCCGTCCTGGCCGAGCACCAGGGCACCTGGGTCGGCTGGGCCGGCGGCACCGGCGCCGCCCCGGAGCCGTTCGACCTGGAGGGCATCCACCTGCACCCGGTGCCGCTGAGCGCCGAGGAGCTCGAGCGCTACTACGAGGGCCAGTCCAACGCGACGATCTGGCCGCTCTACCACGACGCCGTGGAGACGCCTGTCTACAAGCGTCGCTGGCGGGAGACGTACCGCCTGGTCAACGCCCGGTTCGCGGAGGCCGCGGCGGACGTGGCGGCCGAGGGCGCCACGGTCTGGGTGCAGGACTACCAGCTCCAGCTCGTCCCCGCGATGCTCCGCGAGCTGCGGCCGGATCTGCGCATCGGTTTCTTCCTGCACATCCCGTTCCCGCCCATCGAACTGTTCATGCAGATGCCGTTCCGCACCGAGATCCTGCGCGGGCTGCTCGGCGCCGACCTGGTCGGATTCCAGCAGCGGCTGGCCGCCCAGAACTTCGTCCGGCTGGCCCGGCACCTGCTCGGGCTGCGCTACGAGGGCCAGATGATCCAGGTCGACGGCCGGCAGGTGAAGGCCGGCGCGTTCCCCATCTCGATCGACACGCGCGAGATGGAGCGGATGGCCGCCGACCCGGCGGTCCAGGCCCGGGCCAAGGAGATCCGGGAGGAGCTCGGCAACCCCCGGACGATCATCCTGGGCGTGGACCGGCTGGACTACACCAAGGGCATCGAACTGCGCCTGAAGGCCTTCCGGGAACTGTTGGCCGACGGGAAGCTGAGCGTCCCGGACGCGGTCATGGTGCAGGTCGCCACGCCGAGCCGGGAGCGCGTCGAGCACTACCAGGCCCTCCGCGTCAAGGTCGAGCGCGAGGTTGGTCGGATAAATGGCGAATTCGGCAGGGTGGGTGTGCCTGCGGTGCATTATCTCCATCAGTCGTACAGTCGCAGCGAACTCGCCGCGATGTACGTCGCTGCCGACGTCATGATGGTGACCCCGCTGCGAGACGGGATGAATCTGGTGGCCAAGGAGTACGTGGCATCGCGCGCCGACCAGGGCGGAGCCCTCGTGCTCAGCGAGTTCGCCGGGGCAGCGACCGAGCTGCGCCAGGCGTTCCTGTGCAACCCGCACGACCCCGACGCGGTCAAGGATGCCCTGCTGCGGGCCGTGCATGTCGAGAAGCCGGAGGCACGCCGCCGTATGCGGACGATGCAACGCCATCTGCGTACCAACGATGTGGGCCACTGGGCCCAGTCCTTCCTCACCGAGCTCGGTGCTCCCGAGGCGGAGGCCGCGTGACCACCTCTCTGCCCGGTGGCGTCGCCACCGACGTCATGGACCCGGAGCTGCGCACCGCGATCGGCCGGATCGCCCGGGTGCCGCAGCTCCTGATCGCCTGTGACTACGACGGCACCCTGGCGCCGATCGTCGAGGACCCGAGCAAGGCCGTACCCCTGCCCGAATCGGTGGCCGCGATCCGCGCGCTGGCCGCGATGCCGCAGACCACCGTGGCGGTGGTCTCCGGTCGGGCGCTGCGTGACCTGGCCGCGTTGTCCCGGTTGCCCAGCGAGGTGCACCTGGTCGGCAGCCACGGCTCCGAGTTCGACATCGGCTTCGTCGAACGACTCTCGCCCGAGCTGATCGAGATCCGCACCCGGCTGCGGAACGCGCTGCGCGAGATCGCCGCGGCCCATCCGGGCGTCCGGCTGGAGCGCAAGCCGGCGAGCGTCGCCGTGCACACCCGCGGGCTGGACCCGCAGATCGCCGCGGCCGCCATCGAGGCGGTCCGCAGCGGCCCCGCGACCTGGGACGGCGTCACCGTCACCCAGGGCAAGGAGGTCATCGAGCTCTCGGTGGTCGCCACCCACAAGGGCACCGCGGTCGACCAGCTGCGTACGCAGCTCTCCGCCAGCGCGGTCCTCTTCATCGGTGACGACGTCACCGACGAGAACGCGTTCGGCAACCTGCACGGCCCGGACGTCGGCATCAAGATCGGCCCCGGCGACACCCAGGCCCAGTACCGGGTGGCCGAGCCGATCGAGGCCGCCCGTGCGCTCGGCCTGCTGCTGGAGACCCGCCGGCACTGGCTCTTCGGCGAGCGGGCGGTGCCGATCGAGCGGCACTCGATGCTGGCCAACGGCCGTACCGTCGGGCTGGTCACGCCGGAGGCGAAGATCACCTGGCTCTGCCACCCGAAGCCGGACTCGGCGGCGATCTTCGCCGACCTGGTCGGTGGCAGCCCCGCCGGACACTTCACCGTCTCACCGGAGCGGGGCGGCATCCCGCTCGGCCAGCGCTACCGTCCCGGCACCATGACCGTGGAGACCCGCTGGTCGGGCCTGACCGTCACCGACTGGCTGGACACGCCCGCCAGCGAGACCACGCCGGACGGACCAGCCGTCATGGGTGGCGACTCGACGCTGATCCGGGTGCTCAGCGGCACCGCGCGGGCACGGATCGAGTTCGCGCCCCGGCCCGAGTTCGGCCAGGTGGCCGTGCAGCTGCAACCGCTCGACGACGGCCTGCTGGTGCTCGGCTCCAACGAGCCGATCGCGCTCTACTCCCCCGGCGTCGAGTGGGAGATCACCAGCGACGGCGTCTACGAGAGCGCCAAGGCGGTCGTCGACCTCCGCGCCACCGGCGGGCAGGTCGTGCTGGAGATGCGCTTCGGCACGCAGAGCCTGGAGCACCACCGGCTGTCGATCCACGAGCGGCAGGCCGCGGCCGAGCAGCCGTGGAAGGACTGGGTGTCCACGCTCCGGCTGCCCAGCACCGCCCGTGACCTCGTCGTCCGCAGCGCCCTCACGTTGCGCGGTCTCTGCCACCAGCCCAGCGGCTCGATCCTGGCCGCCGCGACCACCTCGCTCCCCGAGGAGCTGGGCGGCGTACGCAACTGGGACTACCGCTACTGCTGGCTGCGGGACGCGGCGCTGAGCGCCCGGTCGCTGGTCGACCTCGGCTCGACCGAGGAGGCCGAGGGGTTGCTGCGCTGGATCGACGGAGTCGTCGAACGCACCGGCGGGCACCCCGAGCGACTGCACCCGCTCTACACCGTGGACGGGTACGAGCTGGGCGCCGAGGCGGTCATCGAGACCCTGCCCGGCTACGCCGGCTCCCGGCCGGTACGCGTCGGCAACCTCGCCAACCACCAGCTCCAGCTCGACGTCTTCGGGCCGGTCGCCGATCTGATCGCCGCCGTGGCCGACCTGCGCGGCTCGGTCCGGGAGACGGAGTGGCGGGTGCTGGAGTCGATGGTCGAGGCGGTCAGCCGCCGCTGGCACGAGCCCGACCACGGCATCTGGGAGGCCCGCCTCCCACCGCGGCACCACATCTTCTCGAAGGTGATGTGCTGGATGACCGTGGACCGGGCGCTGCACGTCGTACGGCAGCACGGCGGCGAGGACCGCCCGGAGTGGGTGGACCTGCGCGACCGGATCGCCGCCAACGTGCTGGAGTACGGCTGGCACGAGCACGCCGAGGCGTACAGCGTCGCGTACGGCGACGAGGACATGGACGCCTCCTCGCTCTGGATCGGCCTCTCCGGCCTGCTCCCCGGCGACGACCCGCGTTTCCTGTCCACCGTGCTCAAGATCGAGGCCGACCTGCGCAGCGGCCCGGTGGTCTACCGCTACCACTGGGACGACGGCCTGCCCGGCCGGGAGGGCGGCTTCCACATCTGCACGGCGTGGCTCATCGAGGCGTACCTGCGCACCGGTCGGCGCACCGATGCCGAGGAACTCTTCACCCAGATGATCGACACCGCCGGGCCGACGGGTCTGCTCCCCGAGCAGTACGACCCGCTCGCCGAGCGTGGTCTGGGCAACCACCCGCAGGCGTACAGCCACCTCGGGCTGATCCGCTGCGCCCTGCTGCTGGACAACATGCTCAAGCAGTAACCCGAGCACCAGGCGGCGGCCGGAGGACACGTCCTCCGGCCGCCGTTGCGGGGTCAGAGGGTCAGGGCTGTCACCACGTCGCCGATGACCACCACGGCGGGTGGACGCAGGTCGGCGGCCGTGACGTCGGCGGCGACCGCGTCGAGGGTCGAGCGGATCGTCCGCTGCGCGCCCGTGGTGCCCTCCTGCACGACGGCGACGGGGGTCCGCGCGGGGCGGCCGTGCGCGACCAGGGTCGCGGCGATCGCGGCCAGGTTCTTCAACCCCATCAGGATCACCAGGGTGCCGCGGAGCGCGGCGAGCGCGTCCCAGCGCACCAGCGAGGCCGGCGAGTTCGGCGCCACATGCCCGGACACCACCGTGAACTCGTGGGCCACCGCCCGGTGGGTGACCGGCACGCCGGCCACCGCGGGCACCGCGACCGCACTGGTCACCCCCGGCACCACGGTCACCGGCACGCCGGCCGCCGCACACGCCAGCAGCTCCTCACCACCCCGGCCGAAGACGTACGGGTCGCCGCCCTTGAGCCGTACGACGAACCGCCCCGCCAACGCCCGGTCGACGATGATCCGGTTGATCTCCTCCTGGGTACGGGCCGGCCCGTACGGGATCTTGGAGGCGTCGACCAGCTCCACGTCGGCCCGCAGCTCGTCCAAGAGCAACCCGGGCACCAACCGGTCGGCGACCACCACCTCCGCCTCGGTGAGCAGCCGCAGCCCCTTCACCGTGATCAGCTCAGAATCTCCCGGCCCGGCGCCGACCAGGGCCACCCGCCCACCCGGGACGTTCGCCGGGAT
Organism: Micromonospora avicenniae; assembly: GCF_900156065.1. GTDB lineage: Bacteria > Actinomycetota > Actinomycetes > Mycobacteriales > Micromonosporaceae > Micromonospora > Micromonospora avicenniae. The sequence continues at coordinate 118,694 of NZ_FTNF01000014.1, read as the reverse complement.
CCCGGCCGCCACCGGGTCGGTCGACAGTGGCTGCCCCGCCGCCAGCAGGTCGCGCACCGCGTCCCGGACGGTCATCGCCCGGCGCGGGTCGCCGCCTCCGAAGACCGCCACGGTCACCGGACCGTGCCGGGTCACCGCAGGTGTCCAGGCGGTCGCGGCATCCCGGTCGTCGGCGCGCACGCAGAAGATTCGCCGCTGCGCAGCGGCGGCGCTGACCGAGGCCGCGGCGAGCGGGTCGTCGATCGCGACCTGGACCAGCCAGGCCCCGTCGAGGTCGGCGGGCGTGAACCGGCGCTCCACCCAGCGCAGCCGGCCGGCGTCGACCTGCGCGCGCAGGGCCGGGGTCAGCGCCGGGGCGACCAGCAGCACGTCCGCGCCGGCGTTCAACAGAGCCGGCACCCGTCGGGTGGCGACCGTCCCGCCGCCCACCACGACCACCCGCAGCCCGGACAGCCGCAGCCCGAGCGGGTACGGCGCCTCGCTCACGCCGCCGCCCCCACGGCGCGAGGGATCACGTCGCCGAACTGCCGGCCCGGCTCGCTGCGCCCGTTCACTTCTCGGCCACGCCCGCGGAATCGAACGTGGCCACCTCGTGCAGCACCCGGACCGCCCCGGTGACCACCGGCAGGGCGAGCAGCGCGCCGGTGCCCTCGCCGAGGCGCAGCCCGAGGTCGATCAGCGGCTCGAGGCCGAGTCGCCGCAGCGCGAGCGTGGCGCCGGGCTCGGCCGAACGGTGCCCGGCAACCATCGCGCCCACCGCGTCCGGGGCGAACGCCGCGGCGGCGAGCGCGGCGGAGCCGGCGATCACCCCGTCCAGCAGCACCGGGACCCGCCGCGCGGCGGCGCCGAGGATCAGCCCGGCCAGTGCGGCGTGCTCCAGGCCACCGACCGCGGCCAGCACGCCCAGCGGGTCAGCCGGATCCGGCCGGTGCCGGTCCAGCGCGGTCCGCACCACCTCGACCTTCCGCCGGTACGTCGGGTCGTCCACGCCGGTGCCCCGCCCCGTCGTCTCGGCCGCGTCGGCGCCGGTGAAGGCCGCGATCAGAGCGGCGGCCGGGGTGGTGTTCCCGATGCCCATGTCGCCGGTGAGAAGGATGCCGGCGCCGGCTCCGATCAGCTCGCCGGCGACCCGGATACCCTCCTCGACGCCGGCCCGGGCCTCGTCCCGGGTCAGGGCGGCGGTCACCGTGAAGTCCCGTGTGCCGCGCCGGACGGTGGCACCTACCAACCGGGGCACGGCCGGGTCGAGCGGGACCGCCGCACCGCCGGGCACCGGGTCGGCGGGCGCACCGGGAATCGGGGTGGCCACGCCGACGTCGACGACGGTGACCGCGGCGCCCGCCTGCCGGGCGAACGCGTTGACGACCGCGCCGCCGGCCAGGAAGTTGGCGATCATCTGGGCGGTCACCTCCTGCGGCCAGGGGCTCACCCCCTGGGCGTGCACGCCGTGGTCGCCCGCGAAGATCGCCACAGCGGGAGCGCCGGGCAGCGGGGGCGGACAGGTGCCGGCGAGGCCGGCGAGGCGTACCGACAGCTCCTCCAGGGCGCCGAGTGAACCGGCCGGCTTCGTCAGCCGCCCGTGCAGCTCACGAGCCTCGGCCATGGCGGCCTCGTCCAGCGGCTCGATCGCCGCGATCGTGCTCTCCAGCATCATGCCTCCAGGATCTCGCCCAGTACCCGGGTGAAAGCGTCGGTGGTGGCCCGGTCCCGGACGGCCACCCGCAGCCAGTCGGGCCCGAGACCGGGGAAGGTGTCGCCCCGGCGTACCGCCCAACCACGCTCGCGCAGTCTGGTCCGGACCGCCGCGGCGCCCGGCAGGTGGATCAGCACGAACGCGCTCGCCGGCCGGCCGGCGACGCGTACGCCCGGCAGGTCGGCGAGACGGGCGACCAGGTGGTCGCGGTCGGCGGTGAGCTGCGCGGCGATGGCGCGCTCGGCCTCGACGGCGACGGGACCGGCGCAGGCGGCAGCCGCCGCCAGCGCGGGCGAGGAGACCGGCCAAAGCGGCTGTACGGCGGCGAGCCGGGCCAGCAGCTCCGGCGCGCCGAGCAGGTAGCCGATCCGGAGCCCGGCCAGTCCCCAGGTCTTGGTGAGGCTGCGCACCACCAGCAGACCGGGCAGATCCCGGCGGGCGGCGAGGGACTCGGGCTCGCCGGGCCGGTCGGGGTTGGCTGTCGTGTCGGCGAAGGCCTCGTCGACCACCAGCACCCGCCCCGGCCGGGCCAGCGCGGCGACGTCCCCCGCCGGATGCAGCACGGAGGTGGGATTGGTCGGGTTGCCGATCATGACAAGGTCGGCGTCGGCGGGAACCCGGGCCGGGTCGAGGCGGAAGCCGTCGGCGGCGTCGAGCAGGACCCGTTCGACCTGGTGCCCGGCCGCCCGTAGCGCCGCCTCGGGCTCGGTGAACTGCGGATGCACCACCACCGGACGGTGCACCCCGCGCAGCGCCTGGGCGATCAGCACGAATCCCTCGGCGGCGCCGGCGGTGAGCAGCACCTCGTCCGGGTTGCGGTCGTGCCGGGCGGCGACCGCGGCCCGGGCCGGCTCGGAGTCCGGGTAGCTGGCGAGGTCGGCCAGCGACGCGGTGATCGGTCCGGCGAGCCACGGCGGCAGCGGCGCCCGCCGGACGTTGACCGCGAGGTCCACCAGCCCCTCCCCCACCTCCACGTCGCCGTGGTGACCGAGGTCGTGCTCGCGGTGAACGGCCAGGTCGGCCGGGTCGACGACGTCGGAGCCGGCCGGGTCGCCGGCGCGGAATGGGACTTCGACGCCCGGGAGTGTCCCGCTCGGCTGACCACGCATGCCCGCGATCCTGCCGGGAAGGCAGCGCGCGGGACAGCCGATCACGGCGTGGGACGCGTCACCACCCGTTCATCGTGTGGGCGTTTATGAATTCTTCTCATTTCCGAATCGGAAATGTCATAGCTTGACCGTGTGAGCAACCGACCCCTTGCTGCCGCTGGTCGTACCGTTCCTCTCCTCCGCGCCGGCCTCATCGCCGGCATCGTGATCGCCGCCCTCGCCTATCCCCTCGTCGCCGTCACCGGCCTGGGCGCGAAGGCCACCGCGCACGCCACCGAGAGCAAGACCAGACTGCTGGCCAAAGCCCTCCCCGCGGAGACCTCGTACCTCTACGCGCCGGACGGCAAGACCATGCTGACGATGTTCTACGAGGAGTACCGGCAGTACACGAAGCTGTCGGACATGTCGCCGATCATCCAGCAGGCCATCGTGGCCGCCGAGGATTCGCGCTTCTACCAGCACAAGGGCGTCGACCCGAAGGGCGTCGTCCGGGCCTTCGTGGCCAACGCCCAGGCCAGCGGGGTGTCCCAGGGCGCGTCCACGCTGACCATGCAGTACGTCCGGATGGCGCTGCGGGACAGCGCGACGACGCCCAAGGAGGTCCAGGAGGCCACCCAGCAGACCAGCCTGCGCAAGATCAAGGAGATGCGGCTGGCGCTGGACCTGGAGAAGGAACTCAGCAAGGAAGAAATCATCGAGCGCTACCTGAACTCGGCGTACTTCGGGCACCGCGCGTACGGCATCTACGCGGCCAGCGAGATCTTCTTCTCCAAGACCCCGAAGGACCTCACCCCGGTCGAGGCGGCGACACTCGCCGGGCTGGTCAAGTCGCCGAGCCAGTACGACCCGGCGAGCTCGGACCAGAAGGAGGCCACCGCGCGGCGCAACTACGTCCTCGACCGGATGTCCCAGCTGGGCTACCTCTCCCCGGACGCGGCCGCGTCGGCCAAGGCCGAGCCGATCCGGCTGAAGCTGACCAACCCGCCGAACGACTGCGCCGCCGTCCCGGAGAAGTTCAACAGCTGGGGCTTCATCTGCGACTACCTGAAGAACTGGTGGAGCTCGCAGCCCGCGTTCGGGCAGAACCGCCTGGAACGGATGGACAAGCTGCGCCGTGGTGGCTACCGGATCGTGCTCAGCATCGACCCGAAGATCCAGGAGGCGGCCGAGAAGAACCTCGGAGCCGGCACCGGCAGCCCGTTCGCCAACGGCATCGTGCTCAGCGAACCGGGAACCGGACGGGTCAAGGCGATGGCGGTGAACCGGACGTACTCGCTGGACCTGAGCGAGAACCCGCAGAGCTCGAACCCGGAGGCCGGGCCGAAGGTGAAGGCGAACTACCCGAACACGGTGGCGCCGCTGCTCGGCGGTGGTGACCTGCCGGGCTACCAGGCCGGATCCACGTTCAAGATGTTCCCGATGCTGGCCGCCCTCAACGAGGGGATGCCGCTGTCCACCTCGTTCAACGCGCCGCACCGGTACCAGTCGGCGATCTTCGACGGGTGGGCGCCGACGAACGCGAGCGGCGCGATGACCGGCATGCAGACCATGTGGTCCGGCTTCGGCAAGTCCGTCAACACGTACTTCGTCTGGCTGGAGGAACGGGTCGGCGCGGACAAGGCGGTACGCCTGGCCGAACAACTCGGGCTGCGGTGGCGTACCGACGTCGACCGCGAGCAGGCCTCCCCGTCCAAGGTGAAGAAGTGGGGTGCGTTCACCCTGGGCGTCTCCGACGCCACCCCGCTCGAGATGGCGAACGCCTACGCGGCGGTCGCGGCGGACGGCCGGTACTGCGAGGCGATGCCGGTGCAGGGCATCTTCAACCGGGACGGCACACCGGCGACGTACACGACCGCCTCCGGGATCAGCCGGGAAGTGGCCAAGCCACGATGCCGGCAGGTGGTGACCCCCGACGCCGCCCGAGCGGCCACCGACGCGGCCCGCTGCCCGACCGGGGACACACCGGCGCGGGGAGGATGCGGTGGCTGGTCGACGGCGGACAGCGTGCGAGGCACGGTCGGACGGCCGGTGGCCGGCAAGACGGGTACCACGGACAGCACCCGGTCGGCCTGGTTCGTGGGATACACGCCGGAGCTGGCGGCGGCGAGCTTCATCTCCGATCCGGACAACCCGTTCAACGCGGTCGGTGACGGCCAGTCGCAGATCCCGGTCAACGCGGTCGCGGAGACCCTGCGGGACGCACTGAAGGGCAAACCCACCCGCCAGTTCACCCCACCCAGCGACGCCATCGTCGGCTGACCCACTCACCCACCCGGCCCCGCCCCAGACCCGGCCCTCCGGCCCACACGAATCGGTTGATCAAGAGGTTCGCGTCACGAACCAGCCACGTCCTGACGCGAACTTCTTGATCACCGGCGGAATCCCGGGGGTGGAGGTGGGGTCAGTGGAGGTCGGCGGCTACGAAGGACCAGAGTTCCAGGTCGGTCCGGGCGCCACGGACGTAGCCGGCGTTGCGGAGCAGGCCCTCGTAGCTGAAGCCGGCCTTCTCGGCCACCCGCCGGGACGGGGTGTTGCCGGGCGCGACCCGCAGTTCGATCCGTTGGAAGCCGTGCTCCAGGATCAGCGCGATGGCCACCGCGTCCACCGCCTCGACAGCCAGCCCGAAGCCACGCGCCTGCGGCGCCATCGCGTACGAGATCTCGGTGAGCCGGGCACCCCAGTCGCTACGCCGGGTCCAGAGGCAGCCGACCAGCTGGGCGTCCTCCCGGCGGATCACCCCGTAGTGGTCGCCGTCGCCGCTGTCCCGGCGCTGCCGGGCCAGGTCCGTGCACCAGGCGAGCCCGTCGATCGGGCCGGAGTCGTCGGCCAGCGGCAGCCAGCGCCGGGTCAACTTGTCGGCGAAGATCTCCCCGGCCGCCGCCGCGTCCACGTCCCTCAGCTGCCGCACCTCGGTGCGGGGCGTGGAGACGGTGAGCGCCGGGAAACGGCGGACCGCGACCTGACCGATCATGCCGGCACCGCCGCGGGGGCCGGCTCTGCCGCCGCCGCGGCCACCAGCCGGGTGGCGATCTCCGGATGGCCCGCCCAGTGCAGGGCGAGCTGCGAGGCGTGCACGTTACGCCAGACGAAGCCCTCCGCCGAGCCGCCCTCCCAGCTCCACGCCGGGCGCTGGCCGGCCCGCGGACTGAGCACCGCCCGGTGCTCCTTGTGCCCGACGAGCACCGCGCCCTCCGAGGCGACCACGCTCGTGGTACGGGCCGTCGCCGTCCGGTAGCCGACGACCAGGCCGTCCCGGCTCGCGCCGACGGCGTCCAGCACCCCGCACATCGGCAACCCGTCGAGCTCCCGCGCCAGCCAGAGCATGCCGGCCCCCTCGGCGATGACCGGCCGGCCGGTACGGGCCAGCTCGGCGACCGCGATGCAGAGGCGCCGGTTCGCCGACAGCTGTTCGGCGTACGACTCGGGGAGCGCCCCGCCGACGATCAGCGCGCGGGTGCCCGGCGGGAGCGCCTCGTCGCGCAGCGGGTCGAGCATCACCACCTGGGCGCCGGCCGCCCGCAACAGCTCGGCGGTCTCCGGCGTGCTGTAGCTGCCGCCCGGGGCCCCGGCCAGCGCGACCACCGGGGGATCCGCCGGGGCCGCCGGAGCGGCCAGCGCGTCCTGGGGTGACCAGGCCACGGCGGGCAGGGGTGGGGCGGAGCGGGCCAGCCCGAGCAGCCGCCCCAGGTCCACGGTCGCGGCGACCGCCTCCCCCAGGCGGCGTACCGCCCGGCTCGCCTCGCCGGAGCCGTCGATCGCCGGCACCACCCCGTGCCGCCGGTCGGGCAGCACCGCGGGCAGGTCGTGGCGGCGCAACGCCCCGTAGACGGGCACCCCGGCGTCGTCGAGCGCTTCACGCAGCATCGCGTCGTGTCGGGAGGAGGCCACCCCGGTGAGGATCACACCGCCGAGCCAGAGCTGCTCGTCGTACGACCGGAAGCCGTGCACCAGGGCGGCCACCGACTGCCCCATCGCCGCGACGTCGACGACCAGCACCACCGGGCTGCGCAGCGCGGTCGCCACCGCGGCGGTGGAGTCCTGGTCGGGGCGACCGGTGACGCTGTCGTACAGCCCCATGCTGCCCTGGACCACAGCGAGCTCGGCGCCCACGGCGCCGTGTGCGACAAGCGGAGCGAGCCGGTCGGCACCGACCAGCAGGGGGTCGAGGGTACGGCCGGGACGGCCGGCGGCGAGCCCGAGGTAGGCGGCGTCGACCCGGTCCGGCCCGACCTTGAACCCGGCGACCTTGACATCGCGGTCGGCGAGCGCGGCGAGCAACCCGATCGTCAGCGCGTTCCTGCCGTGCCCGGAGGACGGCGCGCTGAGCACCAGGCGCGGCACGACGGTCATCATCGACTCCTCGCGTGCGGCGGGTACGCGGCTGCGGGCCCGTGGGAGCGGTTCGCCCGGTGACGATACCGGCCCACACCGATGGAAGAGCGACACGCAACGGACCTGTCGCGCCCCGCAGCCGGACCATCGCGGGCAGTGGTGCCGGTCATACGGGTAGCCTCGTGGCTGTGTACCGGTTCCTGCTGACTCCGCGCTGGCTCGGCTACCTGGCGCTGGCCCTGGTCGCCGCCGTGGTGATGGTGTTCCTGGGTAACTGGCAGCTGGACCGCTACCGGGGACGCACCGAGATCAACGAGCGGATCGACGCGGGCCAGCGGATGACCCCGGCGCCGTTGCGCGACGCGCTGCCCGCCCCCACGGGCGGAGCGGGCACGGCCGGTCCCGCTCCGGCCGAGGAGAAGGTCTACACCCGGGTCACCGTCACCGGCCGGTACGACGCGACGAACACGGTGCTGGTCCGCGGTCGCACGGTGGACAGCCGGGTCGGGTTCGAGGTGCTCACGCCGCTCGTACTGCCCGACGGCAGCGCGGTGCTGGTGGACCGGGGCTGGATCCCGCCGGCGCCGGGCGGGGCGACCGCACGGCCCGAGGTGCCCGCCGCCCCCACCGGCGACGTGACGGTGGTCGGCCGGGTGCACGAGAGTGAGAGCCGTCCCGGCGCGGTCGAACGGCTCGACGGGCGGTTGGAGACCCGCCGGATCGCCGTCCCGCGACTGGCCCACGAGTTGCCGTACCCGGTCTACGGCGCGTACGTGCTGCTGGACGAGCAGACCCCGCAGGCCGACCGGACCTTCATCGCGGTACCGGTGGGGCACACCAACAACTGGCAGAACCTCGGCTACATCGTGCAGTGGTGGCTCTTCGCCGTGATGACGCTGTTCGCCTACGGCTGGGCGGCTCGCCGGGAGGCTCGGAGGGCCGCCGGCCTCGACAAACGGCCGGTCGACCGGGCCGCCGAGCCGGTGCCGAGCACCCCGGTCTGAGGGCAGGCCCGCGCTCGGCGCGCCGGCGGGCGCAGGCCCCGATGCTCAGGCGGTGGGGCGACCGGCGTGGATCGCCCGGACCGCGTCGATGGTGTCCGCCTCGGCGGCCGTCTTGTCCGTGCGGTAGCGCACCACCCGGGCGAAGCGCAGCGCCATCCCACCCGGGTAGCGGGAGCTGGTCTGCACCCCGTCGAAGGCGACCTCGACGACCTGCTCGGGGCGAACGCGAACCACCCAGTCGCCCTTCTCCACGGCCAGGTCGAGGAACCGCTCGGTCTGCCAGCGCAGCAACTCGTCGGTGAGTCCCTTGAACGTCTTGCCGAGCATCACGAACTCACCGGTGCGCGGGTCGCGGGCCCCCAGGTGGAGGTTGGACAGCCAGCCCTGGCGCCGGCCGCTGCCCCATTCGACGGCGAGCACCACCAGGTCGAGCGTGTGCCGGGGCTTGACCTTGACCCACGCGGCGCCGCGCCGGCCGGCGTCGTAGGGAGCGTCCGGCGCCTTGACCACCACCCCCTCCTGGCCGGCTTCGATCGCCGCCGCGAACGCCGCGCCCGCCTGTTCCGCGTCGTCGACCAGCACCCGGCCCACCAGCAGCGACTCGTCGACCGCACCGGCCAGCGCGGCCCAGCGGTCCCGGCCGGGCAGGTCGATCAGATCGTCGCCGTCGAGGTGCAGCAGGTCGAAGAAGTACGGCGTCAGCACCGCCTGGCCGGTGGTCTCGGCTGCGGCGAGTACCGCGGGGGCGACCGGTGTACGGCCGGAGGTGCTCGGTGTGGTGCGCCGGGCGGCGCGGCTCGAGGTCTGCTGGAACGGCAGGGGCCGCCCGGCCTCGTCGAGCCCGATCGCCTCGCCGTCGAGGACCAGCTCCCGGGCCGGCAGGGCGCGCACCGCGGCCACCACCTCCGGCACCCGGGAGGTGATCTCGTCGAGGCTGCGCGTGAACACGGCGATGTCCTCGCCGGAACGGTGAACCTGGATCCTGATGCCGTCGAGCTTGACGTCGACCACCGCGGGCGTGCCGGTCGCGGTGAGCGCCTCGTCGACCGAGGGCGCGCTCTGCGCCAGCATCGGGGCCAGCGGGCGCCCCACCTGGAGACCGAACCCGGCCAGCGCCGCAGCGCCCCCGTCGAGCGCGGCCACCGCGACCGTGCGCAGGTCACCGGAGAGCAGCAGAGCCCTGCGGACGGCCGTCACCGGCACCTCGGCGGCCCGGGCGATCGCGTCCGCGAGCAGCCCGGCCTGGGCACCCTGGCGCAGTTCGCCGCTGAACAGACCGGTCAGCAGGCGTTGCTCCTCGGCCGTGGCCGCGGCGTAGAGCGCACCGAGCAGCGCCCGGCGGCGGGCCTGCGAACCGGGGCCGTGCACCGCCGCGATCCGGTCGATCTCCGCGTCGACGGCGGCCACCGTCAACGTCGGTTCGGCGGCGGGCGGCGGGAGGTCGCGAAGGCTCGCGTAGCCCACACCGGTCTGGCGCTGCCGCAGTTCGCCGGCGAGCCAACCGGCGCCCGCCGGCACCTCGGGCGGGTCGAGCGCCCGCAGCGCGCCGGCCAGCAGCTCCACCTTGGCCCGCCGGCCGCTGGTGGCGGCCACGGCGGCGGAGGTGGCTGCCAGATCGAGGAACCGCACGGGTTCATCCTGCCAGCCACCTCCGACACCACCCGGGCATTGCCGTGCCCGGGAGCTGACGAACCACCCGCGGCCCCGCCGGCCGGGGCGGGCGGCGCCCCGGTGCCGGCGGAGCCGCGTGGTCAGGCCGGGACGGGCTCCTCGATCCGGAGCCCACGCGCGCGGACCTCATCGGCGACCCGGGTGAGCATCGAGTCGAGTGCGACCAGAGCTGCGGAGAGCTCACCGAGCTGTTCCTTGAGCGTGTCCTCGGGCCACGCGGAGACGTCGACGTCCCCCAGAGCGCTGACGGCGGCCTGCAACCGGGCCATCACCTCGTTCGTACTCATGTTCGAAAGGCTATACCAGTTGCGCGTGCGACACGCCGTAAAGTCCAGAATCGACCGCGCCGTTACGGTTTCGACGCACGCCCTAGCTTCGGGCCGCCTCCGCGACCTTGCCGAGCAGCAGCGCCTCGGCGAGGCAGACCCGGGCGAACTCGCCCAGGTGCAGGCTCTCGTTCGGCCCGTGCGCCCGGGCGTGCGGGTCCTCCACACCGGTCACCAGGATCGCGGCCTGAGGGAACATCTCCTGGAACGTGGCGATGAACGGGATCGAGCCGCCCACACCGATGTCGACCGGGTCGGTACCGTCCCAGGCTTCGCGGAAGGCCGACCGAGCGGCATCGAACATCGGCCCGGTCGCGTCGATCACGCACGGGTCCCCGTCGTGTTCGAAGGTGACCGTCACCTGGGCGCCCCAGGGCGCGTGCTTCTCCAGGTGGGTGCGGACCGCCTCGTACGCCCGCTTCCGGTCGTCGCCGGGCGCGAGCCGGACGCTGAGCTTGGCCTTCGCGGACGGCACCAACGCGTTCGGCGCCTCCCCGGTGGCCGGCGCGTCGATGCCGAGCACGGACAGGGCCGGCTTGGTCCAGAGCCGGTCGGTGAGCCGGCCGGTGCCGATGAACTCCACGCCCTCGACGACGCCGGCCTCGGCGCGGATCCGGTCCTCCGGGTAGTCGACCGTCGCGCCCTCGTGGCCGACCAGCCCCTCGACGGCGACGTCACCGGCGTCGGTGTGCAGCGTGGCGAGCAGCCGCACCAGGGTGGTCAGCGCGTCCGGGACCGGTCCGCCGAACATGCCGCTGTGCACGGCCTGCCCCAGCGTCCGCACCTCGACGAAGCAGTTCACGATGCCGCGCAGCGAGGTGGTCAGCGCCGGTACGCCGACGTCCCAGTTGCCGGAGTCGGCGATCACGATGACGTCCGAGGCGATCTCGTCGCGGTGCTCCTCGAGCAGCCGCTCCAGCGAGTCGGAGCCGTACTCCTCCTCGCCCTCGATGAACAGGACCACGCCGACCGGAAGGCGGTCACCGTACGCGCGCAGCGCCGCCACGTGCGCCATGATGCCGGCCTTGTCGTCCGCCGCGCCCCGGCCGTAGAGCCGGCCGTCCCGCTCGACCGGCTCGAACGGGTCCGACTCCCACAGTGAGAGGTCGCCGACCGGCTGCACGTCGTGGTGCGCGTAGAGGAGCACAGTCGGCGCGCCGGGCGGGGCCGCCTTCTTCCCGATCACCGCCGGCTGCCCGCCGGAACGTGCGATCTTCACGTCCAGGCCGCAGCCGCGCAGCAGCTCGGCCACCGCCTCGGCGGAGCGCTCCACGTGCGAGTGGTCGAAGCCGTCGAACGCGATGCCGGGGATGCGGACGAGGCGTTCCAGGTCGGCGCGGACGCCGGGCAGCTCCCGCTCGACGGCGGCCCGCACCTCGGACTCGGACATGATCGGTGTGGTCATGACCGGCATCGTATTCCGGCCTTACGGCGGCCTGCCGCCTGGGCCGCGAAGCCGGTGGCCGGCGCCGTCGGCTCGGCCGGGCCGGTGGCCGGCGCCGTCGGCGCGGCCGGGCCGGCCCGGTCAGCCGAGCCGAACGTAGTAGCGGGTGCGATCGTGCGGCAGCCCCGGCGCGCCGTCGACCACCAGGTCGGCGTGCTCGGCCGTACCGTCGGCGGCGAAGTGCGCCGACTCGCCGGCGTGCCAGCGACGCAGCTCGGGCAGGATCTCCGGACCGTCCCGAGCGACCGCACGGGCCAGCCGCAACGGCGCCGGCGCGGTGACGAAGACGGCCAGGGTCAGCTCCGGCCGTGCCGCCGCCCGTGCCGCGCTCACCCCCTCGACGATCAGCACCGGGCCGACCGGCACCGGCACCGCGTCGGGCAGGAAGCTGCGCCGGACCCAGCTGTACCGGTGGTACGCGCCCGCCCTACCGGCGCGCAGCGGCGCCAGCACCCGCGCCTCGAGCCGGGTCCAGAAGGTGAGCTGATCGTCCCAGCCGTCGAGCAGGTCGTCGGTGTGCACCACGGGCGGCCGGGCATCACCGTGCAGTGCGGTGAGGGCGTCCGCGAGGTGCGCCGCGAACCGGCTCTTGCCCGCGCCACTCGGCCCGTCGATCGCCACCATCCGGGTACGCCCCAGTCGCGCCGGACCGGCGAGCACCCGCCGGGCCAGTTCGGCGTACGCCTCGACGACCGCAACCGGCGTCATGCCGGCGTACCCGAGTGCGCGGTCCACCGGCGCGGGTGGGCGGGTCGGATGCGCGGCACCGCGCCAGTATGCGGGGCGGGTTCGGGCTCCCGGTGGGCTCCCGGCGGGCTGACGCGGGTTGGCGTGGGTTGGCGCGTGGGCTGACGCGGGTTGGCGGCCGACCCGCATCAGTTCGGCCGCCAGTCGTCACGCGACGTCACTGTGCGGGCCGCAGCCGGCACCCCTCCTCGCTCCCTTTGCTCTGCACCCCAATACGCACCGAACACGCTTCGTCACTCCGGCTCGAAAACCCCCTCGGCAACCATCCCGCGTTTCAGCAGTTCACGGCGGTGGTGCGTCCGCGGGTGCAGAGCAAAGCATCGGAAGGGGCAAGCACTGCACTCGGCGGCCAGTAACGCTCCGCTACATCGCGGGCAGTAATGGTCCGTGTGCACGCTCCCGGCCGGTCGCGTCCCCGTTCGGAGTACCGGATCGGCGACCACCTGTCACGTCCGGGGGAATCACGTCACCCGCCGGTTGGCGCCGATCTGTTCGCCCGGCGGGGCATCCTGTGGCTGGGCATGATCGGGAGGTGCTCCGTGACGTGATGAGCCCCGGCGTCGAGGCCCTGCTGGAACAGGCCCGCTCCGGGCTGCAACGGTTGACCCCGCACGAGACCGTCGAGGCGGTGCGTGGCGGTGCGCTGCTGATCGACACCCGCACCGAACGCCATCGCCGGGAGCAGGGCGACCTGCCCGGCGCGATAGTCGTCGATCGGACGGTGCTGGAGTGGCGGCTCGACCCGGCGAGCCCCTGGCGCATCCCGGAGGCCACCGGCTACGACCGGGAGATCGTGGTGGTGTGCCGGCACGGCTACAGCTCCAGTCTCGCGGCGGCGAGCTTGCAGGCGCTGGGGCTGCGGCGGGCGACCGACATGATCGGCGGCGTCCAGGGCTGGATCTCCGCCGGCCTGCCCCTCTCCGAGCACCCCGCCGACGTACGCCCCTGACCTGTCTCGCCGCCGCCGCGTCCGCTCCTATCCGGGCGGGGCGCCCGGCGGTATGAACGGGAGGCCCGGGGGCGGGCCGGTCTCGATGAGACGCCAGAGCGCGTCGGTGTCCAGGTGCTCCTCGACGAGGTCGCCGAGCACGTCCAGCGAGCGTTCCCGCGCCGCCGCGAAGGATGTGTCGGCGGCGACCCGGAATCCGTGGCGCCCGGCGAGCCGAGCCGCCTCGGTGAGGAATTGGCGACGGAACCCGTCGGACTCGAAGGCGCCGTGCCAGTGGGTGCCGGTCACCGCGCCGAGCACCATTCCCTCGCCGCTGCCGTCGGCGCAGGTGATCAGCGGGGCGACCGCCGGGTCGGCCGACGACACGTACCCGTGATGGATCTCGTACCCGCGTACCGGCAGGCCGGGCCCCACGGCGCCGACCGACTGCCGGACGGTCTTTCGCTGCTCGAAACCGATCTCCAACGGGAGCACGCCGAGGCCGGGGACGGTGCCCAGTCGGCTCTCCACCGGGTCGTGGATCGACCGGGCCAGCATCTGAAAACCGCCGCAGATGCCGAGCAGCGGCTTTCCGGCTGCGGCGTGGGCCAGCACCGCGTCGGCAAGACCGGTCTCGCGCAGCCAGGCGAGGTCCGCCACTGTCGACTTGGAGCCGGGCAGGACGACCAGGTCGGCGGCGGCCAGTTCGGCCGGCTCCACGGTGAGCCGTACCCGCACGCCGGGCTCGGTGGCGAGGGCCTCGACGTCGGTGGCGTTGCTGATCCGGGGCAGCCGTACCACGGCCACGTCGAGCCATTCGGTGCCGTGCGGGGCGGCCGGTCGACCGAGCACCTGGCCGTACGCGAGCGAGTCCTCGGCGTCCAGCCAGAGGTCGAGCGACCAGGGCAGCACCCCGTACGTCGGGCGGCCGGTGACCCGGTGCAGCATGTCCAGCCCGGGGCGGAGCAGACCGAGGTCGCCCCGGAACTTGTTGATCACAAAGCCGGAGATCAACGCCTGGTCGGCCGGGTCCAGTAGCGCCACCGTGCCGAACATGGAGGCGAACACGCCACCGCGATCGATGTCGCCGACCACGATGGCGGGCCAACCGGTGTGTCGGGCGAGCCCCATGTTCACGTAGTCACCGGCACGCAGGTTGATCTCGGCCGGGCTGCCGGCGCCCTCGCAGATGACCACGTCGTACGCGGCTCGCAACTCGGCGAGGGCCGCGTAGGCGGTCTCCGCCAGCCGGGGCCGCAGCTCGCGGAAGGTGCCCGCGGTGACGGTGTCGACCGCCTCGCCGAGCAGCACCACCTGGCTGGCCAGATCGCTGCCCGGTTTCAGCAGCACCGGATTGAAGCGCAGGTCGGGGGCGAGCCCGCAGGCGGCGGCCTGCATCGCCTGGGCCCGGCCGATCTCACCGCCCCGCCCGTCCGGGCCGACGACCACCGCCGAGTTGTTGGACATGTTCTGCGCCTTGAACGGCGCCACCTTCACGCCCTGCCGGTGCAACCAGCGGCAGATTCCCGCGGTGAGGACACTCTTGCCGGCGTCGGAGGTGGTGCCGGCCACCAGCAGCCCGCCACTCATCGCCGCCACCCGCGCCCGGCCGCCGCCCTGCCGACGATGGCGGCAGGCGAAACACCGGCCCGCCCGTCCCGCACCGGGCCGGACGGTGCGGGACGGGCGCCGACCGGCGCGCCGACGCGCCGCACAGCCCGTGGCAGTGTGCGCAGGACCCGGCGGCCGGCAACGGAGACCAGCCGGCCGGCGGTCAGCGGATAGGCAGCCGCCACTGCGAGAGCGAGCAGCCCCACCGCGCCGGAGATGCGGGCGGTGCGGGCGAGGTGTTGTGCTTCGGGACGTGGACCGTCGCCGAGGAAGGGCCGCACCTCCGACCGACCGAAGTAGACGTTGCGTCCACCGAGTCGTACGCCGAGCGCCCCGGCCATCGCCGCCTCGCACTGGCCGGCGTTGGGGCTGGGGTGGTCGTTGCGGTCCCGCCGCCACACCCGCCACGCCCGCTCGCGGTCGCCGTCCGCGTGCGGGGCGACGGCCACGGTGAGCAGCCCGGTCAGCCGCGCCGGCACCAGGTTGAGCAGGTCGTCGAGCCGGGCGGCGGGCGTGCCGAACCGGGCGTACCGGGGCGAGCGGTGCCCCACCATCGCGTCGAGCGTGTTCGCCGCGCGGTAGCCGAGCAGACCGGGCAGTCCCGCCACCGCGCCCCAGATCAGCGGGGCGACCACCGCGTCGGAGGTGTTCTCGGCGACCGACTCGACGGTTGCGCGCGCCAACTCCGGCTCGTCCAGGCTCGACGGGTCACGACCGCAGAGGTGGCTCAGCCGCTGGCGGGCGGCCGGCAGGTCGCCGTCGCGCAGCGCCCGACCCATCACCTCGGCCTCGTGCCGCAGCGTGCGGCCGCCCAGCACCGTCCAGGTGCCCGCCGCGACGAGGGCCGCCCGAGCGATCGGCCGGTGCCGGGTGGCCGCAGTCGCCGCCACACCGAGCAGCACCGGCGCGCCGACGGCCAGGGCGGTGAACGCGGCCCCCGCGCCCCGGTCCGGGCGGTAGAGGCGCCGCTCCAGCGCGCCGGCCGCGCGGCCGTATCCCGCGACCGGGTGCCAGCGGCGCGGGTCGCCGAGCAGCCTGTCCAGGGCGTACCCCGCCACCAGTCCCGCCGCGTTCGCCAATGGCGCCGCCTGCCGCACGCGTACCACCTCCGGCCGGCCAGCCTAGACGAAGGCCGTTTTCGGACTCGTGCGCGCGGACCCGGGTCACCCGCCGCAGCGCGGCCACCCATGTCTCCCGACCGACCCGGCAACCTCCTGGCGACGGCCCAGCCATGCGGGGTGACGGCGACGAAGCCGTCGCCACCCCGCCCCCCCCCGTTGCGTCGGCTGGGTCACTCACCCACGCAGCCTCGCGTCGACGCGTTGCCGGGTCCTCGCCGGCGTCACGCGGGCTGCGGCACCCGCCCACGGCGGCCGCGGCCCGACGACCGACCGTTCGGCGACGACTCGTCGGGCGCCGGGGCGAGCTCGCCGTCGCCGTCGTCGGATCCGTCGACCAACGGCGCGAGCTCGTCGGGGTCACTCTCGGGGCTCCCCGCACCGTCGGGTATTCCACCGAGGAAGTCCCCGGCTTCCGAGGCGAACGGGGATGTGGTGCCGGCGGAGGGCACGTCCCGGACGGCCTGCGGCGCGACGAAGTCCGGCAGCTCGAAGTCCTCGTCGAGGGGCCGGTCGTCGGGCAGCGCCGGGGCCTGATCGTCCGGCACCGGCTCGGTCGGCTCCCCCTTCACTCGGCTCTCCGCCTCCGCGTCCTCAACGGTGCTGGTGGTGACGCCCGGGCGGTTACGCAGGAACCGGGCCCGACCGCGGGACAGGTCGTGCCCGACGGCCACCGCCTCCAGTTCGTAGAGGGTGCGGTGGTTTCCGGCGTCGTCGGTCCAGTCCCGGGTGTAGAGGCGGCCGCAGACGACCACCGGATCACCGACCATCACCGAGGCGGCCACACCCTCGGCGAGCTTCCGCCAGCAGTTCACCCGGACGCGCAGGCTGTTGCCGTCGACCCAGCGACCGCTGTCCCGGTCGAGGCGGCGGGCCGTCGAGGCGACCTTGAAGTTGGCCACCAGGGTGTTGCTCTGGGTCGTGCGTCGCCATTCCGGCGCTGTCAGCACATTTCCGACGATCGTGACGTAGGTGTCGAACATCGTCCCTCCAGGGATCGGGGCTGCCATCGCGAGTCGACTCGTGCCGAGCCTGCGCCCGGCACGGGCCGCGCGCCACCGCCGCCGGCCGTACCTGTGGACGACGTGCCCGCCTGTGGAAAACACCCTGATCAAGCTCACATTTGCTATGCGAACGGTTCCGAATCGGGTCGGTCTGGGTAAGGAGTTGATCAAGCAACCACCGGCGCGCAGGCCCCCGGCGACGCGCACCGGCGGCAGCGCCCGACGAGAGGACAGCGACCATGACGACGAGCACACCTCGTACCGCCCGCGTACCGGCGCAGGTGCGGCCATGAGCGCCGTGACCAACCCGGCGACGGTCGACCGGTGCCTGCGGGTCGGCGCCGGGTTCTCACAGGGCGACCGGAACTGGATCGTGGAGCAGTTCGCCACCCTGGACGCGCGGCTCGCCGCGTTCCACGCCGACGCCACCGAACTGGAGGTGTCGGTCAAGGACCGCAACGCCCGCGGCCAGAAGGTCACCCTGGAGTGCTGGATCGCCGGCCGCCAGAAGATCGTCACCACCTCGGCCGAGGAGGACCTGCGGGCCGCACTCAACGACGCACGCGACGACCTGCGCCGACGCCTGAACGACGCGAAGACCCGGCAGGAGCCCAGGCACAACAAGCACGTACGCGAGATCGGCCGGCCGGAGGCCGAGGCGGCCGCCGACGCGGAGCGCGCCGACGCGGAGACAGTTTGAGCCGTACGCCAGTGGCCCCCGCCGCCCTCGGTCGGCCGCGGGGGCCACGGCACGGACCCACGACCGGAGGGGCTACCGGGCGGTAGCCTTCCGGCGTACCGTCGGATCGTGGAACCGGACGTGCTGGGCCTGCCCTACGAGCGGCAGACGATCGATCTGGGCACCGACGACGAGGGACCGGTCGTCGCCACCCTGGTCCGGCGGCGCGCCGAACGCCCCACCCGACGCGCCGTGCTCTACGTGCATGGCTTCGTGGACTACTTCTTCCAGACCCACCTGGCCGACTTCTTCGCCGAGCATGGCTGGGACTTCTACGCCCTCGACCTGCGAAAGTACGGCCGCAGCCTGCGCACCCACCAGACCCCGAACTTCTGCCGCGACCTCACGGACTACCACCCGGAGCTGGACGCCGCAGCGAAGATCATCCGCGATGACGACGGGCACGACACGCTGCTCGCCGTCGGCCACTCGACGGGCGGCCTGATCGTCTCGCTCTGGGCGCATGCCCGACGCGACAGCGGGATCGTCGACGGCATCGTCCTCAACAGCCCGTTCTTCGACATCAACGCACCCTGGCTGGTACGGCGCCCCCTCCTGGCCGCCGTCTCCCGGCTGGGCCGCCGCGCGCCGCACCGAGTCCTGCCCTTCGACCTCGGCACCGTGTACGGCGAGAGCATCCACTCCGCCCACCGGGGCGAGTGGAGCTACGACCTGGCGTGGAAGCCGCTGGCCGGGTTCCCGGTCCGGGCCGGCTGGCTGGCCGCGATCCGCAGCGCGCAGCGCGAACTCCGCGCCGGGCTGGACCTCCCCATGCCCGTACTGCTGGCCTGCTCGACCCGGTCCTTCCGGGGCAGGCGGTGGCACGATTCGGCCGGGCTCGCCGACGCCGTCCTGGACGTCGAGCACATGGTTCGGTACGCCCCTCGCCTCGGTCGGCACGTCACCCTGGCCCGCTTCGACGGCGGCCTGCACGATCTCACCCTCAGCGGCCCCGGCGTACGGGAGAAGGTCTTCACCGAGATCGGCCGATGGGCCGAGGCGTTCCTCGGCGCGGGTCCGACGGCCCCCGCCGACGGCGCTGACTCGGGCGCCACCCGTGCGGCCCCGCCCGACGGCACCGACGCGGGTGCCACCCGCACGGCGCAGGCCGGCGGGACCGGCCCGACGGACGCGGCGGGTGCGGACCCCGCGACGGGTGCCCCGGAAAGCCGGCGCCCCGCCGACTCCACGGGTGCCGTCCTGAGCTGACCTGGGCCTGCTCAGGCCTCGCCGGTCGCCGGCAGCATCGCGCGGATCCGGTCGAACGTGGCCACCGGGTGGCTCTCCGTGCCCGGCAGCACCAGACCCAGGCAGTGCAGGGCCATCCCACCGTCGGCGGCCGCGTCGACGCCGAAGACCGGCGCCCCGACGTAGCCGGCCGGCAGACCCGCACCGATCCGCACCTCGTCGCCGACGCGGGACACCCGCTCGATCGCCACCTCCAGCGGCCGGTCGCCGCCCTCCGGCAGACCGTGGGCGAGCACGAAGGCCGAGCCCGGCGTCGCGTCGATCCGGGCGACCACGTCGGCGTCGGCCGCGACGATGTCCACCACCGGTTGCAGGCGGAACGCCCAGCCGGCCGCCGCCGCCACCGCGTGCAGGCCGGCCACCGGCAGGATCGCCACACCGACCTCCGGACGCCGGACCCAACCGGCGACGGACAGCGCCGCCGGGGCCACGCCGACCGGTTCCGTGACGCTCGCCCGCAGGCCCAACTCACCCGCGCCGCCGGCCACCGAGTCGGCCGTCAGCAGGTACTCCCCAGCGGGGTCCTGGAAGAGGAAGGCCGTGCCGGCGCCGTCGGGGTCGAGCCCATCGGCGCGACGGTACGGCAGGATCGCGCGGCCGACGAGCTGGCAGAGCTCGTAGGCGACGTCGTTCTCCATGTCGGGGTCAAGCAGCACGCAGCCGAGGGTACGTCGTGTCCGGCCCCGTATCCGGCAGGCGTCCGGCCACCGATCGGTGTGCGCCGGCTCACGTCCGATACGCGGGCACCCACGACCCGGAAACCCGATGCCGGCCGCCGCCGACGCGTGCGAACCTTGTCGGCGTACGACGCCAGGACGGTACGTCGATCAGCCAGCGCGCGGGCGGTACCCTCTTGGCGCGACGCCACGCGCCCGTAGCTCAGCGGATAGAGCAGGGGACTTCTAATCCCAAGGCCGCAGGTTCGAATCCTGCCGGGCGCACCCTCTCCATCGCAGGTCAGCGGCTTTCACTCCCGTTCGGGGCGATCACCACGGCCTCCGTACAGCCATTCGTACAGCCAAGTCAGCCGAAGAGGTGCTTCGCGGCCTCGTCCACGGCAGCCCGCTCGATCTCGGGCAGGACGTGGGCGTATGGGGGCCGCCCACCTCCACGGTGAGTCCGGGCGAAGCCGAACAGACCTGCCCCGTTCCACGATGTGCGGACTCACGGCGGAGATGGGCTTTCAGGCACCAGGTAGCAGGGCTCTGGCTGGTGCTGCATGATCAGCGCGTGGGACAGCTGCCGGAAGATGTCAGGTCGTGTTACCGGTTCTTCGCGTTCTACCTCGCCAATGGCACGCTGTGCCTAGACCTCCTGGACGGGATTGACTGCCGGCCTGCTCTGATGCAGTTCGGCTCGACGCTGGAACAGGTCATGGCGATCTTCTCCAACGTGCTCGACATCGACGAGCACGACCAGGTGACGAACGCGGGCGATGCCGAGTGGCGCGCCGCGCAGTACATCCGTCGTTACTGCGACCGGGAGTACACAGTCGAGCCGCCATTCGAGGCTTGGGAGCTAGAACTGCCGTGACGAGGGGTGGCTGTACAGCCACCCGTACAGCCACGACCCCCGGCTGACGCCGACGCAACCCGACAACGGCGGACGGGCTGACCAGGTACGCAGCCACCCGACCAGCCTTCCGCGATCTTCTTCTAATCCCAAGGCCGCAGGTTCGAATCCTGCCGGGCGCACTTTCCCCACCGCAGGTCAGCGGCTTTCCACTCCCGGTCGAGATGATCGCTGCGGCCTTCGCGCAGCCATTCGTACAGCCAAGTCAGCCGAAGAGGTACAGCGCTTCAAGGCCGATGAGCGTGCATGTGGTCATGTCAGGACCAGCCGAAGATCACCGGGTGGCGAAGCCGGCCAGGAGAACCTCGACGGCGCGATCGAGCACGGCTGCCGGAACCGGCGTCGCCGCGGTGGTCTGGGCCAGACCGCGGATTAGCAGGTAGAGCTCCTCGACACCGACATCCGGCCGGACGCTACCGGCGGCCTGGGCGCGGCGCAGCGCCGTGTCGACCGCGGACTTGAGCTCGGTCGACACCGCGACGACGGCCGGAGGTGCATCGTCGCCCAAGATCGAGGCCAGCGTGAGCTTGCTGGCGCCTCTCGCGATCATCTCGTGGACCAGCGTGGACAGTGCCGCAGATGGGTCGGGTGCGGTGGCCGCGGCCCGGGCTCGGCCGAGCAGGCCGGTGAAGTGCCGCACCAGCGCGGCCTCGACCAGTGCCTCCTTCGTCGGGAAGTGCCGGAACACGGTGGCGATGCCGACGCCGGCCAGCCGCGCTACCTCTTCGGTCGAGCCGGTTTCACCGCGCGTGCCGAAGACCTGCTCGGCGGCGGCGAGGATGCGCTCCCGGTTCTCCCGTGCATCCTGGCGCATGGGAGCACTTTAACCGAAGTCTCGACTTCGCTATCGTAAACGAAGTCCAGACTTCGCTAAGAGGGAGAGACCATGCGCACGCCCGAAGAAACCGTCCGCACCGTGGCCGCCGGGGTCTGTCGCCTCATGCGCGGCGGCCTCACCGCGGCCGAGGAGGCGGCCCAGTTCGACGAACTGGCCGCCTGCTACGCCGAGCACACCGACGTGCGGCACCCGCTGAACCCCCTCGGCGACACAGCGCTGCGTAGCCGAGCTGCGGTGCGCGAACACTTTTCCGCCGGCCCTGGCCGCCCCACTGGGGTCCAGCGCTATGACATCGTCGACGACCACGTGTACACGACGGCCGATCCCGAGGTCGTGATCTTCGAGTTCCGGTACGCCGGCGTGATCGACGGCCGCACCTTTACGATGCCGTGCATCTTCGTGGTGCGGGTCCGCGACGGCGAGATCGTCGAGTCCCGCGACTACGTCGACCACGTGGCCGGTGCCCGCGCATTCGGCCGCTTGCCCGCCCTGGCCGCTGCACTGACAACCGGAGACTCGTCGGACCGGCCGGGCCCGGCGCGGTCGTGAGGATCAGCGGCCCAGCGGAATCCGGCTCAGGCGTCCTCGGGTCGCTTGCGAGAAAGTAGCTCGGCAGCGGGTCTACAGGCCCCGACGCGCCGACTTCCCGGACCAGCAACCGACGTCGCGCGCCAGCCATAATGCGGCAACATGAACGCCCCGCTGATCATCAAATACCCACCCGCAGAAAGCACGTGGGTGCTGCATCCACCAGAAGATCCGTGGGGTGACGGCTACGTCGCCGTCATGCAGGTAGAACTGCATGACCAAGGGCTCACAGCCCGGCGCGGAATTGAGCTTGCATGGCCTTCTCATGCCTAAGAGCCGGACCTCGTGGACTTCTTCCAGCTGCTAGCCGACGACTGGCGCGGCTGGGGCGGCGAACGAAGTTGGCGATCATTGGACGCCACCATGCGGATCACCGCCCGGCACGACGGCAAAGGACACGTCGCACTAGGCGGCACGCTTCACCGGGACTCCTACTCACCTGGCGGGTGGCTCGCCCGAGTCTTCATCACCGTTGAGGCGGGGGAAGAGATGACGTCGCTCGTTGCCGACCTTCGTGCCCACTTCGAGGGACTGGCGAGGTGACCCCGTACAGCCAAGCCTGCCAGCCAACGCCGACGCCAGGGGGCTGACGGCCCGAGCAGGCCAAAAACTCCCTATGCCCGCACCCCGCCCGGAAGCTCGCTCCCGCTCGGAGATCCGCGAAGCTCACGCGGCGGTCCCGGCGACGTGGTCGACGAAACCGAGTCGCCGGTTCATGGCTATCGCGGACGCGTTACGCGGGTGATGGATCGTCGCGAGCCACCGGTAGCCGGACGATCGCACGAAGCGGATCGCCAGCAACTTCATCGCGAGCGACAGGCCCTGCCCCCGGTACGGCGCGAGGACGCCGGTCATCTCGCTGAATGCGTACCCCTTGTCCGGGTGCAGCGAGGTGCTCGACATCCCGATCCAGTCGTCGCCCCGGAGGGCGAGGATGACGCCGCCGGGGTCGAACGCCGGCACGTCGACGCGTTGGGTGAGGTACTCCTCGTACGTGTAGAACTCTCCCCGGTCGGGGATGTCGGCCGAGCACGTCTTGTTCAGCTCGTAGAGCGCCCACCTGTGCTGGGGAGTGTCCCCGAGTTCGGCCATGGTCGTGAGGTCGATGCCGGACTCGCGCGCCCTGCGGAGGTACGGCTCGAACGCCTCGTCGTCGAAGCCGTCGATGTCCAACTGAAGGCGAACCCATTCCGGCATGGACGGACCGTACCCGGGAGGCTGTTGGTGCAGCCGAGCTGCCCGTCGACGCGGCTCCCGGCCGCCTGCCTCGTCCGCCCCAACTGTGACCATCGACATAGTTCGTACCAGCCGGTAGGTAGCATGATCGTTTGGCCGGGCTGAACGAAAGGACCAGGCGCGGTGCGGACGGGGCCGCTCCCTCCCCTGAGATCCGAAGGAGTGCACCATGCCCACCGCCGAGCCCGTACCCGCCCCTGAGCACGTCGCAGTCATCGGTGCGGGGATGGTCGGGCTGGCCACCGCCTGGTTCCTTCAGGAGCGCGGAGTACAGGTCACCGTGCTCGACCGCACCGGCGTCGCGGCGGGCGCGTCGTGGGGCAACGCCGGGTGGCTCACCCCCGGCATCACCACTCCCCTGCCGGAGCCGGCGGTGCTCCGGTACGGGCTGCGCGCCCTGCTCAGCCCGTCGTCGCCGGTGTACGTGCCGCCGCGCGCGGATCCCCGGCTGCTGCGGTTCCTGACGGGCTTCGCGCTGCACAGCACGCAGGCGAAGTGGCAGGCCGCGATGGCGGCCTACATCCCGATGAATCGGCGCGCGTTCGAGGCGTACGACGCGTTGGCGGCCGGCGGGGTCGGGGCGGTGGCGCACGAGGCGAAGTCGTTCATGGCGGCGTACCGGACCGAGGCCGAACGCTCGGTCCTCCTCGACGAGCTGGGGCACATCCACTCCGCCGGCCAGGAGATCGAGTTCGACGTGCTGACCGGCGCCGAGGCTCGGGAGGTGGAGCCCTCACTGTCGGACGCCGTCGGCGCCGCCATCCGCCTGCACGGTCAACGGTTCGTCAACCCGGGGCAGTACGTGCACGCGCTCGCCGAGGCCGTTCGCGCCCGCGGCGCGTCGATCGTGACCGGCGCCGACGTGGTGGACGTACGCGACGAGGGGGCCGGGGTGCGGGTGGTGACCGCCGCCGGCACGGACGACCGCTACGACGCGGCGGTGCTGGCGACCGGCACCTGGCTCGGCGCCCTGGCGCGGCGCTTCGGCGTACGGACCGTCGTGCAGGCCGGCCGTGGGTACAGCTTCAGCGTCGCCATCGAGCACCTGCCGTCCGGTCCGGTGTACTTCCCTGCGCAGCGCGTCGCGTGCACGCCGCTGGGCGACCGGCTGCGCGTCGCCGGGATGATGGAGTTCCGCAGCGCCGAGGCGCCGCTGGACAAGCGTCGGATCCGGGCGATCACCGAGGCGGCCCGCCCGCTGCTGCGCGGCGCGGACCTGGACGCGCGCGCCGACGAGTGGGTCGGATCCCGACCGTGCACCCCGGACGGACTGCCGCTGATCGGCCGGACCAACTCACCCCGGGTCTTCGCCGCGGGCGGTCACGGCATGTGGGGCATCACCCTCGGCCCGCTCACCGGCGAACTGCTCGCCGAACAGATCACCAGCGGCCGGCAGCCGGTGGAGCTCCGCCCCTTCGACCCGCTGCGCTGACGGAAGCCTGGTCCGGCGGCTACGGGCCGGATCGGCGAGAGCAACTCCTAGCGTCCCCCGGCACGCCGGCGGAGCCGACGCACCAGCAGGAGGACGGCGAGCAGCGACGGTACGGCGAGGGTGGCGTACAACCACGGCGGCGCGGCGAACGGGGAGGGGCGGGGCGCCGGACCGCCGAATGCCGCTCGGGCCAGCAGGTCACCGGGCACCTCCAGGTCGCTCACACCGCTCGGGGCGGTCACCAGCACCTGCTCCCGGCGGCCCGCGCCGACCGCCGTGAGCACGGTGCGCCGCTGCGCCTCGTCCTCCTCGACCGACTGCCGTTCCACCACCGGCTCCCCGTCGCGCCAGCCGACCAGCTCCACCGCCGAGCCGTTCACCGGGATCGGGTCGCCGACCGGCCGGCCGGTGGCGGCGTCGAGGAACTCGATCCGCCAGGAGCGTCGCAAGGACTCGGCCAGGTCCGCGCATCGGAGCGCGCAGCCGTCGTACGTCAGCAGGGCGATCCGCCGGCCGTCGGGGGTCCAGGCGGCCCGGCCGGCCAGTCCTCGCCGCTCGCCCAACTCGACCTGCCAGCGCACCACACCGCCCGGGTCGGTCACCACGAGCCGTTCCCGCTGGGCGACCTCGGCGGCCGGATCCACCCAGCCGGTGACGGCGATCAGCGAGCCGTCCGGGGACCAGGCGGCCCTGCTGTGGCTGGCGAAGGTGCCGATCGGCAGCACCCGTTCGGTGCCGCTCCACGGGTCGAGGATCAGCAGGTCGTCCGGCTTCGACGGATCGTTGACCGGCTGATTGTCCGGACCGTACGTGATCACGTCGTCGTCGTTCGCCCTGGTGGCGACTACCGACTTCCCGTCCGGCGACCAGGCGAGCGGATCCAGCCTCGGCCGGTGCGTACGCCGATCGTCTCCGCTGCGTAGGTCGATCATGCTTCCCTGGCCGGGACGCAGGTACCACCGGCCGTCCGGGGAGAGCAGTCCGTGCCCCTCGCCCACGCTGATCGGCAGCAGCCGGTAGCCGCCGTCCCGGCCGACCACGACCCCGGTGGACTCGAAGTAGCGGGTCTGGGCGGTGAAGAAGAGCACCGAGGCGGGTCCGACCGGATGCTGGCCGACTGTCGCCTGCCAGAGCCACGGGTCGCGCACCTGGGTGGGAACGACTTCGGCAGGCGGATCAGCGCGTCGCGCGGCGAGCCAGCCGGGCGCGTTCACGGCGATGAAGCCGAGGGCCGCCACGGCGACGAGGACGGCGACCTTCGGTACGCGGCCGATCGACACGACTCCATTCAACCCCACCGAGCCCGCGGCGATCATCCCACCCTGAACGCGCCACTGTATCGATCCGACCCGTACCCTCGTCGTCGTGAAAAGGCGTGTTCTGGTGCTGGTGGCGGCGCTGGGCGCTCCGGTGGCGCTGCTGCCGGCCGGCGCGGTCACGGCCGGCTACCTCGCGGTGCACAGGGACTCGACTCGTCAATCGACCTGCCAGGAGTCGCTGCCGATCGAGGAGGCGAAGGTACGCACCGTCCGGTGGGACCCGCCGGAGGAACTGCCGGACCTCGGCGACTACCCCAGGATCCGCTGGCAGGTCCGCGCGAAGGGAAACCCGTGCTCCCGAGCGCCCGGTCCGGCGGACTGGGCGTACCAGGGTGTGGTCGAGCTTCGCCCGGAGGACGCGCGGGCGTTGGCGAAACGGTACGGGTTCGTGGCGTACGACCCCGTCGGCTCCGAGGAGTACGCGAGCGGCCGGACCCCCGAGGACGTGTGGCCGGCCCTGGCACCGTTCCTGCCGTCCGAACCGCGATGGCTGACCAGCAGGGTCTACGACGAGTTGGACACGTCCACCCGATGGCGGATCGTGTACCTCGACGTCGCGCATGCGACGGTCCTGTTCATGCTCGACGACCACTGATCAGCGGGCCGAAGGCAGCGGAGCAGGGCGACCGGCCGGAAGATCACCCGCGCGGCAGCCGGTAGACGGACACATGGGACCGCGAGTCGGCGGTGAACTCGGCACCGGTCCAGTCCGCGTGCCGGCTCTCCAGCTCGAACCCGGCCAGCTGCCCCATGAGGTCCAGCTCGGAGGGCCAGATGTAGCGGTGCGGGCTGCGGCCCAGCTGGGCCTGCCGGCTCTCGTCGAAGCGGAAGTGGTGCGACACGACGTACTGATTGAGCACGTCGTACGTGTCCAGCCCGATGTAGCCGGGCTCGGAGTTCCAGACCACCGCCTGCTGGCCCGGCGGGAGCTTGCGCAGCTCCGGCACCCAGAGCTCGATCACGAAGCACCCACCGGGTGCGAGGTGCCGGGCGGCGTTGCGGAAGCACTGGACCTGCTCGGCCTGGCTGAGCAGGTTCGAGATCGTGTTGAAGACGAGGTAGACGAGGTGGTATTCGCCGGGAACGACAGTGGTGGCCATGTCGCCGACGGTCACCGGGATCGTCGCCTCGTCCACCTTGGCGCGGAGCCGGTCGATCATCGGGCGGGAGAGTTCGACGCCGGTGACGGGTACCCCCCGCTGCGCGAGCGGGATGGCCACGCGGCCGGTGCCGATGGCGAACTCGAGGGCCCGCCCGCCGGCGGCCAGCTCAGCGAGACGGTCCACTGTGGGCCCGAGCACCTCCGGTGCGAACATTCCCGTGCCCGGAGTGTCGTACCGTTCGGCGGTCTCGGCATCCCAGATCTCTGCCTGCAGCATGCCGACCACCCTGCCCTCGGCGGAGAAACGGCTCAATGCATTTTCGGCCGCGGTGGAACGGGTTCGGCGCCGGTGCGATCTGCGGGGTGCCCGGTCGGCAGCGCGCCGTCGTCGGCGCCCACCTGTTGACACGCTGTAACCGGTTCCGGTGCGGCGCGAACCGCTGACCAGCTTCGAAAAGCAGGAGTCACGCTGTCGCACACCGTGTGTGACGACACGCAACACCCTCATGTTATTCTTGCTCGTCGATCTATGCCGCAAGACCCCGGACCGGGTCGTCGCCGGAAGGACCCTCCCCCGATGCCGGCCGTTCCCGTTCGGACCGTGCCACCCGCCGTGCTGGACAGCCCGGCCGGCAGCGCGCTGAGCCTCACCTTCGCCACCCTGCCGGCTCTGCTGCGGCTGACCTGCGGGATCGTCGGCGCGGTCGTGGCCGTCTCCGTTCGTACGCCGCCGGTGCAGGCCGTTCCGCTGGTCTCCGCCGTCGTGGTGCTGACCGCCTGGTCGATCTGGTACGCGGTACGCGCCCTGCGCGGCGGCGTCACCCCGGCCATGGTCGCCGGGGACGTGACGCTCACCCTGGGCGCCTGCCTGCTCATTCCCTGGCTGGTGGCCCCCGAGGTGCTGCCCGGCGAAGGAAGCTGGATCGCCGTCCTCGCCAGCACCACGGTGATCAACACGCAGGTCACCGCACCGGCACGCTGGTCGATCCCGGCCGGCCTGCTGGTCGCGGCGGGGTACGCGACGGGCGCGCACACGGCGGGCAACCCACGGGAGGCCACGGCACACACCGCGACCCTGCTGGTCCAGGTCGGCTGTGCGGCGATGATGAGCGCGGTGATGGGTCGCCGGATCTCCCGCGCCGACCGGGCCTTCGCCACACGCCAACGGCTGGTCCGGGAGGTGCTGGTAGCCCGTACCGCACGGGAGTCGGAACGCCGGCAGAATCGCGACCTGCACGACACCGTGCTCGGCACGCTCACCATGGTCGGCCTCGGCGCGGTCACCGGCCCGTCGGCGGAGCTACGCCGACGGTGCGCCGCCGACCTGCGTACACTCGCCGCCCGCGCCGACACCCGGGCGGTCCCCGCCGACGGTCCGGTGTCGCTCGACGACCGGTTGCGGACGGTACGCGACCGGTTGCCGGCGCTGCCGGTGACGGTCGAACTGGCACCGTGCACGGCACCCGCGGCGGTGGCGGACGCGGTCGCGGGAAGCGTCTACGCCGCGCTGTCCAATGTGGTCCGGCATGCGCCGGGATCGACGGCCGAGCTACGCCTGCGCCAGGCTGCCGGCGGCGTCGTGGTCGAGGTGGCCGACGACGGTCCGGGCTTCGACCCGGCCGCCGTCCCATCGCACCGGTACGGGCTGCGCGAGTCGGTCCGGGGGCGCATGGCCTCGATCGGCGGCAGTGCCCGCATCGACACCGCCCCTGGTGCGGGCACCCGGGTCCGCCTGGAGTGGCCCGGTGTCGGCTGAACTCCACACCGCCGCCGGGCGGGGGCACGCCCCGGCGACGGCGCCCGCCGTCCCGCCGCCACCCGCCCCGGGCCCGAGCAGGGCCGGCGAGGTGCCGCCCCCGACGGCGGTGGGTCAGGTCGCGGCCGCGGTCGGACAGGCCTCGGACCGCGGCGCCCGGGTCGCGGCGACCGCCATCGCACTGGCCTGGCACTCCGCGATCGGGCTGCCCGCGGTGCTGGCCAACCGATCGGAGCTGAGCAACTCCGGTGTGGTGCTCGCCGCCTGGGCGCTGGTGGCCGTGATCGGGATCCTGGCCGGTGCCCGGCTGCTGCGGAACGCCCCGCTGCCGGCGTGGCCACTCGCCGGGCTGCTGCTCGCGGTCGACGCGATGGTCTTCGCCGCCGCCGGCGAGCGGCAGCTCTTCACCACCGCCAACTGGGTGTGGGGGACGCTCGGCTGGTTCTTCGTGCTGGCGCTCTGGGGTCGGCGGGTGGTGGGCCTGATCGCCCTGCTCGCCGCGCATTCGCTCATCGCCCTCGCGGCGGTCGTCGGATACGGCGCGACCGCCCCGGCCGACCTGGCCCGATTCGTGATGTACGTCTACGGCACGTCATCGCTACCGATCGCGGCGTTCGCGGGCAGCGCGGTGATCGCCGCACTGGCCGGGGAGCGAGCAGCCATCGCCGCGGCCACCCACGCCATGGCGGCCGAGCGGGACGCCGCCGAGCGGGCCCGGCGGGACCGACGGGAGCGGCTGGCCCTGGTCGGCGGTGCCGCCGGGGCGGTGCTCGCGGAACTGGCCGACGGCCGTGCCGATCCGGCCGACCCTCTCGTGCAGCGCCGGGCGGCGCTGGCCGCGGCCCGGCTACGGCGGCTGATCGCCGAGTCGGACGATGTACCCGATCCGCTGCTGCACGAGCTGCGTGCCGCCGCGGACCTGGCCGAACGCAACGGACTGCCGATCGACCTCGTGATCATCGGTACGCCGCCGCCGCTGCCGGTACAGGTCCGCCGGCGACTCGCGGACCCGCTCACGACCACCCTCGCGGACGCGCGGGAGTGGGCCCGGCTGACGGTCGTCTCGGGCCCGGACGAGGTGGTGGTCAGCCTCGTCACCCCGGACCGGGACGGTCCCGACACGACCGGCCCGCCGGGCGACTGGGCGGACGATTCGCACGGCGGTCGAGTTGACCGGCTCTACGAGCGGGACGGGGAGATCAGATGGATGCAGACCCGGTGGCGGCGATGAGCGGCGAACGACCGATCGGGGTGGCCATCGTGGATGACCACCCGGTGGTCGTCGACGGGGTGCGCGCCTGGCTGGCCACCGAGCCGCGGCTGACCGTACTGGCCACTGGGGACGACCCTGACGAGGTGCTGCGGACCGCTCCGGAGGCCGACGTCGTCCTGCTCGACCTGCGCCTGCACGGCCGGATGGCGCTGGGCAAGCTGGCCGAGCTGAGCGCCGCCGGGCGGCGGGTGGTGGTCTACTCGGAACACACCGACCCGGAGACGATGCTCGCGGCACTCGATGCGGGTGCCGTGGCCTTCCTCGCGAAGCACGAGGGGCGGGAGCACTGCGTGGCCACGGTACTCGCCGCGGCGAGCGATCGCCCGTACGTGCCGCCGGCGCTGGCCGGGGCAATGGTCGGTGATCCGCGGCCGGATCGCCCGGTTCTCTCCGACAAGGAGCGCGAGGCGCTGCTGCTCTGGTTCCAGTCGATGTCGAAGGCATCGGTGGCCCGCCGGATGAGGATCAGCGAGCACACCGTCAAGCAGTACGTCGACCGGGCGCGGATCAAATACACCCGGGCGGGTCGGCCGGCCGCCACGAAGGCGGCGCTGCTCGCCCGCGCGATCGAGGACGGCCTCGTCCGGCCGGAGGAGATCGGCATCTACCGGTCGCAGGCGAGGTACGACCGGCCGACCCCCTAACGGGTGTCATGACATGCGGGCGGGGATCCCGCCAGGCTCGATGGCAGGGTGAGCTCTGTGGGAGGTCGTGACGATGCAGGCTGACGCGTCGCCCTTCTTCATCGGTCCGCACCGGTTCGACGCACCGGACGATGAGGTGGGACCGCTACTCGACCGCCGGTACGAGCTGATGCCGGCCCTGGGCGAACAGGTGCTCTGGCGGCACCGACTGGAAGTCGCCGGGCACCTGCTCGGCCCGAGCGAGATCCGACGGGTGTGGACCCTGCCCAGCCCGGTGGCGGTGACCGTCACGGATCAGCGGATCGTCTGGGTGGGCGAGGGCTCACAGCTGGCCGTGATGCCCGGCGGGCGGGCCGTGGGCATCGCCCGGCACCGCCCGCCGGTCCGGCTGCCCGGCCTGCTCAGCGGGCAGATCCGCTGGCAGTGGCCGTCCCGGCTGGAGTTGGCACCGGCCGGCCGGCACGACCCCGCCCGACTGCTGATCGTGTGCGACGCGCTGCGGACCATCCAGCAGCCGGCGCTCGCCCTGAGCGGCCCGGCCGACGAGGTCGCCAGGCTGGCTCGGCAGGTGTGCCGGGCGGTGGCCGCCTTCCGGTTGGGCCGGCCCCAGCTGGTCGATCTGTCGCCTCAGGAACGTGACGTGCTGGCGCTGCGGTCCGCTGGTCGGGTCATCGGGGAGGAGCGCATCACCCTGCCCGGGTCGCTTCCGGTCGAGTTCCGGTCCCGGGACGACTACTACCGGCGGGCGACGGACCCGGCGCCCGACCGGCCCGGGCACGCAGGCGACGCAGCATTCGGGCATCGGTGAAGCCGACGGTCCGCGCGGCCGACTCCACCGTGGCGCCGTGCCCGATCAGGTGCTCCGCCCGCTCGACCCGGAGAAGCTGCTGGTAGCCGAGCGGGGTGAGGCCGGTGGCCCGGCGGAACAGGCGGTTCAGCGTCCGCTCGGCGACCCCGCCGACGGCGGCCAGTTCCGCCAGTGGCAACGGCTTGGCGTAGCGGTGGTCGATCACGTCCTGCACCCGGTGCACCGCCTCGGACAGGTGCGAACGGTGCCGCAGCATCACGCTGGCCTGCTGTTCGAGACCGTTGCGGCGGGCGTACACCACCAGCTCGCGGGCCACGCGGGCGGCGACGGCGGGGCCGTGCCGGACGGCCACCAGGTGCAGCGCGACGTCGATGCCGCTCGCGATACCGGCGGAGGTGACCACGCGGTCGTCGACCACATAGAGCACGTCCCGGATCACCCGCGCCGCCGGATGACGGCGGGCCAGGTCCTCCTGCACGTCGTGGTGGGTGGTGCAGCGGCGACCGTCCAGCAGTCCGGCTCGGCCGAGGGCGTACGCGCCCGCGCAGACGCCCGCCACGGTGCCGCCGGCAGCGTGGTGTGCGGCCAGCCGGCGCAGGCCGTCCGGGCTGACCGGGCCTGCCGGGCCGTGGGCGGTCGGCCGCCAGCCGGGCACCATCAGCAGGTCGTCGGGCGTCAGCTCGGGCCATTCGGTACGGGCGACCAACGGCACGCCCTGGACGGTGGGCACCTGTGCCCGCTCGGACACGTAGTGCAGCTCGTACCCGTGACCGAGGTCGGCGGCGGTGGAGAAGACCTGGGCCGGCCCGGCGAGGTCCAGCAGGTGCAGCTGCGGGACGAGGAGGAAGACGACCCGGGTCATCGGTCAGCTCCGCGGGCGGGCCGGGATCGCGCCGGTCACTTCGTCCACCGTGCGCACGGTGGCGAACCGCCCGGCCAGGGCGTACTCGGTGCGGCGGACGATTTCCTCGTTCGACAGGGTGCGCGGGTCGGCGAGGACCTCCGCCAGGCCGGCGGTCTCCGGAAGGTCCCGATGCGGAATCGGAAACGTCATCGTCGCGTCGGTCACGAACGTCATCCGGTAGCCGAGATCGGCACCGACCCGGGTGGTGGTCTCGACGCACTGCTCCGTACGGATACCGCACACGGTGACGTCGCGGACTCCGGCGAGCGTGAGCAGCTGCTGGAGGTTCGTGGTGGTGAAGGCGTTGTGCGAGGTCTTGACCAGCGTCGGCTCCCCCTCGCCGGGCGCCAGCCCGTCGATCAGCCGCACGTGTCCGAGGGCCGGGTCGAAGACCCCACCGGTGCCGGGCTCGGCATGCAGGACCCAGACCACCAGGTCACCGCGACCGCGGGCGGCATCCACCAGGCGGTCCACCTGGCCGACGATGTCCGGGTTCGAGCCGTACGCCCAGATGGGGCGCTGGCGGAAGGACTCCTGGACGTCTATCACGACGAGTGCTGCTCTGCTCATGGGACGATCCTGGCCTGGTGGAGGCTGGAACGGCAGACACCATCATGCCCACCTGCGGAACGATCCGGCCAACACCAAGGGTAGGTAGCTGGCCGGACGCCTCGGGTTCCGGGTCGGATGCCGGGCGGCGGCGCATACCGCCGCCCGCGTACGACCGCCAAAGCTCAGTCGACCAGGTTGTGCACCTCCAACCGGCCCCGGGCGAAGGCGTCCACCCGGCCCCAGCGGCCCGGGATGTCCAGCACCTCGATCCGGCCCATGCCGACCGGCAGTCGCGGGTCCACCGACAGGTGTCCCTCGTGCGGCTCCAGACCGAGCATGGTCCGCAGCAGCAGCAACGGCGTACCGGTCGACCACGCCTGCGGGCTGCACGCCGTCGGGTACTCCACCGGGAACTTGGTCAGATCCCGTTGGTAGCCACCGAAAGCCTCCGGGAGCCGGCCGCTGAAGTACGTCGCCGCGTCCAGGATCCCGCTGGCGATGACGGCCGCCTCCTCCGGGAAGCCGTACCGGCGCAGCCCCCAGGCGATGAACGAGTTGTCGAACGGCCAGATCGTGCCGTTGTGGTAGCCGATCGGGTTGTAGCGGATCTCCCCCTCGGCGAGGGTACGCACACCCCAGCCGGAGAAGAGCCGCGGACCGACCAGGTGCTGGGCGATCTTCTCGGCCCGCTCGTGGGAGACGATTCCGCTCCACAGCAGGTGGCCGATGTTCGAACTCAGCACGTCGCACTGGCGTCCGTCGGGGTCGAGCGCGAGGGCGAAGTACTCGCCGTCCTCCACCCAGAAGTCACGGTTGAACCGCTCCTTCAGCTTCGCCGCCTCCTGCTCGAGCTGGTCCGCGTACGCCGGGTCGCCCCAGAACTCCCGGGCCAGGCGGGCTGCACGCGTCTTCGCGTCGTACGCGTACCCCTGCACCTCGCAGGTCGCCCGGGGGAACGGCGGCAGTTTGCCGTCCGAATAGGAGATCGAGTCCCAGGAGTCCTTCCAGCACTGGTTCTCCAGGCCGGTGTCGGTGTTGCGCCGCTCGTACCAGATGTAGCCGGTGCCGACCAGGTCCGCGTACTCGTCGATCCAGCGCAGGGCGGCCCGGGACTCCTGCTCCAACTCCTTGACCAGCGCGACGTCCCCGGACCACCGCTCGTACTCGTCGAGCAGGATCAGGAACAGCGGCGTGGCGTCCACCGAGCCGTAGTACGGCGAGTGCGGCTGCTCCTCGAAGGCGGCCGTCTCGCCGTACCGCATCTCGTGCAGGATCCGGCCGGGATCCTCGTCGCGGAAGTCGTCGAAGCGGGTGCCCTGCAGCGACGCCAGGATCCGCAGCGTCGTCTTCGACAGTGCCGGTGTGAACGGCAACGTCTGCAGGCAGGTCAGGATGCTGTCCCGCCCGAACATGGTCATGAACCACGGCAGTCCGGCGGCGGGGAGGGTCGCCCCGCCCAGGGACAGCGGCGAGAAGCGCAGCGCCGCCAGGTCGACCAGGCTGCGCTGGTACGTCTCGGCGAGGGCCTCGTGCTGGCTGTTGAGCTTGGGCGCGTCAGCTATCCACTTCTCCAGGTCGTGCTGGAGCGCCAGCCGCTCGACGTTGCGGGTGCCCACGCCGAGCCGCAGGTCCCGCCCGCCCGGTCCGACGGCGATGGTCTCCACGTCGATGCGGGTGTTCCACTGCTCGTTCGGTTCCAGGTGGATGGAGAAGGCGAACCCGTCCCGGTCGTACCGGGCCGGTGCGGAGGAGACGATCGAGGTCTCCCGTACGAAGTTGCCGCGACGGTAGCCCAGCCGCAGGCAGTTGGCCTCGACCTCGCTGTAGATCTCGCCCTTCTTGTTCAAGATCTCGTCCTTGACCTGGAACAGATCGGCGAAGTCGGAGCCGGCGTCGATCCGGATCTCCAGGTCGACGGGCTTCTCGTCATGGTTGAGGATGACGAGCTGCTCGCGGAAGCTGCCACCCACCGCCCGTTCCCGGATGACCGACAGCTTGGCGTCGATGTAGTGGGTGGCCATGCCCGGCACCAGGAAGAACCGTGCCTCGTAGTACTGGAGGTCGTCGAACGAGAGGGCGTTGAGGCGCTCACCGTTGATGGTCAGCACCCACTTCGACAGGAACCGGGTGTCGAGCGAGAAGAGCCCGGTGGGCTCGCTCGGCGTCGCCTCGATGTCCCCCGTGTCCTCGGAGACCACGAAGGTGTTGCCGTCCAGGATCCGGATCGTGTTGGTCGAAGCCATCACCGCACCTCCTGCCCGAACTTACGGCGCGGCCCACGGGCGTCCGGGTTCCCGGGGAAGGTCCGCTCGACCTGCACGAACAGGCGTGGATCGCCGGCCACGGTCATGTCGCCCCGCAGGACCGCCGCGATCCCGTGTTCGCGTCCGGCCGCGATGTCCTCGAACAGCCCGGGGCTGGTGCCGATCACCGTGTCGGCCTCCTGGTTCTCCCGGCTCACCGAGATCCGGCCGTGGTCGATCCTGAGGAACCAGTGCATGGTGTGCGGCCCCTCCTGCAGGTCCACCCGCATGGTGCCGGCGGTCTTGGCGAGCCTCGGCTCGTACTCTCGCCGATCGATCTCCTCGAAGAATCTCGTGGTGGCGTCCAAGGGTCCCCTCCTCGCACGGTCCGTCACGCCCGGCGGCCGCCCGGCCGGGGTGTCGCCGTCCTCCGGTCGGCCGTTCGGCGTCCGAGCACGGGTGCCCGTCCGGCGAGCCGTCAACCTCGCCCGGATCGGGTGAGCCCGCGGCCGGCCACGTGCTGCCGGCGAGCGGAGACGGTCACCGCGGCCGCAGCGGGTGAAGCCGTCGACGTACGCGGACCGCCGGGTCGGGCCGGGCAGCCGGATACCCTCCGCACTGGACGGACGCGACGCGCCGGCCCCCCGAATCCTCGGGGAGCCGGCGCACGCCCGCGGCGGACGTCAGTTGTTCGGATCGTCGGCGCTGATGTCGGCGAGCACCGACTGGGGCTCACGCTCCACAGCCAGGTCGCCCATCGAGACGAGGCCGACGAGGCGCCCGTCCTGGACGACCGGCAGTCGTCGCACCGCGTAGGTACGCATCAGGTCCGCGGCGGAGACCGCGTCGTCGTACTGGCTCACCGTGATCACGTCCTTGGTGGTGATCTCGTTGAGCCGGGTGGTGGCGGGGTTCATGTTCTCCGCCACGGCACGAACCGTAATGTCACGATCCGTCACGATGCCAACCACGTTGTCGCCATCGGTGACCACCACGTCGCCGATCGCCATGTCACGCATCTCCTGCGCCGCGGCGGTGAGCGTGTCGCTGCCGTCCATCGTCACCAACCGGGTCGTCATGAACTCTCCGACCGTTGTCACGGTGCCCCCTCTCGGTGTCGGCACCGGCGGTCTACCCGCCGCTCCCACCGGGGTAACGCCCGCGGGCCGGGCGGCCCGAAGGCGGCCACGCCGAACACCCCCACGGCCATTGCCCGGGCCGTAGCGGCGCGGGGTCAGCTGCGCGGCGGGAGGCCGTAGACACGCTCGACGTGCAGACGCAGCACCAGACGACGGTCGGCGACCATCGCCCGCCGGTAGTCGTCCCAGTCGGGATGCTCGCCCTGCAACGACCGGTAGACCTCGATCAGCTCCTCGACCGTGGCGTCGTCGGGGGCGGCGGCGATCGGGGTCAGCTCGGCACGCGCCTCGGCCACCGCGTACGCCCAGCCGTCCTCGCTGCTCACGTGGAAGGTGGCTCGCGGGTCGCGCCGCAGGTTGACGGTCTTCGCGCGATCATCGGTCACCGAGGCCCGGATCAAACCCTGATCCCGGTCGAACGAGTAGATGACGGTGGACAGTTGCGGCCGTCCGTCCCGCTTGATGGTCGCCAGCACGCCCATCCGGCGCGCGGCGATCAGGTCGATCAGCGCCTGCTGCGTACGCTCGTCCGGCACGGTTTCCTCCAGTTCGCCCTGGTCGGGTTTCCATCCAAGCATGGTCCGGGAGCGGTCGCCTGCGATGGTCGACCGGGCTTCCTGTGCTGTCGGGCCGGGCGGGTGGACGGGTTACCGCGGGTTCGATGAAGTCACGACGGGCCCACCGCCGCCCAACCCGGCCCAGGCCAGGGGCCAGGGGCCAGGCAGGCGGGCGGTGGGCGGTGGGCGGGTCAGCGGCGCTCGGCGAGCAGCAGCTCGGCGACCTGCACGGCGTTGAGCGCGGCGCCCTTGCGGAGATTGTCGTTCGAGCAGAACAGCGCCAGGCCGTTCTCGACCGTCTCGTCGGCCCGGATCCGCCCCACGTAGACCGGGTCCCGGCCGGCGGCCCGCAGCGGAGTGGGCACGTCGGTCAGCGCCACACCGGGGGCGTCGGCGAGCAGTTCCCGGGCCCGCTGCGGACTGATCGGGCGGGCGAACCGGGCGTTCATCTGGAGCGAGTGACCGGTGAAGACCGGCACCCGCACGCAGGTGCCGGAGACCTTGAGGTCCGGAATCTCCAGAATCTTGCGGCTCTCGTTGCGCAGCTTCTGCTCCTCCTCGGTCTCGAAGGAGCCGTCGTCGACGATCGCGCCGGCGAGCGGGAGCACGTTGTAGGCGATGGGCTCGGCGAACGAACGCGGCGCGGGGAACTCGACGGCCGCCCCGTCGAACGCGAGGCCGGCAGCGTGCTCGGCGACCTTGCGGACCTGCTCGTCCAGTTCGGCGACGCCGGCCAGGCCGGCACCGGAGACCGCCTGGTACGTCGACACGACCAGGCTGACCAGCCCCGCCTCGGCGTGCAGTGGACGCAGCGCCGGCACGGCGGCCATCGTGGTGCAGTTCGGATTGGCGATGATGCCCTTCGGGCGTACGGCGGCGGCGTGCGGGTTCACCTCGGCGACGACCAGCGGCACGTCCGGGTCCATGCGGAACGCCGAGGAATTGTCGATCACCACGGCGCCGGCCTCGGCGACCCGGGGCGCGAGCTCGATCGACGTGTACTTGCCGGCCGAGAAGAGCACGATGTCCAGCCCGGAGTAGTCGGCTGTGGCCGCGTCCTCGACGGTGATCTCCTCGTCCCGCCAGGGCAGGGTACGGCCGGCGGACCGCGCCGAGGCGAACAACCGCAACTGCTCCGCCGGGAACTCGCGTTCCGCCAGCACCTGCCGCATCACGCCACCGACCTGGCCGGTGGCCCCCACAATGCCGATCCTCATGCCCGCGAGGCTACCGAGGGCACCAACCAGAACGGGAACCCTTCCCACTCCCCGCGCCCGATATCACACTCCGTCACCCCACCCCCACCCACCCCGCGAGGGGCCACTTTCACGGAAAGAGTGGCCTCCCGGCGGGAAATGGCCACTCTTTCCGTGGAAGTGCCGCTAGGTCGGGCGGGGTGTCAGGAGATGATTTCGGCCAGGTGGGTGGCGGCGAGGTCGTCGCGGATCATCGCGGCGTCACCCTCCACGACCAGGGTGAGCGAGTCGGGGTGCAGGTGCGTGGCGGCGGCGGCGTTCACCTGGTCGACGTCGCCGGAGAGCAGGGCCTCACGCAGCCGGGCGTGGTAGTCGTCCGGCAGGTCGTGCACCACCAGCGTGGTCAGCGCCGAGGCGATCGCCCGCGGAGACTGCAACTCCACCGACAACTGCCCGGCCCGCCAGGAGCGGGCCACAGCCAACTCCTCCTCGGTCACCCCACCGCTGCGCGTGCGGGAGATCTCGCCGACCGCCTCGACAAGCGCCGGCGCGGTCACCGCGGTCTGCACGCCGGAGCTGACCCCGAACCGCCCGAACCGCCGCGACGAGGCGAAGTCGCCCCGGATTCCGTATGTGTAGCCACGCACCTCGCGGATCAGGTGGTTCAGCCGCGACGTGAAGGCGCCACCGAGGATGGTGCCGGCCAGCGCCATCGGCACGTGGTCGGGGTGGGCGCGGTGCGGGGCCGGATGTCCCAGCCGCAGCGTGGACTGCACCGAGCCGGGCCGGTCCACCAGGATGATCCGGCGCCCCTCCCGCAACGGCGTCTCGACCGGACCGCCCCGCTCGATCGGGCCGCCGCCGGCGCCGGCGAACGCGGCCGCGGCGAGCGTGTCCAGGTCGATCCGGTCCAGGTCACCGGCGACGATCAGAGTGCCGGGCCGGATGAACCACTCCGAGTGGAAGACCCGGATGTCCTCGACGTCCAGGCCGGCGACCGAGTCCGGGTCGCCGTACATCGGGCGGCCCCAGCGGTTCTGCGCGCCGAACAGGTCGGCGCGCAGCGCCGCGTCCGCCCGCGGCCCCGGGTTGGCCCAGTCCATTCGCAGCGCGGTGGCTTCGTCGTCGCGTACCCGCGCCACGTCCGCGGGGTCGAGCCGGGGCGTACGCACGGCCTCGGCGAGCAGCTCCACGGCGGCGGTCAGCCGGTCCACCGGCACCTGCACGCTGACCTGGAACGAGTCCCAGTCCAGCCCGGTCACCAGTTCGGTGCCCAGCCCCTCGACGGCGAGCGCGTACGCGGCCGCGTCCCGCTGGGCGGTGCCCTCCTCCAGCGCCTTGGCGAGCACCGCGCCGAGCCCTTCCCTGCCGAGCGGCTCCCGCTCGGCGCCGGCATCGAGCAGCAGCAGCGCGACGGCGAGGTTCTGCCCGGGCAGGTGCGCGGCGACCACCTGACCGCCGGCCACGGCGCGGCGGACGACCGGCGGGAACCGGTACGGGCGGGCGGCGCCCGGGCCGGGGCGCGTGGCGATCAGCGTCATGGCTTCTCCTCGGCGAGGTAGGTCAGGGTCACCCGGTCGTCCGCGGCGAGCACCTCCGCGGCGGCCTCGGCGATCTGCTCGGCGGTCACCGCCAGCCACGCCGGCAGGCGCTCAGCGGCCTTCGCCGGGTCACCGAGCTGGGTGGCGTACCGGCCGAGCGTGTCCGCCCGTCCGTCCACCGTCGACATCTGCCGCCACCAGGCGGTGCTGAGCAGTGCCTTGGCCCGATCCAGCTCGGTGGCGGTGACCGGCACGGTGGCCAGCTCGTCCATGACCGCGTGCAGCCCGGCGGCCAGGTGCTCGGCGCTCACCCCGGGGCGGGCGGTCGCGGTCGCGATCAGCGGCGCCGGAGCGTGCGCCAGGTCCACCCCGTACGCGCCGACCAGGTCCGGCTGGGCGAGCCGCTCGCCGTCCGCGAGCCGCTGGTAGAGGCGACTGCCCCGGCCGCTGCCGAGCACGGTGGCCAGCACGGTGACCACGTCGTACCCGGCACTGCCGAACGGGTGGGTACGGTGCGCCACGTACACCCGCGGGGCCGGCACGTCGGCGACCACCGTCTCCGTGGCGGGCCGCCCGGTGGCCGCCACCGTCCGGCCGTCCGGCGCGGCCGGGATGTCCGCCAGCGGCGGGATGACACCGAAGTACTTCTCGGCAAGCTTGAAGACCTCGGCGGCGGTGGCGTCGCCGACCACGGTGAGCACGGCGTTGTTCGGCGCGTAGTACGTCCGATGGAACGCCTGGAACGTGGCCAGGTCGGCGGCGTTCAGATCGGCCATGGAGCCGATCGTCGCGTGGTGGTACGGGTGCCCCGGCGGGTAGAGCAGCGGCAGGAGCCGCAGCCAGGCGTCGCCGTACGGCACGTTCTCGTAGCGCTGGCGCCGCTCGTTCTTGACCACCTCACGCTGGTTGTCCAGCGTCTCCTGGGTCAGCGCCGGAACCAGGCCGCCCATCCGGTCCGCCTCCAACCAGAGCGCCAGCTCGAGGTGCTCGGCCGGGACCGTCTCGAAGTAGTTCGTGCGATCGGGGTTGGTGGTGGCGTTGAGCGACCCGCCGGAGCCCTGGATGAGCTTCATGTGCTCGGTCTTCGCGACATTCAGCGAGCCCTCGAACATCAGGTGCTCGAAGAGGTGGGCGAAGCCGGTCTGCCCCCGCGGCTCGTGCCGGGAACCGACGTCGTACCACAGATTCACCGCCACCGCCGGCGCGGTGCGGTCCTCGCTCACCACCACGCGCAGGCCGTTGTCCAGCCGGGTCGTCTCGATTGGCCAGGGGTAACCGCTGTCGGGCATGGGACGACGCTATCCGATCGCCCGGGCGGAAAGGTGACGCGCCGTCTCCGGGCGAGCCGTCACCGCATCCGCGAACAGCCCGCGAGGTGCGCGCATCGACCGGCCGGGCCGGGGTACGGAGGGGCATGTCCGCGCCCAGCGCCCGCCCGGCCGCCTTCGCGACCCGTGCGGGCGACGCCGTCTGCAACGCCGCCGCCGCCCTGACCCGCCTGCGGGGAGCGCGGCTGTTCCACCCCGCCGGCCGGTCGTTCGCGGGTGAGGTGACGATCTGGGGTACGCCCGGCCCCCCGACCGGCGTCAGCTTCCTGGACGAGCCGGGCCGCTACCCGGCGACGATCCGGCTCTCCAAGGGCTCGTCCACCCCGGGGAGCTGGCCAGACCTGCTCGGGCTGGCGGTGCGGGTGCACACCGACGGCCCCCGCCCGGTCGACCTGCTGGTCAGCTCCAGCGGCGCGCCACCGGTGCTGCGGGTGATGCCGCTGCCCCGTCGACGGTTCGCCGGGACGTACAGCACGATCGTGCCGCTGCGCGCCGGTCCGCGGCGGCTCTGGCTGGCCGCGCTGGCCGACCCGGACTCCGCCGACCTGGGCCGGAGCCTCACCGAGGCGGCCGCCGCGACCCGGACGGACGAGCCACGCCTGGTGCTCGCGACGGCCTCCGCGGTGGGGCCGTGGCGGCCCTTCGGCCAGGTCAGCATCGGTACGCAGCTCAGCGCCCGGCAGGACGCCGCGTTGGCGTTCGACCCGATCGACAACCTGCCGGCCGGGCTGCGTGCGGTCGGGGCGCTGGCGTGGCTGCGGGCCCACTCCTACCGGGGTTCCCGCCGGGCACGCGGGGTGGAG
Organism: Micromonospora avicenniae; assembly: GCF_900156065.1. Classification (GTDB taxonomy): domain Bacteria; phylum Actinomycetota; class Actinomycetes; order Mycobacteriales; family Micromonosporaceae; genus Micromonospora; species Micromonospora avicenniae. The sequence goes on along the minus strand of NZ_FTNF01000014.1, from coordinate 76,889 downwards.
ATTCAGTCCGGGGGCTCGCTCGGGGTCACCGTCTGATCCGACGTCCGGTGTTCGAGCACCGTGTCGGGTGCCACGTTCCGGTCCTCGCGGGCGTCGGACTCGGTGAGGATCGCCTCGGCCTGCGCTTCCGGGTCGTCGCTGCCCGCCGCCGTCTCCTCCGGCAGCAGGTGTGCCCGGGATTCGACCCGGTCCAGCTCACTCTGCTCATCGCTCATGCCGCCCCTCATACCCCGGCTTCGGGGGCGGCACGCGCACCACAGGCGTGGGACGTCAGCGGCGTCGGGCTGAACGTCGCCCGATGCGTCAGGTACGCTGGCTAGCGTGACGCGGTCGTATCGATGGTTTAGGCAGCCGGCTGGAGGAGCCGGTGACTTCACCATGATCTGACGTCACCTCTCTTCGAGCCGGCTGGGCAGGGCCTCATGGTCCTGCCTTTTCTGTACGAGCAGCCGGCTCGACCCGGGCACCGGCCCCGGGACACGGTCGGCGGAAGGAAGCCCACCGTGACGACCCCGGAGACCGATCGGGTCAGCGATCAGCGGATCGACCGCGTCGTGCCGCTGACCACCCCCGCCCTGCTCCACCACGAGCTGCCCCTGGACGAACCGCTCGCCTCGGCCGTGCTGGCCGGTCGACGCGCGGTCGGCCGCGTGCTCGACCGCGCCGACGACCGGCTGCTGGTGGTGGTCGGCCCCTGCTCGGTGCACGACCCGGCCGCCGCGCTGGAGTACGCCGGGCGGCTGCGTGAGGCGGCGGACCGGTTCGCCGACGACCTGCTGATCGTGATGCGGGTCTACTTCGAGAAGCCCCGCTCCACGGTCGGCTGGAAGGGGCTGATCAACGATCCGCGGCTGGACGGCTCCGGCGACGTGAACACCGGCCTGCGGCTGGCCCGCGCGCTGCTGCTGGACGTGCTGCGCCTCGGCCTGCCGGTCGGTTGCGAGTTCCTCGACCCGATCACCCCCCAGTACATCGCCGACACCGTGGCGTGGGGTGCCATCGGCGCCCGCACGGTGGAGAGCCAGGTGCATCGGCAGCTCGCCTCCGGACTCTCCATGCCGATCGGCATGAAGAACCGTCCGGACGGCAGCATCGGCACCGCGGTGGACGCGATCCGGGCGGCCGGCGTACCGCACGTCTTCCCCGGTATCGACTTCTCCGGCACGCCGGCGATCATGCACACCCGGGGCAACACCGACGGGCACCTGGTGCTGCGCGGTGGCGGCGGCCGGCCCAACTACGACGCGGAGTCCGTCGCCGGTGCGCTCGACCTGCTGCGGGCGGCCGCCCTGCCCGAGCGGGTGGTGATCGACGCCAGCCACGCCAACAGCGGCAAGAACCACCGCAACCAGCCGCTCGTGGCCGCCGACGTGGCCGGCCAGCTCGCGGCCGGGCAACGCGGCGTCGTCGGCATCATGCTGGAGTCCTTCCTGCAGGCGGGGCGGCAGGACCTCGACCCGACCCGGGAGTTGGAGTACGGCAAGTCGATCACCGACGCGTGCATCGGCTGGGACACCACGGCCGACGTCCTCGACCAGCTCGCCGCCGCCGTCCGCGCCCGCCGCGCCACCCTCCCCACCCCCGCCTAACCCCACCCCACCCACCCACCACCCACCCACTCCACCCCACCCCCGGTCCCGGTGATCAAGAGCTTCGCGTCACCGAAGCGCGCCGATCTGACGCGAACCTCTTGATCAACCGGACCGTGCGGGGTGTGACGCAGGGCACAGGACGGGGCGGAAGACTCGCGGGGATGCCGCGGTTGAGTGGAGTGTCGGTGTGTCCAGTGTCCCCGGGCCTCACCCAATCGCCTTCGCGGAATACCGTCCGGCTGGAGCCGCGTCGAGCCACTCGCCGAGAGGCGACCTGCACACCGACGCCCAGCGGCGCCCCGGCCATCCGGCCGGGGCGCCGCTGTGTTTCCTCCCGGCGTTTGACCGTTTCCGGCGCGGGTAGCTGATCGCCGTGACCGACGACGCACCTGTGACAGACGAACCGGACACCCGGCGCCTCGACGACCTGCTCGAAGACCTGTACCACGGCCAGGAACGGGTCAGCCGGTCGGACATCTACCGGCGGGCGGTCGCCGCCGAACTTCCCGCCGACTGGCTCACCCGGATCGGCGCGCTGCCCGAGGGGGAGTACTCGGTCGACGAGGCGGCCGATCTGCTCGGTGGCTCGGTCACCTGAGACCCCCACCCCCGGTGAGAGGAGCGAGATGTCCCACCACGAGGAGGAGCACGAGAAGATCCCCGCGCTGGCTCAGCCCCCGGCGGGCACGGACAACCTGCCCGACCCGGACTTCGCCAACGAGCACGACCGGACGGCGGTGGACCGCAAGGTGATCACCGACGAGGACAAGGGCGAGCGGGAGCCGGAGGCGTCCCGCGGCTGGGCAGGCGAGAACGGCGGTACGACTCCGACCTGACCGGCTTCATGTTGGAAAGGGCCGGCTCTGCACGCGCCGGCCCTTTCCCGTCGGTCGGTGCCTACTCCTCGTGCTGCCCGCCGGCCTCGGCGGCCTGCTGCGCGACGGCGTAGCCCATCTGCAGGAAGTCGGACGCGGCCACCGCGGTCAGCGCCGTGGCCACCAGACGGGTCAGCCGCGGCGCGAGCACCAGACCGCCGGTGAGTCCGGTGGCGACCCAGACCGCGAGACAGAACGGGCAGCTGAGCAGTTCCCCGATCGCATGCCGGGTGGCACTGCCGGAGTCTCGGACCTGTTCCATCACCTCACCGCTGCCGATCGGCCGGTCGTAGCGGGTGAACGGGGCACGCAGCGGGCTGGTGATCGCGTCCTTCGACAGCAACCGGCTCAGTTTGTGCGTGGCGACGGCGAGCAGCAACACGTCGGCCGGGGCGGGCCGTTCGGGCACGGGGCGACCGGTCGCCCGGACCAGGCCCGCGATGGCCGCGGTCACCCCCGCGTACGTGCCCATCGCTGCCAGGTAGCCGCCGAGCGGGCGGTGCTCGTGTGGTGCGTACGCCTGGCGCAGCCGCGCCGCCTTCTTCCGCAAGCCGTAGGGGGTCACCCGGTCTCCTCGTCGTCGCACCTGTGCTCCGCCGGCCGGTCGGCCGGCGGTACCGGCCTGCCGACCGGCGGGGTGTTGCGCGGGTCAGCCCGCCTGAAGGTTGTCGGCCACCTCACGGGCCAGGCTGTCCAACGCCTCGACGGCCAGCCGGTTGGCGTCCTGCCCGCCGGACCCGCCGGAGAAGTCGAACCGGATCCGTGCGCCGCCGGAGTTCTCCGGGTCCACCCGGATCTCCGCCATGGACTCGGTCGGGGACGAGACGTGCCACCGAGCGCACAGCTCCTCGCCGCGGATCTCCGGCGCCGGAACGCCGTCCGTACGCAGGAACGCGGGCAACCAGGCGGCGGCCCGGTCCGGGTCGGTGGCGGTGTTGAAGACGACCTCCGGCGGCGCGGACATGCCACGCTCCGCGTGCGCCATCACTCGTCCCGCAGCCGGCTCGGGTCGACCTCCCGGCTCGGGTACCTGGCCAGGTATTCGGTCTCCAGCTCGGCGGTCCGGCGCAGGTGGTGGGCGAGCGCCGAGTCGGACGCGTGCCGCAACGTGTCGAGCCGGGTGCGATGCAGGCTGTGGATCTCGCGGATCAGGTCGTCGTCGGTCAGCTCGCCGGGGTCGACACCCAGCTCACCGTCGAGGTCCGGGCCGAGCGTGGTGGGGTCGGCGAGGTGGTCGCCGCTCCACTCGATGACCCGCTCCTCCGGGCTGGCCGCACCGCCCGGCAGGTAGCCTTCCTGTCTCATCTCGCCCCCCTGGTCTCGTTTGGGCTGGCGTCTAGACGGTTGCCCACACCGGGTGGCACCAAACGTCCCGGCCCGCGACAACTACGACACCTCGTCGGAGAGAGCGGCCGGTGCCGGTACCCTCGATGCCATGAAGCGGCTCTGGACCCCGGCGTGGATCGCACGCCACGTGGCCACGGTCGTGCTCGTCCTCGCGTTCCTCGCGCTGGGCTGGTGGCAGATCAGCCGGGCCGCCGGAGGGAACACGCTCAGCTGGGCGTACGCCTTCGAATGGCCGATCTTCGCGGGGTTCGTGGTCTTCGTCTGGTGGCGTGAGGCACGACACACGCTGCGCGGCGACGAGCCCGAGCGGCCGGCCGAGCCGGTCGCCGCCGGGGACGATCCGGTCGTCGGCGCCCGACCGGTGGTACGCCGACCGGTCCGGGTGGCCCGGGTCCCGGCGGCGGCGGACGGCATGGAGGATGCCGACCTGGCCGCGTACAACCGCTACCTGTCATGGTTGAACGCGAATCCGGGCGCTCGGCCCGGTGACTACCCCGGCTGAGCCGGGTTCGGAAGGACGGACAGAGGTGGGCGGAGCCCTTACCCGGTACCGCGTGATCGCCTGGATCGTGGGCGTGGTGCTGATCGTGCTGGTCGTGATCGGCATGCCGCTGAAGTACCTGTTCGACAGCCCGGTCGTGGTGGAGACCGTCGGCCCGGCGCACGGATTCCTCTACATGGTCTACCTGGTGGCCGCGTTCGACCTGGCCCGCCGTGCGGACTGGCCGTTGAAGCGGATGCTCGGCGTGATGCTGGCCGGCACCGTGCCCTTCGTCTCCTTCTACGCCGAGCGTCGAGCGACGGCGTGGCTCAAGAAGCCGGCTGAGCGCACGCCGGAGCCGGTCGCCGGCTGACCGGCCCGGACCTGACGGATCAGCGGCCGGACCGGACGGATCAGCGGCTCGGCCGCCACGGGTCGGCCGAGGCGAGCGGCTCGTTCCACCCGCCGTACCTGTTCATCTCCCGGGCCCGCACCAGGGCCCGGGTGACCTGACCGAACTGCCGCTCGTCGTCGGTGCTGAAGAGCAGGATCCGCTCGCCCCGGTACATGCCCCACAGCTCGTACGCCGGCGGTCGCCACCGGTCGCCGGCGAGCCCCAGCAACGCCGGCACCAGCAGGACGGCGCCGAAGATGAGGTACGCGCTCGCGGTGAGCCGTTGCAGCCCGCCGGTGAAGCCGAGCAGCAGGCCCACTCCGCCGATCATCGCGCCGCTGGTGGCCACCGCCCGTACGGCGATCCGATCGTGTGGCCCTCGGGTGGTGCGCAGGTGGGTGAGGTCGGCGATGCGGAAGGTGTTGCGGCCGACGGTGAACCTGTCGACCGTGACGACGATTCCGGGGCGTGCATAGAGCAGCGTGTTCTTGGCACCGGTCACCCTGGGTGATCCAGGTGCTGTGGTCGCGCCTTCAGGATTCACGGCTACCTCCCGCGGCGGTCCGTCGGGGCGGCCCGTCGAGGGGGTACCAGGCATCAGTGCTGGTCGACGGGAATCCCGGCTACGGGTTCATTGTGTTGCCGCCCTGCCAGCGCGGATCGGGATTTGCCGGACCACGGCACAGCGCCGGCATCGGTCCATGGACGGGAATGGGAATCCATTTCCGTCTTTGTCCGTTATGGGGCATCACCATCCGGCGGCATGCGTCCAGAACGACGAATGTCATTGTCTGGGCAAATGCCGCAACCCCGGCGCACCTCGCGCACGATCGCCTCGTTAATGATCACGTTGGGTCACCTGTCGCAGGCGGCACTTGCGGCCACTATGCCAACATTCGTCCCGACTTCCACTGCGCACGACTCCCGTCCCGGGTTAGGTTGGGCGAGCCGGCCCGGCCCAGTGCCCACCACCCGGAGGGCCCCGGTCCGGTGTCATCGGGGGCGTCAGCACCCACCGGTGGCCGTGGGAGAGGAGCCTTCCGCTCTTGTCATCCCTGAAAAGAATGCTGCGCACACTGGCGGTCACCGGCCTGGCGGCCGCGCTGGTCGCACCGGCCACGGCGGCCCGGGCAGAGCCCTCCCCCGCCGATCTCACCCGCCAGATAGCGCGCTCCTCGACGGAACTGGAGCGGGTCGTCGAGTCGTACAACAAGCTCCGCGAGGACATCAAGACCAACAAGGCCGCGGTAGACCGATTACAGGCCCGCATCGGCCCGCTGGAACGGCAGACCGAGCAGAGCCGGGCGGACGTCGCGGAGATCGCGGCGACCGCGTACAAGACGGGTGGCCTGCAGGCCGCGGACGCACTGCTGCGCCCCGGCGGCTCGGCCGCCATGCTGGACCGCCTCGGCACCATCGAGCACCTGACCCGGCAGCGCCAGGCTCGAATCTCCGGATTCACCAAGAGCCAGCGTCAGCTGGTCGACGAGAAGACCCGCCTGAACAAGGTGCTCGTCCGGCAGGACGCCCAGGCCCGGGCGTTGGCCAACACCAAGTCGCGCATCGAGCGGGATCTCGCTCGCCTCTACGACCTGCGCCGCGCGGCGTACGGCCGGGCGACCGAGGCACCCGCGCCCGCGGCCCGGCCCGATCCCGACCGGCAGGCACCCGCCGTCTCCGGTCGGGCCGGCGTCGCCGTTCGGTACGCCTACGGGGCCATCGGGAAGCCGTACGTCTGGGGTGGGTCAGGCCCCAACGGCTACGACTGTTCGGGCCTGACCTCGGCGGCCTGGCGGGCGGCCGGAAAGTCCCTGCCACACAACGCCCGGATGCAGTGGGGGGCGGTGGCCCACATCGGCCGCGGCGAGCTACGCCCGGGTGACCTGGTCTTCTACCGCGGGCTCGGACACGTTGCCCTGTTCGTCGGCGACGGCCAGGTGATCGACGCACCGAGCGCCGGACGGAACGTGCTCAAGCGGGGCATGAACATGATGCCCATCCACGGCTACGGCCGGGTGCGCTGATCCCACCTGACGGCGAACGGCCGGCGTCCCGATATCGGACACCGGCCGTTCGTCGTGTTGGTTGGTATGTCAGGCCGCCTGGAGTCCCTCCGCCCGGGCCAGCTCACGAAGCCGGCCGAGGGCCTGGATCTCCAGCTGCCGGATCCGCTCGCGGGAGAGCGAGAACCGCGACGCGACCTCGGTGAGCGAGTGCTCGCGCCCGTCCTCCAGCCCGTAGCGGGCCCGCATGATGCCGGCCGAACGGTCGTCGAGGTGGTTCAGCAGGCCCTCGATCCGCTGCCGCTCCAGGCCGGTCAGCACGATGTCCTCCGGTGACGGGGCGTCACTGTCGGCCACCAGGTCACCGAGGTTGGTGTCGCCGTCGTCGCCGACCGGCGTGTCCAGCGACACGGTGTCCTGCGACCAGCGCACCAGCTCGTTGACCCGCTCGACGGTCACGCCGAGCGCCGCCGCGATCTGCTCCGGCTCCGGGTCGCTGCCCAGCTCGCGGGTGAGCTGGCGGGCCACGTTGCGCATCCGGTTGACGTCCTCCACCAGGTGCACCGGCAGTCGGACGGTGCGCTCCTGTTGGGCGATCGCCCGGCTGATCGCCTGGCGGATCCACCAGGTGGCGTAGGTGGAGAACTTGTAGCCGCGCTCGTAGTCGAACTTCTCGACCGCCCGGACCAGGCCGGTGTTGCCCTCCTGGATCAGGTCCAGCATGGGCATCCCCGACCGCACGTACCGGCGGGCGATCGACACGACCAGTCGGAGGTTCGCGCGGATGAAGAGGTCCTTCGCCCGCTCCCCCTCGACGACCAGCCGCTCCAGGTCCTCACGGGCGACGCCGGCGGGGACACGGTCCTCGTCGAGCAGGTGCTCGGCGTAGAGGCCGGCCTCGATCGCCTTGGAGAGATCGACCTCCTTGGCGGCGTCCAGCAGTGGCGTCCGGGAGATCTCGTGCAGGTAGACGCCGACCAGGTCACGCTCCTCGGCGACCTCGTCGGTACGCATGCCGATGTTCTTGTCCACGTTGCCCACGGTCCCCTCGCTCGCGCCGGTTGCCCGGTTCCTTGCCATCCCCACGTCCATCAGCCCTCCCCCGCGACTACCGCTGTGCCCGTCGGTGGTGACACCTACACAACAGTTGAGACGTGTCGGGGATTCCATGTCGTGAGTCGAAACTGTCACGAATGCCTGAGTAGTAGCTGAAAGCGCGATCCATGTTTGCTGTCAGCACCCCGCCGGGTGGCTCGCCTTGGGCACCACGTACGGGTCGGTGGCACGACCGCTCACCGTCGCCCCTGATATGGCAGCATTGCGGATAGGCGGGGGACAGCGACCCGGGTCACCACCAGGGGTGCGATCCTGGTCACTGCCGAATACGCACCGGCGGACGGGGCGGTTCATCCACGGAGTTGGTATTACCCCGCGCCTCGTTGAACAATCCGGAGCCGGGTTCTATGCCCGCCCGCCGGACGGGTTCCCGACCGGCTCGGACACGGCCTGCCGGCACGGCGTTCGCCCCGATCGCGCCGACCGAACCCTCGCGCCGGGTGACGCCTCGATTACCGTTCGACGTCCGGTCAGGGGGCGAGCAGGGCGAGCGCCCCGCGTACCTGGTCGTCGGCGCGAGCCAGGGCGGCACGGGCGGCCGGTATTCCGGCGCCGGAGACGAGCGAGACCAGGGCGGTCTTCAGGTCACCCTCGGCCTCGGTGAGCGCCCGCCGGGAAACCTCCTCCGAGCACCCGGTGGCCTCGATCAGTATCGAGATCATCCGACCACGCAGTTTGGCGTTGGTGGCCACCATGTCGATCATGAGGTTCGAATAGACCCGTCCCAGCCGAACCATCACTGCCGTGGAGAACGCGTTGAGCACCAGCTTCTGCGCGGTGCCCGCCTTCATCCGGGTCGACCCGGTGACCACCTCCGGTCCGGTATCCACCCCGATGAAGACGTCCACCGACCGGGCGGCCTCCGCCTCCGGATTGGCGCAGAGGAGCACCGTCGAGGCGCCCTTGGCGCGGGATGCGGCGAGCGCACCCAGGACGTACGGGGTGCGGCCGCTGGCGGCCAGGCCGACCACCAGGTCACCCGTTCGTACGCAGTCGGCCGCCTCGGCCGCTCCGCCCCGGTCGTCGTCCTCGGCGTTCTCCACGGCCCGCCACACGGCGTCCGGTCCACCGGCGAGGTGAGCGCAGACCCAGTCCCGAGGCGAGTTGAAGGTGGGTGCCAGCTCGGCGGCGTCGAGGACGCCGAGACGGCCCGAGGTGCCGGCACCGAAGTAGTGCACGCGGTAGCCGCCACGCAGGGCCGCCACGGCCAGGTCGACCGCGGCGGCGATCTCGTCGAGCACATCGGCGACCGCGGCCGGTACCAGCCGATCCGCCTCGTTGATGACGGCGAGCACGTCCCGGGTGGACATCAGGTCCAGATCGATGCTGAGCGGGTTGCGACGCTCGGTGGGGGCGCCCACCCGGACGACGGGGCGGGAATTCGGAGCGGGCGACGACACCTCATCCGGCTCCACGGCGCCGGTGGTCATGCCCGCCTCCGTCCGCCGCCCACCCGGTGGGACTGGACGGCTTCGGCGGTCGCCTCGAGGGCCTTCTTGGCGCGGGCCCGGTTGCGGGCGGCCACCCCGACGAAGAGGCAGTCGACCACGGTGAGCTGGGCCAGCCGGCTCGCCATCGCCCCGGATCGGTAGGTGGTCTCCCGCGCCGCGGTGGTGAGTACGAAGTCGGCGACGTCGGTGATCGGCGAACGCGGGAAGTTGGTGAGCGCGACGGTGGCGGCACCCCGGGCCCGGGCCTGTTCCAGTACCTCGATCACGTCGGAGGTGGTGCCGGTGTGCGAGATGCCGACGGCCACGTCGCCCCGACCGAGCAGCGCGGCCGAGGTCAGCGCCGTATGCACGTCCGGGAAGTAGAAGGCGGTGCGGCCGATCCGGTGCAGCTTCTGCTGGAAGTCGGAGGCCACGAACCCGCTGGCGCCGGCGCCGTAGACGTCGATCCGGCCGGCGCCCGCGATCGCGTCGACCACCCGCTCGCAGACGGCCGGGTCGAGCTGCTCGGCGGTCTCCTCGACCGCACGGGCGTCGTTGAAGGCGATCGTGGCGATGATCTGAGCCAGGTCGGCGCCGGGCGGGATGTCACCTCCGACCACCCGGGCGTCGGGCGGCTCGATCCGGCGGGCGGCCTCAGCGGCGAGCCGGATGCGTAGTTGGGGGTAGCCGTCCATGCCGACGGACCGGCAGAACCGGATGACCGTCGCCTCGGAGGTCTCGGCTGCGGTGGCGAGATCGGTGATCGTCCGGCGCGCGGCGTCGGCCGGGTCGGCGACGACCAGCCGGGCGACCCGCTGTTCGGCCGGCGACAGCGACGGGAGCAGGCCACTGATGTGGACGATCAGCCCACCGGGCTCGTGACTCGCAGAAATCTTCGGACTCTTCGCCACGGATGAAACTTACTTTCACGAAGCGTGAGCGTCAACCATGACTGCGCGTGTTGGGGGAAGTACCGCCGACGGTGGCCCGCCATCCGGGACAGCGTGCCACCCCGTCGAGCCCGGCGCGTCAGCCGCCAGGCCGGGTCCGCCGTCCCCGAAGGTGGCGAACGACACGGGCATCCGACGCGTTCCAACCGTACGGCGGCGCGGGACGTCCGGTCCGGCGGTCCGGGATCGGACGACTCGGCGTCGTCGCCCGGGACACCCGCGTGAGGCCGCTCTTCCGCCGGGGTTAGCGTGTGCCGTATGGCACGACACAGTGTGCTCGTCACCGGCGGGGCAGGCGGGCTGGGCACGGCGGTCACCGCCGCCTTCGTCGAGGCGGGTTGGCGGGTGGTCGTACCGGGGCGCGGCGGCCCGTCCGCGGCGGAGCCGGTGGCCGACGGCGTACACCGCCTGGTCGCGGACGTCGCCGACCCAGACGGCGCCGCCCGGGCGGTGCAGGCGGCCGCCGACGATCCGGACGCGCCGCTGCGCGCGGTGGTCAACCTGGTCGGCGGATACGCCAGCACCGGGCTGGTACACGAGACGTCGATCGACGAGTTCGAGCGGATGCTCACCGCCAACCTGCGCCCCACCCACCTGGTCACCCGGGAGGCGCTCCCCCACCTGGTGGCCGCCGGTGGCGGTGCCGTGGTCTGCGTCTCCGCCCGCGCGGCGATCAGCCCGTTCCCGGGCGCGGCCGGCTACGCGACCGCCAAGGCGGCGGTGCTCGCCTTCGCCAACACGGTGGCCGTCGAGTACCGACGCTTCGGTGTGCGGTGCAACACGGTGCTGCCGAGCGTCATCGACACCCCGGCCAACCGGGCCGCCCAGCCGGACGCCGACCACTCGCGCTGGGTCCCCCCGGCCGAGATCGCCGCGGTGATCCGGTTCCTCGCCTCCGACGAGTCCGCCCCGACGAGCGGAGCGTCGGTGCCGGTGTACGGCCGGGCCTGATCCGGTCGCCGGCCACCGCCGGGCGTCGTGGCGGATCGCCGTCGCGGCCACCGCCGGGCGTCGTGGCGGATCGCCGCCGCGCTCCACCCACTGGTCACGCCGGTTCCAGTGATTCCGGCTGGTTCTCCCGCCCGCCGGGCGTGAGGGGCGGGCCGGCCGCGGGTTCGTCGGTGCCGAACCAGTCCGCGAGGTGGCGCCGGATCTGTCGGGACACCTCGTCGGCCGACCGCCCGGCGTCCACCAGGATGAAGGTCGGGTACTCCGGCAGAGTCCGGTAGGCCGTGTCGGCGGCGGTCAGCCAGCCCAGCGTCTCGTGGTCGCTGCCGCGCCGCTCGATCCGCCGGTACGCCTCAGCCGGGTCGAGGGAGAGCAGGAAGGTCACCTGCGGCTGCGGGAAGACGCGGTAGCCGACCCGGGCCAGCCGCTCCCAGCGGTGCCCGCCGTGGGCCCGGATGCTCGCGTACTGGCAGGCGGAGTAGCGGTCCATCACGGCCGTCCGCCCGGTGAGCAGGCAACTGACCAGTGCGAGGGCGATGGCGAGCCAACGCAGCACGGACTCCACGGCCAGTAGCCCGTCCCGCCCGACCAGCCGCTGCGCGTCCGGGCGGCCGAGTCGTTGGGCGATCCGGCCGAGCCAGCGTCGACCGCCGGCGTTGCGGTGATAGGTGGCGGGACGCCCGGCCGCGGCGAGCGCGTCGGCGAGCAGGTGCGCCTGGGTGGTCTTGCCCGAGCCGTCGATGCCGATCAGGGCGACGCTGCGCAACCGGGCTCGGCGACGTCGCGCCCGTAGTGATCTGACCACCTTGCACAGGCTATCGGATCCGCGCTCTCCGACTGTGGTTTATGTACCAGTTAAGCCCGTTTCACGCCTACCCGCCACCGCCGCAGGTGTGGGCGACCCGAATGCCGGGTAACGAAGCCGGAATCAACCGCCTGTTACGACCGACGGGAGACCCAGATGGCCGAGCGCGGGGACGAGAGTCTTCTGCACACCCTCAAGAAGGTCGCCGCCGTGCTCAAGCAGTCCGACATCCCCTTCGCGCTCGGCGGCAGCTTCGCCGTGTACGCACACGGTGGTCACTCCAGCGACCACGACGTCGACTTCCTGATCCGGGAGGTCGACGTCGAGCAGGCGTTGGCGGCGCTCGTGGAGGCGGGTTTCACCGCCGAGCGCCCGCCGGAGGACTGGCTGGTGAAGGTCTACGACGACGAACGGATGGTGGACCTGATCCACCGGCCGATCGAGACGCCGGTGACGGAGGAGACGTTCGCCGACACCCTGGTACGACCCGTCGACGCGATCCACATGCCGGTGCTCTCCGCCACCCAACTGATGGTGCACAAGTTGCTCAGCTTCTCCCAGCACTACTGCGACTTCGCCCGCGGCCTACCCCTCGCGCGCTCGTTGCGGGAGCAGATCGACTGGGAACGGGTACGGAAGGAGACGCAGCACTCGCCGTACGCCGAGGCGTTCCTGGTGCTGCTGGACCGGCTGGAGGTGGTGCCGTACTCCGGCACCCCGGCAGAGGAGGGGACATCGTGACCCAGCACCGTGGCACCAGTACCGGGCCACCCGACGAGTACCTCGAGGCGGAGATCCAGCGAGCGCTGGCCGAGGATCCGTCCATCGCCGAGCAGGGCATCACCGTCGTCCGCCGGGAGACCGGTCTCGTGCTCTACGGCGAGGTGGAGAGCTCCCACCGGCGCGAGGAGATCCTCCGCCGCGTCGCGGACCGCTTCCCGACGCTACCGGTCACCAGTGAGATCGGGGTGGTCCGCACCGAGGCGCCGACGCAGATCGAGCAACTGCCCTGAGGAGGTTCCATGGTGATAAGGATCGCTGCCGTCGGCGACGTGCACCTCGACGAGGACGTGGTGGGCCGCTTCCGGCCGGCCCTGGAGGAACTGTCCGACTGCGCGGACGTGCTCCTGCTCGCCGGTGACCTGACCCGGCACGGGACCGAGGCGGAGGCGCGCTGCGTGGCGCAGGAGTTCGGCGGGCTGGACGTGCCGGTGATCACCGTGCTGGGCAACCACGACCATCAGTGCAACCAGGTGCCCCAGGTGGTCAAGGTGCTGGAGGACGTGGGCATCACCGTGCTGGAGGGCAACGGCGTGGTGCTGGAGTGCACCGGTGGCCGACTCGGCGTCGCGGGGGTGAAGGGCTTCGGGGGCGGCTTCGCCGGGCGCTGCGCCAGCGATTTCGGCGAGCCGGAGATGAAGGCGTTCGTCCACACCACCACCGAGAGCGCGGACCGGCTGGCCGAGGCGCTGCTCAGCCTGGACTGCGACCTGCTGGTGGCGCTCACCCACTACGCACCGGTGCCGGACACGCTCGCCGGCGAGCCGCTGGAGATCTACCCGTTCCTCGGCGCGTACCAGCTCGGCCAGGCGATCGACTCCGCGCCGACCGCGCTCGCCGTGCACGGGCACGCGCACAGGGGCAGTTCGCGGGGCACCACCCCGGGCGGGGTACGTGTCCGCAACGTCGCGCACCCGGTGATCAAGCAGGCGTACAGCGTCTTTCACCTGGGCGATCACCTTGATCAAGGAGAGGTTTCGCGTTTGAGCGCGTCGGGTACTTGATCGACATGGAGCTGATTCTTTGGATTCTCGCGGTCGTACTGGTCGTCGCCGGCATCCTGGCGCTGTTCCGCCGGCAGATCCTGTGGGGCATCGTCCTCATCATCGTCGGACTGCTCGTGGGCCCGGGAGGCGTCAGCATCTTCAATTGACGCCGCCACACCCCCTCGCCACTGGACCCGCCGGGGTCGTCGTGGCCGGCCACTCCGTCCTCCCGACAGGAGCACCGGTCCCGGCGACCCCGGCGCCGTAACATCCGGGCCCGCCCACCGGCGGCCTATCACCGAGGGGATGAGCATGAACACATCACGTCTGGCACGGCGCATCGGGGCCCGAGCGAAATGGGCGCTGCTCGGCTTCGGCGCGGCGGTCGCGCTGGCCGCCACCGTCGGCGTGGTCGGTGTACGGGGCACCTCCGCCGAGTACGCGGCGCTGGATCGTCCGTCGTGGGCCCCGCCCGGGTGGCTCTTCGGCCCGGTGTGGACCCTGCTCTACGTGCTGATCGCGCTGGCCGGCTGGTTGGTCTGGCGGCGCGTCGGGTTCGGTGCCGCCGTCTGGGCGTGGGTCGCCCAGCTCGTGCTCAACGCGGCCTGGACGCCGCTCTTCTTCGGCGCCCGCCGTTACGGGGCGGCCTTCGCCGAGATCGTCGTGCTGTGGCTGGCGATCGCGCTCACCGTCCTGCTGTTCGCTCGCGTGTCCCGCACGGCGGCGTCGCTCATGCTGCCCTACCTGGCCTGGGTCACCTTCGCGGCGGCCCTCAACTTCGCCATCTGGCGGCTCAACCCCTGACCGACGCCGGGCGTCGCCCCCGGGTCTCGGCACCGCTGGTCGTACGGCTGCCGGCGCTGGTCCGCGCCGGTTGGGCCCGGCCGGGTCCGGCCGGGCCCACCGGTCAGGTCAGCACCGTGGCACGCCCGGGATGAACCCGTCGTACCCGGTGTACACGTACGCGTCGGAGATGAACCGTCCGGAGCCGATCCGGTCCCAGATCGAGCTGGTGCCGTAGGTGCCGGTGACCGTGGTGCCCGTGGTCTGGCAGTGGATGGTCACCTGGGCACCGTCCGCGACCGTGCCGACCGAGGCGTAGCCGGTGCCGGGCCCGGAGCGAACGGTGAGCGGGGTGCCGCTGGTGTTGACCGTGCCGGTGGCGGTGCCGCCGGACGAGCACCCGTTGTCACTGGTGTAGTTCTTCGTCCCCCAGTAGAGGGCGAGCGTGCCGTTGAACCGGACCTGGATGTCGCCGCCGTTGAGGCGCTGCTCGTAGTGCAGGTGCGGGCCGGTCGAGCCGCCGGTGCTGCCGACCCAGCCGATCACCTTTCCGTAGCCCACCGCCTGGCCGACGGAGACGTTGAAACCGCTCAGGTGCGCGTAGTAGGTGTGGTAGCCGCCGGCGTGGCTGATCCGGACGTACTTGCCGTAGCTCGTGCCGCCGAGGTCGGTCACCCGGTCGACGGTGCCCGGCGCGCTGGCGACCACCGGATCGCCCGAATCGTCGGTGCGGTTGAAGTCGACCGCGTTCGCCGGGCTGTGGTTGGTCCGCGTCTGGCCGGACCAGACCTGGCCGCAGGGGAAGGGCACCTTGAAGGTCGGTGCGGCCATTGCCGGCGTCGCCGGCACCAGAGTTCCCACGACGAGCAGGCCGGCCGCCACCAGGCTGAACCACCGCTTACGCATCCAGCTCCTCCTATGTCGAAATCCTTCAATGGATTACATACAGCTTGACAGATATTGACGGATATCGAAAGAGGGCGTGTCTCTGCGGTGGGAGCGCGCCCACTCCGCTACCTGGAGGTTTCCGGATTGTTACTCGGTCGTGTCTGACAGGGGCTGGACCGCGCGCGATGCAAGCGCTTACATGTTGGGACGCCCATCGGACCGGCGCCGGTTCTACTACGACCGCGCCGGCAAGAAAGGAGGACGGCATGGCGGTCTTCACCAGACCACGCCAGGCCTTCGTGATCGCCGGCGTACTGGGGCTGGCGCTCAGCGCCACCGCCTGCGGCACCGGCAACGACAAGGGAAGCAGCAACGCGGACTCCGCGGAGTGTGCCGCATACGACAAGTACCAGGGCCACGACGGCAAGAAGGTCACGATCTACTCGTCGATCCGTGACCTCGAGGCCGATCGGCTCGACGAGTCCTGGAAGACGTTCGAGGACTGCACCGGGATCGACATCGACCACGAGGGCAGCCCCGAGTTCGAGGCTCAGCTCCCCGTGCGGGTGGACGGCGGCAACGCCCCCGACCTGGCCTTCATCCCGCAGCCGGGTCTGCTCAAGCGGTTCGTCGACGCGGGCAAGGTCAAGACGGTCAGCGCCGACACCAAGGCGCTGGCCGAGCAGAACTTCACCCCCGACTGGCTGAAGTACAGCACCGTGGACGGCAAGCTCTACGGCGTCCCGCTCGGCTCGAACGTGAAGTCCTTCGTCTGGTACTCCCCCAAGATGTTCAAGGAGAAGGGCTGGACCCCGCCGACCACGTGGGACGACCTGATCAAGCTCAGCGACACGATCGCGGCCAGCGGCATCAAGCCGTGGTGCGCCGGCATCGAGTCCGGTGAGGCCACCGGCTGGCCGGCCACGGACTGGATCGAGGACCTGATGCTGCGGACGCAGACCCCCGAGGTCTACGACCAGTGGACCACCCACGGCATCCCGTTCAACGACCCGCGGGTCGCCGAGGCGGTCGACCGCGCCGGCCAGATCCTCAAGAACGAGAAGTACGTCAACGGCGGCTTCGGCAACGTGAAGAGCATCGCCACCACCGCCTTCGGCGAGGCCGGCCTGCCGATCACCACCGGCAAGTGCGCGCTGCACCGGCAGGCGTCCTTCTACGCCAACCAGTGGCCCGAGGGCACCAAGGTGGCCGAGGACGGCGACGTCTTCGCGTTCTACTTCCCGGCCGTCGACCCGGCCAAGGGCAAGCCGGTGCTGGGTGCCGGCGAGTTCGTCACCGCCTTCGCCGACCGTCCCGAGGTCCAGGCGGTCCAGACCTACCTGGCCTCCGGCGAGTACGTCAACAGCCGCGCCAAGATCGGTGACTGGCTGTCGGCGAACAACAAGCTCGACATCAACAACGTGCCGAACCCGGTGGACAAGCTCTCCGTCCAGATCCTGCAGGACCCGAAGACGGTCTTCCGCTTCGACGGTTCCGACCTGATGCCGGCCGCCGTCGGCGCGGGGACGTTCTGGAAGGGCATGGTCGACTGGATCAACGGCAAGGACACCGCATCGGTGCTCCAAGGCATCGAGAGCAGCTGGAAGTGATCTGAACCGGTGGGCCGGCTCGCGGAACGCGGGCCGGCCCACCGGCCAACAAGGACCTGGGAGGGTCGATGGAGTTCGACTTCGCGGAGGAACAACCGAAGTTCCTCATGCTGATGTACGGGCTGATCGCTTTCGTCGCGGTGGTGGGTGGTCTGCTCCTGCTTCTCGACGTCGTGCCGGCCTGGTTCGCCCGCCGCCGGGAGGCGCGGCTCGTCGCCGCCTCCGCCAGCGGCGCCCCGCTCCCCCGCAGGCCGAAACAGCGGGAGGGTTTCTTCGCCCTCTTCTTCCTGCTGCCGGCGCTGCTGCTGCTCACCATCGGGCTGGTGGTCCCGGCCATCCGCACCGTGTTGCTCTCCCTGATGGATTCGAACAGCACCAACTGGGTGGGGCTGCACAACTACGGCTGGATGTTCTCCGACGGCGCGATCGTCCGGGTGCTGATCAACAGTCTGGTCTGGGTGATCCTGGTACCGCTCATGGCCACCGCCTTCGGGCTCATCTACGCCGTCCTGGTGGACCGGGTCCGGTTCGAGGCGTTCGCAAAGTCCCTCATCTTCCTGCCGATGGCGATCTCCTTCGTCGGCGCCAGCATCATCTGGAAGTTCGTCTACGCGTACCGGGGCGACGGCCAGGAGCAGATCGGTCTGCTCAACCAGATCGTGGTCAGCCTGGGCGGCGAGCCCAAGCAGTGGCTGCTCGAGTCACCGCTGAACACGCTGCTGCTGATCGTCATCATGGTCTGGATCCAGGCCGGCTTCGCCATGGTGGTGCTCTCCGCCGCCATCAAGGCCATCCCGGCCGACATCATCGAGGCGGCCCGGCTCGACGGGGTCAGCCCGTGGCAGATGTTCTGGCAGATCACCATGCCGAGCATCCGCCCCGCGCTGATCGTCGTCGTGGTGACCATCACCATCGCCACGCTCAAGGTCTTCGACATCGTCCGGACCTCGACCAACGGCAACTACGAGACCAGTGTGATCGCCAACGAGATGTACAACCAGGCGTTCCGCTACGGCGAGAACGGGCAGGGCTCCGCGCTCGCGGTCTTCCTCTTCATCCTGGTGATCCCGGTCGTGATCTACCAGATCCGCAACCTCCGTCAGCAGCGGAAGGGCTGAGATGACCACCGCCACGCCCACTGTCGCCGTCGGCACCACGCGGACCGACGCTCCGAAGACCGTCGCCGGCCGGGTCCGCAAGCGGCTGAACAGCCGCACGGCCACCTTGGTGTCGATCATCATCGCGCTCTTCTGGACCGTCCCCACCTTCGGCCTGTTCATCTCCTCCTTCCGCCCGGAGGACCAGATCAAAACCACCGGCTGGTGGACGTTCTTCACCGACCCGCAGTTCACCCTGGAGAACTACCAGCAGGTGCTGTTCGGCCGGTCCTCGTCCTCCGGGCAGCTCGCCAGCTACTTCATCAACTCGTTGGCGATCACCATCCCGTCGGTGCTCTTCCCGATCGCCTTCGCGGCCCTGGCCGCGTACGCGCTGGCCTGGATCAACTTCCGAGGCCGGGAATGGGTCTACATCGCGATCTTCGCGCTGCAGATCGTGCCGCTGCAGATGGCCCTGGTGCCGCTGCTGAAGTTCTTCTCCACCGGCGTCACCGTCGCCGGCATCCAGGTGCTGCCGGCCTGGGACCTGGTCGACGAACAGAAGTTCGCCCAGGTGTGGTTCGCCCACACCTGCTTCGCGCTCCCGTTCGCGGTCTTCCTGCTGCACAACTTCATCTCGCAGCTGCCGGGCGACCTGATGGAGGCGGCCCGGGTCGACGGGGCCAGCCACCCGAAGATCTTCCGCACCATCGTGCTGCCGCTGATCACCCCGGCGCTCGCCGCGTTGGGCATCTTCCAGTTCCTCTGGGTCTGGAACGATCTGCTGGTCGCGCTCATCTTCGCCGGCGGCGGGGACGAGACGGCGCCGCTCACCGTCCGGCTGGCCGAGATGGCCGGTACCCGCGGCAACGAGTGGCAGCGACTCACCGCCGGCGCGTTCGTGTCGATCGTCGTACCACTGATCGTGTTCCTGTCCCTGCAGCGCTACTTCGTGCGCGGGCTCCTCGCCGGGAGCGTGAAGGGCTGAGGCACGTCGTCCGCCGCCGCCCGCGATCCGGCGGGCGGCGGCGGACGCGGCCACGGAGCTGGGGGGAACCGTGACCACGATCGATGATGTAGCCCGGCTGGCCGGGGTCTCCACGGCGACCGTCTCCCGGGCGCTGCGCGGGCTCCCGACGGTCTCGCCCGCGACGCGGCACCGGGTGCTGTCCGCAGCCGAGAAGCTGCAGTACGCCGTCTCGCCGAGCGCGTCGCGCCTGGCCGGCGGCCGGACCGGCACCATCGCGGTGGTGGTCCCGCAGATCACCCGCTGGTTCTTCGCCACCGTCGTGGAAGCGGTCGAGAAGTTCCTCCACGAGTCCGGGTACGACCTGCTGCTCTACAACCTCGGCGGCCGTGAGCAGTCCCGGCAGCGGGTGCTCCGGACGGCCAACCTCCACAAACGCGCGGACGCCATCATGCTGGTGGCCACCCCGCTCTTCCCCGCCGACGTCAGCACGCTCACCGCGCTGGACGTGCCCGGCGTGACGATCAGCTCGGGCACTCCGGTACCGGGCTGGCCCTGCGTACGGATCGACGACCTGAACACCGCTCGGACGGCCACCCGGCACCTGCTCGACCTCGGGCACCGCCGGATCGCGCACATCTCCGGCTACCCCCACGACGAGCTGGCCTTCACCGCGCACGCCGAACGGCGGCGCGGCTACCAGGCGGCCCTACGGGCGGCCGGGCTGCGGCCGGACCCGAGCCTGGACGTGGAGTCCCAGTTCACGATCGCGGGCGGCACCCGGGCCACCGCCGAACTGTTGGCTCGGGGCGAACCCCCGACGGCCATCGTCGCGGCCTGCGACGAGATGGCGATGGGCGCGATGGCGGCACTGCGTGACGCGGGGCTGCGGGTACCCGACGACGTCAGCGTGATCGGCATCGACGACCACGACCTGGCCGGCGTGCTCGGCCTCAGCACCGTGGCCCAGCCGGCGGCGGAGCAGGGCCGGCTGGCCGCGCGCATCCTGCTCGACCCGCTCGGCGGGCACGCCCTCGACACGGTCGACGGCCGGCCGCTCACCGCGTCCGGCCCATCCCGGTCGGACACGCAGAACCCGCCGGTGATCCTGCCCACTCGGCTGGTCGTACGCGAGTCGACCGCACCGCCCCGGGCACACTGAACGGACCGCCCGCCGGCGATGCCGGCGGCCACCCCGCACCACACGCACGACACACGGGAGAAGGCCCTGAACACCAACGTGAGCAAGGAAGACCGGTCCGGCGGCCCGATCGCCGGCTGGTGGACCGAAGCGGTCATCTACCAGATCTACCCGCGCTCGTTCGCCGACTCGAACGGGGACGGGATCGGGGACCTGCCCGGCATCACCGCCCGCCTCGACCACCTCGTCGAGCTGGGCGTGGACGCGGTGTGGCTCTCCCCCTTCTACCCCTCGCCGCAGGCGGACGCCGGGTACGACGTGGCCGACTACCGCGACGTCGACCCGCTCTTCGGCCGGTTGCCGGACGCGGACGAACTGATCGCCGAGGCGCACTCCCGTGGCCTGCGGGTGATCGTCGACCTCGTGCCCAACCACACCTCGTCGGCGCACCAGTGGTTCACCGCCGCCCTGGCCACCGCGCCGGGCAGCCTCGAACGGAGCCGGTACGTCTTCCGGGACGGCCGGGGCCCCGACGGCGCGCAGCCGCCGAACGACTGGCAGAGCGTCTTCGGCGGACCGGCGTGGACCCGCGTCGTCGAACCCGACGGTCGGCCCGGCCAGTGGTACCTGCACCTGTTCGACACCGGCCAGCCGGACCTGAACTGGGACAACCCCGAGGTGCGCACGGAGTTCCTCGACGTCCTGCGGTTCTGGCTCGACCGGGGAGTGGACGGCTTCCGGGTCGACGTGGCGCACGGCCTCATCAAGCAGGCCGACCTGGCCGACTGGCAGGAGCCACAGGAGATCCTCTCCGGCAACGAGGCGGACCGGCCCCGACCGCCCATGTGGGACCAGGACGGGGTGCACGAGATCTACCGCGACTGGCGCCGGGTGCTGGACGGCTACCCGGGTGAGCGGATCCTGGTCGCCGAGGCGTGGGTGGAGCCGGCCGAGCGGCTCGCCCGCTACGTGCGGCCCGACGAGATGCACCAGGCGTTCAACTTCGAGTACCTCCTCGCCGCCTGGACCGCACCCGCCCAGTACGCGGTGATCACCCGCTCGCTGGAGGCGACCGACTCGGTCGGAGCGCCGACGACCTGGGTGCTCTCCAACCACGACGTGGTGCGGCACGCCTCCCGCCTCGGCCTGCCGATCGGCACGCCGCGCCCGAACGGCATCGGCATCGGCGACCCGCAGCCGGACGCCGCGCTCGGCCTGCGCCGGGCCCGGGCGGCCACCCTGTTGATGCTCGCCCTACCCGGCTCGGCCTACCTGTACCAGGGTGAGGAACTGGGACTGCCGGAGCACACCACGATGCCCGACGAGGCGCGCCAGGACCCGACCTGGGCCCGTAGCGGGCACACCCAGCGAGGTCGCGACGGCTGCCGGGTGCCGATCCCGTGGGAGGCCGACGCGCCGTCGTACGGCTTCGGCCCGACCGACGCGAGCTGGCTGCCGCAGCCGGAAGTCTGGGCCGAGTACGCCCTGGACCGGCAGCGGGAGGTGCCCGGCTCGACGTACGAGATGTACCGGGCCGCGCTGCGGCTGCGCCGGGAGTACGCGCTGGGCCAGGGCACGCTGCGCTGGCGGGAGTCCGGCGACACGGTGCTGACCTTCGACAACGGCGACCTGACCGTGCTCACCAACTTCGGCGAGGCGGCGGTCGCCCTGCCAGCGGGTGCCGAGGTGCTGCACGCGAGCGAGCCGCTGACCGACGACGGGGCGGTGCCGACCGACGTGACGGTCTGGTTCCGCGCCTGACCCGTCGACCTGGGCCCCGGCCGGCGTTCGGCGTCGACCGGGGCCCTCGTTCACTCCAGGCGCTCGGCGCGTTCGTGCAACAGCCTTCGCACCGCCGCGATGTCGGCCGGTGAGTGGCGCGCGGCGAGCCAGTACATGACACCGGTGGGCACGAAGAAGAGCTGGAACGCGGCCAGCCCGACGGCGTAGTTCAGCGGCGGCGGGAAGGCCGTCTGCAGCACCGGGAAGGCCACGCCGACCAGCCCGTTGCCCGACGCCCGGCCGACACCGTTGACGAGGTTGCCGAGGCTGTAGACGGTGCCGCGGTGCTCCGGCGGATTGACGTCGGCGATGAGCGCGAACCAGTTCGGCGAGTTGGCGGAGGTGAGGGCGAGCGCGACCACGGCGGTCAGCAGGCCGAACCCGACCGTCGGCTCGGTCACCACGCTGGCCAGCACGGCCGCGATCACCGCGCCGGCGCTCGCCCCGTCCGGCACGTCGATACGCATCGGCACGAAGAACAACACCAGGTAGAGCGGCACCGCGGCGAGGACGCCCACCGCCGCGACCAGACCCCGCCCCCGTGGCGTACGGCGCTGCACCGCGTCGCCGACCAGCCCGCCCACGATGGAGAAGACCCCGCCGAGCTGGAACAGCGTGGCGAAGACGCTGCCCACCAGCACGGCGGTGGCGGTCGAGAGGCCCTGGGCCTCGGCCCGCTGGGTGAAGAGCACCGGCAGCCAGACCAGCGAACCGAACGCGGCCTGCGCGGTCAACCCCTGCAGGACGAGCCAGCGGTTGGTCCGCCGGGCGAGAATCCGCGGCAGGTCGGCCCGGCTGATCCGGTAGTCGTAGTCGGCCCCGGCGGCGAGCGCGTCGACCAGCTCCGGCTCGCTCTGGCCGCGCCGGATGTCGTAGGTGAACAGGTACGCCACCGTGGCCGCCAGGCCGACGACGGCGAGCACCAGGAACGGCCGACGCCAGTCCACGCTCCCGAGCAGGCCGGCGACCAGCGTTCCGGCCAGCGTGCCGACCCCCTGGGAGAGCCCCCAGAAGCTCATCACCAGACCCCTGCGGCGAGGCGAGATCAGGTCGGTGACCACGGAGAACCCGACCGAGCCGACCGCGCCGAGGCCGACCGCCGCGACCACCTGCGCGACCAGGAACGTCAGGTAGTTCCCGGCCAGGGCGCCGCCCCCGGTGCCCACCGCCCAGATCAGGGTGCCGGCCATGAGCAGCGGCTTACGGTTCGCCCGGTCGCCGACGTACGCCCAGCCGACGGCCGCCGCCGCGCTCACCACGAACGTCGCGGCGGTGACCAGGCCGAGCAGCCGCTGGGGCACCTCGAACGCGTCGGCGATCGGGCCGTACAGCGGTGGGACCAGCCCGATCGCCACGTTGTCCAGCGAGGCGAGCAGCACGAAGACGACCACGCTGTAACCGCGGTGCCCGGCTGTGCCGCCCCAGGCACGCGTCATCCCGCCGCGGCTCATGGTCATGCGTGGCAGCCAAGCAGCCCGAGGTCACGAGCGGGTGACGGCCCGCCGTAGTGGGTGCGGGTTCACAGGTAACCGCCGATCGTCACCGGCGCCTCGGTCACGACCGGCGCACCGGCGCGGAGCGCGTACAGCTGGGCGAGAGTGGCGCCGCCGGCCGGCAGTCCGGAGGTGTCGTCGCCCAGCCACGCGGTCGCCTCGGCGTACGACAGCGGGCCGACCTCGATCCGGGCCAGACACCGGCCGGGCCGCACGACCGCCGGATGCAGCCTCGACAGGTCCTCGTTCGTGGTGATCGCGACGAGCACGTTGCGCCCCTGACCGAGCAGCCCGTCGGTCAGGTTGAGCAGCCGGGAGAGCGCCTGCCCGGCCGTCTGCCGAGCCTCCCCCCGGATCAGGTCGTCGCAGTCCTCCAGGATCAGCAGCCGCCAGGACCGCTCCGCGCCGCCCTCCTTCTCGTCCTCCTCCTCGCCGACCGCGACCTCCATCAGGTACGCCGGGTCGGCGAAGAGCTCCTCGGGATCGAGGACGCAGTCGGCCTGGCACCACTCCCGCCACTGCCGGGCCAGCGCGCGCAGCGCCGTGGTCTTGCCCGTGCCCGGCGGTCCGTGCAGCAGCAACAACCGGCCCGACACCGCCTCGGGGACCAGGCCCATCAGGTCGGTCAGTGCCGCGGCGGCGTCGGCCGGATAGTTGGATCGGAGTTCCGCCCAGGTCGGGGCCTCGATCCCGCGCGTGTCCCGCTGGCCACCGCCCTGCTGGTCCCGGTGCCAGAAGCCCATCGACACGCGGCCGGCATCCAGCGGCTCGGCGCTCTGCTCGACGATCTCGTCGAGCACGCGCGTCCCGGTCTCGGCGTCGACCGCGGTGACGGTCACCTCCACACCCCGTCCCCGCCCTTTCACGATGCGGGCCAACCAGCCGTCGCCGGCGGCGAGACGGGACACCCGGTTGCGCTCGATGGCGGTACGGATGAGCCGAGCCTGCTGCGGCAGGAGATCGGTCCCCGGCCGGGGCCGGGCCAGCTGCTCCGTCCTGGCCCAGGTGTGCCGGCCGCTCACGAACTCGTCGAGCAGCAGGGCATCGACCACGTCGCACGGACTGTCGAAGTCGTCGAACTGCATGACCGGCAGCGGAGCGGGTCCGGTCGGCGTGGCCGGCGGCAGGGACGGGGAAGGCACGTGAAGATCATCCCCGACGGCGGGACATGCGGACAACCGGTTAGGTCGCCGACCGGCCCGGCCGGGGAACGCGGCCGGCCGGGGGGGGTGAGCCCCACGGCTCCCGGGGCGGACGACGCCGCCCCGGGAACCGGTCAGCGCTCGATCACGTGGTCCCGGGCGGCGGCGTACCGCTCCCGGATCGCGGGGACCGGCTCGGCGGCGTACTCCTCGGTGCCGTCGAGCTGCCACGCGGGTGGCCGGTCACCACCCAGGGCGACCCACGCGGCCTGGCGTGCGGCGCCGTCGGCGACGTACTCGCCGGGCGGCGGCACGACCACGCGGCAGCCGAACACCTGCGGCGCGATGCGCCGCACAGCGATCGAGCGGGCCCCACCACCGACGAGGATCACCCGGCGGACCTCGGCGCCCTGGGCGACGAGCGCGTCGAGCCCGTCGGCGAGCGCGGAAAGCATCCCTTCCACGGCGGCCCGGGCGAGGTGGGCCGGAGTCGAGTTGCGCAGCGTCAGCCCGTGCACGGCACCGGTGGCGGTGGGGCGGTTCGGGGTCCGCTCCCCCTCGAGGTACGGGACCATGACCAGCCCGTCCGCGCCGGCCGGCGCGGACAGCGCCAGGTCGGCCAGCTCGTCCAGGTCGACCCGGAGCATCGACGCGGCGGCGTCCAGCACCCGAGCCGCGTTGAGGGTGCAGACCAGCGGCAGGAACCGCCCGGTGGCGTCGGCGAAGCCGGCCACGATGCCGGTGGGATCGGCGGACGGTCCCGAGGCGACGCTGAACACGGTGCCCGAGGTGCCGATCGAGACCACCACGTCGCCGGGACCGGCGCCCACACCGAGCGCTGCCGCGGCGTTGTCGCCGGTGCCCGGGCCGAGCAGCACTCCGCTGCCGGCAGGTCCCGCCGGCAGCCCGTCGGTGGCCAGCGCGCCCGGGTGCAGCTCACCGGCCACCTCGGTCGGGCCGAGCACCGCCGGCACCGCGAGGCGCCGGCCGAAGGCCCGCTCCAGCAGGTCGAACCGGTATTCGCCGGTGGCCGGCGACCAGTAGCCGGTGCCGCTGGCGTCACCGCGGTCGGTGCGTAGCCCGGCGAGACCGGGCGCCCCGGCCAGCCGCCAGGTGAGCCAGTCGTGCGGCAGGCAGACCGCGGCGACCCGGGCGGCGTTCTCCGGCTCGTGCCGGGCCAGCCAGCGCAGCTTCGTGGCGGTGAAGCTGGCCACCGGCGCGCTGCCCACCGCGTCCGCCCAGAACCGCCGGCCAATCTCGCCGTCGCCGGCCTCGGCGATCAGGTCCTCGGCCGCGTCGGCCGAGCGGGTGTCGTTCCACAGCAGCGCCGGCCGGACCACCTGACCGGCCTCGTCCAGGGCGACCATGCCGTGCTGCTGGCCGCCGATGGAGACGGCTGCCACGTCGGCCAGCCCGCCGGCGGCGTCCACCGCCGCCCGCAGCGCCGTCCACCACGCGGCCGGGTCGACCTCGGTCCCGTCCGGGTGCGGGGCGCGGCCCTGACGGACCAGCGCTCCCGTCTCCGCGTCCCGGATCACGACCTTGCACGACTGGGTGGACGAGTCCACCCCCGCTACGAGCGGCATGCCGACCGCCTCAGCGCGCGCCGAGCAGGTGCTCGACGGCGAGCTGGTTGAGCCGGACGAAACCGAAGCCACGAGCGGCGGCCGCGTCCACGTCGAACTCCTCGAAGGCGGAGCGGTCCTTCAGCAGCTCGGCGTAGCTCTCCCCGTCGCCCACGGTCGGGGTGGCCAGCTCCCCCACCTTGCTGACGGCCAGCGCCTCGGCCACCTCCGGGTCGGCGCGGAACGCCGCGGCCCGCTCCCTGAGCAACAGGTAGGTCGCCATGTTCGCCTCGGCCGACGCCCAGACCCCGGCGATGTCCTCGGTGCGGGAGGGCTTGTAGTCGAAGTGCCGGGGGCCGTCGTAGGCGGGCCCACCCCCGGGACCACCGTTCTCCAGCAGGTCGACCAGGGCGAACGCGTTCATCAGGTCACCGTGGCCGAAGACCAGATCCTGGTCGTACTTGATGCCGCGCTGGCCGTTGAGGTCGAGGTGGAACAGCTTGCCCTGCCAGAGCGCCTGGGCGATGCCGTGGGCGTAGTTCAGCCCGGCCATCTGCTCGTGGCCGACCTCCGGATTGAGGCCGACCAGCTCCGGGTGGGCCAGGGTGGAGATGAAGGCGAGTGCGTGCCCGACGGTGGGCAGCAGGATGTCACCGCGCGGCTCGTTCGGCTTGGGCTCGAGCGCGAAGCGCAGGTCGTACCCGCGGTCGATGACGTACTGGGTGAGCAGGTCGACGGCCTCGCGGTAGCGCTCCAGCGCGGCCTGGACGTCCTTGGCGACGTCGTACTCGGAGCCCTCGCGGCCGCCCCACATCACGAAGGTCTTGGCGCCGAGTTCGGCGGCGAGGTCGACGTTGCGCAGCACCTTGCGCAAGGCGTAGCGGCGGACGTCGCGGTCGTTGCTGGTGAAGCCGCCGTCCTTGAACACCGGGTGGG
The DNA here is from genome assembly GCF_900156065.1 of Micromonospora avicenniae. Lineage (GTDB taxonomy): Bacteria > Actinomycetota > Actinomycetes > Mycobacteriales > Micromonosporaceae > Micromonospora > Micromonospora avicenniae. The sequence goes on along the minus strand of NZ_FTNF01000014.1, from coordinate 49,778 downwards.
TGAAGAGGTTGGTGGTGACCATCGGAACGACCATGCCGGTCTCGTCGAGGGCCTTGCGGAACCGCGCGATGTGCTGGTCGCGGGTGGCGGCGTCGGCGCCGAACGGGATGAGGTCGTCGTCGTGGAACGTGATGCCGTACGCGCCGAGCTCCGCGAGCCGGTGCACCGCCTCGACCGCGTCCAGCTCGGGGCGGGTGGCGTCGCCGAACGGATCACGGGCCGGCCAGCCCACGGTCCAGAGCCCGAAGGAGAACTTGTCGGCGGGAGTGGGACGGGGTGCCATGGCAGCCTCCGAGGGGTGGGGTCGGCTATTTGTTCAGCGATTGAATTATTTGGCTGACCTGTGGCACTGTCAAGAGGTGACCCCTACCCCCGGTCCCGTCGGCGCGGTCCGCCAGGGCAGCCTGCGTGAGCTCAACCTCGCCGTGGTGCTCGGCCGGATCGCCGCCGCCGACCGCCCGCCGTCCCGGGCCGTCCTCGCCACCGAGACCGGCCTCACCCGGGCCACCGTCTCCGCGGTCGTCGAGGACCTGATCACCGGCCGGCTGGTCACCGAGGCCGAACCGGCGCCGCGTTCCGGGGCGGGACGCCCGGCCCGCGGGCTGGTGCTCGCCGGCAACGGGCCGGCCGGTCTCGGCCTGGAGATCAACGTCGACTACCTGGCCGTCTGCGTGGTCGACCTCGCCGGCCGGGTACGGCACCACACCGTGCACCGTGCCGACCTGCGGCCGGTCTCCCCCGCCGACGCGCTCAGCCGGCTGGTCGAGCTGGCCGGCCAGGCCCGGGCCGAGGCCGCGTCGCAGGGACTCACCCTGGCCGGAGCGGCGCTCGGCGTGCCCGGGCTGGTCGACGACGCCGGCACGGTCCGACTCGCGCCCAACCTCGGCTGGCGGGACGTTCCGGTGCCCGCGCTGCTCGCCGGACTGCCCCCGCTGACCGAACGGGTCGACGGCGTGCCCCCGATCGTGGTCGACAACGAAGCGAACCTTTCCGCGCTCGGCGAGCTGCACGCCGGTTCCGACGGGCCGGCCAGTTTCCTGCACATCTCCGGGGAGGTCGGCATCGGCGCCGGCATCGTGCTGGACGGCGACCTCTTCCGCGGCGCCCGAGGATGGAGCGGCGAGATCGGGCACATCCCGGTCCACTCCGCGGGGCGGCCCTGCCGCTGCGGTGGACGCGGCTGCCTGGAGCAGTACGCCGGGCAGGAGGCGATCCTGGCCGCCGCCGGGCTGGACCGGGCCGACCTGCCGGCCGACACGGCCCCCGTCCGGCTGACCGAACTCGCCGAGACCGGCTCGGTGGACGCGCTGCGCGCGCTGCACGAGGCCGGCACCGCGCTCGGCATCGCGGTCGCCTCCGTGGTGAACCTGCTCGACCTGGACACCGTGGTACTGGGCGGCGGCTACGCCCCGCTCACCCCGTGGCTGCGCCCACCGGTGCTCGACGAGATCTCCCGCCGGGTGCTCACCGCCGCCTGGTCACCGGTCACCGTACGACCGGCGGCCCTCGGCGCCGACGCCGCCGCGGTGGGAGCGGCCGGCTCGGTGGTCCGCCGGATCATCGCGCGGCCGGCGGGCTGGCTCGCGCGCACCGGCTGAGCGGCCCGACCCGGCGAGCCCGGGCGGGCAGCCACCCGGCGGGTGGCCGGTCAGGCGGTGCGCGCCACCGGTGACCCGTCCGACCAGTCGCGGGGTGCGGGCAGAATCGCCTCGTCGCCGTCGAACCCCTCCGGCCGGACCGGCACCGGCTCCACCGGGGCGGACTCCGCCTCCTGCCGGCGAGCGGTCTCGTCGAACTCGCGCATGCCGTGCAGCAGCGCCTCCCGCCCCTGCGCGGTCATACCGGAAAGAATGCGGGCCAGTTGCTCACGCCGATCCTCCCGCAGCTCGGTGAGGAGGCGGCGGGCTTCCGGGGTGAGATGCAGCGCGATCTCCCGACGATCGAGCCGTCCCGGCTCGCGCTCCAGCATCCCGGCGGCCACGAGGCGGTCGCAGAGCCGGCTGGCCGAGCTGAGCAGCATGTCGAGCCGGCTGGCCAGCCGGCGCAGGTTGATCCCGTCATGCTGTTCGACCACCATCACCGCGCGCAACTGGGCGCCCGAGACGCGGCTGGTCGTCCGCTCCCGCGCCGCTTCCCATACGGTGAGTAGTGCACCCGCCGCCGCGTCCAGTGCGGCGGCGGTGCTCAGCGCGGGGTCCCGTGGATCGTGCAGTTCGGCCATGGTGGCCCGAGAGTACTCCGCAGACCCGGCGAATGAGCCGCTGAGCGAGGAGTGGTAGTGAACGAACCAGCCGATCAGGCACGAGAGGCCCTTATCGTCGCGCCGGCGCACCGGCTGGTCGACGCGGTCGCCGACGTCCTCGCCGAGCGGTACGGGATCACCGCCACCGAACTGTTCCAGGTCGACTACCGGCTCGCGGTCCTGCTCCCGCTCGGCGAGGGCACGGGGATCACCGCTCCGGGGCATCCCGCCTGGCGCTGCTTCGATCATCAGGAGGCGGTGCTGGACGGCACGACCGGATACTTCCCGGTGACCATGCGCGGCGAGCGGCGTGGCGTCCTGCGCCTGGCCCCGGTGTCCGACGAACCGGCCGTACGGAACGAGCTGGCCGATATCGCCACCACCCTCGCGCACGAACTGGCCGCCGTCGCCGCCGGCACCGACGTCTACCGCACCGCGCGCCGCAGCCGACGCCTGACGCTCGCCGCGGAGATGCAGTGGGAGCTGCTGCCCGGGCGCAGCCGGACCCGATCCGCGTTCGGTCTGGCCGGGCAGCTGGAGCCGGCGTACGCGGTGCGGGGCGACAGCTTCGACTGGTCGGACGACGGGGAGCAGCTCTGGATCGCCGTCATCAACGGGATGGGTGAAGGCGTCGCGGCGTCGATGCTGACCGCGCTGGCCACCAGCGCGCTGCGCAACGCCCGCCGGGCCCGGCTCGCCCTGGCCGACCAGGCCGCCCTGGCCGATCAGGCGATCTACGACCTGCACCGGGGCGACCAGTACCTCTCCGCGCTGCTGCTGGAGCTCGATCTGAGCAGTGGCGTGATGACGGCCGTCGACGCCGGATCCCCCCGGCTGGTACGCGTCCGCGACGGCGAGGTCACCGGCCAGGAGCTGGAGGCCCAGTTCCCGCTCGGCATGTTCGAGGCGACCGACTACCGGGCGCAGCGCTTCCCGCTGCACCGGGGGGAGCGACTCTTCGTGCTCAGCGACGGGGTGATCGACGCGGTCGGGCAGCACGGCCGCTACGGCGAGCTGGCGATGGAGCGTTTCCTCCGTCATACCGGGAGCATGGAGCCGCTGAACGCGGTCCGTTCACTCCTCGGCGACCTGCGCGCGTTCGTGGCCGGCGACCTGGTCGACGACGCCGTCGTCGTCTGCGTGGACTGGACCGGCCCGCAGCCCTGACCCGCCCGTTCAGTAGGCGCCCCGGCCGTTGACCACCGCGCCGAAGGTCTTCCAGAGGATGGTGAGGTCGGCCGCGAGCGACCAGTTCTCCACGTAGTAGAGATCGAGGCGGATGCCGTCCTCCCAGCTCAGGTCGGACCGGCCGCTGACCTGCCAGAGCCCGGTCATTCCCGGCTTGACCAGCAGCCGACGGGCCACGTCTCCGTCGTAACGGGCCACCTCGGACGGCAACGGCGGCCGGGGACCGACCAGACTCATCTGGCCGAGCAGGACGTTGACCAGCTGTGGCAGCTCGTCCAGCGACCACTTGCGCAGCAGCCGGCCGACCCGGGTCACCCGCGGGTCGTCGCGCATCTTGAACATCAGGCCGTCGGTCTCGTTGCGGGCGGTCAGCTCAGCCAGCAGGTCGTCGGCGTTCACCACCATCGTGCGGAACTTCCACACCCCGAACTCGCCACCACCCCGGCCGACCCGGGTCTGGCGGAACAGCACCGGGCCGCGGCTGTCCAGCCGGATGGCCAGCGCGATGACCGCCAGTATCGGCAGCAGCAGGGTCAACGCGACCAGGGCGGCGGATCGGTCGACGAAACCCTTGACCAGCTTGCGCGTGCCCCGGAACTCCGGCGCCTCGACGTGGATCAGTGGCAGGCCGGCGACCGGACGGGTGTGGATACGGGGACCGGCGACGTCGGTCAGCGCCGGAGCGACGACCAGGTCGACCCCGGTGCCCTCGAGCTGCCAGCCGAGCCGGCGCAGCCGCGTGGCGGTCAGCTCGCCGGACGCGGTGACGGCGACCGTGTCCGCACCGATCTCGGTGGCCGCCTCGGGGATGCCCCGGAAGGATCCGACCACCGGCACGTCACCGAGCCGCTGGGGCACCGGGGCGAGCAACGCGTCCGGGATGCAGGCCCCGACCACGTGGTAGCCGGCGTACGGCTCACGCCGCAAGGTCTGCACCAGCTCCAGCACGTGGGCGGTGTCGCCGACCACCAGGACCTTCCGCGACCAGCCACCACCGCGCGAGCGCGCCCGGTGCAGCCGCTTCCGGGCGGCGAACCGGGCTGCTTCCAGGCCGAGGGTGCCGACGGCGAACGAGATCGCCAGGAAGCCCCGGGACACGCCCACGTCGGCCACGTAGCCGACGATGGCGATCCCGCCGGCCAGACGCAGACTCGCGGTGCTCACCCGGCGGTACTCGTCCGCTCCGTAGCCGATCACGCGGTCGTCGTAGCAGCCCAGCGCCTTGAGCGAGACCAGCCAGAGGAGCACCAGCCCGGGGGCCACCAGCACGTAGGGAACCTTCGAGCCGCTCGGCTCCTCGTCGCCGAAACGGGCGAGGTAGCCGACCAGCAGGGCGATGGTCAGAACGACGCTGTCCAGCACGACGAGGGCTCGGATGTAGGCCCGTTCGTCGATGCGGGTCGCGGCTCCGGACGGGGTGCCCTCCGGGGTCCACGGCGTCCTGGCAGGGGTCGACAGCGTAGCCGAGGTCACCAGCCCTCCCACTTCGCTCAGGACGGCCCCGGGTCGACGATCGGGCCGGGCAGGGGCCGACGGCGCCAGGGCACGTCGACATCCTGCCTGACAACCATGGCGGCCGATTGCTTTCGACGTATTGCCGTCACTTTTCCTGGCCGCGGGTACCGACGAAAGAGGGCCCGCCGTACACCGGATTCGCGGTACGACGGGCCCCTGGGTCTGCTGACCGGCCGGTCAGCGCGGCGCCGGTGGGCGCAACGCGATGGCCTTCAGGAAGATGCCCCCGATCTCGGTCGGGTTCTTGGCAACGAAGCTTCCGCCACCGGTCTGCTTCGTGATCGAGTCCAGCTCCGCCTTGCTGACGCCGTCCCCGATACCGATCAGGATGACCTGCACCGGTCGCTCCGGATCGGCCAGCCGCTTCAGTTCCGCGAGCAGCTTCGCCTGGGAGATGCCGGACTTGTCGTCGTTCTTGCCGTCGGTGAAGAGCACCACCGAGTTCACCCGGCCGGCCTGCCAGTCGCCTTGCACCGTCTTGTAGGCCGCGAGGATGGTGTCGTAGAGGCCGGTGTCACCGCTCGAGGGCCGGATGTTGCTCAGCGCCGATTCCAACTTGCCCCGGTTTCCGGAGAGTGGCGCTATGCCCACCAGTTCCTTGTAGTCCCGGCTGCCTACCAGGTTGGTGGAGAAGGTCCAGAGACCGATCGACCACGAGTCGTCGAAGAGACCGAGTCCGCGGCGGGCCGCCTCGACCGTGACCTCTTCCCGGCTGCGGTTGTTGGCGGCCGGGACTGCCGCCTTCATCGAGCCGGAGACGTCGATGACGGCGAGCATCCGGCCGGTCTGGGTGGCGATCGACCAGCTGGAGACGACGCGGTCGATCGAGTCGCCGTCCAGCCCGCCGGCCGCCGTTCCGCCGCCGGCCGGCACGGCCGGCGACCCGGCGGGGCCGGGGGCGCCCTCCGGCGCCTCGAACCCGGCGCCGAAGTTGCCGTCCGGTGCCCGCAGGCCCTGCGCGGCCAGCCGGTCCCGGAAGCTCGCGGTGGTCAGGAGCTCGAAGAGCCCCCGTGCGGCCGAAGCCTTGTCCGGCTCGATGCCGGGCAGCACGGCGAACGGGTAGTCCAGCGGAGCCGGCGCCGGCTCCAGGTAGAGCGCGGCCAGCGGGACCGGAGGCTTCGTCTTGTTGTACGCGATGACGTCTTCTTCGGAGAGGGCCGCCGCGCCGAGCCCGCTCGCGATCGCCGTCGGGTCGGTCGACTTCGGGAACCGCTCGAGCAGGTCGTTCCGCAGGGCGGACCGACCTGTCGCCAGGGCGCGCAACGCACCTACCGTGGTCTGCTGGTCGCCGCTCGCACCGCCCGCCGCGGCGGTCAACGACATCAGTCCGGAGAGTCCGGCGGCGTCGCGCGTGGGTTCGACGATGCCCGTCGAGAGCGGCTTACTGCTGTTCACCTGCTTGAGCAGGTCGGTCCACTTCAGCTTCGCGTTCGGCCAGCCCAACCGGCTGGCGATCGGTTGGGGCATCGCGACGACCACCGGGCTGCGCGCGACCGAGGCGCCATTGGTCGGCGCGAACGCCGTCGCCTCCTTCTTGAGTCGCACCAGCCAGGTCGACGAGTCCGGGATCCAGACGTCCGGCGCGACGGCCGTGCCGCTGGCCTGACCCACACCGGCCAGGACCGCGCCGTGCTTGCCGGCCACCACCGCGGCGACGTCGACCGGCTCACTGGCGCTGACGTTGACCGCGATGCAGGTGCCCCCCACCGCCGCCCCGTCCTTCACCCACTGTCCGGCGGCGGCGTCGACTGCGGGGGCCAGCTCGGCGGACACCGCCACCGAGAGCTGGATCTGCCCCGAACAGGAGGGCTGTATCAACTCTCGGTAACCAAACCACGCACCCGCCGCAACAACGACGAGCGCCGTCGCCGATGCGGCGGCGGCGGCTCCGGGAATCTTCGAACGCATGCGATGGCGGCCTGCAGACACGCAGACAATCTTGCGTACCCATTCCCTGAACTGCCATAACCGTTCGTACGAAAGTTACCCAGGAGAAACAGTTGATCAACGTTCAGCAACAGAACGTGACCGACCGGACCCGCGTTGTGGCTGGATGATCGATTTCGCGCCCGGCTCAGGGCAGCACGCACGTCGGGCTCGGCACCGACAGCGGCTCACCAACCGGCTCGAGTACGCCCGTCGATCCGTCCATTGAGAACGCGCGGACCATGTGCGCCCGCTCGTCTGCGACGTAGAGGTGCTCACCGAGCAACGCGAAGTGCCGGGGCCATTCCCCACCGGTGTCCACCTCGCCCACCAGTTCCGGTCGGTCGCCCCGCAGGTCGAAGACGGCGATGGTGCCGACGCCCCGGTTGGCGACGTAGAGGAAAGCCCCGTCCGGCCGCACCGCGATCTCCGACGGCTGCACGTGCCCGGGCCGTCCGCTCGCCTCGACCCGGCTGCGCCGGTGCAGCGAACCGTCGGCGGTCGACTCGTACGCGGTGACCGTCCCGTCCAACTCGCCCACCAGGTAACAGCGCCGCCCGTCCGGGTGGCGGGCCAGATGTCGCGGGCCCGATCCGGCCGCCGCGTGCACCCGCGGCGCCCGGGGCACCAGCCGGCCGGTGGCCCCGTCCAGGTCGTACCGGTAGACCGAGTCGGTTCCGAGGTCGACCGCGAACAGCGGACCGTCCGTCGGATCCGGGGAGACCATGTGCGTGTGCGCCCGGTCCTGGCGCTCCGGATCGGGGCCGTGCCCCTCGTGCACCACCAGGTCACTGCGCTCGCCGGGAACCCCCGAGGAGTCGAGCGGGAAGACGGTCACGCTGCCGCCTCCGTAGTTGGCGGCCACGAGGTGCCCACCGCCGGGGAGCACGGCCAGGTGGCACGGCTCACCACCACCCGTGGCCCGAGTGGCCAAGGCCGTCAGCTCACCCGCGGGCCCGACCCGCCAGGCACTGACCGCGCCGTCCGGCAGTTCGTTCACGGCGTACAGCACGGGCAGGCTGGGGTGGCGGGCGAGGAAGGACGGGGAGGCGGTCGGCGCGACGGTGTCCAGCAGCGTCAACGCGCCGGACGCCGGATCGCGGCGGGCCGTCATGATCCCGGTGCCGCGCCCGCCGCTCTCCGCCGTGTAGCAGCCGATGTGGACCACCTCACCCCGACCGTTCACCGATCCCGCCCTTCGCCGACGCCTGTCGTCAAATCCAACCAGAGACTTTCCCCGTCGCCGGCCGGGTCAGCCATCAGGCGGTGACTTCTTCCCGGGCGAACCGGGGGCTTCGACGGCGGCGGCGCGCACCGGCACGCTCAGGCCGCGGGCACCGGCTCACCCCGCTGCCGGGCCACGTGCTCGACCAGGCTGATCAGCACCAGCTTCCCGGACTGCCGATCGCGCGCGTCACAGAGCACCAGCGGCACCTCCGGATCGAGGTCCAGCGCGCTGCGTACGGTCGGCAGGTCGAAACGGCGGGAGTCGTCGAAGCAGTTCACCCCCACCACGAACGGAATGCCACGCTGCTCGAAGTAGTCGATCGAGGGAAAGCAGTCCGCCAGGCGGCGGGTGTCGGCGAGCACCACCGCACCGAGCGCTCCGAAGGCCAACTCGTCCCAGAGGAACCAGAAGCGGTCCTGCCCCGGGGTGCCGAACAGGTACAGCTGCAGGTCGTCGTTGATGGTGATCCGGCCGAAGTCCATCGCGACAGTGGTCGTCGACTTGCCCTCCACCCCGGAGAGATCGTCGGTGTCGGCCCCCGCGCCGGTGAGGATCTCCTCGGTCTGCAACGGCCGGACCTCGCTCAACGCGCTGACCAACGTCGTCTTGCCGGCACCGAACCCGCCAGCGACGAGGATCTTCAACGCCAGGGGGACCCGGGTGCCGGTGCCCGTCCGGTCATAGCGCACGGAGTCCACTGACCACCGCCTTGAGGATGTCGTCGCCGGGGATGGAGGACATGGACAGCGGCTCGTGCACCGCGATCAGGCCGCGTGCGAGGAGGTCACCGAGCAGTACCCGGACGACGCCGACCGCGAGATCCAACTCGGCCGCCAGCTCCGCCACCGGCACCGGCCGATGGGTCAGCTCGACGAGTCGCCGATGCTCCGGCGCGAGCTGCGGATCGGCCGCGTTCGCGTGCGGCCCGGCCAGGATGAAGGCGACCAGGTCGAACCCGTCAGCGGCGGAACGGACCCGGCCACCGGTGAGGGTGTACGGACGGACGACCGGGCCGGCGGCGTCGTCCAGCCACTCGTGCTGCGGCCCGGGCGGCTCAGTCAGCATCGACGGCACCCGCGGTCGGCCGGGCCGGGGCTGTCAGATACTCGCCCACCCGGATGACCAGCATCGCCATCTCGTACGCCACCAGGCCCAGGTCCGCCTCCGCCTCGCTGACGACGGCGAGGCAGGCGCCCTGCCCGGCGGCGGTGACGAAGAGGTACGCCGACTCCATCTCCACCACGGTCTGACGCACCGGTCCGCCGTCGACGTGGCGGCTCGCGCCGCGCGCCAGGCTGGCGAAACCCGAGGCCAGGGCGCACAGGTGCTCGGCATCCGCGCGATCCAGGTCGGCGCTGGCCCCGAGGAGCAGCCCGTCCGCGGACAGCACCACCGCCTCGCGGGCATCCGGTACCCGTTGCACCAGATCGTCGAGCAGCCAGTCGAGATCGGCGCTCTGCTTCGTCGATTGCCGCACTAGGCATTCCTCTCAGTCTCGGTCGGTTCTCCGCCAGCCGCCGGAGTGCCGGACGACGGGGCCGGGTCGGGGCTGGTACGAGGTGCGGGGCGGGTCGCTCCGGCGGCCCGTCCCCGGGCCGTACCCGCCTGCAGCGCCGACATCACCCGGCGTACCTCCTCGGGTGCGCGCGGCGTCGGCGGGTCGTCGGCCGGGTGCGGGGCGCGGGCGGACGGGGGCCGTCGGCGGACCCGCCTGGGCAGACCGTCCACCTCCCCCGGGGCCCCCGGCGGCGGTGCCTCGGTGGCCCGGGCCGGCGCCGCCGCATGTGTCCGAGGAACCTCTGCCGTCACGGCGGCGGGCCCGACGGCCGTCGCCACGGAATCCGGCCCCGGGTCGCGGCGGCGGCTCGCAGCCGCCCGGGGGCGGGGCGTCGCGCGGCTCCGCGCGACGGTGCGGCGGTCCGGCGCACGGCCCACGACGTCCCCGACGCCCGGGGCCGGCTCCTCGGTGATCAGGTCGGTCGGGACGAGCACCACGGCCGTGATCCCGCCCGCCTCCGACCGGAGCAGGTTCACCCGTACGGCGTGCCGTGCGGCGAGCCGCGCGACCACGAACAACCCGAGCCGGGCGCTCTCGGCCGGGTCGAACTCGGGCGATCGGGAGAGCCGCCGGTTCGCCTCCTCCAGAGCGGCGTCGGACATGCCCAGGCCGTGGTCGGTGACCTCCAGGGCGTACCCGTTGGCCACCCGCTGACCGTTGACGCTGACCCGGGTGGCCGGCGGTGAGAAGGCGGTGGCGTTCTCGACCAGTTCGGCGAGCAGGTGGATCACGTCGCCGACCGCCCGCCCGAGCACGCCGGCCGGCTGCACGTCGACGATGTCCACCCGGTCGTACGCCTCGACCTCGGAGATCGCCCCGCGGACGAGGTCGACGACCGCGACCGGATTGCGCCAGCCCCGGCCGGGGGCGGCACCGGCCAGGATGACCAGGTCCTCGGCGTGCCGGCGCAGCCGGGTGGCGAGGTGGTCCACCTGGAACAGCTCGGCCAGCTCGTCCGGATCCTCGGTACCCCGCTCCATCCGGTCGAGCAGGGCGAGCTGCCGGTGCACCAGGCTCTGGCTGCGCCGGGCGATGTTCAGGAAGACCTCGTTGAGCCCTCGCCGCAGGCTGACCTCGTCGACCGCCGCCCGGATCGCGGTGCGCTGCACCTCGTTGAACGCGCGACCGACCTGGCCGATCTCGTCGTCGCCGTACTCCAAGGGGGGCGCCTCGCGGCCGACGTCCACCTGCTCGCCGCGGCGCAGCCGCGTGACCACCTCCGGCAACCGCTGTTCGGCGAGTTCCAGGGCGGCGGTCCGTACGCCGCTGAGCCGGCGTGCCAGCGTGCGGCCGACCCGTACCGCGACCAGCACGGACGCGACGACGGCGACCAGCCCGAGCACTCCGGCGACGGCGAGCCGGACGAGGATCCGGACGGCGGTCGGCACCGACCGGTCGGCGAGCCCGTCGGAGGCGTCGAGCTCGTACTCCCGCAGCTGCCGCTGGACCTCGTCGTAGCTGGCCTGCCAGCGGGCGGGGTCCACGGTGGGCACTGCCCGAGGATCAGCAGCGACCAGGCTGTCCTGCATCGCCCGCAGGCGCGCGAAGTCGGCCTGCTCGGTGAGGCGCTGGTAGGCGGCCCGCTCGGCGGCGGGCAGGTCGGCCACCGCGTCCTCGATGAGGAAGCGCTGGTTGCCGATGATCTGTACCAGCCGGGGGTGTTCCCCCTCGGCGAACCGTCCCGCGGTCACGACCCCGCTCAGCAGGGCGTCGGCCTGGGCCAGAAGTTCCCGGGACCGGCCGAGCGCGGTCAGTGCGCGCGCCTCCCGGTTGAGATCCGGCTCGGGTAGCGTCGCGGTGGCGGAGAACGCCTGGAACGCGGAGGCGATCATTCCGTTGTAGAGGCCGAAGGCACCGGCCCGGTCCAGTTTCCGCTGGTCGATGAAGCCGCGACCGGCGGGGAGCGCGTCGAGCGCGGTGACCAGTTGCTCGATGCGCGCCTCCAGCGACGCATCGGCGGCGTCCCGCAGTTCCTCGCCCGCGACCCGGCGGCGCAGCTCGGCGAGCGCCCGGTCGGTCCGCTCCCGCTGCTCGGCGAGGGCGGCCAGCGGCTCGGTGCCGGCCAACTGCACGACGGTGAGTCGGCGCTCCCGTTGCAGCTCGGCCACGACCGCCTCGCCGGGGCGACCCAGGTCGTAGAGGAACGTACGGGCGGCGAGCAGGTCGAGGGCCGGTCCGAAGGTGAGCGTGGTCGCGAAGATCCAGAGCGCCAGCAGAGCGGTCACCGGCACGACAACCAGCGCCGTCAGCTTCGAGCGGATCGGCCAGTCGCGCGTTCTCATCGGACCTCGCCCGGGCGGTATGGCAGGAGGAGCGCCGGCGACGGCCGGGCAGCGCTCTCACCGGGCAGCCTCCCGGCAACCGGCGCCGGGCACCGGCACGGGCGCCTTGGGCAGGATACGTAATCAAGACGAGATGCACTACCGCCCGTTGCGGTCACCACAACGCTCCGATGTGGATCCGGGCCCGACCGATCCGCAGCCCGAGGTGGCCGAAGGGACCTCACCCAGGCGACGGTCCTTGGAACCCGGTCCGGCGACCTTCTTGGAACGAGTCAAATTTCTGTCTCTACCTTCGGGCCGCCCGCACCGATCGCCTGTCCGGGCGGAAACCGGACAAGCAGCGCGATGACGCCGTACCGACGTGCGGCGGTCGAAGGATCGCCCAGGAAAAGTGCGGCGGATCGGGATTGGCGATCAGTGAGCCGAGGGAATACCGGGTGACGAAGGAGGAGCCATGTCGCCCACGCAGATAATCGTCATCGTCATCGTCGTACTGGTGGTCGTGGCGGTGGCCGTCGCCGTCCGGTCAATGGCCCGTCGCCGTTCGCTGCGGAACCGGTTCGGGCCGGAGTACGACCGGATGGTCGCCGAACGGGACAGTCGTGCCGCCGCCGAGCGGGAACTGCGGGAGCGGGAACGCCGGCACTCGGAGCTGTCACTCACCCCGCTCTCCCCGGATTCCCGGGCCCGGTACGCCGCTGCCTGGGAGGAACTCCAGGCCCGCTTCATCGACTCCCCGGCCGACACGGTCGGGGACGCGGACGAACTGGTCACCCGGCTGATCGCCGAGCGTGGGTACCCCACCGGTGACTTCTCCGACCAGATCGCCCATCTCTCCGTCGAGCATGCCCGGACGCTGACCCACTACCGCGACGCGCACGAGATCCACCTGCGCAACGCGCGGGGCGAGGCCGGCACCGAGGAGCTGCGGCAGGCCGTCGTGCACTACCGCGCGCTCTTCGCCGACCTGCTCGGCGAGGAGCCGGTGCGCCCCCGGCTACCGGAACAGCGCCGGCCGGAGGAGGCGCACCCCGAGCCGCGCGAGCCGCAGGAAGCCCACCTGGAGCCGCGCGAGCCGCAGGACCTGGAGCCGCGCGGGCCGGAGGGGAAGGACCCGGGCGGACGCCGGCTGGAGCAGTCCCACGACGCCACCAACCGTTGAGGAGGCACCGCGATGCGCCAGGACAAGCAGCAGGTGAGCAACGACCACGCCGAGGCCGTCCGGTCCACCCCGGTACCCGTGTCGCCCAACGGCGGCCGGACGGAGGTGCCGGAGGACGCGCTGGACGACCGGGGCACCTTCGACGACCCGTCGGTCGCCGGCGACGGCCACCGAACCGGGCGCACCGACGCCGACGACGACACCCGAGTCGCCCGCACGGCGGAACGGGACGCCGGTGAGGGCGGCTTCCACGAGCCGGGGCCGGTGCCGACCGCGCTCGGCGCCCCCACGGTGGCCGGCGCGGTCGCCGCGTCGGCGCTGGCCAGCCCACGGGCCGAGGACGAGCCGGACGCCCGGGAGGAGCGGACGGCCAGCCCGGGCGACGGCGCCGAAGAGGGCGATCGCGAGGGTCTGCGGGCCGATCCGACCGCCGAACTGCACCGCCGGGGCACCGCCGTCACCGCTGCGGCCGCCGCGCCCGGGGCTGTCCGGACGGATCCGTCGGCGGCCGGAGTTGCCGGCCCCGCCACGGCCGGTCAGCCCGGCACCCTCACCTCGGCGGGAACCGCCCGACCGGCCGGCTCCACAGTGGCCGCCGAACCGGCGAGCCTCTTCGACTCGCTGACCGCGCAGGGGTTCCGCGACCGCTGGCGGGACGTCCAGCTGCGCTTCGTGGACGACCCGCGGGCGGCGGCAGGCGACGCCGAGGCGCTCGTCGAGGAGGCCATCGAGGCCCTCTCCGCGGCGCTGGCGGCGCAGAAGAGCACCCTCGGTGGCTGGCAGAAGGCCAGTTCCGCGGACACGGAGGAGCTGCGGATGGCGGTCCGCCGGTACCGGGACTTCCTGGACCGCGTGCTCGGTCGCTGACCGTTCTCGAAGGGCGCCCCGGCCACCGGCCGGGGCGCCCTCGTGTCCGGGTCCGTCCATGGTGAGCGATGGGCGATCCGCCGCAGGAGTGGATTTCGGCGAGCTCGGGTACTAGGCCGCCCGCGAGACACGACCCGCGGACGAGAGGTGACGTGGATGGACGGCGGCGGACTTCGGCTCGACCTGAATGCCCTGGACTACGTCCTGCTGGGGCTCTACTTCGTCACAGTGCTCGGTGTGGGCTTCGCCGCCCGCCGCGCGATCCGCACGAGCGTCGACTTCTTCCTCTCCGGCCGTTCGCTGCCCGCCTGGGTGACCGGCCTGGCCTTCGTCTCGGCCAACCTGGGGGCGCTGGAGATCATCGGGATGGCTGCCAACGGCGCCCAGTACGGTGTGATGACGGTCCACTACTACTGGATCGGCGCCGTGCCGGCGATGGTCTTCCTCGGCATCGTGATGATGCCCTTCTACTACGGCTCCAAGGTCCGCAGCGTGCCGGAGTATCTGCGGCTACGGTTCAACCGCCCGACCCACCTGCTGAACGCGATCAGCTTCGCGGTCGCCCAGGTGCTCATCGCCGGGGTGAACCTCTACGCGCTGGCGCTGGTGATGCAGGCGCTGCTCGGTTGGCCGCTCTGGGTGGCCATCATCGTGGGCGCGGCGATCGTGCTGGCGTACATCACCATCGGCGGCCTCTCCGGCGCGATCTACAACGAGGTGCTCCAGTTCTTCGTGATCCTGGCCGGTCTGATCCCGGTCACCGTGATCGGCCTGGTGAAGGTGGGCGGTGTCTCAGGGCTGATGGACGCGGTCCGCGACTCGAAGCTCGGCGAGGCGGGACTGCACGCCTGGCAAGACACCGGCACGACGGCCAACCCGCTCGGGGCGCACTGGCTCGGCATCGTCTTCGGCCTGGGCTTCGTGCTCTCGTTCGGCTACTGGACGACCAACTTCGCCGAGGTGCAGCGGGCCCTGTCGGCGAAGAACATGAGCGCGGCGCGGCGTACTCCGATCATCGCCGCGTACCCGAAGCTGCTCATTCCGGTCGTCACCGTCATCCCCGGCCTGATCGCCCTGGTGACCGTCAAGGGTCTGGGTGCGCCGAGCGGTGACCTCCAGTACAACAACGCGATCCCGTTGTTGATGCGGGACCTGCTCCCCAACGGCGTGCTGGGAGTGGCCGTCACCGGCCTGCTCGCCTCGTTCATGGCCGGCATGGCGGCCAACGTGAGCGGATTCAACACCGTGTTCACCTACGACATCTGGCAGGCGTACGTCCGTCGCGATCGGCCGGACGACTACTACCTGCGGATCGGCCGGTACGCCACGATCGCGGCCGTGGTGATCGGCATCGGCACCGCGTTCATCGCCGCCGGCTTCAGCAACATCATGAACTACATCCAGGCGCTGTTCTCGCTGTTCAACGCCCCGCTGTTCGCCACCTTCATCATCGGCATGTTCTGGAAGCGGATGAGCGCGCTGGCCGGGTTCTGGTCGCTGCTGCTCGGCACGCTGGCGGCGCTCGCCACCTACCTGCTCTACAAAAGCGGCATGATCCACTTCAACTCCGACCTGGAAGAGAGCTTCTGGGGTGCCGGCATCGCGTTCGTCACGGTGGCCGTGGTCGCCGCGATCCTCACCCCGCTGACCGCGCCGAAACGCGGCGAGGATCTGCGCGGGCTGGTCTACGGCACGGGCGGCATCGACCTGAAGGCCGGCGTGCTGGCCGGGGACGCCGCCTGGTACCGCTCCCCGGTGCTGCTCGGTGTGATCGCCCTGGCGCTCGCCGTCGTCCTCTACATCCCGGTCTTCTAGGAAAGGTGTTCGCGAGATGGACAACCACAGCGAGCCGGCCCGCGATCCGCTGGTCGACGGGGCCGAAGCGGACGAGCGCCGCTCGGCCGCGGCACGCCTGTTCGACATCCGCCGGGTGATCGGTGGCCTCTTCGCGGTGTACGGGATCGTCGTCACCCTGATGGGGGTCTTCGACAGCCAGGCCGAGATCGACAAGGCGGAGGGTGTTCGGATCAACCTCTGGGCCGGCCTCGCGATGCTCGCGTTCGGCCTGCTCATGCTCTTCTGGCAGTGGGTCCGCCCCGCCGAGCCGCCCGCCGCCGAGCAGGACGGGGTGATCGGTCAGCCGGACGACACAGGATCCGCCTACCCGGAAGGTTCCTGAGCCGGCGCGAACACCCCGCCACACCCCAGGCATGACAGGCCACCCACGGGGTACGCGATCGGATCAGGAACGTTCGGAAGGGGCCACGGGACAGGAGGGCAGCAGCATGAGCGACCGTGACCGCCAACCGCCGCTGGAGGAGAGCCCGGAGATGGCCGCGGCGGTGGACGACGACAGCACCGTCCCGCAGCTCCGGACCGGGGGCGGTGGCGACCGGGACAATCCGGCCTTCGCCCAGCCGGGGGACTCCACGGACCAGGGAGCGCCGACCGAAGATCTGCTCGGCGATCCGTACGCGGCGGGCACCGGAGCCACCGGCACCGGCACCGGCGCGGGGGGAGACAACATCCGCACCGGGGTTGAACAGCCGTGGGATCCGGAGGACCTGGTAATGGCCCGGGGTCAGGACCTCACGCCGGAGAACCTCGAACGTGCCCGCCGGGACCTCGACGAGCTGGGCCAGGCCGCAGTGGAGCGCACCGTGCCCTGACCCGTCGGCTGCCCAGGCCCCCACCTGACCGTAGGACCGGTCGGGTGGGGGCCTCTTCGTGTGCGGTCCCCGCCCTCTGAGCTGATGGTCCGCCCCAAACTCCTCGTCATCGTGGTGACCTCGCATGCCGGACACCGAGCCAGCAAAGAGCCCTAGGGGCACCGGCAGGGCGGAAAGCCGCTTAACAGTCGCTTAGGGCTTACACCCTATGTACGTAGGAACACGAATCTTTCCCTTGATAAGTCATGAAACGGTCTAACGTCGGTCTTAGCTCGGGCGCAGCCGAGTTCAGGACAACAGGGATGGAGTGACGCAGGTCATGGCTAAGAAGATGCTCGGGAAGGTCGTCGCGGGCGCCGCCCTCGGTGGGGCGTCCCTCCTCGTGTTCACCCCCGGAATCGCGCTCGCGGACGGGCACCACGACGGCAAGGACCGGGACGGCAAGGTCCTGGCCAAGCCCCACGCCGTGAAGGCCGGCGAAGAGGTCAAGCTTCTCGAGATCTGCTCCGAGAAGCAGGAGCACGCCTTCGTGTGGTCGAAGGTCACCGGCAAGGTCGACCTCAAGCCCGTGAAGAAGGACGACCGGGGCGACTGGGGCCGCGAGGACGACAAGGGCCGCGACCACGACGGCAAGGACGAGCACGGCAAGGACGACAAGGGCAAGGACGAGCACGGCAAGGACGACAAGGGCCGCGACCACGACGGCAAGGACGAGCACGGCAAGGACGACAAGGGCAAGGACGAGCACGGCAAGGACGACAAGGGCCGCGAGGACTCGGGCCGTGAGCAGGAAGGCCGCTACGACAACGGCGGCGACTACGAGAACGGTTGGTCGGGCGGCCAGGGTGCCGGCGCCGCGGACTCCGCCGACGACCACAAGAAGGAAGAGGACCGCAAGAAGGAAGAGGACCGCAAGAAGGAGGAAGACCGCAAGAAGGAAGAGGACCGCAAGCACGAGGACAACAAGGACTGGAACGGCTACGAAACCGGCCAGGACGCCGAGGGCCGTGGGGACTACGGCGACAACGGCGACAAGAAGGACCACGAGAACGGCGACAAGAAGGACCACGAGAACGGCTGGGACGGCGAGAAGTCGGGCGACTACGGCCGCGAGGACAGCCGCAAGGGCGAGGAGTCGCACGACTACGGCCGCGAGGACAGCCGCAAGGGCGAGGAGTCGCACGACTACGGCCGCGAGGACAGCCGCAAGGGCGAGGAGTCGGGCGACTACGGCCGCGAGGACAGCTGGGAGCACAAGCGTGACTTCGTCTACTACGGCGAGGCCAAGGTCGACAAGCACGCCAAGCCGGGCCACTACGAGCTGAAGGGCTCCTGCGGCGAGGGCAAGTTGATCGTCCTGCCGCACGGTGGGGTCGACGGTGGTGACGGCGGCACGACCGGCGGCACCGACATGAACCTGGCCGCGGGTGGCGCCAGCCTCGTCGGCGCTGCCGCCCTGGGCGGGATCGTACTGATGCGTCGTCGGCGGACCGATGAGTCGGTCGCCTGACGCGACGGCGACACGGGCCGGCGGCCGTCACGGGAAACCGTGGCGTGCCGCCGGCACCGCCGTTGTCGCCCTGCTCGCAGTGCTCGGCGCGGGGATGATCGGCGCCTCCCTGAAGACCACGCCCGCGCCCCGTCCGCCCCAGCCCCTGGCCCAGGCCGCCCCCGAGTCCAGCCAGCTCGCCGAGGCGGATCAGCCGGCCGAGGGAGACCAATCGGCGCAGGCAGGGGAAGCGGCGCCGGCCGGGCTTCCACGCGCCACGCCCACCACCATCGAGATCCCCCGGATCGGGGTGAACGCGAAGATCATGTCGCTCGGGACCAAGCAAGACGGGACGGTCGAGGTGCCTCCACTGGACCAGGCCGAACTGGCGGGCTGGTACGAGCCGGGACCGAGCCCCGGCGAGGTCGGCAACGCCGTCATCGTCGGCCACGTGGACTCGGCCAAGATCGGCCCGGCGGTCTTCTTCGAGCTGGGTGCCCTGCAACCCGGCGACACCGTCACGGTCAGACGATCGGACGGCCAGCCGGCCACCTTCCGGGTCGACTCGGTCAAGTCGTACCCGAAGGACGAGTTCCCCACCGAGTTGGTCTACGGGCCGAGCGAGGAACCCGGCCTGCGGGTGGTCACCTGCGGTGGCCAGTTCGACGAGACGGCACGCAGCTACCTGAACAACGTGATCGTCTTTGCCAGTCTGGTCACCTGAGAAGACGGCGCGGTCCGGCGGGTCGGGGAATCCCGACCCGCCGGACCGCGTCCGGCATCGGTCAGGCCGCGGCGGAGGTCCGCACCAGGGTGCGGATCTGACGCAGCAGCACCGACAGCGCGGCGAGATCCGCTCGCGACTCGTCGAACTCGCCCATCGCCCGCCGGGTCCGGTGGATGGAGGTCGAGTTCGACTTCTCCCACCGTTGGACCCGCTCCTGTGGCGACATGTCGTCGGGCGTGGAGTCGAGCACCTCGGCGGTGAGCGCGGCCAGCGCGGCGTAAAGGTCGTAGCGCAGCGCCATCCGGGCGAGCGTCTGCCACCGGTCCTCGCGCGGCAGCAGGGAGATCTTCGACAGCAGCGCGTCCACCCGGAAGAGGTCGGAAAGCACGAAGTAGACCGGCGCCACCTCGCCGACGTCCCGTCCCCGGTTCGCCGCCGTCTCCACCACGTCCAGCAGGCCGAAGCTGTACATCAACCGAGTCGCCTGCTCGGCGAGCTCGCGCGGCAGACCCCGCTCGGTCATCGAGTCGATGTGGGCCGTGATGGCCTCCCGCTCGCTGCCGTAGAAGAGGCCCTCGAGCCCGGGCAGCAGCCGAGCCACGCCGTCGCGAAGGCGGCGGATCTCTGCCGGCACGTCGATCGGCGAGCGACGGTTGGTCACCAACCACCGGACGGCCCGATCGAGCAGTCGGCGGGTGTCCAGGTAGACGCTGGTCTGCAGCTCCGGCGAGACCTTGTTGTCCAGGGCCTCGATCGCGTCCCACAGCTCACGCAGCCCGAACACCTCGCGGACCACCACGTACGCCCGGATCACGTCTGCCGGGGAGGCCGCCGTCTCCTCCATCACCCGGAACACGAACGAGATGCCGCCCCGGTTGATCGACTCGTTGACCAGCACCGTGGTGACGATCTCCCGGCGGAGCCGGTGCCGGGCCATCCGGTCGGCGAAACGCTCCCGCATGGGAGTCGGGAAGTAGTTGACCAGGACGTCGGTCGTCCACTCCTCGTCGGCCAGCCCGTCAGCCAGGATGTCCCGTTCAAGGACGATCTTGACGTACGCGAGCAGCACCGCGAACTCCGGCGCGGTCAGCCCGGACTCGACCCGGACCGCGAGCTCCTCGTCCGGCGGCAGCGCCTCGAGCGCCCGGTCGAGCCCGCCGGAGCGCTCCAGCTCGTTGATCATCCGCCGGTGCACCGGAAGCAGCGACGCGGCCTGCGCTTGGGCGTTGTTGATCGCCCGGGCCTGGTCGTAGTTGTCCCGCAGCACCAGCTTGCTGACCTCGTCGGTCATCCCGGCGAGCAGCTCGTCCCGCTCCGCCGTGGTGAGTTCGCCGTCGGCGACCGCGGTGTTGAGCAGGATCTTGATGTTCACCTCGTGGTCGGAGGTGTCCACCCCCGCCGCGTTGTCGATGAAGTCGGTGTAGATGCGACCGCCGGTCAGGGCGTACTCGATCCGGCCGAGCTGGGTGAAGCCCAGGTTGCCGCCCTCACCGACGACCCGGCAGCGCAGGTTCTTGCCGTCCACCCGGATCGCGTCGTTGGACTTGTCGCCCACCTCCGCGTCCGTCTGGCTGGACGCCTTGACGTAGGTGCCGATACCGCCGTTCCACAGCAGGTCCACCGGCGCGGTCAGGATCGCCCGCATGAGCTCCTGCGGCGAGATCTGATCCACGTCGTCGTCCAGGCCGAGCCGGGCCCGGACCTGCGGCGAGACCGGGATGGACTTGGCGGTACGCGGGTAGATGCCGCCGCCGGCCGAGATCAGCTCCGGGTTGTAGTCCTCCCACGACGACCGGGGCAGATCGAACAGCCGCTTCCGCTCGGCGTACGAGGTGGCGGCGTCCGGATCGGGGTCGAGAATGATGTGCCGGTGGTCGAACGCGGCCACCAACCGGATGTGCTCGGAGAGAAGCATCCCATTTCCGAACACATCGCCCGACATGTCGCCGACGCCGACCACCGTGAAGTCCTCGGTCTGGGTGTCGTGCCCCAGCTCCCGGAAGTGCCGCTTGACGGACTCCCAGGCGCCACGGGCGGTGATGCCCATCTTCTTGTGGTCGTACCCCGCGGAGCCGCCGGAGGCGAACGCGTCGCCGAGCCAGAAGTTGTGCGCCGCGGAGACCTCGTTGGCGATGTCGGAGAAGGTGGCGGTGCCCTTGTCCGCCGCGACCACCATGTACGGGTCGTCGCCGTCGTGCCGGACCACGTCCTCGGGCGGCACGATCTGCCCACCGACGATGTTGTCCGTCACGTCGAGCAGCCCGGAGACGAACTCCTTGTAGCAGGCGACCGCCTCGTCCCTGTCCCCCGGCTTCTGCTTGAGCACGAAGCCGCCCTTGGCGCCGACCGGCACGATGACGGTGTTCTTCACCATCTGCGCCTTGACCAGGCCCAGCACCTCGGTGCGGAAGTCCTCCCGCCGGTCCGACCAACGCAGACCACCGCGGGCCACCG
The DNA here is from genome assembly GCF_900156065.1 of Micromonospora avicenniae. Lineage (GTDB taxonomy): Bacteria > Actinomycetota > Actinomycetes > Mycobacteriales > Micromonosporaceae > Micromonospora > Micromonospora avicenniae. Next base: position 28,471 of record NZ_FTNF01000014.1, on the reverse strand, counting down.
GCCCGAAGCGGAGGTGGACGCCCTCGAACCGGGGCGAGTACACGAAGATCTCGAACTTCGGCCGGGGCGCCGGCAGGTCCGGAATGGCCTGCGGGTCGAGCTTGAAGGCCACGTAGAGCTTGGGCCGGCCGTCGGAGCGCCGCTGGTAGAAGCTGGTACGCAGGGTCGCCTGGATCAGCGTCAGGTACGAGCGCAGGATCCGGTCCTGGTCGAGGCTGGCCACCTCGTCCAGCGCCGTGCGGATGCTCTCCACCAGTTCGGCGCTGTTCCGCTGCCGTTGCTCGGTGTCCGTGTCACCGGGTGCGAAGCGGGACTCGAAGAGCTGGACCAGCAGCTCGGCGATCCGCGGGTACGCGATGAAGGTCTGCTCCATGTAGTCCTGGGAGAAGACCGTGCCGGCCTGCCGCAGGTACTTCGCGTAGGCCCGGAGCACCACCACCTGCCGCCAGGTCAACCCGGCGCGCAGCACCAGCTCGTTGAAGCGGTCGACCTCGGCCTCGCCCCGCCACGCCGCCGCGAAGGCGTTCTCCACGTGCGGGCGTACCTCGGCCAGTTCCTGGTGCGCCTCGGGCAGCTGCAACCCGAAGTCGTACAGCCAGATCCGGCCGTCGATCCGGTCCACCTCGTACGGGTGCTCGTCGATCACGCGTACGCCCAGCGAGTGCAGCACCGGCAGCACGGCGGAGAGCATCATCGGCTCGCCGTACCGGTAGACCTTGAACCGTACGTCCATCGGCTCGTCCTGGTCCGCGCCGGTCGCCCGCGTGCCCAGCCGGGGGGCGGACTGCTTGCGGAACAGGTGCATCTCCAGCTGGCCGGGCTCCTCCAGCAGCTCCAGCTTGGCCAGGTCCTTCATCGCCTCGTACGGCGTGTGCCCGTCCTTGTAGCCCTCCGGGAACGCGTCGGCGTACCGGGCGAAGAGATGCTTGGCCTGCTCGTCGCCGAGCTTGCGTTCGAGCACCAGCCGGTAGTCGTCGTCCCAGAGCCGGGTCGCGTCGGCCAACTCCTCGGCGAGCAGGTCGGCGTCGATGTCGCCGGGCGGGTTCGTCGGGTCGGTACGGACGATGAAGTGCACCCGGGCGAGCATCGACTCGGTGACCCGGGTGGTGTAGTCCACCCCGACGCCGTTCAGCTCGCGCAGCAGGATGTCCTGCATGCGCAGCCGATTCTGCGTGGTGAACCGGTCCCGCGGCAGGTAGATCAGGCAGGAGATGAACCGCCCGTACGCGTCCTTGCGCAGGAACACTCGCAGCTGGCGACGCCCGGCCATGCGCAGGACACCGATCACCGCGTGGTAGAGGTCGTCGGTCTTGATCTGGAAGAGCTCGTCGCGCGGGTAGGTCTCCAGGATCTGGAGCAGGTCCTTGCCGGAGTGGCTGCGCCGGCTGAGGCCGGAGCGTTCCAGCACCTCGGCGACCTTGCGGCGCACCACCGGCAGCTCGCGCACGCTGGTGCGGTACGCGGCCGTCGAGAACAGGCCCAGGAAGCGCCGCTCCCCGATGACCTCGCCCGCCTCGTCGAACACCTTGAAGCCGATGTAGTCCAGGTAGGCCGAGCGGTGCACGGTGGCCCGCGAGTTGGCCTTCGTGATGATCAGCAGGCGCTTCTCCAGCACCTTCTCATGGGCTTCGGGCGTCATCGACGACAGCGCCCGCGCCTCCGGCGCGTCCTGCCGCAGGATGCCGAGCCCGGTGCCGAGCACCGCTTCCAGCGCCTGGCCACCCTGCGGGGTCTCGACCAGCCGGTACTCGCGGTAGCCGAGGAACGTGAAGTGATCGTGGGCGAGCCAACGGAGCAGCTCGACCGAGTCCGTGATGTCCTTCTCCGGCACCGGAGGGCGGTTGTCGCTGGTCCGGGCAGCGGCCAGCTCGTCAGCGAGCGACAGGGCCCGCTGGCGCATCTTGGGCCAGTCCTCCACCGCCTCACGGACGTCGGTGAGGACCCGCTGCAACTCCCGGCGGATCCGATCCCGCTCCTCGGCGTCGCGGACCGGATCTATCTCGATCCGCATCCAGCTTTCCACCAGGTCACCGGCGATCGCGTCGTCCGGTTCGACGTCCGCGGCCACCTCGGCCAGCCGGCCCAGCGGCTCCCGGCGCACCACCACCAGCGGGTGGACCAGCAGATGTACGTCGAGATGGTGCGAGTTGAGCAGCGCCGTCACCGAGTCGACGAGGAAGGGCATGTCGTCCGCGACGATTTCGACAACCGTGTGGTGCTGCTCGGCGTCGGGCTCGTGGATGCGCAGCTTCAGCTCGCCGGGCACCCGCTGCTGCGCCAGGTCCCGGTGCGCGCGGGCCGCGTCGAGCATCTCCTCGGCGGTGAAGCCGATCAGCTCCTCGTCCGGGGCGAACCGCCAGAAACGGCTGACCAGGGTCGCCGCGTCCTGGTCGTCCCCGGCGAGCGCGACGGCCTGGGCCACCAGGCGCTCCGCGTTGGGCACGGGTTCGTCGAGCTCGGCGTCCTCCACGTCCTCGGCCAACGCCTCCGTCGGCAGGCCGAGTTCGTAGATGGTGTCGATGCTCGACCCGGTCAACCCGGTAACGCCCGTGTCGAGCCGGCCGTAGCCGTCCCCGTCGGTCGCCGAATCGAAGCTGTCGTCGTTCCGGCCACTGTCGTTCGGCCGGAGGTCGGGTTCCGGTTTGATCGCCGGACGCCGGTCCATCGGTGCCACTCCCCTCGACGACCCACCGCATTGTGGGTCACTCTGCCGCCCAGCCTAGGCCCTACCGGTCCACCCCTTCGCGGGCGGACCATGTGCCGGACGTCCGAATCGGGACTCTGTTCATTCGCCCCTGGCGGGTCCGAGGTTCGCCGCCTGCCGAGTACCCCGTCGCGCGATGTTCATCACACCGCCCCGAGCCGTCTTTCACCACGTCGCAGCCCACCCGGGCGGTGGGCACGCCGCTGCCGTACTACGGTGAGGCGACCGATTGCGGAGGGCCCTGCTACATGCATCTGTCGTACCCGCGCCATCCTGGCCGCACCCGTCCCAGCCGCCGTCTCGTCGCTCTCACCGCGACGCTGCTCGCCGCCGGCGCGCTCACCGCGTGCTCCGACGAGGACGGCCCGGAGCGCACCGTCGAGGCGTTCCTGTCCGGCTGGCGCTCCGGCAACCTGCAGGCGGTCGGCTTCGTGGACGCCACCGGCGCCAAAATGCCGGCGGACGAGGTGCTCAAGGAGATCAAGGAGCTCTCCGGCGAGCTGGCGGCCACGCCGCCGACCTTGCGCCGGCAGGGCGACGCGAAGATCACCGCCGACACCGCGACCGCCGGGTTCCAGGTCGAGTGGACCCTTCCGGGCAACACCCGCTGGGCGTACGACCGCCAGGTCCGGCTGGCCCACGCCGACGACGGCCAGTGGCAGGTGATCTGGGAGCCGCAGCTGGTCCAGGAGCAGCTCACCCCCGGGGACCGGCTCGGGCTGCGCCGGGACCCGGGTCCGCGGGCGGGCGTGCTGGACGCCGCCGGTAAGCCGATCGTGGAGCCACGTCCGGTCGTACGGGTCGGCGTGCAGCCCGAGCAGGTCAGCGACGTGCCGGGGCTCGTCAAGAAGCTCGACGCCGCGTTCCGGGCGATCCGGCCGGCGATCGTACCGGCCATCGACCTGTCGGATCTGCCCAAGCGCCTCGCGGAGGCGGACGACGGCGCGTTCGTCGAGGTGGTGACGCTGCGGGACGAGGCGTACCGACAGATCAAGCCACGCATCTACGACCTGCCGGGCACGAAGTTCCAGTCCGACAAGCTGGACCTCGCGCCAACCCGCGAGTTCGCCCGGGCGCTGCTCGGTTCGGTGGACCCCGCGCAGGCCGACGACCTGACCGCCCACCCGGAGAAGTACCTGGCCGGCGACCTCGTCGGCCACGGCGGGTTGCAGGGCCGGTACGACGATCGGCTGCGCGGCCAACCCGGCCTCACCGTGATCGTCAAGCGTCCCGGCGAGGACGGCAGGCTCGTACCGACCGGCACCGAGGTGTTCCACCGCGATCCGCAGCCGGGCCAGCCGCTGAAGACGACGCTCGACGTGGCCGTGCAGAACGCGGCCGACACGGCACTGCGGGCGGAGAAGCAACGCTCCGCCCTGGTCGCCGTACGGATCAGCGACGGCGCGGTGCTCGCGGCGGCGAACGGCCCGGGTCCGGCGGGCGAGAACCTCGCGTTCAACGCCCAGGTCCCGCCCGGCTCGACGTTCAAGATGGTCAGTGCCCTCGGCCTGCTGGACCGGGGGGCGGTCAAGCCGGACACGACCGTCGACTGCGACAAGACGTTCACCGTGGACGGCCGGTCGTTCAAGAACTCGGACAACTTCGCGTTGGGCGCGGTGCCCTTCCGCACCGACTTCGCGAAGTCCTGCAACACCGCGTTCGCGGCGTTGGCGCCGAAGCTGGGCGGCGACGGCCTGGCCGTCGCCGGCCGATCGCTCGGCCTGGAGGGGCAGTGGGACCTCGGCGTCGACACGTTCACCGGCAAGGTGTCGGCGAACGGGTCTCCGGCCGAGCAGGCCGCGGCCGCCTTCGGCCAGGGGACCACGCTGGTCAGCCCACTCGCCATGGCGGCCGCCACCGCGGCTGTCGCGCGGGGCCACTTCGAGCAGCCGAAGCTGCTGCTGGACCCGGCCCCCGCGAAACCGGCCGCCGCCGGGCAGCCGCTGAAGGCCGACTCGGTGCAGGCGGTACGGGCCATGATGCGTGAAGTGGTGACCAGCGGCACCGGCAGCACGCTCAAGGACGTGCCGGGGCAGCCGGTGTACGGCAAGACCGGCACCGCCGAGTACGACAACAACCCGGCGCACACCCACGCCTGGTTCGTCGGCTGGCAGGGGGACGTCGCCTTCGCCGTCTTCGTGGAGAAGGGTGGTGCCAGCACCGCCTCCGCCGTGCCGATCGCCGAACGCTTCCTCCGCGCCCTACCGCGCTGACGATCCACCTCGGGCCGGCCGACGTCGAGGCCGCGCACCCGCGATCGACTCGGCTGCAAGGAAGTCGGGTGTCCCGCTCAGCCGGCTGCCCCGACCTCGCCGTAGACAGAGTCGATCAACCTGCTGCGCGGATCAGGCGGAGTCGGCCGCCGGCGCGGGCGGCCCGGGAACGGCCGACACCGGGCCGCCGGACAGCGGGTCGGCCGACACGGGCCCGGGCGACACCGGACCGGGCGACCTGCCCGCCGACGGGGCAGTGCCCGAAGCAGCCGACGCCCTCGTCGCGTCGACCGGCGGCCTTCCGTTGCCACGGCGCGGGGCGGGGGCCGGCGCGTCCGCCGGGCCGGGAAGCAACCGGGGCGGCACGGCTCCCGGAGAGGTAACCGGGGTGAGCCCGGCCACGACGGTGTTCACGATCTCGGCGGCGTACGCGCCGTCGGGGTCGTAGTCGGGATCGAAGACGGTCAGCTCCACGCCCAGGCAGTGCGGGGTGTCCACCAGGCCGGCGAGCAGGATCTCCAGTTCCGCGAAGGCGATTCCGCCCGGGTCGGGCGCGTCCACCGCCGGCATCACGGCGGGGTCGAGGACGTCGACGTCGATGTGCACCCAGTAGCCGACGCACTCGGCGAGCTGCTCGTGGGCCCACTGGGCGGTCCGCGCGGCGCCCTCGGCGCGCAGCGCCGGCACGGGCCGGGTCAGGATCCCGGCGGCCTGCAGGTCGAGGCGGTACTCGTCCTGGGCGCGGATGCCCAGCACCACCACGTCGATGTCACGGAAGTACGGCCGGCGCCCCTCGATGGCGGCCAGGTCGGCCTGCCCCCGGCCGGTGACCAGGGCGAGGTCCTCGCCGGCCGCGGCGCCGACGTACGAGGCGTTGCCGGGGTGCCGGAAGTCCGAGTGACCGTCGACGAAGGCGAGCCCGATCCGCCCGCCGACCGCCTCACCGAGGCGGTGCATGGCGAGCGCGGATCCCAGCAGCACGGAGCAGTCACCGCCCAGCACCAGGGGGAACTCGCTGCGGTCGATGATCGCACCGATCCGGTCGGCGAGCGCCACCGAGTACGCAGAGATCTCCCGGGCGTGGCAGACGCCGTCACCGGGACGCCAGTCACCCGGGTCGTACCGGGGTGGGGTGAGGTGACCGGCGTCCCGCGCCCGCAGCCGGGCCAGCAGGCCCTGGTCGCGTAGCGCGCCCGGCGCCTTGGCGCAGCCCGGGACCGAGCTGGGCGTGGGCGGGCGCAGCCCCAGGTTCGTCGGTGCGTCGAGGACGGCGATCCGGCGCATCATGAGCTCCCGTCCTCGGCGGTCGGGCGGGCCGGCCGGTGTGCCGGCCCGCACTGGTCTGCTACGTGCTCGGAACCGTTCCGCTGCTCAGAACAGGGCGCTGGCCAGGGCCCGCCGGGCGGAGGCGACCGCCGGGTCGTCCGGACCAGCGATGGTGAAGAGGCCGATCAGGTGCTGGCGTACCTTCTCCCGGTCGTCGCCGGCGGTGCGGCGGACCGTGTCCACCAGGCGCTTGTAGGCCTGCTCGGCCAACCCGCTGAGCACCTCGATGTCGGCGGCGAGCAGCTGCGCGTCGACGTCGTCGGGGTTGGCCGCCGCGGCGAGCGCGCTCTGCGGGTCGGCGCCGGCGACCCGGCGGGCCAGGCCCACCTGGGCCAGGCCGGCCTCGGCCGCGGCGTCCGCGGGGGCGTCCGCCAGGATCTTGCGGTACGCCCGCTCGGCGGCGTCCAGGTCGCCGGCCATCAGGGCGTCGTCGGCCTCGTCGAGGCGCGGGTCGGCCGGCTCGGTGAGCGCCACGCCACCGGCCTTGAGCACCGCCTGGATCCACTGCTTCAGCTGCGCCTCCGGCACCACCCCGGAGAAGGCGTCGACCGGCTGACCGCCGACGACGGCGTAGACCATCGGGATGCCCTGCACCCGGAACATCTGGGCGAGGCGCGGGTTGGCATCCACGTCGATCTTGGCGAGCACCCAGGCCCCGCCGCCCTCGACCGCGAGCCGTTCCAGCACCGGCGAGAGCTGCTTGCACGGCTCGCACCACTCGGCCCAGAAGTCGATCACCACGGGTGTGTTGAGCGAGCGCTCCAGCACCTCGGACTGGAACGTCGCCTCCGTCACGTCGATGACGGTGACGCCGCCGACGGCGCCACCGGGCGCGCCGGCAGGCGGACCGGCCTGGGCCGGCGTGGAGGTGGGGGCGGGGGCGCGGAGGGCGCTGAGGTCGACCGCGCCGCGAGTGAAGATCGACGAGGTGATCCGTGGGTCGCTCATGGTTATCTAGTTTCGCACGGCCGTCGCCGAACTCAGATCAACCGCGACGGCGACAGTTGCAGTTCTCACCCTGCTCATCCCACCCGTACGGGCAAAGACCGCACCGCGCCGCGCGGACGCGCGGCGCGGTGCAGTGCGGTGTGGTCCGCCGAAGGGGTCAGAAGCGGGCGGGTTCGCGGTAGGTGCCCCACTCCGCCCGCAGGGCGTCGCAGATCTCGCCGAGCGTGGCCTCGGCCCGGACCGCGTCGAGCATCGCCGGGATCATGTTCTCCCCGGTGCGGCTGATCTCGACCATCCGGCTCACCGCGGCCTTGACCGCGGCGTCGTCCCGGGCGACCTTCCGCTCGGCCAGCACCCGGCGCTGCTCCAACTCGACCTCGTGCGAGATGCGCAGGATCTCCAGGTCCTTGGCGACCGTGTTGGTGTGGCAGTTGACCCCGACGATCCGCTTCTCGCCCTTCTCCAGCGCCTGCTGGTAGACGAACGCGGCCTCGGCGATCTGGCTGGTGAACCAGCCGTCCTCGATGCCGCGCAGGATGCCGGAGGTCATCGGACCGATCTGGTGCGGACCCTCACCACCGAGTTGACGGATCCGGGCGAAGATCTCCTCCGCCTCGGCCTCGATCTTGTCGGTGAGCGCCTCGACGTACCAGGAGCCGCCGAGCGGGTCCGCCACGTTGGTGACCCCGGTCTCCTCCATCAGCACCTGCTGGGTACGCAGCGCGATCTCGGCGGACTCGTCGGTCGGCAGCGCCAGGGTCTCGTCCAGCGCGTTGGTGTGCAGCGAGTTCGTGCCGCCGAGTACGGCGGCGAGGGCCTCGACGGCGGTGCGTACCACGTTGTTCACCGGCTGCTGGGCGGTCAGCGACACCCCGGCGGTCTGGGTGTGGAACCGCAGCCAGAGGGCCTTTTCGCTGGTGGCGCCGTACACGTCGCGCAGCCAGCGGGCCCAGATCCGCCGGGCGGCCCGGAACTTGGCGATCTCCTCGAAGAAGTCGACGTGCGAATCGAAGAAGAAGCTCAGCCCCGGCGCGAAGACGTTCACGTCCAGTCCGCGGGAGAGCCCCAGCTCGACGTAGCCGAAGCCGTCGGCGAGCGTGTACGCCAACTCCTGCGCGGCGGTCGACCCGGCCTCGCGGATGTGGTAGCCGGAGACCGAGAGCGGCTTGTAGCGCGGGATCTCCCGGGCGCAGTACTCCATCAGGTCACCGATCAGGCGCAGGTGCGGCTCCGGGTCGAAGAGCCACTCCTTCTGCGCGATGTACTCCTTGAAGATGTCGGTCTGCAGGGTGCCGTCCAGCGTGGACAGGTCGGCGCCCTGCCGCTCGGCGGCGACCAGGTACATGCAGAACACCGGCACGGCCGGGCCGGAGATGGTCATCGAGGTGGTGACGCCGGCCAGGTCGATGCCGTCGAAGAGCGCCTGCATGTCGGTGGCGGTGTCGATGGCCACGCCACAGTGGCCGACCTCGCCGAGCGCCTGCGGGTCGTCCGAGTCGCGGCCCATCAGGGTCGGCATGTCGAAGGCGACCGAGAGGCCGCCACCGCCGGCGCCGAGGATCATCTTGTAGCGCTCGTTGGTCTGCTGGGCGTTGCCGAAGCCGGCGAACTGGCGGATGGTCCAGGTCCGGCCCCGGTAGCCGGTCGGGTAGAGCCCCCGGGTGTACGGGTACTCGCCCGGCCAGCCGATCCGCTCGAAGCCCGGGTAGTCGGCGCCCTGCGGTGGCCCGTAGACCGGGTCGACGGACATCCCGGAGAGGGTGGTGAAGTCTGCGTCCCGCTTGCGCGCGGCGTCGTACCGGGCCTGCCAGCGGGCCCGACCGGCGGCGATCTCGTCGGCGTTCATGCGCGGGGCTCCTCCTCGAGTCCTGGACTGCACATCGAGTGTAGAACCCCTGCCTGAACGATCGCTAAGGCTAGTCGTACCGGCGGGTAACGTGGCCGGCCCGGCACGCCGGGACGCCGCAGGTCAGGCCGTCGGCGGCGCGGCCGGGTCGGTCAGGGCCACGTCGTCGACCCGGATGTTCACCTGGTCGACGCGCAGCCCGTACGCCTCGACCGCCCCGGTCACCTTCGCCCGGACCGCCTCGGTCACCTCGGGCACCGTCTTGCCGGCCTCGATGACGATGTTCAGGTCGATCACCGCGCCACCGTTCACGACCTTCGCTGACGCGCCCCGGGTGGCGTCGCCGACCTGGTCGAGGCCGATCTTGTCGAGCACCGAGTTGAGCATCCGCTCCGCGTCGCCACCCAGGTCGGTCACGCCGGGCACCGACCGGGCGGCGGCCACCGCGATCTTCTCCAGCACGTCGTCGTCGACGGAGGTCGTCCCGCCCGCCGCCGCGGCCGGCGTCACCGACTGCCCCTGTGTCGCGTCCTCAGCCATGGTCTCCCCAAACGTCGCACCGCCCCCGGTGTTCCGGGGGCGGTGCGAGCGTACTAAGGCGGAGGGGTCCGCAGTGGACCGGTCAGGTGCCGAGCTGCGCCAGCAACTCGTCGGCGGCCGCGTACGGGTCGATCGCCCCCTCGGCCACCTTCGCGGCGAGCGACGGCAGCTCCGTACCGTCGCGTAGCGAACCGATCCGGTCGCGGAGCACACCGAGCGCGATCGCCTCGACCTCGGCGGCGGCCCGCGCCTCCTGCCGGCGGCGCAGCTCGCCGTGCTCGACCAGCCAGTTCCGGTGCTTGTCGATGGCGGCGGCGATGTCGTCGATCCCCTCGCCCCGCGCGGCGATCGCGCGGGTCACCTGCGGCCGCCACTGCCCCGCGGCGCGCTCGCCGAGCGCGATCATGCCCTGGATGTCGCGGTACGTCGCGTCGGCGCCGTCCCGGTCTGCCTTGTTCACCACGAAGACGTCGGCGATCTCCAGGATGCCGGCCTTCACCGCCTGGATCGCGTCACCCATGCCGGGGGCGAGCAGCACCAGCGTGGTGTCGGCCAGCGAGGCGACCTCCACCTCGGCCTGCCCGACCCCGACCGTCTCCACCAGCACCACGTCGCAGCCGGCGCCCTCCAGCACCCGCACCGCCTGCGGGGTGGCCGCGGCCAGCCCGCCCAGGTGACCACGGCTGGACATCGAGCGGATGTAGACACCGGGATCGGTGGCGTGGTCCTGCATCCGGACCCGGTCACCCAGGATCGCCCCACCGGTGAACGGGCTGGACGGGTCGACCGCCAGTACGCCGACCCGGTGCCCCCGCGCGCGCAGCGCCCGCACCAACTCGTTGGTGGTGGTGGACTTGCCCACGCCGGGCGACCCGGTCAGCCCCACCACCTGGGCCTGGCCGGCGTACGGGGCGAGCGCCGCCGCGACGTCGCGCAGCAGGTCGTCGCCGTTCTCGACCAGCGTGATCAGGCGAGCTACCGCGCGGTGGTCACCCGCGCGGGCCCGCTCGACCAGCATGGGCACGTCCCGGCTGCGACGCACCGAAGCGGTGGCCGCGGCCGGGACGTTCTCGATGGTTCCGCTCACAGGGCTACTTTCGTCCGGCGAGCGCGGGCCCGCAGGCCCGGCCGCTCAACTTGCTCACTGACCGCTCTCGCCTCGGGCCGGGACGTGGATGATCAGCGCGTCGCCCTGCCCGCCGCCGCCGCAGAGCGCCGCCGCGCCGGTGCCACCGCCGCGCCGTTGCAGCTCCAGGGCGAGGGTGAGGACCAGGCGGGCGCCGGACATGCCGATCGGGTGGCCGAGCGCGATGGCGCCGCCGTTGACGTTGACCTTCGCCGGGCTGATCCCGAGGTCGCGGACGGACTGGACGCCGACCTGGGCGAAGGCCTCGTTGATCTCGATGAGGTCGAGGTCGGCGACGGTCAGCCCGGCCTTGCGCAGCGCGTGGCGGATGGCGTTCGACGGCTGGGAGTGCAGGGAGTTGTCCGGGCCGGCGACGTTGCCGTGCGCGCCGACCTCCGCGATCCAGGTCAGCCCCAGCTCCTTCGCCTTGGCCTTGCTCATCACGATCACCGCGGCCGCGCCGTCGGAGATCGGCGAGGAGCTGCCGGCGGTGATGGTGCCGTCCTTGGCGAAGGCGGGGCGCAGCTTTGCCAGCGACTCCACCGTGGTGTCCGGGCGGATGCCCTCGTCCTCGCTGATCACCACCGGGTCACCCTTGCGCTGCGGGATGACCACCGGGGTGATCTCGTCGGAGAAGTGCCCGTTCTTCTGCGCGGCGGCGGCCTTCTGGTGGCTCGCCGCGGCGAAGGCGTCCTGTTCCTCGCGGGTGATGCCGAGCTTGACGCCGAGCCGCTCGGTGGACTCCCCCATGGAGCAGCAGTCCCAGGCGTCGCTGAGTCCGTCGTGCGCCATATGGTCCTTGATCACCACGTCGCCGTACTTGTAGCCGACCCGCTGACCCATCAGCAGGTGCGGTGCGTTCGTCATCGACTCCATGCCGCCAGCCACGACGATGTCGAACTCGCCGGCCCGGATGAGCTGGTCGGCCAGGGCGATCGCATCCAGACCGGAGAGGCAGACCTTGTTGATGGTCAGCGCCGGCACGGACATCGGGATGCCGGCCTCGACCGCCGCCTGCCGGGCCGGGATCTGACCGGCGCCGGCCTGGAGCACCTGTCCCATGATCACGTACTGCACCTGGTCGGGGCTGACGCCGCCCCGCTCCAGAGCCGCCTTGATGGCGATCCCGCCGAGCTTCGTGGCCGGGAGGTCCTTGAGGTTGCCCAGCAGGCGCCCCATCGGGGTCCGCGCGCCGCTGACGATCACCGAAGCCATACCTGCCTCCGAGGGGGTGCCGACCGTACGCCTTAACGATTGTTCGGCCAGACTAGCGTCATGGCAGAGAACTCCCCCGTCGAGCCCGCTGCGGACTACGTCACAGGCATCGGGCTGCTCCGGATCGATCACGTCGGCATCGCCGTCGCCGACCTGGACGCCGCGATCGACTTCTACAGGCGGACGTTCGGGATGCGTTGCGTGCACACCGAGACCAACGCCGAGCAGGGCGTACGAGAGGCGATGCTGGCCGTCGGCCCCGACGTCGAAGGGGGCTGTGTGCAACTGCTCGCCCCGCTCACGCCGGATTCCACCATCGCGAAGTTCCTCGACCGCAACGGTCCCGGGGTGCAACAGGTGGCTTACACCGTCGCGGACATCGACGCGGCCTGCGCGGCGCTGCGCGAGCGGGGCATGCGCCTGCTCTACGACGAACCGCGGCGGGGCACCGCGAACTCCCGCATCAACTTCGTCCACCCGAAGGATGCCGGCGGCGTCCTGGTGGAACTGGTCGAGCCCGCCGCCGCGCACTGAGGAACGCACCGGAGATGCGCGTCGATCATGAGGTTGGCGGCGCGGGACGGCGGCGTGTCGCGCCGCCAAACTCATGATCAACCGGCCTGCGGCGGGCCGGCGCGGAGCCACCGGCGCGAGGTCGGGGCGTGCGGTGATGTGCGGTGCCCGGCTCTTTCGGACACCTTCACGCATCGGTGGATGCAATTGTTCACATGGGACTTCCCGACCTAACTACCGTTCAGTAACGTCCGCCCCCAACAGGAGCGCGACCGGTCGACGATGTGTCGGACGCCGACATGGTGGCCGGCCGTACCGGTGCCGACGATGGCAGCACCCAGTCCCGCGCGTGCGGGTGCGGACGAACGGGAGGTCACCGTGCAGGACATCCTCGAAGCGATCATGGCCGCTGAGGGCTCCGACCAGCCGGAGCGGGAACTCGCCGGGATCGTCGGCCTGCCGGTGCCGGAGAGCTACCGGGGCGTCGTGGTGCGGGCAGCCGAGACCCGGATCTTCGACGGGATGGCGAGCCGCGACAAGGACCCGCGCAAGGCGCTGCACGTCCAGGAGGTGCCGACGCCCGAGCTCGGCCCGGGTGAGGCGCTGGTGGCGGTGATGGCCAGCGCCATCAACTACAACACGGTCTGGACGAGCATCTTCGAGCCGCTGCCCACCTTCACGTTCCTCCGCCGCTACGGCCGGGTCTCCGAGCTGACCCGCCGGCACGACCTGCCGTACCACGTGGTCGGTTCGGACGCGGCCGGCGTGGTGCTGCGCACCGGTCCCGGGGTGACCCGGTGGCGGCCCGGCGACGAGGTCGTGGCGCACTGCCTCTCCGTGGAACTGGAGGACTCGGCCGGCCACGACGACACCATGCTCGACCCGCAGCAGCGGATCTGGGGCTTCGAGACCAACTTCGGCGGCCTCGCCGAACTGGCCGTGGTCAAGGCCAACCAGCTGATGCCGAAGCCGCGGCACCTGAGCTGGGAGGAGGCGGCCAGCCCCGGGCTGGTCAACTCGACCGCGTACCGGCAGCTCGTCTCGCACCACGGCGCGAACATGAAGCAGGGCGACGTGGTGCTGATCTGGGGCGCGTCCGGCGGCCTCGGCGGGTACGCCACCCAGCTGGCGCTGGGCGGCGGCGCGATCCCGGTCTGCGTCGTCTCCTCGCCGGAGAAGGCCGAGCTGTGTCGCAGCATGGGCGCGGAGCTGGTCATCGACCGGGCCGCGGAGGGTTTCCGCTTCTGGAAGGACGAGGAGACCCAGGATCCGGACGAGTGGCGGCGGTTCGGCGAACGGATCCGCGAGCTGACCGGCGGCGAGGATCCGGACATCGTCTTCGAACACCCGGGGCGGGAGACGTTCGGCGCGAGCGTCTACGTCGCCCGGCGCGGCGGGACGATCGTCACCTGCGCGTCCACGAGCGGCTTCCAGCACCAGTACGACAACCGCTACCTGTGGATGCACCTCAAGCGCATCGTCGGCAGCCATTTCGCCAACTACCACGAGGCGTGGCAGGCAAACCGGTTGGTCGCGCTCGGCAAGGTGCACCCGACGGTGTCGCGTACCTACCCGCTGGAGCAGACCGGTCAGGCCGCGTACGAGGTGCACCGCAACGCCCACCAGGGCAAGGTCGGCGTCCGCTGCCTCGCGCCGCGCGACGGCCTCGGTGTCCGCGACCCGCAGCTGCGCGCCCGGCACGAACAGGCGATCAACCGGTTCCGCGGTCACTGACCGCAGCGGTCCCACCCCGGCCCTCCCCCGCCCGCTCCGGCCACCGCGAGCGGGACGGGTGCGGCCGTTCGCACGGCCACCTGCCGAGGCACTGGCTCCTCGACCAATGCGGGCACCACCGCCTTTCCCGTGGGCCGTCGGCGCCCCATTCGCGCACTCACGCGGGGTAAGCACAAAGGGCCCGGCCGGCACCGTCGTGAGCCATTTCCCGCCTACCGGTGCGGCACCTTCCGACCCACCCCGGACCTGCCAAGATCGCCACCCGGCCGGCTCCCGTGACGCGCGGAAGTTGACCATGTAAAGAGGACTCGAAAGGTTCGTACCGCTCTTGCGGAGCACCCTGGGGCGTCTGCCAGTATGTCCCAATGCCCCAGCAGCAATCCTCCCCTCTCGCGTTCTTCGATAACGCGAACTCACAGCCAGATTTCACCGTTGGCCTGCGCGGATACAACACCCACCAGGTTGACGACTTCATCGGCCGGATGACCGCCGCGCTCACCCAGTCCGAGCAGGCGCGCGCTGAGGCCGAGCAGCGGATGAACGACGCCCAGCGCCGGCTCCGCCAGGCCGACCAGCGCGTGGCCGCGCTGGAGCAGAAGGTCGCGGACACCAACAAGCAGCTCGAGGAGAACAGCCGGCCGACGCTCTCCGGCCTGGGCACCCGCGTCGAGCAGATCCTCCGGCTGGCGGAGGAGCAGGCCAACGACCACCGCAACGAGGCCAAGCGCGAGTCGGAGGGAATCCTCTCCGCCGCCCGCCTCGAGGCGCGTGAGATCACCGACAAGGCTCGCGCCGAAGCGGCCGCGATGAAGGCCACCGCCGAGCGCGAGGCCGGCAACCTGCGCACCGCCGCCGAGCGGGAGGCCGCCGAGGTCCGCGTCCAGGCCCGCCGTGAGGCCGACACGCTGCGCGCGGACGCCGACCGCGAGACCAAGCAGCTGCGCACGGTGACCGCGCACGAGGTGGCCGAGCTGAAGTCCACCGTCGAGCGGGAGGTGGCCACCCTCCGGGCCACCGCCGAGCGGGAGATCACCCAGCAGCGGGCCAAGGCCGCCCGGGAGGCCGAGGAGAAGCGCGCCGAGGCGACCAAGCTGCTCACCGACGCGCGCGACAAGCGCGACAAGGACCTCCAGGCCCTGGAGCTCCAGCTCGCCGAGCGCCGGGAGAAGGCCGAGCGCGAGGAGTCCGAGCGGCACGCCGCCCAGGTCGCGCAGACCCAGAAGCTGGTCAGCGAGGCCGAGCAGCGGGCCCGGGCCGCCCAGGAGCGGGCGAAGGAGATCGAGCAGCGGGCGGAGGCCCGCCGCGTCGAGTCGGAGCGCACGGCGAACGAGACGGTCGACAAGGCCAAGGCGCTGGCCGACAAGACCCTGAACGAGGCGAAGGCGGAGTCGCAGCGCCTGCTCAGCGAGGCGCGGACGGAGGCCGAGCTGACCACCCAGGCGGCTCGCCGGGAGGTCGAGGACCTCACCCGTCAGAAGGACGCTGTCACGTCGCAGCTGGGTCAGATGCTCTCCGGTCTCGCCGGCATCGTGCCGGGTGTGCCGAACGGGCAGGCCGCCGCGGCGGCCGCCACGCCGGAGGCCGGCAAGGCCGACGGCGACAAGGTGGCCGCGGAGTCGGCCGGCTGACGCACCGCAAGCTCGGGGCATGACGCGGCGCGGGCGCACCGGACAACCGGTGCGCCCGCGCCGCATGCTTTCCACCACCCGCTGTCATCTACCCGTACGACTCGAGTGAAGTAGGGCCGACAGGGCGTCCGTATCGCCCCAGCAGGGCCCGTTGCGTGTGAGGATGAGGGCATGTCGCACGGCGAGGAACTGTTCGCTCTCGGCGGGGACGTGGCCACGGAGCCCAGCTTCGAGACCGCTCTGCGGGGGTACGAGAAGAAGCAGGTCGACCGATACGTCGCGCGGGCGGAGCACGAGATCACAGCTCTCGCGGCCGAGCGCGAGCAGGCGTACACCCAGATCCACAAGCTCGCCGGTCAGGTCGAGGTGCTCCAGCGGGACCTCGCGCAGGTGCGCAAACAGGTAGGTGTGGTGGACCGGGCCTCGTTCCGGCACCTCGGCCCCCGCGTCGAGCACATCCTCACCCTCGCCGAGGAGCAGGCGGAGGAGATCCTCCGCGTCGCCAACGATGAGATCGACTCCCGGCGGGCCGCCGCCGAGCACATCATCGAGGATGCCCGTGCGCAGGCCGAGAAGGCGTTGAAGGACTTCGAGATCGCCCTCGCCGCGCGGCGTGCCGAGGAGGAGCGGCAGGCCAACGCGCGCAAGGCCGAGTCGGAGGCCGCGCTGCGGACCGCCAAGGAGGAATCCGCGAAGTTGCGCCGGAACGCGCAGGACGAGCTGGCCAGGGCGCAACAGGAGGCGAGCCAGCTGCGGGAGGCGGCCAAGGAGATCCACACCCGGGCCCAGCAGGAGTCCACCAAGCTGCGCGAGGCCGCTCGGACGACGCTGGAGAAGGCGCAGCAGGAGGCCACCGAACTACGGGACGCCGCCAAGGAGGTGCACGCCAAGGCGCAGCAGGAGGCGAAGCGTCTCGTCGACCAGGCGACCGAGGCCGGGCGGGCCACCCATGCCAAGGCGCAGCGGGAGGCCAAGCAGATCATCGACGACGCCGCCATGGCGGGCCGGGCCACCCGGTCCAAGGCCCAGCAGGAGGCCGAGCGGATGACCACGCAGGCGTCCGAGGCGGCCAAGCGCGGCCGCGCCGAGACCGAGGCGTACGTGCAGCGGATGCGCGCCGAGACCGAGGCGTACGTGCAGCAGTCCCGGGCGCAGACCCAGCAGGAGCTGGGCGCCTGGCGGGCGGGCGTGGAGAAGGAGGTCAGCTCCCGACGGGAGACCGCGGACCGCGAGCTGGCCCAGCGCCGGGCCGCCGCCGAGCAGGAGTTCGCCAAGCGCCGCGACGAGCTGGACAAGCAGCACAAGTCCCGCCAGCAGGAGCTGGAGTCGACCTTCTCCCGCCGCCAGCAGGAGTTGGAGACCACCTCGACCCGGCGCCAGCAGGAACTCGAGACCGAGTTCACCGCCCGGCGCGACCAGTTGGAGGCCGAATACACGGCCCGTAAGAACGAGATCGAGCAGGGCGCCGACCGCGTCCGGCAGGCCGCCGAACGCGACGCGGCCACGCTGCGCCGGCAGGCGGAGGAACAGGCCACCGAGCTGCTGCGCCGAGCCGAGGCCGACGCGAACGACAAGCGCCGCAAGGCCGACGAGCACGTCGCGACGTCCCGTCGGCAGTTCGAGGAGTACGCGGCGACGACCCAGCAGGCCCTGGCCACCACCCAGCAGCACCTCGCGGCGACGCAGCAGGAGGTCGCGTCCGGCCGGCAGCAGCTCGCACAGGTGATGCTGGAGATCGCGCAGGCCCAGCAACAGCTCGCGGATCTGCGCCAGGAGACCTGGAACTCCCGGCAGGAGTCCGACGAGCTCCAGCGACAGCTGACCGAGCTGCGGGAGAAGGTCGCCGCGGAGCCGGCTGGTTCCGACGGGCCGACCTCGCCTCCACCCGCGGGTGCGGCCGGAAACAGGCCGGCGGCGGGGCCGGCCGTGGCGGCCCGGCCGGTCGACGTCGGACGGGGCGCGGGCGACGACCCGACGGCGAAGCCGGCGGGCACGTCCCGCACGGGCGGCGCCAAGAGCGAGCCGGTCGCCGGCAAGGCCCAGCCGGACAGCAAGGCGCAGCCGGTCACCGCGACCGCACAGCCCGCCGACGCCACGGCGCGGCCCGCCACCGCGGGCGCGGCCCCCAAGGGGGCGG
Source organism: Micromonospora avicenniae (assembly GCF_900156065.1). Lineage (GTDB taxonomy): Bacteria > Actinomycetota > Actinomycetes > Mycobacteriales > Micromonosporaceae > Micromonospora > Micromonospora avicenniae. The sequence continues at coordinate 10,541 of NZ_FTNF01000014.1, read as the reverse complement.
GTGGCGCGCAGGGCGGAACCGACAGCGCCGGCGAAGCGGGCGCGGCGACCGGGACCAAGCCGGAGCCGGCAACCGACGAGGGTGAACCGCAGGCTGCCGGTCAGCCGAAGGCTCGCCCGGTGGCCGAGCCGGTCACGACGGTCGACGACGGGGCCGCCGGTGCGGCCGTGGACGGTGAGCCGACGGTCGCCGCGGTACCGGGCGAGGGCGGCCGGGGCGCCACCCCCACGAAGATCACCAGCACCGGTGAGAACGGCAAACGCCCCAGCAAACCGACCACCGACGAGCGGGCGGCCAAGCCCAACACGGTCTCCGTCGAGAAGGAGTGATGCGGGGGCCCGTCCCCGGGCGGCGGACGAGCACCGTTCCGTTCCGCGCTACTGAACCCGCGTCGCAGGCGCTTGCGTCGCGACCGGTGGCGGACCGTGGCTTTCGTGAGTCGCGACGAGGCCCTGGCGAACCGCGGTGGCTGCCATCGCCGCGCCTCCGGTAGCTGTGGACGCAGCATGCCCACCCGGCACCGTTGCCGCCACGAGACTGGTGCCTCTGAGTCATATTTATGCCTCTGCGTCATCACGCTCGCGCACACGTCGGCGTAGGCCCCTCGCCGCGCCGAGCCGGTCAGGCCGGGTGGCAGGCGTCGTGACGACAGGAGCGACTGATGCGGGACGCGAAGGGCCAGTAGTCTCCGGGCAGAGCCGGTGTCAGGAGTGCGCCGGTTGCGCGGATGAGGCGACGCAGTCGCCGAGCTGACCGGAGGACTGGTGACACAGGACGGGCCGAGGGCCGACGGGCCGGACCCGGAACGGGCCGAGGCGGAGCAACAGGCCCCGGAACGTGGCCGGGGGCGGCGTACCCCCGCACCCCAGGGCGCGAAGCCGCCGCGACCCGACGCCACGGCGGTGGGCGAGGGACCGGACGACCCGACGGAGCCGGCACCGGCCACCGGCTCGGGACGCTTCGGGCCGCGCGGCCGTCCGCTGCGACGCAGCAGCTTCCTGGTCGGCTTCACCGGGGGGCTCGGCGCGCTGGCCGCGTACGCCCTCTATCTCGGCCTGCGCAACGCCCTCGGCATCCTGGTTCTGGTGGTGATCTCGCTCTTCCTCGCGATCGGCCTCCACCCGGCGGTGGCCCGGCTGCGCCGCTGGGGCCTGCCGCACGGCCTCTCCGTCGCGCTTGTCGCGTTCGCCGTACTGCTGCTGCTCTGCGGCGGGGTGTTCGCGCTCGTGCCGCCGATCATCACCCAGTCCGGCCAGTTCATCGAGCAGGTACCGAACTACATCGAGCAGTTGCGCCGCAGCGAGACCGTCAACGAACTGGTCGAGCGGTACGACCTGGTGCAGAAGGTGCAGGGCGCGTTGAACGCGGAAACCGTGGGGCGCGCCCTCGGTGGCGTGCTCGGCGGCGCCCAACTGATCTTCGGCACCATCTTCCGCGCCCTGACCGTGCTGGTGCTGACCATCTACTTCCTGGCGTACTTCAACCGGTTGCGTGCCCTCGGCTACTCCCTGGTGCCCGCGTCCCGGCGGGAGCGGGTGCAGCTGATCGGCGACGAGATCCTCACCCGGGTCGGCGCCTACATGGTGGGCGCGCTCTGCATCGCGGTGCTCGCCGGCCTGAGCACGTTCGTCTTCGCGCTGATCGTCGGGCTGGCGTACCCGATGGCGCTGGCCGTGGTGGTCGCGGTGACCGACCTGATCCCGCAGATCGGGGCGACCCTCGGCGCGGTGATCGTGACCCTGGTCGGCTTCGCCACCGACCTCTCCGCGGGCATCGCCTGCGTGGTCTTCTTCCTCGTCTACCAGCAGGTGGAGAACTACCTCATCTACCCGAAGGTGATGCGCCGCTCGGTGCACGTCAACGAGGTGGCCGCCCTGCTCGCCGCGTTGCTCGGGGTCGGCCTGATCGGTGTGGTGGGCGCGGTGATCGCCATCCCGACGGTGGCCGCCATCCAGATCATCCTGCGCGAGGTGGTGCTGCCCCGGCAGCAGTCACGCTGACGCCCGCTCGGCGCCGCGCACGGCGGCCGGACGGGGGCGCGTACCGCGACTCGCCCGCTCAGCCCGCGTGGGCCTGCGGCGGGCCCGGCACCGGCCGGTCCGCGAACGAGGCCACCGTCCGGTCGGCGTACGCGCTGACGTCGCCGGTCTCCATCGGGCCGTCCCAGGTGGTGGGCAGCGGCACGGCGACGGCCGGGTTGACCCGGTGGACCACCGCGTCGAGCACCCGTTCCGCGTCACCGACCCAGAGATGCTTCGCCCCGGGCACCCCGACCACCTCGGCCTGCGGCACCGCCGCGAACCGCTTCCGCGCCTCCTCCGGACGCAGGTAGTCGTCGAACTCGGGCACCAGCGCCGTGACCGGCCGACCGGACTGCGCCCACTGGGCCAGATCCTCCGGCTTGGAGTAGCGCAGCGGCGGGGAGAGCAGGATCGCGCCGGCGACGGCGGGGTCGCAGCCGTACTTCAGGATCAGGTCGGTGCCGAACGACCAGCCCAGCAGCCAGATGTCAGGCAGCTCGTTGAACTCGGCGTACTCGATCGCGGCGGCCACGTCGTAGCGCTCACCGACCGCGTTGTCGAACGTCCCTTCGCTGGTACCGCGGAGGCTGCTGGTGCCCCTGGTGTTGAACCGCAGCACCGCGACGTCGGCCAGGGCCGGCAGCCGCCAGGCGGCCTTGCGGAAGACGTGGCTGTCCATCATCCCGCCGTGCGTCGGCAGCGGGTGCAGGCAGACCAGGGTCGCCACCGGCTCCCGGTCCAGCGGGCGAGCCAGCTCGCCGACCAGGCGCAGCCCATCGGCGGTGTGCAGCTCGATGTCCTCCCGCTTGGCGGGGAGGACGGACGACGCGCGGATCGGTTTGCTCACCGGTCAAGTCTGGCGCTAAGGCGTCGGCGTCGCCCGCCCGGGGAGGAAACAGCGTGACCCAGATCGCTCAGCCGTAGCGGGGGGCGCTGCGGCCGCGCTGGATCACCGGGCCACGCCGGTCCCGCGCACCCCAGCAACCGCGGTGCCAGTGACGGCGGTCGCTCAGATCGCCCCGGCCGTCCGCCGGCCAGGCGACCACGTGCGGCACCCCGGGCCGAATCTCCTGATCACACCCCGGACAGCGGTACGTCTTGACCGAGGAGCCCCCGCTGATCCCGCGTACCTGCCACTCGCCGTCGCGCCACTGCTGCACCGAGCCGACGCCCTGGCGCGCCCGCTCGACGTCCAGGTCCTGGGTCTCGTCCCGGCGGGGACGGTTACGACGGGGACTCACGTCATCAAGCGTACGGCCGGCTCACTGGCCCCCACGGTCAGCGGTGCGTGTGGTCGCGGAATCCCCGGCCGGTCTTACGGCCGAGGTAGCCCGCGGTGACCAGGTGCTCCAGCAGCGGCGCGGGAGCGAAGCCCGGCTCCCGCAGCTCCAGGTAGAGCTCCCGCTGGATGGCCAGCGCGACGTCCAGCCCGACCACGTCGAGCAGCTCGAACGGGCCCATCGGGTAGCCGCAGCCGAGCTTCATGGCGTGGTCGATGTCGTCCGCGGTCGAGTAGCTCGCCTCCAGCATCTTCACCGCGTCGTTGAGGTACGGGAAGAGCAGCGCGTTGACGACGAACCCGGAGCGGTCGCCACAGACGACCGAGGTCTTGCCGAGCGCGGCGCAGACGGCGCGGGCCGTGGCCACGGTCTCCGGCGAGGTGCGGATGGTGCGTACCACCTCGACCAGCTGCATGATCGGGGCCGGATTGAAGAAGTGCAGCCCGACCACGTCCGCCGGCCGCTGGGTGGCCATCGCCATCTCGATCACCGGCAGCGAGGAGGTGGTGGTGGCGAGGACCACACCCGGCTTGCAGATCTCGTCGAGGCTGGCGAAGAGCGCCTTCTTCACGCTCAGCTCCTCGACGACCGCCTCGACCACCAGGTCGACGTCGGCGAGGTGGTCGAGCGTGGCCGACCAGGTGATCCGGCCGAGCGCGCCGTCCCGCTCCTCCTCGCTGAGCTTGCCGCGTACGACGCCCTTGTTGAGCGAGGTCTTCACCGCCTCGCAGACCGTGGCGGACTTCTCCGCGCCCCGGGTCACGGAGACGACCTCGTAACCGGCCTTGGCGAAGACCTCGATGATGCCGGTGGCCATCGTGCCGGAGCCGACGACGCCGACCTTCGCGGTCGCCCGGGCCCCCTCGGCGAGCGCGGCCTGGCCGGCCACGGGCGTCGCCTCGTCCGGTACGACGACCGGCGAGCCCGGCCGCTCGTAGGTGTAGAAGCCGCGGCCGGACTTGCGCCCCAGCAGACCCGCCGTGACCATCTGCTTGATCAGCGGCACCGGCGCGTGCCGGCGGTCCCGCCCACCACGCCGGTACATGGTGTCCAGGATCTCGTACGCGGTGTCGACACCGATCAGGTCCATCAGCGCGAGCGGGCCCATCGGCAGGCCGCAGCCGAGCTTCATCGCGGCGTCGATGTCCTCCCGGCTGGCGTAGTTCGACTCGAACAGGGCCACCGCGTGGTTCAGGTAGCCGAAGAGCAGCGCGTTGGCGATGAATCCAGCGCGGTCGTTGATGGTGACGTCGACCTTGCCGAGCCGGGCGCAGAGCGCCTCCACGTCGGCGACCACGTCGGCCGAGGTGACGACCGTCCGGATCACCTCGACGAGCTTCATCACGGGCGCCGGGTTGAAGAAGTGGATGCCGATGACCTGGTTGGGCCGGCTGGTGGCCACGGAGATCTCGGTGACGCTCAACGACGAGGTGTTGGTGGCCAGGATGGCGTCGGGCTTGCAGACCCGGTCCAGCTCCGCGAAGATCCGCTGCTTCAGGTCGAGGTGCTCCGGGACCGCCTCGATGACCAGGTCGACCGCGTGCAGCGCGTCGAGGCCGACGGCGAAGGTGACCCGGCCGAGCAGCGCGTCCCGGTCCGCCGGGTCGAGCTTGCCCTTGGCGACCGCCCGATCGGTGGAGCGGGTGAGGGTGGCCTGGCCGCGTTCGAGCGCCGCCGCGGAGATCTCGACGGCGACCACGTCGATGCCGTTGCGGGCGAAGACCTCCACGATGCCGGCACCCATGGTGCCCAGCCCGACAACGCCCACGCTGGTGAACTCGCGTGCCACGACCGGCCTCCCCAGTACGCTCCGCACGGCCGGTTGAACGGCCGCTAAGGTTATGCGCGCGAGTCTGCCATGCACCGCCCGGTTGTCGAGATTCGGTGGCATATTTCGTCAGACGGCCGCCCGCGTCCCGCCCGTCGTCGCGGATCCGACGCCGGTCAGCGCCAGCAGTTCGGCGACGAACTCCGCCGGCCGTTCGAGGTGCGGGCTGTGCCCGCAGCCGGCGAGCACCACCTCGCGGTACGCGCCGCCGGCCGCGGCGTACCGGTCCAGCACCGCCCGGGTCTGTCCGATCATCGGCTGCGGCGGGCACTCCGCCTCGCCCGGCCAGCCGGGCACGGCACCGAGCGAGCCGAGGTACGCGAGGTCGAAGAGCGAGGAGTCCGACACGATCACGTCGGCGTCGCCGCGTATCCAGGTGATCGGCGGCTTCGACGCGACCGCGACCAGGTCGTCGGCGAGCCGGAGGTACGTCGGCGCGAGGGCGTTCAGCACGCCGCGCTCGCCCGGGGCGATACCCGGCCAGTTCGCCGAGGCGACCGAGGTGCCCGGGTAGTTGTCGTCCCCCGTGGCGGTGGAGAGGACGCTGTCCAGCAGCAACTCCTCGTCCACGCCGAGCGACGCCGGGTCCGACACGTAGGTGGCCCGCAGCACGTTGCGCGGGCTGGCCTGGGCGTCGTCGCCGCGGTCCTGCGCGGCGAGGCGGGCCACGAAGTCGAGGTTTGCGGTGCCCGCGCCGGTGCCCGCGAAATCGGGGGTGGTCGGGGTGCCGGCCACGTCACGGGTGCCACCGAAGCCGTACGGGGAGACGGGGGCGGCGAGCAGCAGCCCGGCCACCCGGTCGGGGTGGTCGATCAGCAGGCTCATCGCCACTCCCCCGCCGAGGGAGTGCCCGACCACCAGCGGGCGTACGTCCGGGGCGGGGAAGAGCGTCGCCTCGTCGAGCAGGGCGGCCACGTCGTCCGCGAAGTCGCGTAGACCACGGGTGGCGTCCACCGGGGCGGTCTGCGTGTCGCCGTAGCCACGCAGGTCGGGGGCGACGATCCGGAGCGTCTCCGGCAGGCGCCGGATCAGGGGCTCCCAGAAGGCCGCGGATGAGCAGTTCCCGTGTACGAGCAGCACGGGCACCCCGTCCGGCGGGCCGGCCACCCGTACCGACTGGCTGATGCCGTTCGACGTGACGACCCGCTGCTCGCTCTCCATCCGCGGCATGCTGCCACCCCGCCGGTCAGCGGTCCATGTGGTCGACGCCCATCCGGTCCGGTCCGCAGGTGTGGCCGGTCGCCGGGGTCCAGTCAGGTCGCCACCGCGACGCGTCGGGCCGGAATGGCGAGGCGTCGCCTCAGCGCAGCACCGGCGGCGTCGGCAACGGCAGGGGCAACGTCGGCCGGTGGTCACGCCGGGGCGGGCCGAAGCGGATCCCGACGGGGTCGGTGCGGGCCACGCCCGGGTCGAAGAAGCGGAGTTCGGTACGTCCGAGCCGGATCACGTCCCCGTCGCTGAGCCGCGCCACGCCGGTGATCCGGCGGTCGTTCAGCCAGGTGCCGTTGGTCGAGCCGAGGTCACGCAGGCAGGCACCCTCGGACGCGAGCCACACCTCGGCGTGCCGCCGGCTCAGATGTGGGTCGGCGACGGAGACGTGAGCCGTCGGGGCTCGGCCGATCAGCTGGGCTTCGGAGCGTAACCGGAAACTCGCCCCGCGCATCGGACCACCGGCGACCGTCAACAACGGCAGCAGTTCCGCAAGCTCCTCCATGGACAGTCAGCCCCTCCACCCCACACCGTGACTCCCCGCATCAGCGTGCCACCAGACGGTAGTTGCCTCCATGGCCACGCGGACACCTCCGCGCCTCCGGCCGTACACCTTCCGCTCCCCGATTCGGGCGGCGAAGTGACTGATCGGTGCTGGTCACAAGGGTTCAGGGCACGCCGAAGGCCTGGGCACGGTGGTCGATTCGCCCTACCGGCGAGTAATGCTCGGGTCTAGACTCCCGCCATGACGGCTGTGCATGTCCCCGGCGCCCCGGTCATCGAAGACGGCCTGCTGGTCTCCACCAGCCCGGCCACCGGCGTCGAGGCCGGGCGGTTCCCGGTCGCCACCTCGGCCGACGTCACGGCGGCGGTCGCGCGGGCCCGCGCCGCCGGACAGTGGTGGGCGGCGCTCGGCTTCGCCGGCCGCCGGAAGCGACTGCTGCGCTGGCGGGCACTGCTCGCCCAGCGGATCGAGCAGCTCACCGACCTGATGCATCTCGAAGGCGGCAAGCCGGTCGCCGACGCCGTCGTCGAGGTCGTCAGCGCCGTGGAGCACATCGACTGGGCCGCACGCAACGCTCGAAAGGTACTCGGCGCGCGCCGGGTCCGGTCCCGGCTAATCCTCGCCGAATTCTCCGGCCACCTCGAATACCAGCCGTACGGGGTGGTCGGTGTGATCGGCCCGTGGAACTACCCGGTCCTCACCCCCATCGGCTCGACGGCGTACGCGCTGGCGGCCGGTAACGCGGTCGTCTTCAAACCCAGCGAGTACACGCCCGCGGTCGGGCAGTGGCTCGTCGACACGTTCGCCGAGGTGGTGCCGGAGCAGCCCGTCCTCACCGCGGTGCACGGGCTCGGCGACGTGGGCGCGGCGCTCTGCCGCTCCGGGGTGGGCAAGCTCGCCTTCACCGGCTCCAGCGCGACCGCGCGGAAGGTGATGTCGGCCTGCGCCGAGTCGTTGACCCCGGTGCTGATCGAAGCGGGCGGCAAGGACGCGATGATCGTCGACAGCGACGCCGACCTGGACGCGGCGGCCGAGGCCTGCGTCTGGGGCGCGATGACCAACGCCGGGCAGACCTGCATCGGTATCGAGCGCGTCTACGCCGTCGAACCGGTCTTCGACGCCTTCGTGGCGAAGGTGGTCGACCGGGCGGGCCGGCTTACCGTGGGCGCCGACGGCTCGGACCTCGGCCCGATCACGATGCCCGCCCAACTGGACGTGATACGCCGGCACATCGACGACGCGCTCGCCCGGGGCGGGCGCGCCGTGCTGGGCGGCGCGGACGCGGTACAGCCGCCGTACGTGCGGCCGACGGTGCTGGTCGACGTGCCGGAGGACTCCGCCGCCGTCCAGGAGGAGACCTTCGGGCCGACGCTCACCATCAACCGGGTCAGTGACGTCGACGAGGCCGTCACCCGCGCGAACGCCCTCACGTACGGCCTGGGCGGTTCGGTCTTCGGCCGGCGCCGCGCGGTGGCGATCGCCCGCCGGCTGCGCTCCGGCATGGCCTCGGTCAACTCGGCGCTGGCCTTCGCCGGAATGTCCACACTGCCCTTCGGTGGGGTGGGCGATTCGGGCTTCGGCCGGATCCACGGCGCGGACGGGCTGCGCGAGTTCGGCCGGGCCAAGTCGATCACCCGACGTCGAGCGCGCTCGCTGTTGCCCTCGATGACCTTCGAGCGCACGCCGGCCGACGTCGCCCGGCTCGTGAAGGCCATCAAATTGATGTACGGCAGGTCATGACGGCGAGCCGCTTCGACGTCCGGAGCGATGGTTCACTCCGGGCCAGGACCACGGGACGAGCCGTCGGCCCGACACCCGCTCAGAAGAGCGTCAGTTCGTCGCGCTCGATGCCGCGCAGCTTGTCGTAGTCGACCACCACGCAGCGGATCCCCCGGTCGGTGGCGAGCACCCGCGCCTGCGGCTTGATCTCCTGTGCGGCGAAGACACCGGCGACCGGCGCGAGCAGCGGATCCCGGTTCATCAGCTCCAGGTAGCGGGTCAACTGCTCCACGCCGTCGATCTCCCCGCGCCGCTTCACCTCGACCGCTACCGCGCCCTGGTTGGCGTCGCGGCAGAGCAGATCCACCGGCCCGATGGCCGTCATGTACTCACGCCGGACCAGGGTGAAACCCTCGCCGAGGGTCTCCGGGTTGGCGGCGAGCAACTCCTGCAGGTGCGCTTCCACGCCGTCCTTGCGCAGGCCCGGATCCACGCCCAGCTCGTACGAGGTGTCCTGGAAGATCTCCTCGAGGGTGATCCGCAGCTCCTCGCCGGCCTTGTTGACCACCCGCCACACGCCCGGAGCCTCCTCCAGCCGGCACGGCGGGCTCATCCAGTTCAGCGGCTTGTACGCACGGTCGTCGGCGTGGATGGAGACCGACCCGTCCGCCTTGACCATGAGCAGTCGGGTGGCCGGCGGCAGGTGCGCCGAGAGCCGTCCGACGTAGTCCACCGAGCACTTCGCAATGACCAACCGCACCCGACGAGGGTAGCGGAGGAGCCGGCGATCACCGTCGGGCGGCACTGGCGTGCCGGTGGGATGCTGTGACCGTGTTCGAACTCCTCACCGGAACCGGCCTCGCCGCCTCGGCCGGACTGAACGCCTACATCCCTCTGCTCACCGTGGGTCTGCTGGCCCGGTACACCGACCTGATCGACCTGCCGAGCGGCTGGGCCTGGCTGGGCGACGGCTGGGTCCTCATCATCCTGGCGGCGCTGCTCTCCGTCGAGGTGGTCGCCGACAAGGTGCCGATGCTCGACCACGTCAACGACGTGGTGCAGACGGTGGTACGCCCCACCGCAGGCGGGCTCGCCTTCGGCGCGGGCTCGACAGCCGAGACGGTCACGGTGAGCGACCCGGGGAGCTTCTTCGGATCCCACGAGTGGGTACCCGTGGCGACCGGCGTGCTCATCGCGTTCGGCGTGCACCTGCTCAAGTCCGCCGCCCGACCGATCATCAACGCGACCACCGCCGGCGTGGGCGCACCGGTGGCGAGCACCGCCGAGGACGCGACCAGCGCGCTGGTGTCGGTGGTGGCGATCCTGCTGCCGGTGCTCGTCCTGCTGTTCCTGGTCGGGCTGCTCGCCTTCTGGTTCTGGTTCCGGCGCCGGCGTGCCGACCGCCGACGAGAACTGGAAGCGGCCCGGGCGGCCGGCTTCCGCGTCTAGCCAGCGCCGCGCCAACCGATCGTCGTCCAGCCAGCGCGGCTGCCACCGGCCGCCTGGCTCGCCCGCGTGTGGCTGCGCGGCCGCCTGACTCGGCCCGTGTTTGGATGCGCCGCTGCTCGGGTCGGCTCGGGCTGCGGGTGGGTGCGCCGCTGGTCCGGCTCGGGCTGTGGGTGGATGCGCCGTTGTCTGGCTCGGTCCCGGGACTGGCCGCGTCCGGCTCGGTCCCGGGGCCGGCCGCGTCTGGCTCGGCTCCGGGGGTTGGCCAGCTCGGCTCCGGGGGTTGGCCGGGTTCGGATATGCCGTTGGCCGGCACCCGGGTTCGGGTGCCGGCCAACGGTCATGTCATTGCTGTGTGGTTGTCAGCTGTTCCAGTAGTGGGCGACGAGGTCGGCGGCCTGCTGTTCCCACTGGGCGTAGGCGTCCGGGTAGGCCGACACCTGCACGGTCTGGGCGGCCTGGGTCAGCGGCATGTCGTGCCAGCCGTCGACCTGCTTCAAACCCTTCAGGAACGCGGTGGTGGCGTACTGCGG
>NZ_FTNF01000041.1 GCF_900156065.1 Micromonospora avicenniae | reverse complement strand
CCCAGCCGGCTCTTCGGAGAAGTCACTTCCCGGACCCGCCGAGACCCAGGATAGAACCCTCCTCCCGGCGGTGTCTTGACACAGAGGGGAGCCATGTCCGGACGTTCGCGGGCCCGGCGCCATTCGGCTACATCGTGGGGGTTACTGGAACCGGTGTCATGACCTTGGATCAGTCCTGTGCCGCTCACCGCCACCGGCGCCGCTTGCCCCAGACACCCACCGCGGACATCTGAATCGGGTACGCGAGGTGCAGCACGCTGACGCAAGAGTTGCAGTCGCAACTGGACGCACTCACCGTGCACGGCAACCCGCGAGACAAGGTGTTCTCCGAAAGATCGGCACCCAGGTCCGGATGCGGCCGCAGTTCGAGCAGGCACTGGCCCCGGCCCGGCAGATCGAGGCTCCTGCCCGCACCCGCCGGGGTCGGCTCCCTCGACGCGCCTCAGCCCCTCAACACCTCAGCCCGCCTCGACGATCATGCCGGCACCGACCGTACGGTTGGTCGTCTCGTCGATGATGACGAACCCGCCGGTGGTGCGGTTGCGGCGGTACTCGTCGGCCAGCAGCGGCACCGTCGTACGCAGCCGGACCCGACCGATCTCGTTGAGCCGCAGTTCACCCACCGACTCGTCCCGGTGCAGCGAGTTGATGTCGAGCCGGTAGTGCAGACCCCGCACGATCGCCCGGGCCGACCGGGTGGTGTGCTTGATCGCGTACTTGCCGCCGACCTGCAACGGGCGGCTCTCGTCCATCCAGCAGACCATCGCCTCGATGTCCTGCGCCACCGCCGGGGCGTTGTTCGGGCGGCAGATCATGTCGCCTCGGGAGATGTCGATCTCGTCGGTCAACCGTACGGTGACCGACATCGGCGGAAACGCCTCCGCGACCGGCCCGTCGGCGGTCTCCACCGACGCGATCCGGCTGGTGAAACCCGACGGCAGCACCATCACCTCGTCACCCGCCTTGAGCACACCCGAGGCGACCTGGCCGGCGTAACCGCGGTAGTCGGTGACGGTCGTCGACTGCGGACGGATGACGTACTGCACCGGGAACCGCACGTCGACCAGGTTGCGGTCGCTGGCGATGTGCACCCGCTCCAGGTGGTGCAGCAGCGCCGGGCCCTCGTACCAGGGCATGTTCGGCGACCGGCTGGCGATGTTGTCGCCCTTCAGCGCGGAGACCGGCACCACCGTCAGGTCGGGCACGTCGAGCTTCGCGGCGAACGCGGTGAACTCGTCGGCGATCCGCTCGAAGACGTCCTGGGAGAAGTCGACCAGGTCCATCTTGTTGACGCAGAGCACCAGATGCGGCACCCGCAGCAGGGAGCAGAGGAAGGCGTGCCGGCGGGACTGTTCGACCAGGCCCTTACGGGCGTCGACCAGGATCAGCGCCAGGTCCGCGGTGGACGCCCCGGTGACCATGTTCCGGGTGTACTGGATGTGCCCCGGGGTGTCGGCGATGATGAACTTGCGCCGCGGCGTGGCGAAGTACCGGTACGCCACGTCGATGGTGATGCCCTGCTCCCGCTCGGCCCGCAGACCGTCGGTGAGCAGCGCCAGGTTCGTGTACTCGTCGCCGCGCGCCGCACTGACCGCCTCCACCGCGGCCAGTTGGTCGGTGAAGAGCGACTTCGTGTCGTAGAGCAGCCGGCCGATCAGCGTCGACTTGCCGTCGTCCACGCTGCCCGCGGTGGCGAAGCGCAGCAGGTCCATGCGACGAGTGGTGGACTCGGCGTCCGCGCCGGTAGACACGGCGGTCTCGACGGTCATCAGAAGTAGCCCTCCCGCTTGCGGTCCTCCATGGCGGCCTCGCTGACCCGGTCGTCACCCCGGGTGGCGCCGCGCTCGGTGATCCGGGTCGCCGCCACCTCCTCGATGACCTTCTCCACCGTGTCCGCGTCCGAGCGCACCGCCGCCGTGCAGGACGCGTCGCCCACCGTGCGGTAACGCACCCGCTCCTTGAACAGCTCCTCGCCCGCCCGCGGGCGGATGAACTCGTTGACGGCGTAGAGCATCCCGTCGCGCTCGATCACCTCGCGCTCGTGCGCGTAGTAGATCGACGGGAGCGCGATCCGCTCCCGGGCGATGTAGTGCCACACGTCCAGCTCGGTCCAGTTGGACAGCGGGAAGACCCGGATCGACTCGCCCGGGTGGTGCCGGCCGTTGTAGAGCGCCCACAGCTCCGGACGCTGGTTCTTCGGATCCCACTGGCCGAACTCGTCGCGGAAGCTGAACACCCGTTCCTTCGCGCGGGCCTTCTCCTCGTCGCGCCGAGCACCGCCGAAGAGCGCGTCGAAGCGGTGCTCCTCCACCGCCTCCAGCAGGACCGGGGTCTGGATCCGGTTGCGCATCCCGTCGGGAGACTCGCGGACCAGACCGCGCGCCAACGCGTCCGGCACGCTCGCCACCACCAGGTGCAGGCCGATCTCCGCCACCTGCCGGTCGCGGTACTCCAGGACCTCCGGGAAGTTGTGCCCGGTATCCACGTGCATCACGGGGAAGGGCACGTTCGCCGGGGCGAACGCCTTCTGCGCCAACCGCAGCATGACGATCGAATCCTTGCCGCCGGAGAAGAGCAGCACCGGTCGCTCCATCTCGGCGACCACCTCGCGCATAACGAAGATGCTCTCCGCTTCCAACGCGTCGAGGTGCGAGACCTGGTAGGCGGGGGCGCTCATGGCCCGGGCTCGATTCGCTCGCTCATCCGAATTCCAGACCTTTCCGGTCGGGGAAGTCAAGAACTGGGCACAGGCTACCCGGAATGCCTCCGCAGCGCCGCTAGCAACCGAGGGGCGAGATCCCGACGGCAGACCAGCAGGTCGGGCAGGCGTGGGTCCGCCTCGTTGTACTTCAGCGCCGAACCGTCGATCCGGGAAGCGTGTAGTCCGGTGGCCGTCGCCACGGCCACCGGCGCCGCCGAATCCCACTCGTACTGGCCACCCGCGTGGATGTACGCGTCCACCTCACCGGTCACCACCGCGGCGATCTTCGCACCGGCCGAACCCATCGGTACGAGGTGCGCGCCCACGTCGTCGGCCAGGTCGGTGAGGAACACCGGCGGGCGACTCCGGCTCGCCGCCAACCGGATCATCCGGCTACCGGCCGCCGCCGCCTCCAGCGCCATCGGCGGGTACGCCGGCGGATAGTCCGTGGCCAGCACCCGCTGCTGCCCGGGCAACCCGACCGCGCCGGCGACCAGCCCGTGCGGGCTCGGCGCCCCACGCGACCAGAGCGCCACGTGCACCGCCCAGTCGGACCGGCCCTCCTCGGCGAACTCACGCGTGCCGTCCAGCGGGTCGACGATCCACACCCGGTCCGCCGTCCGCCGGGAAACCCCCTCGGGGTCCATCTCCGCCGCCCAGGCCAACCGGGAACCCTCGTCCTCCTCGGAGAGCACCGCGTCACCCGGACGCCACTTCGCCAACTCGGTGCGGATCAGATCGTGCGAGACCTTGTCCCCCGCCGACTTCAACCCGCCCGGGTCGGCGAAACCCAGCTCCGCGCGCAACCCCAACAGCGCCTGACCCGCCCGGGCCACCAGCCACCTGGCGAACGCCCCGTCGATCGTCGGAGGAGTGCCCATGGTCCGCTCCCGTCGCCTCGCCACGGCCCGGTTCGTCCCGTGCGACCCGCGCCGCCGGTCGCCACACATCGAAAGGCGCAGACTACCGGCCCGCGGCCCCCGAACGGGTACGCCCCGCCCGCGTCAGGCGCCGTGGTAGAGGTTCTGCGTCGGCTCCACGCCACGGGTCATGACCGACTCCACCACGTCAGCGGCCCGATCGACCAGGAACTCGAGCTCCTTACGCTCGACCGCGCTGAAATCCGACAGTACGAAGTCGGCCGGGTCCTGCCGCCCCGGCGGCCGCCCGATGCCGAACCGGACCCGCACGTAGTCCTTCGTGCCCAGCGACTTCGTCATCGAGCGCAACCCGTTGTGGCCGCCCTCGCCACCGCCGACCTTCACCCGCAGCTGCCCGTAGCCGATGTCCAGCTCGTCGTGCACCGCGACGACCTGCCCCGGCACCACCTTGTAGAACTGCGACAGCGCGGCCACCGGCCCGCCGGACAGGTTCATGTAGGTCAACGGCTTCACCAGCACCAGCCGGGGACCGCCGAAACCCAGCCGGCCCTCCGCGACCTCCGCCACGGCCCGCCGGTGCCGGCCGAACTTCGCACCCACCCGCTGCGCGAGCAGATCCGCCACCATGAAACCGACGTTGTGCCGGTTGCCGGCGTACTCCCGGCCCGGGTTGCCCAGGCCGACCACCAGCCACGGCCCCGCCTCGTCCGTCACGACCCACCCTTCCCACGTGCCACTCGACCGGACCCCGATACGCCGACAGGCGCCCCCGAACGCGGGGACGCCTGTCGCACGTTTGAACCGACCGGATCAGGCCTCGGTACGCGCCTCGGCGTTCTCCTCGCCCTCGGCAGCCGGAGCCGCGTCGGCACCCTCGGAGGACTCGGTGACCTCGCCGACCTCGGCCTCGGCCTCCTCGGTGGCCTCCTCGACCTCGGGCAGCGTCGCCTCGAGCTGCTCCGCCGTCGGGGCGGCGGTCACCGTGGCGACCGGCAGCTCCGGGTCGGCGGCCAGCTCGACACCCGCCGGCAGCGTCACGTCGGCCGCGGTGACCTGCACACCGGCCTCGGCACCCTCGATCGACGCCTCCAGGTGATCCGGCACCCGGGTGGCGTCGGCGGTCACCGACAGGGTGTCGTGGTCGTGCACGATCAGCGTGTCCTTCGCGGCCTCGCCGGTCAGCTCGACCGGGACCTCGACGGTGACCTTCTCGCCCCGCCGGACCAGCAGCAGGTCGACGTGCTCGAAGGTGTCCTTGATCGGGTCACGCTGGATCGCCTTCGGCAGCGCCAGCACCTGGGTGCCATCGCTCACCTCGATGGCGAACAGCT
Organism: Micromonospora avicenniae; assembly: GCF_900156065.1. Taxonomy (GTDB): domain Bacteria; phylum Actinomycetota; class Actinomycetes; order Mycobacteriales; family Micromonosporaceae; genus Micromonospora; species Micromonospora avicenniae. The sequence continues at coordinate 16,785 of NZ_FTNF01000041.1, read as the reverse complement.
GGTTCGCACCACCCTTGCGGATCGCGGCCGCGAACTCACGGGACGGCAGCGCGATGTGCTTCGGCTTCTCGCCGTGGCCGTACAGCACGGCGGGCACCTTGCCGGCCCGGCGGGTACGACGGGCACCACCCTTGCCGAACTCGGTACGGGGCTCGGCGCTGATCTTTACCTCGGACACGGGGAAACTCCTGATGCTTTCGCTGCGGCGGCTTGTCGTCTGGCGGTGCTGGGGCGAGGGGCTCGCTGGGGCTCATGCGTCATGAACGACTGCCCGGAGCACCGCGTCGATGACGGTGCCTCCGTGCGGTGCTTCCTCAGCGGCCCGCCGGGCACCCTCGCCGTGGCAACCGCACCAGTCTACCCGAGAGAATTCCCGGCTCTCCGCCAGTCCCCATATCACCGCCGGCGTCGACTCGCAGGCCAACTCCGCCGTCACCGGCGGCCGCCCACGACGGCCGCCGGACAGGCGACAGCGGCCTAGCTCAGGCCGCCGAAGAGCGTGGTCACCGAACCGTCGTCGAAGACCTCGCGGATCGCCCGGGCGAGCAACGGAGCGATCGACAGCACGGCAATCTTGTCGAGCTGCTTCTCCGGCGGCAACGGCAGCGTGTTGGTCACCACGACCTCGCTGATCGGGCTGTTCTTCAAGCGCTCCGTCGCCGGGTCGCTGAGCAACGCGTGGGTCGACGCGACGATCACGTCGGCGGCACCGGACTCCTTCAGGATGTCCGCCGCGCGGCAGATCGTGCCACCCGTGTCGATCATGTCGTCCACGATCAGGCAGACGCGACCTTCGACGTCACCGACGACCCGGTTCGCCACCACCTGGTTCGGCTTCAACGGATCGCGGGTCTTGTGGATGAACGCCAGCGGGCACCCACCCAGCCGGTCCGTCCAGCGCTCGGCCACTCGCACCCGGCCCGAGTCCGGCGCGACCACCGTCAGCGGCCGGCCCGCGTACTGGCGCTCGACGTACTCGGCCAGCACGTCCATGGCGAAGAGGTGATCGACCGGCCCGTCGAAGAAACCCTGGATCTGCGCGGTGTGCAGATCCACGGTGAGGATCCGGTTCGCGCCCGCGGTCTTCAGCAGGTCGGCGATGAGCCGGGCCGAGATCGGCTCCCGACCCCGGTGCTTCTTGTCCTGCCGCGAGTACGGATAAAACGGCAGGACGACGGTGATCCGCTTGGCCGAACCGCGCTTCAACGCGTCGATCATGATCAGGGTCTCCATGACCCAGGTGTTCACACCGTGCGTGACGGACTGCACCACGAAGGCGTCCGAACCACGCACCGAATCCCTGTACCGCACGAAGATCTCGCCGTTGGCGAAATCGTACGCATCGGTAGGCGTCGGCGCGACGCCGAGCACCTCCCCGATCTCCTTGGCCAGCTCCGGAAAGCCACGTCCGGTGAAGAGCATCAGGCTCTTGCGGTTTTCGGCGACGATGCTGCCCATGGGCCCGTCTGCTCCCGTTGGTCGGTGGTGCCCGGCGCGCGGTGGTGGTGGGCCGGGGACTAGTCGGTTGCAGTATCTCCCTCGGGTGATTCCCCGCCCAGGGCCCGGCCATCCCCGTGGATTGCCTCACCTTCGCTTGCCGCCGCGGTTCCCGGCGACGCACCCTCCGCGGCACGCAGCGCCCGCTCGGCCGCCGCCGCGGACACCGTGCCGGGCCGCTTGCGGGCCACCCAGCCCTCGATCTCGCGCTGCGGCGCCCGGGTCACACCCAACGCGCCCGGCGGCACGTCCTTGCTGATCGCACTGCCCGCCGCGATGTACGCACCGGCCCCCACCTCGACCGGCGCGATCAGGCTGGTGTCGCAGCCGACGAACGCCCCCTCACCGACGATCGTCCGGTTCTTGTTCACCCCGTCGTAGTTCACGAAGATCGTCGCCGCGCCGATGTTCGCCTTCGCCCCGATCGTCGCGTCACCCACGTACGACAGGTGCGGCACCTTCGCGCCCGGCCCCACCTCGGAGTTCTTCACCTCGACGAACGTCCCGACCTTCGACTTCTCCGCCAGCCGCGCGTCCGGGCGCAGGTACGCGTACGGACCGACGCTCGCGCCCGGGCCGACCTCCGCGCCCACCGCGTGGCTGCGCAGCACCGTCGCTCCCTCGCCCACCACCGTGTCGATCAGCGTCACGTCCGGGCCGACCACGGCGCCGGAGCCCACCACGGTGGCACCGCGCAACTGCGTGTTCTGGTCGACCACGGCGTCCCGGTCCAGCGCCACTGTCACGTCGATCCAGGTGGTCTCCGGGTCGAGCAGGCTCACCCCGGTACGCATCCAACCCTCGTTGATCCGGTCACGCAGCAGCCGGCGCAGTCCCGCCAGCTCGACCCGGTCGTTGCAGCCCAACGTCTCCGTATGATCCGACGCGACGTGCACGGCCACCGGCTCACCCGCCGAGTTGAGCAGACCGAAGACGTCGGTCAGGTACTCCTCGCCCTGGTCGTTGTCCGTCGACAGCTTGCCCAGCGCGTCCCGCAGCCGCACCACGTCGAACGCGTAGCTGCCGGCGTTGATCTCCCGGATCGCGCGCTGCGCCGCGGTGGCGTCCCGCTCCTCGACGATCTGCTCCAGCCGGCCGTCGGCGGACCGTACGATCCGGCCCAGCCCGGTGGGGTCGGGCACCTCGGCGGCGAGCACCGTGGCCGCGGCTCCCTCACCCTCGTGCGCCTGCACCAGCGCGCTCACCGTCTCCGGACGAAGCAGCGGCACATCTCCGTTGATCACGACGACGGTGCCGGTGGCGTCCGGTACGGCCTCCAGCGCGATCCGCACCGCGTGACCGGTGCCGAGCTGCTCGGCCTGGAGCACCGGAACGACGTCCGGCGCGATCTCGGCGAGGTGCCCGCGGACCTGGTCGGCGCCGTGCCCGACCACCACTACGGTCCGGTCCGCGCCGAGCGGCGCAGCCGCGCTCAACACGTGGCCGAGCAGCGTACGACCGAGCAGCGGGTGCAGCACTTTCGGCAGCGCCGATTTCATCCGCTTGCCCTCACCGGCGGCGAGCACGACGACGGTGCGATGGTGGGGCTGGGACACGACCTGGCTCCCGTCGGGACGACGACACTTCCGCGGTCATGCTAACCAGACATCAACGGCCGACGAGCAGAAGCTCCCGGGAGAGGATTCGAACCCCTACAATCAGGACCAAAACCTGACGTCCTGCCATTAGACGACCCGGGACGGTCAAAACAGTCAAAGCAAGCAGCTGCCGACCCCTACACCTTAGCGTCCCGGCGGCGGCACGCCATCGCCCATTCCTTTCATGATCCCTTCTATCTTCCAGTACAGCCGGCTCGACCTGGCCACCTCGACGGCGAGGCGACCTCGGTAGCCGTCGCCGGTGTTCCGCCGATTCGTTGCCGGCCGATGCCGCTTGAGCACTGTGGGCTGGAAATCCTCCGTCGATACGCCGACCAGAGCCGCCCACCAGAGCACGGCCTCCGGCACGTCGGCGGTCTCGTGGATGCTGACCCGAAACCGCAGGTCCGCGCGTGGCACGCCCATCGCCGCCACGAAGCGGAGAAACAGCGTGATCAGCGCGGGGTCGCTGTTGACGAACCTGACCCGGCAGTCGTTGGGACGCCACGGCTTCGCCTTCGTGCCCTCGGCCCAGTAGATCGCCGCACCGACGAGGACCAGTTCGCGGTAGCGAAGTTGCTTCACCCAGCCTGCGGTCGCCGCGACGGTGTCCGCCCGAGCCGCGTCCCGCGCTGCTCGATGACCCGCCCACTGCGCGTCGGTCATCACCTTCGAGTGAGCCCGACGCCGGGCTCGGGACTCCTCGTCGTCAGGCAGGGGTATGTGTCCGATCCAGCGGTAGGCGGTCGACTTCGCCACCCCCAGCCGTTGCGCGATCGCGGGCACCGAGCAGCCCTGGGATCGCAGGTGCACGGCCTGCGCGTACAGGTCGTCCTCGTGCCGGGGATCGGTCATGGGCCGACGCTACGCCGGCGGTACGACGAAAGCGGTTCGCGAACTTCCCCGCTTCCCCGTGCGATCTACGGTTCCGTAAGTTACGGTGACGTAGGCGTAGCTTGTGATTTCCCCTACTCCCCTGCGAGGTGCCATGTCGACCGCCCTGCTCGAACCGAAAGCGTCCGGACCGAAGCCACTTACCCAGGGCACGCAGTCGCCCGGCATCCTCGTCGCTCTCTGGCTGTTCGTGGTGATCCCCTTCGTGGCGCTGGTCGCCGCGGTGCCGATGGCCTGGGGTGGCTGGTTGAGCTGGACCGACCTCGGCATCGCCGCGTTCTGGTACGTGCTCTCCGGGCTCGGTGTGACAGTCGGCTACCACCGCTACTTCACCCACGGTTCGTTCAAGGCGCGGCGCGGGTTGCGCGTGGCGCTGGCGGTCTCCGGCTCTCTCGCGGTGCAGGGCGAGATCATCCAGTGGGTGGCCGACCACCGCCGCCACCACGCCTTCTCCGACCTCGAAGGCGACCCGCACTCGCCGTGGCGGTTCGGCGAGAGCGTCTGGGGCCTGACCCGCGGCCTCTTCCACGCCCACGTCGGCTGGATGTTCCACCGGGAGCTGTCCAACCGGCAGCGGTTCGCGCCAGATCTGGTCGCCGACAGCGACATCAAGCGCGTCGACAAGCTCTTCCCGCTGATCGTGACCATCTCGGTGCTGGGTCCGGCGCTGATGGGCGGGCTGCTGACCTGGTCGTGGCAGGGCGCGCTGACCGCGCTCTTCTGGGCGGGGCTGGTCCGCATCGCGCTGCTGCACCACGTGACCTGGGCGATCAACTCGGTCTGCCACGTCTACGGCGAGCGCCCCTTCGCGATGCGGCACGGCGACCGGGCGGCGAACTTCTGGCCGCTCGCGATCCTCTCCTTCGGCGAGAGCTGGCACAACCTGCACCACGCGGATCCGACCTGCGCCCGGCACGGCGTCATGCGCGGTCAGCTGGACATCTCGGCCCGGGTCATCTGGTTCCTCGAGAAGTTCGGCGCGGCGTACGACGTCCGCTGGCCGAAGCCGGAACGCCTGGCAGCGAAGCTGGTATCGCCGTCGGCGGGATGATCCGGGAGTTGAGCTCGCGCGTTACCTGGCAGTATTGCCCGGTGACAGAACGAAGCGGGGGGAATGCCGCGCGGCACGGCGACAGGGGGGCCGGGCACACGGCGGGTACGGTCGGGCGGCGCGCGAGCGCCCTCCGGCCGTACGTCAGTGAGGCGGCGAAGTGAGCGGTTACGGCGGAGGCACCATCCCACGGCAGGGCGTCACCGAGCGCCGGCGAGGTGACCAGATGGCGGATGTGTCAAGCAGCGACAGTGGCGTCAATCGACAACGGCCGGTGGCAGGAGCCGGCGGCAAGCCTTCTTCGCGGGTGCGCATGTCGGCGGCTCAGCGCCGGGAGCAGCTGATCTCGATCGGGCGGCAACTCTTCGCCGAGCGCGGCTTCGACGCGACCTCGGTGGAGGAGGTGGCGGCTCGGGCGAAGGTCTCGAAGCCGGTGGTGTACGAGCACTTCGGTGGCAAGGAGGGGCTCTACGCGGTCGTGGTGGACCGGGAGGTCCGCGCGCTGCTGGACCGGATCACCACGGCGTTGACCGCCGGCCATCCGAGGGAGTTGCTGGAGCAGGCGGCGATGGCGCTGCTCAGCTACATCGAGGAGGAGACGAGCGGGTTCCGGGTGCTGGTCCGCGAGTCGCCGTTGATGGCGGCGACGGGCAACTTCAGCAGTGTGCTCAACGACGTGGCCCATCAGGTCGAGCACATCCTGGGCGCCGAGTACAAGAGCCGGGGGTACGACCCGAAGCTGGCCGAGCTCTACTCGCAGGCGCTGGTCGGCATGGTCGCGTTGACCGGCCGCTGGTGGCTGGAGGTCCGCAAGCCGCGGAAGGAGACGGTCGCCGCGCACCTGGTGAACCTCGCCTGGAACGGCTTGTCGCATCTGGAGGCGAAGCCGACGTTGATCTCCTCTCGCAACCGCTGAGCGCGGCCGATCCGTCCGGCACCGCATCCGGTCAGGGCGTGTTCGCCTCGGAGATCTGCTTGTCCCGGCTGCGTCGCTCCGCCTCGGCGAGCTCGGGTGGGCCGACCTTGTCGTACAGGCCGGTGCCGAGCAGCACCAGACCGAAGATCATCGACACGATCACCGTCGACATCGAGAAGTTCAGGAAGTTCGCCTCGGTCTGCAGCAGCGACATCATGAGGATGCTGGTGACCAGGAAGACGATGCCGGCGGTCAGGTTCATGTAATGGCCGAGGTTGGTGCGGCGGGAGGCGCCGATGATCAGGAAGGCGCCGAAGATCACCGAGGCGATGGAGAACGCGAGGTTGGTGCGGAGACCGAGGGCCCAGTTGCTCTCGCGTGCGAAGAGGGACTCGCCGGCGGTCAGCACGACTCCCCACACACCGAACATCAGGATGTAGAGCCCGATGAGCCCGGAGAGAACCCGGTAGATCGGCCGCGCCGGATGGTTCATCGGGAAATGCGCCATGAGCCTCTCCTCCGCCCGAGATGACCGGTTCTCGAAGGATTGTCGCCCGCCGGGCCACTCACTGTCCGGCGAACCGCTCGGCTCAGCGTGAGCACCTGCTCGGACCGAGCCACAAAGAGATGTCCCACTCCTCCGGGCTGAAGGCACCGGATGGAGCGGGACCAGAACGGGTTTCGCCGGAGCCCGACCCGCGGAGGGATCAAGCCTGACCGCCCGGAGCGGGTCGGGCTCCGGCGAAACCAAAAGCGCAAGGACCAGAAGCGCAAGGACCAGAAGCGCAACCAGAGATCAGAGCACCAGGCGGGCCTTCTGCCACGCCTCCTTCTCCTGGTCGGTGCCGACCTTGCCGTACATGCCGACCATCAGCAGCACCATCCCGGCGACCATGAGGACGATGACCGTGCCGATGTTGAAGTTGAAGATGTTCGCGTCGGTCCGGATGAAGGCGAGCCCGCCGAGGCCGACGACCATCAGGACGTACGCCACCCACTGATTGATGACCACGTCGATGTTCCGGCCGAGCGCGGTACCGGCCAGCACGATGATCCCGAACACGATGCTGACCAGCGAGAAGACGAGGTTCGTGCCCTGGCCGAGGACCCGGGTGTCATCCTGGGCGAGGACGTCGTTGCCGGCGGTCGCGATGATGCCGAGCACACCGAAGACCACCAGGTACAGACCGGTCAGCCCGCCGATCGCCCGGTAGATCGGCCGCGCGGGGTGGTTGACGGGGGTGTGGGCCATGTCTGAGTCTCCAACGCCGTTTCGGGTGAGGGTCGGCGACGATTCTCCCGCACGCCGGATTGTGACTCGGCACACGGGGGCCCACCTGCGGTGGCGACCACTGGCCGGCCGCCACCGCCGACGGGTCGAGGTCGCTGGTCAGTCGGCGGGCAGTTGCTCGGCCAGGGCCAGCCAGGACTCCTCGGTCCGTTCCCGTTCGGCCCGCAGGTCCTTGAGCTGGCCGTCCAGTTCAGCGACCTTCGCGTAGTCGGTGGCGTGCTCGGCCAGCTGGCCGAGCAGCGCCGCCTCACGCTGCTCGAGCTTGCTGATCTGCCGTTCCAGCCGGGTGAGCTCCTTGCGCGCCTGCCGCACCTCGGCGGCGGAGAGGCCGGTGCGGGCCGGCGCCTCCGGCGTGGCGGCGGGCACGGCCTCGGTACGGGCGGAGCCGGGTCGGCCGGCCGCCCGGGCCAGGTACTCGTCCACGCCGCCGGGCAGGTGCACCAGCCGGCCGTCGCCGAACATGCCGTACACGACGTCGGTGACCCGCTCGATGAGGTAGCGGTCGTGGCTGGCCACGATCAGCGTCCCCGGCCACGAGTCGAGCAGGTCCTCCAGCCCGGCGAGGGTGTCGGTGTCCAGGTCGTTCGTGGGCTCGTCGAAGAGGAGCACGTTCGGCTCGCCGGCGAGCAGGCGGAGCATCTGCAGGCGGCGACGTTCGCCGCCGGAGAGGTCGCTGACCGGTGTCCAGAGCCGTCGGTCGTCGAAGCCGAAGATCTCGGCGAGCTGGGCGGCGGAGATCTCCCGGTCGCCGAGCTGTACCCGGCGGGCCACCTCCTCGACGGCCTCCAGCACGCGCAGCTGCCCGGGCAGCTCGGCCAGTTCCTGGGAGAGGAAGGCGGGCCGGACGGTGGAGCCCGTGACGAACCGGCCGCCGTCCGGGCGGGTGACACCGGCGAGCATCCGCAGCAAGGTGGTCTTGCCGGCTCCGTTGGCGCCCAGGATGGCCACCCGGTCGCCGGGGCCGACCTGCCAGGTGAGGTCGTGCAGGATCTCCTTGGGGCCGGCGTGCAGGGTGACCTGCTCCAGGTCGTACACCTGCTTGCCGAGCCGGGCGGTCGCGAGCCGTTGCAGCGACATGGTGTCGCGCGGTGGTGGGACGTCGGCGATCAGCGCGTTGGCCGCGTCGATCCGGAACCGCGGCTTGGAGGTTCGGGCGGGCGGGCCGCGGCGCAGCCAGGCGATCTCCTTGCGGAGCAGGTTCTGCCGGCGGGCCTCGGTGGCCGCCGCGACCCGTTCCCGTTCGGCGCGGGCGAGGGTCCAGGCGGCGAAGCCGCCCTCGTACGACCGGACGGTCTGGTCGGCGACCTCCCAGGTGGCGGTGCAGACGGCGTCGAGGAACCAGCGGTCGTGGGTGACGACGACGAGGGCACCCTTGCGGCCGAGCAGGTGCCGGGCCAGCCAGTCGACGCCGCCGACGTCGAGGTGGTTGGTGGGCTCGTCGAGGATCAGCAGGTCGGAGTCGCGGACCAGCAGCGCGGCGAGCGCCACCCGGCGGCGCTCACCGCCGGACATCGGGCCGACCGGCTGGTCGAGGCCGAGGTGGGGCATGCCGAGGCCGTCGAGGATGCCCCGCACCCCGGCGTCGCCGGCCCACTCGTGCTCGGCGCCCATGCTCTCGTCGAGCCACTCGGTGCCGAGCACGACGTCCCGGACGGTGGCGTCGGGGGCGAGGGTGAGGTTCTGTGGCAACCAGGCGACCCGCAGGTCGCGGCGGTGGGTGACGCGGCCGTCGTCCGGCTCCTCGCTGCGGGTGAGCAGCCGGAGCAGCGTCGACTTGCCGGCGCCGTTGAGCCCGACCACGCCGATCCGGTCGGCGTCGTCGAGGCCGAGCGAGACGTCGGTGAGCAGCTGCCCGGCGGCCCCGTAGCCCTTGGACACCCGGTCCAGGTTGAGGATGTTGGCCACGACCTACCTTTCATGATCAAGGCGTCCGGTGCCGGCGAGGCACGGGACGCCTGGCCTTCAAGGGTACGCGGACACCCTCGATCGCGCGGTCGCCGCCCACGCGACGGCGGGCGGTGGTGGCGTCAGATGATGCGGGCGCCGGCCACCGGGCCGTGCGCCACCCGGACCTCGCGGCACACGGCGGCCGCGGTCAGTTCGGCGGCGATCCGCTCGGCGTGCCTGCCGTCCTCGGCGAGGAAGACGCAGGTCGGTCCGGATCCGGAGACGATGCCGGCCAGCGCGCCGGCCGCCTCGCCCGCCTTGAGCGTCTCGGCGAGCGCGGGACGCATCGCGAGGGCGGCGTCCTGGAGGTCGTTGCCGAGCGTGGCGGCGAGCACCCGAGGGTCCCGCTGGCGCAGTGCGCCGAGCAGCGCGTCGGTGCTGCCGAGCGGTTGGCCGGCGGTGCCGGCCTCGCGCAGCCGGTCCAGCTCACGGTAGGCGGCCGGGGTGGAGAGGCCGCCGTCGGCGATGGCGACGACCCAGTGCCAGGAGGTCGGGCGGGCCAGCACCGGGCTGACCGCCTCGCCGCGCCCGGTGCCCAGGGCGGTGCCGCCGTGGATGAGGAACGGTACGTCCGACCCGAGGTCGGCGGCGATGCGTGCCAGTTCGTCGCGGGAGAGCCCGGTGCCCCAGAGCGCGTCGCAGGCGACGAGGGTGGCCGCCGCGTCGGCGCTGCCGCCGGCCAGGCCCCCGGCGAGCGGGATCTGCTTGCGCAGGTGCAGCCTGGCGTGCGGAAGCACCCCGGCGTATCCGGCGAGCGCGTGGGCGGCCCGGATCACCAGGTTGCTGTCGTCCAGGGCCAGTTCGCCGGTGCCCTCTCCCTCCATGGTGAGGGTGAGGGTGTCGCCGCGGCGGGCCGTCAGCTCATCGTAGATGGAGATCGCGTGGTAGACGGTGTTGAGTTCGTGGTAGCCGTCGTGGCGCAGCGGTCCCACGCCGAGGTGCAGGTTGACCTTCGCGGGCACCCGCACCTTCACCGGTCCGCTGGCCCCGCGCCGCTGCTCGTCCTCGTCGTCCGGTCGCCAGGCCTCGGTCACGGGGCGAGGTCCCGCGCACGCAGGCGGATGTCGAACGGCTTGTCCACGATCAGCTCCTCGGCAGCGTCGACGACCGGCTCGTACCGGCCATCGACCAGGTCGTACGCGTACACGTGCAGCGGATCCTGCTCGATCCGCGGGTGGTGCGGGAGGCCGGCGTCGGCGGGCACGGCGCCAGCCTACTGCCCGGCGGGTGCGGCGGCCGGAGCCGACGCGGCGATGGCGGCGAACTGCTCGACGGTGAGCGCCTCGCCGCGCCACCCGGGGTCGACGCCCGCGGCGGTGAGCGCGGCGGCGGCACGGTCGGCGCCCCCGGCCCAGCCGGCGAGGGCGGCACGCAGTGTCTTGCGCCGCTGGGCGAACGCCGCGTCGACCACGGCGAAGACCTTTTCGCGGGCGACGTCGGTGCGGGGAGGTTCGCGACGGGTGAAGGCCACCAGGCCGGAGTCGACGTTCGGCACGGGCCAGAAGACGTTGGGCGGGACCCGGCCGGCGGCGCGGGCCCGGGCGTACCAGGCGAGTTTGACCGACGGGATGCCGTACACCTTGGAACCGGGACCGGCGACCAACCGGTCGGCGACCTCCTTCTGCACCATCACCAGGCCGTGCCGCAGGCCGGGCAGCTCGGCGAGCAGATGCAGCACCACGGGCACGGCGACGTTGTAGGGCAGGTTCGCCACCAGCGTGGTGGGCGCCGGGTCGCCGAGGTCGGCGGCGGTGACGCGCAGCGCGTCCGCGTGGTGCACGGTGAGCCGGGCGGCGTGCGGGCCCGCGTACCGGGCGGCGGTCTCGGGCAGCGCGCCGGCCAGCACCGGGTCGATCTCGACGACGTGCACGTGCGCGGCGACCGGGAGCAGGGCCAGGGTGAGGGAGCCGAGCCCGGGTCCGACCTCCAGCGCCACGTCGTCGGGCGCGAGCCCGGCGGCGGTGACGATCCGCCGCACGGTGTTCGGATCGTGCACGAAGTTCTGCCCGAGCTTCTTCGTCGGGGCCACACCCAGCCGGGCGGCCAGCTCCCGGATCTCCGCCGGGCCGAGGAGACCGCTCATGGCCAGCAGCGTAGGCGGGTCGGCCGGGCCGTCCGGAAGCGGCCCGGCTCAGCCGGGTACCGGTCCACCACAGAGCTCACCACGGGCCGAAGACCCGGTCGCCGGTGGCCGAGATCGCAGCGCAGAGTTCGTCGAGGTCGGCGCCGGTGGACGCGGCGAGCGCCCGGACGGTCAGCGGGATGAGGTATGACGCGTTGGGGCGGCCGCGGTGCGGCGTGGGGGTGAGGTACGGGGCGTCGGTCTCCACCAGGATCTGGTCGATCGGGGTCGACGCGGCGGCCTCGCGCAGCGCTACGGCGCTGGCGAAGGTGACCGTGCCGGCGAAGCTGAGCAGGTAGCCACGGCGTACGCACTCGGCGGCGAACGCGGCGTCGCCGGAGAAGCAGTGCAGCACCACGGTGTCCGGCGCGCCCTCGTCGTCGAGGATGCGCAGTACCTCGGAGTGCGCCTCCCGGTCGTGGATGACGAGCGCCTTGCCGTACCGCTTGGCGATGCCGATGTGCGCCCGGAAGCTCTCCTCCTGGGCGGCACGGCCCTCGTCGCCGGTGCGGAAGAAGTCCATCCCGGTCTCGCCGACGCCCCGCACCCGGTCGTCAGCGGCGAGTGCCTCGATCTCGCGCAGCGCCTCGTCCAGATCGGGCAGGCGGGGGGCGTCGTTGGGGTGCAGCGCCACGGTGGCCACCACCGCCGGATACCGCTGGGCGGTCGCCACCCCCCAGCGGGACGAGGGAACGTCCACTCCGACCTGTACCAGGCGGTCCACCCCGACCCTGCTGGCGACGTCGATGGCCGTACCGACCGGGTCGTCGGAGGGACCGCCACCGGGGACGCCGGCTTCGCTGACCGTTATGTCCAGGTGGGTGTGGCTGTCGAGCACCGGGCGGGGCAGGGGCTCCGGGGCGGGCGGGAACTCACCCGCGCGGCGGGCGGCACGGGCGCGACGGGACTCGGCTGCGTCGATCGGCTGTTCGGTTGGCTGGCTCATCACCCAAAGGATCACACACCGGGCTGGTCCACCCGCCCGCCACCTGCTGTTCACCTCGATTACCGAGGGCGACTCTACGGTCGCCCGGTGAGCGAGCGGAACGCAGCGGAGCACCGGGAACAGCCGCGTGGCGCTCGCGCCGACGCGCGGCGGCGACGCGAGCGGACAGATCACGGGTACCGCGGCACGGTGACGCGATGAGCGTCGCGCCGCAGAACAGCGGCGAGGCCGACGGACGTACCGGGCTGCGGGTCACGTACGGCGGGGGCGTGTACCCGGCGGAGGAGATCGCCCGGGGTGCCGCGTACGAGTTGTTCAGCGCCGACGAGGTGCCCGGGTTCGAGTGGGCGCCCCGGCCCGGTTCGGCCCTACCCTGGCACCGGTTCGTGCACGTCACCGAGGTGGCCGCGGTGCATGGCGCGCCGGAGCCGTCGGAGGAGCCGGAGTCGCCGCTGATGATGCCGGCGCACCGGGAACGGGGCTGGGGCTACGTACACCAGCTCAGTCAGCGGCCGGACGCCGCCGGTGACCCGGTGCTCAGCACGGTGCGCGGGTCGGCGGTGGTCCGGCGGGGTACCCGGATGGTGAAGATGCTCTCCGCCCGGCAACTCGCCGGGTACGCGCGGGGGTGGCTGCCGCACGGCTTCTGCTACCGGGAACACGACGTGGCGCACCTGCGTACGCCGGCCACGGCGATGCTGCTGCGTACCGACGGCGAGGTGGGCCGCGACGGCGTGGACGTGGCGTACGCGTTGCGCTGGCGGGCGGCCGACCCGGGCGACTACGACGTCCCGGTGGGTACGGCGCACCGGGGGTTGACCGCGCTACCGCCCCGGGACCGGTTGGGTCCTCCGGTGCTCGGCACCGGTTTCGTGCCCAGCAGCAGCCAGCTGATCCCCGAGTTCGTCACCCGCGACTTCGCCGACCTGCCGATGCCGGCGAACGCCAGCCTGCTCGCCTACCCCGCCGAGGGGGTCGAGGTGGTGTTGTACACCTACCAGGCGGAGCAGCGGGGTTGGCTGCGGATGGCCGGGCCGCAGTGGCGGCACCTGCTCGCCGCGGTGCCGGGGCTCTCGCCCGACCAGGAGTACCTGCCGGTTGGTGAGGCACCCCGATCCACCCACCTCATCGGGGCGTACGGCGGAACCGAGTACGAGGCGGTCGCCGACCTGCCGGGTGGGTTCCGGGTGCTGGCGATGACCCGGGCCGCCCGGTATCCGGTCGAGGCGGCGGCCCGCCGGCTGCGCATCGGGCAGTGGCGGGGCGTGCCCTGCGTCGTGCTGCGGGAGGAGGCGGATTGGCTTCGGCTTCGGCTGCGCCGGCCGGACCCGGACACGGTGGCGCTCACCGGGGCACAGTGCCACGACCGGGGCGTGTACGAGGTCTGGGCGCCGGGGGCGGAGGTGACGGACGCGCAGGTGGTCGACTTCCCGTACGCGCTGTGAGGTGGCGGGCGGAGGGCCGTCGCCCGCCGTTCCGGACCGGGCATATCGGGGGATCGGACGGGAATGCGCCGGGCGAGGAGAGAACCGAGCCCGACTTCAGGAGAAGAGCATGCCGTTCATCACCGTGGGTACGGAGAACTCCGCGCCCATCGACCTGTACTACGAGGATCACGGCGCCGGCCAGCCGGTCGTGCTGATCCACGGTTTCCCGTTCAACGGGGCGACCTGGGAGAAGCAGGCCGTGCCGCTGCTGAACGCCGGCTACCGGGTCATCACCTACGACCGGCGTGGTTTCGGCAACTCGGCGCAGCCGACCATCGGGTACGACTACAACACCTTCAGCGCCGACCTCGACGTCCTGATGTCCGAGCTGGATCTGCGCAACGTGATCCTGATCGGCCACTCGATGGGCACCGGCGAGGTGACCCGCTACCTCGGCGCGTACGGCTCGCAGCGGGTGAGCAAGGCGATCATGTTGGCGCCGCTGGCGCCGTTTCTTCTGAAGACGGCGGACAACCCGGAGGGCGTCGACAAGAGCCTCTTCGACGGCTTCCAGCAGGCGATCATCCAGGACCGGTTCGCCTTCCTCACCCAGTTCTGCAACAACTTCTTCAACTGGAACGAGAACAAGGGGAAGCTGGTCAGCGAGGAGGCCTACCGGGCGCACTGGGAGATCGGCGCACGGGCCTCGGCCAAGGGCACGTACGACAGCGTGGACGCCTGGCTGACCGACTTCCGGGGTGACCTGCCGCAGATCGACGTACCGGTGCTGATCGTGCAGGGCGACAAGGACAACGTGCTCCCGTTCGCCGCGACCGGCCAGCGGTTGCAGGCGATGCTCGCCGGCAGCCAGCTGATCACGCTGAAGGGTGCCCCGCACGGCATCCCGTGGACGAACGCCGACGAGGTCAACAAGGCGATCATGAACTTCATCGGGGCGCCGGCGATGAGCCGCGCCTGATGCCGTCCGCGGCCGCGCCTGGTGCGGGGCGCGGGCCGGGCACGACCGGCTCTCCGGCCGGTCGGATGAGGTGCGGCCCGGGGATGCCCCGGGCCGCACCGCCGGGTCGGGACCCCGCCAGCAGCCTGTCGCCGGTCCGGCAGCCGCCTGCCGCCGGCCCGTTAGGCCCGTCAGGCGCCGAGCCGGGCCAGCTCCTCGTCGACGATCGACGGGTCGAGCTTGCGGAACACCGGCTTCGGCGTCGCGAGCGGCCGGCCGACCTCCAGGGGTACGGACTCCCACCGCGTGCCCTGCGTGTAGTCCCCCGTCAGCACCGGGTACGCCGGCCCGCCGTCGAGGTCCTCCACCTCCACGATCTGCGGCATCGGCGCGTGCACACCGGTGCCGCCGAGCAGCTCGTACACCTTCTGCGCGGAGTGCGGCAGGAACGGGGTGAGCAGCGTGTTGGCGTCGCTGACCACCTGGAGGGCGACGTGCAGGATGGTGCCCATCCGCGGCTTGTCGGCCTCGTCCTTGAGCTTCCACGGCGCCTGCTCGGAGAGGTACTTGTTCGCCTCGGCGACCACCTTCATCGCCTCGCCGATCGCCTGCTTCTGCCGGTGCCGGCCGATCAGGTCACCGACTACCGCGAAGCCGGCGCGGGCGGTGGCGAGCAGCGCCTCGTCGGCCTCGGTGAGACCGGCCGGGTCGATCGGCGGGATCGCGCCGAAGTTCTTCGCCGCCATCGAGATGGAGCGGTTGACCAGGTTGCCCCATCCGGCGACCAGCTCGTCGTTGTTGCGGCGGAGGAACTCCGCCCAGGTGAAGTCGGTGTCGTTGCTCTCCGGGCCGGCGGCCGCGATGAAGTAGCGCAGCGCGTCGGCGTCGTAGCGCTCCAGGAAGTCGCGGACGTAGATGACGACCCGCCGGGACGAGGAGAACTTGCGGCCCTCCATCGTCAGGTACTCGCTGGAGACCACCTCGGTCGGCAGGTTGAGCCGCCCGAGTTCGCCCGGCACGCCGTCGCGCGCCCCCTCGCCGGAGTAGCCGGCGAGCAGCGCGGGCCAGATCACCGAGTGGAAGACGATGTTGTCCTTGCCCATGAAGTAGTACGTCTGGGCGTCCTTGCCCTCCCCGTCGGTGGACCACCAGCGGCGCCACGCCTCCGGGTCGCCGGAGCGGCGGGCCCACTCGATGGAGGCGGAGAGGTAGCCGATGACCGCGTCGAACCACACGTAGATCCGCTTGTCGGACCGGTCCCGCCAGCCGTCGAGCGGAATCGGCACGCCCCATTCGAGGTCCCGGGTGATCGCACGGGGCTGGAGGTCGTCCAGGAGGTTCTTCGAGAACCGCAGCACGTTGGGGCGCCACCCCTCCCGGGTGTCCAGCCACTGCCGGAGCACGTCCGCCAGGGCGGGCAGGTCCAGGAAGAAGTGCTCGGTCTCGACGAACTCCGGCGTCTCCCCGTTGATTTTCGACTTCGGGTTGATCAGGTCGATCGGGTCGAGCTGGTTGCCGCAGTTGTCGCACTGGTCGCCGCGGGCGCTGTCGTAGCCGCAGATCGGGCAGGTGCCCTCGATGTAGCGGTCGGGCAGCGTCCGGCCGGTGGACGGGGAGATCGCGCCCATCGTGGTCTTCGGCACGATGTAGCCGTTGCGGTACATCCCCTCGAACAGCTCCTGCACCACCGCGTAGTGGTTGCCGGTGGTGGTGCGGGTGAACAGGTCGTACGAGAGGCCGAGGCCGTGCAGGTCCTCGACGATCACCCGGTTGTAGCGGTCGGCCAGCTCGCGCGGGGTGACCCCCTCGGCGTCGGCCTGCACCTGGATCGGGGTGCCGTGCTCGTCCGTGCCGGAGACCATGAGCACGTCGTGACCGGCCATCCGCATGTACCGGCTGAAGACGTCGGAGGGAACGCCGAAACCGGAAACGTGGCCGATGTGGCGCGGGCCGTTGGCGTACGGCCAGGCAACCGCCGCGAGAACGTGACTCATGACCAGCAAGCCTAGTGACCCGTACCGGTCACCTGCGAATCAATACACCCCCGTTACCTTTTTGATCGTCCCCAGCCGGGGACCCTCGGTCGCCTGGCCCGGTATGACTTTCTGCCCCTGTCGTTTGGATGATCCGGGGGGTGT
>NZ_FTNF01000049.1 GCF_900156065.1 Micromonospora avicenniae | reverse complement strand
GAACTCTCGGGGGTAGGGCTTGGGCACAGCGACATCCTTCCAGCCCGCCACTAGGGCAAGCCATCTCAGATGTCACCTATCGGTGCAGCAGACCCCGGCTTATTTCCAGGGCAACGCTTCGCAACCGTTTGAGTTGCCGAGCTGCTCGTCGCCACCGACTCAATCTGATTATTGACGGAATAGTCAACGACGAACATAAGAGAACCGATTATGCTAAGAGCTGCAGCCCCAACCCCCAGCCAACGTGCGCGCCTCGTTCGCAGTGCAACAATTAGGAATGACACAAGAACGGCCAAGAAGACGAGCCCGTAAACTACAGTTCTGCCAATCAGACCGAAGACGGCCGCAAAGCGTACACCCGCATCCGGATAGACATTTGGTGTGCGCCAAAAGCAACACGACAGCGGATAGAGCCGCTGCAACCTTCCGATCAACGCCGATGACGGAAAACCGATCGAATTGAGTACAGCGGTTGAAAGGCCAGGGTCTGTCGCATTCAATACGGTTCCGGTTCCGTAGCTAGCCTCAATCTAGCCACCTAATAAAAAGCAGTAGCAGCAGGCCGACAGAAAAACGAAGAGCGAGATCCACGAGTGTGCGGGCGATGCCTGGCATCCGCGCCACATGAGGTGATTCCGGCAGGTAGATAACAGGGACCTGCTCGCCGACTGCGGGAAGCCTGCGGGGCTCTAAACCCATGTGGGCCCATTGGTAAACGAATGTGACTGTTCCGCCCCGCTGATCCTTGAACTGGATCCTTGGATAGTAAGCGATCGGAAATCTTTCAGAGTTGTCAGATTTCCTAGGAATCGAGGGTTTCCTTATCACGACCGTGCCCGCTGTGTGTAGACCGCGATCGCGGAGCTCCAGACGAAGCCGATCTTCCTTACGCCTTGTATAACCTTGTAGTCGCGCTGCCTTGAAGTAGACATAGCGCCACGCGCGGTCATCAAGTGCTTTGTTGGTATTGATCGGCAAGGTATCGATGAGCAGTCGCACCTTTTCCGGATCTTCCGGAAGGTAGACGATCTCCACCTGGGTGCCTGCGGGTGCGCCGGAGGCACGTTTCCAGGAGGAGGTGAGATCGGGGGTGAAATATTGTGGATTGCCTTGCTGGTCCTGGAACAGGATCCAGGGACCTTGGGCTGGAACATGCTCAACGACCATTCCCGTGGCGCGGCTCCCACGGCGTCGCAACCGCAAGATGCGCCACAGTCTCACGAACCCCGACAGCAAAAGCACCACGCCAGTCAGCTGGATTACAGAAAAGATGGATACCATATTCTCCCCTAGGCGTATCCACAGCTTGGCCTCTTCGAGCCTCCCCCAGGGGACAGATTCACATTGAAGGTTACCTGTTTATTGCCCGTCGCTCTGCGGCGTGCGGAGCCTGGCTGCTCACCAAAGCGCGGCGGCGCCGTGCCCGCTGGGTCCAGGTACCCGGCGTGATCACTGATCTGGTGCCGAGTCGTGATCCGGACGACCGCGTGAGCTGGCCGATCTTCCGCTTCACGACCGTCGAAGGCCACGAGGTCGAGGTCACATCGAGTTTCGGTGAGGGCAGGCCTCCTCAACCAGCAGATGGGATCACGATCCTCTACGACCCTCGAAAGCCGCACCGCGCCATCATCAATACCAGCGGTCAGTCCGGTTCCAGCATGGGATGGATTCTGACCGCCCTCGGTCTCTTCCTCACGACCCTCAGCGTACTTACCGCCCTCAACATCCTCTGACCTTGACGAACAGACGAGCCGCGCCAGCGTGTGCATCCAATTACAGATCTTGAACGGTTAGGTTGAGTCGGGTTCGAGGGTCAGGCCGGTGTGGGTCAGGAAGCTATCCTTCCCGCGTGGCCTCGCTCATGCAGACCTACACCTACCTGCACGCCTCCGCTGTGCACGAATCCTCGGCCGGCCGGGCCCTCGCGCTGGAGACCTCCGGCGGCAACACACCCGCTGGTGAGGTAACCAACCCGCGGTTCTTCAACGGGTTTCTGACCGCGCCGGCCGCCGCGGCGGCGGCGTTGCTGGCGGTCGCCGATGTCGCTGCCGCCCGCTACTACCGGCCGCAGCTGTCGGCCTGGTTGGACCCCGTCGTCACGGCCAACGGAGACCGGCTGCGAATGGAGTCCTTCTCCGGATGCTGCGGCGTCTACGCGCGCCTCGACGTTCTCCCGCCCGGTCTCGATGGTGACGACGTCGGCCACGGCACCACCAACGTCGACGTCAACATGCCACTGCGGCGGGCCCTCGCCAAGCTCGGTGGCCTGGACCCCCTGCATCTCACGGTCGGCCCGGACGGGATCGAGGCCACGACCTTTGACGGCCGGTTCGTGGAGAAGAAGGTCCCGCTGCCGGATCGGTGGCTGCGCGGCTTCGCCGAGGCCCAGGTGCTCGCGGCGGGCTTCACCCTGCGCGCCGAGGTCCCGGCTGCGCAGGCCGCCGCCGTCCTGCGGTCGCTGCCGCAGCCGACTGCCCAGTCCAACGCTCGTACGACGAAATGGCTGGTGCCCGCAGGACGCGCTCTGCGTCCCGCGAGCAGGCCGGGGCCCGGCGCCGTCTGCCTGCCCGGCCCTGAGCGGCTCGTGGTCCTGCAGCAGGTGATGCGGCACGCGACAGGCCTCCGGGTGTACGCCCCCGACGTCGCCGACGGTGCGGCCACCGCCGCCGCGTGGGAGGTCGAACTGCCGGGCATGCGGCTGACGCTGATGCTTTCGCAGGACGCCTCACGCGGGTTCTCCGGTGAGGGTGGCGTGCTCGACGCCCTCGCGACGGAATCGGCGGCGCAGGACGCGGACCAGGTGGCGGAACTGCTGGCCTGGCAGCCGAAGATCGACGTGGCCGACCTGTCCCGCCAGGCCGGCCTGCCGGCGGAGCGGGTACGCGCTGCGATGACGATGCTGGGGACCTCCGGCCAGATCGGCTACGACCTGGCGGAGCAGGCGTACTTCCACCGGCATCTGCCGTACTCAACGGGTGCTGCGGAGGCGCGCAACCCCCGGCTGCGCGGAGCGCGGAAACTGGTCGCCGAGGGCGCGGTCCAAATCGACGGCGCGCTGACCCGGGTGGGCAAGGACGAGAACGCCCACCTGGTTCGCACCGACGACACGGGACAGATGAGCTGCACCTGCTTCTGGTGGGCGAAGTACCGGGGCGGACGCGGACCGTGTAAGCACGTGCTCGCCACGCGGATGGTTCGCGACACGATGAAGGAGTCGGTGCAATGAATTTGGTCGAGCTGGCGAAGGCCGGTGACGTGACCGGAGTGCTCCGGGAACTGGCCGCCCTCACCCCAGAACAGCGCGCCGCCCATGCTCCGGACGTGGAAGCCCTCTTCGCCGCAGAGGACTGGGACGACTGGCGGAAGCACTCCAAAGAGCAGAGAGTGGCCATGTACACCGCCCAACTGGGGTGCTGGATCACTCCGGAGGCTGCGGCGGCCGGTCTCCGGAAGCCCACGTTCAAAATCCGGCACGACGCTCTCGTCCCGATGGCGGACGTCCTGAACCTGTATCCCGCCACGTGGCAGGCCGAACTGGTCGCGCGGATCAGTGAACAGAACGCCACGGCCTGGCACGACCACGCCTTGTTCGTCCTCGCCGACCACATCATCCAGACCACCGGCTGCCCGGCGCCGACCTGCGACACCTACATCAACGCCTGGCTCGCCGACCGGCACAACCACTCGGGAAGGGATCAGCCGTGGCGACCCTTGAACGCCGTGCGGGGTGCTGACTTTCTGGAGCTGCTGCGCAACGACCCGTGCACCCTCACGCTCCTCCCACTGGTCGTGGCACGGCCTGGCGTTCCCCTTCGCGGTGTGTGGGCGTTGTCCCAGCTGGCCGCCGACGGCGTGATAGACCGGGCCGCGCTCGTCCATCGGGTCTTCGCGGAGGTCGCCAAGGCCCATCCAGCGTACGCCTCGACGCTGCTGGAGGAACTCGCCCTCACCCCCGCCGAACAGAGCCAGAAGGCAGCCGAACGGAACGCTCTCGCCGAACCCGCTCTCGCCCAGCTGCTGCAGAACGGCTCCCAGAAGCAGACCGCGCCGCACCTGGCGTTGCTGCGCGCCCTCGGACTGACCCCGGCCGAGAAGGTCCCCTTCCTGCGGGACCACGTGGCCATGCTCGACCTCTCGTCGCCGGTGGCCGGCTACGGCCAGGAGGTCCTGATCGAACTGGACACGGCAGGGCTGCTGGAGGACGACGTCCGCACCGAGGCGAGCGAACGCGTCCTGCTGCGCCCCGAGAAGAAGCTGGTCCGCGCCCAGCTCACCTGGCTCGACCGGGTCGCCCGACGCGACCCCACCCGCACCGGACAGATCCTGCTCGAGGTGGCGATCGCCTTCCAACACGCCGACCTGGCGTTGCAGGAGCAGGCGCTCAAAATCGTCGCCCGTCACCTCCCGACCGTGAAACGCGCCGCGGACGGCTCCGTGCCACCGGAACTGCGCAAGGCCGCCGAATCGCTCAGCCCCGGCTTGGCGGCACGAGCCGCCGAACTGTTCGGCCCGCCGCAGGACAGCGCCGTCAATCAGGTCGCCGAGGTCGAGCCGTACGTCGAGGTGCTGCCGGCCGTACCCGAACCGCGACCCATACCCGGCCCCATCCAGGCCGCCGCCGAGGTCGCCCAGGAGCTCGCGGTGGTCCTCGCGAACCGCGACGACGTGGTGGCGTTCGAACGCGCCCTGGACGGCCTGGTCCGCCACTCTCACCTCGACCGTGCCGCGCTCGCCACCGCACTCACACCCGTCATGCGCAAGGCGCCGGAGCCCGTATTCCATATCGAGCAGACACTCTTTAGCGCGCAGACCGACCTGTACGACGTGGCGGCGGCGCTACGGGGCGACGAGCCACGGCCATGGCACATGTCGAAACGCAAAGGGAGCGGCTCGCCCGGAGAGCTGCTCAAGGCACGTCTCAATGAGGCCATAGAGCTGATCGAATCCGGCACGCAACCGTTCCTGCTGGCCCTGCCGACCCACTCCACCGGCGCACTGGACGCCCACGTACTGGTGGAACGGATCGCCGAGCTGGAGCGCCTGGGCGTCACACCCGCCCCGATCGACCTGGCACAGGCCCTGCTCCGCGTCACCCCCACCACGGACGAACACGTACACCGCGCGGCCGGGGAACTCCGCTCAGACGCCGGACAGCAACTGGCGCAATGGCTGCGCGACGGCGGCCTGCCACACCAGGACTCAACGCCGCAAGGATGGCCGGTCTCCGATCCGACCAGCGCCGAGCCGAAATGGTGGCCCCTCGCAGTGCCCGGGCTGGACCACGAACCGCCCCTCCCGCCGGTCGCCGCAGCCCTCATCACCGGCACGCACGAACGCGCCAGCTACCCGGCGCCCTTCTGCGCGGCGCAGTTGCCGCATCACCGCGACGTGGTGGCGGCACGCGTTTCAGGGGGTGGCGATGTGCTCCGGCGCTTGGCGGAAAGCGGCGGCGCAGCCGGATTTGCGATGCACCGGAAGATCTTGGCGCACCTGGACACCGAACGCGACACGGCGGTGGACGCCCTGCTGATCCTCGCCGCGCAGGGCCAACTGGACAGCGCACTGATTGCCGGACAACTCCAGGTGAGGCTGCGACGGCAGTCGCGGGGCGCGAAGCGCATCGCCGATGGGCTACGGGCGGCCGCCGAGACCGGCGCCTACGCCACCATCTGGTCGATACTCCAAGCCGCCCTGCCCGCACTGCTGCGCGACGAACCGATCCGCGAGGCCGGAGCGTTCCTCGCCGTCGCCGTCGAATGCGCCTCACGCTGCGGAGCCAAGGGCCACATCCCCGAAGTCGACGCGGTGGCCGCCCGCACCGGATCAACCCAGACCGTGAAGAACGCCCGACTACTACGCGACGTACTGCGCTGAAACCAGCGGTACGCCAGACCGCGTGCAGATCCACGCGGGAGCTGACGATTCGCCACAGCAACAGATAGCGACCTATGTGAAAACGTGACGAAGTACTACTACAGTATGAGCCGGTTCCCATTCGACCTTTATGAGCACACCCCACGGAACCGGCCACGTCCAGCGGCGTGGTTCATCGTTCGCCATTCTTCGCGACGTCGGAGAATGCGCCGAGCCGCAGCCTCGTCGCTACGTGGCCTGTAAACCATGCGACCCGGTAGCGCTGCGGGAGCGTGGTGAAGTCCAACTTCATGCGCCGTTGATGTTTCTGCACCAACGCCGGCATCAGGTCCCAGACCAGGTCGCCGAACCGTGCCGTGGACTCGACCGCGATGTCAGCGCGCAACTCGCGACCAGCGAGCACCAAGGCGTCGTCGCCGGGCGTCCACCTCGGGTCGGTGAGCGAACAGGCTGGTCATTAGGTGTCGTGTGGCCCCGGAGACGCGGCGACCGGCGCGGCCCTCGACGAAGGCGCTAGGCGACACGTTCGTTGGCCCGCTGGCGAGAAGACTCGGCTGGCACCGCATGCTTCGAAGATGCGGAGCCCGAGTAGGCCGAGCATGGCGACCAGGGCGAAGTCGTTCGGGTTGGCCGATGGGCGTGCGGTGGTAATCAGGGCTTCGAACTGGAGGTGGCCGAGTCCGAGGGTGGGTGATTCGGGCGGCACTGTGGGTCTGCGGACGTAGTCGGCGGGTGAGTGCGGCAGGATGTCGTCGATGACGCAGACGCGGTAGAAGCCGACCACGATCGACAGGCGACGGGACACGGTCGAGGGCTGGAAGCGGCGTACGTCCTGCAGCCAGCGCACGTACCGCTCGATGTCCGCGCGCGCAACAGTCAGCGGATCCAGGTCATGGTTGGCGCACCAGGTCAGGTAGACGCGCAGGTCGGACTGGGTGTGTAGGCGCGTGTCACCGCGGTAGCGGCCGAGGTAGGCGGCTACCGCCGCACGCAGAACAACACGATCAGGAGAGACGACTGAGCCGGAAGCGGGAGAGGTAGTCATACCTCACGGTGCGACACCACTCGCAGCCGGTGTCAACGCCCCCTACGCGGCAAATCCGGATGCCTGGGCGTCATCGCGCCGATGTAACGTCGCGAACCGCGCCATTCGACGATGGCGAGCTCACACCTGGATCGAGGACTATCCGGCCGATCAGGTAGACCCACCGCGTGGCCGCCATCCGGCGAAGCCTCATCTGGATGATCGGACCGGCTCGTCGCCGTACGGGATCGGCGGTGTTTTTGTTACTGTTTTGTCGCCGCAGCTCACGCGTTCGGGGCGCCGCTCTGATGGAGAGGGTCTGCCACCCGAGATGGAGTGGCTGACCAGCTGGCGAGGAGTCTGAGTCGGTCTTCGGAGGCAGTGCCGGGTTCCGCGGTGTAGCTGATCAGGTTGTGTACGACTCGGCTAGACAGCGGCAGGTCGAGGTGCTGGAAGGTCAGCTCCAGGTGGCCGACCTCGGGGTGCCGGAGTCGCTTGATGCCGTCGTGGCGGATCAGGACGTCGTGCGCGGCCCATTGGTCGCGGAACTCGGGGCTGAGGGTGGACAGCTCGCCGATGAGGTCGCGCAGTGCCCGGTCGCGGGGCTCGCGAGCGGCCTCGGCGCGCAACAGGGCGGCGGTGGCGTTGCCGGCGGCGTCCCAGTCGACGAAGAAGTCGTGTGCGCCGGGGTCGAGGAAGATGTAGCGGGCGATGTTGGGGCGGCCGCGCTTGTCGATGGTGGCGCTGTCGAACATCGGCGCGTACAGGGCTCGGGCGAGGAGGTTGCTGGCGATGACGTCCGTGCGGCCGTTGCGTACGAACGCCGAGGACATCGTTATGGAGTCGAGCAGCCATTGGACTCGCGGCGGGACCTCGACGTCCCGGCGACGCGATGGCGTGCGCCTGGCGGCCCGCGATGACTGGGCCAGGTCGAACAGGTAGGTGCGTTCGTCGTCGTCGAGTCGCAGGGCGCGGGCTACCGCGTCGAGGACGTCTTCGGACACGCCGCCGATGTGACCCTGTTCCAGCCGCGTGTACCACTCTGTGCTCACGCCGGCGAGGACAGCGACCTCCTCGCGCCGAAGCCCGGCGACCCGGCGACGGGCACTGGTCGGCAGTCCGGCCTGCGCCGGGGTGATTTTGGCGCGTCGGCCGGCGAGGAAGTCTCGGATCTCGCCGCGGTTTCCGGGCTGCTGGTCCATGTTCTCCACGCTAGCCGCCGGTCGCGGCGCGAGAGGGGTGGAGGTTGTACCCCCATAAACGCGACCTTCCCCGGCCATGGCGATCGCGGTCTTCTGGGATCGAACGCGTAACGGAGGTAGGAGACATGACGAGCAAGACACCGGCCGTGCCAGCGGTGGCGCTGGGCACATGGGCCTGGGGAGACAGCGGTGAGGCGGGCGACGGCTATTTCGGCAGTCAGCTGACGGCGTCCGGCCTGCGCGAGGTCGTCGAGAAGGCGCAAGCGAACGGGTTCACCTTGTGGGACACCGCGGTGGTGTACGGCATGGGTCACTCGGAGACGGTCCTCGCTCAGGCGCTGAAGGGCTACGCCCGCAGCGAGTACCAGCTGTCGACGAAGTTCACCCCGCAGGCGGCGGCTGACGGCGACGATCCGGTCGCGGAGATGCTGGAGCAGAGCCTTGGCCGATTGGGTACGGAATACGTAGATCTGTACTGGATCCACAACCCCGCCGATGTGGCTCGCTGGACGCCGCTTCTGATTCCGCTGTTGCAGAGCGGCAAGATCAAGCATGTCGGAGTCTCGAACCACAACCTGAAGCAGATTGCTCTGGCCGACCAGATCCTCGGCGAGGCCGGCTTTCGCGTGGAGGCGGTCCAGAACCACTACAGTCTCCTGTACCGCGGCTCCGAGCGTGCGGGCATTCTCGACTACTGCCGCGAGCGCGACGTGCGGTTCTTTTCCTACATGGTTCTCGAGCAGGGGGCGCTGACCGGCAGGTACGGCCCGGCCCATCCGTTGCCGGCGGGCAGCAACCGAGCGGCCGCGTACAACGGCATCCTGCCTAAGCTCCAGGCGCTGACCGACAGGATGCGCGCGATCGGCGGGAACCGAGGCGCCTCCGCCGCCGACGTCGCCACCGCCTGGGCCATCGCCAAGGGGACCACCCCGATCATCGGCGTCACGAGGACGAGTTACATCGACGGGTTGATCCGAGCGGGCGGCATCGAGCTCGCCGACGAGGAGATCGCGGAGTTGGAGGCGCTGGGGGACGCCGCGGACGTCGACACGCGCGGGTGGTGGGAGCAGGAGATGTAGCAAGCACCATCCCCCGTTGCGGAGAAAGCGTTTCGCTGAGTCGGCACCGGGGTCGGGTCATCCTCGGCCCGTCCCCGGTCGGCCGCGATCAGGGCCGCGAGTATCGCTTGGTGCGGAATCTCGATGGAGCGGTTCATCGGTCTAGTGCCGTGACCACGAACGTTCACGGTGTTGGTTGACACGCCGGCCGGCCTGTCGGTCTGGCGGCGTTGCGGCGGTCAGGCTGTGGCGGTGGC
>NZ_FTNF01000050.1 GCF_900156065.1 Micromonospora avicenniae | reverse complement strand
GCACGGCCTCGATGACCTGCTCGGCGGGGTGTGGCGGCGCAACCCGACCAGGGTCAGCCCGGAGATCTCCCGGCAGCGACTCGCTCGTCACCGCCTCGCCGAACGCTGGCCCGGTGTCCGCGTCGTGAACTAAGGCGTGTTTCATAAGCGGGTCAGAGCCACTCGCAGATGATGGTGATGGTCAGGACGGCCTGGAACCGGACGGCCAACTTGTCGTAGCGGGTGGCCACGCCGCGGTGGCGTTTGAGTCGGGCGATGCCGTTCTCGACGGCATGTCGCATCCGGTAGAGGTCTCGGTCGAACTTCGGCGGGCGTCCGCCGCGGGTGCCCTTGGCCTTGCGGTGGGCGTCCTGGTCGGTCTTGCTCGGGATGCACGCCTTGATCCCGCGCTTGCGCAGGTAGGCGCGGTTGCCGCGGCTGGTGTACGCCTTGTCCGCCAGGACCAGGTCGGGGCAGGTGCGAGGCCGGCCCACCCCGAGACGCGTCACCCTGATACGGCGCAGGACCGGGATGAACTGCGGGCTGTCACCACGATGCCCGGCGGTCACGACCATCGATAGGACCTTCTGTCCCTGCTCGCAGGCCAGATGCGTCTTGGTGGTCAGACCGCCGCGAGATCGTCCGAGGGCGTGATCGGCGGGTTCGTCATGCACGCCGCCTGGTGGCTCTTTCTGCAGGTGGCCGTCTTTGCGGGCGCCGGCGGCGTGTTGGTGTGCGCGGCTGGTCATCGAGTCCACGCTGACCGTCCAGGTGATCCGGCCTTCCGCATCGGCGGCGGCCTGTGCCGCGGTCAAGATCTTGTCCCAGGTTCCGTCGCGCTGCCAGCGACGGAACAGGCCGTAGACCGTCTGCCAGGGTCCGTACTCGGCCGGGACGTCACGCCAGGGCGACCCGATCCGAATCCGCCACCTGATCCCGTCGATGAGCTGCCGTTTCTCCCACTTCGGCGGCCGGCCCTTCGCCGACGCGGCAGGCAGCAGCGCAGCGAGCCGCTGCCACTGGGCGTCGGTGAGTTCGTGCCGCCTCGTCACCGCTAAGGTGGCCACGAGGTCTCCGGTATGAAGTTCGAGCTTGGTCGCTGAACCGTTTACCGGAGACCTCTTCAGTTATCGATCACCGCCACGCCGTGACCTTCACCGGCCACCACGACTTCTGAAACACGCCTTAGTACTCCAACGTTAGTTTGCCTGTCTGCGCTGGTAGTGGGATCGTTGGGCTCGGGCGGTTCTCCGCCAGATCGACCAGCGCAGGGGGGTGTGCTGGCGGTCGCGGTGTGGCGAGGACTATGGCGTTGATGAGGCCGCGGATCTCGGCGACGGTCACAATGGTGTGCAGCGGCACCGGGCGGGGTGACCAGCACAGGTAGAAAGCCGCTCGTCGGTGGTGCGGTTGCGGCGGATGAGCGCTGGACGGACTGATTCATGGTCTGTGCCACTCCGGGGAACGTGACCCCGAGTTCGTCGTGATTGCAGACGTCGGAGGAGTCGCCGGTCAGCGGCCGATCCGGCTCCATTCTGGCACCGCACGAAGCGGAGAAACGCAGGGATGAGAATACGAAAGATGCTGGGGCGCGGTGTTCGTCCAGACTGATGAGCCTGGCGGCAACCGGGTCATCGCCTGCGACAGTCACCTGCACCAGGTCGGCGCGTACGCCACCGGCGGCAAGGGTGGCGTACTCGGCGGTGCGGTCGCCGATCACCTCGGATCGCAGGGGTCGCTCACCCTCGACCGCGGCCATCACCTGCTCTACGCGGTCAACGCGGGCAGCAACACCATCACCGTGTTCCGGGCGCGTGGCGCCCGGCTGACCTGCCTGCAGGTCAGAGGCAGCGGAGGCGAGTTCCCGGTCAGCGTCACGGTGCACGGCCACCACGTCTACGTCCTCAACGCCCGGGGCGGCGGCTCGATCCACGGCTTCCGTCCACGGCGTGTGCGTGTTCTACGGCACGGGACCTCGGGACGATGGATCAGTTCGTCGCGCGCGCTGTGGATGACGGCTTTCGGGAAGTGGCTCGATCTGGCCGCCAACCAGCGACCGCCATCTGGAGCTTGGCGCGGGAATTGATGCCGAGCTTGGCGAAAGCCTTGTAGAGGTGGTACTCGACGGTGCGCGGGCTGAGGAAGAGCTGTCCGGCGATCTCGGCGTTGCTGAGGCCCTCACGTGCCAGTGCGGCCACCCGCGACTCCTGCGGCGTCAGCTGCCGCCGGTTGTCCTCGGTGCGCTTGCCCGTGGATTCTCCGGTGGCGAGCAGCTCACGGCGGGTGCGTTCGGCGAACCCGGTCGCCCCGATCTCCGAGAAGAGCTGACCTGCGGCGCGGAGATGGTCGCGAGCGTCGACTCGCCGGTTCCGGCGGCGCAGCCATTCCCCGTAGAGCAGCCGCACTCGCCCGAGCTGGCAGCGGATGTCGCTGCGGGCGAGTCGCTCGATGGCCTGCTCGTAGTGCGTCTCCGCCGTCCGCTCTTCGGCGAGGAGCGCATCGGCCATGGCCTGCATTCCGAGTGCCCAGTCTGTGCCGGCAGAGGCCGTGCGTTCGTGGAGCCGGGCGGCCGCCTCGGCCGCGAGGGTCAGGTCACCCGTACGGACCGCCGCCTCCACCAGTTCGGCCAACGCCCAGCCGGCGAAACCCGGCAAGTCGTACCGCAACGCGTTCCGGGCCGCGTCGAGCGCCTCGTCGTAGCGTCCCCCGGCGTTGTGCAACACCGCGGCGGCCACGGCCTCGGGGATCGCGGCGTCCTGGTTGTGGGCCGTCTCGGAAATGGGCGCCAGTAGCGGCCGGAGCCACTGCCGGGCCGGTGTCGTGACGGCGCAACGGCCCACGGACGCGGGCGTCACTCGCCAGCTCAGTGCCTGATCCGCCGCGAGCCGATCAAGCGCCGTGCCGGTTTGGCGCGCAGGCCGCATCATCGTGGGACCGGACGCGTCGCCACCGATCGGTGTTGCGGGAGCCGTTCCTGTCCCGGCCACCGGGGAGCGCCCGGTGAGTTCCATCCAGGCTGGAGCGTCCCAGAGGTCGGCGGCGATCAGAGCGGCAAGCCGGAACCACCGCGTCGTTCGGAGGTCGGGCGCATGCTTGAGGAACGCTCTCACGGCGACGCTCAGGGGCTGGACCGCGGCCCCGTAACCATCGAGGACTCTGGTGGCGAGACCGAACAGGAGCTGGTCGACGGGATGACCGCGGTGAGCGGCCGCGGCGAGGCGTGCTTCCTCAGCCACCACGGTCAGCAATCCTCCGCGGGCGTCTCCCGCCGCCATCGCCGCCGTCAGGGTTTCGAGGTACGCCTCCCGGGCGTCGGTCGGGTCGAGAGCACGCAGTCGCCTGGCGGCGGCCAGTAGCTGCCGGATTGAACCGGCTCCAGGCCGGGCGACCGTCGCGATCCTGGATCGCTGCCAATCGTGCCGAGCAGCCCTTCTGGTCTCGGCCGGCTCGGTGTCGACCAGCGCGAGCAATTGCTGTGCGGCGGCGAGGTCACCGCTGTCGTATTTGGCAGCCGACGCCGTGAGCGCACGGTCGGCGCGGCGGCCGCGGTCGCTTGTTAGATGGGCGGCCTTCTCCAGGAAGGCGGCGCGGGCGGCTGCGCCACCGCGGGATTGGGCCAGGCCGGCGCTCTCCTCCAGCTCGTCGGCCAAGTTGTCGTCGTGCCCGACCGCGGCCAGGCCAAGGTGCCAGATCTTTCGGACCCGGTCGTCGGTAATGGCCTCGCCGAGCTTGCGGTGGATCAGTCTGCGGTCATCCGGGGTGGCCGCGTGATAGCTGACCGAACGCAGCTCGGAACAGCTGAAGGCGACGCACTCGCCGATCTCCAGCAGACGGGCCGCAGTGAGAACCTCGGAGCTCGCCCCGAGCTCGGCAGCCAGGTGCTCGTGAAGCACCACGTCGCCCGAGGGATCGGCCGCGGCGGCGAGCAGAAGCTGGCGCGCTGGCGGCGTGAGCTGCGCCGCGCGGCCGATGCAGCAACGACCGTGGGAGCACGATCGCGTGCGAAGCGGAGCGGGAACCGCGAAGCCGCCGGCCAGCTCGGCGGCCGTGAAGCCCTGAAGGGACTCGGCGAGCACGCGCAGGTTACCGTGCGCTTCCAGCAGCATCCGCTGCACGACGCTCTCGTCGAGCGGCCCCGGCGAGAGGCTCGCCAGTTCGGTGCGTACCTCGTTGAAGGTGAGCGGCCGCAGGCGCATCACCGGCACGTTGTCGAGGTAATTGTCCGAATCTGTCCCGTTGGTGGTGACCAGAAGCAGCACCGCTCGTCCGGCAGCGTGCGCGGCCACGTAGGCCAGGACCTCGGCCGTGGCCGTGTCCAACCAGTGGGCGTCGTCGACGGCTATGCAGACCGGCCCTGCGCGGGCGATGTCACCGAGCAGCTCCAGTGCGGCAGGGCCGACCTCGGCAGGCTCGGGCCGGGAGTCACCCATCCGGCCGAAGGCGGTATCCAGCGACATCCGGTGGCGTGCGGAGAGAAACCCACTCTCGTCGAGCAGGTCGTCGCAGAGCAGGTGCAGCGACGCGTACGCGATGTCCCGCTCGGCCGGCACTGCCCGGACCCGCAGGACGCGGAAGCCGGTGGCCCGGCCGATGACGTAGTCGAGCGCGCAGGACTTGCCGCTACCGCGTTCACCCACGATGCGCAGCGCGCCACCGTCGCCTGCCGCCGCGGTTCGCACCAGGGCATCCAAACGGGCCCGCTCGTCCGTTCCGCGCAGCGGCGGCTCCGGGTGCGGAGTCCTGTTCTCGACCGATGCGTGCACCACCATGTTGCAATCCTGCACTCGACTGTGCGTGCCGGCTCCGATCCGACCACCTGTCGTACCCCCGGTCTCGGCGGCAGCTCCCCCCGGGGAAACGTTCGTTACCCCCGGGGTGCGACCCGGGCGTGTCTCCAAGGCGACGCAGCGCGACCTCGGTCACCGGGGCGATCGTCGACGTCGACGGCGACGTCATGGCTGGATGCGATCAGCAGACCGGAGGTCTACGATGTCCCGTTCGCCCGAGCTTCCGCCCACCTGGCCGTGCAAGGGACGCAGATCGTCCGGTTGACCGGCTGGCCCGGCATCACCTCGCGCCGGCAGCTGCGCCGCACCGTGAGCCACCCCGGGGATATGACCGGGTTCGACCCGTGGTGCTTCGGACGCGAAGCCCGTAGCGGCGGCGTGATGCTTGCAGCCGTACGAGCTCAAGACCGTCTCGACCGTTCCCCAAATGCTGTGAAGGAGGGGCAATGCCCCGCGTTCATCACCGCTATGCCTCGATCGCCGGGCACCAGCTGTTCTACCGCGAGGCCGGGCCGGACGACGCGCCGGTTGTCGTCCTGCTGCATGGGTTCCCTACGTCGTCGTTCATGTTCCGCAATCTGATCCCGGACCTCGCGGACCGCTATCACGTCATCGCTCCCGACTACCTCGGCTTCGGCTTGTCGGACGCGCCTGCGGCCGACCAGTTCGACTACACCTTCGAAGCTCTGACCGACCTCACCGCCGGCCTGCTCGAGCAACTGGGCATCCAGCGCTTTGCCATCTATGTGCAGGACTACGGCGCGCCGGTCGGTTTCCGGCTCGCGCTGCGCAACCCCGAGGGCATCACGGCGATCATCACCCAGAACGGCAACGGGTACGAAGCCGGCTTCGTCGAGAGCTTCTGGCGGACGGTGTGGAACTACCAGGAGGCGCAGACCCCGGACACCGAGGCGGCCATCCGCCAGGCGCTCACCCTGGACGTGACCCGCTGGCAGTACGTCACCGGGGCGCCCGACGAAACCCTGGTCAGCCCGGACACCTGGCACCACGACTACGCGCTGCTGAGCCGGCCCGGCAACGACCTGATCCAGCTGGCTCTGTTCCGTGATTACGCGACCAACCCGCTGCTCTACCCTCAACTGCACGAGTACCTGCGCACCAGCGGGGTGCCCGTGCTGGCGGTCTGGGGCCGGGGTGACGAGATCTTCGGTCCGGACGGCGCGACGGCCTTCGCAGCCGACGCCGCCGAAGCCGAGATCCACCTGCTCGACGGTGGCCATTTCCTGCTGGAGAGCGCCGGCGACGCGGTCGCCGTCATCATCCGCGACTTCCTCGGCCGCCGGCTCCCGCAGGGCTCAGGCGTCGGCGACATCACGGCTCTGGCCACGACTCATGCCCCATGACGATCAACAGTCCCAGTCGAGTGACGCCGAAAGACTGCGGCAGATCTTCGAGGAGCGGCCCGGTGCGCTGCTGCGCTTCCTGAGGCGCATGAACCCCGGCCGGCCGCACATGGTCGAAGACCTTCTGCGGGAGACCCTGCTCTAGGGCGTGTCCTGCCGATCTTGTAGCGGTTGGTCGTTGACGATGGGCCGGTGGTGCGTCGTGGTGAGTTGACTGATGAGGCGTGGGCGGTGAT
>NZ_FTNF01000051.1 GCF_900156065.1 Micromonospora avicenniae | reverse complement strand
GGTGTGTGGTTGTTCTTTGAGAACTCAACAGGGTGCTTGATAAGCCAGTGCCAAATTGATTTATTACCCCGGACTGGTTGGCCTCATTTTGTGGGGTCTTCTGGTTGGGATTCCTTTGGCAACACTTTTGTTGTCAGGACTGTTTTTCAACAAAGTTTTTGTTGGAGAGTTTGATCCTGGCTCAGGACGAACGCTGGCGGCGTGCTTAACACATGCAAGTCGAGCGGAAAGGCCCTTCGGGGTACTCGAGCGGCGAACGGGTGAGTAACACGTGAGCAACCTGCCCTAGGCTTTGGGATAACCCTCGGAAACGGGGGCTAATACCGGATAAGACCGCTGGATGCATGTCTGGTGGTGGAAAGTTTTTCGGCCTGGGATGGGCTCGCGGCCTATCAGCTTGTTGGTGGGGTGATGGCCTACCAAGGCGACGACGGGTAGCCGGCCTGAGAGGGCGACCGGCCACACTGGGACTGAGACACGGCCCAGACTCCTACGGGAGGCAGCAGTGGGGAATATTGCACAATGGGCGGAAGCCTGATGCAGCGACGCCGCGTGAGGGATGACGGCCTTCGGGTTG
Source organism: Micromonospora avicenniae (assembly GCF_900156065.1). Lineage (GTDB taxonomy): Bacteria > Actinomycetota > Actinomycetes > Mycobacteriales > Micromonosporaceae > Micromonospora > Micromonospora avicenniae. Next base: position 4,790 of record NZ_FTNF01000051.1, on the reverse strand, counting down.
TAAACCTCTTTCAGCAGGGACGAAGCGCAAGTGACGGTACCTGCAGAAGAAGCGCCGGCCAACTACGTGCCAGCAGCCGCGGTAAGACGTAGGGCGCGAGCGTTGTCCGGATTTATTGGGCGTAAAGAGCTCGTAGGCGGCTTGTCGCGTCGACTGTGAAAACCCGCGGCTCAACCGCGGGCCTGCAGTCGATACGGGCAGGCTAGAGTTCGGTAGGGGAGACTGGAATTCCTGGTGTAGCGGTGAAATGCGCAGATATCAGGAGGAACACCGGTGGCGAAGGCGGGTCTCTGGGCCGATACTGACGCTGAGGAGCGAAAGCGTGGGGAGCGAACAGGATTAGATACCCTGGTAGTCCACGCTGTAAACGTTGGGCGCTAGGTGTGGGGGACCTCTCCGGTTCTCTGTGCCGCAGCTAACGCATTAAGCGCCCCGCCTGGGGAGTACGGCCGCAAGGCTAAAACTCAAAGGAATTGACGGGGGCCCGCACAAGCGGCGGAGCATGCGGATTAATTCGATGCAACGCGAAGAACCTTACCTGGGTTTGACATGGCCGCAAAACCTCCAGAGATGGGGGGTCCTTCGGGGGCGGTCACAGGTGGTGCATGGCTGTCGTCAGCTCGTGTCGTGAGATGTTGGGTTAAGTCCCGCAACGAGCGCAACCCTCGTTCGATGTTGCCAGCGCGTTATGGCGGGGACTCATCGAAGACTGCCGGGGTCAACTCGGAGGAAGGTGGGGATGACGTCAAGTCATCATGCCCCTTATGTCCAGGGCTTCACGCATGCTACAATGGCCGGTACAATGGGCTGCGATACCGTGAGGTGGAGCGAATCCCAAAAAGCCGGTCTCAGTTCGGATCGGGGTCTGCAACTCGACCCCGTGAAGTCGGAGTCGCTAGTAATCGCAGATCAGCAACGCTGCGGTGAATACGTTCCCGGGCCTTGTACACACCGCCCGTCACGTCACGAAAGTCGGCAACACCCGAAGCCGGTGGCCCAACCCGTAAGGGAGGGAGCCGTCGAAGGTGGGGCTGGCGATTGGGACGAAGTCGTAACAAGGTAGCCGTACCGGAAGGTGCGGCTGGATCACCTCCTTTCTAAGGAGCACCATCCACTGAAAAGTGGCATGGAGCCCACACTGTCCGAATGTGATGGTGGGGTGCTCATTGGCGGAGACACTGGCGAGCTTGGTGCCGGCAACGGTTTCGGATGTCTAGTACACGCTCTTCGGGGTGCAGGAACGACGGATGTGATGCGGCTGGCGGCGAGTGATTAGCACCCTGTTGGGTCCTGAAGGAACAACCGTTGGTTGTTTTTTCAGAGCCTTCGAGACGGGCGGTTGCCCGTCGAGGCGCCAGGCATGGCCTGGTCCCGCAAACCGGATCCTCTTGTGTGGGGTGTAGGTGTGGGGCTGTGGGGTTGTGGGTTGGTCGTTTGTTGAGAATTGCACAGTGGACGCGAGCATCTTTGTGGTCAAGTTGTCAAGGGCGAACGGTGGATGCCTTGGCACCAGGAGCCGATGAAGGACGTGGGAGGCCGCGATAGGCCTGGGGGAGCTGTCAACCGAGCTGTGATCCCAGGGTGTCCGAATGGGGAAACCTGGCTGGAGTCATGTCCAGTCACCCGCACCTGAACACATAGGGTGTGTGGGGGGAACGCGGGGAAGTGAAACATCTCAGTACCCGTAGGAAGAGAAAACAACATGTGATTCCGTGAGTAGTGGCGAGCGAAAGCGGATTGAGGCTAAACCGGTTGCGTGTGATACCTGTCAGGGGTTGCGTGGTCGGGGTTGTGGGACCCTGCTGAGTGTACTGACATGCACTCGAGGAGTTATAAAGCCAGTTGCTAGTCGAACAGTCTGGGAAGGCTGACCGTAGACGGTGAGAGTCCGGTAGGCGAAAGTGGCTGGTCTTCTGTGGGTGTTCCCGAGTAGCGGCGGACTCCTGAAATCTGCCGTGAATCTGCCAGGACCACCTGGTAAGCCTAAATACTTCCTGGTGACCGATAGCGGACTAGTACCGTGAGGGAATGGTGAAAAGTACCCCGGGAGGGGAGTGAAATAGTACCTGAAACCGTTCGCCTACAATCCGTCGGAGCCTTTAGGGGTGACGGCGTGCCTTTTGAAGAATGAGCCTGCGAGTTAGTGGCATGTGGCGAGGTTAACCCGTGTGGGGGAGCCGTAGCGAAAGCGAGTCTGAACAGGGCGTTCGAGTCGCGTGTCCTAGACCCGAAGCGGAGTGATCTAGCCATGGGCAGGCTGAAGCGCGGGTAAGACCGCGTGGAGGGCCGAACCCACCAACGTTGAAAAGTTGGGGGATGACCTGTGGTTAGGGGTGAAAGGCCAATCAAACTCCGTGATAGCTGGTTCTCCCCGAAATGCATTTAGGTGCAGCGTCGTGTGTTTCTTGCCGGAGGTAGAGCACTGGATGGTCTAGGGGGCCTACAAGCTTACCGAAATCAGCCAAACTCCGAATGCCGGTAAGTGAGAGCGCGGCAGTGAGACTGCGGGGGATAAGCTTCGTAGTCGAGAGGGAAACAGCCCAGATCACCAGCTAAGGCCCCTAAGCGTGTGCTAAGTGGAAAAGGATGTGGGGTCGCATAGACAACCAGGAGGTTGGCTTAGAAGCAGCCACCCTTTAAAGAGTGCGTAATAGCTCACTGGTCAAGTGGTTCCGCGCCGACAATGTAGCGGGGCTCAAGTACACCGCCGAAGCTGTGGCATTCACGCATGTACTTCGCATGGTCTTTCGGGGCTGTGTGCAGGTGTGTGGATGGGTAGGGGAGCGTCGTGCCGGGGGTGAAGCAGCGGAGTGATCCAGTTGTGGACGCGGCACGAGTGAGAATGCAGGCATGAGTAGCGAAAGAAGGGTGAGAAACCCTTCCGCCGGATGACCAAGGGTTCCAGGGCCAGGCTAATCCGCCCTGGGTGAGTCGGGACCTAAGGCGAGGCCGAGAGGCGTAGTCGATGGACAACGGGTTGATATTCCCGTACCCGCGTAGGAGCGACCCTGATGAACCTCGTTGTGCTAACCACCCGAGCTGCCGGCGACCTTCGGGTCAATGGTGGGGAGCGTGGGAACCTGGCGGGTAGTAGTCAAGCGATGGGGTGACGCAGGAAGGTAGCTGAGCCCGGCCGGTGGTTGTGCCGGGGTAAGCGTGTAGGCCGGTGTGTAGGCAAATCCGCACACCATGAGGCTGAGACGTGATGCCGAGCCGATTCAGGTGAAGTCAGTGATCCTATGCTGCCGAGAAAAGCCTCTAGCGAGTTCCGAGCGGCCCGTACCCCAAACCGACACAGGTGGTCAGGTAGAGAATACCGAGGCGATCGGGCGAACTGTGGTTAAGGAACTCGGCAAATTGCCCCCGTAACTTAGGGAGAAGGGGGGCCGGAGACGTGAAGCCCCGCGCGGGTGGAGCGTTGTATGGCCGCAGAGAGCAGGGGGAAGCGACTGTTTACTAAAAACACAGGTCCATGCGAAGAAGTAATTCGATGTATATGGACTGACGCCTGCCCGGTGCTGGAACGTTAAGGGGACCTGTTAGCTCTTTCGGGGGCGAAGCGGAGAACTTAAGCGCCAGTAAACGGCGGTGGTAACTATAACCATCCTAAGGTAGCGAAATTCCTTGTCGGGTAAGTTCCGACCTGCACGAATGGCGTAACGACTTCCCCACTGTCTCAACCACAGGCCCGGCGAAATTGCATTACGAGTAAAGATGCTCGTTACGCGCGGCAGGACGGAAAGACCCCGGGACCTTTACTATAGCTTGACATTGGTATTTGAATTAGCTTGTGTAGGATAGGTGGGAGCCGGTGAAGCTCATACGCCAGTATGGGTGGAGGCAATCTTGAAATACCACTCTGGTTGATTTGGGTATCTAACTTCGGACCGTTATCCGGTTCAGGGACAGTGTCTGGTGGGTAGTTTAACTGGGGCGGTTGCCTCCTAAAGGGTAACGGAGGCGCCCAAAGGTTCCCTCAGCCTGGTTGGCAATCAGGTGTTGAGTGCAAGTACACAAGGGAGCTTGACTGTGAGACTGACAGGTCGAGCAGGGACGAAAGTCGGGACTAGTGATCCGGCACTTGCGTGTGGAAGCGGTGTCGCTCAACGGATAAAAGGTACCCCGGGGATAACAGGCTGATCTTCCCCAAGAGTCCATATCGACGGGATGGTTTGGCACCTCGATGTCGGCTCGTCGCATCCTGGGGCTGTAGCAGGTCCCAAGGGTTGGGCTGTTCGCCCATTAAAGCGGTACGCGAGCTGGGTTTAGAACGTCGTGAGACAGTTCGGTCCCTATCCGCCGTGCGCGTAGGATACTTGAGAAGGGCTGTCCCTAGTACGAGAGGACCGGGACGGACGAACCTCTGGTGTGCCAGTTGTCCCGCCAGGGGCACGGCTGGTTAGCTACGTTCGGAAGGGATAACCGCTGAAAGCATCTAAGCGGGAAGCTCGCTTCAAGATGAGGTATCCCACCACTCTTTGAGTGGGTAAGGCCCCCAGCTAGACGACTGGGTTGATAGGCCGGAAATGTAAGCCCGGTAACGGGTTCAGTTGACCGGTACTAATAGGCCGAGGACTTGACTACTAAGCTGCTACGCGTCCACTGTGCAACTCCCGACAAACGAACAACACACCCGTGTGGGTTGTGGTTGTTTGACATGTCGATAGAGTTACGGCGGTCATGGCGGAGGGGAAACGCCCGGTAACATTCCGAACCCGGAAGCTAAGCCCTCCAGCGCCGATGGTACTGCACTCGGGAGGGTGTGGGAGAGTAGGACACCGCCGGACATT
>NZ_FTNF01000056.1 GCF_900156065.1 Micromonospora avicenniae | reverse complement strand
CTAGTACGGCAGTGACAGTTCGCGATCATGTGCTGAGTTCCATGGTGAGTCGCCGTTTGTAGTGGCTGTGGCGGGCGCGGCCTTGGTGGTCGCGGCGCCAGTCGGACCAGTGCCGGGCGTGTAGGGCTGCCTGCAGCGTGGTGGTGGTCAGGGCCCGCAGGGGGATGATGACCAGGGCGTGGAACAGGCGGCGGATCTCCGCGGCGGTCAACGCGATCGGCGTCGCGTGGCGGGCGTGGTGGTAGGAGTCGGCTGGTGGGGGTGGGGCTGCGGCTGCGGCGGCGGTCATGAGCACGGCCAGGGCGAGCATGGCGAGGGTGATCCAGCGGTGCCAGGCGGTCCAGCCGCGGACCTGGTAGTGGTCGAGGCCGACCTGGCTCTTGCCGGCTTGGAAGCTTTCCTCAATCGTCCAGCGGATCCCGGCCACCCTGACGAGATCGGCGAGGGTGGTCGGGGTGGGGCTCCAGCAGCGGTAGAAGGCGAGGGTGCCGTCGCTGCCTCGGCGGATGAGCAGGCTGTGTCCGGGATGGCCGGGCGTGGACGCGTCGAGCCAGGCCCAGTCGTACCAGCGCGGACCCTTCGAGCCGGTGCCGCAGCTGATCCGATGCCAGCCGGTGGCGGGCAGCTGGTCGGCGAGGTGTTCGGCGGGGACACGGACCTTCCCACCATCGATCGGGACCAGGTGGTTGCGGGCCACGGCGAGCACGTAGCCGAGGCCAAGGGCTTGAACACCGGCGCGGAACGGGCCGTTGTCGCCGTAGAGTTCGTCGCTGGCCGCCCAGCCTGCCGGCACTCCGGCGGCCACGGCTTGGGCGATCATGTCCAGGGCCAGCTGAGGTTTCGTGGCGAACCCGACCTCGGCGGGCACTCCCACATCGGCGCACCGGTCGGGGTCGTCGGTCCATGACTTCGGCAGGTAGACCCGCCGGTCGATCAACGCCCGACCCCGCGCGGATGCGTAGGACAGGAACACGCCCACCTGCGAGTTCTCCACCCGACCTGCAGTGCCGGAGTACTGCCGTTGAACGCCGACCGACCCGGTGCCCTTCTTCAGGAACCCGGTCTCGTCCGGGATCAATACTCCATCCGCCTCGCCCAGCCGCGAAGTCACGAAGCCACGCACGTCATCACGGACGGCGTCGGCGTCCCACACCGCCGTGCGCAGCAGCCGCTGCATCGCCTGCGGCCCCCGGTGTCCGGCCTGCTCGGCCAGCCACCAGCAGTTCTTCCGTTCCACCGGCGACAGCAGCCCCAACACCAGGTCCCAGGCGGTGCGGCGCGGCTCCACCCGGCCGAACCGGCCCGCGACAAGCCCCATGACCTCGTCGAGCAACACCTGCCAGCCGGCTGGGTCTACGCTGTGACCCGCGGCCATCGCATGATCTTCGGTTGTCCACACAACACCTGATGATCAAGCGATGGCCGCACCCGCTCACGGCACCGCGCCGAAGATCACCGCCGACACTGCCAGCGCCCCTGACTCCGCTCAGCCAGCTAGCCTCAACGGCGTGACGATCCGGTTCCAGCAAGCCATGCAGCTCATGCGCCGGCATGACCCGCAGGCCAAGGAAGACGGTTTCCACCTCCTGCTGCCCCACGCCGCCGACCACATCGACGAACTCATCGCCGAGTTCGCTCAAGAACGACACGACCACGGCTTGCGCTGCTGGCTGCTCGAACTCATCGGTGAAGCCCGCTCATCCCAAGCGCTGCCGGTACTCACCGAACAACTACACAGCGGCGACGAGTCACTCCGGTCCTGGGCCGCCAAAGGACTGGAGCAACTCGACACCAAACAAGCGCGGCAAGAGCTGTGGAAAGCACGAGCCAACGGGCTCATCGACTGACCCCTGAACAGCCAGCTCACGAACTGTCACTGCCGTACTAGG
>NZ_FTNF01000052.1 GCF_900156065.1 Micromonospora avicenniae | reverse complement strand
CCCACAAAATGAGGCCAACCAGTCCGGGGTAATGAATTGGCACTGGCTTATCAAGCACCCTGTTGAGTTCTCAAAGAACAACCACACACCATCCGACAAACCCCCAACAAGAGGGCCCGTCATCCGGGGCATTTCGCTCGGCGTCCCGCCGCTCCCGCGCCGGGCACTTTTACTACGTTACCTCACCGTCTCCGCCGTGTCAAACCGGTCTGTCCCGGTCTGTCGTGCTTCGTACGGGTTGGCACCGGCGAACGAGCGCAGCAGCAACCCACTGAGCTTGATCGTCGGATTCGGCAGGCCGGCCGCTGCGGTCTCCCGCTAGCTCGCCCGGTGCCCTGCCGGTCGTCAACCTTACCCGGTCGGTTCCGCCTCACCAAATCCGCCTTGCGGCGAATCCGGGGCACCGCCCGGATCGGTAGCGAAGTGGTCTACGACCGCTCCGATCCCGATGCCATCTCGGTTCCGGACCCCCGGGCTTTCGTCCCGTTTGCCCCGTTCCGCGCTGGCAGAGAGAAAGTTACGCGTCCCCGGGTTTGATCGTCAAATCGGGGGGTGGCGGTCCGCGTCACATGATCATCGGCGAACTATCTCCGCTGGTCAGAGAGGTGCGGTCCGCCGCACGTCCGGCCTGGACCAGGTAACCGCCGGGTGAACGACGCACCGGAAGGACGGCTGGGGGCCGGCGGGACCGCGATTCGCACCCTGCGGACGGCTCGACGGCACGCCCTGCGTCAGGAGGTACGCCGACGCGCTGCGAGCCAGGCACGGATGCCCAGTACGCCCACGGCGGTGCCGATCGCCAGCGATCCGCCGATCAGGAGTGCGTGCACCCAGAAGAAGGCGGTCGGCAAACCCTGCGCGGGCGTACCGCTGGACCACGCCTCGGGGTCGTTCCAGATCGCCACGGCGAACCTCGGCCAGATCACCCACATCCAGACACCGACCCCGGTCAGGAAGACGGACCAGCTACGCGAAAGCACCATGGCACCCCAGTATGCCAGCGGGCTCCTGGCGGTCAGGATCTTCGATCCGCGGACCTCCGCCCCGGTGGGTCGTCCGGCGCGCGACTGGATCGCGCTCTTTCGATACCGCGAGATCATCGCGGGGTACGGTGAGCCCATGCCCCGGCCGAGTGTCCGTACGCCGGAGGTCGTCACCCGCACCGACGACCTCCCGCTCGGCGTACCCACCGGCCCGGCCGACCGCGGCGACGGCCGCGAGCAGACCCTCGATGTCCTTCGTGCCGGCGGACTGCGGTTCCGCGACGGCGCGCGATGGCGGACGGCGCACTGACCCGATCCCGCTTACCGGTCCGGCGAACCTCGCCGCGACCGGCGCGCCCGCGTATGAACCCACTCTTCCCAGGCATGAAAGGCGTACCACCATGACCGCTCCACGGATGCTCACCGGGGACCGCCCCACCGGACGACTGCACCTCGGCCACTACGTCGGCAGCATCGCGAACCGCGTACGGCTGCACCAGCGGTACGACAGCTTCTTCATCGTCGCCGACCTGCACATGCTCACCACGAAGAACACTCGCGAGGACATTCAGCAGGTGGCGGACAACGCCCGCGAGATGGTCACCGACGTCCTCGCCGCGGGCGTCGACCCGGCCCGGGCGACGTTCTACCTCCAGTCCGCGATCCCCGAGGTCGGCGACCTGAACACACTGCTGCAGAACCTGGTCACCGTGCCCCGGCTGGAGCGGGTGCCGTCGCTCAAGGACATGGCCCGCGACTCGGGCAAGGAGGAGATGCCGTACGGGCTGCTCGGCTATCCGGTGCTCCAGGCCGCCGACATCCTCTGTGTGAAGGGGCAGGTCGTACCGGTCGGCAAGGACAACGCCGCCCACGTGGAGGTGACCCGGGAGATCGCGCGGCGGTTCAACGGGCTCTACGGGACCGTGTTCCCGGTCCCGGAGCTGATCCAGGCGGACACGCCCTCCCTCGTCGGCACGGACGGGGCGGCCAAGATGAGCAAGAGCCGGGGCAACACGATCCTGCTCTCCGACGACGCGGCAGCGGTGCGGCGCAAGGTGATGGGCATGTACACCGACCCGAATCGGGTACGCGCCGACGTGCCCGGGACGGTCGAGGGAAACCCGGTCTTCGCGTACCACGACGTGTTCAACCCGGATCTGGCGCAGGTGGCGGAACTGAAGGAGCGCTACCGCGCCGGGCGGGTGGGTGACGTCGAGGTCAAGGAGAAGCTGGCCGACGCGTTGAACAACTTCCTCGACCCGATCCGGGAGCGCCGAGCGCGGATCGAGGACGACCGCGGCCTGGTCGACCAGCTGATCTTCGAGGGCACCGAACGGACCCGCCGCGAGGTGCGCCAGACGGTCAGCGAGGTACGCCGGGCGATGGGTCTGACCAGCGCGTACACCCGGATGCGCCGCCGGGCCGAGCGGGCCGGACGGGCCTTGGCCGCCAACGGCTGAGCCGCGACGGCGACGCGCCGTCGCGCCGGGCCCCGGAGAGGCCATGAACGGTGTACGCAACGCAGCGGCGCTGCCGGTCGTCGACCCGCTCGACGAGCCGGCGGCGCCGCTGCCTCGAATTTCACCCGTTCGGCGGCATCTGCCGATCGCCGACTGAGGTTAGGCTGCGCCAATCCCGCGCGCGAGCCGCGCGACCCCATTTCGGGAGGATCCTCAATGGGCCGCAGTCTCACGGCCAGCGCCCTGGCGACCACGCTCGCCGTCGGCCTGCTGGCACTCCCGGCCGCCCCGGCCACCGCCGACCTGGGCACCGCTCCCCGCGAGATCACCGTCATCCCGGAGAGCCCGACGACCACCCCGGCGACCGAGACGCTCGTCTTCGCCGGCCGGACCGGCTTCCTGCACCGGCACAACAACAAGGCCGCCTACCTCTGGACCCGGTACGACGATGGCGAGACCGTCGTCGTCGAGGACCTGGCCGGGCTGGCAACGACGGCGTTGAAGCCGGCCGGTGGCGACAGCATCTACACCACCGCTCAGGTCCCGGCCAGGCCGGCTCCGGGCAAGGTGAGTGTGCTCAGGTTGTCCGACGAGACCTGGCAGCAGTGGGAGGTCCCCGCGCAGTACACGATGTGGGGCGTCTACGGCCAGCGGATGCTCGTGCGTAAGCAGAGCACCGACCTGGAGCTCGAGCTGCGCACCTTCGAAGAGGACGGCAGCTCGACCACCACCCCCGTGACCGGCATTCCGGCCGGTGCCACGTCCGCCGGGCTCCCACGGATCGGCGACGAGCTGTCGGTGGTCATCGACTACCTGGCCCCACAGGCGAGGGCCGCGCTGCTCGACCTCAGCACGGCAACGGTCACGACGATCCCGGGCGCCAGCATCAGCCAGTACTGGCGCCTCTCCGGCGACACGTTGGGCTGGCTGAGGACCGAGGGCGAGTACCGCCTCTACTCGCGTGCCGGTGTGACGAGCGGTACGAACACGTCGTACCGCACGGTGACCGTGCCGGCGGACAGCGTCCTGCGCAGCGGCGTGGTGGACGGCGGACTGGTGATCAGCCGTTTCACCAACAGCAACGAGTATTTTCCGGCGATCAGTGTCCCGACGCAGGACGGTGCCCCCCGCCCCACGCTCCTGCCGAAGGTCGCGTGGGGTCTCTCGGCGCTGATCCAGGCACCTGACGGCGCGGTGCTGGTGGTCGGCGGGTCGGACAGCAGGGACTGGGCCGTGTACCGGGTCACCGCCGAGCCCGGCCAGCCGGCGACCGCCGTGCCCGTGCTTCAGGTGGAGGATCCGGTCGAGAACGCCGGGCTGACCTACCACCAGGGGCTGGTCCGGCACGTCCAGACCCAGGTGTCGCCGACCACGAGCGAGAATCAGTACGTCGTCTTCAGCCACCCGATCGCCCCGGACGCCTCCATCACCTCGGAGGGCGCGATCCTTCCGGCGACCGTCGCGCCGTGCTCGTCCGGCGCACGCTGCGTCCGCCTCGTCGAGGGCAACCGTTTCGGCGCGGCGTACCTCGAGCGCGCGGGCAAAGATGTGGCCTATTACCTGTACGACGAGTCGTCGGCGAGGCAACGGACCGAACTACCCACGACCAACGGGCGGATCGTCGACGCCAGCGGCGACTACGTGTTGGTGCGAGACGGCCAGACGGACATCCAGTACGTGCTCCGGGTGGGGTCACCGACGATCGTCTGGAGCGGACCTGTCAGGGGCACCGCTCTCACCTTCAACACGCTCTGGACGGCGACCGGCACACCCGGCCAGCTGACATCGGTCTCCCTCATCAACAACCAGTCCACCCGAACCGTCTCCATCGGTGCGGCGTGTGTGCCGACCGAGGTCCAGGCCAACGTCCGCTGGCTCTGGTGGACCTGCGGCCCGAACGGCCCCACCGG
>NZ_FTNF01000054.1 GCF_900156065.1 Micromonospora avicenniae | reverse complement strand
TTCCACTCGTTGGCCGCCGCGTCCCAGGTGAACCAGTGGCTGGTGCCGTCACCGTCGGTCAGCGTGACCTTGGTGGGGTTCGGGTTCGGGTGGAAATCCAGCGGCGCGCCGAGGCGCATCATCGAGGACGCCTGCACCGACCAGCCGTAGCCGGCCACGGTGTCGCTGGTGTCCAACGAGTTGTAGGCCAGGCGTACGAACGTCGACAGACCCCGCGACGGGTTGTTGAACGCGTTGTACGACCAGACCGTGTTACCGGAGTACAGGTTGTTCATCACCGAGCCGCCGGCGCCGGTGTTCTTCCCCGCGTACGAGTAGAACTTCTCCAGACCCAACTGGTCCGAGGTCGGCTCCTCCACCGCCACGTTCTGCGGCAGCGGCTGGATCGCCGGAACGGTCTCCGACAGCTTCTTGCCGGTCAGCTTGTTGCGCAGGTCCCACTGCAGTACGTAGTCGGTGCGCTTGTTCCCGTCCGTCGACGACGGCGGGGTCTTCACCTGCGCGGCCACGTCGACCGTGCCGCCCGCCGGGACGCTCTTCGGCAACGCCGTCTTCAGCTCGAAGGTGGCGTCGGCGCCGTCGGTGACTCCGTCGGCCCGCTTCCAGTCGTACGCGAGCTCCCAGTCGGTCGGGTTCCACGCGGCGAGGGTCGGGTTGGACAGCGTCACCGGCACCGTGTACGTGGCGTTCGGCGTCGCCAGTTCCGGCGTCGACGCCGCGTAGTAGGTCGACTCGGCGTTCTGCTCGAGGTAGGTCACCTCCAGCGTCGGCCGCAGCAACGGCTCCTGCGCCTCCGAGGACAGCAGCATCGCCCGCGCGGTCTGGTTGACCTCGTCGCGCTGACGCAGCAACAGACCGAAGTTGCTCGCCGGGTTCTTCACCCAACCGTCCACCGCCGTGGTGACGTCCCAGTCCGCCCACTCCGGGTCGTTGGTGAACCCGGTGGCGTCCGCCTTCCAGGTGGTGTCGTAGTCACCACCGGCCGTGGTCCACGCGTTGACACCGTCGTAGGTGTTCCACGTGGCCTTGGTCTCGGTGAAGTTGCGCTTGAGTTTGTAGACGTCGACGTACTCGTTGGTGTCCGTGCCCGGGTACAGCGAGGTGTTGTACATCCGCAGCTCGGCACCGACGACCTTGGCGTCCGTGGGGATGCCGGTCAGCGTCGGGAACTTCACCACGCCACGGGTGTCGCCGTAGTAGGTGGAGTTGTTGCCGGGGCTGACGTACGGGTCACCGTCGTAGACGTCGACGTTCTCCGTCGGCCGTCCCGCCGCCAGAGTCGTGTCCGTGGTGCCCGTGCGGTAGATCCGGGTGATCTGACCCGCCTTCGGCAGGATCGCCGACTGCGTCGGACCGGCGATCAGCCGCCCGTCCTTGGTCTTCACCGCGACCATGTAGTAGTAGAACTTCCGCGCCAGCGGGTCGGTGTTGTCCGCCGGGGTGGGGATCGCGGTGGTGTCCTGGTAGGTCCGGGTACCGCTGGAGACCGGCGCGATGAGCGTGGCCGACGAGGGCGTGAACTCCTGGTAGATGCTGCGGTGCACCTGGTACTCGGCGATGTCCGTGCCCGCGTAGGCCGGCCAGTCGAGGACGGCACCCGTCGAGGTGATCGTGGTCGGCGGGTTCAGCGCCACGCCCGGGGTGCCCCAGGTGACCACCAGCTTCGGCAGGTTGTAGTCCCGCCGCGCGTTGTTGTAGGCGAACTCCGACGCCTCGAAGATCGGGCCGCCGCGGCCCTTCTTCGCCTCGTCGACCGCCTTGACCATGAAGCCGTAGTTCGGCTGGGTCTTGTTGACCCACTCCTGCACGGCGTTGCGGACCGGGAACGAGCTCCAGACGTTGGAGACGGCCGCCTTCTTGGTCGTCACGCCCCAGCGGGTGAAGCGGACCGCGTCCGCGATCACCGACTTGCCGGCCACGTCGCCCAGGACCACCTTGCCGGTGGTGCCCGCCGCGAACGGGTGCACGCCGAGGGTCTTCCACTCGCCGAGCCCGCTACCGGTCTGGTCCACGGTGTAGGTCTTCGACCCGCCGTTGTAGTAGACCGTGTACGGGGCGTTGGTCGGCCGGTCGGCCTCGCTGACGTAGTGAACCTCGACCTGGTAGTCACCCGACTCGGTGATCGTCGGCACCCAGGTGTGGGTGTTGCCGGTCGTGGTGTCGCTGTTGAACCGGTAGTCGCCGTTGATCGCCAGCGGCGTCAGCGCGGTGTTGGTCGAGTACGACCAGGTGCCGCTCACCGACGTGCCGGAGTCACCGTCGTCCTTGGTGACCATGTTGCCGGCCGGCTGCGCGGCCATGTTGGCGTTCATGCTCGCCCAGGTCGCGGTGCTCTCCACCCACGGCTGGGTGACCCGCCGGGCCTCCATCGCCACGTCGAAGCCCCACGCGTAGTGGGTCTGCGAGTAGTACATGTCGAGCCGCGCGTCGTCGATCGGCGTGTTCGCCGGGACCGAGCTGACGTCGAACTTGATCAGGGACCGCCACGACTGGGAGGCGTCCGTGCCCACCTTCAGCTGGTAGGTGTTGTTGTAGTTGGTCGTGGTGGCGCCGGAGTAGATCTGCACGTCCTGCGCGTCGGTCGGCACCGGCTGGACCTTGATGGTCGGGTCGACGACCACCGGGTAGTCACGCGCCGGGTCGGCCAACCAGCCGGCGTCGGGCGTGACGGTGATCGTCGTGATGGCACCCGACTGGGTCACCTTCTGGGTGACCTTGTCCGACCACGCCTTCCCGTGCGGGGAGGCCGCGTCGTCCTTGTCGTCGTACATGAACGGCGCCGGCATCTCGAAGTACGTCCGGCCGCCGTCCCGGCCGACGAACGCGACGGAGCCGTCCTGGCGCTGCTGCGCTACCAGGCCCGCGGTGTCGAGGGTGAACGTGTACGACACCGGCCCGCTCGGGGCCTGCCGCAGCACGATCTTCTCCTTCAACGCGGTGCTGGTCACGTCATAGACCACGTCCGCGCCGCCGGCCACACCGGCGTAGGTCACCGTCGAGCCGGACACCTTCGGCGTGACCGCCTTCGCGACACCCGAAAGACCCAGCTCGATGCTGCGACCGTCCCG
>NZ_FTNF01000055.1 GCF_900156065.1 Micromonospora avicenniae | reverse complement strand
GCGGCTACACATCACTCCGGACGAGGTGCCCGGAGATCACCTCCCGATGCTCGGCCACCCGACGGAACTAGCCGACCGCCTCGAGGAGTACTGGACCCAACAGCAACAGCCGAGCGAATCGCCCTCCCCCCAACGGCATCAGGCGCCACTATGAACGTCCTCAATTCGGCACGAGCGAGCGCCGACGGGCGAGGCCGCCGGTCACAATCCGCGACCGCTGCGCCTTGGCCGCCGGGCGCGCTCTGCGGCTATGAGCGTGCACACCACGGCGACCCGATCGGCGGCACGTGTCACGGGCAAATACGTTGGCTGGCCTCCGCGGATCGGGAAAGATCGACCGCGAGGTGACCCACGTGCGGACTCGACTGCGGCAGCTGCGAATCGACGGGCGGACCTTCGTGTGGCGCGCGGAGATTCATCACGTGCAGGGCAGCGCTGATTGCCACCGGTGCGTTCGCCTGCGGGTCTGGGGCGCTGGAAAGACGAGCCAGGCACTCCAGGCGGATCTGCTGTCGGTCGCGTGGCCGGCACCGTGGGGGGCATGTGCGACCGATGGCGCCTATCCGGCATCGGCCGACGTCCGGGCCGTCATCAGCTACGCCCTGAAGCACGAATGGCAGCCTGAGAGGCAGGGCGGAACGTTCGTGCTGTCCGAGTACGAGCATGCAGCCGGGTTCTCCTTGCCCGCTTTCCTTCTGACCGATCGGCTACGCACGCCAGAGAGCGCGGATCCCACGCTTCGAGTGATCCAGGTCTACGAACGTCGTCATCGAGGATGACAACCTTCCGCACATCGGCAGAAGCGGATGCACTACAGGATCGACGACGGATCGTCGTAACGGAACGTCACGATGCCCCCCCCAAACCGGTCTTGCGGGTTTCGCTGAGTCCGCTGGTCGACTCGCGGACGGTTGAAACGTCGGACGTGCCTCGCTCGTCTCATCGCCCGTCTGCACAACGCTGTGCACGATCAGCTGTACCCGGCTGTGCACGTTGACCCGTACACCGACACGTGCCCTTAACGTGGAAGAGGGGCCGAGGTAGGACGGTGGGCTGGACAGCATTTGTCCAGCCCACCGTAATCACCGACGCAGCGCGTGCCTGGCGGGGCCCGCAGGTTGTGCCCTACCTCCGCTGCGCGCAGGGCGTCAGGGAGGGCCGGTGACCGCCTGGTGGCGCATCGGTTCCTCGGTGCCCTCTCACTGGTCAGCCTTGCACCGGCTGTCGTGCTGCGCGGACGGCTGCGGTGGGTCGACCTCGACGAATCCCCAAAGCCGCTCGATGAGTTGCAGGGCTCGCGTGCGGTAACGGTCGGCGAAACCGCGACAGATCGCGGGTTTCACCTGCGGGTACAAATAGTGCGGCAAGGTGTCGTGGCAAACGATGTAGGAGCCTTGCTCGCGGGCCTGCGTGACGAGGGCACGCAGTCGTCCCGGACCGAGGTTCATCCGGTTGCCGGGAGCGAAGATGCAGGTGTCGCACTGCCGCGACATCAGCCGTGACTTCCCGAGGACCGGATCGCCGACGTTGAGTTCCTCCTGCCGGCCGACGTTATCGGTGGAGTGCGGCGCGGGTTCCATGATGTCTTCCTCCTGAAATAGCTCAGGGCGCCGCCGTTGGGCGACGCCCTGTTCGTGGGCAAGGCTGGTAACGCTCCCGGCTTCACGCCGCCTGAGGATGGGTGCGGGCGGGCTGGAACCAGCCGGTGACCTGGTAGGCGGGCATGCTCACCCGCGCGCGGCCTCCCGGTCGCGATTGGGGGCGGATCGCGGCCTGGCGAGCGAGGTGGGCGTCGCGTGCGGGTGGGCATGGGTATGCCTCACCGGCGCAGCGCAGGTTGCCGCAGCGGTCGGGCCAGTGCGGCTGGGGTTGGTGGGCGGCGACGACGTCGCTGGCGAGCAGCCACAACAAGACGTCGGTGACGGTGCGCGGTATCGCGCGCCGGTGCGGCGAGACCATGACGGGTGTCCTTCCGGTACGTGTGCGGCCGATCCCAATCGCTGCCCCCGCAGGCAGCGTCATGGGCTGACGAGGCCGGGCTCGCCGTAGGGAGGGCGAGCCGAGATGCAGTGACGCTCGACTCTGGGGATTGATCAAGTCGTCGACGCGTGGTGCGGGGCGCGGGCGGCATGGCCGGGCCGCCACGGCGGCGGCGGAGCTAGTGCCGCATCAGGCAACCTTTGCCCTGTCGTGCGGGTGACGCGCCGTCCGGGTGCTGGTCTGGACGGCGTGGTGTCGTCAGGCTGTCCGGGT
>NZ_FTNF01000057.1 GCF_900156065.1 Micromonospora avicenniae | reverse complement strand
ATGGCTCCCCTCTGTGTCAAGACACCGCCGGGAGGAGGGTTCTATCCTGGGTCTCGGCGGGTCCGGGAAGTGACTTCTCCGAAGAGCCGGCTGGGGGATGAGAGTCGGTCACGCTGGAGCCAGTAGTCGTTCCTCGTTGTCCTCCCGGGCCCGCCGCCGTGGCCACCGTGTCGCTGATCATGCAGCGGTAGACGATGTCGGACAGGCGTCGTTTCAGGGCGCGCATCGCTTCCATCGAGGTCTTGCCGGAGGCTTTCTTCCGGTCGAAGTAGGCGCGGCCCTCGGTAGGGTTGCGTAGCTGGACGGTGGCCATGATGTGCAGCACCCGGTTGATCTGCCGGTTCCCGGCTCGGGAGAGCCGGTGGCGTACCTGATCGCCGGAGGACGCGTCGATGGGGGCGGTGCCGTTCCAGGAGGCGAAGTGGGCCCGGTTCGGGAACCGGGTGATGTCGTTGACCTCGACCAGCAGCCGGGCAGCACCGGATGGTCCGATGCCGTGCAGGTCCATCAGCGTGGTGCCGGTGGAGGCCACCAGTTCCTTCAGCTCCTTGTCGGCTTCCTTGGTGCGTCGGTAGATCCGTTCGAGGTCGGCGATCAGCTCCGCGGCGACCCGCCGGCGGGCCTTGCCGACCGAGTCCCGGGGCCTGACCGTGGCCAGCAGTGCCTTCGCCTGGGCGGCGGACAAGCTCTTCTTCGCCCCACCAGGGATCAGTTCCAGCAGCAGTTGGTGCAGCTGGGACACCATCCGGGTGTGGTCCTCGCCAAGAGAGCGGCGCCGGTCGACCAGGATCCGCAGCAGGGCGAGCTGTTCGTCGTTGACGATTGGGCGCAGCCCGGCCATGCGGGTGCCGACCAGCGCGATGGAGTGGGCGTCGGTGGCGTCGGTCTTGCGGCCCTGGCCGGTGGCGAAGACCCGCGCCCTGGCCGACAGCTTCGGGGGGACGTCGACGACCTGTTCGCCGTCGGCCAGTAGTCGGTTGGCGATGTGTCGGCCGATGCCCTGGCAGCCCTCGATCGCCCAGACACGGTTCGGCCATCGGCTGGCGTACTTCCTCATCGCTGTGTAGCCGTCGCGGTCGGTGTCGAAGCGGCCGCCGCCGACGACGGTCTCGTCGCCGGCCATGACCTCGATCGTGGCGGAGCGTTTGTGCGGATCCATTCCGATGACCAAACGATCTGACGTGCCACTCACCGCGTCCTCCGATGCTCGATCCACCTGGGTTGTCGAGCCGGGAGGGCAACGCTACTTCGAGCCGAGCAAACCCCTCTTGAGCCTCTCCCCGCCCTGGGGCGACGCCCGGGCCGCGCAGGCCAAATGAGAGCCACACGACCAGCGTGGGCAGCCGAAAAGTGAGCGACAGCCCGGGCGCCTCGACCGAAGCCTGGCCGGGCCACGATCGCAGGTCAATGAAACAAGTAGCCGATGAGCG
>NZ_FTNF01000059.1 GCF_900156065.1 Micromonospora avicenniae | reverse complement strand
CCCGTTACCTTTTTGATCGTCCCCAGCCGGGGACCCTCGGTCGCCTGGCCCGGTATGACTTTCTGCCCCTGTCGTTTGGATGATCCGGGGGGTGTTGTCGCCGGGTCGGGTGGCGTCGGCGGACCGCTGATAGGGACACGGCCACCCGTGTTGGGGTAGGTCTCTTCGTAACGTGGCTGCCGGCAGTCCGACGCCCTGACTGCGGCCGAGGCCACGGACGGTGCGTGGAGGCGGTCTGGTGAACGATGGATACGGCGTCTACCTCGGCTTGGACGTCGGTAAGGGTGATCACCACGCGGTCGGGTTGACCCCGGCCGGCAAGCGGCTGCATGACGCGGCGTTGCCGAACACCGAAGCCCGGCTGCGGCAGTTGTTCGACAAACTCGCCCGCCACGGTCGGGTGCTGGTGGTGGTTGATCAGCCCGCCTCGATCGGCGCCCTGCCGGTCGCGGTGGCCCGGGCGTGCGGTCATCAGGTGGCCTACCTGCCCGGCCTGGCCATGCGCCGCATCGCCGATCTTCACCCCGGCACGGCGAAGACCGACGCCCGGGATGCCTACGTCATCGCCGATGCCGCCCGCACCCTGCCGCACACGCTGCGGCGGGTCGACGTCGGCGACGAGACCCTCGCCGAGCTGGAAGTCCTCGTCGGGTTCGACGACGATCTCGCCGGTGAAGCCACCCGCGTGTCCAACCGGATCCGTGGCTTGCTCACCCAGATCCATCCCGCTCTGGAACGGGTCCTCGGCCCGAAAGTGCAGCACAAGGCGGTCCTGGAGCTGCTGTCGCGCTGCGGCGGACCCGCCGGACTCCGCAATGCCGGCCGCCGCAAACTGACCTCGATCGCCGCCGTCCACGCCCCGCGCATGGGTGAGCGGCTCGTCGAGCAGATCATGACCGCACTAGACGAGCAGACCGTCACTGTCCCCGGCACCCAAGCCGCGGAGAAGATCCTGCCCCGTCTCGCCGACAGCCTCCGCGACGTCCTGCGCCAGCGCGACCAAGTCGCCGGCGAGGTCGAGAGGATGCTTGATGTGCACCCTCTTGCCCCGGTCCTGACGTCGATGCCCGGCATCGGTGTCAGGACCGCCGCCCGGATCCTGCTCGAAGTCGGCGACGGCACCGCCTTCCCGACCCCAGGGCACCTCGCCGCCTACGCCGGCCTCGCCCCCGTCACCCGCCGCTCCGGCAGCAGCATCCGCGGCGAACACCCACCCCGAGGCGGCAACAAGAACCTCAAACGCGCGTTCTTCCTCGCCGCGTTCGCCGCCCTCGCAGACCCAGTCAGCCGCGCCTACTACGACCGCAAACGAGCCCAAGGAAAACGCCACAACGCCGCCCTCATCTGCCTCGCCCGACGCCGCTGCGACGTCCTATACGCCATGCTCCGCGACAAGATCCCCTA
>NZ_FTNF01000060.1 GCF_900156065.1 Micromonospora avicenniae | reverse complement strand
GGGTCTGCTGCACCGATAGGTGACATCTGAGATGGCTTGCCCTAGTGGCGGGCTGGAAGGATGTCGCTGTGCCCAAGCCCTACCCCCGAGAGTTCCGTGATGATGTCGTGCGGGTGGCCCGTGACCGCGAGCCAGGCGTGACGGTCGAGCAGATCGCGAAGGACTTCGGGGTGCACCCGATGACGTTGTTCAAGTGGCTGCGCCAGGCCGACGTCGACGCCGGCGCGAAGCCCGGCACGACCAGTGGCGAGTCAGCCGAGCTGCGCGAGGCCCGTAAGCGGATCAGGTTGTTGGAGCAGGAGAACGAGGTCCTGCGGCGGGCCGCTGCCTACTTGTCGCAGGCGCATCTGCCGGGAAAAGGCTCTACCCGCTCGTGAGCGAGCTGGCCGCCGATGGGATCCCCGTGGCGGTGACGTGCCGGGTATTGAACATCGCTCGCCAGCCCTACTACCGGTGGCTTGCCCGCCGTGTCACCGACGCTGAACTGGCTGGAGCGTATCGGGCGGACGCGTTATTCGACGCCCATCGCGACGACCCGGAGTTCGGCTACCGGTTCCTGGCCGATGAGGCCCGCGCTGCCGGCCAGCCGATGGTGGAGCGCACCGCCTGGAGAATCTGCTCTGGCATGGGCTGGTGGAGCGCGTTCAGCAAGAAGAAGCGTCGGGGCAAGGGCGGCAAGGCCGGTCCGCCAGTGCACGACGATCTCGTGCGCCGCAACTTCACCACGGACGGCCCGAACCGGTTGTGGTTGGCCGACATCACCGAGCATCGCACCGCCGAGGGCAAGCTCTACCTGTGCGCGATCAAGGACGTGTGGTCAAACCGAATCGTCGGCTACTCCATCGACTCACGGATGAAATCGAGGCTGGCCGTCAACGCCCTGCACAACGCTGTGGCCCGCCGTGGTGACGTGGCCGGCTGCGTGCTGCACACCGACCGCGGGTCGCAATTTCGAAGCCGGAAGTTCCTCCGTGCCCTCAACCAGCACCACGTGACCGGGTCGATGGGCAGGGTCGGCGCCGCCGGCGACAACGCCGCCATGGAATCCTTCTTCGGCCTGCTGCAGAACAACGTCCTCGACCGCCGAACCTGGACGACCCGGCAGCAGCTCAGGACCGCGATCGTGACCTGGATCGAACGGACCTACCACCGCCGCCGACGCCAACGATCCCTGTCCCGGTTGACCCCTATCGAGTACGAGACCAACATGACCCCACCGGCCAGTCAGGCCGCGTGACTGAAACTGTCACC
>NZ_FTNF01000061.1 GCF_900156065.1 Micromonospora avicenniae | reverse complement strand
GCTAGTGCCGCGTCAGGCAACGTTTGCCCTGTTGACTACCTCGCGTAGGCGTTCGTCGGCGGCGTGCTTGTTCCGCCAGATGATGTAGCGGCGGATCATGCTGCCCTGCTCTTTGTGGCTGCTGTGATCGGTGCCGTCCAGCGTGAAGTAGCGCAGGGCGGTGAACTGGGCTTCGATCCGGTTGAGCCAGGAACTGTTGGTTGGTGTGTAGGCGAGTTCGACGTTGTTGGCCGTGGCCCAGTCGCCGACGCGGGTGTCCTTCTTCGTGCTCAGGTGCGGGGAGTAGTTGTCGAGCACGATCGCGATGCGGGTCTGCGGTGGGTGCAGGCTGCGTAGGTAGCGGCAGAACTCCAGAAACCGCGTGCGGTGTTTCCTCGGCTTGATGTGGCCGTAGAGCCGGTCGGTGCCCAGGTCGTAGGCGGCGAACAGGTGCCGGACGCCGTGCGGGCGGGTGTAGGTCGCCCGCCGGCGTGCCCGCGGCTGCCGGTCGGGGTCCTTGTGCCGTCCGCCGCGTTCGGCCCACTGCCGTCCCGGGTGGGGTTGGAGGTTCAAGGGGCCGAACTCGTCCAGGCAGAACACGACCTCGGGCTCGCCGGCCTCGGGTCTGACTTCGCCGTCGGCGATCGCGTAGAGGTGCTCGACGCGGGCCTTCTTCGCGGCGTAGTCCGGGTCGCGGGAGGTCTTCCAGGTCTTCACCCGTTGAAACGACACGCCCTCCTCGCGGAGCAGGACCCGCAGGCCCTCGTGGCTGATGTCGTCGACCACCCCCTCGGCGACCAGGAAGTCGGCCAGCTTGGCCAGACTCCAGGTCGAGAACGGCAGGCCGTGCTCGGCCGGCTTGGACTTGGCGATCTTCTTGATCTCACGCCGCTCGGGCAGCGTGAACGTCCTGGGCCGGCCGCCTTTGTACTTCGGGTAGAGCGAGTCGAAGCCGTCGGCGTTGAAGTTGTGGATCACGTCCCGGACCCGGTCCGCGCTGGTGAACGTCACCTCCGCGACCTTTGCCACGGGCATGCCCTGCGCGGACAGCAGCACCATCTGGGCCCGCCGCCAGGTCACCACCGACCCGGTACCCCGACGGATGATCCGCAACAGGTGCCGGCCTTCATCGTCATCGATCTCACGGACACGTACACGGTCCACCACCCGGACAGCCTGACGACACCACGCCGTCCAGACCAGCACCCGGACGGCGCGTCACCCGCACGACAGGGCAAAGGTTGCCTGATGCGGCACTAG
>NZ_FTNF01000062.1 GCF_900156065.1 Micromonospora avicenniae | reverse complement strand
CTAGGTGTGCTGTCCAGGGAGGTTGGTCGAGGTTGTGTGACGACCTGATTTAGATCCTGGACTGGTGAAGGCCTCCGGTTGTGGAGTGGAGCTGTCTAGGAACCGCTCCGCAACCAGGAGGCCTTCATGCTCCACCGTAATGCTGCTTTGACTCCACGCGCGCGTCTGCGGCTGGCGCGTCTGATCATCGACGAACGCTGGCCGGTCGCCCGGGCCGCCGAACGCTATGACGTGTCCTGGCGCACGGCTAAACGATGGGCTCAGCGTTACGCCGAGCAGGGCGAGGCCGGGATGCAGGACCGTTCGTCACGTCCGCATCACAGCCCGGCCCGGACACCACGGCCGGTGGTCCGCAAGATCGTGCATCTGCGGTGGAAACAGCGGCTGGGCCCAGTGCAGATCGGCGGGAGGCTCGGTATACCGGCCTCGACCGTGCATGCGGTACTGACCCGCTGCCGGCTCAGCCGGCTCAGCCATATCGACCGGGTCACCGGCGAACCCGTCCGGCGTTACGAACACGACCGGCCCGGGGCGATGCTGCACGTCGACGTCACCAAATACGGCAGCATTCCTGACGGCGGCGGCTGGCGCTACGTCGGCCGAGTCCAGGGCCGACGCAACCGTGAGGCCACAGCCGGACGCACCGGCGCCCGCAGCAAAACCTACGAACCGAAGATCGGTACCGCGTTCGTGCATACCGTCATCGACGACCACTCCCGCGTCGCCTACGCCGAGATCCACGATGACGAGAAAGCCGCGACCGCGATCGACGTGCTGCGCAACGCCGTCGCCTGGTTCGCCGCCCGAGGCATCACCGTCGAACGGGTGCTGTCTGACAACGGCTCGGCCTACAAATCCTTCGCCTGGCGTGACGCCTGCACCGACCTCGGCATCCGGCCGAAGAAGACCCGCCCCTACCGGCCCCAGACCAACGGAAAAGTCGAGCGCTTCCACCGCACCTTGACCGACGGCTGGGCCATCGCCCGCTTCTACAACAGCGAACAAGCCCGCAGGAAGGCCCTACCAGCCTTCCTGCATCACTACAATCACCACCGGCCTCACTCAGCCATCGGCGGCCTACCACCCATCACCAGGTTGACCAACGTCCCTGGACAGCACA